>NZ_JAJSAP010000009.1:39876-146577 GCF_021729035.1 Microbulbifer sediminum | reverse complement strand
TGCTATCGTTGAATCCTTCTTCCATAGCATGAAGGCAGAGCTCGTTCATCAGCGAATGTTCGAAAATGAAATCGATTCAGTGGCACATATCATCGAGTATATAGAGTTCTACAACCGAGATCGGCTTCACTCCAGTCTCGGCTACCAATCACCGTCCGAATATGAAAAACTGGCGGCATAAAGTGTCCACGAAACTGGTAGCAGATCACCGCGCATGCTGCGGGCGTTAGGCATAAAAAGGAATGGGATATCACGTCGCTATTGTGAAGACAGAAGGTTCAGCGAACTCGGTGCTGAACGAATCGGAAATCAACACAGCACTGCGGGCTGATTCCGACTACTCGTTCGATGGAGTAATGTTAAGTCGCGGCGGTCAGCCATTTTTGCAGTTTAGCCAAGGTGAGCTTTGGTTGCAGAATCCTGGTGAAAGCCAACTTCAAGAGATGCTTGTGCTTGCGAGAAGGTTGAAAGCCCGAGTTCGAGGTGATGAATCTGAAACATACTCCTCCGTTTCGCAGATCTATGCGCATCCTGATGATAAAGAGCTCCGAGAGTTGGAGCGAGTTGAAACCAAGAAGATCAAAACAGCTACGAAAAAACGGCAGTGGATATTGAATGCGTCACTATTTGGTTTTTTCGTGTTGATCATTTCTGTTTTCAAGGTAGCAGGATGGCTGGAATGAAATCGCCTAACAAATGACTGTTGTCGGACGCACCTACGCTGGCGCTTCGGTGCGCCGCAAAGCAAAAGCGTTAGATTTTGATGGCCTCAAAAAACAGTAGTCATAAAACCTATGTTATTGCTTTCTTTTGCGGCTTGGTTGCGCATGTATTGCTCTGGTTTCTGTTGATCGGCTTCGATGACCAATGGCTATGCGCAGACTCTGAATGCTGGTCATTAATCGTTTTGGATATTCCAGTTTCTTCCTTATATTCGGGAAGCAATTACTCTGTCACCTACGGCTCGCTCTTGCTGGGATCGCTGTGGTGGGGAGTGCTATGGGGGGGTTTATACCGCCTGTTTCTATACATTAGAGCGGCTATCCAGGTGGTGCTTCGTCGTGAGTAATCTAACCAATCGTTGTAGTTCGTTCCGGGCCTCCGGCCCTACACCGGGTGCCCATTTCGCTGCGCTACATGGGCGCCGCTAAACAAAAGCGTTATGCATCCAAGGAGATTTAGTGAAATACCAAGTAAACTGGATAGGATTAGGGAAGAAGCTTACGAAGTTTATGAGTATGGCGATATCCATACCTGTTGCATTTGTTTTTATAGCAAGGCTTTTCTCTTCAGATTTCAATTTAGAAAAGACATTTGAGCATGTCGCAATATGGCAGCTACCGTTATTTTTCTTGGGTATAGTTGCTTTCTCAGCTGTATTCGGATTTTTAATAGCGGCAGCATTCAAATTTGCTTATGTAAAAATTGAAAATGGAAATCTAGTTGGCCGGAACTACTGGTTTTTTAAAAATAGCATCCCTCTTTCAGAGATTAATGAACTCTACCCGTTTAGTAATAACGGCATTGAGGCAGTCGTAGCGAGCGCTGGAAAGCATGGCAAGGTATATATCTCTACTCATACCGAAAACCTGGAAGATTTAATCGCAATCATAGAGTCCAAAATGGAATCTGGTGGTAATGCATAACAAACGTCGGCACAAATACACGCTTCACGCTTTGGACTCGCAACAAGTTGATCGCCTGTGCGGCGGGCGCTATGCATGCAAGGAATCGTAGTCTTTGATAGAAGTCGCAGAAGAAATAGTTGTCCCGCTAAGCAAAGATATGACCTTTAAGCTTATTACTGACATCGAGTACATAAAAAGAAATGCACTTGATGGCTTTCAGGTAAGTCATAGTTCTAGCAATCCTTTCGGATTCAATCAAACCATTTACATAAGACAATTGCCGTAAAAGTCTCTGAATCTAAACCGCCCGATTCAATCCAATTCGTGGCATCCACAGAAGATCAGAAGATCAAGGCGCTCATTGACTCCGATCTAAAGGGGATTAATGATCAAACTTTGCTTAGTGTTAACGTCCAACTTGATTTGGGTCTTCAATCTTTGCCTGGTTTTCTAAAAGTTATAATAAGATTTTTTGCAAGAAGGAGCTTGAAGAAAGAACTGGATAAGCTGATAAAGAGTGCCAAAACATATGCATAACAAGCGCAAGGAATCTGCTCCGGCCCGTTGGGCCTCCGAGGGGCGCCCAACACTATGCACCATTTGTGCTGGTCACCGCGCTCCCATTTTTGCACACGAGGTGTCTAGCATTGGTCGCCCCTTTTGCGGATGTTACACATTATGATGATTTGTCCGAAATGTGAGTATAAAAGAAATGCATATGAAAGGGCGCCTGACTGGCAATGCCCTGCGTGCGGTATTGCTTATTCTAAAATTGAGATCATCAAAGAGGATGCAATAGCGCAACGAGAGGAATGGAAAAGAGAAGATAAAGAGATAAGGGAAAGAGTTGAGAAATTTCGACCATTCGCAGTTTTTTTGTATCAGTCTATTCTTCGTTTACTTTTCTTACTTTTTTATGTCTGGAAAAAACAGTTTTGGCGTCGTATGGCCAGTCATATTAGGTGCATCTTTGCTCTTTTTATGTCACAAAATGGCCGTTACTGGAATTTTTTTCCATTTACCTTTTAATTTCACTCCGAGAGAGAAGTACCCCTCTAATTTTAAGCTTGAGCTACTGGCTGGCCTTGCTGGTGGCGTCTGGTTAGTCTACATAGGCTTTTCTAATTTTTTGGCTTTTGCGTAGCAGATGTGTAACAAATCTAGGCAGTATGCTACGGCCCTTCGCGGGACGTCTTATCCTGTGCACCTTTTGCGCGGGTCGCTACGCTCCCATGTTTGCACAAAACGTGCACAAGGTAAGCTGCCCCTGCCGGCGGCGTTAAGTGCAAGACTTACCCACGTTTAGTAGACACCACCGGTCGCAGAAACTGGACTGGACCCCGGATCAAGTGGAGCGAAGATGCTCCCTCAAAAATGCGATTATATCGTCCAGCGTGTCCGGCGCATCCTTGTCAAAACAGTTCCCCAGGTATTCATTGCAACCCGAGTCGAGGAAAGCGTGGCGCTTGCCGTCATAGATCCTGAACTCGATGGGCTGGCCCGCCGCGCGCATCCTGTCCACGAATTTCTGGATCGCTGCCGGTGGCGTGACGCGGTCCTCGCTGCCCACGTGTACAAAGGTTGGCGGCAGCCTGCGCTCGGTGGCTGGCGGAACCAGGTAAATCGGTGACACAGCCCGGTAGAGCTCCGGATGCCCGCTCGGCGTGACATCGCCGCCAAAAATACTGCGCGGGGCCGTGCTGGACCACTCCCAGAAACCATTGCTGCTGGTCTCGAAGCCGTCGAGCGCTTCCCGGTACAGGTCGAAGGCACCATAGCTCAGCACCGCCGCCTGTACCGCCAGCCCGTCTTCCTCCTGCACCTGTCCGACCGTTTTCCCGTCGGGCAAATAAGTGGGGTCGAAGCCGGGCTTGCCCGCGCCGAAACCGGCACCGCTCAGGTTCTGTCCGGCCATCAGTATCATGGCGGCAAGGTGAGCTCCGGCGCTGTCGCCTGTGACTGCCACGCGCCGGGGATCTCCGCCATAGTCTTCGATATGTGCCTTTACCCAGAGCAGGCCGCCGAGGGCATCCTCGATGATTTCGTTCATGCGGGTGGTGTTGCCATTATCTCCCAGCAGCCGGTAGTTCATATTGGCCACCACAAATTCCCCCTCTTCCGCCAGGTAGCGGGCGGCGGAATCCATGATGCTGTTGTCATTCAACAGCCAGCCGCCGCCGTGGTATATGACTACCACCGGATAGCTCGCGCGCGCCGTGGATGGCACATAGATATCCAGGGTCAGCGGCACGCCGCCGGGCTCGGCCCACAGGATATCCTCATGCACGGTGACTGATGCAGCCGCGGCGGCGCGGGGAGATGCAATTGCCGTCACCCAGCCTGACAGCAGCAGGGCTGTGATCGAGAGAAGCCGCAGCATGAAGGAAACCCTTGTTGTAGAGTTAGGGAAAGCCGCTACTATAAAAATCCCCGGCCCGGCATACCAGCGCCCGGTTGCGACTGGGAACACCGGGCGACGGATTCAGTAGGACTCCGGAGCGTCATGGAATACAAGGACTACTACCAGATCCTCGGTCTTGAGCGCGATGCCAGCCAGGACGAGATCAAGCGCGCCTATCGCAAGCTGGCGCGCAAATACCATCCGGATATCAGCAAGGAGGCCGGCGCCGAGGATCGCTTCAAGGAAGTGGGCGAAGCCTACGAGGTTCTGAAAGACCCGGAGAAGCGCGCCGCCTATGACCAGCTCGGCAGTGGCTACCATGCCGGCCAGGAGTTCCGCCCGCCACCCAACTGGGATGAGGGCTTCGAGTTCCACGGCGGGGGGTATACCGCGGCCGATCCGGAGGTGTTCAGCGATTTCTTCGAGAGCCTGTTTGGTCGCGGCGGCTTCAGCCATGGCTTCGGGGGCGCCCGCCAGCGCCACTACCATGCGCACGGTGAGAATACCTACGCGAAGATTGCCGTTGACCTGGAGGACAGCTATCACGGCGGCACCCGGCAGATTGCCCTCAAGCATTCCGAGCTGGGGCCCGACGGGCGGCCACAGCTCAAGGAGCGCAAGCTCAATGTAAAGATCCCCAAAGGCGTGACCGAGGGCCAGCAAATCCGCCTGGCGGGGCAGGGCGAGCCCGGCTTCGGCGAAGGCAAGCCCGGCGACCTGTACCTGGAAATCGCCTTCAATCCGCATCCGCTGTATTCGGTCGAGGGTACGACCGTCTACCTGAACCTGCCGGTGGCGCCCTGGGAGGCAGCCCTGGGTGCCAAGGTCAAGGTGCCCACACCGGAAGGTGCCATCAACCTGACCATCCCCGCCGACAGTGGCAATGGCAGCAGGCTGCGCCTGAAAGGCCGCGGCATACCCGCCAAGACGCCGGGCGACATGTTCGTGGTATTGCAGGTGGTGGCACCGCCGGCCGGGACAGAGGCGGAAAAAGAGGCCTATCGCGCGTTCAGCCAGGCCTTCACTTTCGATCCCCGCAGTGGGCTGGGCAGCTGAGTAGAGGAGAGTGGCTATGAAACCGGGCCAACGGGAGGAAATCAGCGGCGCCATCCTGGATGAGGAGAGTGAGCTGACCCTGGGAGAACTCTGCCGCGCCTGCGATATTGCCGCCGAGGAAGTGCTGGCGCTGGTGGAAGAGGGAGTGATTGAACCGCGCGGTCGTAGCCGCACCCGCTGGCGCTTCAGTGGTATCTGCGTCAGGAAGGTTCGCCGGGTGTACAGTCTCGAGCGGGACCTGGGGCTCAACCTCGCCGGCGCGGCCCTGGCGCTGGAGCTGCTGGAAGAAGTCGAGCGGCTCCAGGCGCGGCTGGCGCGCCTGGAGCGGGAGCGGGGCCGCCGGTAGTGCCGGGGCTCACATGCCCGCGGCGCGGGTAATGGTCATCGCCAGGTAGGCGTTGTAGACGATATAGGCCAGCAGCAGGCCGGCACCCTCGAGGCGGTTAATGCGGCCCTGGCCGCGGAAACCGTAGCCGAACACAAACAGCGCCACAGTCAATCCCACCACCATCGGCCAGTCGCGCGACAGCACCTCCGCCGGCACGTCCGACATGGGCGCAATCACGCCGGCGATCCCCACCACCGCCAGCAGGTTGAACATATTGGAGCCCACGACGTTACCGATGGCGATATCGTGCTCGCCCTTGCGCGCCGCTACCACGGTGGCTGCGAGCTCCGGCAGGGAGGTGCCCAGCGCGACGATCGTCAGGCCGATGATCAGGTCGCTGACGCCCAGCGATTCGGCAATCGTGACCGCCCCCCAGACCAGGACCCGCGAGCTGATGATCAGCAGCACCAGGCCCGCCACCACCCAGAAAATGGCGCGGCCAAGAGGCATGGCATGCACCTCCAGCTCGCTCTCCATCTCGCCCTCGAGCTTGTCGCCCTTGCCCCGCAGGGCGGAAAAAATGGACCACCCGATGAGGCCGAAGAAGCCGGCCAGCAGTATCCCTGCCTCCCAGCGCGCCAGGCCGCCGTCCCAGAGGAATGCTCCGGTCAGGCAGCTGATGGCAAGCAACAGCGGGAGCTCCTTGCGGACGATCTTGGAGTGAACCGCCAGCGGTATCATCAGCGCGGTCAGGCCCAGGATCAGGCCGGTATTGGCAATATTGGAGCCGTAGGCATTGCCCAGCGCCAGCCCGGGGCTGCCGTCCAGGGCTGCCATCGCGGAGACCACCATTTCCGGCGCCGAGGTGCCGAAGCCAACGATCACCATGCCGATCAGCAATGGCGGCATGCCGGCATGCTGGGCGGTTGCGGCTGCACCCTCGACGAAGCGGTCGGCACTCCAGACCAGTAAAGCAAATCCAGCGACGATGGCGATCAGGGCAAGCAACATAAGTTTTCCAGTTGTCGGGTTCGGATGGGTCCTGGGGAACCTCGGAACCAGGGGTACACAAACGGCCGGCGGCGGCCGGTGGGCGGCAGATTTTACAAGCTGCAGCGCTTTGGGGAACCCCTTTTGCCCTGGCGGTGATGGCCAGGGCTACGGTTCCGGCCCGGAGAGGCGCCCGGTTACTTCATCAAAGTAGAAGTCTCCCCGGGGCCAAAACGTCATTCTGCATGCGCAACAAGGTGATCCCTGGTGCACCTGATCGGTGCAGGCGTCCCCTCCTTTATAAGAGACCCGCCAGGCGCCCGCGGTTCAGCTGCCGGGCCTTTCCCGGGTTCCCGCACCTGATGGTGGCAGTTCATCCCCTACACCGGGCAGCCCGGGGAGTGCCGCAGTACCGGCGGAAATCACCGGGCGGCAGATACAGCAGGGCGGTGGCTACGGGGCTCGAAGCTATAGTGCGCCGCCTCTTTGGCCGCACAGCCGGATCGCCTGGTCG
Source organism: Microbulbifer sediminum (assembly GCF_021729035.1). Taxonomy (GTDB): domain Bacteria; phylum Pseudomonadota; class Gammaproteobacteria; order Pseudomonadales; family Cellvibrionaceae; genus Microbulbifer; species Microbulbifer sediminum. Next base: position 139,660 of record NZ_JAJSAP010000009.1, on the reverse strand, counting down.
GGGAATCAGCGCGGAAGAATATCGTCGGACGCCTGGCCCGGATCCTCGACGACGAGGCACATCGGGACTTGCTGAGCCGCCTGCGTACCGGGCAATCAACCATTGATGCGGACAGGAAGCGCGGTACGGACATTATGCGTCCTGTCGCGCCCAGCCCGGGCTCACCGAGCGGGTGCCAGGGCTGATGGATGCCAGGCTGGTGGAACTGAAATGAACCGCTCAATGCCGATCCAGGCTATTGGCGGTCGGGCCCTGTCAGTTGACTTATTTAAGTTAACACGATCGAGCCAGTTAATAACACTAAATAAGCGGTTTTGTACCAGTCACGACGGCAAAGACACTTATACGTGGTTCATTGTTTCCCCCGCCCATTTACAGTGAAAAAAAATTTATCAATAATCAGAGGCACTGGTAGGGGTAGAAATTTCCACAGCCTTACTTCGGGTTGCGACGTACTCATTACTAACCTGTCTGCTCGTAAAAAAGCGATACAACAAGCGAAAGCAAGAACAGGATTGCTCGTGGCGGGACGTCCGGAAGCTGCCAGGTCGGTGCAGCGACAATGGAGCAGGTTTCGGTAATGCCGGGCAAGCTGCCCGCGAGAGGCTCCTGCTAACCCTTAAATTGGTACAGTAGCCCCCCGATCCGTTCTTGCGGAAAATCGGCCGCCCGATTTTAAAGACCACACCTGCTGGCATTGCCCTTGGTAATGTCGCTGATCAGCTGGGGTGCGATTGGGGAAACCCACCGGTGCGCTAAAGGAAAGCCACTGGAAAGCTGCGCAGGGAGCGCGACAACATGATCTCCATTACTTCACTGTACCCGTCTGGCGTGCAGGTATCTGCCATTTCCTCTTTCCAGCGACTTTTCTGGCTCCTGGGCAGGTCTGCGTCCCCGGCTCGACGACTTTCCCTGTGTCCGGTAAAGGCGCTTTGCATTTCGTTCCCACGGGTATGGGTATGGCCTGGGATATCCTGCATTGCCGCGACACCTGTCCGCAGCATATTCCAGCCAACCACCCCGGCTGCCCATCGAAAAGTCCGTCTTTGCCCCTTTAGATCAAATACGAAATGAAAAGTATGAAGGAATTTACTTACCGGGACTACCTTCCCAGCGAGCGCCTGAAGGCACTCGTACAGGAAAATGCCGAAGCCTATCGCAATGCCCGGCCGTTTGCCCATGGTGTGTATGACGGCGTTTTCTCCCCGGAACTACTCGACGCCGTCCTCGATGAATTCGAGCGGGGTAAGAAATATTGGCGTGAGTTCAATTCAAAGTATGAAAAAAAATTGCAGATGAGTTCGGATCTCAGCATGGGGCCAGTTACCCGAAACTTGATCCATACCCTGAACTCAGCGCCATTTCTGGAATTCCTGGAGCAACTGACCGGTATCCAGGGCCTGATCCCCGACCCATACCTGCACGGTGCCGGGTTACATAAAATACCCCGCGGCGGGAAGCTTGGCGTACACGTGGACTTCAACGGACATCGGCGGATGAATGTCTATCGCCGTATCAACGTACTTATTTACCTGAACAAAGACTGGCAGGAAGACTGGGGTGGGGATTTTGAGTTGTGGTGTGCGAAGGAAAAAGCCTGCAAAAAATCTATACCACCTTTATTCAATCGGATGGCAATTTTCTCGACCACTTCCAAAAGCTACCACGGCCATCCACATCCGCTGAATTGCCCGGAGGATAGACACCGGGTTTCGTTGGCTCTTTACTACTATACCGCCGGTGACCGGGGTGAGCAGAAAAAAGCGTTACACAGCACTATTTTCCTGCGCCCGGACGGTCGGGAAGAGGAATTGTCAGGACAGCCACGGGGGCTGGTGGCCAGGGTTCGCCGGGCCATGGCCAAAAGGCTGGGAATAGGCCGTGGGCAGGTGACGCATGCCAGCTGAAAACCATGGCACGCCCTCACTGGGTATTGTCGCTATTGGCAGGAATGAAGGTGCGCGATTGTCCTCCTGCCTGGAATCCCTGTGTGCGACCGGCCTCCCGGTGGTCTATGTGGATTCGGGCTCCAGTGACGGCAGCGCAGAGCTGGCAGGAAAACTGGTTGAGTCAGTGGTGCGCCTCAGCCCGGATCGGCCATTCACCGCCGCCCGTGCCCGTAACGAGGGCGCCGCGCGGTTACTGGACCGCTATCCCGACCTCTCCAGGATCCAGTTTGTCGACGGTGACTGTGTGCTTGATCCTGGCTGGCTGGAACGGGCATCCGCTGAAATGGACGAAAAGCCCGGGTTAGCGATTGTCTGTGGCCGTCGCCGTGAAATTCGACCGGAAGCTTCGATATATAACCAGCTCTGCGACATGGAGTGGGACACCCCGGTAGGGGAGGCGGCCTCAAGCGGTGGTGACTTTATGGTTCGCGTGGAGGCTTTCCGGTCTGTGGAGGGCTTTAACAGTGAAATGATTGCCGGTGAGGAGCCGGAGCTGTGTTACCGGATTCGTGCCGCGGGCTGGAAAATACAGCGCCTGCCGTATGCAATGACTCTCCATGATGCGGATATCTCCCGCTTTAGCCAGTTCTGGTTGCGGGCTAAACGTGCCGGCCACGCCTACGCGCACGGCGCATTTCTGCATGCCGGTGATGGCTCCGGATTCCGCCAGCGGGAAGTCCGCAGTATTGTTGTTTATGGCGCTGCGTTGCCGACTGCGCTGCTGGTATTGAGCCTGTTTATCGGCCCCGCAGTCCTGCCCATGTTACCACTGGCCTATGCACTACTGGCTATCCGTGTATATCGTGGTCGGCGAGCAGAGGGGAAAAAAGAAAGCAGGCGTGCGTCATGGCTCTACGCACTTTCCGTCGTCGTGGGAAAGTTTGCCCAAATGGCTGGTGTTATCGAGTTCCACACAAGCCGGCGGCGACATAAAGCAATGGAGCTGATCGAGTATAAATAGCATATTCGCGGGAAGGGAGTCCCCAGCATGAGCCAGCAGCGCAGCATTGGCATCTGTAATATAGACCGCATAACCATGTCATCGGCACTTGAAAGCATCCGGTCGATGAGTCGGCAACTGCCCAATAAATTTGTAGTGACACCCAACATTGACCACCTACAGAGACTGGTCAGCGGCGTTAACCATGAACAGCTGAGGGAAATCTATCGCCGGGCCGGTCTTTCACTGTGCGACAGCCGTATCCTCGCGCATCTCCTTCGCCTTAAGGGTATGAGCATACCCGAGGTGGTTCCGGGCAGCGCGCTGACAAAAGCACTGTTTGACACAGTGCTGACATCGAGCGACCGGATACTGCTGATTGGTGGCGAGGAGAGCGTGTTTCTTCGTATACGCTCCCAGTATCCTCACCTGAATCTGGTACACCATAATCCCAGCATGGGGTTTATTGACCGGGAGGACGAGGTCAACACGTTGACGCAATTTATCCTGCGCCAGCGGGCTCACTATATCTTCCTGGCACTCGGCTCGCCACAGCAGGAGCTGCTGGCAAATCGTCTCGCCGCCGTGCCCGAGTCGCGGGGCGTGACGCTCTGCATAGGGGCATCCCTATTGTTCCTGTCCGGCCAACAACAGCGCGCCCCACTATGGCTCCAGCGGCTGTCGCTGGAGTGGCTGCACCGGATGCTTACCAGCCCGCGCCGTCTCGCACCGCGCTACTTCAAGAACCTGCTTTCGCTACGGGCCATCTATCGCAATATCCGGCGAGAAGACCGGCACCCCCTGGCAGCGACTGGAAATCAGGCCTGATACTTATGTTGGCAATAAAAGACAAACAGTATGTTGTAATCTCTCCGTGTCGTGATGAAGAGGAATACCTCGAACACACTCTGCACAGTGTCATCAACCAGACACTACCCCCGGCGCTCTGGATAATTGTCGATGATGGTTCCTCGGACCGGACCCCGGAAATCCTCGCACGCTATGCGGAAAAGTATGAGTTTATCCGCGTACACCGCCGGGATAACCGTGGCTATCGCAATGTTGGTCCCGGGGTGGTCGATGCCTTCTATGCCGGGCTGGAACTGATCGATCTTGATCAATTCAATTTCCTCTGCAAGCTCGACCTGGATCTAGAGCTCCCAAGCCGCTACTTTGAAACCCTGCTGACCAAGATGGCCGCGGATCCCCGCCTTGGGTGTGCCAGTGGCAAGCCCTACAACCTGCGCGATGGAGCACTGGTGAGTGAACGCCGGGGGGATGAGATGTCCGTCGGAATGACGAAGTTCTACCGAACACAGTGCTTCCGGGAAATCGGGGGTATTGTCCGTGAAGTCATGTGGGACGCGATCGATTGCCACCGGGCGAGGATGCTGGGGTGGAAGGCAAGGAGCTGGGACGAGCCGGACCTGCGATTCATTCACTTGAGGATCATGGGGTCCAGCCAGCAGGGCATCCTCACCGGAAAAATGCGCCACGGGTATGGCCAGTACTATATGGGTACCGGTTTTCTGTACCTGAGCGCCACGGCAATTTTCCGCGTGCTTGATTACCCGGCGTTTGCCGGCAGCCTGGCAGTACTATGGGGTTACCTGCGCAGCTGGGTTGCTGGCAGGCCGAGGATCAATGATCGGGAATTCATCCGTTATTTACGGGCTTTCCAGCACACAGCGCTCATACAGGGAAAACGGCGCGCAATCGACCAATTCGAGGCTGCGGGGCGAGAGCGCTGGCAATCAACGCGTGGGCCAGAGGACCCGCAACCGTCTACCGGGGCAGCCGCCAATGCCTGAGGCTCCTATTGCGTACCTTGCACCGGAGATCCCGGGGCTATCCAGTACCTTTGTCTACAAGGAAATATTCCTTCTGGAGGAAACCGGAATTAAGGTCGAGCCCTTCTCGATTCACCCGACAGCCGTGCCGAACGGAAATGAGAAGCTCGAGAGCCTCGCGGGGCGCACATTCCTTATTTACGGACAGGGCATCGGGCGTCTGGTGCGGAGCCATCTCTCCTTACTGCTCAGCAACCCGCGGCGCTACTGGCGGACGCTACGAACAGTGCTTGGTGACGCCCGTTCCGCAGAGGGCGGTGCCAGGGTCGCCTGGGGCCTGTGTTACCGTGCGGTACTCGCACCGGTGCTGGCACGGGAAATGATGCGCAGGAAGGTTACTCACCTCCATGTACACTTTGCCCACGTGAGTACGGACATCGGAATGTATGCATCTATGCTGACCGGCATTCCTTTCTCGATCACCGCGCATGCCAACGACCTGTTCCAGCGGGGCTATCTACTCGACCGGAAGGCGGATCGCGCAGCATTTCTTGCCACAATATCCAGGTTCAATCTCCGCTGGCTGCAGGAGCGGGGGGTGGCGGCAGGTAAGCTTCGACTGGTCCGCTGTGGTGTTGATAGCCGGGAATTCGCTCCGCGGCCACACAGCCCACGTAACAAACCAGTCCGTTTTGGTTTTCTGGCCAGGATTGTCGAAAAGAAAGGCCTGGACCTGTTAGTCGACGCCTGTGCATTGCTCAAGGCCCGGGGCTTACGGTTCCGTCTCGACGTGGCCGGGGACGGCCCGCTGCAGGCACAGGTACAGCGACAGGCTGTTACGGCGGGACTGGAAACCGAGGTCCGTTTTCTCGGCGCAATGCAGAATTGCCATGTGGGCGAATGGCTCGGGCAGCTCGATTGTCTCGTATTGCCCTGTAGGAAGGATAGCGCGGGAGACATGGATGGTATCCCGGTTGTACTGATGGAAGCCATGCTCAGCGGAGTTCCCGTCATATCCACGTCGGTATCCGGTGTGCCCGAACTGGTGATCGACCAGCAAACCGGCCTGGTGGCAGAGCCTGAAGCGCAATCGATTGCGGATGCCATGCATGCGTTGATCGAAGAACGACCAGAGATAACCGATACACGGATCTGGGCGGCAAGAAAACTTGTGGCGGATGAGTTCGATATCCATCGGAACACTATGCACCTGATGGACCTGATCGATGCAGCCCGGGCGAGCAGGAGCCAGCCCGGCTCGGGCCACACCGGAATGGCGGTAAGCTAACATGCCGAGCCCCAGCGCTTACCTGGTATTACTCCTCTGGCCGGCGCTGGCGGCATTGCTCTACAGCCGGTTACCGGCTATTACCGCCACTTTTATCACCATCGTCGGTGGTTACCTTTTTTTGCCGGTAAAGGTTGAATTTGACCTTCCATTATTGCCGCCCCTTGACCAGGAGACCATTCCAGTCATTACAGCAGCAGTAGCGTGCCTACTGGTCAAGGGGACGGGGTTCGTTGGAATACCACCGCGCGGCATAGAGCGCTTTATCGTTGTCCTCCTATTGCTTTCACCCGTTGCCACTGTGCTCACCAATGGTGAGCCCTATTTCAATGGTGAAATTTTTATCCGCGGACTTACGGTAAAAGACAGCCTGACAGCCATCGTAGAGACGTACCTGATGATTTTGCCTTTCATCCTGGGTCTCGCGCTGGTGAGAACGGATCAGGACCTGATCAGGGTCTTTCGTCTTCTGGTGTTGTTGGCTTTGGTATATACGCCGCTTGTACTGTATGAGGCGCGGATGAGCCCACAGCTCCACACGATGCTTTATGGGTTCTTTCCGCACAGTTTTGCCCAGCAAGTCCGTTTCGGCGGCTTCAGGCCGGTAGTGTTTATCGGCCACGGCCTTCTTCTCGCCGTTTTCTATACGGTCCCGTTTATTATTACCGCCATCCTGTCCAGGGCACGCCAGCGCATTTCGCCTGTACCAACCGTGTTTTTTTCGTTTTACCTGGCTCTGATTCTTGTCGTATGCAAGTCCGTTGCGGCCTGGCTGATAGGAATCGTCGGCTTTTGCACAATCATGTTCATGCCGGCATTCCTTACCAGCCTGTTAACACGAACAATATGTACGATTGTCATCGCCTACCCAATGCTCTGCATTCTTGACCTGTTTCCACATCGGGAATTTGTCGACTTTGCTGCGCTGTTCGGGGAGGGCCGTGCCCAGTCCCTGGATTTCCGCTTTTACCATGAGGAACGCCTCCTGGAACATGCACGGGAGAAGCTTCTGCTGGGCTGGGGGGCATGGGGCAGGAATCGCCTGGCAGACTCGGTCACAGACGGTTTCTGGATTATCCAGCTGGGGACTTATGGGCTCGTGATGTTTGCCGGGCTCTTTGGGCTGATGTCCGGCAGTATTTTCCGCGCCCTGAAAGCTGCAAAAATGGCCAGTGACCCCCGGCGCCGGTCACTGTTTGCCGGGGCGGCGCTGCTGGGCGCGTTAATGATGATGAACCAGCTACCAAACAGTTCCCTGTACTCCTGGCTCTGGTTTTTGTTCGGTTGTATAGGCGGAGTAACCTATAACCGCGTCACTGCCCGTGACACATTGCATACTGCTGGGAACACTTATTCCAGGGGGGAACCGCCGGTACCAGGATGACTGTGAGGGAGGGCCGCCCGGCGCTTTGGCCGGGCTTAAGAATAAGCCGGCGCTTTTGTTAAGTGCCCGGCTTCAGCGGTATCGCATAGTCGCGACCAATTGTGGCACCACAACCAGCTACATCAGTAAATATTCTGTCATTATCCTGGAGCGCAGAGCCGTCTGGGTGATCGCTATCAAGGATGCACTCCATATTGACAGAGTTGAAGACGTTGTCCGTGGCCATGATATTTACCCCACCGAGGCGCATCTGGGCCTGGTTCTGATCCACCTGGTCCAGCAGGTACTCATTGTTGAAAAAGCCGGAGTACAGGTGACCGGACTCGAGTTCAGTAAAAGATGCTGAGTCGTGCTGGGGATCCATCTCTGTATCGTTGAAAATGCTGTCAAAGACAAAATTGAAATGGGGCGTAAAATGTCCTGACAATGTCCTTGGGCGAGTGTAATTCGCGCGGAGACTGAAATCCTCAGGATCCTTGCTAATATCTACCCGATCAAAAGCATCTGACTGCCGAAGGGTCAGCCGGTGTTTGCCTCCCCGCTGGCCGATATGGTTCCCCCTGAACCAGACATTCGAAACGACCAGGCCCCAGGCTCCCATAAACCGGGCGTTATGCTCGATAGCCGTCTTGGTGTCAACGCCGGCAATGCCGCCGTTCACCATCAGGCAGTTATTCATACAGCCTATATTGACATTAGGCAGGTTGTCGCTCCTCGCACGTTGCACAGAGTCGGTAAAGAAAATCCCATACGATAAAGGTACCTGGTCACAGTCCAGCTCGTTCGGATTGTTCATGCAGTAATTGGTTGAGTCACCGAAGGCGAAAAACCCGGGAAACTCACCGGTCTCCGACCAGTCCATATCCAGGTCGTGCATGGTGACCAGAGTGGCGGACGTCCCCGTAATTGCCCGGCCCACTTTGAGTCCGGTTACCGTAATTCCATAGGCCCAGCCCTGGGTAATATGGCCCTGTGCGTCTTTCGCAAGCATGGGGTAACTCCGCGCGTCCTCTGTCCGCGGCACGTCCAGGCAGCGATCCACAACGCCGACCTGGACAAGCGGAACAACAGGGCGCTTACCGTCGCCATAACTTGCCACGGTAACGTCCCGTTCCTGATAGCCTATACAGATATCGCCGAACCGCTCCCCGGCATGCAGCAGGACCCGCTTGCCGCTGAACTCACCTGGCTGCGGCACGGATACGTGTCTACTTGCACCCTGGGGGCACCCGGAGAAGTTGCTGGTGGGAGAAACGCAAATCACATCCTCAGCGGCGTAGGCACTTTCCTGAGCGAGTACGCGGATGGTGATGAAGTCCTCGCCATACGCCTGGTCTGGCGACTGGACGCGAACGCCCACCCGATATTCACAGGCACCATCCTGGTAGTTGCTGCTTTCAGGTTTGCAGGTGAAAGTGTGCAGGGCGCGGGGAGACGGGCCCACCTGGGAGTTCCGGCTAATACCAGTGGTTGAGAAGTTGCCTGAATCCGGATCATCAAAGTCGAAGTGGTATCGAAACCATTGACCCGTAGCACAGGCCTCGGAATCCGAACCGCCGCTCAGGTCACTACAGGCGGCATCTGTGGACTCCTGGGCAGAAAAGTAGATTGTCTCCGGCGAAACGGCCTCTGTTCTGGTGAGTGAACGCAGTCTTGCGGTGATATCGTCTGACTGAACTCCTCCATGACCAACAAGTACGGTACGCTCTCTGGTGCTTTCCACCCCGCCGGAGTCCCTGGCAGAGTAGCGTACCCAGTAGTGGCCAGGAGCACTCGTATCAACGTTGGAGGTGCTGACAAGTTGTCCCGTCAGGTCACCGTCCTCCGGGTCCTCAGCCGTTGCCCCGGCATCTTCGTAATCCGAGCCCACAGGGATTACCACCCGTCTACTGCCTTTAAGCGATATCACCGGAGCTGAGTTATCATTCACCACGACCTCGCGAGATCGCTTATCCGAGGCCCCGGCGGAATCCTCAACAGAATAGGTCACGATATAGGTGGCAGGTGAAAATGGATCGACTTCATCCCCGCCAATAACGATCTGGTCGCTGATGTCCCCGTCTTCATTATCCTCCGCTGTTGCGCCAGGCTCTTTATAGGCGGTGCCATAAGTAAGCACTATACGGGAACTACCTGACAGCGTAATGACGGGGGGCGAATTCGTCAGGGATGTCCTGCCCGAAGCCCCGTCATTATCGTTCGATCCTCCGCCTCCACAGCCTGTGAGTAACGTCAGCACGAAAATCGAAAGAGCAAGCCTGAACATCGTTAATATCCGTATTAGATAAGCTGTCATGGATGGACAGCGTAATTGTAAACGTGGTTCCAAACTGATATTGGTGCCCGTACATTGACCAGCTGTCACAAAGAACCAATAAAAGCGAAAAGTGCAACTGAACAGCCTGGACATTGCCGGGCAATAATTGAAGCGCTAACCCGCCTGGAAAAAACTCAAACACAATTCCTACAGCGGACGGACACGGGCGTGGAGGCTACATGCCTTCACCGCAGGAAAAATCTGGCGCTGAGCATTATGGAATTATCGATCCACAACCGGGAACCAGGGGCATGAACAGCATGAACACGATTATACCTTTTACATGTCACCCCGCGCCTCATAGAGAACCGGAAGAAATTCACGAAACGGCTAATACGAACGATAACCAGGAAACAGCTGGTACAGCAGGCTAACTAACACGTTCTATTTGGCACATTCGTTTACTGCCGCAAACGGCGTCAAACCCGCTGATACGGTTCAGTCAAAGTTAGTGGGGGCTGCATGAATGCGGATAATGGCACAAAGGTGCAGAAACAGGAGCCTTAACCGAAACAGGAGTGCAGGAATGTGCGCTGTTTGGCTGAAAATGGCATCGGGTCAATCCGGGCGGATTGGGCAAGATCGAAAAGCGAATTCCCGGAACCAGAGCGAAATTTCTGCCGACGGTCAGTCATGCAAAACAGAGCGTTTTCGATGCATGGCCGGCCTGCTTGGCATAAAATACAGCTGGTATCCGGGGTACCGAAATCGGAAAAGTCTGGTCGCTGACATTCGGGGCTTGAATTGGAGCAGGGTCTGGCAGTTGCCAGGCGGACTGTGGACCGAACTGACAGGGCGTACTCAGCGCGTGATCAACATCGCCATTCTTATGTCTGGCATGAGAATTGTATGCTGTTTGCTTTCCTCACGCTGCCAGTAGTTGCTGGAACGTAAATCCACGCGCAATAAAAGCATGGCGCCAGTAATATTGAATTCGTACCTGAACCGGGCAATAGATCTGAATTAGTCCATTACCACCCAATGATGTAGCACTGAAGGAAATATTATGCGTGCAAAAGGATTTGCTGCAGCCCGTTCTGTTGACGCTGGCGGAACCGGACGCGAAAAGAAGAAAAATCCGCTGTTGCCAGACTTTTTTGTGATCGGTGCAATGAAGTCTGCGTCCACCTCACTTTACTTTTACCTCGAGCAGCACCCGCAAATATTTCTCCCGGCTAGAAAGGAGCCAGAGTATTTTTCTTTCCGGTACGCTTCGCAAGATGACTACAAGTGGTATCAGGCGCTTTACGAAGCTGCAAAGCCGGGACAGCTTTTAGGGGACTGCTCCACGGGCTATTCCCGTGGCCTGGACGAGCGCAATATTCCCGAGCGCATTGCCATGCAAGTGCCAAGCGCAAAAATTATTTACCTGCTGAGAAACCCAGTAGAGAGAGCATGGTCACACTATATCCATCGAATGAACGAGCGGATCTCTGAGGGGAAGCCGGTGCTCGACTTCGACCGGGCTGTACGGGAACTGCCAGATATCATTGACGCGGGGCTCTATTGCAAGTGCCTGCGCGCTTACCTTGAGTACTTCCCCCGGGAACAGGTAAAAGTATTCATTTTGGATGAGCTTCTGGCGGATCCGGAGCGGCACAGTGAAGAGCTGGACCAGTTCCTGAATGTGCCGCACATTCGAGGTAGAACATTCCAGCGTGCCAATGCGGCAGGCCAGTGGAATAAAGAAAAAAAGGTTACTGCATGGTTGCAGGAACTGGAGAAAAGTATGCTGGGCAGGGTATTGAAAAGATTGCTGCCTCGCAGCCTGCGGTCAAGGATTCGCCAGGCATTCCGTTCCAGCAGATGGGTGCGGGCGATCGCAGACCGTAAGGCCAGGACAGTCGAGCTACCGAAAAGGCCGCCAAAGGAAATCCAGAGCTGGCTTTTTGACCGATATCGGGAAGAAATGCTTGCGCTGCAGGAGCTGCTGGGTCGTCCTGTCCCTTCAAGCTGGCTTTGGGCGGAGCAAGCCCGGGTTGTTTCCATCGACTCCGGGAAAAAATACCACGAGGCCGTTTAATCCGGGGAAATAATGGGGCAATTTTTGCCCCATTATCCATGGGTGGACAGCGAAACAGCCAGCTCGCTGATATACCCGGGTAACAATAGAATCATTGGAACAGAAAAAATAACTCCATCGAGCAGCATTGTTTTTCTATTGAAATAGGGAAGGGCCACTGCAACAGTCGCCAACCCTGCTGCCAGCTGGCCGAATGCTGTTCCTCCTATGATGTAAGCACTGTTCCCATACAGGTAACCGAGGAACATGCCGACACTGATAGTGCCCAATTGGATCAGGCGAACCAGGAATACCCTTCGTGAATCAGCATGCGCCTTAAGTACCGGCAAGTACAGTGCAGTAACGATAAGCCCGCCGGAACCCAGCACTACAACCGCTAAAAAATCTGCCACGGTGGAAAATTCAGGCGTATATAAAAGCCTCACCAACGGTCCGGAAAGCGAACTCAGGGCCAGGATGAAGATCGCGGAGACAGCAAAAATGCCCAGCCGTATTTTCGCCGATAAAGCTTCATTATTCGCACTGCCCTTATTCTGGCAGTAAACCGGGAATAACCATTTTTCACTGAATTCGCGTAGCACCGTAGCCAGCACAAGCCCTATATTGGATGCAATGGCAAAAAAACCAAGCAGCCCGGGCAAGAGTATAAAGCTGATCCCCAGTTTGTAGCCGTCCCTGATGCCCCAGGTTACGATTGTGGCGGGAAGCATCCACTTACCGTAATTAAATATGCTATGAAGCGCAGCCCTATCAATGTGGATTCGGTTCGTGACGCCTGGAAGCACCTTGTGGGAAAGTATTACCGTGCCGGTTACGGCGATGGCGTTGGCCCACAAAACTGATGACGCATCGGGCCATAGAGAACACAACAGGATTGCGGTCAATAGAGAGATGAGCCGTTCCAGCAGCAATATGGCGGCGGGCCTTGCTGGCCTCAATTGTTTTTCCTGTTGAAAGACCTTGGTTGAGGCAAGTCCCGTCAGGAGTGCGGTCAGCGCACAAATACGCAGGTATTCATCAATATTGCTAATGCCTGGATAGATATGGTGTATGAAGAGTGATGCCGCCAGCAGCACTGCACCAACAAGGCCATACTGCAATATGCGCAGTGTCCAGACAGTATTGACATAGGCGGCATCGGCTAAACCGCGGTTGCTGTTTATGATGCTGCCACGCAGGCCAATCTCTGAGCAGAGTGTTATCAGGCCTGTAATGGTGGATACCACGAGAATCTCACCAAATGCCTCCGGTGCCAGGAGCCTTGTCAGCAGTATGGTCGAGATCAGGCGCAGGAATATGGTTGCACCCTGGGATGCCAGCACAATCCCGGCACTACTGGCCAGTGGTGGTAGCGAAGAAAAGAAAAGGCCAATACGTCCGTGTAGGGGTTGGGTCGTCATGGTGAATTAACAGGGTTCCGTGGGGTTGCCGATGGATGCGGCCTTGACAGCCTATACGGTGACTTTCGTCGGGAGTTTGCCCGTCGATGCCACCAGTCGCTTGGCCAGCCTGGGTTTCAGCGCCAGCAGTGGCCTCTCCAGCAAATGCCAGGATGTGTAAGCCATCGTAAAAGCCATGATGTATAGCAGCCCCGTATGCAGTGAGGACTCCGGTTCTATCGCGAGCCCAACCCGGGGATATAGCCAGGACAGGATGTGGGTTGCAAAGGCGTGATAGATATACAGGCCATAGCTGATTCTGCCGACGAGTCGCATAGCTGCCAGACGCAAAAAGCGTGCCGCCGGTGTAACCCCCGGAGCGCCGATAAAGTACAGGATCAACAGCGCGCAAAGAACACTGACTGTACTGTCAAACAGTGCCAGGTAGGCCCGCACCGCAACATCCTGTGCGTTGAGTACAAATAGTGCTGCCGCCAGCGCGCCCGCCAGGAGGCTCACTCCCCTTATGACGGGCTGTGGCAGGGATGGGAATAGGGAAGGTGAGTTCCTGTATAGTGCGGCCAGGGCACCGATGCAGAGAGAATCCATAAGCCCCGGAAGCAGCATCAGGCCACTGTGGGGGTAGCGCGGGTCCAGTACAAAAATACACAGCAGCCTCCATACCGGTGCCGTGACTATTGCTGCACAGAGTACCAACAGCAAGGCCCGTCTTTTCAACGACAGGACCAATACCGGATAGATAAGGTAGAACTGTTCTTCGATTGCCAGCGACCAGAAATGTGCGGTCGATGGATGACGCAGTGCGGTGCCTACCTCAGTGGTGACGTAGCGCACGCCGTCCAGGTTGGAGAGGTATGCATAGTGCCACAGGGCGATCTCCCGGAAACCCTCAAAGTCAATCAGGTAAAGAGCGGTGATCGTCAGGTAATAGACCGGAAAAATACGCAGCACACGGCTGGTATAGAACTTGAGGAAAACCCGGTTCCAGCCCAGCCGGTTGGCATGGGCGGCTTCCAGGTCCCGCAGCAGGATATCAGTGATCAGGAAGCCGCTGAGTACAAAGAACAGCCTGACTCCTATGTGCCCAAGGCCGAGATCGGTGACAAATGCCAGCGCACCAGACGCAAGGCCAAAGTGACTGACCAGCACTAACAGTATTGCCACTCCCCGAAGCCCTTCGAGCTCCGGGAAGAACTGGCGCGCAGTAGTGGGCGAGTTCGGCGTCATGAGGTGCTGGCCCGCGCTGATGGTGGCTGGTTTCTGCGGGCACGGCCGGCGCTCTTCCGGGTATCAGCATAATCCCGCGCTTTTTCCCGAATTACCTCTGCAATGCGCTCGACATTACCGGAGAGCAGGATGCCAATATGGTTACCGGGCACGTCAAAAAGTGACACTGAGCGGGCGCGTCCCGCCCATCCAATATAGGGATCCGCCCGATATCCATAAATCTGCTCGCGGTCCCGTGCCTTGAACAGGAGGATATCGAGATCGAGATATTCATGACGGAAGTGGTCGAGCGCGCGGCGACGGGCCTGCTCCCGCGGGTCGTTGCCTGCAGTGTGTAGCCGCCGGAGAACATACTTGCGGATGTAATACTTGAGCTTTTTGACGGCGCCTGCACGGGCCATGCTGGAATCAACCTGACGCGGGTACCAGCTGTCAAAAAGGGCCGTGATGGCCACTTCCTCACCCCGACTCCTGAAAACCCGAGCAACCTCTGCGGCGACCAGGCCGCCGAATGAGGCCCCGCAGAGATAATAAGGGCCGTGGGGCTGGTAAGCAGCGATTTCAGCGGCGTATCGCTCAACAATTTGACCGAAATTGGTGATATCGCTGTCCCAATCATCCGCAACCCCGGCGGTGATGATGCTGGCCTCCTCTGGCAACGCCACACCGCAGACCTGCCATTCGTTGCCAAGGGCAGTGGCGAGGTCACGATACTGCAAAATACCATTACAGCAGTACAGGGTCTTTGAAGCGGACGGATTGTTCGTGATTGCGGTTACCACCCGACGGTCATCGGTAATAGGGCCGCTGTCAATCGCCTTCGCCAGTTCAGAAATACTGGGCGCTGTCAGGAGCGTCCGCAGTGGCGGCGCGAACCCATAAGTACGGGCGACCTCGGTTAACATTCGTACGGCTTTCAGGGAATTACCGCCGAGGTCAAAAAAACTGTCGTGGATACTGAAATCCAGTTCGGGGAAGTAAGTACACCATATCCGGTAGAGGCGCTCCTCGGTGGATGAGCCCGGGAGCGCCGCCACGGTACCGGTAGGCAGGGAATTTTGACGGGACGGTGGCGGTAACCGGTTTCTGTCGACCTTGCCGTTGAAATTTGTTGGCAGGTGGGTCAGAACCACAAAATGCGCAGGGATCATGTAGGCGGGCAGATGGTCCGCCAGCATAGCTGTCAGTGCAGGCCGGGACAGGGCTGTATCACCGGTCATTACCAGGTATGCAACAAGCTGTGTGGCTTGCCCGTTGCCGGGCACCCAGCCAGACACCACTGCCTGCCGGATGCTGTCACAGGCTTTAAGTTGCAGCTCGATTTCCTGCAGCTCGACGCGATTACCATCAATCTGAACCTGGAAATCATTCCGGCCCAGTAGTTCGACGTATCCCTCCTGGTCGAACCGTCCGATATCCCCGGTTGCGAAGTACCGCCTGCCGTCGATTTCCCGGAACTTTTCCCGGTTTTCGCCTGGCCGGTCAATATAGCCCCGCACTACCCCCGGGCCGGAAAAATAAAGCTCGCCCGGCGCCCCGAGCGGCACCGGATTACCATAACCATCCAGTATTTGCAGGTGTGTATTCGCGTGTGGCCTGCCGATCTTGGTGCGGCCGATTGTGCGATCCTGGGGTACCTCATAGGTGCAGCCCATACAGCTGGTTTCACTGGAGCCGTAACAGACAAAGATCCTGGCCAGCGGAAAAATTTTCTTGGCCCGCTCCAGTAACTCCGGCGGGACCGTGTCCCCGCCGCTGATAATGGTCCGTACGGCGCTGGTGATCACTGCTCTCCGGGCGCTGGTCTCCAGGCAATCCATGATGCGGGCAAGTAAGGAAGGCACCGCGTGAATGACGCTGGCACCGGATATGGCCCGCAGTAACAGATCACTGTCGAGAAAGTCCTCCCTGGCCAGGATGGCTACACTGCCACCAACTCGGAGCGCAGTGAGCATCTCAAACATGCTGATACTGAATGTGCTTCTCGCCATGGATACGAATCGATCGCTGTCAGTGAATTCATAGCGATCCAGCGCAGCCGAAAGGGAGTGGTCCAGGTTCCTGTGGGTGGCAAGGATTCCCTTCGGCGCCCCGGTTGTACCCGAGGTGAAAAACACATGGGAACAATCGTCAAGGTCCACCACCGTGTCGGGCGCCGGCAGGGTGTCACTCTCTGCCAGGGTGCTGATTTGCTCAGTGAGAATCACCTGTTGCACCAGGGCGCTCACCTTCGCCCGGCTTTCATGGCTCGAGATGATGCAGCGGAATTCGAGCTGCTTGCACACCGCCTCCAGCCTGGAGGTGGGAAACTCGGTATCCAGCGGTACATAAACCGCCCCCAGTTTCTGGATGCCTAACAGGCAGGCGACTGTCAGGTGAGAACGTTCAATATACAGGCCAACATAGTCTTCCCGTCGCACTCCGGATTCTGCCAAAAGTGCCGCGGCTGCATTGGCAAGGTTGTCCAGCTGGCTATAAGAGGTAGTGCCGTACCTGTCGACAAGTGCGGTGTGATCGGGCCTGCTCTGGGCATGCCCTGCCACGGCTTCGAACAGCAATACACCGTGGGAGGATTCACAATAGGGTCGACCAAACCGGGCTTGTGTCCGCCGTTCGTCGGCAGAAACAATGTCCAGGGACTCGTGTAAAAAGGGTTCGTTTTCCTGCCTCCTCAGGGCGAAAGCAGTTACGTAGGAATCCAGCCGCGCTATGGAGTCAGCGCTGGAATCGCCTGGCCGGAGCAGCCAGCACGCCTCGGCCACCTGTTCGGAAAGCCACAGAATCGGCTGCTCACCAAGCGGCGCCACAAGGTTCTGCAGATCCTCGGAGGCCATGCCGTATGGCATTTCGGGGCTGATGATGACATCTACGGGGACAGGGGTCGTTTCCGCCTCTCGCGGGTTCCGCTCCCCCTCAGCCGCACGCTGTAATTCAAGGCCTACCTGCGCCTCCACATCATGGAAGTGCTTTCCCTCCAGGTCGTCGATCACGATTGACCGCGTACGATGCCCGGGCAGAAAAGTGCAGCGAATGGCTAGCCGTCCGAATCTCGTTTGCCGGAAAGCGGCTGAAACCAGCCCGGACAGCACCAGTCCAGGCGCCATTTTTCCTGCAACGCAGTTCCGCAGCGTCGTCGCACAGCCAGCCTCAAGGAAGGTGAATGGCTCGCCTCGCGACGCAGCATCTCTCTGGGTACCGGCGGAACTGCGCGCTGGGGAATCGTCGGCCGGGGTTGCGGTCCCGGGTATCGCTCCAGTTCCAGCGCCTGTGGATTTAATCGGGTAAGCCATAACTTACGTCCATGTAAAAATAGTCCGGGTAGCTCCGACACTTGCCGGACTCGGGGCGCCCGATACCCGGGCGCTCAGGGGGTTGGGAAAAGCCCGCCCGGTGCTGCAGGAATCATCAGGATCCTTGATGAATGCCTGTGTACATTGCGTCGCATTGTAATGCCCGCCGCCACCGGCATCGATGACAATCCATTACGGTATGCCCGCCGGTCTGTTATCTGGCACCGGTTGCTGTACATGGACGATCATTGGGGCGGGAAAAATGCGAAGCGGCAACATCGCGAGTGTGGTTCCGCCCCTTTCCGGGTGGAACTCAGGCGGTGGCCAGGGTCGTTTCGCCGGCTGCTGTGGCTTCTTGCAGGTTCCGGGAACCCCGCTGAACCATGGTCGGTTGCCAGTCAGCAGGCATGGCCGCGAAGTCGGTCAGCGATGATACATCTCCCCGGTTGCGGGCATCCTCGATACGCTGGTAGAAATTCTTGCCGGTATTCTGCGGCACATCGGTATTGAGATCGGTCCCTTCCTCACCACCGCGGGGTCTCTCAACATACTCGGGGAATGACATCTGGGAGGCTTTCAGCGGGGCGTACCCCTTGCCAAAGAGCTGCTTGAGCTTGCCAAAACCGTCGTCGTTCACAAGCTGCCGGCCACGGAAGTTGACTCCCCTGGACATGGCGCGGGTGACGAAATTTTCAAGACTATCGGTATCGAATGCGATGTGCTGGACGCTATGGTCACCATGGAGATCTACGAATTCGGTGACCTGGCTCTTCTTGAGCCGATCGATTCCCTCCACCAGCACAACGCCGAAGCTCTCGAAGTCAATACACCAGAGCTTCATGCTGCTGTCGGGATCGTCCGGTCGCACATCGGCAACAATTTTGGAAACAGTGCCGCCTTCGATCTCAGTGTGGTACCAGCCCCACTTTTCGATCATGCCGGTTGCGACGGCGTAGGTGATGTGATCTACGCGATTCACTTTGGACATTCCTTGTCCCCCAGTTTTAAAAGTATCGTCATGGAATTTCCGGCGGATCTGCCGGGAGTCGAATTTTTATCACGGGATCGCGGTGTTGACAATCGAAGCCTTCAAATATTTTCAATTTTGAAATCATTACCGAATGATGCGAAGAAAGCCGTGCCAGTGTGTGCACCTGTGTACTAGGTGGTGATCAACCGTAATAAAAAAAATCCCGTTCATTCATGTTTCTCTGGCACACTTCCTGCTCAATATTTTCCGTGCAGGCATCATTAGTTGGGTAATAATCAACTCCACTCAGCGAGCAGCGAAGAAATAGTTGGGACGCTGCGCTGTAGTTAAAAATGTTTGCCACAGCTTGTTGGTACAAAGCTGCCAAAAAAGTTGGCGCTAAAATCTATCGCCAAATATTTTTGGCGACTAAATCGTAATTTGCACCAGTTTGCGGATTGAATTGGTACGCTATTTTGACGGACGATACGCGATCCCCGGATTCGAAGGCAGTGAAGCCTCGCTGGCGGGGATGGGCAGCAGCAGGCCGGCGCACAACAGGAAGTGCCCGGTAAAGGAATCCTCAGGGGGATATCGTGAACCAAGGATGGTTAAGGACTCACCAGCGTGGGGTCACCACGCTGTACCGCTTGTTTGATCTTTTATTGGTGCAGACCAGCCTGTTGCTGGCGCTCCAGTTGCTCGGCATTACACCCAGCAAGGACTGGCTGATCGTCGCCCTGTTTGCGGTGGTCTGTTTTGCTTTTATTGCCGAGTCCGTTGACCTGTACCGCTCCTGGCGGTCGGAAAGCTATCTCAGGATTGTTGGCACCACAGCGGCTGCGTGGATAGCCGTCTGTGTCGTCCTGCTGTTTACCGGCTATCTCAGTGGCTATTACGCCGAGTTCCCGCCCAGGGCTGTCCTCCTCTGGTTCCTGACCGCATTTGTCGCGTTGACATTGTGGCGCTATGCCCTGCGCCGGATTTTATTTCTGTTGCGCACCCATGACAGGAATACCCGTTCGGCGGTCATCATCGGCCTTTCCGACGCCGGGCTGAGGCTGTGGCGGGAAATGGACGAAAACCCGCACCTGGGTATCCGCTGCAAGGGCATCTACCGGGTGCCTGGCGCAGTGGAAAGCGGTTTCGGTAGCGAGGATTTCGACGGCCGCGCGATTCTTGGTGACGTCAGTGATGCGATCGAGCGGGCGCGTGCCAACCGTTGCGACCTGGTTTTCATCGCGCTGCCCATGCACGAAGAAAAGAAGATCGCCGATATCCTGGCTGCACTTGCAGATACCACCGCAACCGTGCACATGATCCCGAATTTCTTCGTCGCCAACATGTTGCATGCCCGCCTGCACAGTATCGGTGCAACCAGCCTGCTGAGCATCTATGACACACCCATCCAGGGGGTCAATGGATGGGTCAAGCGGCTCGAGGACCTGTTGCTCGCGTCCGCCATCCTGGTTCTGGTTTCACCGCTGCTGCTGGCCGTAGCGATTGCGGTAAAGCTCTCTTCGCCCGGCCCTGTGATTTTCAAGCAGCGCCGTTACGGCCTGGATGGCAGAACCATCATGGTATGGAAATTCCGTTCGATGACGGTCCAGGATGATGGCGATAAGGTTGTCCAGGCAACCCAGAACGATCGGCGGGTGACTCCCGTGGGACGCTTCCTGCGCCGCACATCACTCGATGAATTGCCCCAGTTTTTCAATGTCTTGCAGGGCCAGATGTCGATAGTCGGTCCCCGTCCGCACGCGGTCGCGCACAACGAACAGTACCGCGGCCTGGTGAGCGGATATATGTTGCGGCACAAGGTCAAGCCGGGCATTACCGGCTGGGCCCAGGTCAATGGCTGGCGCGGCGAAACCGACACAGTGGACAAGATGAGTAAGCGGATCGAGCACGACCTGGATTACATCCGTCGCTGGTCGGTGCTGCTCGACCTGCGCATTGTGCTGATGACAATAATGAAGGGATTTGGCGGTAAGAATGCGTATTGAAGGCCGCGCGAATCCCGCTGCGGGACAGCAGGGGGCAGGGAATCACAGCGGTTTTGACAGGAAAACAGAAAAAACATGAGTTCAAGGAAAGAAAGCCTGCTGCTCCCGGTGGCCATCACACTGGCACTGCAGAGTGCCACGGGCAATGCCGCGATCAACCTCGGCGGGGGGGCAACATTGACCACCGGGATGCACGGCCAGCTGATATACGACGACAACCTGCTGGGCCTGGCGGACGATTCGGTGGAGGGCATTCGGGGCGTGGCTTCGCCCTACGCGCGCCTTCGCGATGATTCATCAGCGCTCAGCTATGGGGTCTCCTACGAGGCGCGCGCCGGCGAGTACGCAACGCCGGACACCGATGGCTACCTGGATCATGTCGCCGCGGGTGACCTGCGGTGGCAGCCGGCACCGGCATTCACTGCCTCGCTCAGGCTTGACTACAGCGACCTGCATGAAGAACTGGGAATCGACGCGCTGTTCGCGGATGACCGGCAGCCGGGTGCGCTGCCCCTGGTGGAAGCGGGCCGCAACCAGCGTGAATCCGCCACCGGCCGCCTGGAGCTGGGCGGTAATGATCGGCGCCTCGGGGCTGCACTGACGCTGCGCGCTGCGGACGAGGATTTTTCCCAGGACCTTAGGGATCGCAGCGTAACCGAGGCCGGGCTGGAGCTGGGCCTCGCACTGTCGCCGGCGAGTCGCCTGGTCGCCGGGGTTACCCGCAGCGGGCAGGACTACGACCTGTTACCCGAAGCGGTGCCCCTGCAGAGCAACAGCCAGCAGGAGCGGACTGTCGGTTACCTGTTCCGGTCCGGCAGGACCTCGCTCGACCTGCGTGTTGGCCAGGTGGACAAAGACTTCGACGATGGGCGGCGGTCCGACTACAACGGCGATCTCTGGCGGGTCGCACTGAGCTGGCGGCCCAGGTCCTACAGCACCTTTGCCTATACCACTGCGCAGGTGCCGCAGGAGAGCCAGAATTTCGGCAGCGCGGATTTCCTGCAGGTGCGCTCCCACACGCTGTCGTGGAATCACCAGTGGTCGGCGCGCCTGAACAGTGCGCTGGCTTATGGGGAATCGACCCAGGCGCCACAGGGCGGGGCCGACAGCGGCAGCCTGGATACCCGTCGCTATGGGGTGCAGCTGAACCTGGATGTCGGGCGGCATATGGTGCTCGGCTTCGCGGCCAACAGCGTACAGCGGGATCCCGGTAATGGCCTGGAGGGTATCGACAGGAACCAGGTGGCCCTTACCTGCACCCTGGAGATCTGAAGATGCCCGGGGAAGGGCAGCCACCAGGTCCCAAACAAGAGTACGGAAGTGATGATAAGTAGAAGCTTCAGGTCGATCGTCATTGCAACCTGGCTGGCATTTCCACTGCTGGTGCCAGTGACAGTCACCGCGCAGGCGCAGACGGAACCGGGCGAGTATCGCCTGGGGCCCGGCGACCGTATCCAGGTGACGGTTTACGGCGAAAGTGACCTGACCATGGAAATACTGCTGAATGACAGCGGCGTGGTGAACTACCCGTTCCTGGGGGAAATCCGCATCGGCGGACATTCGGTGAAAGAAGTCGAGGAATTGCTGGTGGCGGGCCTCAAGGGAGACTACCTGGTAAATCCCAGTATCAGTGTCGCCATTGTCGAGTACCGGCCTTTCTATATCTATGGGGAAGTCCAGGTGCCGGGGGGCTATCCCTATCGACCGGGCCTCACAGTGGGCAAGGCCGCGGCGCTGGCCCAGGGGCTCACCGAGCGCGCCTCCGAGCGGCGCATTTTTATCGTGCGTGAGAGTGGCACAGCCGACAGGCGCATCGAGGCGAACCTGAATACACAGTTGCGGCCCGGCGACGTAGTCACGGTCGAGCAGGGATTGTTCTGAATATGACAACAGCCAGTATGAACGCCGACTCAGGCCAGTCGGCATCCATCGACATCCTGTATTACATCCAGCTGCTCCTGCGCAGCTGGTGGAAAATCGCCCTGGTGGTGATCCCGGTTACCGCCGTGGCTTTCTATTTTGCCTGGCAAATGCCGGTGCGCTATGAGGCCACCGCCAGGCTGATGTTCGATCCAAACCAGGCCAACCTGGTCTCGATCCGGGATATCTACGATTTCGGTACCCAGCGACGGGAATTCTTCCTGACCCAGGCGGAAATACTCCGGTCCCGCGGCATTGCCGAGCGGGTGGTGGATGAACTGGACCTGGTGAATTACCAGGCCTTTGACGAAGGGGAAAGCGGCCCGCACCTGTTGCAGCGGTTGTTGCCGGCACTGTTCCAGGGGGATGCCGGCGGGGAGGAGCCAGTGGACGCTGCCGAACAGCGCAACCATCTGGTGCGGGTGGTACAGGCCGGCCTGACCGTGCGCCCGATCCGCAATACCCAGCTGGTGGAAATCGGCTACCAGGCCGTTTCGCCCGAGCTGGCCGCAGCGGTACCCAATGCGGTGGCCCGTGCCTATGTCGAGCGGCAGATGGAGGCGAAACTGGATGTGACCGAGCGGGCCACCAGCTGGCTCAATGATCGCCTTTCCGGCCTGCGGGAAAAACTGGAGGACTCCGAGCGACGACTGCAGGCGTTCCAGCGGCAGGAAGGGCTGGTGGATGTGCAGGGGGTGCGTGGCCTGGCCGAGCAGGAACTCAATGACAACCTGGACCAACTGCTGGAAGCGCGGCGCGAGGCCAAGCGGCTGGGCAGTCTCTATCGCAATATCCGCGCAAACGGCGGCGACTTCGAGTCGCTGAAAAACCTGCCCGAGGTGATGAATCACCCGTTGATCCAGAACGTGAAGAGTGTGGAGATCTCGGCGGCGCTGGGTGTCTCCGAGCTGGCCCAGCGCTACGGCCCGAAACATCCGCGCATGATCGCCGCCCGGGATGAACTGAAGTCCGCCCGGGCCCAGCTCCGGCAGGAAGTCTCCAGCCTGGTACAGGGTATCGAGGGCGATTACCGGGCCGCACAGCGCAAGGTCGCGGAGCTGGAACGGGACCTCTCGGAAAACAAGGTGGATATCCAGAGCGTTGCCGGCAAGGAAATCAAATACGACGAACTGAAGCGTGACGTCGAGGTAAACCGCCAGCTCTACAACACTTTCCTCACCCGCTTTCGCGAGGCCAGTGAGGCCACCGGCTTCGAATCCCCGGCGGCACAGCTGGTGGAGCCGGCGCTGCCGCCGGAGTACCCGGTAAAATCCAGGAAACGCCTGGTGGTGCTGGCGGCCTTCGTCCTGAGTGGCGGTTTCGCCGCCCTGGCGATCCTGGCCCTGGAGTTTTTCCGCGCGGGTGTCCGCACCGCCGATGATGTCGAGCAAAAACTGGGGCAGACCCTGATTGGCCAGCTGCCCCTGGTGAAACCCCGGGACGACGGGTCCCTGCCGGGCCGGCTGTTCTTTAACCCGGAGCAGCGGGGGTTTACCGAGGCCATTCGCACATTGCGCACCGGCCTGCTGCTGGGGCGGGAGTCGCAGCCGGCCAAAATTGTCAGCATTACCTCCTCGGCGCCGGCCGAGGGCAAAAGCACCGTGGCCGAAAACCTGGCGCTGGCCCTGAGCCAGGTGGAGCGTGTGGTGCTGGTCGACACCGACCTGCGCCGTGCCTCCCTGTCCGCCCACTTCGGCCTGCCGCCGAACAAGCCCGGCCTGGCGGACATTCTCGGCGGCAGCTTCGCCCTGGACGAGTGTATTGCCACCGACCGCGAAACCGGCCTGGCCATGATTGGTGCGGGCAAGCTCCCGGATGACCCGTTGCGGCTGCTCGGCTCACGGCAATTCGGCGCCCTGCTGGCGGAACTCGCCAACCGCTACGACCGGGTGATCCTGGACACACCGCCGGTACTGGCGGTAAGCGATCCGCTGGTTGTTTCCAGGCTGGCCGATGCCGTGCTTTACGTGGTGAAGGCCGACGCGACCCATGCGCGGGTGGTGCGGCAGGGGCTGGCCAGGCTCCAGTCCCTGGGCCTGGCGGTGGACGGCGTGGTGCTCAACCAGCTCGACACCAGCAGGCTCACCTCCTATGGCGAGGGTTATTACGGCGGCTACTACGGCGCGGCCACCGGGGTGCCGGCGGCATGACGACCGGCCGCCTGATCGACCTGCATTGCCACCTGCTGCCCGGGGTGGATGACGGCGCTGGGGATACGCTCGAAGCGCTGGCGCTGGCCCGGGCGGCCGCGGACGATGGCATCGGCTTTGCCATGCTCACGCCCCATATCCACCCCGGCCGCTACCACCACGATATTCACATGCTGACGGCGGTGTTCCGCCAGTTCAGTAGCGCCGTGCGCCGGACCGGTATCCCCTTGCGCCTGGGGCTCGCGGCGGAAGTGCGCCTCACCGATGAACTGCCGGCACAGATACGCAACCGGCAGGTGCCCTACCTGGGGCGCTGGGACGGGGAGCGCGTGCTGTTACTGGAACTGCCGCACAGCCATATCCCCCCGGGCACCGAGGCCCTGCTGCGGTGGCTGCGCCGCGGCGGCGTCCGGCCGATGATTGCCCACCCGGAACGCAACCGGGATATCCTGCGGAAACTGGAAAAAATCGACCCGCTGCTGGAGGCCGGCTGCCTGCTGCAGGTCACCGCCGGTTCCCTGTGCGGGCGTTTTGGCGAACGCGCCGAACGCCGCGCGCGCCAGCTGTTGAAGCGCGGGGCGGTGACCGTGCTGGCGACCGATGCCCACCACCCGGTACGGCGCCCGCCGCTGCTGGAGGAGGGGCGGGTCGTCGCGGAAAAGCTGGTGGGTGCTGAACAGGCACGACTGCTGGTGTACGACAATCCGGCCAAAATCCTTTCTTACGGCCAGGCCCGGGCGCGGCCCGCGGCGCCGGCGCGATTTCCCGGCCGGCCACACCCGGTGCCCGCCTGAGAGTTCCCGGCCCGGAAATCAGCCGCCCGGCAGCAACCGGGCGAAATTCTCCCCGGTAGGATAGCGGCTGGCCGACCAGCCCAGCCGCACCACCACCGTGTCGGTGGACGGCGAAATCAGCACCCGCTGCCGGCGGTTGCCCTGCATCAGGAAAACGTCATCCGGAAGTTGCGGGTAGCGGGGTGAGGTGCCGCCGCGGTTCAGCCAGAACTGGTAACCGTAGCGCGGCTCGTTGTCACTGCTGTTTGGCATTGCCGCGCGCTCGACCCAGTCCTCGCTGAGCAACCGCTGGCCGTTCAGCTCGCCCCGGTCCAGCATCAGCTGGCCCAGCCGCGCCCAGTCCCGTGCAGAGGCGTAGATATAAGAGCTGCCCACAAACACGCCGCTCGGATCCATTTCGAACACCGTATGTGCCATGCCCAGTGGCTGCAGGATTTCCTCGCGGAAAAAATCCAGGCTTGCCTGGGTACCGCCGAGGCGCTCGTGTATCCAGCGGGCCACCAGGTTGGTGGTGCCGGACGAGTATGAGAAATGGCTGCCGGGGTCGAGCCTCGCCGGGCTGGCCATGGGCAGGTCTGAAGCGCTGTGCGCGCTGAACAGCATCTCGGTCGCATCGCTGCCCGGTGCGTAGGTCTCGTCGAAATCCAGGCCCGAGGTCATCTGCAACAAATCCTCCATGGCGATCCCGGCCCGCTCGTCTTCCTGCCACTGGCTGAATACCGGGGTCGCACCGGTGTCCGCCACGCCCAGGTGCTCCAGCCGGCCCAGCATGATCGCGGTCAGGCTCTTGCCCATGGACCAGCCCAGCAGCGGCGTCTGTGTGTCAATGCCGGGACCATAGGCCTCCGCCACCAGCTTGCCGCCCTGGACCACCAGCAACGCGCGTGTCTGCAGACCGGCCCGGTTGTCCGCGGCCAGCATCGCCTCCACCCGCTTCTGCAGGGCCGGGTCGATAGAGGAGACCGAAGAGCCCTGCGGCCATTCCTCCCCGCTGGTTTCCACCGGCGTTATCCGGACGCGATCGAGCGGCCCGGTGTCACCGATATCCAGTGTGCAGCCCAGCCCCTCGCGATAGGTGGCGCTGGTGCGCCCCAGTCCCAGCAGCGTCGCCGTCACCCGCTTGTCGCCGTAGTCCAGTTGCAGCAGGTGAGTGGCGGGGGAATAGGAAGCCAGGTCGCCCATAATCCGTGCCCGGTCGAAGCCGGAGACAAATCGCCCCGAACAGGCAAGTTTTGCTCCCATGCCGGTGGCCACGCGCACCGCGTCGCCGAGCTGGGTGACGGAGAAGCCGAGGAGGCGCGGGGCGAGCAGGGTGACCGCCAGCAGCAGGGCGCTGGCACCGCCCACCAGGAACAGGCTGAACTTCTTCATTATTATCTTGCGCTCCCGGTTTCAGCGGCCCCGGCAGCAGCGGAGCCGGGGCAGGGTAAAAATACGGATTCCGCGATTCTAGCCCCTGCGCCCGCCGGGCGCTGGTCCCATTGGGCCGGGACCCGCGGGTCAGTGCGCCACAGCGGCTGTACACCCTCCCGGCATCGCCAGTCGCACATTGGAAACAAGGTGGTTGGAAACAGGGTGGTCGGCTGTGCTCGCCAGGGCAGTTGGCGCCTAAAGTCGGCGATACTGGGGCGATTTGCATCAACCACGCGGACATCCTGCCTGCCGGTGACCGCGAGCCCCCTGTGCGTCAGCATCGCACCGGACACACGGCTTGACATTAGTTACACGTGCAACTAAGTTCGTTGCACCTGAAACTAATGAGTCCGCCGCCGCACCCGCTCGGTGGCGCTGTAGTGAGAGATAACGGAGGACCGCATGGCCGATTTGTTTGAAAACCCGATGGGCCTCGACGGCTTTGAATTCGTCGAATTTACCGCGCCCGAGAAAGGCATTCTCGAGAATGTCTTCACCGCCATGGGCTTCTCGAAAGTCGCCCGCCACCGCTCCAAGGACGTCGAACTGTGGCGCCAGGGCGATATCAACTTCATCACCAACTACGAGCCGGGCAGCCACGCCGACTACTACGCCCGCGAGCACGGCCCGTCCGCCTGCGGCCTGGCCTTCCGCGTGAAAGACGCCAAGTTCGCCTATGAAGAGGCGATCAAGAAGGGCGCCCAGCCGGTGGAAGTGGAAACCGGCCCGATGGAACTGCGCCTGCCGGCCATCAAGGGTATCGGCGGTGCCACCCTGTACCTGATCGACCGCTATAAGGAAGGCGAGTCCATCTACGACATCGACTTCGAGTGGATCGAGGGCGTGGACAAGCATCCGGAAGGCTGTGGCTTCCACACCCTGGACCACCTGACCCACAACGTCTATCGCGGCCGCATGGACTACTGGGCCAAGTACTACGAGGACCT
Source organism: Microbulbifer sediminum (assembly GCF_021729035.1). GTDB lineage: Bacteria > Pseudomonadota > Gammaproteobacteria > Pseudomonadales > Cellvibrionaceae > Microbulbifer > Microbulbifer sediminum. The sequence goes on along the minus strand of NZ_JAJSAP010000009.1, from coordinate 111,852 downwards.
GTTCAACTTCCGCGAGATCCGCTACTTCGACATCAAGGGCGAGTACACCGGCCTGCTGTCCAAGGCCATGACCGCGCCGGACGGCAAGATCCGCATCCCGCTGAACGAAGAGGCTGCCGGTGGCGGCGGCCAGATCGAAGAGTTCCTGATGAAGTACAACGGCGAGGGCATCCAGCACATCGCCTTTGCCTGTGACGACCTGATCGCCTGCTGGGACCGTCTGAAAGAGCAGGGCATGGAATTCATGACCCCGCCCCCGGAAACCTATTACGAGATGCTGGAAGAGCGCCTGCCGGGCCACGGCGAGCCCACCGACGAGCTGAAGGCCCGCGGCCTGCTGCTGGACGGCACCACCGAGGGCGGCCAGCCGCGCCTGCTGCTGCAGATCTTCTCCGCCAACATGCTCGGCCCGGTGTTCTTCGAGTTTATCCAGCGCAAGGAAGACGAAGGCTTCGGCGAGGGCAACTTCAAGGCACTGTTTGAATCCATCGAGCGCGACCAGCTGAAGCGCGGCGTGATCGGTGACAAGGCAAAAGAAGGCTGATCCCATGGGCATCAAGCGTATTCACCACGTGGCCTACCGCTGCCGCGATGCCAAGGAGACCGTGGAATTCTACCGCGATCTCCTGGGCATGGACTTCCAGCTGGCCATCGCCGAGAACAAGGTTCCCTCCACCGGGGAACCCGACCCGTACATGCACATCTTCATGGATGCGGGGCAGGGCAACGTGCTGGCGTTCTTCGAGCTGCCCAATTCCCCGGATATGGGCCGCGACCAGAACACCCCGCAGTGGGTGCAGCACATCGCGCTGGAAGTGGAGAGCATGGACGAGCTGCTGGCCATGAAGCAGAAGCTGGAAGATGCGGGCCTCGACGTGCTCGGCCCCACCGACCACACCATCTTCAAGTCCATTTACTTCTTCGACCCGAACGGGCACCGTATCGAGCTGGCGGCCAACACCGCCGAGCCCGGCATGCACGAGGAGCTCAAGCGGGTGGCCGAAGACATGCTCGAGGAGTGGTCGCGCACCAAGAAAGCGCCCCGCCACGCCGCGTGGATGCACGGCGAAGGGGAATTCAATCCGAACAAGAATGGGGAGGCACAGTGAAGTTAGCCAGCCTTAAATCCGGCCGCGACGGCAAGTTGGTCGTGGTCTCCGATGACCTGTCCCGCATGGCGCCGGCCGGTGACATCGCACCGACCCTGCAGAGCGCGCTGGATAACTGGGAGCAGGTTTCCGGCAAGCTGGAAAAACTGCACGCGCAACTGGAAAGCGGTGAGGTCGCGGGCGAAGCCTTCGACCAGGCCCAGTGCCACTCGCCGCTGCCCCGCGCCTACCACTGGGCCGACGGCAGTGCCTACGTCAACCATGTGGAACTGGTGCGCAAGGCCCGCGGTGCGGAAATGCCCGAGAGCTTCTGGACCGACCCGCTGATGTACCAGGGCGGTTCCGACACCTTCCTGGCCCCGCGCGAGCCGGTGAAGATGCCGCAGAGCGAGGGTTTCGGAATCGACTTCGAGGCCGAGATCGCCGTCATCACCGACGACGTGCCCATGGGGGTGTCCCCGGAAGATGCGCTCAAGCACATCAAGCTGGTGATGCTGGTCAATGACGTGTCCCTGCGCGGCCTGATCCCGGGTGAACTGGGCAAGGGCTTCGGGTTCTACCAGTCCAAGCCGTCCAGCGCCTTCTCGCCGGTGTGCGTCACCCCGGACCAGCTGGGTGACAGCTGGAAAGAGGGCAAGCTGCACCTGCCGCTGGTGTCTGAACTGAATGGCAGCAAGTTCGGTGAGCCGAATGCCGGTGTGGACATGACCTTCCACTTCGGCCAGCTGATCGCCCATGCGGCCAAGACCCGCGCGCTGGGTGCCGGCACCATCATCGGTTCCGGTACTGTGTCGAACAAACTCGACGGCGGCCCGGGCAAACCGGTGGCAGCCGGCGGTGTCGGCTACAGCTGTATCGCCGAGATCCGCATGATCGAGACGATCCAGGACGGCAAGCCGGCGACTTCGTTTATGGACTTCGGTGACAGGATTGCCATCGAGATGTTCGACGGCGAGGGCAAGTCCATCTTCGGACGCATCGAGCAGGCGGTGGAGCAGGCGTAACCGCCCCTTCCCGTTGTTTCAGAAAGGCCACCTCCGGGTGGCCTTTTTGTTTTGCGTCACAGGCGCGGGGTGATCCCGTTGCTGTCGCTGTTGTACGGCGCCCCATATTGGGGCTTAATTGCTGTTCGTTTTACCCCAGTGCACTTTTTGTGTGCATTAATGCATGGCTGTTTCTGTAGCGGCGGTACTGCGCGGCCTGGAAGGCACTGGAAAACAGGCAATTCACAACAGAATACGGGCGCGAGGCACCGAAGCGGGATAATCGCTGCTGTGCCCCAAAAATTGGCACGCCCGTTGCTCATGCCTATGCGAATTTAATCGTGTTACCGATTGGTGGCCGGGAGCAGCGCTTCCCCAACGCCACCGCCAGGAAAGTCGCCAGCAGAGCGGCAACCGGATACCGGGACACTGCAGTCCAACCACGAGTACCCATGGCCGCCGGCCGCCCCCTGTGGGACGGCCGGCGGTCGCGTAAAGGAAAAACACCAATGAACAAGGTAACCAACCTCTCCTCGCGCACCGCCGCCCTGTTTAGTCCGGCCCTGCTGGCCACTGCCATTGCGGCAACCGTACCCGCAGTGGCGCTGGCCGCCGACGGCAAGCGCCTGGAAGAAGTCACCGTCACCGCGCAGAAGCGCGCGGAGTCCCTGCAGGACGTGCCTATTTCCGTGGCGGCCCTGTCCGGTGAGCGTTTCGACAGCATCTTCTCCGCGGGCGACGATATCCTCGCGCTGGCAGCGCGGGTGCCCAACCTTTACGCGGAATCCTCCAACGGCCGCGCGGCGCCGCGCTTCTATATCCGCGGCCTGGGTAACTCCGATTTCGACCTGGCCGCCTCCCAGCCGGTATCCATCATCTTCGACGAGGTGGTGCAGGAAAACGTGGTGCTGAAGAGCTTCCCGATTTTCGACGTGGAACAGGTGGAAGTGGTGCGCGGCCCGCAGGGCACGCTGTTCGGGCGCAACACCACCGCCGGTATCGTCAAGTTCGACAGCCGCAAGCCCACCTGGGAGACCGAGGGCTACACCAAGGTGGCCGCCGGTGAACTGGGCACCGCCAATATTGAAGGTGCCGTGGGCGGCAGCCTGGTGGACGATAAGCTGGCAGCCCGCGTTTCCTTCCTGCGCCAGGAGCGCGGCGACTGGATCGACAATACCTATTCAGGTGGCCCCAGCGGCACCGGCGAGGAGGAGGCCCTGGGCGGTTTCACCGAGCTGGCCGGGCGCGCCCAGCTGCTGTGGACTCCCACCGATGATTTCTCCGCGCTGCTGAACGTGCACCAGCGCGACCTCGACGGCACCGCCAGCATCTTCCGCGCCAACATCCTCGAGCAGGGCGCCGAGGGCAAGCTGAGCGATAACTTCGACCGGGATTCCGTCTACTACAACCAGGGCGACAACAACCCGCAGCAATACGAGAGCGCCGGCTCCTCCCTGAAACTGGAGTGGGACCTGGGCGACGTGATCTTCACCAGCATCTCCGCCTACGAGGGCGCCGACGGCCTGAGCAAGGGCGACATCGACGGCGGTGTGGCCGGCGACGGCCCCGGCTTTATTCCCTTCGACGCGGTTACCGAAGACCAGGCGGACGTATCCCAGCTGACCCAGGAAGTGCGCCTGGCCAGCAACACCGCCAGCCCGCTGCAGTGGCAGGCCGGCGGTTTCTATTTCGATTCCGAGCTGGACGTCACCAGCATCGATGGCTTCTTCGGTGCCACCACTGTCAGCCACGCCAACACCTCCTGGTCCCTGTTCGGCCAGACGTCCTACGACTTCACCGACGCGCTGACCGGTACCGTGGGCCTGCGCTACACCTACGACGAGAAAAGCCTGGTGGTTGGCCAGCAGAACGTGGACGGCTTCGCCCTGGTGATCGGCGCCGCCAGCGTGCAGGACTACGACCCGGTGGAGATCGACGATGGCCAGCTGAGCTGGGAGACCAGCGTGAACTACCAGCTGGACGATTTCTCCAGCCTGTACGTGCGCCTGGCCGAAGGCTTCCGCGCGCAGTCGATCCAGGCCCGCGACGTGGCCTTCGAGGGCAGCCCCTCGGTGGCGGACTCCGAGACCATCACCTCGTTCGAGATCGGCTACAAGGCCGACCTGCTGGAAAACACCCTGCGCCTGAACAGCTCGGTGTTCTACTACCAGATCGACGACATCCAGCTGACCGCCGTGGGTGGCGGTGGCAACTTCAACCGCCTGCTGAACGCCGAACAGGGTGTGGGCCAGGGCTTCGAGGTGGACCTGGAGTGGGTGGCCACCGACAACCTGCTGCTCACCGCCGGTGCCGGCTTCGCCGATACCGAGATCCGCGATGCGGACCTCACCACCGCGCCCTGCGGCTCCGGCCAGTGCACCGTCACCGACCCGCTGACCGCCGACGGCCTGGCGCTGATCGACGGCAACCCGTTCCAGTCGGCACCGGAGACCATCTACAACTTCACCCTGCGCTACAGCCAGCCCGTGGGCACCACCGGCGAGGTGTTCTTCTACACCGACTGGGCCTACCAGGGTGAGACCAGCCTGGCGCTGTACGAGGCGAAGGAGTACACCATCGACGGCCAGTTCGAGGGCGGCCTGCGCATCGGCTACAGCAGCTTTGCCGACGACTATGAAGTGGCGTTCTTCGGCCGCAACATCACCGACGAGGAGAACATCAAGGGCCAGATCGACTTCAACAACCTGACCGGCTTCGTCAATGACCCGCGGGTACTGGGCGTGGAATTCAGTAAGAATTTCTGATCCACTGCGGGCCCGGCTACGCCCCCGCACGGCAGTTGCCGTGCGCGGGGTGTGGCAACCGGTAAGCACCGGACCAATCCCGAACGATAAAGGCCGAGAATGATCCGACCCAAGACCAGTCCCAAGCGCCAACTTCCCACACGCCGCGGCAAGCCGGCCATGACCTGGATGGCCAGCCTGTTGCTGTGCCTCTGCTGGCAGCCCGCCAGTGCCAGCGACACCTGGTTCGAGCAATTCAAGGCCGAGGCCAGCGATGCCGACCTCTACCGCTTCCTGTATGCGCTGCCCAAGGGCGGCGACCTGCACAACCACCTCACCGGCTCCAACTTCAGCGAATGGTGGTATGAACTGGCCACCAACCAGAAGCTGAACGGCGGCTACCAGTACTACACCCGCGTGCGTATCGACAATTGCGCCGGTTACGGCAGCAACATGTTCGGCATGGCGCCCTACCTGATGTACTTCCGCAACCTGCAGGAGTCCAGCTACCGGCAGCTGTCCGAGTGCGAGCAGGGCGAGTACAAGAAGCTGGAAGCGCTCGACGCGAAAGAGAAGGCCGCCTGGCTGGACAGCATCCGCCTGGACAAGGCGCACGAGGGCCGCGAGGAATTCTTCCAGACCCACTGGCAGCGCCTCAACGACCTGGGCCGCAACCCGCATATCAACGCCGAGATGCTGGTGCGCAACATGCAGGCCTTCGCCCGCGAGGGCCTGGCCTACCTGGAGACCATGGAAGGCACGCGCTATTACCAGAAACCCGACGGCAGCAGCTACGCGCCGGACGCGGTGGCCGATATCTTCCGCGCGCGGCTGGCGGAACCGGATGCCCGCGCCACCGGCGTCACCGTGCGCATGCAGTACTACCTGCTGCGCTTTACCGACAACGCCGAGCAGGACCTGGAGTGGATCTACAAATTCGTCGACCGCCACCGCGACCTGTTCGTGGGCATCAACTTTGTCGGCCGCGAGGATAACGACAAGGGCCACCCGCTGCGCTTCCTGCCCACCCTGCGCAAGCTGCGCCGCGAGATTCCCGGTATCCCGCTGGCCATCCACGCCGGCGAGGTGGACGAGCCCAACCAGCACGTGCGCGACACCCTGCTGCTGGGCGCCAGCCGCATCGGCCACGGCGTCAACCTGATCAGCGACCCGGACACCATGCTGCTGATGCGCAACAGCGACTACCTGGTGGAAATCAACCTGATCAGCAACCTGCTGCTGGATTACGTCGACGACTACAGCCAGCACCCGTTTCCTGAGTACCTGCGCACCGGCATCCCGGTGGCGCTGTCCACCGACGACCGCGGCATGTGGGATTCCAACATGACCGACGAATACTTCGTCGCCGTGAAGGAGTTCAACCTGTCCTGGGAAGAGCTGGTCGCCCTGGGCCGCAATTCCCTCGCCCACAGCTTCGTGGACAAGGAGACCAGGGACCGCCTGCTGCGGGACTACGAAGTGCGCATCGACGCCTTCCGCAAGCGCTTCGAGCAGCGCGGCGTGCACGCGCTCAGCGATGTCGTGCCCCGCAGCCACAGCTTCACCTGCAAACGGTATGGCCTGTGTGAATTCACCACCCCGGTCACCGCCGCCAACTGAACTGCTGAATAGAGAGCCCCTATGCATCCTGATCCCGGCATGCAACCACAAGAAGAGAAAAAGATGTTGAAAAAGTTTTCCCCGGCCCGTTTCGCCCACACGGCGATCCGATCACCCCTGGTACTGATCCCGCTGCTGCTGGGCCTGCTGTTCCTGGCCGCCTGCGAACAGCGCGATGCCGGCTCGGTTGCTGACGCCAGTGCGCAGGAACCCATCCCGGTCAAGGTGGTGGTGGTGAACATGTTCGAGATCGGCGAGGACCAGGGCGATACCGCCGGCGAGTTCCAGCTGTGGAAAGAGCGCCAGCAACTGACCCAGCGCTTCCCCTTCCCGCAGTCGCACCACGACCTGTACCTGAACCCGGAGACCGGCGTGCTGGGCATGGTGACCGGCATGGGCACCAACCGCGCCTCCTCGGCGGTGATGGCGCTGGGCCTGGACCCGCGCTTCGACCTGACCAAGGCCTACTGGTTGGTGGCCGGCATTTCCGGCTTTGACCCGGCCGACGGCTCCATCGGCTCCGCCGCCTGGGCCGAGTGGCTGGTAGACGGCGACCTGATGCACGAGATCGACAGCCGCGAAATCCCGGCCGACTGGAGCACCGGCATCTTCCCGCTCTTCAGCAAGGGCCCCTACCCGGAAAAGCGTCCCCCCAACCAGGGCGAGGTATTCCATATCAACGGTGAACTCACCGAGTGGGCCTACCAGCTCACCAGGGACGTCGAGCTGCCTGACGACCCCACCATCGCCGCCAACCGCGAGCACCTGGACGAGTACCCCGCGGCACAGCGCAAGCCGTTCGTCATGAAAGGGGACAACCTGGCCGGCATGACCTTCTGGCACGGCGAGCACCTGAACCAGTGGGCGAACAAGTGGGTGGACTACTGGACCGAGGGGCAGGGCAGCTTCGTCTCCTCCGCCATGGAAGACACCGGCACCGCGCAGAGCCTGTTCTATCTGGACCGCGCCGGCAAGGCCGACTACGACCGCCTGATGGTGCTGCGCACCGCCAGCAACTTCACCGTGCCGCACCCGGGCATGTCCGCCGCCGAGAGCCTGCTGAGCGAGGGCGAGGACTACGCCGGCCTGCCTATCGCGCTGGAAAGCGCCTACCGCGTGGGCAGCCGCGTGGTGAACACCCTGGTGGATAACTGGGATGTCTATGCGGATCAGATGCCGTATGAAACGGCAACAGATAATGATGCTGGGGACAGTGAAAGGAAAGCCGAAAAAGCAGATTGACAAATATTGTTAACTGAACAGCTACCACGACGTGTTATCTGGTAGTAGGTTTTCCCCCAGTGAATCACTCCCCCGGATTGGTAATTACCATCTGGGGGGCCTCATTGATATAGCTAGATGCCCACTGACTCGGGTTCGGTATCGGGTGGACCATAAAGCTAAACTGAAGCTCAACAAAAGGGTCGGTGTAATTATCGAATGATGGGAGGCCAATCGCTTCTCTCTGTTTGGTAAGGCTGTCGTAAATTTCTTTCGCGGAAGAAGAAATATTCCTTTTCTCTGACTCACTAAGAGAAATGCCACTTCTATGGAGTTCATGCAGGCTCACTAGAATTCCCTCCGGATCCCCTCGCATAGCGGCAACTTCAGAGTAGACAAGCATTGACTTAAGGTTGACCACCCTATCATCTTCATTTAAGTCATTGGACCAGAGGTTTGTACGGAAGATAGAGACCATTTCTGTCAGTGGTTCAGTCGCTCCATAAGCGGCAGATAAAAGCCGGGTTTCTATCGCTTCTTCTTCGTACCCCTCCCTGTCAAGGGTCTCCGCCCAAAGATCCAGTGCGATTAAATCTCCCTGATTCGCGAGTTTCCAAAGGGTCTTCCGGTCATAACTCATATAGGGACCCAGCTCCTCTTCGCTGAAGTATCCCCGTTTTCTCCTCCACTGCTGCGAGTCGGCTTCTAGAACTGATAACTCTTGCGCATCAAGAATTTCGATAGGGGAATGCTTTCTTTCGTCAATAGTCTTGTTGTCTAAGGAGCGGCTAGGTTCCAAACCGGAGCGGACATGATTGGCTTCGACTGCTTTCTCAGGGGTGCTATTAATGTGGGGTCGCTTTAAATAGGTAGCACTAATGGTGTACAGCAGTGCCAAAAGAAGAGCTAAAAGAGATAAATAACGTGCGTAATCACGTTTCTTGAGTAACTCGATTCTATTAAAAAGCATAGCCTTCCTGGCTCTTCCCTATTTAGCTTACTTATGAACGTTTATCTATAAGATTACTAAAATGCCCGTGGGCTTCGATTCCCTGATGTCGGATCCATTAATCCAAACTCGATAGCTGAGCGCGTAAATTAAAACCAAGAGTTATAAGGTGTATTGCAGCATTTAAATAGCGGAAAAAATTGTCCTCAGATTTGAAAGTTTCACTGCTTGCGATATAGTGGTCAATTATTAGCCAGCTAAGCACCGTTATTATCCATAGGATAATAAATAGGTAATACCCCTTTTTTCTGCCAGTTTGCTTTGAGCCTGATTCACTCCCGACTTTGCCAGCTGGAAATTCGGTAAAATCAACTTGCTGATCTCTCAATTTGCTACTCCTTCAGTGATTACTTGCATCTCTTAATAGCAAGTTTAGCTTGTCTCTGGCACCAATTAGCTGCTTTATCATATAGCGTCGTGCAGAATGCTGCTGCGCCGACCCCTGATGCGGTCTCTGCACTTCCAACAAATGCTTTTGGTAGTCTCCCGGATGCGCCGATTCCAAATTGAATAAAAGGATAAAGGCACAACCCTGTACCATATACTTTATAAGTTCTTTTGCAATTCCTTTCGGCCTTCCTATATTTTTTTATACACTCCTTCTTGCGGGTTTTATTTTTGTTTTTTTGATCTTTATTTTTAGGATAGATAGGTCGTGCCGGTGGTCTGGGGAAGGGGGCGATCGGTCCAGCTGGTGGAGAATAAGCTGGTGGTGCGTAGGCAGGCAAGGGATAACCGGTAACATTGATGCACTCCATAATTTTTGGCGGAGCACATTCATGATTGTTGGCCAGTGACTCAGAGGGAAAGGAAAAAATTGATAAAATTATGCAGGCGGATAGAGGCAAGCGGAATCTTTCGGAAGATGTGGTTAGATAGTGTATTTTGGAATTTTTTAACCTGTAGGTGAAAAATATTTTTAAGTAAAACATGTAGCATCCTTGCTTTAGTTGTTACTAATAAATACCTCCGATGGTGATTGGAAATTATCAATCGAAACTTTTCCAGGCAATGCCTGCAAACTACTTTGACTAGAAGTTGGCGCGAAAAAATGTAAGTTTATTTCTTAAGTAAAAATTCTTTTCTTCGTTTAAGATAATCATGAATTTATCTTGGAGATAATTTGAAATTTTCGGGTCAAGCGAGGGTGTTTGTGTTAGCGGCGGTAGGCTGAGAAGATGCTATGAAAATGAATCTTGAACCTTTAATTAGCTGTTGGACTGGATGTACACGCTGCAGGTTTTTATCTACTCCTGGGCCTGAGCCCCGGACAAGTTTCCAGATTAATAGATTGCTTGCTTATCGGTTGAGTGACTTGGCACTGTACTTCACTCTTATATAAGTAACTTATTGAAGTTAGTCTAGGGGGCGTATCACTAGGGAGGGCAGGCGGAGTGACTATTGATCTACATAGAGCTCGGCTCCGCGCTTACAATCAGTTGCTTCCGCACACATAGCTAGATTCGATTTTGATTTTCCGGTCAAATTTTGAGCGCTGCAAGAATGTTGCAAGCAGAGCTATAAGGTCTTTTCTTGTCCATTCGTTCGGCTAGCTGTGTAGGTGTGCTTGTCGTGGGTCACCCGCAAATCGTTGTTTTTTCACACGTTTTTTCCCGGCCCAGTAACCACGCGGTTCCGGGGGGATACTCAAAACTTATTCACAGATCTATCCAACGAATGTGTTAGTAACCGAACCTTCATGGTTGCCGGGCCGGCGGGGCCTGTGGGGGATTGTGAAGTAAGTGCTTTCTAACCTGCCACACCACAAGGCAGTTGGGGCGTAAAAATCCCTCCCACATAAAGCTGTGTATAAGCGGGGCTACCAGCGAGCGGGAATTTTCCCGGGCATGCCCCGCTGTTGCGGCCGCCCGGGAATTTTAAACACAGGCTAGAGTTCGTCGCGGGTCAGGCGCTGGTCCATCGCCGGCGGCTGGTAGTCGTTCATCCTCGCCAGCAGGCCCGCGGGGGTGTCCGCCTCCAGCAGCATATTGCGGTACTGGGGCTGCAGCAGCTGTTCATTGACGCAGTGATCCAGGAAACTGGCCAGGTGCTGGAAGTAGCCGGCCACATCCAGCAGGCCGCAGGGTTTGCGGTGGAAGCCCAGTTGCGCCCAGGTGAGGATCTCGAACAGTTCTTCCAAGGTGCCCAGGCCGCCGGGCAGGGCGATAAAGCCATCGGAGAGCTGCTCCATCATCGCCTTGCGCTCGTGCATGGAGCCCACCACATGCATCTGGGTGACATTGGGGTGGGGCACCTCGCGCACCGCCAGGGCCTCGGGGATCACGCCGGTCACGCGGCCGCCGCCGGCCAGCACCGCATCGGCCACCGCGCCCATCACGCCGATACTGGCCCCGCCGTACACCAGCCCGATATCCCGCGCCACCAGCTCCGCCGCCAGCGCCTCGGCCGCCTGGCGGTATTCGGGCAGGCGCCCGGGGCTGGAACCGCAGTAAACACAGATATTCTTCATGCTTTTATTCATTCCCCGTTGATGGATTGGGCACTGCGCCTATTGTGCCCGCATCCTCAACGGTTTGCCCCCGGCTGGAACTGGTACACCACCTTCAGCCAGAAATAATCCCCCTCCGGGGTGTTCTCGGTATCCAGTTCCGGCAGCCAGCTGAGTTCCACCAGGAAATTCTCGCTGCCCTTGGGCACCATATAACCAATCACCGGGCCGATGCCCGCCGTGCGCTGCTTGAAGTCCCCCTGGATAATGATGCCCGGCTTGCGGTCGTCGCTGATCTGGTCGGCCCAGAAACCGTTCAGGCCCAGGGTCAGGAAACCGCTGCCGGCCTTGATCATCTGCTGGATACTGGCGTCCAGGTGGAACAGCCGGCCGCTGCGGTAATTGGTATCGTCGTTCTCCTCGTTGAACATCACCCCGGCAAACGCCGAGAAATTAAAGCCCGCGGCGGGGTTGGTGTAGGCGGCGCCGCCCACCAGGTCCAGCGCCCAGTAGTTCAGCCCCTCGTTCGCCAGCCGGCCGGCCTCGTAGTCGCCGGTGGGCGCGTGGGCAAAGGCGGCAAAATTGTATTGCCAGCAGTCGTCCTCCCAGGCCATCAGCGCCGGCACCAGGGTGGTGTCGCCCAGCCCGGACACGGAATCCCGCCGGCTGAAATTGCCCAGCGGGGTCTCCACCGTACCGGTGACGGTGACATCCACCCAGGAGGGGAAGGCGCCCAGGGTGTAGTCGGCACCCAGCACTTTCTTCTCGAAGGTATACAGCAGGCCCGGCACAAAGGCATCGAGTTCCACATCCAGCCCCAGCGCCACCAGGCCGGCGATGGGGGTTTCCGCCCCGGCGGCGAAATCGCCGCTGTAGTGCATGTACTGCGGCTTGATCACCCAGCCCTCCTGCACCGGCGCCCGGTCGATCATGGTGGCCATGGAGCCGGGCACGTAGTAACCGATACCGCCCTCGGTGGCGTGGCCGGCGCCGGACGCCAACAGCAATGCCAGCGCCGCCCACAGGCGCCACAAAACCGCGCCCCGGCGGGTGCCGGCAACCAACGCACAAGCTTTACCGCTAATTCCCTGCATACCACTTTCCCCGACTTCCTTGCCCGTCGTTTCTTTCACCGCCGGTATGTGGGCACTGACCCACATACCGTGGCGAGATACTCAGGAAAGTCTAGTTCGTACCCGTGTGCCAACCGCGAACTGCGGCATTGCCGGCGTGGGGTTGCTCGCAAATAGAGAGTTACGCGCCAACGGCCCCGCCGGCGTTGCCGCCCAATGGCGCGTCATTAAACCGGCACGCCGGTGCAATGTCGTGTAATCGAAAACTGCCGACCAACGGTTCACTCCTGCGACACACGTGGTAGAGTTTCGTGGCTTGCGTCACAAAGCTGCATTTAAAAGCAGCATCACAATAAAGGGCGCCGGCTCGATAACAACAATGCATAAAAATCGCGGAGCGTATTATGGCGAGCATCCTGGGGGCGCGTCTGAAGCACTTCCTGCCCATCCTGCTGGCATCCACCTTCTTCCTGGCCACAGCCACCAGCGCCCGCGCCGCCGACGCCGGCGAGCAGCTGCAGGCGATCATCGACGAGCACTGGCAGTACAGCCTGCGGGAAGACCCGATCATGGCCGGGCGCATGGGCGTGCCGGATTACAACGACCGCCTGCCCGGCGTCACCGCAAAGGACCGCGCCCGCCGCCTGAAGGCCGAGCAGGACTTCCTCAAGCGCCTGCAGCAGATTGAAGGCGACGAACTCAGCCAGGACCAGCGCATCAACCGCGACCTGCTGGCCTGGGTGCTGGAAAACTCCATCGAGGGCAACCAGCTGTTCCTCGACCGCATCCCCTTCAATACCTTTTACGGTTTTTACAACTCCGCCGTGGAGGCCAACGATGGCCTGGCCATGAACGATGTCAAAGCCTACGAGGATTACATCGCCCGCATCCGCGATTTCGGCCGCTACTTTGACGAGAACATCGCCAATATGCGCCAGGGCATTGAGGACGGCTTCGTGCAGCCCAAGATCGTGGTGCAGGGCATTGCCCCCACCGTGCGCGCCCAGGTGTACGACGACCCCACCGAGAGCCGCCTGTACAAACCTTTCGAGAAAATGCCGGCCTCCATTCCGGCCGCGGAACAGAAGCGCCTGCGCGCCGAGGGCAAAGAAGCTATCGACGAAGTGGCCACCCCGGCCTTCGCCCGCCTGGCCGACCTGCTGGAGGGCGACTATATGCAGGCCGCCACCGACAGCATCGGCGCCGAGCAGCTGCCCGGCGGCAAGGACTACTACCGCCACGGCATCAAGACCTACGTCACCCTGGATATGGACCCGGCCGAGATCCACAAGATCGGCCTGGCGGAAGTAAAGCGCATCCGCACGGAAATGGATGAACTGATCGAGCAGAGCGGCTTCGACGGCAGCTTCGAGGAGTTCACCGAATTCCTGCGCACCGACAAGCAGTTTTATGCCGAGACCCCGGAACAGCTGCTGAAGGAAGCGGCCTATATCTCCAAGAAGATCGATTACCGCCTGCCGGCCCTGTTCGGCAAGCTGCCGCGCCTGCCCTACGGCGTGCTGCCGGTACCGGACGCCATCGCCCCCAACTACACCACCGCCTCATACAATCCCGCCGCCATCGGCGGTACCCGCGGCGGTGCCTACTGGGTCAACACCTACGCCCTGGACCAGCGCCCGCTGTACGAACTGCCGGCCCTGACCCTGCACGAGGCCGTGCCCGGCCACCACCTGCAGGGCGCGCTCAGCCAGGAACTGGAAAACGTGCCGGAATTCCGCAAGGGCCTGTACCTGAGCGCCTTCGGCGAGGGCTGGGCGCTCTACTCCGAGCGCCTCGGCAAGGAGATGGACGGCATCTACACCACACCCTACGAGCACTTCGGCCGCCTGAGCTACGAAATGTGGCGCGCCGCCCGCCTGGTAATCGACACCGGCATCCACTCCCAGGGCTGGACCCGCCAGCAGGCACTGGACTTCCTCGCCGACAACACCTCCCTGTCAAAAGCCAACGTGCGCGCCGAGGTAGACCGCTACATCTCCTGGCCGGGCCAGGCGCTGTCTTACAAGATGGGGGAGATCAAGATTCGGGAGTTGCGGGCGAAGGCCGAGAAGGCGCTTGGGGATGAGTTTGATATCCGGGCGTTTCATGATGCGGTTTTGGCTAATGGGGCTTTGCCGATGGGAATGTTGGAGGGGCAGTTAGGCTCAGCTGACTTTTACTAATATCAAGGTATTTAATCAGCCCAGTAGATCTTAATGACGGCATGAAGCTCACCAATGATTGGTGATTATGGATTAACTACTAGGGATTTTCATTAAAGAGTGTGAAGTTCGCCCAAGTCTAAAATAGTATCAACGGAGTGATTAATGAGCCTCTATACAAATCTTAAGGGCCGGCTGAGAAACACTTCTTTGCCTAGGAGTCACGGCTTAATGCCTGTCTTCGAGGCCGTAGTAAATTCGATCCACGCTATTGAAGAAAAAGGCAATCTTGCGGAACGTGGGCAGATTACAGTAAGAGTTGAAAGAGATGGCCAGAAGAAACTGGACCTAGATCAAAAAGGCCCTGAACCGATCACTGCTTTTACAATAATCGATAACGGATGCGGTTTCGACAACGTTAATTTTCAATCATTTGAAACATTAGATTCGGATCACAAGGTTGCAAAAGGATGTCGCGGTGTTGGGCGCTTGCTGTGGCTGAAAGCATTCGATTTGGTCGAAATTAATAGTACTTTTTGCGAGTCAGGCTCTAAGAGCGCCAACCGCTATTTTCGTTTTGACGAAAATAAAGGTGTCTATAGTGCGCGTTTGGACAGCTCGGGTGAAAAGGCCACCGGGACGACCGTCCGACTAATCGGTTTCGGGAAAAATTATCAGCGGGCAGTCCCAAAAACCGCACTCTCCATTGCGAATCAACTGCTGGAGCATTGCCTATGGTACTTCGTTCGCCCTGAGGGGGCACCTGAAATAGTTGTACAGGATGGCGATGAGTTAATAAGGCTATATCAATTGTATGATAGCTATATGCATGAAACGGCGCGCTCGGAGTTAGTCAAAATTCAGGGTGAAGACTTTGAAGTAACACACATTAAGTATAGAGCATCAGCAACCAAGAAGCATCAAATAGCTTTTTGTGCTGACGGGCGTATGGTGAAGGAAGAAAACATTCACGGGAAAATACCGGGTTTATATGCGAGGCTAAAAGATGACGCAGGGGAATTCGTCTACGCATGTTATGTGTCATCTTCCTATCTAGATCAACGAGTACGTAGCGAAAGAACAGCATTTGATCTCGCTGAAGACCTAGGTGAACTCTTTGATGAGTCAGAGCTAAGCTTGAAGGCTATTCGTAAGAAAATTTTAGAATGTGCCCAAAATTTTCTTCATGACGTTCTGCAGCGCAATATAAGTGCTGGCGAAAATAGAATTGATAGTTTTATTTCGAGCAAGGCCCCTCGGTTTCGCCCAATTAAACGTTATGTTCCAAGAGAGAAACTAGTTGTTGATCCAGAAATATCAGATAAAGATCTAGAACTACATTTGCATGAACACTGGTACGAGCTTGAGCGCGAGCTTGTTCGTGAAGGGCATGAAGTAATGTCGCCCAAAGCATATGACTACACCAATGACTATCAGCCTCGTTTACAAGCTTACCTACAAAAAGCAGAGGATATAAAGAAATCAGACCTAGCTAATTATGTATCACACAGAAAGGTGATAATTGATCTTCTCCAGAAGTCTATCGAGCGTGGCACCGACGGAAAGTATGCTAGGGAGGAAATGATTCATGAGTTAATCATGCCCATGCGTACAAGCTCAGATGAGATTTTACTGGACTCATGCAATTTGTGGCTTGTCGATGAAAGAATGGCTTTTCACCACTATTTGGCATCGGATAAAACGATTAAATCCATGCCCATCACTGAGTCTGACTCCACTAAAGAACCTGACATTCTCGGTGTCCGTGTTTTCGATAATCCAATTCTGGTTAATGATCAAGATAGTTTCCCCCTAGCTTCGATTACGATAGTCGAAATAAAACGCCCGATGCGAAACGATATGAAAGAGGGGGAAGACAAAGACCCGATTGACCAGACGTTAAGCTATCTAGAGCGGGTTCGAGAGGGAAAAGTGACAACAAAATCTGGCCGTCCCATTCCTGGTAGTAAAGATGTCCCTGGCTATTGCTACGTCTTATGTGATCTCACAGAGTCAATGCGTAGACGCTGCCGTCGAGCAAATCTTAGAATCACATATGATGGCATGGGTTATTTTGGGTACAACGAGCCTTCTCATGCATATATTGAAGTTATTTCGTTTGATCAGCTCGTAAATGCATCTAGAGAGCGAAATAAAGCGTTTTTCGATAGGCTGGGGTTGCCGACTAATTAAGCTATCGTTGGGTCTGGCTTTGTCGACCTCAGTATAAAAGCCGATAAAAGGCCTCCCACGAAAGGGTAATTCAATTAAGTCCAATTAGGTAAGTCTCGTTAGACTCCGATTCATGCCTTTTCTTATTTGTAAAAGAGGGGGCGGGTTTTTATACTGGGCCATGACTCCGCGAACAGATTAACACGAAAAAGTTAGAAAGAGCTGTCCGCTCAATTTAACAAACTAATACCAAAGTTAAGGAAATTTAGATGACGCTCTGTAGGGATTCGATAAATTGGGCGATCGAATTCATCTCGGATCATTCTGATGGCGATCTCTTCCCTAAGATAGTTGAGATTGACGCTATAAAAGATAAATCGGAAGAATTTGTCCGCGCCGTCGAAAATAAAGATCTTGGAATGTTTACGCCCATGCCCTGTCGGCGTTTCATCGTTCCTAAAGACGAGATTTCATATAGACAGGCGACGCAATTGCATCCTCAGGATTCATTATTGCTATCCGCTATAGTGCACCAATTTGGTCAAGGAATCGAAGATAGAAGGGCGAGTCCAGATAAAATATTTAGCTACCGATTTTCACCGACAGCCGAAGATGGTTTGTATAGTAATAAAAATGCTTGGAATGACTTTTGGACGAAAGCAAATCTACTGTCACGTAGCGCTAAAGTAGTTCTATATTTAGATATAGCTGATTTCTATAATCAAATATATCACCATACAGTGGAAAACCAATTGATAGAGTCTGGGCTTCCTAATCAGGCGATAAAATGGATAATTTCGTTGCTTGAATCGACTACGGCGGGAGTTTCTCGAGGAGTACCAATTGGACCACATCCGATACATCTTATAGCTGAAGCTACATTGGTGCCAGTAGATAATAGTCTTGAAGCAAGCGGCTTTGAATTTATCAGATATGCTGACGATATAATTGTATTTTGTGATTC
The DNA here is from genome assembly GCF_021729035.1 of Microbulbifer sediminum. Lineage (GTDB taxonomy): Bacteria > Pseudomonadota > Gammaproteobacteria > Pseudomonadales > Cellvibrionaceae > Microbulbifer > Microbulbifer sediminum. The sequence goes on along the minus strand of NZ_JAJSAP010000009.1, from coordinate 94,346 downwards.
GATAAAGGATGCAAAAACGACATTGGCAACGGTTGCGTCGGTCCTAGATCGGCAGCAACGCCTAATGCTACAGAGGCACAAAACTAAAATTATTGAGCCGACTGAATTTAGGGCCTTGTGCCGTGAGATGATAGAGGATCGTCCTATAGATAGAGAGGAGGCCCGATTGCTTGGTATTATCAAGAAATATTCAGGAGGTAATCCATATCAGGGCATATCTTATAATGCTATGTCGAAAACCGATTGGGCGCAGTTCTCTGAAAAGATCGTTGGTAAAATAATCCAAGACTATCTAAGTGAGGGGGACGTTGACTATATTCGGCTTAGGTGGTTTTACCGCAGATTAGCCCAGGTTGGCCACCCCGGAGCAATAGATATATCTCTTCAGCAGCTCGATTCGCTCGGGCCATGCCTTGCGACCATCTGTTTTTATCTTGCCTCGATACAAAACATTGAGCCAGCGCAATGGAGAGATATCGGAACGCAACTTTTAGAGTTGCTAGAGGCTGATGAGGTCAAGCACAATGAATTTTTCAGGCTCTCTATCCTTAGCCTATTCTCCCGGAATCAATACATAAATCACTTTTCGAAGCTCGCCAAAATATTCAACGTCTCCGATTCCTTTGCAAGGCGAGAAATAATGCTTTCAGCATATCAAAATAGTGCCGTGGATTGGTTGCGAGAGCATAAGGAATCATTTTCTAATATGGACCCTTGGCAAAAAATGGCGTTCATATACTGCACGTCTGCCTTCCCAAAAGATGAAAAGAAATTTTTTATTAATCGGTATGCCTATCAAGGCCCCTTTGAGACTGTCTTGGCCAAGTGGGCAAAGGTTCTATGAACAGAACAACGAGAAAAACAAAAGGAACGTTTTGGCATTCTAGGCCAACCCACTGATGTGCGAATGGCTCGTAGCCAAGCTTAACCCATTGTGGTCAGAGTAAAATTTGGACATCCGAGCGCACCGCGGATGATAACGCCAGAATGTTATTTTGGCCGAATATTGTTGACCCTATGTATTTACTAATCGTGTAGAGAGCAAGCGTGTCTGAAATAAAAAAAAATAAAGATGGAAGTTGGGTAGTAAGTACACGCCTGGGTTCTGAAAAGTCAAATTTCACGAAAAAGCTGATGGAAAAGCTTTATAGCGACATTGAAGACGAGTCAATATTAAGATTAAGTGAGAGGATAAAAAGTCTCTACATAAACGTAAGTGACTTCGATGATTCAGACATTAAAAAATCAGTATCGGAGCTAAAAAAACACTATAAAAATGAATCGCTTGCATTGGTCTTGGGTGCGGGTGTTTCTCTAGATTATGGGCTGCCTACATGGGACCAGCTTCTTCAAAGATTGATTGCTAAAACTCTTGATAGCTCAGATGAGGATAATTTAAGTGTTTCGGGTTTGTTTAACTTAGTTTTTGGGCCTAGCGCTATCATTTCCGCCCGATACTTAAAGCTACACTTCGACAAAGAGAAGACAAAAAAAGGCGGTAGAAAGTTTCCATTTGAAACTGAGGTGAGAAACGCACTCTATGAAAACATAGAAGATCAAACATCGCTTACATATCGCTCAATTGTAAAGCTATGCGTATCACCAGGTAAGAGCCCAAGTTTAGATTCAGTAATTACATATAACTACGACGACATTTTGGAGTATCATCTAAACGACCTGGGTTTAGGGATTAAGTTCAAGTCGGTTTATCAAATTGGTGCAAACCCAAAACACGATGAATTACCAATCTATCATGTGCACGGCTACCTCCCCAGAAGAGGAAATATAACAGATAAGCATTCAGTCATTTTAAGTGACGACGGCTACCATAAACAGTATTCAGATTTCTATAGCTGGAGCAATCTTGTCCAAATTAATAAATTTAAGGATACAAATTGTTTATTTATCGGTCATTCTTTTACTGATCCTAACTTAAGAAGATTATTGGAAATTGCTAAAGATCAACGAGGGAATGAGAATATTCAGCACTACTTAATTAAGAAAAAATATTCAGTCATTAGCGTGATTGAGCACATCAAGAATTTGGCCTTGCAAAAAGATGAGCTTCAACACTTATTGGCGGACAAAGAAAAAATTGAAGAAATCGCCACTACACTAATTAAGGTTGTACATAAATTTGAATATGATGACGCTGCTTCATTCGGTGTTGAAATCATGTGGGTTAATGACTTCGATGAAATTCCCGAAATCCTTGACTCAATTAGTGAATAAGATAAAAAGGACACCCACCAATTGAGCAACTCCTTGTAGACCACTCCGAAGCCGGCTGCCAAGTATTAGATGATGGGCAATTAGCCTCGCAGCAAAAACGATGTGTGGATGGAGAAGACGAATAAAAAGGACACCCACCAATTGAGTGATCCCCAGTAGAATAATTGGGGTCAGAGTAAAATATTGACGCACTAGTGCACTTATGATCCTGCTTGAATCGAGAGCTCTATGAGCTCGAAAGGATAATCAAAAATAATAACTCTGCAAATTTATCAAGGAAGAAGAATGTATAAAGGACTACATGTAGCCATCCTTACTGGGTTGGCCATATTTGGCGGTTCTTCCGCATCTGCATTGGCCCCTGCCGAGGCAGAGAAGTGGCATGACGACGACGGAAATAAAAAGGACACCCACCGATCGAGTGATTCCCGGTAGGTGCCTCCGGATTAGGTTGCTTAGTATTAAATGGCGGACGATAGGCCTCGTCGCAGAAAAGAATTGTGGTAGTGACGCCAGGTCACATTACTGTCATGAGCTTGCTCCTCACAGTAAGCCCGCGATAGCGTTCGTTAAGAGAAAGACAGGATTTAGGGAATAGACGGTGGGGATAAGTAGCGCTCACAGTCCCGAACGCCCTGTGCCCAGCGCTTGCCAAGCTGCTCACACGCACTGCGGACGGAATGGGCGCTGCCGATCAGGGCCTTGAAGCGGCTCTCGAAGTTGCGGTTGAGATAGAGCCAGTGGCTGGGGTCAATCTGTAGTCGCTCGAGTATCGCCGGCAGCCTGCTATCGATGGCTCCTCGCTTGCCCTTGCGGAGGATGCGCCCGCTCCAGTCCACCAGTTCGATATAGTCCTGTATCTGGAAGGGCATACCTTCCGGCATGGGTTCCCGGGGATTGCCGGCGAAGGGGAGTAGTTCCTCAGGCTGCCTGCCGCCCCTGGCGGTTGAGATGCGGCGCTTGATTGAGGTGTGGTCCGAACTTTCGGGCGTATCGGCCATTCTGGCGCGGATCGGGTTCAGGTCTACGTAGGCCATACAGGCGGCCAGGGCCCGCTCATCGAGTAGGGCCTGGGACTTGAAGCGGCCTTCCCAGAACCGGCCTGTGCACTGGTCCTCACGGTTTGCCTCTCGGGCAATGGACTCGTTCAGCATCCGCATGAACCAGCTGATATCCAGCAGCCGTGCGCGCCAGACATCCGCCACCTCGGTAAGGCGTGTCATTTCCGCCGAGCCCAACGGCTCATTGCGGGCATAACGCTGGGAAAGCACGGAACCCTTGCACAGCTGATGCCAGCGTTCCACTACCTCGCGTAGCTCCCAGGTGGCGGCCTGTGCTCGATTGATATGCAGCACCACATGGTAATGGTTGCTCATAACCGCGTAAGCACAGACATCCAGGGCAAATACCCTGGCAAGAGAGAGCAGTTTGTCCTCAACCCACTGGCGACGGTGCTCAAAGCTCTGCCCGGTACGCGCGTCCCGCCCACATAGGAAGGCGCGGCGCACACAGCGGGAAACGCAGTGGTAGTATGGAGTCGCATCTACCGATACCAGGGATTTACGTGCTAGTCCCATAGCTGCCTGGGCCTGAATGTGGATGAATAAACAGTATTCTCCGGAGGCGGAAAGGAGTTTTCAATACGAGTGGCACATGATGCGTCATGTTTGGTGGGCGTCCATGTGTGGCAAATCCGGGTTTTAAAGGAGGTGCGCGTATGAATATTAAGATACACCGTATCTATGACCCTGACGTGCCACAAGGATATCACGCTCTCGTAGACCGGTTGTGGCCACGCGGCATCTCAAAGGACGAAGCTGACCTCGACGGCCACTGGCAAGACCTGGCCCCCAGTGATGAGCTGCGCAAATGGTTCGATCATGACCCCGCTAAGTGGGCAAGTTTCAGGAAGAAGTATCTGGGTGAGCTCAGCAAGAATAAAGACGTGGCGAAAGAGCACCTTGGAGGCGTGACACAGAAAAATCTCATTCTGCTTTATGGTGCGAAAGATAAACAGCACACCCATGCGCGGGTCTTGAAAGAGTATCTAGAAAAGCTGCGGTGAGCAGTGGCGCCTGAAATAATAGAAAGAAACCTCAAAATGCCGGCCATCGTCGCGCAGCGGTGGCCGTCCTTGCTGACCAGAATAATGATATTAATAAAAAACCAGAAAAGGATAATAAGATGGAGCAGACAGGAAAAATACAATCCGGAGAGCTGGGCTGGTCGGAGAAAGGCGTTCGGTTTACGCGCCAGCCCATCTATCGGAAATTCTCGTTCATACTGCTCGGCGTAATCATAGTCAGCTTGCTGCCGCACTATGCCAAAATCGCGGACCCAGCTGAATCTGTCTCAGCGACCTTTATCATCCACGCGATATTGTATCTGGGCTGGTATGTCCTGTTCACGGTACAGTCCAACCTTTCGGCAACGGGAAATACTGCACTTCACAAGAAACTTGGCTACTCAAGCCTGGCTCTTTTCGCACTTCTGCTTTTCAGTGGGATTGAAATGCTTGTAGGGGTGATGGCGGGCTACGATAGCAGTTGGGATCAGGCGTATTTGCTGTACCGGTCAACGTTTGTATGGGCTATTTTGCATACGCTCTTAAGCTTTGCTGTTTTTTATGTCCTGGGTATGCTGTACAGGAGGCGGCTGCATACTCATAAGCGTTTTATGCTGATGGCCTCGCTGAGCATGATTTCTGCCTCCGTCACACGTGTGGCGTATTTGCCGGTCGTCCCCGTTGATGGTATGGCAGTGACTCTATTGTCGACCTATGCCCTCCTGGTAACCCCGATGATCATGGACCGGATAATATTCAACGGTGTACATCCAGTACTGAAATGGAGCGTCCCTGTTTACGTCGTTACCCAGATTGCCTTTATTGCGATTATTCCTGCCACTCACTGGGGCCAAACGCTGGCGTTTCCGTTGTAAGACCGGTTGGGGTTCCATTGAAGGTGATTGGGGTCACCTATAAATAATTGGAGTCAGAGCAAAGTATGACGTGCTAATGCACTTATGGTGCTGCTTGAGTCGAGGGCTCTATCAGCTCGAAAGGATGTTCAAAAGTAATAAATCTTAAAATTAATCAAGGAAGAAGAATGTTTAAAGGATTATATGCAGCTGTCCTCGCTGGATTGACCTTGGTTGGCAGTTCTGCTGCATTAGCACTGGCCCCCGCTGAGGCAGAGAAGTGGCAAGAAGATATCGACGCATATCGCAATACTCTCGAACAACGGCACATCAACCTGTATCACACAGTAGATAAGCAGGACTTCCACAGAGAGCTGGCCACCCTCAAAGCTCACCTGCCAACCCTCACTGAAGACCAGGTAATGATCGAGCTGATGCGTATCAGCCGGCTGGTGGGGGACGGGCATACCCGCGTGCCGTTCTGGGGTGCCGAACACCGGCATTTCCCGCTGCAGTTCCAGTTTATGGATGGTGAGCTGCGCCTGCTGCGTACCGGGCCGGAGCATCGTCGCTTGCTGGGGCGCAAGCTGGTGGCGGTGGGGGATATGGCCACGGCTGAAGTGGTGAAAAAGCTGGAACCCGTGGTGCAGACCGTGGAGAATGAATACTCCCTGCGCCGCCACCTGCCGTATCACCTGAATGTCGCGGACATTCTGGCGGGCCTGGGGATCGTGGATGATCCTGCCTCCGCCACCTTTACCCTGGAGGACGAGCGCGGCCAGCGGGAGACGGTCACGCTGGAAGCCATTTCCTGCCCGGACTACCGGGAGAGCGTCACCGTCCGTTACGCGGAGCAGGTTGTGCCCTTCGGGGAAAAGCGGGTGTCCGGGTCCGACTACCTGTGGCTGAGTGCCGACGAGGACCGGCGCGTGGCCTACGTCTACTTTGCTCGTTACCCGTCCTTCTCGGATATGGAATCTTTTGCCGAGGATGTCCGCGAGTACCTGAATAAGCACCGCATCCGTAACCTGGTGGTGGACCTGCGGGACAATACTGGTGGCGACTTCTTTGTTGGCCTGCGCTTCGCCCACCAGATGATCCTGGTGGACGGGCTGGACTGGGATGGCGGCGTCTACACCCTGATCGGCAACGCCACCTTCTCCGCCGGCATGAGCAACGCCGCCCACTTCCGCGAAATGTTCAACGCCACCCTGGTGGGCGAACCCACCGGCGGCAACCCGGTCGGCTACCAGGACATGGACAGCTTCACGTTGCCCAACTCCGGCATCGAGGTCAACTACTCCAAGCGCCTCTACCGCTTCCAGGACAAGCCCACCCAGGGCATCCAGCCGGACGTGCTGATACCAACCCGCTGGGCCGATTACCGGGTGGGCAGGGATGCGGTGCTGGACTGGGTGCTGGAGGACATCACCCGGCGCTATTCCGGGCCCGTCGACCAGGTGGCCGAAGTCACCACCCGTTAAGGCTGTAAGGAGTTGCAGTGCCGGGTAACGTACTATGGCTTTTATGCCTTCCGGCAAAAGAGGGGTCGAGACAGGGTTGCGAGCAGGTATTTTATGGAAAGAATTGAGCCGCATTTAAAGCGCTTCCTCGGCCTGATAGGCCTCACAGCACTTGTTGGCGTGTATGCCTATATCGATCGAGGTGCTCTCTCGGTCAACCTGTTCTGTGCCCATGTGATGGCCGTGGGCGTATGGGGACTTGTCTATGCGCTGCGATCAGTGCGCCGGTCACTGGTCTGCTACCGTTGGGAACCGAGGAAGTACCGGGTTGCCGCGTCAAGAGTGATGCTTGAGGAGGGCCCTTCCGATGGTATCAATCGCATGTACAGGCCCGAGTACCGGCTGGAGTATGAATTTGGCGGTAAGGCTTACAGCCGTACGAACGATGATATAAATCTCCACCTGGGGGAGCTCTTCGCCACATTTGGCGCTGCGAGCGCCCATATTGAACGCGTCCGGGCCGGCCTGTACGGGGATTACCTGTACGTGAACCCGGCGAACCCGGCCGAGGCCTTCGTACGCCGGGGTGTCACGCGGGACCAGCTCGGCGCCCTGGTACTCTGCCTTATCCTGGTTGTATTGCCGCTGCTGACGGTAGCGGATTTAATTGAATGGCGGCCATAGGCAGCCGCCAGCAAGGATCGCCCGGAAAACCTGGGTATGAGCTGTGGCGGCATCAGGGGAAACAGTGAGCAAGAACGAGAACAACCACATACGCGCCCGCATCGACCGGGCCAAAGCCAGTCCACGGCGGAACCTGACTTTCGAAGAGCGCTACAGCGGGCGCATTATCCTGACGGTCCTGTTGTTGACCGCGCTGGCTGCCTTTGCCAGTACCACAATTTTCCTGGCGCCGGCATTGCTGGCGTGGTGTCTGCTGGGCTGCTCGGTCATCAAGGTAAACCTGCAGGGGTGGCGCCGGGCCCGCGCATCCCGCTACTGGCCCCGAGTGTCTGCGCAGCTCCGGAAAGCCGAGGTATCCCTCAAGCGTTCCTCCGCTGGCGGCAACGCAACCTATTTCTACGGGCTGGACGTCCTGTACCGCTACACCGTGGGAGGCCATGAGTACACGGGCAGCAATTATCACTGGGAAGGCTACGGCAGCCAGAGCGAAAAGAAAGCAAACCGTGCTGCGGAAAAGCTACGCAGCATTGGTTCTGGCCTGATGGTGCATTACAACCCGCGCAATCCCTGCGAGTCTGTTATCTACCCGACGGTACCGATTCTCTACTTTATCGGCGCCATCGTCGGGCTGGGGATGAGCCTTGCCAGTATCGCGTTCGGGCTGCATTACTGGGGGCTGGCGGAGCCGCTTTTGCGGGCGATTGGCCTGCAAATCAACTAGGGCCAGGCTGTGGGTCTGTCATGCCAAATAACCAAAGAAGTTAATATGTCCAGCAGAAGAATAGGTCGCTATAGCACGTCTCTCCCCGCACGGTTTTTCTCCGGGATTTTCTTTCTGGCGTTCCTATTGCCAATTGGTGTCGAGCTCACAGACCGATCTGGTGAAGCTGCGGGCTGGATCTATTACCCCCTGGCGCTCCTGCTTTGCCTCTATTTCGGCCTGTACACAAAAGAATTTGTGAAGTCAGGAGAAAGAGAACTCCTGATCAGGACCGGGGCTCTGTTCCTGTTTAGTAGCAAAACTATAGACATGGCACGGGTGAGGGAGGTTACCGTAGAAGACGGCTCTTATAGCAGGATGTCAGGGCAACATGCGGGTAATGCCGTCTCCGGGGCTCTGGTAAAGGTGAAGTTGCGGCTATCGAGCGGCCAGCAGGTCTTGCTTAAGCGGTTCTTCGATAAAAACGCATACTGGTGGGCCAGGGACTTTGCCGGCAAGGTTTCCAGGGACTTTGATGTTCCAGTTGTTAGGCGGAAGGCCAAAGGCTGATATGTGAGGTGCGACAATTTGGGTGATCTATCTGAGCCGCGAGATAACGCAATGAACACATAGTCTGAAGCTAGGCAGAATAAAACACGGAAAAGAAAGGATACTGCGGAACAGTAACAGCACCCTGGCCCAACATTGCGCTTTTCCAGAAAAGGCAACACTGATCTCCCAGCGCGCGGTCATCAGCGGCTAGCCCGCTGCTGGTCGGCCCATGCCAATCCGCAAAGAGGCTCGGGAACTGGCTAACCACGACGGAGGCCCCGGGAAGGGTGGTGGCAGGGTAGGAAGTCAACGCATCGCGATTGAGCAAACCGCGCTAAGCTCCCACCCTGCACCAATATGTCCCGTGGGCGATGCTAGGCGATCAGGGCCGCATCTTCGGCCGCAGACGAGGATCCAGAATCACCACTGGCGCTGCCGCCACTGTCGCCGGAGCCCCCGGCATCGATGGAACCCCCAGCCTTGGCCCCCACTGACCAGCCCGAGCTGGTTGTTTTGGTATAGCTGCCGGTGGTTTCCTGGTCTTCCACCGGTGCAAAACCATTTTGCGCGGGTACCAGAACACTGGGATCGTTGCCAGTATTCAGCGTTTTGGTGATGTCATCGTTCCACGAGAAGGGTTTTCCCTTGGCGGCTTGCGTGAACAGCTCCAGCTGGCTCTGGTCGCCCGGCAAAATGCCGAAGCGCACAAACTGTTGTTCCTCATTGGCATCGAAGCCGATGCTGCTCTGGGTGAAGTTTATCCGTAGGTAAGAGCAGCCATTATCAGCCTTCACCAGGAAGAGATCGTAAGTCATAGAGCCATCTACCAGACCGGATCCATCAGTGGAGTCGAGGTTTACCCTGAACCAGCGCGTCTTCTGCTCTACTTCCTGCTTGATTTCCGAGTCAGTGCCGGCATCTTCGATTTCTGAAACGATAGTGCTCGACTGATTGGGAACCCAGGGCAGGTGCCCGGTCAGTTCCTGGGGCTTGTTCTGGAAATTACCAATGAACTCGATATTCGGCGTGGCCCAGTCAATCTTGATGACACCTTTCGCATCTGTGCCACGGTAGGTGTCGTGGTGCCGATGATGCGCGCCTGAACCCCAGTAAAGGGTATAAGTGCTTGGAGTATGGTCGTTGGGGGCATATAAAATGAGCGATGCCTCTGCAGGCATGCCATTCGTTCCCATGAAGGTATTGTCTTTGTCCTTATTCAGGAATACCCAGTTGGGGATACTGCCGATCATGAAGTTCTCGACGTAAAAGTTCTTGGTGGTCCACGTCTTGGCTGTAGTGACATTGTGGTTGTAGGTGAAATTGAGCTCGCCTGATCCAGATGGCATGGTATTCCTCGACCAATTATTGATTATGGAGCGGCAAGTCTAGACGGCCCCCGCGATTTTGCAGGGAATCCGGAAAATTATGGCGTGGGAGGGATTAAACGAATTCGGCGACAAGTCGTATGCTGCATAGATTGGCGAGGCCGGGTAACAAAATTGCTGCATGAAATGGGATCGGCGTGCAGCTCCGGTCGTTCTGGTTGTGGATATGCGATGTGTGATAAACGGGGTAAGAGCAGCGTTTTGACGCGCCCCCCCCCCCCCCCGAAGTGATGGCGCACTACCATTGCTCTGGCCCCGGCGGTATTTCCGGTAAATGTTCAACGCTAGCCTGGCAAGCGGGCTTTGACGGCCTCACGGGAGGCGGTGGGTAAGCAAGAAAAGCTACACAAGTGCCTGCATATTGGCCCGGCGGTTAGGTCTTCAGGTCTTCAAACCTTAACCCGTGCTTACCAAGCAACTGCTTCACCCGGTGCGAATCTTTCTCGAATTCTTCGCCTGCCGGCTCACATTAAAAAGCTTGGCACTGCCTCGGCTAAGGAGCGGCGGCACACATAGATACGTCCATAACGCTTCAGCTATAATACTAAATGCCACAAACGTATGAATATCCTTTTGATAAGCTGAATCGCTCAGGGTAATTAATTGGATAAAGAATCGTGTTTTCCTGATGGAGAGAAAAAACTCTAGGCGATATTGTATCGCTCACATGTTTAGATAAAATTGGGAATTACGGCTACCCATAATCCCCTTGAAAATTTCCTTCGTGTTTCGCTATACGTTTAAAAGATGAAAATATACATCAACCACGTCAAGTTTCTTCTTGGTCGTTTCACCGTTTGCGTGGGTCTTTATGCCAGTTGCCTTTGCTTCAAATGGCATCAGATTTCCCGCCGCGTCGACAAAATTGTTCTTCCTTTCTTTTGGTATGGTCGGAATTTCGACGACGATACTGCCAGCTACTTTCGACACTTCATCAGGCGTTGATATTCCATCGGCGTTCTTATCCAGCCATAAATATAGCTCTTCCCAAACGATGTCGGCGTTATTGATAACACCGTTGTCATCCCCGCCTAAGATAGGGCTGTCGAATTGACCCAGGGCGTGAAAACCATTGAGTGCCTTGTTGCCCGATCCGTCATACAAAGGAGTGCTGTCCCCAAAAAACTCTTTTCCGCTATCCGCTAATTCATTACCGTTGAGATCCCTAAATAGAAAAGCCTCATTGCCTCCTTGTTTTACCCATTGGATTTCAACAGGGATCCCGGTTCCGGTTATATCAAATGAGACACCAACTCCCTTTTCAGAGAGCTCAATCCCATCGCCACCCAAATCAATAAGAAGAGGTTCCGTAGGAATGCACGCGTGAGCGAGAATATTTGATGAACTGAAAACAGTTGAGCAACTAAATAAAAAGAGGAAACTGTACTTGCGAATGTTCATGTTGGATACCATAAAGTTGAATTTACGGGCAAATGACACCAGTAGTACCGCCACATTGTGGAGCACAGAAATGATCGGCGTGTTTTGTTATACTGAAATCCCTGGTGATGCCAAGTGGGTCAACTCCTTTGATTTTGTATGTGTAGCCAATACCCTCGTATTCAACCAGAATATCATCCGAAGCTGTCACTCTACCCTGAACATAGCAACTAGAACTCCCACCACTCCATGAGGAGTAGCCAGGTATGGCGTCTTCATATGCAACGGCGAAAGGCCACTGGATTCCAGCTCCACCAACACCGCTACCTTTTCCCTGATTTGGAACGGTTATGTTGGCAGCTGTCTGGCATACAGTCTGCCAGCCCGCTGCTGCGTATACTGCTACAGTGACTGGAAAACTACTTCCCAGAGATGCTCTGACACCATGTTCCATTTCAAAAGGATCTTGATCCTGAGATCCAACCGCAGCTCTGCTATAGTAGATGGCAGTGCCAAAGGATGCTGCTGACCAAGAGCATATTAGAAGTAATAGAAACATCTTCAACTTCCAATTACTTGTTAAGTTGCAGATCATTTCATGCTTCCTCGTTGAGATGTTAGTCAGTATTTTTTTCTAAGTCGGAAATCTTTGCTACGTATCTACTTAGGTGCACTTCAAATTCGCGGATGGTGACGCCGTCATCCATCATCGAAAGATCGGATATATTTTCTGATAGATATGAACACAGTATATTTTGGGCTCTATCATCAAGCCGGGAGTAAATCCCAATAGCCCATTCGTACTCAAAGTTATCTTGGAAAGATCGAGTCTCTCTCGTCCATTCAAAGAATATTTTAGACTTCTCTACTAGGTCTTTTGCGGACTGATACTTTGATACATATTTTGGCGAATTTTCTTTTTGAAACGCCATGGAAGCTTTGGAAAGTTCTTCAAAGAATCCATTCTGCTCTAGATAGAGTTTTAGTTCCTGCAGATCAGCTCTGTCGAAACCGCGCTTGGATAAATCGGAGTAAATCTTTTCATAATCTTCTTTGAACTTAAGGGGGAAAAAAAGATTGCCCAGAGTCAGCCAGTTGTGGTCTTTTGCAATCACTACGGTATAAGAATTACTGTTGGATTTGAATAAGCCATACTCTTCTAAGTAGTCAAGATTTCTACCAGCAGTTAATGCATCGATAACAAGGCCGATTCTTGTTCTAGTCTCTGCCTCTCTGGCGAGATCAGTTACCCAGTCATCGTCGATAACTGTCTCTACTTTATCTACATCATATGTTTTCTCAAAATAAGAGAGTATCTGCTTTTGGGTTATATCAAGCCTGAACCTGTCTTGACCAAAACTGGTTTCTGGAGACAATAATAAAATTGACAGCATGCACAACAGCAAATTTTTGTTGGTCATCACAACTAAGCTCCTTGGCGACGCTGATTAGATAGTTGAGCGGTTTGTAATAACGAGTCAAGCTTTTGTTAATTTATTGTCGTTCTATAGATCTTGTTATTAAGGAACAACGACAAACAAGATTGTGCGTGTCAATAGGTGAGACTATTGTTCTTGTAGTAATTAATCACTTAAATTTGCTTAAGGTCTTCACATTCAAGTTAGCCAGGAAATATAAAGCCACAATTTAATTCATTAAAAAATGAGAATCAGACACTAAAATAAGCTGCAAGCTGTGCATCCAGGCGTAGCTGGGCTCTTCGGCTTGCTGGGTTGGTAATGGTAAAGGCATGTTTGCCAGTCGGCTGCCTGGGCCACCTTGATGTGCATTACTACATGCTGATGTTTGCTCATGGCTGCATAAGCACAGACATCCAGTGAAAATACCTTTACCAGAGACAGCACTTTGTCTTCAAACCACTGCTGGAGCTGCTCAAAGCCTCGTCCGGTACGGTCGTTTCGTCCATAGAGGGCGGCACGGCGGACACAGCGTGCGACGCAGTGATAATATGAGGTGGTATCGAGCGATACCAGGCACTCACGTGTAAGTTCCATGGCTTGCCATCCATATAATTGGACGGTTAACCAGTATCTTGCAGATGCGCTGAAGAATTTACACCCCCCTGGCTTGAAAGGCGCATTCTTTGTTGGGTGGCCTTAAAGACCCAAAGACCACTTACAGAACTTTGTCCAGCCAGACGTAGTGATACCAACCCGCTGGGCCGATAACCGGGTGGGCAGGGATGCGGTGCTGGATTGCGGATTGGATGACATCAGCAAGTGGTATGCATAGCGGGGTTCAGGTACTGACCAGCTCTCCAGCCTATGATTCCTGGGGTGACTTGAGAGCCCCTGAGTAGCTAGAAATTAAGTTATGTCGACTATTGTGATAAGAATCTTTTCCTTACTGCTACTGATATCTGCGGCGGCATTAGCGCGAGCGGAGATATACCAGTGCGTGGACAACGAAGGAAGAACTGTTTTCAGCGACCATAAATGCTCCGAAGACGACAGCAAAGTCAGGGTAGTCGAACCCAGGATCAATGTGGCCCCGTTTAAAGATGTGCTAGATGAGCAGGAAAAAAGTTCGCGCGTGATATACAGGGTAGCAGGGTTGGACGGAAAAGCAGGTTCCTGGATGTCTCGATCTACGAGGAAACAGATACCTATATCATCTTTGATGTAGAGGTTTACTACCGTGGACCAGCCCATGGCCGGGGTGAGTATCGGGTGATGCCGAATATCCACTGGCGTGCCCGCTCATTCAGTACATCAGAAGTAGGTGTAAGTCGGGGGTATGCGCGTGTCTAGTTGGGATCACAGGCACAAGACGGGGATGTCTCCGATGTCATCACCCTCCAGCTTTGGCAATACATCCCGGGGGAGAGCCCGAGCGTCCTTGAGTTCCGGGTCATTCCTTATAGAAAACGATGGAGTAAACGGGCGTAGGTCCTATGCAGCCAGTAAGCTGAAAATCGACACTGGCTTAGCTGTTCAACACAAAAGAGCAGCATAAAAGCAAAGGGCTGATGCAATCACGCTCTCTGAAAGCCAGAAATTATCTAAATGATGCCAATCAATTTGTTATTTTTTGGATTTTAAAAAAATAGCGCAAATCCATAAAACACAATTGCGTATTTGCCATATGAAATTATTCCAAAATGTTTACATCATACTCTTATCGATCTTAATGCCTTTTCTGCTCGAGGTTCATGACACGCTGTATGGAATGCTTGTGATTGGCTACGGCGTTCTGGCGGGACTCTATTTTCTTTATGCCCAGGATTCCGGTAGTGAATCCAATTCCGCTCTTGTTGAGATAAATAAAAGACTCGATGAGGTAGATGATTGCCTGGATCAGGGCATGGGCATCATTGCTATTGCTGATAAGTTTGAGAGAGAGTCGCGGATTCCTGCGGTCCTTACTATCAGGCACATACTCTTTACGATTTTTGAGGCTTCTAAGGAGGATGTGCTTCCGTATACGCACGTATTGGATAGAAAGGCGCCATCAGATGTGGGTCCGATGCCGCTTTTGGATTCCCTTTTATCCGATTTTAAGGAATGCGGTACTGCTGACATCAACGATAGGGTGTCAGCGCTGGACGAGTTTAAAAATATCCTTTACTTGAAAGAGGATGTTTTGTTTGAGATTGAAGTTGATGGGAATAAACCGAGAAAGGGATTCGGTGTGCTTGTGTTGACGATGCACGAGTTACTATTCATTCCGATTAAATGGGAATTCCTGAAAAATATCAAAAGGGAAAAGTTATTCGAGTTCTTGCACAAGGCTACCAAAAGCATGCCCTTTCTCAATGTGGGCCTGGCTACGACGGAGCTCTTGATGGCGTTTTCGGAAGGCGTGAGCTCCGAGGAGCGCTATTTGAACGCAGAACGAAAGTCGGAAATGGTTGAAAACTATGTCAATAATGATGGCTGGAGTATCCCGTATAAAGATATGACGGATTTCACCTTCCCTTATCGTATGAAGGGCTTCAGGCGCATCGATCACTCGCTAACTATCAAAACAGGGCGTGGTCGCTACAAACTCTTCCAGGCCGAAAATGCATCAGAGTTCGCTATCGAGCTTCTTGAACAATTACTGGTGAGTAGTCTCCTTCATCAGCAGGTCTATTACCCAGTAAATGAAAAATATCAAGGTAATCTTGTCAAGTGCAATCTTGTGCCACATGCAGAAATTGATTATGAAGATCCAAGAATGATCGAATTTCGAAATAATGAAATGAATGCGTAAGAATCTTCAGTTGACTATGTCTGCAGGTCTTCAAAGCGCAAACCATGCTTGCCAAGCAGCTGCTTCACCCGGTGCGAGTCATTGCTCGACTTCTTCGCCTGCCGGCTCACATTAAATAGCTTGCGCCCGGCCTCCGCCATGGAGCTGGAGCGCCGGCACACGTCGATCAGCGCGGCCAGCTTGAGCTGGTCGTAGTAATCCATCTCGGCGCTGCTGCCGCTGCCCAGTACGCTCTCCACCGCACTGCGGGCATGTTCACCGCCGTGCGCGGGCGTGTGCCACTTGTGCTTCAGGCGCCGGATCTCTTCATCCACCACTTCCACCGTAATGCGCCCGCCATCCGCCAGGGTGGCCATGCGGGTGATGCTGGCGTTCAGGTCGCGGAAGTTGGCCGCCCAGGTGGCGTCGGCTGAGCGGCCGAAGGCCAGGTACTTTTCCCGCGCCGCCCTGTTGAAGCTCACCAGGTGCCCGGCCTTGTTGGAGAAGGATTCCAGTTCGTAATCGACATTGGGCTCCAGGTCCTCGATGCGGTCGCGCAGGGACGGTAGTTCGTAGGTCCACAGGTCGATCCGTGCCAGCAGGTCGGCGCGGAAGCTGCCCTCCCTGGCTTTCTGCGCCAGGTCCTTGTTGGTGCCGGCAATCAGCTGGAAGTCGCTGCTGGTCTCCCGGTCGGAACCGAAGGGGATAAAGCGCTTGTCCTCGATCGCCCGCAGCAGCATCGCCTGTTCGTCCAGCCCCAGCTCGCCGATTTCGTCCAGGAACAGCAGGCCTTTGTGGGCTTCCTTCAGCAGGCCGGCGCGATCGGCGGTGGCGCCGGTAAATGCGCCTTTCTTGTGGCCGAACAGGGCTGACATGGTGTTCTCGCCTTTCAGGGTGGCGCAGTTGATGGCCACCAGCCGTCCCTCCAGTTTGCCGCGCTGCTTGCGCAGTTCGTACACCCGCTGGGCCAGCTGGGTCTTGCCCGCGCCCGTGGGACCGGTGATCAGGATCGGCGCGTTGGAGCGGATGGAGACTTTCTCCAGCTGCTCGATCATGCGGTTGAACGGCGCGTTGTTGGTCTGGATGCCGCCCTTCAGGTAGACGGTGCCTTCCTGGTGCTCCTTCTGGAAGCGCGAGGCAATCTGGTCGTAGCGGGACAGGTCCAGGTCAATCACCTGGTACTGGCCGGGCGCGTCGCTGTCGCGCCGGGCGGGGGAGGTCTGCAGCAGCTTGCCCGGCAGGTAGCCCGCCTCCGTCAGCAGGTACAGGCAGATCTGCGCCACGTGGGAACCGGTGGTGATGTGGGTGAGGTAGCGCTCGCGGTTGGGGCGGAACTGGTAGCCGCGGGCGAAATCCAGCAGCTGGCTGTAGACCGTCTCGAAATCCCACGGGTCCGGGAAGTTTACCTTGTGGTGGACCACCTCGGTCTCGGGAGACACCAGCGCGATGTCCTCGGTGACCTGGTTGGCCAGGCCCTGGGAGTGGTTGTCGAACAGCAGTTCCAGCCGGTCGATCAGCAGGTCTTCGTGCTGGCACATGGAAACGGTCGGCCGCCACTTGTCCCAGCGCTTATCGCCCTTGCCGCGCCGGTCCATGGTGGTGCCGAGAATACTGATGGCAACTGTTTTCATGGTTATCAAAGATATTATCCTGCTATCAAAAAAGATAGATCTGTGTCGCTTTGATCATGGTTGTCACCGCTGTGAAATCAACGTATGGAGAAAATAACTGTAGTTAAATCAATGGGTTAAAAGTTTTTTTAGCGCTTTGGCAAAAGTTGGCACTGTCTTGGCAATAGAGGGGCTACACATAAGCAAGCACGAACCCGGCAGCCGAACAGAAAAGCCGGGATGGAAGAAGAAGGAAAGGAACAATGACTCAGCAAGCCTATGAAGTAATGCAGGACGGTGGTGTGCCGATCAAGTCGTGGACTGTCGGCGTGCCCTTCGAAGCTGAGGCCAGGGAGCAGCTGAAGAACATCTCCCGCATGCCGTTTATCCACCAGTGGGTGGCGGCCATGCCGGACGTGCACCTGGGTAAGGGCGCCACCATCGGCAGCGTGGTGCCGACACTCGGCGCGGTGATCCCGGCGGCGGTGGGTGTGGATATCGGCTGCGGCATGATGGCGGTGCGCACCAGCCTCAAGGCGTCGCAACTGCCGGACAACCTGGCGGGTGTGCGTTCCGCCATCGAGCGGGCGGTTCCCCACGGGCGCTCCTCGCGGGCGCGGGGAAGCCGCGACAAGGGTGCGTGGGGGAGCCTGCCGGACGATGTGATGCAGGCCTGGGCGCCGCTGGCGGTGCAGTTCGATGTGCTGCAGGAAAAGCACCCGGTGCTGAAGAACACCAACAACATCAATCACCTGGGCACGCTGGGAACCGGTAACCACTTTATCGAGATGTGCCTGGATGAGCACGACAGCGTCTGGCTGATGCTGCATAGCGGTTCCCGCGGTGTGGGTAACCGTATCGGTACGCACTTTATCGAGATGGCGAAGAAGGACATGGAGCGCTGGCATATCCACCTGCCGGATACCGACCTGAGCTACCTGCCGGAAGGGACCGAGCACTTCGACCAGTATGTGGAAGCGGTGGAGTGGGCGCAGGACTTTGCCCGCATCAACCGCGAGGTAATGATGGCCCGCACCATCGATGCGGTGAAGGCGGCGCTGGGGATGGAGTTCGAGGCCCGTATGGAGGCAGTGAATTGCCACCATAACTATGTGTCCCGCGAGCACCACTTCGGCAAGAACGTGCTGGTTACCCGCAAGGGGGCGGTGCGTGCCCGCGAGGGCGAGATGGGGATCATCCCGGGGAGCATGGGGGCGCGTTCCTTCATCGTCCGCGGGCTGGGAAATGCGGACAGCTTCTGCAGCTGCAGCCACGGTGCGGGCCGCGTGATGTCGCGCACCAAAGCCAAGAAGCTGGTGTCGCTGGAAGAGCACCTGCAGGCGACCGCCGATGTGGAATGCCGTAAGGATGCCGGCGTGATTGATGAAACCCCGGCGGCCTACAAGCCGATCGAGAAGGTGATGGCCGCCCAGAAAGACCTGGTGGAAGTGGTGTACACCCTGAAGCAGGTCGTCTGCGTGAAAGGATAGGACCATGCATACCATTGATGGATCACAGGGCGAGGGCGGTGGACAGATTTTCCGCTCCGCGCTGACTTTGTCCACCTGCCTGGGGGAGCCGGTGCGGATAAGGAATATCCGCGCTGGCCGCCGCAAGCCGGGCCTGATGCGCCAGCACCTGGTGTGCCTGCATGCGGCCCAGGCGATTTCCGGCGCGCAGGTGACGGGGGACGAGCTGGGCTCCACAGAGGTGACGTTCAAGCCGGGCAAGGTGAACGCTGGCGAATACCGTTTTGCCATTGGCACCGCCGGCAGCACCAGCCTGGTGTTCCAGACCATCCTGTTGCCGCTGCTGCTGGCGGACGGGGTGAGCGAGGTCTGCCTGGAGGGCGGCACCCACAACAAACAGGCGCCCAGCTTCGATTTTATCCAGGCCGGTTTCCTGCCGGTGATGGCGCAGATGGGTTACCGGGCCGAAGTGCAGCTGGAGAGGTTCGGTTTTTACCCGGCCGGCGGCGGCCGGTGGCGGGCACGGATCTACCCGGTGGGTGAACTGAAACCGCTGGCGCTCCTGGAGCGGGGCGCCGTGCTCAGCAAGGAGGCGCTGGTGACCTCGGCACAGATTCCGGGCCACGTCGCCGACCGGGAATTGCGGCATATCGCCAGCAAAGGCGACTGGGCGGCGGACGAGCTCCAGCGCCGGCAGGTGGATTCATTCGGGCCGGGCAACATCGTCTCGCTGCGGGTGTATGCGGAGCACGTCACCGAGGTGATCGAGGTGGTGGGCGAGAAACACCTGTCGTCGGAGCGGGTGGCCGGCCGCGCGGTGAAGGAGTTCAACCGGTATATGGAAGCCGGGGTGCCGGTGGGTGAGCACCTGGCGGACCAGCTGCTGCTGCCAATGGTGCTGGGCAGGGGTGGCCGGTTCAGGACGCTGGCCCCGAGCCAGCACCTGCTGACGAATATCGACGTGATCCGGCAGCTCACCGGGATGGAAATCAGCGTGCGTAAGGAAAGCGGGCACGCCTGGATCGTCAGCGTGCCGGACAGCACGCAGGCGCGGTAGGCGCCGGCAGCGGGATACGCCCAGGGATGAAACCAGGGATGAAAAATGGCACAGGGGATGTGCCCGCGTGAGAACACTGGTCACCTGCCGGGGGCAGGTGACTGTCAAAGAGTTTGGGGCAATGGCCCGGTTTGCGGAGCTGGTTCACACCGCCAGCCCGGCACAGGAGTCACTGGCTTGCTGTGTACCTGCCGGGGCAATTACCTGAACACTACTTTGTAGCTCAGAGGTAGAGCAGCCGATCGTTTCGGCCGGTCGCAGGTTCGACTCCTGCCAGAGTAACGTCGTCCACTACACGACTTATCCGGTAAAGGCGAAAGCCTGGGGTTCGACTCCCCACAGGGTTAATACCCGTGTTGACTACCAGAGGCCCATGGCCCCTGGGCGCTGGCGACTTGCACTCCCCCGGGAAGGCAGCCGCCGGTACCCGGAGGCGCCGGAAGTCCGGGCGCCGGTGGTGGGCAACCCGGCACGTGGCATTGCCACGCCGGGCTCGCCTGTAGTGTGAGCAATGCGCATTGGCGCACCCCCGCTGCAGGCCGGCCGGCCGATGACTTTGTCACCTGCCCGGTTCAAGCCGCCGCCCCCCGGGCTTCCGGGTGGGCCTCACCCTTGGTTACGCAGGTAATGCGCCGGGGAATAGAAGTAAGGAAAAGTAAAATGATGATATGGAAAAGTGTCGATATTGCCGATCACGAGCGGGCGCTGCTGTTCCGCCGGAATCGTTTCATACGTGTGCTCGAGCCCGGCCGGCACCGCCTGTTGCACCTGGCTGGCAAGGCCACCGTCGAGATCCACGATATCAGCGGTGTGCTGTTCGAGCGCCCGAACGCCAAGTTCTTCCTGAACACCCATGCGGAAAAGCTGGCGCCCTACACCGAGACCCACGAGCTGGGTGACAGCCAGGTTGGCCTGCTGTACCGCGACGGCCACCTGGTGAATGTCCTCAGCCCGGGTACCTTCCTGCCGGTCTGGAAAGGGGTGGAGAATGTGCGCGTCGATATTATCGATATCTGCGAGGAGTACACCGTGGACGAGCGGCTTGTGAGCCTCCTCGGCCGGGGCTCCGGCGCGGTGCCGAAAGCATCGGTGGCATCCGCTATCCACTACGTTGAGGTGCCGGATGAGCACGTGGGCCTGCTGACCGTCAATGGCACGCTGGTGCGCAAGCTCGAGCCCGGCAGTTACGGCTTCTGGAAGTACAACCGGACCATCGGCGTACGGCTGGTGGATCTCAGGCTCCAGACCGTGGAGGTCAGCGGCCAGGAAATCCTCACCAGGGACCGGGTGAGCCTGCGTATCAACCTGAGCGCGAGCTACCGGGTGCTGGATGCCGAGCGCGCCGCGCTCAAGCTGGGCAACTTTGCGGAGTACATCTACCGCGAGCTGCAGTTGCGCCTGCGTGAGGCAGTAGGTGGCAACACCCTGGATGCGCTGCTGGAGGACAAGGACAGCCTGAACCTGGGTATCGCCACCGCCGCGCGGGAAAAGCTGGCTCAGTACGGTATCGAGCTGGCGACGGTCGGGGTGAAGGACATCATCCTGCCGGGGGATATGAAGCAGATCCTCAACCAGGTGGTGGAGGCGCAGAAGGAGTCCGAGGCCAACCTGATCAAGCGCCGGGAGGAAACCCAGGCGATGCGGTCGCTGCATAACACCGCGAAGATGATGGACAACAACCCGGTGCTGATGCGCCTGAAGGAACTCGAGGCACTGGAGCGGGTAACCGCGCGTATCGACAAGATATCCGTTTACGGCGGTCTTGAAGGTGTCCTCAATAACCTGGTCAACCTGCAGCCGCAGGGTGCGAACCGTTAAGCAAGCCGCCCGGTTGGGCGGCTTGCTCCCACAATCATCCGCTGCGGCATGGATTTTCATAACCCCACGAAAAAAACCTGGCGCGCAACTAAGCTTTTATAAAGAGACCAGGGTCGCATTCCGGGACAATAGTTGCGGACCGGCTACAGATCTGACGCCAATATCCTCATTCCCGCCTTCCTAATGCCTTAGCATAAAGCCCCGTTTTCAAGGAAGAGATCGTGACAAGGACGCCCGTGTAGAACCGAAATGGATTTCACGGAAACCCATCCATAAACAAAGTCATCACCGGGTCAACTTCTCATAAAACCCGGCCAGGCCAGGTGTCACTGCACCTCGTGCGTATTTTGTTTATTTCCTGTCATAGCATCCCCTCGGAACGGATAAAAATAACCGAATATCTACGAATAACACCCGGGTCCTGGGGCGCGTGTTTTCAATAATGCGTGTTGAAAAAAATAAAACAGAAGGGGGGCAATATGAGCCAATTCGAGTTTTCTGGCCGGTTGATTGAAAGCGAGACAGGGCGGGGTATACCCGATCTGCAGGTTGTGCTTTACGACCTGGACAGCGCCCAGCACAACCTGTCTCCCTACAAGAACCTTTCCTCGGGAGAGTCGGCTTACGTTACCTCGGCGGATTTCTGGCAGAAAATCTCGGGGCAGAGAATCGGTTCGTTAATCACAAACCCCCGGGGCTTCTTTAAATTTTCCTTTGCCGAAGATGTGTTTGCCCGGGCGGACGCCCGTACCCCCGCCGACCTGTTGTTCCTGGTTTTCGCGCCGGAGCGTTCCCGGGAGGACTCGGTTTACTCCGATTCCCCGGCGCAGAGGCTGATCCACCTCTCCCTCGACATTCGGCTTGATGGCGGCCCTGTCGAGCAGGCCCTGATAAAGATTCCCAGGGAGAAACTGCAAAAGTACGGGGTCACTACAGAGCAGGGGACCGCGGAGCCCAGCTTTTCGCCAAATATCCTGGCGTCTTCAGCAGAAAGCTATCAATCCATGTCGGCCCAGTTGACGACAGAGAAACAAAAGCTCGCCACAAGCAGAATTGTTTCACTGACGAAGTCCAGGCAGGCCTTTAAGAATTTCTCCCTGATTGGCGATCTAGCGGAAAAAACCAATTTCTATATGCCCGGCGGCCCCCCCTTCCGGGAGGTGAGGGACCGGATCCTGGATGAATCCCTGCGGCGTATTCCGGGGCGGGAGTCCGGATTCCGGCGCTCAGCCAGTCTCGAACTGACAAGAGAGGAACTGGAGGAGTTTGGCCTCTCGGTGTCGCCGGAGGGCATTGTTTCCGGGCGCGCCAGCCTGGCCGACCTGCTGAGAAAAATCCGGCAGCAGGAAGTGGAGTGGACGGAGGACAGCGCCGGGGCACTTCGTTCCTATTGCGAACGGGCCAGGGTGAACACTTCCCTGGAGGACCTGGAAACGCGCTGTTCCCGGGACAGCGGCGCTGGCGACGGCAGTGAAGAGCCGGGGACGGAGGGGGAACCGTCCTGGGATGGGAGCGAGGAACTCGCGAAACTGATGTCCTCGATCGCAATTCCGGGCCGCCTGAAGGCCCTCGAGGTCGAATCCCCGACCGGGGAAGTCACGGCCCTGATTGAGAAGGGGGCGAGTGACACGGTTGCCTACCATGACTTCCAGGAAGTGCAGGTGGCCTATGAGAATATCTGGTCGGCGGCGCTGGATGAAACCATGACGCCGTACCTCCGTTCCATCTATCGGGAAATGGTGGGCTACCAGAACAAGATCAGTGGCGAGGAAGAGTGGCCCGAGGTCGAAAGCATTGATGACATGCGCCGGGTTTACAATGAATTCATAGAGTTTGTTGATGCGGTGGAGAGTGATGACGAGCCGCGCCAGATGGCTCGCCCGGAAACCGAACCCGTGCCGCCGGTACTGTCTGCCATGTTGCCGGAGATAACCCCGGAAATATGGAACGAAGCGTCTTCGTCGCAAAAGCAGACCCTGTTGCAAAAAGCGGAACAATACAGGGATGCCGTGGACGTCGATGCCGGGGACGGCGCGGCGGCGTTCTTCACTTTCGGTGGCTCTTACGCTGCTGACCAGGCCCGGGCCAGGAACCTCCAGCGGGATGCGCGGGATATTGTCCGGATTATCGAGCGCAGGCTTTCGCGGTCCCGGCTGGGGGGTTCCCGGTCCGGGACAAGGCCGGCCGTACGTTCCCGCCTCGCCGGCTCCAGGCTCGCCGAGATCATGACAGAGCTGGATGAGAAACTAGCAGAACCCCATCGATTTGATATTTTCACCCCGGACTCCGTGAACCTTGGTGTAATGCTGTCCTATCGCCAGAAATGGGAGCCGGAGGCTTACCAGGTGGGCGAGCTGATCTCAACCATTCCGCTGAGCCCGGGAGAGGTCAGGAGCTACTCCAAGCAGTTCAAGGTCTCTAAATCCCGCAATGAAAAGCTTACGGAAGAGATGGAAGAAAAGGTCTCTTCTGAATCCAGCTCGACCCAGCGGGCTGACG
Source organism: Microbulbifer sediminum (assembly GCF_021729035.1). Classification (GTDB taxonomy): domain Bacteria; phylum Pseudomonadota; class Gammaproteobacteria; order Pseudomonadales; family Cellvibrionaceae; genus Microbulbifer; species Microbulbifer sediminum. The sequence continues at coordinate 70,384 of NZ_JAJSAP010000009.1, read as the reverse complement.
CTGAGATCGTCAAGGCTGCCAAGAACAACACATCGTTTGAGCAGACGAGCAATATCACGATCGGCATGGGTGATATGTTCAACGGCCAGTTCGGCACGCGCTTTGGGGTCAGTGCCGAGAAGTCAACGCAATCCACCAAGAAGAACTTCAGGGAGGCTGTGCAAAAGGCGGCCCAAGAGTACAAGAAAACAAGAAAGCTGGAGGTGACGACGACCGCCTCAGAGGCGTCTGAATTCGAGGACAAGGGGCAGATTTCAAACCCCAATGACGAAATCGCAGTAACCTATTTATTCTACGAGTTGCAGCGTCGTTACCAGGTGAGTGAAAAGCTGCACCAGATCACGCCGGTGGTTATGGTTGCCAACAAGGTGCCGTCTCCGGCTGAGATCGATGAGGACTGGCTGATCAAGCACGACTGGATTCTTCGCAAGGTTATCCTGGATAAAACATTCCTGCAGTCCCTGGATGATGTCACTGTGGGCTGGGCCGGTGACGAGCTGGCGCTTGAGGTATTAAGGCAAAGTATGGAGCAGCAACTCCGCCTGGTTGAGGAGCTCACGCACCAGCTTGAGGTGAAAACATACCTTGCGGAGGAGGCCTTTGAGGAGCTGCGGGTTCTCATGGGGATGGCGGACAATGCCGATAATGCAAAGAAAATGCAGGACATCGCCCTGGCACTGGCGTTTGGCCCGCTCGGCCTGATCGGTTCCCGGGATGATGAGGGTGCTGAAAAGCGTGAAGAAGTCGTTAAGATGGCCATCGATCGGGCCGACAAGGAAAAGAATGAAGTCAATGCACGGCTTTCCCGGGAGCTTGCCGCCCTGCAGGAAGCTATCGACAAATACACGCATTCCCTTCGTGCCCATTTTGATCGCCAGGCCTCGATAGCGCGCCTGCGCCTGCACATAAAAGACAATATCCTTTATTACATGCAGGCAATCTGGGATCACGAGCCTTCGGACCAGCGCTTCTTCCGTCTTTACAATGTTGAAGTCCCCTGGGTGGCGGATTCCATGGAGGGTCGGGAGGTAGAGGTACGTGGCGAGGCTATCGAGAACAGCGACTTTATCCTGGCATTGGCGGGTGAGTCGGGCTACCGAATCCGCTTCACCCTGCCATTCGGCGCGATGGGTGATGGAACGAGCCTCTATCGCCGTGAAACCCGAAAGCTCCACGAGGTGGCGAACCTCGATCGCCTGCTGGGCTATAAGGGAAATTACATGCTCTTCCCCGCGAAGGAGCTGAGCTATATCCACGAATACATGTCCCAGGATTATATGGGCCCCGTTGCCGGGACCGCGCAGGATCCCACCAGGAAATACGGTTACAGCCGCGAGGAGCTGCTGGACTTCCTGTGTTGCCTGAAGAAAACCGAGCCCGCTGTTTACGAGGATAACCGCGAAGGGATCATCGAGCGGATGCGGGAAGTGGCGTCGGAAGAGGCTGAGGTCTCAGCCCGCGTTATTGTGCCGACCGATTCCGCCTTTATTGAAGCCCTGCCTGGCACGCACCCGGTGATGGAGAGCTTTAAAGTGGCCCACCGGGCACTCGATGTGGAGAAGGTGAAATCCGAGCTCAGGAAATCCGAACTGGAAAACCTCCGCTACGGTTTACGACTGCAATCAGGGGATTACTCCCAGCCCGACTTCGAGAAGAATATGTTGATCGAGGGCGACCTGGGCGGAATTGTCGCTGATCCTTGAGGGGGCGGGTGAACGATGGAATGGGGTGTCAATGCGAGCATTGTGGGTGGTGAATCGGGCCCGGTGAACCTTGAGCCTGGGGATGCGGTTCAGCAGGGGGATCGTGTCCGTTTCGAGCTCTTCTTAAGAGACGCCCGCCAATCGGAGCTGGACGATGCCAGCCGTTATGGCAATTGGGAGGAGCCGCCGGTATTAACCGTTCGTGGCGCCGATGGCACCACCGTTCAGGTGCGCGCCCAGAGAAACGATCCCCTGGTCATTGAATACCAGTTTCGCTGGGAGGGTACGAAAACGCTCTGGATCCGGGGCCGCGCCCGGGAAATAACCTTCCCTACGGCGCAAATGCACAGTGAGCGTTCATCGCGCGCCACCCTGTTCGACGACCTGAACCTGCCACCCGTAGAACTCTATGTCGAGCCGCTCGAGCGGCGCGGCAGGGGTGAGCTGGCCACGACGTCCGGCGGCAGGAGCGGGGCGTCAGCGCGAAGCCGGGACCGGCAGGTTCGGGCAGAGAGAGCGGCAAGGCGTGAGCGCGAGGAGGCAAGGCAAAGAGCCGAACGTGAGTACATGGCAGAGCTCGAAGGCCTGATGCGACAGGCTCGCCGCGCACGGGGCGAGTCCCGGCAGGGGGCGGTCGTCTTCGATTTCCTCTCACACCAGGAGATCCTGAACCTCTCTACGGAGGAAGCCAGCCAGTATGCGCTGGAGCTACAGGCCGCTCTCAAGGTAACGCCGGTGCTGAATATCTCCCGTGGCGGGGCGGAGCGCTATGGAGAGGGGCCCGGACTGAGCGTGGTTCCCTATACGTGGAGATACGCCTTTAACGGCAATCAGGTCACCTTTTACAAGCAGGCAGCAGAGGCTTCCACGGGCGACATGGTCGGGGGGAGGCCTGTGACCTATCCGCACCCGCGGGAAGCGCAGTTGCGCTCGGAGTCAGAGGTCACCTTTGCCCTGGATGACTGGGTCTATATCCAGGTGAGTGGGCGCCCTGCACCGGCCCTGTTCCAGGCCGCGGATGCCGCTGAAACGGATGGCTGGGACCGGTTTTTATCATTCCTCGATGCGATCGACACCGTGATGACGGTCTTCGATATCCTCCTGCCAGTAGTGGCCCTGGCCCGCCACGTCTATATCCGCGGCATCATAACGATCGCCCGGCGGGTGGGCACCGGGGCGGGAAGGCGGGCGGCACGGCAGGCACTGCGGGCCGCCCGCGCGCGAAGGGGACGCCTGGCCCTGGAAGACCTTGTGTCCCGGCGGGTTTCCTCGGCAAGGAGAGGGCGCCCCCGACGAAGACTGGCCGGCCGGCGCGGCTCGCGTCGACCTGCCTCCGATGCCGCCAGGCGCAGGAGACTGCAATCCGGAGTCCGGGGTAACGGGGACCGGGGCCTGGGCTCTGCAAGGCCCCGGAGACCCGGCAGCCAGGCCGGGGCCCCGCCGCAAACACCTCCGGCTTCACAGGCTGGGCGCGGAACCCGGTCGAGACTGACGGGCCCGCAGATGGTGCACGGTGGTCGCATGGATGGCCCGCGCCTGGGTGGGGCGCAGTTTGATGCCGATGTGGACCAGGTGATTGCCAATGTCGACGATATATTTGACCGGATGGCGGCGGGGACTCTTCCGCGAACGATACCGGTTCCGGCACCCTCGAGGCTGAGATTTCCCAACATCGCCAAATTAAAGGGGTTAACTGCCAGGGCCCGTTCCGCGTTCAATAAGCTCAGGGATGGTTTTGCACAAAGACTGGGTCTGCGTGCGCGGGCCGGCGGCCAGGTTCACCATGCCATTGAGCTGGATGTCTTGAAGCGGTATCCGGGTGTGTTCACCGAAGCGGAGATCAACAGCTTCCGCAATATGCGCGGGATTCCGCCAGAGCGTTCCGCAGCGGAAATCATGGATGCGAGAAGGGGAAGGAGGCAGCTGCACAACTCGGCGATCCGCAGGGCGTGGAATCGCCACTATGATGAGCTCGACAGGATTCTTGAGCGTCGCCTTGCCGATCCGTCCGATCCATTGCAGATCGGTAACGATGAATACCGGCGCACTGTCCGCTCCTACTTGGAGACCGCGCGAGATGAAATTGACCATTTGATGGGCCAGTTCTTCTCTGAGTACCGTATGGGTAGCCAGGTCAGGATGGACTGGACCCCAAATCCAGACTCGGTGGACCTGAGGACAATGGATGACGATGCGGTTCCCGACCTGCCTCCAGCCCTCAGGCCCTGAAACAGTTAACGCAGGCAGGGGGAGCGCCCCGAGTTCCAGGACACGGTTTTTACCTGTTCAGGGTTGGGTGGCAGGCTGAAGCCTCTGGTTGCTGACCGCTCGGGTCATTTGTGTCGCATCAATACAATATCGCGGCCCTGCCGCCGGTAGGTCTGCAACCGGTCCAGGATTGCACTCGGCTGCCCCGTCTCGCCCTCTTCAACGAAGCCCACCGATTCATAAAACGGCACCAGGTGTCGATAGGGGAAGGTAAAGGTCTGTTCGTCGTAGGCCTCGGCCATGCTGTCGACCAGCAGGCGGGCGACACCCCGGCCCCGGTAATCCGGCGCCACCGCCACGCCCGCGAGCAACTGGCTGTCGGTCAGCCTGCGCAGGCAGCCACAGGCGATGATCTGCTGCTGGTGATCCCGGATGACCATGCACGGGTCATGGCGCCGCGCTTTGCCGCGGAATTTGTGCGTGCGGTAGAATTTGTTGGCCAGTGGTATCTCTGCATCAGAGAGCCAGTGGGCCGTAAACCCGGGATTCTCACTCATCTATGCCGCGCCAAATCTGCCCTACCTGCCAGCGCCCGCTGAACGTCTGTTACTGCAGCGCGCTGGTTCATCTTCCCAGCCGCATCAGGGTGCTGATCATACAGCACCCGCTGGAAGTGAAGCACCCGTTCAACACCGGCCGCATGGCGCACCTGTGTCTGGACAACAGCGAGCTGCTGGTGGCCGAGACCCTGGACGATGCCGAGCTGGCACGCCTGCTGGCCCCCCGCTCGGCCCTGCTGTATCCGTCGCTGGACTGGCTGCCGCCAGTGGAACAGGTGGAACCGGGCGGGCCGCTCGCCCGGTCTTTGGAACAACTGGTGGTCATCGACGCCACCTGGCGCAAGTCCAAAAAGATGCTGCACCTGAACCCGGCGCTGCAGCAGCTGCCGCGGGTCAGCTTTGCGGGGGAATTGCAGTCCAACTACCGGGTCCGTCATTCGTCACTCCCCAACAGCCTGTCGACCCTCGAGAGCATTGTGGCGGCCATGCAGCAACTGGAACCGGAAGGTAATTTCCAGGCGATGCTGCAGCCGTTCGATAGGATGGTCGCGCTGCAGGAGCAGGATTTTGGCAGGACGGATTAATGTCATTCGCGCCATGCGGGTGACCCGCATGGGCTAACAACCGGGCCGGTTGTCGCAACGAGCCCCCGGGCAGGGAATGCACCGGGGGCTGCCGTGTGTGTTGCCGGTAGTTTCAGTAGGCGCCGGAACTGTAGATCAATTCATAGCTGTGGCTATAGAGCTCCAGGATATTGCCGAACGGGTCTTCCATATAAATCATTCGGTACGGCTTCTCACCCGGGTAGTAATAGCGCGGCTTTTCCATGCGCTTCTTGCCGCCGGCAGCCACGATACGCTCGGCCAGTTCCTCGAGGTTCGGGTCCTGTACACAGAAATGGAAGATCCCGGTTTTCCAGTACTCGAAGTTGTCCTCGGGATTTTCCTGGTTGTTGAACTGGAATATCTCGACGCCGATGCGGTCACCGGTGGACAGGTGGGCAATGCGGAAGCTGCCCCAGCCCGGCCCGAACACATCGGTGCACATCTGGCCGATGGCGCTGTCGTCTTCCTCGATCTCGGTCGGTTTCATGATCAGGTACCAGCCCAGTACCTCGGTATAGAATTCAACGGCCTTTTCCAGGTCGGGAACGGAAATACCGATATGCGAGAAGGTGCGCGGGTAAACATGACTCATAAGTGGCCCTCCATTAATGGGGTTCCAGGATTCGATGTGCGGACAGATTACAAACTATAGGTAATCACGTAAAATGATCATTTGTGATCGTTATGAGTACAGAATGTGATGGTAAATACCGCATGGCTGCATACTTTCTGCACCCTGGTTGAAGTGGGTCACTTCACGCGCACCGCCGAGCGCCTGCACATGACCCAGTCCGGCGTGAGCCAGCAGGTGCGGAAACTGGAAGACCAGCTGGGCCACCCCCTGCTGGTCCGTGAGGGCAAGCAGTTCGCCCTCACCGATGCCGGCGAGCGGCTGTATCGCGAGGGGCGCCAGGTTCTCCTTGCACTGCAGAACCTTGAGCAAAGCGTGGGGGAAGACCCTGCCTACGAAGGGCTGGTGCGGATCATGTCGCCCGGCAGTGTCGGGCTCCGGCTGTATCCCCAACTGCTGGCACTGCAGCGGCAGCACCCGGCACTCGTCATTGACTACCGCTTTGCACCCAATGCGGACGTGGAAAACGCCATCGCCGATGACGAAGTGGATATCGGTCTGATGACCAGCGTATCGGCGCGCGAGGAAGTCAGCTGCAAGCCGGTTGCTACCGAGGCCCTGTTGCTGGTCACCCCCGCGGGGATTGCCAGGCCCGGCTGGGATCAGCTGATGGAACTGGGGTTTATCGACCATCCCGATGGCGCCCACCATGCGGGGCTGCTCCTGGGGGCGAATTATCCGGAGTTCGAGCATACCGGCATGTTCAGGCAGCACGGCTTCTCCAACCAGATCAGCCTGATCCTGGAGCCTGTCAGTATGGGACTGGGCTTTACCGTGTTGCCGGCTTTCGCGGTCGAGGCCTTCCCGAAGCCCGGGCTGGTCAAGAGTCACCGCCTCGCCAGACCGGTCAGTGAAACCCTGTATCTGGGCAGCCGGCGCCATCGGGTGCTACCGAAGCGCGTGGACACGGTCGTCAGCGAGATAATGAAATTGCTGTAAGCGGCGCTGAGTGTACATTCGCCTCATGTTGGTGGTTAACAGCGAAAGCGATACTCTGTTGGTCGCAATAACAGAGACAAATAAAAGGCAGTAACCAATGGACGAAAGCGTTCGCAAGGAAATCACCAGGCGGCTGGAAGCCGCCGAAGAGGAGCATGGGGTCAAGATCCTGTTTTGCTGTGAATCGGGCAGCCGGGCGTGGGGATTTGCTTCCCCGGATTCGGACTACGATGTGCGCTTTATTTACGTCCGCCCCGAGGACTGGTACCTGTCTTTCGATGTTGAAAGCAGGCGCGATGTCATCGAATACCCGATTGTGGATGAGATCGACTGCAGCGGCTGGGATTTACGCAAGGCACTCTATCTTTTTACGCGCACGAATGGTGCTTTGCTGGAGTGGCTGAAAAGCCCGATTCGTTACATAGAACGGGGTGATCTGGCTACCCGCCTCCAGCAGCTGGCTCCACAGGCAATAAACGACGTGGCCCTTTGCTACCATTACAGCCATATGGCCAGGAACAATGCCCGGGAGCACCTGGATAAAAGCCAGGTAAAACTGAAAAAATATTTTTATGTGCTAAGGCCACTGCTGGCCATCAGGTATATCCAGGCGGGAATGGGGGTGCCACCGGTCGAGTTTGAAAAGCTTGTCGAAGCGGTGGCTCCACGTGAAATTCGCGATGATATCGCATCACTGCTGGAGCAAAAGAGGCGCACCCCCGAGTTTGGCGAGGGTGACCGCATCGAGAGCATCGACCGTTTTGTTGCAGGCGAGTTCGAGGGTCACGAAGAAAAGTTCAAGGGCCAGGGGAGGCCGGACATGCTCGCGGGCAAAGTGGTGCGGGACCAATTGAATACTATTTTCAGGGATTCCGTGCGCAGTGGTTGGTGAGTGCCATGCCCCTGAATTTCAGGCTTCTGGTGCTGGCAGCCGTTGAAGATTGCAACCCTGGCCAGTTAGCTGCCCTCACTATTTCAGGAGGTTAAAACCTGCATGTGGTACAAGCGCTATGGCTTCAGGCACCCCACCAGCAATAGTGGCCTGGGGTTTTTCAGTGGGCTCGCGGTCACCATTATCGCTATGCTGGTTTCGCTGGGGCTCGTGGATGCTTTTGACAGTTACTGGCTTCTCCTGGCCGCTGTTCCGGTAGCCATTGCCGGCTTCGAGCTCTTGAGCCGCAGGCCGGGGAAGGAGCGCAATGTGGTGCGGGAGGAGCGGTACCGGTACCACATTGAGCAGGCCTATGCGGGTATCGAGGCCGGCGATAATGATGCGGCCCTGGAGTCCATCAGGCGCATCAAGATCTATGGCGAGTTGCCGGCCGAACTGCAGGCCTTTGAGACGGCGGCCGGCAGACGCCGGTAAGGGGGCTGTTCTGGCTGACTGGTGGGTTTCCGCCTCTGAATCCCGGGTACCGGCCCTGGCCGGCAGGGGCCACAATGGGGGAGACCCGAGGCCGCAAAAACTGGATAATGCCGCGCTCTGAAGGCACGCCCGGCCAAATTCTCCAGATCTGGTAGTCCCCCATGGAAATCAACGTCAACTTCCTCGATAACCTCCGGCTCGAAGCCAAGTTCGATGACTTTACCGTCATCACCGACCAGCCTATCCGCTACAAGGGCGATGGCTCGGCACCGAGTCCGTTCGACTACTTCCTGGCGTCCTCGGCCCTGTGCGCGGCCTATTTTGTTCGCGTTTACTGCAAGGCCCGCGATATCCCCACCCACAATATCCGCCTGTCGCAGAACAATATTGTCGACCCGGAGAACCGCTACAACCAGATCTTCAAGATCCAGGTGGAGCTGCCGGAGGACATCTCCGAGAAGGACCGCCAGGGTATCCTGCGCTCCATCGACCGCTGCACGGTCAAGAAGGTGGTGCAGACGGGCCCGGACTTCCAGATCGAGACGGTGGAGAACCTGGCCGAGGACGCCCAGGCGCTGCTGATGGTGGAGCCGGATGCGGAGCACCGCACTTTCATCGAGGGCAAGGACCTGCCGCTGGAGCAGACCATCGCCAACATGACCAGGATCCTGGCGGACCTGGGCATGAAGATCGAGATCGCGTCCTGGCGCAATATCGTGCCCCATGTCTGGTCGCTGCATATCCGCGACGCCGCCAGCCCCATGTGCTTTACCAACGGCAAGGGCGCCACCAAGGAGGCTGCCCTGTGCTCGGCACTGGGCGAGTTTATCGAGCGCCTCAACTGCAACTTCTTCTACAACGACCAGTATTTCGGCGAGGAGATCGCCAACAGCGAGTTCGTCCATCACCCGGACGAGCAGTGGTTCCAGCCCGGCCCGGGTGACGAGCTGCCGGAGGGCATCCTGGATGACCACTGCCTGGCCATCTACAACCCGGACGGCGAGCTGGGCGGCTCCAACCTGGTGGACACCAACTCCGGCCGCATCGACCGCGGTATCTGCTCGCTGCCGTTCGTGCGCCGGTCGGATGGTGAGGTGGTGTACTTCCCCTCCAACCTGATCGAGAACCTGTTCCTCAGCAATGGCATGAGCGCCGGCAACACCCTGGCCGAGGCGGAGGTGCAGTGCCTGTCAGAAATCTTCGAGCGGGCGGTGAAGAAGGAGATTATCGAGCAGGAAATCGCGCTGCCGGATGTGCCCCGCGAGGTGCTGGCCAAGTACCCGGATATCGTCGAGGCGGTGGAGGCGCTGGAGCAGCAGGGCTTCCCGATCCTGGTCAAGGATGCGTCCCTGGGCGGGCGCTTCCCGGTGATGTGCGTGACCCTGATGAACCCGCGCACCGGCGGCGTGTTCGCCTCCTTCGGTGCGCACCCCAGCTTCCACGTGGCGCTGGAGCGCAGCCTCACCGAGCTGATGCAGGGCCGCAGCTTCGAGGGCCTGAACGACGTGCCGCCGCCCACGTTCAGCAGTGAGGCGGTGACCGAGCCCAACAATTTTGTGGAGCACTTTATCGACTCCACCGGCGTGGTGTCCTGGCGTTTCTTCAGCGCCAAATCCCGGTACGAGTTCGTGGAATGGGATTTCTCCGGGCATCACCACGACACCAACGAGACCGAGGCCAGCCGCCTGTTCGGTATCCTGGAGGAGATGGGCAGGGAAGTCTATGTGGCCGAATACCAGGACCTGGGCGCGCCCGCCTGCCGCATCCTGGTGCCCGGTTATTCCGAGGTCTACCCGGTGGAAGACCTGGTATGGGACAACACCAATAAGGCGCTGGATTACCGCGAGGATATCCTCAACCTCCACGCCCTGGACGACGACCAGCTGGAAGACCTGGTGGAGCGTTTAGAGGAAAGCCAGATCGACAACTACGAGACCATCATCACCCTGATCGGTGTCGAGTTCGACGAGAACACGGTGTGGGGCCAGCTGACGGTGCTGGAACTGAAGCTGCTTGTTTACCTGGCCCTGCAGCGTCATGAAGAAGCGCTGGAGCACGTGGAAATGTTCCTGCAGTACAACGACAACACCGTGGAGCGGGGCCTGTTCTACCAGGCGGTGAACGCGGTGCTGGAAATCGTGCTGGACGATGAGCTGGAGCTGGACGACTTCCTGCCCAATCTCAAGCGCATGTTCGGTGAGGAAACCATGGAGGCCGTAGTGGGCTCGGTAAACGGCACCGTGCGCTTCCACGGCCTCACGCCCACCAATATGCAGCTGGAAGGCCTCGACAAGCACCTGCGGCTGATCGAGAGCTACAAGAAACTGCACGCGGCGCGGGCAGCGAAGCACCGGCAGCGTGTGGCTGAGACCCGCTGATCACCATGGGCCGGTTGAGTTAACGGACCCGCACGGAGAAAGGCCACTAAGCGGTGGCCTTTTTTCGGTGAGCGCTCTCTGCTAAGGATCAACTGGTGTGAGCTGAGAGCGGGATACCTGCTTCACCTGTGAAGCAGGTGCTCTGAGTGATTCACCGTGGTCAGGTCGGACCACTTATTAAGCCGAAGATTGTCAGGTGCATAACCCGTGTACGAACACCTCCGCGAGTAGCAAAGATTCTCGTGAGCAAATCCGGGTCCGGCTGGCTGGGGGCAGTGATAACAGGATGCCGGCCTTGCAGTGATGGGATGAGTTCGCCAACAATGACTGTTTCATTTGAGCAGGAGGCAGTATGAATAAGGCAGAGTGGGTTGAGGGCTTCAGGGTGCCCTGGAAATCAAAAATCGCGTTCTGTCTATTGTCTTTTTTTGCGATCGTTGGGTTTGGCTTTGTCGGATACAAGATGGATAGTTGGGTGCTTGTGCTACTGGCAACGGTGCTTGTAATCGCATTTCTCGACGGGGCATTTTACCGAACGCAGTTCCATGTCGACGCTGATGGCAAGAGGATCATAAAACAGAGTAGGTTCTACTTTACCTGGACCCAAAGCTACTCTTACCAGAATGCCTGTTTACGGCGGGATGGCGGCACAATCAGTTCGCCAACTTTTCAGCAATGTCATACAACCGGCACCTTCGATATATTTCTCTCGACCAATGGCAACAAGCGGGGTGAACTCCTCTTTTCCTCGAATAAGGGCGAGGACTACTCGAGGGTAATGGATTTTTTAAGTAAATATATCCCTGCGTGCAATTATTAAATGCGGGTTTGTTTCGCATCTTTGGCCTCTTGGCCGCCTTGTAGGACAGACCCAAAAAAGCCCGCCGAATGGCGGGCTTTTCCATTCTGGGAATGGTATTGAATTTACAGGCTGGCGGATTCCGGCTTCGCTGCCGGTTTATCCGCTTCCTTCACATAGCCGTCCTCGTCCAGCTCCACAATGGGCATGCCCAGCGCCTCGATATCCTCGCGGATACTGGCTGAATCACCCACCACCACAATCGACAGGTTCTCCGGCTCCAGGACACCGGTGATCACCTTGTTCAGGGTCTTGCGGTCGGTTTCCTGCAGGATGGCGTTCTGCTGCGAGCGGTAGTCCAGCGGCAGGTCGTAACGCAGGATGCGGTTGAGCAGGCCCAGCTTGTCGCCCGGGGTCTCGTAGTTGAGCGCTTCCTGCTGGCCGATGGCCGAGCGCATGTAGTTGAACTCGGTCTCGGTCATGCCTTCCTTGTCGTAGGTGGCCAGCTCGCTGAGCACCTCGTTCAGGGCGTCGGCGGTGGCCTCTTTCTTCACTTCAGAGCTGAACAGGTACAGGCCGTCCTGCGGCTCTCCCACCAGGTAGGTGCGGGCGCCGTAGGTGTAGCCCTTGTCTTCCCGCAGGTTCAGGTTGATGCGGCTGTTGAAGTTGCCACCCAGCGGGAAGTTGCCCAGGTAGGCCAGGTAGTAATCCCCCAGTGCATCGTAGGGCAGGGCGTGCTGGCTGGCCCGCAGGCTCGACTGGGCTGCGCCTTCCTTGTTGACCATATAGACGGTGCGGCCCTCGGCCTCTGGCATCTGGAATGCGATGGCGGGGCGGGTGGCCTGTGCCACCTCGAGCTGCGCCAGCCCGTCCATGGCCTTGAGGGTGGCCTCTTGCGGCAGGCTGCTGCTTACCATCACCCCGCCCAGGTGGGTCGGGAAGTGGGCCTGGTAGTAGCCCTTGATATCTTCCTGGGTGATTGCGGCAACGGTGCTGGGCAGGCCGCCGGTGGGGTAGCTCAGCGGGTGTTCCGGTCCGCGCATCACCGCCCCCAGGGCACGGGTGGCCAGCCCCTGTGGGGTCTTGCGGGCCTGCTGCAGCCCCTCGATGGTCTGCTGCTTGACCCGGGCGAAGTCCTCCCCGGTGAAGGCCGGCTTGAGGATGCGCTCCATCATCAGCGGCATAGCCTTGTCCAGGTGCTTGGCCAGTACGCTGAGGGTAACGGTGGTTTCGTACTTGCCGGCATTGACGCTGATGTTGGCGCCCAGGCGCTTCATGGCCTCGGCAAACTCGGCCGCGCTGCGCTCGGTAGTGGCCTCGCCCATCAGGGAAGCCATCATCGAGGTGAGGCCCGCCTTGCCGCGGGGCTCATCCCGCTGGCCCACGTCGAACACCGCCTGCACGGTCACGGTGGGGGTCTCTGTGTTCTCCACCGCCAGCAGGCGCACGCCGTTTTCCAGCCTGGTATCCCAGATGCTTGGCAGTTCCACCTGTGGGTTCACGCCCGGGGAGGGCTGCACGCTGCGGTCGAAGCTGTCTTTCACCGGGCGCAGGGCCAGCGCTTCGTCGTCGTCGCCATAGCTCTCTGGAATGCTGCGCTTCCACTCGTGGTTTTGTGGTGCCGCTGCCAGATCAGTCTTGCCGTTGGGGACCACGCTCAGCAGTACCGCGGGCTTGTCGGCAATGTACTGGTCGAAGACGCGGGTGACATCGCCGGTCTCCACCGCGCGGTAGGCCTGGATCTCCTCATCGATCCCCTTGGGGCTGCCGGTGAAGGTCTCGAACTCGGCCAGGGTGGATACCTTGCCGGCCACGGACTGCAGGCCGAACACGCGGCCGGACTCATAGCCGGCCTTGAACTTGACCAGGTCGTCCTCGGTCACGCCGCGCTCGGCGAACTCGGTGAGGGTCTCGCGCACCGCCTGTTCCATCTCCGCCAGGGACTCGCCGGAGGCGGGATTCTGGATCACGATAAACCACATCTCGCAGGCCAGCTCCTTGCAGGAGTGGGACACGCTCGCCTGCACCGCGCGGCCGGTCTGCACCAGGCGCTGGTAGAGCATGGAGTCCTGGCCCTGGCCGAGGATCGCCGCCGCCGCATCCAGCGCCGGCTCGTCGGCGTGGCCGCGGTGCACGGTGGGAATCATCATCGCCAGTGCGGGCAGGTGGATATTGTCCTCGAGGGTGACATAGCGATCGGATTCCAGCGTGGCGGGCTGCTCGGGCAGGTCCTCGACCTCCGGGCCGGCGGGAATGGGGCCGAAGTACTTGTTCACCCACTTCAGCGTCTGCGCCTTGTCGATGTCTCCGCCGATGGTCAGTACCGCGTTGTTGGGGCCATACCAGCGCAGGAAGAAGCGCTTCAGGTCGTTGAGGTCGGCCCGCTCCAGGTCTTCCATCCAGCCGATGACCGGCCAGGAGTAGGGGTGGCCATCCGGGTAGGTGGCGGCGTACATGGTCTCCAGCGCCCGGCCGTAGGGGCGATTGTCCACCCGCTGGCCGCGTTCGTTCTTGACTGTCTCGCGCTGGACTTCAAATTTCTCCTCGGTCACCGCGTCCAGGAACACGCCCATGCGGTCGGATTCCAGCCACAGCACGGTTTCCAGCTGGTTGGCCGGTACCGTCTCGTAGTAGTTCGTGCGGTCGGTGTTGGTGCTGCCGTTCAGGGTGCCGCCGGCCTCCTGGATGATGCGGAAATGCTCCTCATCGCCGACGTTGACCGAGCCCTGGAACATCATGTGCTCGAAGAAGTGGGCGAAGCCGGAGCGGCCCGGGTCTTCCCGGTTGGAACCCACATGGTAGGTCACGTCCACGTGCACCAGCGGGTCGGAATCGTCCTCATGCAGGACCACGGTCAGGCCATTGGCCAGCTTGTACTTGCTGTAGGGGATGGCGATTTCCGAGCCCTCGCCATCGAAGGTCTCTACAAGGGTGACGCCTGCGGGCAGCGCGCTGGCGGCCTCGGCGGCCGCATCCGGTGACGCCTGCGAGGCCGGTTCCTCCGGCCCCTTGCCGCAGGCTGCGAGCAGCGCGGCCGTCAGGATCAGTGCAATTCTGGTGCGATGCATGGTGGTTTCAAGCTCCGTCTTACTTTACGCAGTTATTAGAAGTTCTCGCCGAGAGAAGTTTCCCGATGCTATCACAGCGCGGATTCAGGAAGATCAAACCGGCGCCACCGGCTAATCGATATCTTTCGACCAGGGTTGAGGCGCCGCGAATTCCTGTTCCTGGATTTGCGGGGAACTTGTTGCTGCCTGTGTGACATTCTGGAAATATAATTTCGGGTCAGCTTTTGGGGGCATCGGGTCAGCACCCGGTGTTTCCGCTCCGTGCCGGCCACCGCCGGTGCAGTATCAATATCGATGGAAATTATGCTTCCCACGAGGAACGCAAACGTCACTTCCAGGGAGGAAGCTTTGAGCCGTTATCACCTTGCCCAGTTAAACCTCGCCCGGCTTTCAGCGCCGATTGATTCCCCGCAGCTGGCCGATTTTGTTGCGAACCTGGATCGAATCAACGGGTTGGCTGACGACTCGCCGGGGTTTGTCTGGCGCCTGCAGACGGAAGAGGGTGACGCGACCGGGATCGATTTCTTCGGTGCCGACTACATCGCCAACCTGTCAGTCTGGGAGTCGCTGGAATCACTGCACGACTATGTTTACCGCAGTGCCCATATCGAAGTGTTGCGGCGCAAGAAAGAGTGGTTCGAAAAAATGCCGGGGCCGTATATGGTGCTGTGGTGGGTGCCGGAAGGGCATCTGCCGTCGATAGAGGAGGCGGCGCAAAAACTGGCCTTGTTGCAGGAGGAGGGCCCGGGCGAGGGCGCCTTTACTTTCCGCAAGCCATTTCCCGCCGCGGGATCGACCGCCACGGCACTCGCCGATTAATTGCAGCGCGATAGTGCTCTCTCCCAGCGGTAACGGCGCACCGGACTTTCCGGCAGGGAGAAACCTGCCGCCTCGCCTCTCCCCGGCCTGGCCCGCCTTCCACCTGTTGCCGTTGCTATGCTGCCGTTAGTCACAGCCAGGAATCTTGCAAAGTGCCAGCACACTGGGAGCATTTCAGCCACGATGCAGATATGGGTGTCCGCGGTTCCGGCGACACGCTCGCACAGGCATTCGAGCAGGCCGCGCTGGCGATGACTGCAATTATCGTGGATCCCGCCGCCGTAAAACCGTCGGAGCGGGTGCCGATCCGTTGCGAGTGCCCCGATACGGAATTGTTGCTGGCGGACTGGCTCAACGCACTGGTGTATGAGATGGCCTGTCGCAATATGCTGTTTTCCCGCTTTGAGGTCGCCATCGATAACAACCGACTAACGGGGGCTGCCTGGGGTGAGCGCGTGGACCGCGGACGCCACCAGCCCGCTGTCGAGGTCAAGGGTGCCACCTATACTGCCCTGCAGGTGCGCCAGCAACCGGACGGCAGCTGGCAGGCCCAGTGTGTCGTCGATGTGTGAGCATCCGGCACCCAATCCAGCCTGGCAGTCAGGTACAGACCCATGACCACACACTACCCCCTCAAGCAGCAATCAGAATTCAGCTGGCGTATCGAGCCCTTCGGCAAGATGCGCGTGCCCGGCATCATTTATGCGGATGAGCAGCTGGTGCGGGCGATGGACGACAAGGTGTTCGAGCAGCTGTGCAATGTGGCGACCCTGCCGGGCATTGTGGAGGCTGCCTATGCCATGCCCGACGCCCACTGGGGTTACGGTTTTCCTATCGGTGGCGTGGCAGCTTTTGATGCGGATGAGGGCGGGGTGGTTTCGGCCGGTGGCGTGGGCTTTGATATTTCCTGCGGCGTGCGGGCCCTGCGCACCGGCCTGACCATCGACGAGGTGGAGAGCCGCAAGACCGAACTGGCCAACGCCCTGTTCCGGCATATACCCGCGGGCGTCGGCAGTACGGGGCGCATCCACCTGAATGACCGGGGCATGGTCGCGATGTTGCGTGGCGGGGCACGCTGGGCGGTGGAGCAGGGCTACGGCACGACATCCGACCTGGAGCGTATCGAGGAGCAGGGCTGCATGCGCGGCGCCGAGCCGGATGAGATCTCCGCGCGGGCCCGCAAGCGCCAGCAGGACGAGATGGGCACACTTGGCTCCGGCAACCATTACCTGGAAGTGCAGCGGGTGGCGGATATTTACGATGCGAAGATCGCCAACACCTTCGGGCTTAAAGAGAATGACGCCGTGGTGTTTATCCATTGCGGCTCCCGCGGCCTGGGACACCAGATTGGCACCGAGTTCCTGAAATACATGGTGCTGGCTGCCAGCAGCCACCACATCGAACTGCCGGACCGGGAGTTGGCCTGTGCCCCCATCCAGTCGGAGCTGGGGCAGTCCTACCTGGGTGCCATGCGCGCCGGCATCAACTGCGCCCTGGCCAACCGGCAGATCATTACCCACCTTACCCGCGAGGTATTTGCCGATGTGCTGCCGCGGGCGGACCTGACGCTGTTGTTTGATGTCTCCCACAACACCTGCAAGCTGGAAACCCATACGGTGCAGGGGCGCAAGCGCAAGCTGTATGTGCATCGCAAGGGCGCCACCCGCGCCTTCGGCCCCGGCCACCCGGACATACCCGAAAGCCTGAGGGCGGTGGGCCAGCCGGTGCTGATCGGCGGCTCCATGGGCACCGAATCCCATATCCTGGCCGGCGCCAGCAGTGGCGAGGCACTGTCATTCAGTTCCGCCTGCCACGGGGCCGGTCGCGCCATGAGCCGTCGCCAGGCTACCCGGCAGTGGAAGGGCCGCTCGCTGGTGGATGAACTGGCGGCGCGCGGCATCGTGATCCGCAGCCCTTCCATGCGCGGCGTGGCCGAGGAGGCCCCGGGTGCCTACAAGGATGTGCGCGAAGTGGTCGACGCCGCCGAGCGGGCGGGGCTGGTACACAAGGTGGCCCGGGTCGAGCCGGTGGTTTGTATCAAGGGCTGAGCCGGGCACAGCCTTTGGCGATGCCTGGCTGCCGAACAGCGCATTGGGGAGTCCAGGATGAACTAAGCGCAACAATATATTAGAATTAAGTTCTAATTTATTGGCTGGAATAAAATAATTACCTTTAGGGGGCATTAATGAAAAAAATAGTAGTCCTGTTGGCGGCACTTGTTATTCAGGGATGCGCGGCGCGGCTGGCCATGACTGAACAACAGGAAGCAATATTGTCGGGCCTGACGCCCGCGGAAGCAGACAAGTCGATCGTGCGGCTGTTTACCCGAACTGATGAGCAGTCCGGACTGTTTTCTTCCAACGGCAGCCCCTTTATGTCAAACCCCCAGGTACTGGAGATCAAAGACGGAAAGGTGGTCTATTCCGATTTTGAGGAGCATGTCGCCGGTATTAATACCCGCTCGTTAGCGGGCACTGTTGATGTCGATATTGACTATGACCACACGGTGGAAAAATTCAGCCTCGACTTCAGGAAGATAAAAAAGATCAGCATTGTAAGCCCCGGGGTTCTCGACCAGAGCATGCTTAATTCTGATGAGGGCGTACAGCTCGGGCTGCATGCCAACGATGGAGTGTTTGTAAACATCGACATTAAAAAAGAATACATGGACCAGGCGATTGCCGTCGTGAAATTTTATAATGCCGATGCGGAAATCAAGAGTGGTATCGGCCTGTAAGGCACCGGAGTCAGGTCCCTAAAATTTCCAGTGCGGCTGGCAGTTGCCCGATTAGCCTGGCCGCACTGGTTGTCTTCCCTTCTTTAGAGCGATTCCTGTCGGACTCAAACCAGTATCACCATTATGATGGCTCCATTACTGGAGTGCTGGGAAAGTAGCAGTCAGTCTTTGGCTGGCTTCTCATTCCGGTTGAATTTCTCCCGTGCAGTCATGATCGTCTCAGGCATCGGAGGCGTTGGATTGTGACTGTTCCCGCTTCATACTCGCCCGCAGCGCCCCGCCCAGATAGCGAAAATATTCACTGAACGCCCTGTTGATTCGCTGCCGGTGCTCGCCGGTGGGATACAGCCCGAGTTTTGCCTCGTCGGTAGCCTTGGTGCCCGCCACCAGGAAGTTGTTGCTGATGCGGGCGTCCTGCACAAATGCCTCGAAAGCGCGCGCGCACATTTCTGCCGGGTCGGCGTAATAGACACAGCCATTGGCCTTGTCCACGGTTTTCGATGCTCGGAACATCTCGCTCGGCTGCTCGCCGGCCTCGTCGAGCATGATGGTGCGGAAGCAGGCAAACAGGCGCTCGTTGAGCGGATGGACCACCGGCGTGGCGTCGCGGAGCCAGGCTTCCGAGGCGAACATGCGCCCGGGGGCATCGCTGAATGCCTTGTCGGTAAGGTAGTGGTCAAGGGCGTGGAACCATTCGTGGGCGATGGCGCCGGGGCCGGCGTTCTTGGCCAGCGCGAACGTGCGCGCCGCGGGTTCATAGTGGGCGGATATCCCCGGGCGGCCACCGGTGCCGTACTGGAAGGAGAGGGTGCCGCGCAGGGACACCAGCAGTTCCGGTCCCTGCAGTATCGCCATCAGGTCCACCAGGGCGTCATAGAAAAGACCGGCAGCGCGATCCCGCTCCGCCTGCGTCACCCAGCGACCGATACTGATGGAGCGGAAACCGAAGCGTTTCCGCACGTCGGTAAAACTGATGGTGGCCTGTTCCCGGCGAATGGGGCTGCGGCGGTAGAACTGTCGGTTGAGTACCATCGGTTGCGCTTATACTCCGGAAAATTGATTGGCCGGGCCCTGCTCGCCGGGTGCCGCGTGCCAGAAATCCCGCAGGCTCCGCGACAGCGATTCGCCACTGTCGCAGGTCTGCAGCTGCCAGTGTCCTGGGTACAGGCTGCGGTAAAATGGATCCGCAAAACGGTAGTCCGCCAGGATCACCACACCCCGGTCTGACTCGGTGCGGATCACCCGCCCGGCGGTCTGCAGCACCCGGGTCAGCCCCGGGTAGCGGTAGGCGATATCGAAGCCGTTGCCGGCGACGTCACCGGTTTCAGCGGCCCGCCGCAACAGCTCCTGCTCCGCATTCACCTGCGGCAGGCCCACACCCACCACGATGGTGCCCACCAGCTGTTCGCCGACGTAATCCACCCCCTCACCGAACACTCCGCCCATAATGGCAAAGCCCAGGCTGCGGCGGCCGCCGGTGAAATGTTCCAGGAACGCGGCGCGTTCCTGCTCGCCGGCGCCCGGTGACTGCTGGACGACCTCTATCTCCGGGAACTGTTCGCCAAAACGCGCCGCCACCTGCTGCATAAAACGGTACGACGGGAAAAACACCAGGTAGTTGCCGGGCCGGCCGGCATACACCCGGGCGATCATATCCACCAGGGCATCGGTGGCCCGCTCGCGGGCCTGGTAGCGGGTATCCACATACGGGCACAGGTACACACCCAGTTGTTCCGACCGGAATGGCGAGGGCAGTGCGAGGTAGGGGGACTCCGCCTGCAGTCCCAGCTGCCCGTAGATATAGCCGGCGGGCCGCAACGTGGCGGAAAAGGTGAGGACCGCGTGGAACTGCCGGTATGTCTGCTGCAGGTATCCGGCAGCATTCAGGCACAGCAGCTTCACTTCCTGCTCGCGCCACGGGGCGTCCGGGTTTTCCGCACGGGTGAGGCAGCGGTGCTGTTGCCCCAGCAGCTGTTCAATGGTCACAAAGCGATGGAGGGCGCGCAGCCACTCGCCGATCTCCTCCGGCGGAGCCTGGGCGCGCTCCCACAGCTGGTTAACCACCGCCATCACCTTGTGCGCCGCGCGGCTGACCGCAGCCGGGTAGGGCTCGACGCTGTCAGCCTCGTTATCCACAAGCGGGGTTATCCACAACTCGCTATTGCGATTCCGGTCCCGGGACTGTGCGGTATGGGTGCCGGCTTCCCGTCGTTCGGCGATCCACTTGTCCAGCGACCGCACCAGGCCCTGGATGGCGCGCCGCAGGGTCGGGTGGCTGCCCTTGCAGGCGGCGGCCGCGCGGCGGCTGTCGCTGCGGGTGATGCGCGCGCTGTACATGGATCGCGCCCGGTCGATCAGGTTGTGCGACTCGTCCACTAATAAAGCGCGGCGCCGGGACTGGTCCTGCAGGCTGTGCATGTGCACCAGCGGGTCGAACACATAATTGAAGTCGCACACCACCAGGTCCGCCCAGGGCAGCATTTGCAGCGACAGTTCAAATGGGCACAGTTGCAGCCGGTCTGCCACTCTGGCGACGGTATCCGGTGTCAGTAGCGGCTGGCCCAGCAGGGCATTTCGGGCCTCTGGCAGGCGGTCGTAAAAGCCACGGGTGCGCGGGCAGATACCATCGGCATCCCGGCTGCACAGGCCCAGGCTGCAGGCACAGGTTTTGTCCCGCGCCTGGATTTCCAGCACGGAGAGTTGCAGGCCTTTTTCATGCAGCCGCGCTGCAGTTTCCCGTACTACCTGCCGGCCGGAATTTTTTGCGGTGAGGTATACCAGCTGGTCCACCTGCTGTTCACCCACCGCCTTGATGGCCGGGAACAGGGTGCTGATCGTTTTGCCGATGCCGGTGGGTGCCTCCACCACCAGCTCGCCGCCGTCACGCAGGCAGCGGTAGGCGGCGACCGCCAGCTCGCGCTGGCCCGGGCGATAGCCGGGGAAGGGGAACGGAAGGGCGCGGGCCGATTCCTGCACCCGCGCCCGGTGTGCCTGCCAGTCACGGTGCCACTGCAGGTAGTGCCTGAGGGCCGTAAGGGAGAAACCTTCCAGCTCGGGCCAGGTAAATTCCTGCAGTTCCGGGTAAGTATTCCGGTCCTTCAGGTTGTGCCACAACATCTGCAGCGCCACGCGGGACTGGCCGGTAACCGGCACTCCGGTTTCGGCCTGTTGCTGCAACAGGTAACAGTAGCCGTAGATTTTCAGTTGGGCCCAGTGCAGCTGGCGTACCGACTCCGGCAGTTGTTCCGGGGGCAGGTACGTGGTCTTGATCTCATCCAGTTGCACCAGTGTATGCAGGTCTGCCGGCGGGTGCAGGATATCCACGCGGCCGCCCAGCACCACTGAGTGCCCGTCGATCTCCAGTCCCACCTGTAAACGGTATTCAGCCTCGCTGCCTTTCGGACGCTTCTTCTGCAGTTTCTGGTGCGCGCGGATGCCCTCCTGGGCGGTGGGGCCGCCGCTGCTATCGCCCACCAGGTCGCCCGTGCGGCAGCTGAATGCCACCAGTTCGCCCACCGGGACTTGCAGCGTCGGAGTTCCGTCCGAGGTTGGTGACTGCTCACTGTCGCTGCGGAGTGCGTTGTCTGCCGTTGCTTCGCTCATGCCGGCGCCCACTCCACATGCAATACCCGGTGCGGGATCCGGTGGCGGGCGAAGAACGAGAGCCAGCGCTGCTGGTTCTGTTGCAGGCGGTCGCCGGGGCCCTTCACTTCCACCAGTTCGTAACCACCTTCCGCCGGGAACAGTACCAGGTCCGGCAGGCCGTTGCGGTGGTGGGAGATATCCCCCAGCAGGCGCCGGAACAGCACCCGCCAGTGGTCGGCGGGGATGCGTTCCAGGGCCAGTGCCAGCAATTCTTCCGGCAGGCCCTCCCAGCCCACCAGGGGATTGGCGATACCCCATTTGGCCCGGTACTGCTGCCACACCCGCTCCGCCAGCGTGTCAGTGTCCAGCTCTGCCAGCCGCTGTTCGAACGCCGCCCGGCGCTGCGGGTAAAAATCCGGGGTGCGGAAGTCGCTGGGCGCCACCTGGAAGGGATTGAAGAAGGCTCCGGGCACGGGGCTGAAGAGGATGTCCCATACGTAGAGCCCCAGTATCCCGTTGAACAGGGTGTTTTCCACCCAGAAGCACTGGTGATCCGTCGCGCCCTGTTCCAGGTGCGCCGCCGCCAGCAGCTCCACCCGTTCGGGTAGCCGGGGCAGGGTGACGGTGTCCGTGGGCGGCTGGTGCCGGGCCGGTGCTTCCCAGCCGTCCAGGCGCCGGGCCTTTTTGGCGGTGCGGTAGCCGAAACTCTCGGCGAACACCTGCTCGGCCTCGTTGTGGGGCGTGTCGAGGATTTCCCGGCACAGTGCCAGGCCGGATTCGATATCGTCGCGCTTGACCGCGATGCGTGCGCGCCGCTCCCGTGCCGGTGGCCGGCTGCAACGTCGGTACAGTTGGTCGGCGGCCTCCAGGGCGTCGAGCCGCTCCAGCTGCCGGGCCAGGGTCAGGCGCAGGCGGTCGAGCCGCCGGTGCAGGGTGGCATCGCCGTCGATACCATCAGGCAACTGTTCCGCCAGTGCCAGAATGTCATCGGCACTCCCCTCCAGGGTTTCCTCCAGCTGCGCCAGGCATTCGTAATAGCGCAGGTGCCGGTCGACCTGCGCCCGGTCCCGGAACGGCAGGTGCTCCCGGTCCAGCGGGTAGGCCTCGTAGCGGGACAGCCCCAGGTCCCGTAGCACATAGTCGGTGAGGTCCTGGTTCAGGTTGCCGAAGAAGCACAGCTTGAAGGTCTCGAAATGTTCCGCCGCCTGCACCGCCAGCAGGGTTTCCCTTGCGAGCAGCGCATCCCGCAAAACCGGAGTTTCGGCTTCCTGCTCCAGCAGGGCCTGTTCCAGGTCCGGGCGTTTGAGGGCTTTTGGCAGGGCGTTGGGGGTGCCCTGCAGCAGCTCCGCCTTGGTGAACAGGGGCAGTATCTCTTCAGGCGGCAGCGACGGGTCGCGCAACAACAGGCCGGCTTCCACCAGCTGGTCGGCGGCGCCGGGCAGGTCGGTGATCTCGGCATAGGCCAGCTTGCCCAGCCGGAACAGGGCGCCGCGGGAGGATGGCACCCCCTTGCGTGACAGCAGCCGCACGTAGAGCCGCTGGCTGTCGACTGCCAGCGCGCAGAAATCCCGGTAAAAGCTTCGCTCCCCTTCCGACAGCAGCCTCTCATACCGCGCCATCACAAAATCCACCAGGGCGCGGAAGTTGCTGAGGTAGTAGTCCGGTGCCAGTTCGACGGGTTCGCTCATGGGGCCTGCAGATTGCTCAGGGATCGTTGCCAGCGGTGGTGTTGCAGAAGCGGGTGAGGTCGGCTGGGGCAGCTGACCGGCAACCGCACGGGAGCTGTATGGTTATACAGCATGGCGCCAGCGACGACAAACCCCGGGCACGACCGGCTGGCCAGGGCAGCCATTGCGACCGAGTTCGAAATTTTCCCACGGGCTGCTGCTTGTGCGGATGCGAGTAAAGCCGGTATTGTGGTATGACGGAATCGCAAGTTCGGGCCGGTTCCTGCTGGCCGTGACTTTTCCAGCTGCCGTCGCCGGTATGTGGTCGTGCACGAAAAGATCAATAATGACCGCAACCCTGGAGAACCCTGTGATGCTCAGGAAACCCTTCCTCCTGCTCTGCACAGCGGCCATTGCCGCCTGTGCCTCTGTCGATTCTCGCCAGCCTGCGAGGCCTGCGGATGCCACCGATTACACGGCGACGGAGGTGGCACCTGCCGAGACCGAGCACTTTGTCCAGACTGATACCGAAGTCTTTGACGAGCCGATGCTCGGCGTGCTCTACGACTACGTTAACAAGCAGTATCCTTCCGACAACCTGGACTTGTTCATCTATCCGGTCAACCACTTCGACTGGAAAGATACCGGTCCCCTGCTGGAGCAGGAGATGGAGCGGGTATTTGCCGAGATAGACCGGGCGACGGAACTTGGCTATTACCGCTCGCGCAGTGCCCACGAAGTGGAGCCGCATACGGTTCCTTCCGGTGATGGGCAGTTGCAGGGACTCAAGGCCTCATTCGAATTCGAGACCAATAACGGGGGGCGCTATTTTTCCAATGTGTACCTGTTTATCGACCGGGATAAGTTCATCAAGGTCCGGAGCAGTTTTGACAGCGAGGCGACGGTGCCGTGGGATGGTGATGAGTTTGTCGGCGAGGTGCTGCCGAGGCTGCGGGTGCCAGGTGAATCCGCGCACCTGAAAAAACTCCGTGCCGCCCATCGACAGCAACTCAAGGATAACCTGATGCGGGTGTTCCTGCAGGCGGCCATGGAACAACAGGGAAGCACGGACGGCATCGAAGCGGTGGATGAGGCTGCCGAAGCCCCGGAGCCCGCAACTGAAGCGGACATGGAAAGCACCGAAGAATAGCGGTCCCGTTTATCAGCCCTCCTGTTATTTCCTCCTGCCCTGCAGCTGGCTCGCATACCGGTCACGATCGGCAAGCGGCCGGCTGCCACAATGACCGACCAATCGTGGCGTCACTCCTGCTGGCAGCGACCCTGGATTCTGGCCGCAAGACCTCCATACGGTTACCCTGATTTCTCTCACCGCGGAATTGGAAGGTTGGTATTCATGAGTCAATCCCGGCGTGCCTGGCGCACGCGCAAGGCCGGAGCCATCAGTAACCTGCAGCTGGTGGAGGAACCGCTGCAACCTCTGGGCGCCGATAAAATCCGGGTGGAGGTGAAGGCCGTGGGCCTGAACTTCGCCGACATCTTCGCGCTTACCGGCCTCTACTCGGCGACACCCGAGGGGAGTTTTGTCCCGGGGCTGGAATTCAGTGGGATAGTGAGCGAATTGGGTGCCGCGGCTGAGACCGACCTTGCCGTGGGAGACCGGGTCTACGGCTGCATCCGCTTCGGCGGCTACGCCACCAGTGTGGATGTACCGCCGCAGCACTGCCGGCGGATGCCCGAGGGCTGGTCGTTCGCCGAGGGGGCCGCCTTCCCGGTACAGAGCCTTACCGCCTTCTATGCGTTGACCGACCTGGGCGCCGTGCAACCGGGCCAGCTGGTGCTGGTGCACAGCGCCGCCGGCGGCGTGGGCCTGCAGGCCATGCGCATGCTGCAGCAGGTGGGCGCCGTACCTATCGGCACCGTCAGCTCGGACAGCAAGCGCGCATTCCTGGCGGGGCTGGGTTTTCACGAGATTATCGTGCGCGGTGACGACTTCGGCGCGCAGCTGCAGGCGCAACTGGCCGGCCGGCCGCTGCATGCGGTGCTGGACGGCATCGGCGGTGAGATACAGAAACAGTCCTTCAGGGCGCTGGCGCCCACCGGACGGCTGGTGGTGTTCGGGGCCGCCGAGTTTACCCCGGGCGACAGGCCCAACTGGCTGAAGGCCGCCTGGCTGTACCTGAAGCGGCCGCGCTACGACGTGATGGATATGATCAGTAGCAACCGCTCGGTAATGGCCTTCAACCTGATCTGGCTGTGGCAGGAACAGGCACTGTTCGACCGGCTACTGGAGGGCAGCGCAGGCCTGGGATTACCGGCGCCTCACGTGGGTCACGAGTTTTGTTTCGAGGAAGCACATGAAGCGATCGAGTGCCTGCGCAGCGGTAAGTCGGTTGGCAAGGTGGTGCTGAAGGTGGGGATGAGTGAGTAAGGTTATTGCTCAGAGCTGTCCCAGGTAACCCGTCCCGCCCAGCTGCCGCACCTGCCGGTCGATGGTGTAGGCGCGGTTGCGCACGTAGCTTGAGGGGTTGCGTGCGGACATCCGTTTGGGGCTTGGCAGCACTGCTGCAAGCCGCCCGGCCTGCCAGCGATTGATATTCCTGGCGGAGGCGCCGAAGAAATTCATTGCCGCCGCCTGGGCGCCGTAAACCCCCTCGCCGAACTCGGCGATATTCAGGTAGACCTCCAGGATCCGCTCCTTGGGCCAGAGGATTTCCATCAGCAGGGTGAACCAGGCTTCCAGCGCCTTGCGCACATAGCTGCGCCCGTTCCACAGGAACAGGTTCTTGGCGGTCTGCTGGGTAATGGTGCTGGCACCGCGGATACGGCCGCGATCCTCCTTGAGGGCCTTCATCATGGAGGCAAAATCAAAGCCGAAGTGGTGCGGGAATTTCTGGTCCTCCGCCGCGATCACGGCCATCTGCAGGTTGGGGGAAATCTGTTCCAGCGATCGCCACTGGTGCGCTGCCACCCGTCCGCTCTCCCGCTCCCAGGCCGAGATAACCGCCGAGGAAGCGGGATTAATCCAGCGCAGGGCCAGGACCATCAACACGGTCACGGCTACAAATCCGCTGCCGATCCAGAAGGTATATTTGGCGGTGCGTTGCAGGTGTCGGGTCATAGTGGTTGGGTACAGGTTCTCGCGGTCAACTTACTGGGACCTCCCGGAACACCCAGGGTTCCGTCTTTCCAGTTTACTCCGCTGGCAGCATCCGAGAGAATCACGGTATCAACTACGCGCAGGCAGATAACTGTATTGCGCCTCCCGGAGCCCCAATGACCAGCACCATAGTGAAAGACTGGTTTGGATACCACTTCGCTGACCTGCATCCAACTCTCCAGCAGTTGCATACCAATGGTGGGAGGCTTGTTGGTGACGTGACGCTGTCCCGCGGTAGCGGGCTTGCCGGCGTGATTGGCCGGCGCCTTGCGAAGAAAATGCGCTTGCCGGAACCGGGTTCCCACAGGCTGGCCGTCGATATTTCACACGGTGCTGATGGCCTGTACTGGCACCGCAGTTTTAATGAAACGAACCGGGTCCACTCCCTTTTCAGGCCGGTGGGAAAAATCGGGAACGGCTACTGGATTGAGGAAACCGGGCCGCTCTCCATGCAGTTGACGGTGGATATTATCGATGGCGGTTGGTTCTGGCGCTGTCTCAAAGTGAAATTCATGGGGCTGCCGATCCCGCGCTGGCTTGTTCCCGAATCCCGGGCTTACAAGCTCGTTGAAGCAGGGAAGTATCGCTTTCATGTGGAGTTTTCCCTGCCTGTGCTCGGCTCCCTGGTTTCCTACAGCGGCCTTTTGGCCGCTGAGCACACAGTGCCCTGAGTGGATGAAGGCCGGTGCAAGCTCACCTGGCCTGCGCTTGCCACCACTGCAGGAACCGCTCGCCGATGGAATGCTGCGGCATCGAGTGCTCATCCCCGGTGATTCCCTGTTCCTTTTCCATTTCAGTAACCCGCCGGTTCGCCGCCGCGAACCAGGCGGCGGGATCGTGGGGCCCCACTGCCAGTGCGTCGCCGTACAATGCCGCGCTGAACCAGGTGCGCTCGGAATCGTCGCTGCACCCGAACGAGGTGCGGTCGGCGGCGGCGGACGTGAATACCACGCGGTTGGGCCCGGCCAGGGCCTCTTGCCACTGGCCGGAGTAGCACGCGGAAACGATTACCCACTGGTACTCCGCCTCGAGCCCGTCCAGCCATTTGCTGCCGTCCGCGACGGAGAGGTCGTTCAATGACAGGTTGTGCTCAGCCAGCACCAGGTCCCCGTTTTCGTCCCCGTGGCTGACAAAATGCACCAGCAGCAGGTCCTCCTGGGGATCGAGGATTGAATCCAGTTTTTCCAGGCTACTGCGGATACTGGTACGGGTGGCCATGGGCAGCTCACCGCCGCCTCCGTTGGTGAGGCGCAGGTGGCGGCCTTCAATATCGAACACGGTGGCCAGCCGCCCTGCGACCCAGTCCACCTCGCGGGCGAACACACCCTCGGTACCGTCGCCGCCCACCACCAGCGTGTAGATGTCACGCACGCCGGGCCGCTGTGGGGCCAGCGCGGCGTGGGCGGCCTGCAGGCGCTCCGCTTCGGAATACAGGCGGGATTCCATCGCCGCGGCCTGCTGGCGGGAGCTCTGTTGCCAGGCCTGTTTACTGGGGTAGTAACGGCCGGAGACAAAATAACCCTGTTCTTCAAGTCGCTGGCCCTCGTCACCCTCGCGGATGCGCACGCCCTCGCCATTGGCCTCGCCGTATTCGAAGTTGGCGCGGATGATGGTGCCGTCCGGCCGGGTCAGCTCGCCCTCGCCGTTATAGTAGGTGTATTGAAACTCGCCCTCGTAGCGGTAACCCGCTTCATCCCGGTAGTTGCCCTGCACCATATAGCCGTATTCAAAGGTGCCCTCGTAGTCAGCACCATCGGCCGTGGTGCGGTGCCCCTGGCCGTGAGGGGTGAAATCCTGGAACTCGCCCTCGTAGGTGTCGCCGCTGGCCGATGACACCGAGCCCTTTACCAGCTCTCCCTGCCGGAACTCGCCTTCCCACACCGCATCGCCGCAAGCGTAGTGGCCACTGCCATGGAAATCGCCCTCCCGGAACTCTCCCTCATAGATGCAGCCATCCGCGAACACCATTCGCCCCTGGCCGCTCATCTGGCCCAGGCTGAACGTGCCCTGGTAGTGGCGGCCGTCCGGCCAGTTGAGTTCCCCCTGGCCGTGGAACAGGCCGTTTTCCATATTTCCGGAATAGACGGCGCCGTCCGGCAGGGCGGTCCCGCCGCCGAACTGTTCCGGCCCGCAGCCGGTAAGGACCAGCACCAGGGTGGGCAGGGACAGTGGGGAGAGGAATGCGAGGGGTTTCATGGCTGGATCCAGATTGCGGACTTCTGGAGCCAGACTAACAAAAAGGCCGGCACCTCGCTTCACGGGACTTTAGCGGGGCTGTCATACTTGGCGAATAGGGTAGCTAGCCACAACCAATAACCAGAAGAGGGCAGCCGTGAGCAGACTGACTAGACGCAATTTTATCAAAGCCGCGCTCGCCGCCAGTGGCGGCGTGCTGGTATCCACTCCCCTGCAGGCCATGACCCGGCCAGAGCTGCCCTCAGAGGCCAGCTTCCCGCACGGAGTGGCCAGTGGTGACCCGCTGCAGGACGCGGTGATCCTGTGGACCCGCGCCGTACCAGCAACAGGCCACGGCGCGCAGGATCCGGTCAAGGTCACCTGGGAACTGGCCAGGGACAACGATTTCACCGATGTGCTGCGCCGGGGTAGCGTGGAGACCGGTCCGCGACGCGATTACACCGTCAAGATCGATGTGCAGGGACTGGAGCCGGATACCCGCTACTATTACCGGTTTGTCGGCGCCAGTGAGCAGAGCCCGGTGGGCCGCACCAAAACCCTGCCCACCGGCAGCGTGGAGCAGGTGAAACTGGCAGTGTTCTCCTGCTCCAATTACCCCGCCGGTTATTTCAATGCGTACGCCCTGGCGGCGCAGCGGGAAGACTGGGATGCGGTCCTGCACCTGGGGGATTACATCTACGAGTATGCGGCCGACGGCTATGCCACCGAGCGCTCTGCGGAGATTGGCCGCGCGCTGCCGGCTGACAACAGCGGCGAGATCCTTAACCTGGCGGATTACCGCAAGCGCTATGCCCTCTACCGCACCGATGCCGGGTTGCAGGCGCTGCACGCGGCTGCGCCGTTTATCGCCGTGTGGGACGACCACGAGGTGGCCAACGATACCTGGAAAGAAGGGGCGGAGAACCACAGCGCGGAAGAGGGCGACTTCTTCGAGCGCCGCGCCGCGGCCATCCAGGCCTATTACGAGTGGCTGCCGATCCGCCCGCCCATGGGCGAGAGCAAACCGCAGATTTACCGCAGCTTCCAGTTCGGCGACCTGCTGGACCTGCACATGCTGGATACCCGCGTGATCGGCCGCGACCAGCAGCTGGATTTCGCCGGCTACCTGGGCGAGGACGGCAGCTTTGACGGGCGTGCCTTCGGTGCCGCACTGGCGAACCCGGACCGCACCCTGCTCGGCCCCACCCAGCGCAACTGGCTGGCCGAGACACTGGCACAGGCCAAAGGCCACTGGCAGCTGCTGGGCCAGCAGGTGTTGATGGGCAAGATGCACCTGCCGGCTGAAGTCATGATGAGCTTCTATAGCCAGGGTAAAAAGGAAGACCCTACCCCGGAGCTGGTGCAGCTGAAGGCCGCCAGCCTGCAGGGCCAGCCGTTGACCGAGGCTCAGCGCGCGCGCCTGGCGCAGGTGGTGCCCTACAACCTGGATGCCTGGGATGGCTACGCGGTGGAGCGCGAGGCGCTTTACCGCCATGTGGCGGCGCAGAGCAAGAACCTGGTGGTGGTGGCGGGGGATACCCACAATGCGTGGTGCAATCACCTGACCGACGATAGTGGCAAGCTGGTGGGCCTGGAGTTCGCCACACCCAGCGTTACTTCGCCGGGGATGGAGAGCTACCTGAAGCTGGACGAAAAATCCGCGGCGGAATTGGCCCGGGGTATGTCGGTCCTGATCGATGACCTGCAGTACTGCAACCTGCACCAGCGCGGCTTTATGGCGCTGACATTCAACCGGGAGCAGGTGCAGGCGGACTGGCACTTCATCGACAATATCGACAGCACCGAATTCAGCGAGGCGGGGAGCCACAGCGTGGTGCACAGCCTGGTGTGAGCCGGGCGTTGGTCTTTCGGATGGAGATGCGGGGAGTCCAACAAGCCCGCGTTGCGGGCTTGCCCCAGAGGATTAGCTTCGCCCTTCGGGCTCGCTGGTCTCCGGCGCTGCGCGCCTCCGGCTCGAACGAGGCCTAACGGAAACCTCGGCGGCGGTTAAATACCAAAAAGGCCACCCTGGCTGGGTAGAGCTGGTCTTTCGGATTGGAGGTGCGGGGAGTTCAACAAGCCCGCGTTGCGGGCTTGCCCCAGAGGATTAGCTTCGCCCTTCGGGCTCGCTGGTCTCCGGCGCTGCGCGC
>NZ_JAJSAP010000009.1:0-39776 GCF_021729035.1 Microbulbifer sediminum | reverse complement strand
CTCCGGCTCGAACGAGGCCTAACGGAAACCTCGGCGGCGGTTAAATACCAAAAAGGCCACCCGTTGGGTGGCCTTTTTGGTATTTAATGGCCCGCCCCAGAGGATTCGAACCTCTGACCTTCGCCTCCGGAGGGCGACGCTCTATCCAGCTGAGCTAGGGGCGGGAAAACTGGTTTTTCAAAGTCGTACAGTGCTTGCCTTGGCCCGGGAAGCCTTCGGCTTCCTGCGACGCTCCCCTCGCGGGGCTCGGGCCCGGCCACCAATCGCAGATTGGCGGCGTTCGGCTGCACGCAACGCTGTGCGTTGCACTCGCTTGCCTCACCCAGCTGAGCCAGGGGCGGTTTCGCTATGTTTGCCAGGGGCCGATAGGGCTCAACCCGGCGAGGACGCGGATTATACAGAAGCGACGGGGGTGGGCAAAGCGGATTTGGGATTTCCTTGGCGCGGGCCTTCGCAGCGGGGGCTGCAGTGACTATAATGCCGGGCTGGTATAGATACGCGGCAATGTGCCGAAGCAAGTACCGGAAGTCACCGGACGGCGGTGGCTGCCTCGAGGGGGAACCGAATGAAAGCGATTTTGAGTATTGTAGCGGCCCTGGCCGTGGGGACTGCCGCAGCGGTAGCCCAGTCTGTAGACGACCAGATTGCCGAGCGCATCGCGCCGGTGGGCGAGATTTGCATGAAGGGCGACGAGTGCGCCGCAGCGGCTCCGGCGGGCGGCAGCGCCTCTGCTGGCGGTGGCCCGCGCACCGGTGAGCAGGTGTACAACAGTGCCTGTCAGACCTGTCACGCGGCCGGTGTGGCCGGGGCGCCCAAGTTTGGCGACGCCGGTGCCTGGGGCCCGCGCATTGCCAAGGGCATGGACACCCTGTACACCCACGCCATCAACGGCTTCAACGCCATGCCCGCCAAGGGCCTGTGCGCGGACTGCTCCGAGGAGGAGATCCAGAACGCCGTGGACTATATGGCGGAGAACAGCAAGTAAGCGATTGCTCACTTAGCATGTAAAAAGGCCGCTCATTGAGCGGCCTTTTTTGTGGCTGCGTGTCGGCAGGGGGGGCAGGGCTAATCGAACATGCTCAGCAGCGACCCCAGCGTCTCCTCGCCCTTGGCCTGGTTCTGTTCCGGGGTGGCCTGGCCGAAGCCCTCCAGTTCCACGTCCTCCTCCGGCAGCTCGTCGAGGAAGCGGCTGGGGGTGGTGTCCTGGTTTTCGCCGAACATCTTGCGCTTGCCGGCCAGGGTCATGGTCAGGGTGCGCTGGGCGCGGGTGATGCCCACGTAGGTGAGGCGGCGCTCCTCCTCGATATTTTCGTCTTCGATGCTGTTGCGGTGGGGCAGCAGGTTTTCCTCCATGCCGATCATGAATACATGGGGAAACTCCAGGCCCTTGGCTGCGTGCAGGGTCATCAGGCTCACCTTGTCGGTGGCCTCTTCCTCTTCCTGGCGGTCCAGCATGTCGCGCAATATCAGCTTGGAGATGGCCTGTTCCAGGCGCACGTCCTGCTCCAGCTCGTCATCGGTGCCTTCCATGGTCTTGTTGAGGCTCTCCAGTAGCCAGTAGACGTTTTCCATGCGTTTCTCGGCCACTTTGTCGCTGCTGGCGTTCTGGCGCAGCCAGCCGGCGTAGTCGATATCGTCGAGCATCTCGCGCAGGGCCGCGTCGGCACTGCGCTCACGGCAGTCGCGCTGCACCTTTTCCAGCCACAGGGCAAAGCGGTTGAGCCGTTCGTAGCCCTGCTCGTTGATGTGCTCGCGAAAGCCCATCTCGGTGCAGGCGCGCAGCATGGAAATCTCGCGGCCCTTGGCATAGTTACCCAGCGCCTCCAGGGTGCTGGTGCCGATCTGGCGCCGGGGTGTGTTGATGATGCGCAGGAAGGCGTTGTCGTCATCCGGGTTCACCAGCAGGCGCAGGTAGGCCATCACGTCCTTGATCTCCGCGCGGGCGAAGAACGAGGTGCCGCCGGACATCTGGTAGGGGATCTGGTGCTCCTGCAGCTTCATCTCGATCAGCCGCGCCTGGTGATTGCCCCGGTAGAGCACCGCGAAGTCCTTGAAGCCACAGCCGCGACGGGATTTCTGCAGGAAAATCTCATTGGCGACCCGCTCGGCCTCCTCGTTCTCATTGCCCACCTTGACCACGCGGATCTCCTCGCCCAGCCCGCGGTCGGACCACAGGGCCTTGTCGAACTCGTGCGGGTTGTGGGCAATCAGGTGGTTGGCCACCTTGAGGATACGGCTGGTGGAGCGGTAATTCTGCTCCAGCTTGATCAGCCGCAGGTTGGGGAAATCCACCTTCAGCTGGCTCATGTTCTCCGGCCGCGCACCGCGCCAGGCGTAGATCGACTGGTCATCGTCCCCTACCACGGTCAGGCCGCCGCGACCGCCCACCAGCAGCTTCACCAGCAGGTACTGGGAATTGTTGGTGTCCTGGTACTCGTCCACCAGCAGGTAGCGGATCTTGCGCCGCCAGCGCTGCAGCAGCTCCGGGTCAGAATCGAACAGC
Source organism: Microbulbifer sediminum (assembly GCF_021729035.1). Classification (GTDB taxonomy): domain Bacteria; phylum Pseudomonadota; class Gammaproteobacteria; order Pseudomonadales; family Cellvibrionaceae; genus Microbulbifer; species Microbulbifer sediminum. Next base: position 37,273 of record NZ_JAJSAP010000009.1, on the reverse strand, counting down.
TGTACCGGCAGCAGGATCAGGTCGTCGAAGTCCACCGAGTTGTAGGCCCTGAGGGCATCGCAGTAGCGGCCATAGGCCACGGCGATGGCCTGCTCGCCCGGGCTCTGGGCCTGCTCCACCGCCTGGCGTGGGGTGAGCATGTCGTTTTTCCAGTTGGAGATCTGGTTCTGCACACGGTCCAGCAGGTCGGTGTCCAGGTCGCCGTCGCGCAGCATCAGCTCCTTGATCAGCCCGCGGGCATCCTCGGCATCGAAGATCGAGAAGCCGGGGCTGAGTCCGGCGGTGCGGTACTCCTTGCGCAGGATATTCAGTCCCAGGTTATGGAAGGTGGATACGGTCAGGCCGTGGGCGGCCCGGGATTTCTTGCCGTCCGGGCCGGTGACCAGCTTGCCCACGCGCTCCTTCATTTCCCGGGCTGCCTTGTTGGTGAAGGTCAGCGCGGCGATATTGCGCGCGGCATAGCCGCACTCCTCGATCAGGAAGGCGATCTTGCGCGTGATCACGCTGGTCTTGCCGGAGCCGGCACCGGCCAGGACCAGGCAGGGCCCGTCCACATATTTCACGGCTTCTGCCTGGCGAGGGTTAAGCTTGGTCATGGAAAAACATCTGGTCCGCGTCGAGGTGCGCATTCTACCAGCCGCAATCGCCCCTGCGTGGTACTGAATCGGCAGTCGTCCGGGGCTCTGTGACCAGGCTGTGGTTCGTTGTTCATATACATGCGCGCCGCGATTGGCTATAACTGCCGCCGCCGGCAAGCAGGAGGGCGGGGATGCAGCAACCGATAGTGGGTTACCACCGTGACGAGGAGCACCACTGGGTGGCGCGGCTCGGCTGCGGCCACAATCAGCATGTACGCCACGACCCGCCCTGGCAGAACCGTCCCTGGGTGGTCACTGCAGCGGGGCGTGAGTCCATGCTGGGCTATCGGCTGGATTGCAGGAAATGCGACGAGGGCGCTCCGCCGGACCGCCGCGAAGGGGAGAGAGACTGATGGCGAGAATCTGGGTGGATGCGGACGCGTGTCCGGTGGTGATCAAGGAGATCCTGTTCCGTGCCGCCGAGCGCACCGGCACGGAAATGATACTGCTGGCGAACCAGCCGGTGCGGGTGCCGCCATCGCGCTACATCAAGTCGATGCAGGTGACCGCTGGCTACGATGTGGCCGACAACGAGATTGTGCAGCGCTGTGCCGGCGGCGACCTGGTGATCACCAGTGATATTCCGCTGGCTGCCGAGGTGATCGACAAGGACGCCACCGCACTGAGCCCCCGCGGCGAGCGCCATACGAAGGCCAACATCCGCGCGCGCCTCAATATGCGCGACTTTATGGACACCATGCGCGCCAGCGGCATGCACACCGGCGGCCCGCCGGCGCTGAACCAGCAGGACCGCAAGGCCTTCGCCGACCAGCTGGACAAGTGGCTGGCGAAACAGGAGAGGAAACCCGATGCAGGTTGACGACAATAGCCGGCTGGTGCCCGCCGGTCCCGCCCACCGCGCCACCCTGATGTCCTGGCTGCCCGATGCCCACAGCTGCCGGCAGTGGGGTGGCCCCTGGTTCCGGTATCCGTTCGACGGCGAGACATTCGATGAGGACTGTGGCTGGCACGAGCGGCCGGGCCTGGCCCTGGAGGAAGCAGCGGCTGCGGGAAGCGGTAATGACCTGGCGGCACCGATGCTGGCATTTGGCCGTTTTTACCGGCGCCTGGATCGCTGCCATCTCGGGCACCTGATCGTAGCCCCGCAACAGCGTGGCCGCGGGCTGGGTGCGACGCTGGTCAGGGGCCTGTGTGCATACGGCTCCCGCCAACTGGGGGTGGAGGAGTGCTCCCTGTTCGTGATGAAGGATAACGCCGTGGCCAGGTCGCTGTATCACCGGCTCGGCTTCCGATCGGAGCCCTATCCGGAGGATGCCGACTGGCTCGACCTGTGCGACTACATGGTTGCCCCACTCAACTCGCTCAAGCTTTCCCTGCCGATCACATGAACCGACCGGTACAACTGACCACAGAACGCCTGTTGCTGCGCCAGTGGCGGGAGGACGACCGCATCCCCTTTGCCGAACTGAATGCGGACCCGCGGGTGATGGAGTTTTTCCCCGCGCCCCGCAGCCGTGCCGAGAGCGATGCCACCCAGGACCGTTTGCACGCCCATATCGATCGGCACGGTTGGGGATTCTGGGCGGTGGAGACCCGGGCGAGTGGTACTTTTATCGGCTTTGTCGGGCTGAATAGCCTCGCGCCGGACCTGCCCTTTGCACCGGGAGTCGAGATTGGCTGGCGGCTGGCCTTCCCCCACTGGGGCCGGGGCTACGCCAGTGAAGCGGCGCGGGCGGCGCTGGACTTTGGTTTCGGTACCCTGGGGCTCGACTGGATATGCGCGTTCACCCCGCTGGACAACCGGCGCTCGGAGCAGGTGATGCGGCGGCTGCAGATGGTCCCGGCGGGGCATTTTGACCACCCGGCAGTGCCGTCCGGGCACCCGTTGCGCCGGCACCTGCTCTACCGCCTCGGCCGCGGGCAGCGGGACGCGGCGCGATCCTGACACGGGCATAACCGCGGCTGCCAGCGGTTCCGGTTACCCGGTATACCCTATACCCGGTACACCCTAGAGGTAGCGGCGCACTCTCTTGCGGTAATTCCGGTAGCGTTTGCCGAACTTGTCCATCAGGTAGCGTTCTTCCCGCTTGATGACCCCGTAGTGCACGGTTGCGAACAGCGGCACCAGCAGGATCGGACCCCACCAGCTGTTGAACAGCAGTGTGATGCCCAGGTAGAGCATCGTCATGGCCAGGTAGATGGGGTTGCGGGAGAAACGAAAGGGGCCATCACAGACAATGCTGGTGGTTGGGCGATGGGGGTGGATATTGGTATGGGCGCGGTCCAGGGCGCGCTTGGCCCAGAGCACCAGCAACACTGCCGCCACCACCATGAAGGCGCCGGGCCGCCACAGGAAGCGATGTGCCGACGAAATTTCCAGTGGCCAGGCCCACTGCACCAGTAGCGCGGCTCCCAGGAAGGCGGCATAGATCAGCGGCGGCAGTGCAACGATATCCGGGTGATCCCGCTTTTCCGCGCTGGCTGTCTTCATATGCGCTGCTTCCCCCAACCTCGGTACCCAACTAATGCGCCCAGTTTACCGCGCTGGTCCCCAGCGTGCTGCGACGCGGGTCCCGCCCCCAGTCACACGCCGGCAGCGCTGGCGGTGCGCCGGTCCAGGTTGCGATAGGCCAGCGCCTCGGCAATATGCCCATCGCCGATTGCAGGGGTGCCGGCCAGGTCGGCAATGGTGCGTGCGACACGCAGCACCCGGTGGTAGCTCCGTGCGGACAGGCCCAGCCGGTCGACTGACTCGCGCAGCAGTTGCTGCCCGCTGGCACCGAGGCTGCAGTGCTGCTCGAGGGCGCGGCCGGCCAGCGCCGCATTGATTGTAGCCTGCCGCTCACGCTGCTGGGCGCGGGCCGCAACCACCCGTTGCCGGACCGCTGTCGATGGCTCGCCGGCGGGTGCATCCTGCAGCTGGCCGGCGCTCATGGTGGTCACTTCCACATGCATGTCGATGCGGTCCAGCAGCGGGCCCGACAGCTTGTTGCGGTAGCGCTGCACCTGGTCCGGGGTGCAGCGGCAGCGGGTTTCGCCCAGGTAGCCACAGGGACAGGGATTCATGGCCGCGACCAGCTGGAAGGCGGCGGGAAACGACACGCTGGCGCGCGCCCGGGCGATGCGAACCTCACCGCTCTCCAGGGGCTCCCGCAGGATTTCCAGGGCGTGGCGTGGGAATTCCGGCAGCTCATCCAGGAACAGGATACCGCGGTGGGCCAGCGAGATCTCGCCCGGCCGCGGGTTGCTGCCGCCCCCCACCAGGGCCGTGGGCGAGGCGCTGTGGTGTGGCGCACGGAAGGGGCGTTGCGCGGGCAGCGCCAGCCCCGCACTGGAATACACCGCCGACACCTCGAGCTGCTCGCGACGCAGTAGCGGCGGCAGTATGCCGGGCAGGCGGCTGGCGAGCATGGTTTTGCCGGTGCCCGGGGGGCCGTAAAAGAGCAGGTTGTGGCCGCCGGCGGCCGCGATCTCCAGCGCCCGCCGGGCGCGTAGCTGTCCCCGCACCTCCGCCAGGTCGGCGCCCGGCGGCGGCGCGGCGTGCGGTGGTGACTCTGCCGCTGGCAGCTGCTCGCGGTTGTGGAGATGGGCACAAACCTGCAACAGGTTCCGGGCCACCAGTACCCGTCCATCTGCCAGCGCGGCTTCCGCACCTGATGGCAGTGGCAGCACCAGGCTGCGCCCGGCGTCGGCACAGGCGATGGCGGCCGGCAGGGCGCCGGGCACCTCGCGCAGGTCCCCGGTCAGGGCCAGCTCGCCGATAAACTCCATGCCCGTGAGTGCTTCCGCCGGCACCTGCCCGGAGGCGGCCAGGATGCCCAGGGCAATCGCCAGGTCGTAACGGCCGCCTTCCTTCGGCAGGTCCGCGGGCGCCAGGTTGACGGTGATGCGGCGCTGCGGGAAGTCGAAATGGCTGTTGACCAGGGCACTGCGCACCCGGTCACGGCTTTCCCGCACGGCGGCCTCGGGCAGGCCGACGATATTGAATGCAGGCAGGCCATTGGCCAGGTGGGTCTCCACTGTGACCGGTGGGGCAGAGACGCCCAGCTGGGCGCGGGTGTGGGTAACTGAGAGGCTCACGATTTCTTCCCTGAATAGCGTGTTCCCCGGGGCGAGCGCTGTTGAGTCCTACTGGTCTCCCCCGGCGTTGTCCTGTTCCTGCAGGGCCTGCTCCATCTCCCGCAGTTGTGCCTCGAGCTGCGCGACTTTCTCGCGGGTGCGCTCGAGAATTGCCGCCTGGGTGTCGAATTCGGCCTGGCTGACCAGCGGCAGCCGGTTCAGGGCCACGGCCAGGGCGTCGCGCAGGTCACCGGTGATCACTGCCCCCTGTTGTTGCAGCTCGTGCAGTAACTGTTGCAATTTATCCGCAGGCACGCGCAATTCCTCACTAAAAAATGGCGATTTATATCGTCGTGATTGTAACCCAGCGCCATTACCGGCAAAAGTTATGTGATCGCTACACAATTTTCATTGATCAGTGCGCTGTCATGGTTCGCAGGCACCACCCGCCTCACCATTTGTGTGCGATCCCTCCCTGCCGGCTTCATTCTGGTGCATCCCCTCTCCACCACTTTTCCGGTGTGGCATCCAACCATTTCGCGGTTCTCTCTTAAGTGATTGATTTCCGGGCGTTTTGCAAACTTGGCATCAAGCCTGCAGATGCACCACTGCAGACCATTTCAGCCAGCGGGCATGAAAAGGCTCACAAGGCAAAAGAAGACCGAGGGTCACACACCACCCCTCCATAACAAAACGGTCGCCCGAAGCTGACAGCAGACTGCACAGAATAATTTCGACGAGAAAATCACAGAGTCCAAGGAGAATTAAGGTGGGAACAAACATGAACAAAATCGCTGCCGCAATAACCGCCGGGGTCATCACCCTGGGCACCGCCACCACTGTCACTGCCGCAGAGGGCGGTGTTTCTGCCAGCGCCAATGTGGGCGTGGTGAGCGACTACAAATTCCGCGGCATTTCCCAGACCGACGGCGGCCCCGCGGTGCAGGGCGGCGTCGACCTGGATTTCGGTAATGGCCTGTACGCGGGTACCTGGGCCTCCCAGGTGGATTTCGCCTATGGCGTGGATGAGACCGACTTCGAGCAGGACTTCTATGCCGGTTACGCCGGGGAGATCAATGAAACCACGAGCTACGACGTGGGTTACATCTACTACGCCTACCACGGTGGCGACAACGACGAGGATTACCAGGAAATCTACGGCAGCGTCAGCTTTTCCGCGCTGACCCTGGGCCTGGCCTATTCCGACGACTACTGGGCCGGCACCGGAGCATTCTATTACCCGTACGCCGAATACAGCTTTGCGCTGCCGTCTGACGTCAGCCTCGACTTCCACGTGGGCGCCAACATGTTCGACGAAGAGGGCTTCCTGTTTGAAGCGGACTCTTACATCGACTACTCGGTTTCCGTCGGCAAGGACTTCGGTGGCCTGAACCTCAGCGCATCACTGGTCGGTAGCGACATCAGCGACAGCGAGTGCTTCGGGCTCGACTGGTGTGAGCCCTCGGTTCTCGCCGCGGCCACTTACAGCTGGTAAAGCGCAGGCCCTGCCGATCCGGGCGGGGCCACACTACGATGGGGGATCAAACCATGAAACTGGTCACCGCAATTATCAAGCCTTTCAAGCTGGATGCCGTGCGCGATGCGCTGGCAGAGGCGGGCGTGAACGGCATTACCGTGAGCGAAGTGAAAGGTTTCGGGCGGCAGAAAGGTCACACGGAGCTCTACCGCGGGGCGGAGTACGTGGTGGACTTCCTGCCCAAGACCATGCTGCAGATCGCAGTTGCCGATGAACAGCTCGACGCTGTGCTGGAAGCAGTCGGTTCCAGCGCCCAGAGCGGCAAGATTGGCGACGGCAAGATTTTCGTCGCCGAGCTGGAGCAGGTAGTACGAATCCGCACCGGGGAAACCGGCGCGGAAGCCATTTAACCGGCCGCGCCCGTGAGGGACACCGGTCGATAACAACTAGATCAATTTCCACTAATTTCGGGATTGAACGGAGCGAAAGATGGAAAACCAAATTTTTCAATTGCAGTATGCAATTGATACATTTTACTTCCTGGTGTGTGGTGCACTCGTCATGTGGATGGCCGCCGGCTTTGCCATGCTGGAAGCCGGCCTTGTGCGTTCGAAGAACACCACAGAAATCCTTACCAAGAATGTGGCGTTGTTCGCCATTGCCTGCATCATGTACCTGCTGACCGGTTATGCAATCATGTATGACGGCAGCTGGGCGCTGTCCGGCATTGAGGCATTCAGCCTTGAGAGCGTGCTGTCCGACTCGGCTGACGCCGGCTTTGAGGGCGGATCGGTGTACTCCGGTGCCTCCGACTTCTTCTTCCAGGTGGTGTTCGTGGCGACCGCCATGTCCATCGTCTCCGGTGCTGTCGCCGAGCGCATGAAGCTGTGGAGCTTCCTGGTGTTCGCCGTCATCCTGACCGGCTTCATCTACCCGATGGAAGGTTCCTGGACCTGGGGTAGCGCCTCCGTTTTCGGCCTGTACACCCTGGGTGACCTGGGCTTCTCCGACTTCGCCGGTTCCGGCATCGTGCACATGGCCGGTGCGGCTGCGGCCCTGGCCGGTGTGCTGCTGCTGGGCGCGCGCAGGGGTAAATATGGCCCCAACGGCGAAGTGTATGCCATCCCGGGCGCGAACCTGCCGCTGGCCACACTGGGTACCTTCATCCTGTGGATGGGCTGGTTCGGCTTTAACGGTGGTTCCGTGCTGAAGCTGGGCGATGCCGCCAGTGCGCACTCTGTGGCCATGGTGTTCCTGAACACCAACACCGCCGCCGCCGGTGGTGCCGTGGCTGCACTGATTACTGCGCGGGTGCTGTTCGGCAAGGCCGACCTGACCATGCTGCTGAACGGTGCACTGGCGGGCCTGGTAGCCATCACCGCTGAGCCCTCCACCCCGACAGCCCTGCAGGCGACCCTGTTCGGTGCCCTGGGTGGTGTACTGGTGGTCCTGTCCATCGTCACTCTCGACAAGCTGAAGATCGACGACCCGGTTGGTGCGATTTCCGTGCACGGTGTGGTTGGCCTGTTGGGCCTGCTGCTGGTGCCGCTTACCAATGACGGTTCCACCTTCAGCGGCCAGCTGATCGGCGCCGCCACCATCTTCGCCTGGGTGTTCGCCACTTCCTTCGCGGTCTGGTACCTGCTCAAGGTCATCACCGGTATTCGCGTGAGCGAGGACGAGGAGCAAGAAGGTGTTGACTTGGTAGAGTGCGGAATGGAAGCTTATCCCGAATTCATGGGTAAATAAGTGCCCGTTGACGGGCTGCCGGCGGCGGCGCTGCCGGTGCTTCCCGGGCCAGCCCCTACGGGCTGGTCCCCCAGAATAAAGCAATCAGGTCAGATTCCAGGCCTCAAACCAGGGGAATACACGAAATGAAATTGATTACGGCTGTGGTTAAGCCCTTCAAGCTGGACGACGTGCGCACTGCGCTCTCGGAGGTTGGCGTACAGGGCATGACGGTGACGGAAGTGAAAGGCTTCGGTCGCCAGAAAGGGCACACGGAACTGTACCGTGGCGCCGAATACGTGGTGGATTTCCTGCCCAAGGTCAAACTGGAGTTGGCGGTCGACGACAGCATGGTGGACAGTGCCGTGGAGGCCATCACCAAGGCGGCACAGACCGGCAAGATCGGTGACGGCAAAATCTTCATCACCGCGCTGGAGGAAGTCATCCGTATCCGCACCGGCGAAACCGGCAGCGAAGCGGTTTAAGCTTCTCCCGTCCCGAAAGCGGTGCGCAGCATTGCGCGCCATTGCTTGAAAAGGCCCCGCGGGGCCTTTTTTCTTTCCGCGTTCCCTCCTGTCGCACTCGCAGCGCTAAATTCCCTGCGAACGGTGGCACGATCGTCGTCGCAAAACTGGCGCTTTTTGCTCCATAACCTTAAGCAATATCCCTGTGCCCATTACGCTACAAAAAACTCTACCCCGGGAATAGCCCGCGGCTGGCAGGGCTGGCCGTGAGTGCCTATATATTATTCGCCGCCGCATACAGCGCAGCCGTGTTGATGATCAGCCGGCGCGGCACAGGGGTACTTCCTCTGTAACAGGAGTAGCAGTTACAGGGTTTCTACGATGAAAGCTAATGGTTACGACGATCAAAGCAGTAACTCCCGGAGCAAAGACCACGAGGACTTCCCCGAGGAGCGTTCAGTCACTTCCAGAGAGCGGGCGCGAAGCCAGTTGAACAACGAAATCGAGGAGTTTCTCGCCCGTGGCGGCGCCATTAGTGAGATCGATCCTGAAGTGACGGCAGACCCGCCACGCAAGCCACAGCCAAAGTATGGCAGCCGGCCCATCTGACCGGTCCGGCGATTCGAGCGGTTCAGCCCGCGCGTCCTGAGGGCGCGCTTGCCAGGGCAGGTGGCCAGAGCGTGTCGCCGGTCTATCCCCCCTGTGATCGAGCTTGGCCGACAGCCGGGCCGCGGAGCGCCCATGTTGTGGCGTCGTAGTGACAGGGAGCGGGAGGCTCAGGAATGAAGTTACTGATCGGTACACTCTGTCTTTTTGTGTTGGTGCCGGCGGCAACCTGCACGCTTGCGCAGGATGCTCCTCCCTCCGCGCCGAAAGCCGGCGTGGATTACTCCCCTTATCCGGAGCAGGAATTCCCCAATCGGGTGTTCTTCGGCGATACCCACCTGCACACCAGTTATTCCACGGATGCCGGAATGTTTGGCAACAGGCTGGGACCCGATGCTGCCTATCGCTTCGCAAAAGGAGAAGCGGTCACCTCGAGCACCGGTGTGCCCGCGCGCCTGCATCGGCCGCTCGATTTCCTGGTGGTGGCCGACCATGCAGAGAACCTCGGCCTGGCGCCACTGATCGAGGAGTCCGACAAGCGGCTGCTCGCCAGCGAATGGGGCAAGCAGGTGCACGACCTCACCAAGGCGGGCAAGCCCGATGAGGCCTATGCGATGTGGGGGAGCGCGGTTGCGGAGCGCAAGGACCCGTTGACCGATATCGATGGCCTGGTGGAGTCCATGTGGCACCGCATCACCAAGGCAGCGGAAGAGCACAATGATCCGGGGCTGTTCACTGCACTCATCGGTTTCGAATGGACCTCCAGCCCCGGTGGCAGCAACCTGCATCGAAATGTCATTTTCCGTGGCAACAAAGACAGGGCCGACAAGGTAATCCCCATTTCAGCCTACGATTCCGAGGATCCCGAGGACCTCTGGCGATGGATGGCCAACTACGAGGAAAAGGTCGGCGGCAAAGTCCTGGCCATTCCGCACAACGGCAATTTATCCAACGGATTGATGTTTGACAGCGTCACGCTGAGCAACGGCAAACCACTCGACCGGGATTACGCCGAGCGCCGTTCCCGGTGGGAGCCGCTCTACGAGGTCACCCAGATCAAAGGCGATGGCGAGACCCACCCGCTGCTGTCGCCGAACGATGAGTTCGCCGATTTCGAAACCTGGGATAAGGGCAGTTTCGGCGCGGCCAAGGAAGAAGACATGCTGCCGCGCGAATATGCCCGTGAGGCTTTGCAGCAGGGCCTCGCATACCAGGAGAAGCTCGGCGCCAACCCGTACAAGTTCGGAATGATCGGCAGCACCGACTCCCATACCTCGCTGGCCACGACCGGGGAGGACAATTTTTTTGGCAAGGCCACTGCGATGGAACCGAGCAGTGACGAGATCCGGTTCGAGGAAAGGATTACCGGTTATCTGCCCGACCCCCAGGGGCGGGACTATGCCATCCGCCATTACCAGGCCAGTGCCTCGGGCCTCGCTGCGGTGTGGGCACGGGAAAACACCCGGGAGGCACTCTGGGACGCCATGGCCCGCAGGGAAGTGTATGCCACTACAGGAACGCGCCCGATAGTGCGGGTGTTCGGTGGCTTTGAGTTCACGAAGGACGACCTGGTGCGCTCAGACTTCGCCAGGCACGGCTATGAAAAAGGCGTACCCATGGGCGGGGAACTCAAGGGGTCCGACAAGGCCCCAACCTTCCTGGTGCGGGCGATGCGCGACCCGGACGGTGCCAACCTCGATCGTATCCAGGTCGTCAAGGGCTGGCTCGATGCCGGGGGCAAGACCCACGAACGGATCTACGATATTGCGGTTTCCGACGGCCGCAAGATTGGCGCTGACGGCCGGGCGAAAAAAAAGGTGGGTAACACTGTGGATGTGGGCAATGCCACCTACACCAATGCGATCGGCGCGCCCTTCCTGCAGGCCTGGTGGAAAGACCCCGATTTCGATGGCACACAGAACGCTTTCTATTATGTGCGCGTTCTTGAGATCCCCACCCCGCGCTGGACTACGTATGACGCCAGGTTCTTCGGCCTGAAGAGGCCGGAGGATGTTCCGGGCAGTATCCAGGAGCGAGCCTACACCTCCCCCATCTGGTACACGCCCTAGCTCACCTACGACTTTTTGCCTTTTGCCCGAGGGTGCGCCTGGTCGTAAACACGCGCCAGGTGCTGGAAGTCCAGATGGGTGTAGATCTGGGTGGTGCTGATGTCGGCGTGGCCCAACAGTTCCTGCACCGCCCGCAGGTCACTGCTGGACTCGAGCATATGGCTGGCAAAAGAGTGCCGCAGCATATGGGGGTGTACCCGCTGCTCGGCACCGCTGGCCCGGGACCAGTATGCCAGCCGGGCCTGCACGGCCCGGTTGCCCAGCCGCCGCCCCTTGAGGCTGGTAAATACCGCATCGCCTTCCGCTGCCGGGGCGGCCCGGCGCCACGCCTCGAGCGCTGACCGCGCCTCGCGACCGACCGGCAGTACCCGGGTCTTGGCGCCTTTGCCGGTCACGCGAACCTCGCCACCGGCCAGGTCCAGGTCGGCCCAGTTGAGCCCGGTCAACTCCGATAGCCGCAGCCCGCTGCTGTAGAAGAGTTCCAGCAGTGCCCGGTCACGCAGCTGCAGGCGCTCGTCTCCAGTGCCGGCACTTGGGCTTTCCACGAATTCCCCGGCTGCGTCCGCGTCCAGCACCCGTGGCAGTTTCTTGTCGGCCTTCGGCGCGCGCAGGCCCGCGGCGGGATTGGCACGCAGCCAGCCCTGGCGCAAGGCAAAATCCCCCAGGCTGCGCACGGCCGAGAGCCAGCGTTGCAGGCTGCGGGGGGCCAGGCCCCGTCGGTGGAGTCGCGCCAGCCAGCTGCGCAGGGTCATTTCGCGGAGTTCGCCGATAGTGGCAATACCGTCTTCTTCTGCCTGGCGCAGCAATTGCGTCAGGTCCCGGCGGTAGGCGGACAGCGTATGGGGGGAGAGCTGGCGCACGCTGGTCAGGTGCACCAGGAACCGTTCGATGGCGTCCGCCAGTTTCATTGGCAATCAGTCCCGGGCGAGCAGTCGCGGTAGCAGCCGCTCGAGCACTTCACCGATATAGGACAGGAACAGGGTGCCGAGGCTGGAGCTGTAGTGTTGGGGATCAGCAGAGCCCACGGCGAGAATGCCGAGCTGGTTTGCCAGCGGCACCACAGCGGCCGAGGCCACCCCGTCCGCTGCGTCTTTACCGAACAGGTATTCCCGCTCTGCCGGGCGGAGTACGCCGCACACCGTGCGTCCGTTGCGCAGGATCGCCCCCACCGATGTCTCGGCCGCGGCGCGGCTGCTGGCGCGGACCCGGCCCAGCTCATGCTTGCCCTGGGGCAGGGGCTCGAACAGGGTCAGTGCGGTGGTCTCCACACCGAAGTCCTCGCGGAAACTCTGCAGCAGCGACTCACCGGCCTCGGCCACGGTCTGGGCATCGAGCAGTGCCAGCACCAGGCGGCGGCTGTGCATAAACAGCTGGTCGTTATCCCGTGCCGCCTGCAGCAACTGGTCCAGGCGCTGGCGCATTTCAATGTTGCGTTCCCGCAGCAGGTTGGTCTGGTGGGTCATCAGGGAGACGGTCTTGCCGCTCTGGCTGGGCAGCTGGATGGTCTCCAGCAGCTCCATATGGTCGGCAAAGAAATCCGGGTTCTGGATCAGGTAGCGGGCGACCTGCCGCGACAGGACCTTCTTGTCCCGCTGGCTTTCCTGAGGGTCCGCGTCGGCGGACTTGGCCTGGATTGCGTCGCTTGTATCCGTCATGTTTTTTCTTGCTACCTGTTACTGATGCCGGCCTAGAGCAGGATCTGCCCATGGTAAACCGTCGTTGCGGGACCGGTCATGGTAACCGGCTCGCCGGGCCCGCTCCAGTGAATCGTCAGCTCGCCACCGGGCAGGGTCACGGTGACCTTGTCGTCCACCAGTTCCCGCACGCGGGCTGAAACCACAGCCGCGCAGGCGCCGGTGCCACAGGCCCGGGTTTCTCCGACACCGCGCTCGAATACCCGCAGGCTTGCCCGATCGCGGGATTCGATCTGCAGGAAGCCCACGTTGACCCGGTTGGGAAAGCGCGGGTGATTTTCGATTCTGGGGCCGAGTACATCGACAGGAGCTGCACCTATGTCATCCACCAGCATTACTGCGTGGGGATTGCCCATGGACACCGCGCCGATGATAAAGGTCTCCCCGTCGACATCCAGCGGATAGGTCTCGGCGCGGCGATCGGCATCGAACGGGATGTCTGCGGGCTCCAGGATGGGCGCTCCCATATCCACGCTTACCCGGTCGCGCTCGTCCATCTGTAGTTGCAGCAGGCCGCCAGTGGTTTCCACCAACAGGTCGCGTTTGCCGGTCAGGCGGCGTTCGCGCACAAAGCGTGCGAAGCAGCGCGCCCCGTTGCCGCAGTTTTCCACTTCACTGCCATCGGCGTTAAAGATTCGGTAGCGGAAATCGGCATCCGGATTGCGCGGCGCTTCCACCAGCAATACCTGGTCACAGCCCACGCCCAGGTGGCGATCGGCGAGGCGGCGGATCTTGTCCGGCGACAGCTTGATGCGCTGGCTGATACCGTCGAGCATGACAAAGTCATTGCCCAGCCCGTGCATCTTGGTGAATTTCAGGCGCATGGTGTGCTTATCCCTCGCTTTTGCCGGCGGGGGGAACGATGGTCTCGCCGCGCAACAGGTCTGCCAGGCTTTCCCGCGCCCGCACCAGGTAGGTCCGGTCCCCGTCGACGATTACCTCGGCGGCCCGAGGGCGCGAATTGTAGTTGGAACTCATGGTGAAACCGTAGGCACCGGCGGACAGCAACGCCAGCAGTTGGCCCGGCTGCAGCCCCAGTTCCCGGCGCTTACCAAGGAAGTCGCCGGTCTCACAGACCGGGCCGACGATATCCCAGACTTCAACATCACCGTTGCTGGGCTTCACGGGAACGATGTCCTGCCAGGCCTGGTAGAGGGCCGGGCGCAGGTTGTCGTTCATGGCCGCGTCGACGATGGCGAAGTTATGCTCCTCGGTGCGCTTCAGGTATTCCACCCGGGTGAGCAAAAGCCCGCCATTGGCGGCGATGGAGCGCCCAGGCTCCATCACCAGTTCCAGGTCCCGGCCCCGCAAGCGTTCTTTCACCGCCCCCAGGTAGTCACTGACCGGTGGTGGCATTTCACCGCGATAGCGCACACCCAGTCCGCCACCCAGGTCCAGGTGTTTCAGCTGGATACCTTCGTCCGCCAGCTGGTCGATCAGGGCCAGCAGCCGGTCCAGCGCATCGAGAAAGGGTGAAATTTCGGTCAGCTGGGAGCCGATATGGCAATCGACACCGACCACCTCCAGGTGCGGGGACTGTGCCGCGCGGCGATACGTATCGAGCGCACTGTCGATGGCGATGCCGAACTTGTTTTCCTTGAGCCCGGTGGAGATATAGGGGTGGGTCCTGGCGTCCACGTCCGGGTTTACCCGCAGCGACACCGGCGCACGGTCACCGAGTTCGGCGGCCACGGTCTCGAGGCGCTCCAGCTCGGCATCTGACTCGACGTTAAAGCAGTGTACGCCCACCTCGAGTGCCCGGCGCATTTCGGCGGCGGTCTTGCCCACGCCGGAGAACACCACTCGGGAAGGGTCGCCGCCCGCCTGCAGGACCCGCTCGAGTTCGCCACCGGAGACGATATCGAAGCCGGCACCCAGCTGCGCCAGCAGGGACAGTATTCCAAGGTTGCTGTTGGCTTTCACCGCGTAGCAGATCATGCCCGGGTGGTCGCCCAGGGCTTCGGCATAGTCGCGGTACTGTTGTTCAAAGTGCCCGCGGCTGTATACGTAGGTGGGAGTGCCGAACTGCTCGGCGATGTCTTCCAGCGAGACACCTTCGGCCCACAGGCTTCCCTCGCGGTAATTGAAATCGCTCATTTTTCTACTTCTTCTTGCTCCGGCATGTCGGCCTGGTCGATGTCGGTTTCCGTGCTGTCCATCGGTGCGGTGACCGGCCCCATCGGCGACGGGCGTTCCCCTTCACTTTCCTTCTGCAGGCCTGTTCCCGTTGGTTCCTTGCCAGTTCCGTGGGTGGTCGGTTCGATGGTTGTGGGTGCTGCCGGTTGAGCGGCATCCTGCGGCAGGTAGAGGGGACCCTTCTGCCCACAGCCAACGAGTAAGGCGACGGTGAGGCCCGGTGCGGCGAAGATCGGGGCGAGGGAAAATCTCTGGGGCATGCGCGGCTTCCTGCGGCTGTCTGGCGGAGATTGAATCAAAGCCTGCTAGTATAGCGATCTCAGATCCATATCGTACACGGTAACAGAAGTAACCAATTTATGAGCCAAACGGAATTCGATGCGGCCATCGAGCGCACCCTGATCGCCATCGAGGATGCCCTGGATGAATGCGAGTGGGATATAGATTACGAGCGTGCCGACGCGGTGTTGACCCTGACGCTGGAAGATAACGGCAGCCAGGTGATTCTCTCGCGCCAGACCGCCAACCTGGAATTGTGGGTGGCGGCGCGTTCCGGCGGCTATCACCTCAGTTTCGAGAACCCGGGCTGGAAATGCACCACCACCGGTGAGGACCTCCCGGCACTGCTGGACCGCGTCCTCACGGAGCAGCAGGGAGAGCCGGTGTCACTCAACCTGGACCGCTGATCCATACCGGCCATTCTCTGGCCTGTATCGGCCGTGCAGGAGCGGCCCATGGCCGCGCCGCCCGGGCGGTAATGCCACGATAAATATCGCGGCCAGCGGCCGCTCCGGCGAAATCCTGCGTTAGCCCCGTGCTGCGATTGACCTCTTCGCCCGCGCGCAGGCCGCCCGGACCTGCGACGGCGCGGTGCCGCCGATGTGGTCGCGTGCGGCAACGGATCCCTCCAGCGTCAGTACCTCGAACACATCCCCGCCGATGGCATCCGAAAACTGCTGCAGCTGTTCCAGGCTGAGTTCCGCCAGGTCCGCCCCCTGCTCGATGGCAAAGGACACGGACTGGCCAACGATCTCGTGGGCATCACGGAAGGCCACGCCCTTGCGCACCAGGTAGTCGGCCAGGTCGGTGGCGGTGGAGAACCCCTGGGCTGCCGCTGCCAGCATGTTTGCCTTTTTCGGCTTCAGCGCCGGCACCATATCGGCGAACGCGCGCAGGCAGTCGAGCGCGGTGTCGGCGGCGTCATACAGCGGTTCCTTGTCCTCCTGGTTGTCCTTGTTGTAGGCCAGCGGCTGGCTCTTCATCAGGGTCAGCAGCGCCACCAGGTGGCCGTTGACGCGGCCGGTCTTGCCGCGCACCAGCTCCGGCACGTCCGGGTTTTTCTTCTGCGGCATGATGGATGATCCGGTGCAGAAGCGGTCCGGCAGGTCGATAAAGTCGAACTGGCTGGAGGTCCACAGCACCAGCTCCTCACTGGCCCGGGACAGGTGTGTCAGCAGCAGGGCAGAGAAGGCGCAGAACTCGATGGCGAAGTCGCGGTCGCTGACCGAGTCGAGGGAGTTCTCGGTGGGCGCATCGAAACCCAGCAATTCGGCGGTGCGGGCCCGGTCGATCGGGTAGCTGGTGCCGGCCAGCGCCGCGGCGCCCAGCGGTGAGCGATTGACCCGCTTGCGGCAGTCCATCAGGCGCTCGTAGTCCCGCGACAGCATCTCGTTCCAGGCCAGCAGGTGATGGCCGAAGGTGACCGGCTGGGCAGACTGCAGGTGGGTGAAGCCGGGCATGATGGTGTCCGCCTCGCGCTCGGCCAGTTCCACCAGGCCTTCCTGCAGGCGGGTCAGCTCGGCACCGATCAGGTCGATGCGGCCGCGCAGCCACAGGCGGATGTCGGTGGCTACCTGGTCGTTGCGCGAGCGACCGGTGTGCAGTTTCTTGCCGGTGGCGCCGATCCGCTCGGTCAGGCGCGCCTCGATATTCATGTGCACGTCTTCGAGCTGCACCGACCAGGGGAATTCACCGGCCTCGATTTCTCCGGCGATGGCCCGCAGGCCGCCGTCAATCTGCTGGTACTCGTCCGCTGTCAGCACGCCCACCTCCGACAGCATCTGCGCATGGGCGAGGGATCCCTGGATATCCTCCATGGCCATGCGCTGGTCGAAATTCACCGAGGCGGTAAAGCGCTCCACGAACGCATCGGTCGCCTCACTGAAGCGGCCGCCCCAGAGCTTGGCGGCGGGATTGGCGGAAGCGTTGGTGTCTTTGCTCATAGTGCCTCTGTATTCATGCCTCGGTATCGGTGCCCCTGCCTGTGTGCAGGGCGGTGGAACTGCGCGGGTGATGGCGGTATCTTGCTTGTTTCCCGGTCGCCCTCGCAGCGACAGCTGCCGGGGCGGTTACGGCCCAAGAATAGATAACAAATCCAGAAGAAAGAACGTGGTATGACTTCCCCACAGCCCGCGCGGCCGGCGGGCATTATAGCGCAGCAAATTCGCGAAACAGCCCCTGAAGGCAAAGAATCTGCACCCGCCCACTTCCTGCCCGACCTGTGCAGCGTATCTGCCGTGGCCGCGCTGGTAATGATGGGCGAGCTGCTGGCGCTGGTGCTCGTGCTGGCAGTGGATGGGCTGCGCGAGTTCAGCTGGCAGCGGTTGGGGCTGTTTTCCCTGACGACCCAGTGGGTGATCCTGCCATCGGCGGCACTGCTGTGCCGGCTGCGCCCGCGCCTGGCCGGCTTGTCGCCACAGTGGGCCGGCGGCCTCAGTTTCGCCACGGTGTTGGGGGTGCTGGTGATGGTGATGCTGGCCCAGCAGTGGTGGCTGGCAGGAATTTCCGGTGCGCCGCTCGATCTTTGGGCGCTGGCGGGCAACCTGCTGCTGGGTGCCATCTGCGCGGGGGTAGTGCTGCGCTATGCCTATGTGCAGCAACAGCTGCGGAACCAGCAACGCGCCGAACTGGGCGCCCGCATCGAGGCACTGCAGTCGCGCATCCGCCCGCATTTCCTTTTCAACAGCCTCAACAGCCTAGCCAGCCTGATCGCGGTCGATCCGGACCGTGCCGAGCGCCTGGTGGAGGAGCTCTCCGCGCTGTTCCGCGCCAGCCTCGCCGAACCGCGGATGGTGCCCCTGGCGCAGGAGCTGGCGCTGGCACGGCGCTACATGGCAATCGAGGCCCTGCGCCTGGGCGACCGCCTCCAGCAGGACTGGCAGGTGGAGGAGGGCCTGGACGATGTACCGGTGCCTTCCATGCTGCTACAGCCACTGCTGGAAAATGCTGTGTTGCATGGTGTGGCGCGCTTGCGTGGCGGTGGCCAAATCCGGGTGCAGGTCGCGCGTGAGGGCAACCGGCTGGCAATGCGGGTGGAGAACCCGCTGCCTCCGGGCGACCCGGACAGGCAGCAAACGGGCAACGGCATGGCGCTGGAGAACATCCGCCAGCGCCTGGCCGCCCACTATCCCATGGGGTTCAGTTTTACTGCTGGTGCCGGGCCGGAGCATTACCGGGTTGTGCTGCTGCTGCCGATCGGTCCCGGGCCGGAGACCCGTAAGCGGCGAGCGCAGGAGGTGAACGCATGAATGCCCTGGGGGTATTGATCGTCGACGACGAGCCACTGGCCCGCGCCCGGCTGGTCCGCCAGCTGCAGCAGCTGGAACAGTGCGAGTTGCTGGGCGAGGCCGCGGATGCGGTTGAGGCGCTGGAGCAGGTCGAGAGGCTGGACCCGGACCTGGTGCTGCTGGATATAGAGATGCCGGGTGGAAACGGGCTGGAGCTGGCACGCCAGCTGTCGCGGCTGGAATATCCTCCCGCACTGATTTTCTGCACCGCCCACGACGAATTCGCCCTGCCGGCCTTTGCCACGGCGGCGGTGGGTTACCTGCTGAAGCCGGTGACGGCGGCAGACCTCGCCGCCGCGGTGGATAAGGCGGTGCAGTTGAATCGCTCACAGCGCAAGCTTGCGGGCCTGTCCGGCGCAGGGGAAAAGGCGGGTGGACGACAGCGTCTGCGCTCTGTGAGCCGCCGCGGAGTGGAATTGCTGGAGGTGGCGGATATCCGCTGTTTTATTGCCGACAGTAAATATGTGGTCGCGCACCACGATCGGGGCGAGACCGTGCTGGATGAATCGTTGCGTGAACTGGAATCCGAGTTTGCCGGTCGCTTTATCCGCGTGCACCGCGGGGCCCTGGTGGCCAGCCGCTATGTCCGCGCCCTGCACCGGAGTGGAGGCAGCTACCGGATCGAGCTGGAAGGGATCGACCTGCAGCCGGCAGTGAGCCGGCGACTGCTGGCACAGGTAAAGGAAGTGCTGGCCGAGCTGGCCTGAGCCGGCCCGCAGGCGCGGACCGGCCCTGGGCCGGATCAGAAAATTTGTGGCCCTTTATAGTCGTCGGTCTCGCCTTCCAGGCTCAGTTCGCCCGCCGCGTCGTTCAAGTACTCGGCGTCAGATTCCGACTTGAGCTTGATCATCAGGCGCAGGTCGTTGGCGGAATCGGCATGGGCGAGGGCGTCCTCGTAGGTGATCTCGCCACGGTCGTACAGTTCGTACAGCGCCTGGTCGAAGGTCTGCATGCCCTGCTCGTTGGAGCGCTTCATCAACTCTTTCAGCTTGTGCACCTCACCCTTGCGGATCAGGTCCGAAGCCAGCGGCGTGTTGATCATGATCTCCAGGCAGGCGCGGCGGCCGTCGCCGTCCGGGGTGGGAATCAGCTGCTGGGCGACCATGGCCTTCAGGTTCAGGGACAGGTCCATCCACAACTGCTGGTGGCGGTCGGCCGGGAAGAAGTGGATGATCCGGTCCAGTGCCTGGTTGGCGTTGTTGGCGTGCAGGGTGCAGAGGCACAGGTGGCCGGTTTCGGCGAAGGCAATGGCGTGGTCCATGGTCTCGCGGGAGCGCACCTCACCGATCAGGATGACATCCGGTGCCTGGCGCAGGGTGTTTTTCAGGGCCACCTCGAAGGACTCGGTATCCAGGCCCACTTCGCGCTGGGTGACGATACAGCCGCGGTGCTGGTGCACGAATTCGATCGGGTCCTCGATGGAGATGATATGGCCCTTGGAGTTCTCGTTGCGGTGACCGATCATCGATGCCAGTGAGGTGGACTTACCGGTACCGGTGGCACCCACGAAAATGATCAGGCCGCGCTTGGTCATCGACAGCTCCTTGACCACTTCCGGCAGGCCCAGTCCGTCGATGGTGGGGATCTTGGTCTCGATCCGGCGCAGCACCATACCCACCAGGTTGCGCTGGAAGAAGGCGGACACCCGGAAACGGCCCACATTGCGCACGGCAATGGCAAAGTTCAGCTCTTTCTTTTCTGCAAATTCCCGCCGCTGCTTCTCGCTCATCACGCCCACCACCATTTCGCGGGCCTTTTCCGGGGTGAGGGCGCTGCTGCTGGCCGGGACCACCTTGCCGTGAACCTTGATCGACGGCGGAACACCGGCGGTGATAAACAGGTCGGACGCGCCCTTTTCGACGACGAGTTGTAACAGTCTTTCGATTTCCATAAGTGGTTACCGCTTTTATTCGTTTTTGTGCCGGCCCGCAGCGCCTTCCGGAGCGCGTGCCCGCCTTTAGAAGTTCTCGGGCATCTTGGCTTTTTCGCGCGCTATCTCACGGCTGATGATGCGCTTTTCCACCAGCTCCTGCAGGCACTGGTCCATGGTCTGCATGCCCACATTGGCACCGGTCTGGATGGCTGAATACATCTGCGCGATCTTGTCCTCGCGGATCAGGTTACGGATGGCCGGGGTGCCGCGCATGATTTCATGTGCTGCGACCCGGCCGCCACCGGTGCGCTTCATCAGGGTCTGGGAGATCACCGCCTGCAGGGATTCCGACAGCATGGAGCGCACCATGGCCTTTTCCTCCGCGGGGAAGACGTCCACTACCCGGTCGATGGTCTTGGCGGCGGAGGTGGTATGCAGGGTCCCGAAGACCAGGTGGCCGGTCTCGGCGGCGGTCAGGGCCAGGCGGATAGTCTCCAGGTCACGCATCTCACCCACCAGGATGATGTCCGGGTCTTCCCGCAGGGCCGAGCGCAGGGCTTCGGAAAAGCCGTGGGTATCCCGGTGCACCTCGCGCTGGTTGACCAGGCACTTCTTGGATTCGTGCACGAATTCGATCGGGTCCTCGACGGTGAGGATGTGCTCGTACTTGTTGTCATTGATGTAGTCGATCATGGCCGCCAGGCTGGTGGACTTACCCGAGCCGGTGGGCCCGGTTACCAGCACCAGGCCGCGCGGGGTGTCGGAGATCTGCTTGAACACCTGGCCCATACCCAGGTCCTCCATGGTCAGCACCTTGGAGGGAATGGTCCGGAACACGGCGCCGGCACCGCGGTTGTGGTTGAAGGCGTTGACCCGGAAGCGTGCCACGCCGGGGACCTCGAAGGAGAAGTCGGTCTCCAGAAACTCCTCGTAGTCCTTGCGCTGCTTGTCGTTCATGATCTCGTAGATCAGCGCGTGGACCTCCTTGTGCTCCATGGGAGGCAGGTTGATTCGGCGCACGTCGCCGTCCACCCGGATCATCGGTGGCAGGCCCGCGGAGAGATGCAAGTCGGAAGCGTTCTGTTTGGCGCTGAAGGCGAGGAGTTCTGTGATATCCATACTGCTACCTTATTGTTTTCGGCGGACCGATGCGGTGATTATTTAACCTGTGCGAGGCGGCAGCATATGCCTTCCCCGGACTCTGTTAGTACAATCCGCCCATTTCTGGTACCGGACCTAGTATATGCGCAAAGCGGAGATCACCGAAAACCTCAATCGCGTGCGTGAGCGGATTGTCACATGTTGCCGTAGCTGCGGTCGCGACAGTGACAGCGTGACACTGCTGGCGGTTTCCAAGACCAAGCCGGCTGAAGACCTGCGCGCCGCCTTTGCTGCGGGGCAGCGCGATTTTGGCGAAAACTACCTGCAGGAGGCTCTGGACAAGCAGGCTGAACTGTCAGGCCTGTCGATCTGCTGGCATTTCATCGGCCCGCTGCAGTCGAACAAGACCCGCGCGGTGGCCGAGCATTTCCACTGGTTGCACACCGTGGATCGGCTGAAAATCGCCCGGCGCCTGTCGGAGCAGCGGCCTGCGGAAATGGCGCCGTTGAATGTCTGCCTGCAGGTCAATATCGATGCGGAGGAGAGCAAGTCCGGGGTGGCGCCTGAAGAGCTCCCCGCGCTCGCGCGGGCGGTCGCCGGCCTGCCCAACCTGCGGCTGCGGGGCCTGATGGCGATCCCCGCCCCGCGGGCAGATGCGGCGGCGCAGCGGGAGCCCCATGCCGCGCTGGCGACATTGCTGCAGCAGCTGCGGGAGGATCTGCCGGAGGCGCCGCTGGATACCCTGTCGATGGGAATGTCCGGCGACCTGGAAGCGGCAATCGAGGCGGGCAGTACCATGGTGCGCGTGGGTACTGATATCTTCGGGCGGCGAGGTTGAGCCCGATTTCCACAAGCCGCCCCGGGCGGCCATAATTAGCGGGCCCCCGGACCGGGTGGCCCGGACACGACCCAACAACGAGAGGTAACAGTGGATACACCCAAGATGGTATTTATCGGCGGTGCCGGCAACATGGCAGGCGCGGTGATCGGTGGGCTGGTAGCGGATGGCTATCCTGTGGATAAAATCGTGGCCACCGGCCGCAACCGGGAAAAGCTCGATGACTTCGCCGCCCGCACCGGCGTACAGGTAGGTACGGATAATGAAGGTGCCATCGCCGATGCCGATATCCTGGTGCTGTCGGTCAAGCCACAGGTAATGAAGGACCTGTGTGAGTCCATCCACGATGCCGTGCAACAGCGCAAGCCGCTGGTCGTGACCCTGGCAGCGGGTATCCCGCTGGCGGCTTACCAGCGCTGGCTGGGTGAAGGGGTGCCGGTGGTCCGGGCCATGCCGAATACTCCGGCATTGGTCGGCACCGGCGTCACCGGCCTGTATGCGGCGGCGGACGTCAGCGACATACAGCGCGGGCAGGCCCAGCGCATCGCCGAAGCGGTGGGGCTGGCGCACTGGGTCGAAGAGGAATCGGGTATCGACCAGGTCATCGCGGTATCGGGCTCCGGTCCGGCCTACTACTTCCTGTTCATGGAAGCCATGATCGATGCGGCCGAGAAAGCCGGTATGGCCCGCGACGATGCGGAGCGGCTCACCTTGCAAACCGCCCTGGGGGCGGCGAAACTGGCCACGGCCAGCGATGTCGATGTGGCCCAGCTGCGTCGCAATGTGATGTCCCCCGGCGGGACCACCGAGCGCGCCATCCACTGTTTCGAGCAGGGTGGGCTGAAGCAGTTGGTAGACAAGGCCATGGGCGACTGCGCAGCGCGCGCTGCGCAGATGGCGCGCGAGCTGGACCAGTAACCGGACACCACCGCAACGACTCCCATAACAGAGCTAACAGGGACCATTCATGGGCAATACCTTTTCCAATATCGGCGTATTTCTGGTTGCCACACTGGGGATCCTCTACCTTTTCGCAGTATTGCTGCGCTTCCTGTTGCAGCTGGCACGGGCAGATTTTTACAACCCCATATCCCAGGGTGTGGTGAAAATCACCAACCCGCTGTTGCTGCCGCTGCGCAAGGTGGTGCCGGGAATGTTCGGAGTGGACATGGCGTCGCTGGTACTGGCGCTGCTGGTGGGGACGGCGATGATCATCGTCTGCGGACTGATGATCGGTGCCGGGCTGGTCAATCCCCTAAGTGCACTGTTGTGGTCGTTGCTGGGTTGTATCAGCACCACGATTGCCATTGTGTTCGTGGGCATGCTGATCTCTATCGTGTTCAGCTGGATTGCACCGCAGAGCAACCATCCGGCGTTGTTGTTGCTGCACCAGCTGCTGGAGCCCTTCATGGGTCCGATACGCAAAGTCATCCCGCCGCTAGGGATGATTGATATCAGCCCTATTTTCCTCTTTATCCTGCTGACCGTGGCGGACAAGTTGCTGGTGGGCTTTGCCCGGATGGCTAACATGCCGGCGTTTGTCTACAGCCTATTCTGGCATATCCCCTTCTGAATACAGCCCGGTTCACCGCCCGGCGCAGCGGCCATGGCTGTCTCTGCGCCTTGGCGCGCTTTGCCTCCCCGCGTTCCATTGCCGCGTGCGTATTCCGCGCACTGGGTCGCAGTTTGTATGCGTGCCAGCTTTTATAAATGGCACCGTTGGCGGACAATGTCCGGCCTTAACAGGATTTCGCAATAACAAGTAGCAGTACAAGAAAAACAGGAATACATGGAAGACGCCATCTTGCGACAGCACATTGCCGAATACGATCGCTGGAAAAAAGCGCTCGATTACCAGTTTGCCGAGTTTAATGCCTGGCTGCAGCAGCACTTTCCCAATTCCGCCGGCGCCCGCCAGGTGGTGCAGCAGGCCCGTGCGCTGCTGGCCGAGGACCAGTTCACCCTGGCGCTGGTGGGGGAGTTTTCCCGCGGCAAGACCGAGTTGATCAATGCCTTGCTGTCGCATACCTACGGCAAGCGCCTGCTGCCGTCGAAGCCCGGGCGCACCACCATGTGCCCTACCGAGATATACAGTGATGGCGGTGAAAGGGCCAGCCTGCGGCTGCTGCCGATCGAGACCCTGTCCACCAATACCAGTCTCGAGAGCTTCCGCCGTATCCCGCAGAAATGGGTCACCCACGAGTTCGATGCCGACGACCCGGATGCGACGCGCGCTGCATTGCAGAAGGTTGCCGCCAGCAAGACGGTGACACCGGAGGAGGCGGCCCGCTATGGTTTCGATCGTCGTCACCTGGACAGCCATGGCAACCTGGTGGAAATCCCGGCCTGGCGCTACGCGCTGATCTGCCTGCCGCACCCACTGTTGGCGCAGGGCCTGCGCATTCTCGATACCCCTGGGTTGAATGCCCTGGGCAACGAGCCCGAGCTGACCCTGAGTACACTGCCCAGTGCCCAGGCGGTGGCCTTCCTGCTGTCCGCCGATGCCGGCGTGAGCGGTACCGACCTGAACATGTGGGAAACCCACCTGGTGCCATTGAAGGAGCATCGCGGTACCGCGGTGATGGCACTGCTGAACAAGATCGATGTGCTCTGGGGGGACCCCGATGAGGACCATGAGCAGATGCTGCGGGGCATGCGCGCGCAGGTGGCCAAGCTGTTGGAGCTGCCCATGGAAAGCGTCGTGGGGGTGTCTGCCAAGCAGGCCCTGGTAGCCCGACACCGAAGCGACCCGCAGTTGCTGCAGGACAGCCACTTCCAGGACTTCGAGCGCATGCTGGTTGAGCGCCTGCTGGAGCACCGCCAGAAGGTTTCCGAGCACCGCTCCCTGCACCAGGCGCTTACCCTGATGGCCGACACCCGCGACCTGCTGAAGCGCAGGCTCAACAGTGGCCGCGCGGCACTCAACCACCTGGAGCAGAACAGCGGCACCACCAAGGACCAGCTCGAAGAGCTGGTGGCCCTGCATAAAACCGCCCGCGAGCAGCACAAGCTCTGTCACCAGGAACTGCTCACCCTGAAGTCCAGCCAGCGGATGCTGGCCCGTCAGCGCGCCGCATTGCTGGAGCCGGTGTCCAGCCAGCAGCTGCAGGCCCTGATTGACGAAACCCGGCGTGCCCTTTACGAGCGCTGGACCCCGCTGGGCCTGGCCAAGGCCATCGACGATTTCATGCACGGCGTGGACCACCAGCTTAGCAGTCTGGAGCGCGAGGCGGAGCAGGCCAACC
This sequence comes from Microbulbifer sediminum, assembly GCF_021729035.1. GTDB lineage: Bacteria > Pseudomonadota > Gammaproteobacteria > Pseudomonadales > Cellvibrionaceae > Microbulbifer > Microbulbifer sediminum. The sequence goes on along the minus strand of NZ_JAJSAP010000009.1, from coordinate 11,818 downwards.
GGGTTGTGGATGCAATCTTCGAGCGCTCCTCCCTGGGCCACCTGAATGCCAGAGAACAACACCTGAATATGGGCAGCTTCCGCTTCGCCCTGCGCGGGCTGCATCGCCAGGCGGCGCAGCTGCGCCGCTCCCCGCAACTGTTGCTGGCGCGGCGCAACCGCCTGACGGAACGTTTCCTGGCGACCCTGGCCAGTGAGGTAGGCCGGCTCTACAGCCAGCTGATTTCTGCCGCCGACGGTTGGCTCGACCAGGCGCTGGAGCCGCTCAAGCAGCATGCGCAGTACCAGAAACACCTGCTCAACCGCCACCTGATCAAGCTCACCGAGTTGAAGCAGAAAACCCAGAGCAAGCGTACCGACCTGCGCGCACTGGAGAGCGAAGTGGTGCGCAATGACAGTGCCCTGGCGTCACTGGAGGAGCTGCTGGGTCGCAGCGCGCCGTCACCGCAGCCAATACCCCCGGCACCCCGTGCCAGCAATGTCACCCCGTTGAAGGCACCGGTGAGAAACTGATACGGTCCGGTCAGCGTGGCCGGACGGGCCATTTGTAATTCTCCGGCGCGCTCCCGTAAACTTGCCGCACGCCCGTGCGCCCATCCCTGGTGTGCCGGGCGTCCCCGATTGTGATCATCAAGCGAAGCCGCCTTGTCCACGGAAAAAGTCTCCCCCCCAGCAGGCGCACGCCCGGGAAACACCGGCGCAGTGCCCCCCGGATCCGAACCGGCCAGTGCCACCGGGTCGGTCGGTATAGTGGTGCCGCAGCAACACACGTTCACTGAACCGCTGGAGCTGGCCTGCGGCCGCACGCTGCGCGATTACACGCTTGTCTATGAGACCTACGGCGAGCTTAACGCCGAGCGCAGCAATGCGGTGCTCATCTGCCATGCGCTGTCAGGCCACCATCATGCCGCTGGCCGGCACAGCCCGGACGACAAGCGGCCCGGTTGGTGGGATAACTACATCGGCCCCGGCAAGCCCATCGACACCGACCGGTTTTTTGTCGTGTCACTGAACAACCTGGGAGGCTGCCACGGTTCCACCGGGCCGGCCGATACCAACCCGGGGACCGGCAAGCCCTGGGGCCCGGATTTTCCCATGCTGCGGGTGCGCGACTGGGTACACAGCCAGGCGCGTCTGGCGGACGCCCTTGGGATCGAACAGTGGGCGGCGGTGATCGGCGGCAGCCTGGGCGGTATGCAGGCGATGCGCTGGGCGCTGGAGTACCCGCAACGGCTGCGCCACTGCGTGGTGATCGCCTCGGCGATGAAGCTGTCTGCGCAGAATATTGCCTTCAATGAAACCGCACGCCAGGCGATCACGTCGGACCCGGATTTCTGCGAAGGGCGCTATCTGGAACACGGGAGTCTGCCGCGTCGGGGACTGGCAGTGGCGCGGATGATCGGGCATATCACCTACCTGTCCGATGACGGCCTGGGCCGCAAGTTTGGCCGCGAGCTGCGCTCGGGGACTTTCGAACGGGGTGTGGAGGAACAGGTGGAGTTTCAGGTGCAGAGTTACCTGCGCTACCAGGGAGATACGTTCTCCGGCAGTTTCGACCCCAACACCTATATCCTCATGACCCGCGCACTGGACTATTTTGACCTGGCGCGGGAATACGGCGACGACCCGGTGGCGGCGTTCCGCAACGCGCGCTGCCGCTTCCTGCTGCTGTCCTTTACCTCCGACTGGCGCTTTGCCCCCGAACGCTCCCGGGAAATCGCCGATGCCCTGATGCATGCCAATATCCCGGTCAGCTATGCGGAAATCGAATCCGCCATGGGGCACGATGCCTTCCTGCTGCCGAATGATCGCTACCGGCGGGTCTTCGGTACTTACATGGATGGCGTCGCGGCGGAGTGCATGGGGGAGGCTGGCCACTGATGCGTATTGATCTCGACGTTATCCAGGACTGGATTGCCCCGGGCACCCGGGTGCTGGACCTGGGGTGTGGCGACGGCGCCCTGCTGGAACAGCTGGCACGCAACAAACAGGTGAGCGGCTATGGCCTTGAGATCGACCACGGGCAGATCGAGCGCTGCCTGGCGCGGGGCGTCAGTGTGGTGGAGCAGAACCTGGACCAGGGCCTGGGCAATTTCGCCGATGGCAGTTTCGACACGGTGGTGATGACCCAGGCGCTGCAAACCCTGCGCCAGCCGCATCTGGTGGTGCGGGAAATGTTGCGGGTAGGGCGCGAGTGCATCATCACCTTCCCCAATTTCGGCCAGTGGAAAGCGCGCTGGCACCTGGCCTTTTCCGGGCGGATGCCGGTGTCGGATTTATTACCTTTCGAGTGGTATGACACGCCCAATATTCACTTTTGTACTTTCCGGGACTTTGACCTGCTCTGCCGGGAGAACGACTGGACTATCCTGCAGCGGCAGGTAGTATCGGAAACACTACCCGGCAGGGCTTTCAAGGACTTCCTGCCCAATCTGTTCGGCGAGACAGCAATTTACCATCTCACTCGCTAAACTGAAGTAAGTACAACTAAAAGCGCGCCATGCGGCCCCGCTGGGGCGGGACCCGCAGAACGTGTACCGCAGGTGACAGAGGAGGTGAACGTGAAACGCATCATAGCTGCAGTGGGCGCTGCCGTAATGCTGTTCTGGGCGGCCAGCGTGGCTGCACAGGACGCCAGGATCATCAAGAGTTTTGAGGACTTTGGCGATTATCGGGTGATCTACTCGGTGTTCAACAGTGACTTTATCAAGCCCGAAATTGCACAGAACTACCAGCTGGTACGCGCCGGCGACCGCGCCTTCGTGAACGTATCGGTAGTGGAGAAGGAAGGGGGCACCAAGGGGCTGACCGCGGAAATGTCCGGGACCGCCAGCAACCTGATGCAGCAGTCGCGCAAGCTCGAGTTTATCGAAATCCGCGATGGCGACGCGGTCTACTACCTGGCGCCCCTGCGATTCGATAATGAGGAGACCCTGACGTTCAATGTGGAAGTCAAACTGCCGGACGGCCGTACTGAAACGATTACCTTCCGGCGCAAGCTGGAACGCAGTTGACGGGTTCGCCCATTCCTGACGGCGGCACCATGGCAGAAAAAGCGAGCGCCTGGCGCTCGCTTTTGCGTTTTGTGCCTGCAGTGTCGCCTTGCCCGAACGCTAACAACTGACCCGGAAAACTTTGCATGATCGAAAAAATAGTGCTGGCCAGTGGCAATGCCGGCAAGCTGCGGGAATTCTCCCAGTTGTTTTCCAGCTGGAATATCGCTGTGGTCCCGCAGTCAGATTTTGAGGTGCCGGAAGCCGATGAAACCGGTCTCAGCTTTATCGAGAACGCCCTGATCAAGGCGCGCCACGCCAGTCGTACCAGCGGCCTGCCGGCGCTGGCGGACGATTCCGGTCTGGCGGTGGACGCGCTCGGCGGCGCACCGGGTATCTACTCTGCACGCTATGCCGGCAATGGCGCCACGGACGCCGACAACAATGCCAAGTTGCTGGAGGCACTGGCGGGTGTTCCCGACCAGCGGCGGGGAGCGAGCTTCCACTGTGCACTGGCCTTTGTGCGACACCATGCCGATCCGGTGCCGCTGGTGTGCAGCGCCCGCTGGAGCGGGCGTATCCTGCACGAGCCCGCCGGCGCAGGGGGGTTTGGTTACGATCCGCTGTTCTTTGTCGAGGAGCAGGGCTGCAGCTCCGCGGAGTTGCCCCGCGAGATCAAGAATGCGATCAGCCACCGGGCGCGGGCAGTAAAGCAGTTCCGGGCACTGTGGCTGGACCAGGTGGGGCGCGGACAGATGCAGGGTGGTGACTGAAGTTGCCGGAAACACGAGACAACCTGCTGGCGCTGCCGCCGCTCAGCCTGTATGTGCATATCCCCTGGTGCGTGCGCAAGTGCCCCTACTGCGATTTCAACTCCCACACTGCAGGTGAATCACTGCCGGAAGCGGAATATGTGGCCCAGCTGCAGCGCGACCTGCGCAGCCAGCGCCCCTGGGTACAGGGCCGCAAGCTGCACAGCATCTTCTTCGGTGGCGGGACGCCCAGCCTGTTCTCGCCTGAGGCCATTGGAGCCATCCTGGCGGCGGCGGAACGGGAAGTGGGCTTTACGGATGACATCGAGATTACCCTGGAGGCCAATCCGGGCACCTTCGAACAGGCCAGGTTCTCCGGGTATCGTGCCGCCGGGGTCAACCGACTTTCAATCGGAGTGCAGAGCTTTGATACACAACAGCTCGACAACCTGGGCCGCATCCACTCCGGTGACGAGGCAGAGGGCGCGCTGGGCATGGCGCGTCGGGCCGGCTTTGACAATATCAACCTGGACCTGATGCACGGCCTGCCGCAGCAGAGCGAGGAGGATGCGCTGGCGGACCTGCGCCGCGCCGTGGCGCTGGAACCCGAGCATATTTCCTGGTACCAGCTGACGATCGAGCCAAACACCGCCTTTTACAGTGCGCCGCCAGTGGTGCCGGGCCCCGCCCATATTGTCTCGATGCAGGGCATCGGCCGCGAGTACCTGGCCCTGCAGGGGTACGGGCGCTACGAGGTCTCCGCCTACAGCCAGGCGGGCCGGGAGTCCCGGCACAACCTGAATTACTGGTCTTTTGGCGACTACCTGGGCATTGGCGCCGGCGCCCACGGCAAGGTCACAATGCCCGGTGAGGAGCAGGTATTACGCAGCCGCCGTACCCGGGCGCCGCGCCACTATCTGGCGTTACCGCTCGCCGAGGGCGCCCCGGCGCCACCAATGGCGGAGGGGGGCGGGACGCTGGAGCTCCCCCTGCTAGAGCCGGTGGCCACTGAAGAGTTGCCACTGGAGTTCCTGATGAACGCCCTGAGGTTGGTCAGGGGGGTGCCCGCGAAGACCTTTGCCCCCTATACCGGGCGCCCGCTGTCAGTGCTGGAGCGCCAGTGGCCATCGCTGGAGCAGTTGCAGCTGGTGCAGCCGCTGGGGCCGCGCATAGCGGCCACTGAGTTCGGCTTTGATTACCTGGACGAGATCCTGCAGCGGTTCCTCGAGCAACCCTGACCGGCCGCGGTGAATTTGCCCGGCTCCGTACTTGAAAGCGGCGCCGGCGCCCCCATCTAGGGGGGAAACGGTGTCCCGGCCCCCCGTTCCTTGCGAGTAGGGGCCGGCACTCCTTATCATGTGCCGGTGGCCCGCTGCGGGGACCACCGCACCGAGTAACCCAGAGAACAGGAAAGCAATATGAGCGAGCACGCTATTGTCAATGTGACCGACGCCGAATTCGAAGCCGAGGTACTGAAGGCCGAGGGCCCGGTACTGGTAGATTTCTGGGCGCAATGGTGCGGCCCCTGCAAGATGATCGCTCCGGTGCTGGAAGACCTGGCCGGTCACTACGGTGACAAGCTGAAGATCGTCAAGGTCGACGTGGATGCCAACAAGGAGTCCCCGGCCAAGTACAATGTCCGCGGTATCCCCACCCTGCTGCTGTTCAAGGGCGGCAATGTGGAAGGCACCAAGGTCGGCGCCCTGTCCCGCGCCCAGCTGACCGAGTTCATCGATAGCCAGCTGTAAGGCTGGCCAGTCCTGCAAGGGGGCAAATACCCCTTGCAGGATGGCATTCTGCGGTTATACTGGCTATCATTCTTGAAACCGCTCCGACGAGCCAACTAACTGATCCTGGACCGAGCTGAACCAAGTCGCCCCTCCGCAAGGTTACAGACCACCCCCGGCGCACAAATTCCTCGAGTTGAACTTTTCTGAAGCCGAGCTGCCCGATTAGCTGGCTTGAGAGCGGTATGATTTCTCCTGATGTTGTCGCGTTCGCGACCAACCTGATTTCGGCCATAACCTGGGCACATAAGCGTGGGCAAGATAGAACAGATTTCTCAAACCCCTCCTAAAAAATCAGGCGCGTCCGCGCCAATTGAAAACAGAAACGTTAATAAAGCAATTGGTATGAATCTTTCTGAATTAAAAACCAAACCCATTGAAGAGCTGATCGAGATTGCCAAGGGCATGGGCCTTGAAAACCTGGCCCGCTCGCGCAAGCAGGACATTATCTTCAACATCCTCAAGCGCCACGCGAAGAGCGGCGAGGACATCTACGGCGACGGTGTTCTGGAAATCCTGCAGGATGGTTTTGGTTTTTTGCGTTCCGCCGACTCTTCCTACCTGGCGGGGCCGGACGACATTTACGTCTCTCCCAGCCAGATTCGGCGCTTTAACCTGCGCACCGGTGATTCCATTGCCGGCAAAATCCGGCCGCCGAAAGAGGGCGAGCGTTACTTCGCGCTGCTGAAAGTCAGCGAGATCAACTTCGACAAGCCGGAAAACGCCCGCAGCAAGATTCTCTTCGAAAACCTCACCCCGCTGTTCCCCAATAACCGCCTGACCCTCGAGTGCGGCAATGGATCCTCCGAGGACCTGATCGGCCGCATCATCGACCTGGTGGCGCCGATCGGCAAGGGCCAGCGCGGCCTGATTGTGGCACCGCCCAAGGCCGGTAAGACCATCATGTTGCAGAACATGGCCCAGGCCATTACCCGCAACAACCCGGAGTGCCACCTGATCGTCCTGCTGATCGACGAGCGTCCGGAAGAGGTGACCGAAATGCAGCGCTCCGTGCGCGGTGAGGTCGTGGCCTCCACCTTCGACGAGCCGCCGGCACGCCACGTCCAGGTGGCCGAGATGGTGATCGAGAAGGCCAAGCGCCTGGTGGAGCACAAGAAAGACGTAGTGATCCTGCTGGACTCCATCACCCGCCTGGCGCGAGCGTACAACACCACCGTGCCCAGCTCCGGCAAGGTGCTGACCGGTGGTGTGGACGCCCATGCCCTGGAGCGCCCCAAGCGCTTCTTTGGCGCCGCGCGTAACATCGAGGAAGGCGGCAGCCTGTCCATTATCGCGACGGCGCTGGTGGAAACCGGCTCGAAGATGGATGAGGTGATCTTCGAGGAGTTCAAGGGCACCGGTAACATGGAGCTACAGCTGGACCGCCGCATTGCCGAGAAGCGCGTCTACCCGGCCATCAATGTGCGCCGTTCCGGCACCCGTCGCGAAGAGCTGCTGATGCCGGAAGGCGAGTTGCAGCGGGTCTGGATCCTGCGCAAGCTGCTGCACGATATGGAAGATATGGCGGCCACCGAGTTCCTCATCGACAAGCTGAAGGACTTCAAGACCAACGACGAATTCTTCCTGTCCATGAAACGGAAATAATAGCGATTCACACTCGGGCACCTGGAAGGGTGCCCGTTTGGGATTCGCGAGGAAATTGGCGATTATTTGCGCCGGTTTTTGTTGAAAAGGCGAGCCGTTAGGCATATAAAGTTCCACATTGTGGCGCTGGATGTGTATTGAACGAACGACGCCCGACCGAATTGGCCCAAGCCAGTCACTTAGTGACCGACGACAGGGGCCAATCTCAGGTGGATGATCTGGTGGAGCTGGTTATCCATTTGTGACTGCACGACAGCCCACATACTCAGTGAGAACTTTTTGTGAATATCTATATTGGAAATCTGGCCTACGCGGTAACCTCCGACGACCTGCACGAAGCTTTTGGTGCTTTCGGGGAAATCTCTCGCGCGACTGTAATCACCGACCGGGAGACTGGCCGCTCTAAAGGTTTCGGTTTCGTGGAAATGCCGAACGACGACGAAGCTCGCAAGGCGATCGAAGAAATGAATGATCAGCCGCTGTCTGGCCGTAACATCCGTGTTAACGAAGCCAAGCCGCGCGAAGATCGTCCGCGTCGCCCCCGCTTCTAAGCTGATCCCAGCTTAAGAATTTTACGGCCCGCCACCCGGCGGGTCGTTTCCTTCCCCTCCCCAGCACCCGTTCCTCCCGGGCTGCCATTCCCCATTTTGTGCCGAGTCCTTTACACTGGCGTGGTTCCAAACCGATGTCAGGACCAGCATGAAATACAAAGACCTGCGCGACTTCATCAAGCGGCTGGAAAAGCGCGGCCTGCTCAAGCGCATCAAACACCCGGTGGACCCGAACCTGGAAATGACCGAGATCGCCGACCGTGTGTTACGGGCCGGTGGCCCGGCGTTGCTGTTCGAAAACCCGGTGGGATTTGATACCCCGGTACTGGCCAACCTGTTCGGTACCCCGGAGCGGGTCGCCCTGGGCATGGGCCGCGAAAGCGTGCATGAGCTACGGGAGGTAGGTGAGCTGCTGGCCTTCCTCAAGGAGCCGCAACCGCCGGAGAGCCTGCGCGACGCCTGGGAAAAACTGCCGGTGTTCAAGCAGGTGCTCAACATGGGGCCCAAGGTGGTGAAGGGCGCCCCCTGCCAGCAGGTGCAACTGACCGGCGATGAGGTCGACCTCAGCCAGCTGCCGATCCAGACCTGCTGGCCCGGCGACGCGGCGCCACTGGTGACCTGGCCGCTGGTGATTACACGGGGGCCGGAGAAGAAGCGCCAGAACCTGGGCATCTACCGCATGCAGCTGATCGGCAGGAACCGCCTGATCATGCGCTGGCTGTCCCATCGCGGCGGTGCGCTGGATTTCCGCGACTGGTGCCAGCGCAACCCCGGCCAACCCTACCCGGTGGCCGTGGCCCTGGGCGCGGATCCCGCCACAATCCTCGGAGCCGTCACACCGGTGCCGGACACCCTGTCCGAATACGCCTTTGCCGGCCTGCTGCGGGGTGACAAGACCGAGGTGGCTGACGCCACCCTCAGCGACCTGCAGGTGCCCGCGAGCGCAGAGTATGTGCTGGAGGGCTTCATCTACCCGGACGACATGGCTGACGAGGGTCCCTACGGCGACCACACCGGCTACTACAACGAGGTGGATCGTTTCCCCGTGTTTACGGTGGAGAAGATCACCCACCGCAAGGACCCCATCTACCACAGCACCTATACCGGCCGCCCGCCGGATGAGCCCGCCGTACTGGGCGAGGCCCTGAACGAGGTCTTCGTGCCCATCCTGAAAAAGCAGTTCCCGGAAATCGAGGATTTCTACCTGCCGCCGGAGGGCTGCTCCTACCGCCTGGCAGTGGTGAGCATGAAGAAGCAGTATCCCGGCCACGCCAAGCGGGTGATGATGGGTGTCTGGTCTTTCCTGCGCCAGTTCATGTACACCAAGTTTGTGATTGTCACCGATGACGACGTGAACACGCGCGACTGGAACGATGTGATCTGGGCCATGACCACACGCATGGACCCGGCGCGGGACACGGTGATGGTGGAGAACACACCCATCGACTACCTGGACTTCGCCTCGCCGGTTTCCGGGCTGGGTTCCAAGATCGGCTTCGACGCCACCAACAAGTGGCCCGGCGAAACCGACCGCGAATGGGGCCGCCCCATCGAGCGCGATCCGGAAGTGGTCAAAAAGGTAGACGAGATCTGGGACGAGCTGGGGCTTTAACACGCTGACAGTTAGCCTAAATGAGACTCAGGACATATTTGCCAACCCCCGTGACGCTGGCGGCGGTGCCGCTGGCTGTCACAAAGGCTTTTACCAGGCTCCCCTCAATGACTCCTCTGTTTTCGACAGCGGCTCCGCCGAAGTCCCCGGGTCCGCCCACGCGGCAAATTCCCTTTGTCCCAATCATGCCCGATGACCAAATCCCTTCCGCTTTTATAAACCCACTGTTATCCGCGGCATTCCTGTCAATGCATGACCAGATCACGCCAGACATTTCGGCCCTGACGACTGTTATTTCTGACCTGAGCCTCGATCAGCCAGAAACCATTTTAGAATCAGAGGCTTACGAAATGAGAAAAATCAGTGATATGCGTCGTTGGGGCCGTTTGCAGGATTTGGTACCTCCGTCCCAAGAGGTGGCAACGCTTGACGGTTACTGACCTTGGGGCCATTCTGGCGGATGTTTGATTATGGAATATGAGTCGCTGAGATATTGGTCGTGACGACCATGATACAAATGTTAAGCAGATTCACTTATGAAACTGATACTGGAAAAGTTGAAGAAAATTGAATATGACGGGAAAAACTCGTCGTTCCAGTTGACAGTAAAATACCTTGGCCAGGATTTGGTGCGGGGTTGGCCTCCGGCTTTGAATACTCCCCTACATGACCACGGTATTCCTGACCCTGGGTTCGGCCAGGGCCCAGTAGATTACGCTCAAGTCCAGTACATATTGATCCATGCCGATCCGGTATGGCGACCACTTTCTGATGACCAGCGAGATGAACTTAGACAAAAGTTTCGCTCACTAGTCTTGGCTATTGGCGAGCTCCCGAATATAGAGGTTACCAATGAATACATTCGCATCGAAAATGCTTAACAAACGGCATCACAGCGACCGCTTTTCCGCCGCTTCGCGGCTCCAAATCGGCACGTGTGCCGGGCGTTAAATGTCATGCGTGTGATCATGAATAAGAAGGTACTTGCTTTCAGCCTTTTTGTATTTGTCCTCGGTGTGTGTGGCTACATACTCTTGGGCAAAAATGGTCCTACTGAAGCTATGCAATCATTGCCTATAGGAAGCTCATATGATGATCTGCTAGCTTTGGCAGGTGAACCATCATATGTCACTGATGGCACGGAAGGGCCAGAGCGAGGTTTTAAAAAGTCTCAAGAACAAAGGATTTCCGGGTGCGTTAAAGAAGCCTGGTACGAGAACGCGCTGAAGCTACCCAGTAAATATGCGTTTTGTTTTAGTGCAGACGGTAAGCTTGTAAATAAGTACCACTGGTCATCGTGGTGAAACATTTAACAAATCCAGGCAGGATCGCCCAGCCCCTTCGGGGCTCGGCTGGACGGCCTACGCAGCGCGCTTCGCACGCTAAACGCTACGGCCGCCCCTGCTGGAGGCGTTATGGTGTCATTGAGGTGGACGGTTGAGACAGAGGAATTTTGGTATTGCGGGAATATCCGGTGTGATCGTTTCTGTAGCGTTCGTACTTTTTATTACCGGCTTCGAATTTCTCCTGCCTTTCCTTCCTGCTGTTTTCGCTGTTGGCGCAATTTCCGGTCTTTCAGGCTTTGCTTTCTCAGGCTCCAATACCTTTATTCCGGCAATTTTGGGCGGAGCAATTGCTTTGGGGTGTTGTTGGGCGATATTGGTGTATGCGGTTTCTAATATCTGACATGTACAAAAACCATAACAAGGCCATTAAGGTTGTTCCGGGCCGAAGGCCCTCCACCGGACGCCCTTGTCAGGGCGCCGCTTATGGCTGGCGTTAGGCGTATATGAAGCTACACCTTAAATTCGTAACAATAATATTTGCTTTCTTTTTCACCTTCGAGATCAAGGCCGTCGAATCCTGTGGAAGCCAACAAACTATGGATATCGCCAACGACATCACTGGAATTTTTTCCGATCAATGGAGCGCTGGAAGTGTCAGCGCCCGCGGAGTAAAGCTTGGCGATGCAGCCGACTGCGTAGAAAAGTCTACTATCCAGAACTCGACTCGCCTTGATCTAAACGGGTACGCGGAAAACTCCTCACATTCTGAGCTACCCCTAAGCGAGCGCATCGCCTCTACAATAGAGCATGGTGGCTGGCTGCAAACTTCCGACGGCATTAACTACCGGATAGAAAACGGTAAAGTGGCACAATTCGGTTTTTTCCAGGATGCACTCTCCTCGCTTGGAATCTCCCAAGAAGCAGATATCATCGCTAATCTTGGAAAACCCGACGATATCCAAAGATTCACCAGGCATGGCCAACCAGCAGAGGCCGAGTATTACTACTCTAACAAACAGTTGCTCGTAATATGGAGTTCGCCTTTTAATATGTTGCTAAACATCAATATTGGCCCCAAGCATGTGCGTTAATCCGCCTAACAAGCGCAGGCACTGGGACAAAATTTTCGCTGCGCTCCAATTTTGCCCGTGCTGCGGGCGTTATAACAACTAAGGAAGTCTGCCTCCATGTTTAAGCCCGGGGATTGGGTCCATACGCAACACGGAATTGGTC
>NZ_JAJSAP010000008.1 GCF_021729035.1 Microbulbifer sediminum | reverse complement strand
GCCGGCCGCTCGGGCCTTTCCGGGATCCCCGACCACCGCTTCCGGTGACCGTCGAAGGGGCGCGCATTATATCGACCCCTTCGTGCTTGGCAAGCCTTTTTTGAAGGCTTTTTTCAGTGCCGGAAACCGATGCCCGAAGGCGTCCTTTCCCGACCCCGAAGGACCGCCCGGCCCTTCCGAAGTGGCGCGCATTATAGCGGCCTCTCCGCGTCTGGCAAGCCTTTTTTGAAGGCTTTTCCAGCGCCGGAAGCGATGCCCGAAGACGTCTTTTCCCGACCCTGAAGGACCGCCTGGCCCTTCCGAAGTGGCGCGCATTATAGCGACCATTTCTGGCCCGGCAAGCAGTTTTTCCAAAATCTTTCTGGAGCAAACTGGAGAGCCAGACCGGGAGGCGCTCGCCTCCCCACCCTGCGACTCAGGGCAAAAAAAACACCCTCTCATGAGAGGGTGTTTTTGTATGGCGGTGAGAGAGGGATTAGCTTCGCTTTGCTCGCTGCTCTCCGGCGACAAGCGCCTCCGAGTCGAACCAGCGGGTTCTCACTCTCTCAGACCATCCTCAATCAAAGGGCCCTGCTCAGCAGGGCCCTTTGATTGATCGATATGGCGGTGAGAGAGGGATTCGAACCCTCGATGAGTGTTAACCCATACGCCCTTAGCAGGGGCGCGCCTTCAGCCACTCGGCCATCTCACCGTGTAATCTCATTGTGCTGCAACCCGGGGCTGCAGACAAGAATCCCGACCCGGGATCCTGGCGGTCAACTCGATTGAGCACCCCCCGAAAGAGGACGGCATCATACCAACGGGAGGGCAAAAATCAATGGGGAATCAATAACTTTTTTGGCGCCATTCCCGCTTGCACACATTCTGCACAGACTGATTTCCGGGGTTGCCTGTCGGCAGCTGGCCTGTACGACAGAGGGAGCAGAGAGCAGGAGGGAGGAAAGCAGGGACAATGTCGCAGCGGAAACAAAAAAGGCCGGTCATGCCGGCCCCTTTTTGCTCGGGAGGAGCTACTCTTGCTCGGTGTCACCCGGCGTCTGCTTTTCCCTCTGGATCCGCTGGTATATTTCTTCCCGGTGCACGGCTACTTCTTTGGGCGCGTTTACACCGATTCTCACCTGGTTTCCCTTTACGCCGAGCACGGTGACAGTAACATTGTCACCGACCATCAGCGTCTCGCCAATCCGGCGGGTTAAAATCAGCATTACCTACTTCTCCTTGATCATCCTGTGATTGGGATAACTCAAATCAATTTGAGTTTCCCACGGTCATCATAACCGGATGGCGGCATGTTTTGGGAGGTTTTTGCCCATCACTACTGTCAGTATTGACCACCCGATCAAATTCTCAACAGTTGCACCCTACGCCACATGACGAAATTGCTATGAGAACTCAGCCGCCACCTACCAGTTGGTTATAGCCTCAGCCCGCCGCCCTGGGTTCGGACAACTCAAACTCACTGTGAAGGGCACGCACTGCCAGCTCCAGGTAGCGCTCGTCGATGATCACGGAGATCTTGATTTCGGAGGTGGTGATCATCTGGATGTTGATGTTGTCCTCGCCCAGCGCACTGAACATCCGGCTGGCGACATTGGCGTGTGAGCGCATCCCCACACCCACAATCGAGACTTTCGCAATCTTGTCGTCAGCGACCACTTCCCTGGCACCCAGTTCACCTGCAACACGCTCCAGCACCTCCCTCGCCTTCGCCAGGTCATTGCGGTGGACAGTGAAGGTGAAATCGGTGGTACCGTCGATAGAACTGATGTTCTGCACGATGACATCCACCTCAATGTTTTCCGCGCCTACCGGCGCCAGGATCCGGCAGGCCACCCCGGGGGTATCCGGCACGCCGCGAATGGTCAGCTTTGCCTCGTCCCGATTGAATGCAATGCCGGAAACAACGGGTTGTTCCATTTGGGTGTCTTCCTCATCCAGACTGATCAGCGTGCCCTCCCCTTCCTCGAAGGTGGAGAGAACCCGCAAGGGTACTTTGTATTTACCGGCAAACTCGACCGCGCGGATTTGCAGCACCTTCGAGCCCAGGCTGGCCATTTCAAGCATTTCCTCGAAGGTGATGCGGTCGAGCCGACGCGCACTGTCAACCACCCGCGGGTCGGTGGTGTATACCCCGTCCACGTCGGTATAGATCTGGCACTCGGTGGCTTCCAACGCTGCCGCCAGGGCGACACCCGTTGTATCCGAACCGCCGCGGCCCAGAGTGGTGATATTTCCTTCTTCGTCCACCCCCTGGAAACCGGCCACCACCACTACACGGCCCGCATCCAGGTCCCGGCGCATGCGCTCCACATCGATCTGCTGGATACGCGCCTTGGTGTGCGAGTTGTCAGTGAGAATCTTGACCTGGCCGCCGGTATAGGAGCAGGCATCATAACCGCGCTTTTTCAGGGCCATACTGAGAAGGGCAATGGTGACCTGCTCACCGGTGGCCACCAGCACGTCCAGCTCACGCGGATCCGGTTTTTCCTGCACCTGGTAGGCCAGGTCAATGAGGCGGTTGGTCTCACCACTCATGGCTGAGAGCACCACCACCATTTCATGCCCCTGCGCCCGGAAAGCGGCCACCTTGTCGGCAACAGCCTCAATGCGCTCGATCGAGCCCACCGAGGTGCCACCGTATTTCTGCACGTACAAACTCATGGGATTCTGTGTTTCCTTACTGCCGGCAGCGCCTGACCAGACCGCATGGCACAGCAACTATCGAATTCTGCAAGCCGCGCACTAAATCACTAATTTTTGCCAAAATCAACTGAATTGTTGCGCGACCAAGTGCCGGGCCGACCCGTTCAGGAGAGCCGCTCCTCCACCCAGGTGCGCACGTCGGCAAGCATTCCCGGCAGGGCCGCCACATCGGTGCCGCCACCCTGGGCCATATCCGGGCGCCCACCGCCCTTACCTCCCAGCTGGCCAGCAGCGAAGCGCATCAGCTCGCCGGCCGCCACCCGGTCAGTCAGGTCCTTGGTCACCGCAGCCACGAGGGCCACCTTGTCATCGCCCGGTGCAGCCAGCAATACCACACCACTGCCCAGTTTATTCTTCATCTGGTCGGCGAGGTCACGCAGTGATTTCGGGTCCGCACCGTCGATGGAGGCTGCCAGCAGTTTGTGGCCCCCCACCTCTACCGCCTGGGCCGAGAGATCACCACCCGCACCGCTGGCGAGTTTTGTCTTCAGCTGCGACATTTCCTTTTCAAGCTTG
This sequence comes from Microbulbifer sediminum, assembly GCF_021729035.1. Lineage (GTDB taxonomy): Bacteria > Pseudomonadota > Gammaproteobacteria > Pseudomonadales > Cellvibrionaceae > Microbulbifer > Microbulbifer sediminum. The sequence goes on along the minus strand of NZ_JAJSAP010000008.1, from coordinate 165,094 downwards.
CGGTTGGTGACCAGCAGTTGCTCCACCTTATCTGCCAGCATATCCGGCCGCGTCTTCAGCAGCGCTGCAGCATGCTCAAGGCGCTGCTGCGCCTCATCAAACAGGGCCAGGGCATGCGCCCCGGTCACCGCCTCGATGCGGCGCTGGCCGGAGGCGATGCCGCTCTCACCGACAATCCGCAGGAGGCCGATATCGCCGGTCCGCTGGACGTGAGTCCCCCCGCAGAGCTCTACCGAGAAAGCACTGCCGTCCTCTATCTCGCCCATTGAGAGCACCCGGACAGTATCGCCGTATTTTTCTCCGAAGAGCGCCATGGCACCCTTTTTCCTCGCGCTCTCGATATCCGTCTCCTCGGTGTGAACCGGGGTATTCGCACGAATCTGGGCATTTACCAGCGACTCAATCGCGTGGAGCTGCTTGGTTGTCACCGCCTCCGGGTGGGAGAAATCGAACCGCAGGCGCTCGGAGTCCACCAGCGAGCCCTTCTGGGTCACATGCTCGCCCAGCACCTTCCGCAACGCAGCGTGCAACAGGTGTGTCGCCGAGTGATTCAGCGCAGTGGACTGGCGCACATCCCCGGAGACCTCCGCCTCCAGTTCGTCGCCGACAGAAAGGCTGCCCTGCAGCAGCTTGCCGGTATGGAGATGATGGCCGCCCTGCTTGGTGCAGTCACGCACCTCGAAGCGTCCGCCGGCCGCCTGCAGGTAACCGCAATCACCCACCTGGCCCCCGGATTCGGCATAGAATGGCGTGCGGTCCAGCACCACCGCACCCTCCTGGCCCTCGCCCAGGGTATCCACCTGCTCGCCGTCGCTGACGATGGCTATCACCTTGCCGTGGGCAACCGTGGCATCGTAGCCGAGAAATTCGGTCGCCCCCTCCAGGTCGAGGGTGGCGGTGTAATCGTGCTTGAACTTGCCGGCAGCACGGGCGCGTTCACGCTGGGCCTCCATGGCCGCCTCATAGCCGGCCATGTCCAGGGTCAGTTCCCGCTCACGGGCAATATCATGGGTCAGGTCCACCGGGAACCCGTAGGTGTCGTACAGGGTGAATACCAGCTTGCCCGGGATTTCAGTGCCCTCCAGATCGGCAAGGGCCTCGTCCAGTACCGACATTCCCTTATCCAGAGTCTTGGCGAACTGCTCTTCTTCCTTGCGCAGCGTGTCCTCGATCAGCTTCTGCTTCTCGCGCAGCTCCGGGTAGGCGTCCCCCATCTGTTCCGCCAGCGCATCGACCAGCCTGCAGAAGAAGATACCTTCCTGGCCCAGTTTGTGGCCGTGGCGCACCGCACGGCGGATGATCCGGCGCAGGACATAGCCCCGTCCCTCGTTGGAGGGCATGACGCCGTCGGCAACGAGGAAAGAACAGGAGCGTATATGATCGGCGATCACCCGCAGGGACTTCTCTTCCAGGTCCTTACAGCCGACGATCTCCGCAGCAGCCTGGAGCAACGCCTGGAACAGGTCGATCTCATAGTTGGAATGCACGCCCTGCATCACCGCGGCAATCCGCTCCAGGCCCATGCCGGTATCCACCGAGGGCTTGGGCAGCGGATGCAACTCGCCATCGGCGGAACGCTCATACTGCATGAACACCAGGTTCCAGATCTCGATATAGCGATCCAGGTCATCATTATCCGATCCGGGCGGGCCGCCGGGCACTTCCGGGCCGTGGTCGTAGAAGATCTCCGAACTGGGCCCGCAGGGGCCGGTGTCGCCCATCTGCCAGAAATTATCCTCATCCAGGCGCGAGAAACGTTCGGCACTGACCCCCATTTCCTTCAGCCAGATATCCGCAGCCTCGTCATCGCTGATATGCACGGTGACCCACAGGCGCTCCTCCGGCAGGCCAAGCACCTTGGTCAGGAAATCCCAGGCAAAGCGGATGGCATCGCGCTTGAAGTAGTCGCCGAAGCTGAAATTGCCCAGCATCTCGAAAAACGTGTGGTGGCGGGCGGTGTAACCGACATTTTCCAGGTCGTTATGCTTGCCACCGGCACGCACACAGCGCTGGGAACTCACGGCGCGCGTATAGGGACGCGGCTCGTGACCGAGGAAGGTATCCTTGAACTGCACCATGCCGGCATTGGTGAACATCAGGGTCGGGTCATTACCCGGCACCAGGGAACTGGAGGGCACCACGGTGTGGCCCTGCTCGGCAAAGTAATTCAGGAAGGCGTCGCGTATCTGTGCGCTTTTCATCCAGCGTAATTCCACTTCGTTGGTAAGGGTTATCAGTCAGAAAGGCCGAGAGTCCCGGGTCAGCTGCCCGCCGGGGCGTCGGCCAGGTCCTGCTCACGCATCTCGCGGTCGGCGAGCAGGTGAATATGCAGGTGAAAGACGGTCTGGCCGGCACCGGCACCGTTGTTGACCACCAGCCGGAAGCCGTCGAGCCCCAGCTTTCGGCCCAGTTCACCTGCAACCCACATCAAGTGTCCCAGCAAGGGCCGATCATCCCGTCCCGCGTCCGACACATTGAGCAGAGGCTTGCGCGGGATGATCAAAAGGTGGGTCGGCGCCTGGGGCGCGCGATCGCGGATGACAATGCACTGGTCATCCTCATACAGCCGCTCGACCGGAATTTCACCGGCGACGATTCGGCTGAACACGCTAGGCTCACTCATGGGCTTATTTTTCCAGCTTTTCCTCGGTGGTCAGCTGGCGCGCCTCGGATTCCAGCATCACGGGGATGCCGTCACGTACCGGATAGGCCAGCCCGCTGGCCTTACACACCAGCTCCTGCTTCTCCTCGTCGTATTCAAGAGGCGCCTTGCTCACCGGGCAAACCAGCAGACTCAGTAGTTTCTTATCCATGTTCCATACACTCCGGGCCCACCCGGGGCCAAAAACGACCGCGTATGGTACAACGGTTAACAGCCATTTTCACGGGCTGCGCGGCCGTCCCCATCCCCGGTGGTGTACGGGGGGTCAGGCGGAGGCCTCGATCGCCCCCACCTCCTGGCCGGCCCGGAGGTGCCTGAGTAGCAGTTCCACTGCGCGGGGACCATCCTCTGGCTCATTGAATACCTCGTGAAACGCGCCCGGGAACAACTGCACTTGCCGCTTTTCACTACCAAATCGCTCGAACCAGGCCAGGGTGGTGTCACTATCCACCATGCGATCACCCCGCGGCAGTAACAACAGGCAGGGAACCGTAATCCGGTCGAGCCGGGAGAAAAGGAACTCTCGCTCGCGCAGGAAAGTAGTGAACCAGCGCATGGATACCCGGTCGTGGACCAGGTCGTCAGCCAGGTAATCCTTCACCACAACCTGGTCATGGGTCAGGTCGTGCGGGTCCAGCCGGTTGGAAAGGGACAGTCTGGGCACCACCGCTGCGAGCCCCCTGATCAGGAAACGCTCCACCGCGCCAGGCTCCCGGCAGCCCCGGAATCCCGGTGCCGAGAGCACCAGGCTGTCGACACCCCCGAAGCGCACGACACAGCCACAGGCAATGACACCGCCCATACTATGCCCCAGGAGGTGCAGTGGGCGGTCAGGATTATCCCGCTGCACAATGCGGATAAAATCGTGCAGGTGCTGGCTGTAGCGGGCAAAGTCGTCGATGTGACCCCGCCCCCCCGCGGACAGGCCGTGACCGTAGTGATCAGGCGCGTAAACACTGTAGCCCGCACTGTTCAGCGACTTCGCCAGCCGCCGGTAGCGGCCGCCGTGTTCACCGAGCCCGTGCGAGATCACCACTACGCCAAGGGCCCCCTCCACCCACCAACGCCGGTAATGGAGCCGCTCTCCGTGTGACAGGAATTGCATGTCTCTCTCCTCGCTACCTTATTGTTATTTTGCAGTGATGTCCGTGCAGCCTCTACCGTGTCCGGGCATGTTTGCGCGGCGACAGCGCCGCTACGCCCCCTACTCCATGGACTCCTGGTACTCGCCGAGCATCGCCAGGTGGTTCAGCCGGGCGCGCTTGAGCAGGGCGGCCTGGGCAGCACCGGCATTGCCGCTCTCACCCTGCCAGGCTTTCAGCGCCGGTTCCTGTAACGCGCGCCCATAGGAAAAACTCAGCTGCCAGGGAGCATGCCATAACTGGTTGAGTGCATTAAGGTTCGCTGTGGCCTCTTCCGGGCCCTGGCCACCGGAGAGGAAATTGATGCTCGGCACTGCGGCCGGCACCCCGCGGCGGAGACTCCGCATGGTGTATTCGGCCACCTGCTCCGGGGGCGCCTTGGCACAGTCTTTCCCGGGCGTAACCATGCTGGGTTTCAGGATCATCAGCTCCAGTACCACGCCGTGCCGGTGTAAAGCATGGAATACCTCGTGCCACACCGCCTCGTTCACCTCTGCACTGCGCTCGATACTGTGGTCACCGTCCATCAGCACCTCGGGTTCAACGATCGGTACCACCCCACAGCCCTGGCACACCGCTGCATAACGGGCCAGCATCTCGGCATTGGCAGTCAGTCCCAGCCGGGCGGGGTTATGCGGGCTTATCGGGTACACCTCGCGCCATTTGGCGAACCGGGCACCCTGTTCGCGGTAGCCCTGCAGGCGCGCCTCCAGGCCATCGAGGCCAAAGGTGATCAGGTCACCGGGAGCGCCGGCCAGGGGGCCCTTGCCCTTGTCCACCTTGATGCCGGGAACTATCCCCTGCTCCGCCGCAACATGCGGGAGGAGGCGGCCATCGCCGTTTTTCTGCCCCAGGGTCTCCTCGAACAGGATGACACCGCTGACATACTGCCCCAATCCCTCGGTATCCAGCAGCAGGGAGCGGTAAAAGCGGCGATGCTCTTCCGTCGACTCCACCCCCACCGCGTCAAATCGTTTGGCGATGGTCCCCGAGCTCTCGTCCGCGGCGAGGATCCCCCGGCGCCCGTCCACCATATCCGCGATAGTTGCCTGCAGGTCGTCACTGATACCCACGCTGAATACCTCCCGTCTCCGGTTCATCACAGACTTGAGGATAGGCATTTTCGGCGGGAGCGGCGGCAGTATGCCGCCGCAGCCGTTCGACCGCCCGTCAGAAAGTGCGGCAGGCAGACACCGCCCGACGCCAGCCCTCCAACAGTTCCTCCCGCTTGTGGGCGCTCATCTGCGGCACGAAGTCCCGCTCAATCTCCAGCAGAGACTCCGGCAAGGCCCCGCTCTCCCAGATGCCCGCACCCAACCCCGCCAGCAGCGCCGCCCCCACTGCCGTTGACTCGATCTGGCGCGGTCTTTCCACCCGGGCGCTGGAGATATCGGACTGGAACTGCATCAGGAAATCATTGGCCGCCGCACCACCATCCACTCGTAACCGGTTGATTTCCACTCCAAGCGCATCAGCCATCAACCGCGCCAGGTCATCACTCTGGTAGGCGATGGACTCCAGGGTGGCTCGCACCAGCTCATCCCGGCCGGTGCCGCGACTCAGGCCGCAGATCATGCCCCGCGCGGTGGGATCCCAGTGCGGCGCACCGAGGCCGCTGAATGCCGGCACCAGGTATACGCCGCGGGTATCGGGCACCTGGCGCGCGATGCTCTCGGTGTCCGCCGCCTGCTGGATGAGCCCCATGTCATCCCGCAGCCACTGCACCGCCGAGCCCGCATTGAACACGGCCCCCTCCAGAGCGTAGGCCGGCGCGCCGCCCGCATCGCAGGCAATGGTGGTGAGCAGGCCAGTGGGAGCCGGGGGCCGGTCCTCGCCCGCGTAGGCGAGCATGAAGCATCCGGTGCCGTAGGTGTTCTTGATCGCCCCCGGCACGGTGCAGCCGTGGCCGAACAGGGAGGCCTGCTGGTCCCCGGCCACACCGGTGATCGGCACCTCCGCGCCCAGAAAGGACGCCGGGTCAGTATTGGCGAAGTGCCCGGCGGACGGCCTGATTTCGGGCAGGATGGCGTCCGGGCAGCCAAACAGCTCCAGCAGTTGGGGATCCCAGTCACGCCGCTCGAGGCTGTAAAGCAACGTTCGGCTGGCGTTGGTATGGTCTGTGAGGTGCGCTCGGCCACCGGTCATTTTCCAGATCAGCCAGCTGTCTATCGTCCCGAAGGCCAGCTCCCCGGCCCGGGCCCGTTCCAGCAGCCCGGGATTGGCGCGAAACAGCCATTGCAGCTTGCTGGCGGAAAAATAAGCATCGAGCACCAGGCCTGTCTTCTCCCGCAGCCAGTCCGCCCTGCCCGCCTGCTCCAGCTCCCGGCAGATATCGGCGGAACGGCGACACTGCCACACGATGGCCGGGCAAACAGGCTCGCCAGTCTCGCGATCCCAAAGTACCGTGGTCTCGCGCTGGTTGGTGATACCGATAGCGGACAGCTGCGAGGCTTCGACACCAGCGCGCTCGAGGGCCGCCCCGCACACACGGAGGGTTACCTGCCAGATCTCGCTGGCATTGTGCTCTACCCAACCGGGACGGGGGTAATACTGGGGAAATTCGGAATAGCTGCGGCCTAACAGGCGGCCCTGGGAATCGAAGACAAAGGCGGTGGTTCCGGTGGTGCCCTGATCGACTGACAGAATCACGGGGGCTCCTTACTCTTATCTTTTCCCGCAGTATACAGGCTCAGGAGAAAAGTTCCGCCTCCAGGGCATACTGGATGGCGTCCGCGGGGAAACCGCGGTAGGCAAGGTAGCGCTGGCGCCGTGCGCGCTCTTTCAGCTGCTGGTCGCGCGGTAATGCATCGCTGATGGGGCGTCGGAACTTGCGCTGCAGGGTCTCCGCCGCCAGCTGGTACCAGTCCGCCTCAAGCTGGTCGAGGGCAGAGCCGGCCAGGGCGCTGTCGATCCCCCGCTGTTGCAGGTCTCGACGGATGCGCAGGGGCCCCTGACCGCGCTGCACGCGCGAGCGGGCAAACACTTCGGCGAAGCGCTGGTCGGACTGGTAGTTGAGTTCGTGCAGGCGCCCGAACAGCGCCTCGAAATCTGCGGAGGGGAAGCGCGCCGAGAGTTTCTGCCGCAGTTCGTGGCAGGAGTGCTCCCGGCGCGCCAGCAGGTCAAGCGCTGCAGTGAACAGCGCCTGAGCCGTATCGTCAGAGGAGAACACGGGCGGCTGGAATTACTCTTCCGGCGCTTCCGCTGTCTCGGGTTCCGGCTTGGCCGGCACCAGGTCGCCCAGCAGCTGGGCGCGTAGCTGTCCCTCGATCTCGTCGCGGATACCCTGGTTCTCTTTCAGGAACTTGACCGCATTGGCCTTGCCCTGGCCGATCTTGTCGCCCTTGTAGCTGTACCAGGCACCCGCCTTGTCGACCAGCCCATGCTTGACGCCGTAATCAATAATCTCGCCCAGCAGGTTGATCCCCTGGCCATACATGATCTGGAACTCGGTCTGCTTGAACGGCGGAGCCACCTTGTTCTTGACCACCTTCACCCGGGTTTCGTTACCGACCACTTCATCGCCTTCCTTGACGGAACCAATGCGACGGATATCCAGGCGCACGGAGGAATAGAATTTGAGTGCGTTACCGCCGGTGGTGGTTTCCGGGGAGCCGAACATCACGCCGATCTTCATGCGGATCTGGTTAATGAATACACACAGGGTGTTGGTATTCTTGATGTTACCGGTCAGTTTGCGCAGGGCCTGGGACATCAGGCGCGCCTGCAGGCCTACGTGGGAATCGCCCATTTCGCCCTCGATCTCGGCACGCGGGGTCAGGGCCGCAACCGAGTCGACAATCAGTACATCGACAGCACCGGAGCGCACCAGCATGTCGGCCACTTCCAGCGCCTGCTCACCGGTATCCGGCTGGGAGACGATCAGCTCGTCTACATTGACACCCAGCTTCTCGGCATAGATCGGGTCCAGCGCGTGCTCCGCGTCGACAAAAGCACAGGTGCCGCCCTTGCGCTGGGCCTCGGCAATAACCTGCAGTGTCAGGGTGGTCTTACCGGAGGATTCCGGACCATAGATCTCCACGATACGGCCGCGCGGTAAGCCGCCGATGCCGAGGGCAACATCCAGGCCCAGGGAACCGGTGGAGATCGCGGGAATGCGCTCGCGCTCCTTGTCCCCCATACGCATAACGGTACCCTTGCCGAACTGGCGCTCGATCTGAGACAGCGCCGCCTGCAATGCCTTGTCTTTGTTGGAATCCATGACCTTTCCCATGTACTTAAGCGTTGTTGATTGTGGGCAAGCTTAACGAAGGATTACTGTATAAGCAACCAGTAATCAATCTTCCGAGTGCTCCCGCACCAGTGCCAGCATTTCCCGCAGCGCCTCGGCCACGGTCTGCTGCTGCACCGCGGCGCGGTCGCCCTCGAAGTGAAAGCAACTGGCGTCGATGGTAACCGGCTCCTGGCCTTCCGAGTGAGCCACCGCAATCCAGACGGTGCCAACCGGCTTCTCCTCGGTGCCGCCATCCGGGCCAGCGATTCCAGTGACAGCCACAGCCACATTGGAATCCATCAGCCCCAGCACTCCACTGGCCATCTGCCGGGCCACCTCTTCACTCACGGCCCCCAGTTCCTCCAGGTCTTCCCCGGAAACCGAAAGCAGCTCGCGCTTGACCCAGTTGGCATAGCTGACCACCGAGCCCTCGAACCAGTTGCTGGCACCCGCCACCGACGTAATAGCCGCGGCGATGGCGCCGCCGGTGCAGGACTCGGCAGCCGTCGCCTTCCAGCCCCTCTTGTGCAATTCTTCACCAAGCTGCTGCGCCAGTACTGAAATATCCGTCATCTGTTTATTCCTTGCTACCCGACTCGGTAGAATAGCGCCTTGCCCCGGACCCCGGCAAAATCCAACCAGAAACGGACAAGAAGTACGCCCCATGCCGCAAGCCGCGACCGCAACCGATAACGCCAAACATACCCCGATGATGCAGCAGTACCTGCGCATCAAGGCCCAGCACCCCCAGGAGCTGGTGTTTTACCGGATGGGGGACTTCTACGAGCTTTTCTACGATGATGCCAAGAAAGCGGCAGAGCTCCTGGATGTCACCCTGACCGCCCGCGGCAAGTCGGGCGGCGAGCCGATCCCGATGGCAGGCATCCCCTACCATTCGGCAGACGGCTACCTGGCAAGGCTGATCAAACAGGGCGTATCCGTGGCCATCTGCGAGCAGATCGGCGACCCGGCCACCAGCAAGGGCCCGGTGGAGCGCAAGGTGGTGCGCATCGTCACCCCGGGCACGGTCACCGACGAGGCCCTGCTGAATGAGCGCCGGGACAACCTGCTGGCGGCCCTGTCCCGGCTGGGGGACCGCTACGGCCTCGCCCTGCTGGACCTGGCCACCGGGCGCTTCGTGGTGCAGGAGGTAGATACGGTAGAGGCACTCGCGGAACAGGTGCAGCGCCACGCGCCCGCCGAACTGCTGGCGCCGGAGGACCTGGCGCTGCCGGCGGAAATAGAGCGCCGCGCGGGAATGCGGCGGCGCGCCCCCTGGGAGTTCGATCACGAGAACGCCCTGCGTGTACTGAACCAGCAGTTCGGCACCCTGGACCTGGAGGCATTCGGTTGCAGCCATATGCTGGCTGCCGTCACCGCCGCCGGGTGCCTGTTGCAGTATGCCCGGGACACCCAGCGTACCGAGCTACCCCATATCCGCAGCCTGCAGACAGAGACCAGCGATGACACGGTGGCGCTGGACGGTGCCAGCCGCCGCAACCTGGAAATCGACCTGAACCTGTCGGGCGGTGACGACAACACCCTGCTGTCGGTTTTCGATACCTGCAAGACCGCCATGGGCAGCCGCCTCCTGCGCCGCTGGCTGAACAACCCGCTGCGCCAGCTGACCACCCTGAACAATCGCCAGGACGCGATCGGCGCCATGCTGGAGAATTACGGCTTCGAGCCCCTGCGGGACGCCCTCAAGCCGGTGGGGGATATGGAACGCATCCTCGGGCGCCTGGCGCTGCGCTCGGCCCGCCCCCGCGACCTGGCCCGGCTGGGCCAGTCGCTGGCGCAGTTCCCGGAGATCCAGCGCCAGCTGGCGGAGATGGACACGGCCCTACTGCGCGAGCTGGGGCGCGAGATCGGCGAATGGCCGGAGACCGTGGCGCTGCTGGAGCGCGCGATTATCGAGAACCCGCCGGTGGTGATTCGCGATGGCGGCGTGATTGCCGAGGGCTACGACAGCGAGCTGGACGAGCTGCGCTCCATCAGCGAGAACGCCGGCGACTTCCTGGTCCAGCTGGAGCAGCGCGAGAAGGAGCGCACCGGTATCCCCACCCTCAAGGTGGGCTACAACCGGGTGCACGGCTACTTTATCGAGATCAGCCGCGGCCAGAGCGACAAGGCGCCGGCCGAGTATATCCGCCGCCAGACTCTCAAGAATGCCGAGCGCTTCATCACCCCCGAGCTGAAGGAGTTCGAGGACAAGGCCCTCTCGGCCAAGAGCCGCGCCCTGGCACGGGAGAAGGCGCTGTACGAGGAGCTGATCGTCAAGCTCAACGAGTCCCTGGCGGAGCTGCAGGCGGCCGCCGCCGGCGTGTCGCAGCTGGACGTCCTGGCCTGCCTGGCCGAGCGCGCCGACAACCTGCGCCTCTGCCGGCCTGCCCTCGACACCGAGCCGGGCCTGGATATCAGCGCCGGCCGCCACCCGGTGGTGGAGCAGGTGCTGGACGACCCATTTGTGGCCAATGATATCGACCTGCGCGACGACCGTCGGATGCTGGTGATTACCGGCCCCAACATGGGGGGTAAATCCACGTACATGCGCCAGACAGCCCTGATCGCCCTGCTGGCACACTGCGGCAGCTACGTGCCGGCTGATTCCGCCCGCATCGGCATGCTCGACCGCATCTTTACCCGCATCGGCAGCGCCGATGACCTGGCCGGGGGCCGTTCCACCTTTATGGTGGAGATGACCGAGACCGCCAATATCCTGCGCAATGCCAGCGAACACAGCCTGGTGCTGATGGACGAGATCGGGCGTGGCACCAGTACCTACGATGGCCTGTCGCTGGCCTGGGCCTGCGCCCACTTCCTGGCCGAGCGGGTGCGTGCCTTTACCCTGTTTGCCACCCACTATTTCGAGCTCACTGACCTGCCGGCGCGCTGTCCCGAGGCGGCTAACATCCACCTCAACGCCACCGAGCATGGCGACAGCATTGTCTTCCTGCACCGTATCCAGGAAGGACCCGCTTCCAAGAGCTACGGCCTACAGGTAGCGAAGCTCGCTGGCATCCCCGGGGAGGTGCTGGAGGAGGCCCGGCAACGCCTGCAGGCGCTGGAATCCGGCGAGCGCCCCGAACTGGCAGAATTCGAGCCAGCACCCGCCCCTGCGACGGCCCCGGAGCCCAAGTCCGGTGTGGCTGATTCCCCGGAGGCGGTATCCCCGGAGGCGGTATCCCCGGAGGCGGTATCCCCGGAGGCGGTATCCCCGGAGGCGGTATCCCCGATGCAGGCGGAGCTGTTTGGCGCTCCCAGCCACCCGGCCGTGGATGCGCTGGCCGATCTGGACCCGGATGACCTGACCCCGCGCCAGGCCCTGGAACAGCTCTACGCGCTGCGCAAATTGTTATAAGCACCCAACCAATTCGACTGAAAACCCACTACAATTCGCGCCAGTTGTTGCTAAAATCCGCAACTCACAAAATTCCGCCGGGGCCGGCGCCCCCGGAAATTGACGCTTCATCGAGGGACAAGCATGACATTCGTAATTGGGGAAAACTGCATCAAGTGCAAATACACCGACTGTGTGGAAGTCTGCCCGGTGGACTGTTTCTATGAGGGCCCCAACTTCCTGGTGATCCACCCGGACGAATGCATCGACTGCGCGCTGTGCGAGCCCGAGTGCCCCGCCAATGCCATCTTCTCTGAGGACGAAGTCCCCGACGACCAGCAGGAGTTCATCGAACTGAATGCTGAACTGGCAGAGGTGTGGCCCAATATCACCGAGAAAAAGGATCCCCTGCCGGATGCGGACGAGTGGGACGGCAAGAAAGGCAAACTGGAGCAGCTGGAACGCTAACCATTCCCTGACACTCTGCATCAACCCGCACCCAAACGGGCCGCACCAAGCGGCCCGTTTCCATTCACGCCATCCTGCCCACCATATTTCCGTACTGGAACATAATTGCTGGTGAACAGCCAAAGTTGAATCTATAACTGTTGCCCATGAGCCATCCGCGATGGCCTGAGCCCAATCGAGAGCGGCCGGCTCAAAGTGCTTAATCTCTCCCGCCACCAGAGGAGACTCACCATGTTGCGATGGGCAATAATATTTTTCGTAATTGCGATCATTGCCGCCTTCTTCGGGTTCGGCGGCGTGGCCGGTGTCGCTGCGGATGCAGCGAAAATCCTGTTCTTTATCTTCCTGGTACTGTTCGTACTGGCCCTGATTTTTGGTCGCAGACGCCCCCCCAAATGACACCATTTACTGGAGGGTCGAATCTCGGCCCTCCGGCTAACTCCAGCCCCGCACTATATAGCGACCAGCCCACCCCCCCGGTTGCAGCAGTACCCAACCTGTTTATTAACGTTGGCTTCCCTCAGCTTCTTTCGCCCGTTTTATAGACTGCCCTGCGCAGAGAAATTCTGTTTAGTCCAGAGTCACATCCAGTACTTCCAGAAAACGGTTGGCACCGGCCATAAATTCCATGACGCCCAGCGCCTCAACAATTTCCATGTCAGTGGCGCCCTCGCGCCTTGCAGCATCGACAAACTTCTCGCCGTGGTCGAACGGCGACTGATGCGCCCGGTGGGCCAATGCGAGCAGTGCATGCTCCTTGGATGACAGGTGGGCGTGATCCGGGTCCAGCCGGATTTTCAGGATCTCGTGCGGATTCACTTCTCGCTCCTGCAGGAGTTCGCTGTACCGCGCTATACCGTATTCATTGCGGTTATCCGCAGACACCACCAGTGCGATACTCTCTTTTAGCCGGACCGACAGGCACCCATGCATCATCAGGACCTTGAAGCGCTCCCAGTTCAGGCGCAGAATTTCCGGGTGATTGGCATAGGCTCGAAACATATTGGGAATCGAACCCAGCTCATCCTCGATCTCCGCAAAGACCTGTTCCACCATTTCGTCAGCAGGCCTCTGCACCAGGGGTATGCGGCTCATAGTCCATCTCCCAAAGCGTCATGAATAGCCGGTCAGGAATCACTCAAGGCTTCCCGCCTGGCCGCAATGCTGTATATAATCCCAGCATGAGGAAGATCATCCATTGCGACTGCGACTGCTTCTACGCCTCTGTAGAAATGCGGGACGATCCCAATTTGCGCGGGAAGCCCCTGGCGGTGGGAGGCGCCAGTGATCGTCGCGGGGTGATTTCCACTTGCAATTACGAGGCACGGAGTTATGGAGTCCGCTCCGCCATGCCCTCTTCACAGGCAAAAAAGCTGTGCCCTGACCTCATTGTAGTACCCGGCAATATGAAAAAATATCGGGAGGTCAGCGCCCAGATACGGGAAATTTTCTCAGATTACAGCGACGCCATAGAACCGCTGTCGCTGGATGAAGCCTATCTTGACGTTACTGAGAGTGACCATTGCCAGGGCAGCGCCACCCTGATTGCCCGTGAAATCCGCCAAAGGGTGGAATCTTCCCTCCATATCACTATCTCGGCCGGGGTGGCCCCCAACAAGTTCCTGGCCAAAATAGCCAGCGACTGGCAAAAACCCAATGGCCTGACCGTCATTACGCCCGATCAGGTGGATGAGTTCGTCCTGCGGCTGCCTGTGGGGAAGATCCACGGCGTGGGGCGGGTCACTGCGGAAAAAATGCATCGCCGAGGGATCCGTACCTGTGCCGACCTGCGTAACTACTCGCGAATCGAGCTCAGCCAGTTGTTCGGCAAGTTTGGCAGCCGACTCCACGACCTCTGCCGCGGCATCGACGACCGTCCGGTGCAGAGCGATGGTTCCCGCAAGAGTGTGAGTGTGGAGCGCACCTTCAATGAGGACCTGCCCACACTGGATGACTGGCAGCAACAGCTGTCCGAACTCTACATCAGGTTACTGGAACGGCTGGAGAAACTGGATGACCGTTACGAAATCAGTGGCGCAGGGGTAAAGGTCAAATACAGCGATTTCTCCACCATGACCCAGGAGCGGTCAAGCCAGAAAGCCCGCGCTACCGAGTTCCGTCACCTGCTCCAGCAATGCTGGGACAAACGTGCCGAACCCATTCGCCTGCTGGGGCTCGGGGTCAAACTGAGGGATTTACGTGCCGAGATGGGGCCGGAGCAACTCTGGCTACCATTGAAATACCGCAACCGCCAGGTATCAAATTCCTGACCCGCCACTGTAAACCGGTCGGCACGTACCAGTCAGTAAATCTGGCGTGGCCGGTGTCTATAGAACCAGAGCTTTTCGGCCAGCCAACTATACTCACCCATGGCAGGAGGCGGGAACGCCCCATGAAAAGAGTGCTACCCAGTGCCATGGTCGGCTGGTTCCTTTCCTATGCCCGCCGGCTCGAGCACCCACACCTGTTCAAGTGGATATGCGCTATATTCCTCGTGGACCTGTTTGTTCCCGATTTCCTGCCGTTCGTCGATGAGCTAATCCTCGGATTAGCCGCAGTATATCTTGGCAGCCGCAGGAAACGGCGCCTCGATGACTTACCCCGCAACAACACCGACGGGGATAACAGCGATAAACGTCAGCATTCTTTCGCACAGCATTCACAGCGAAAAGACGACGGGCACCGATGACGGTTTCCGGCCGCTAGCGCGGCTGGCCCAGGCTCGTACCGCAGTTTGATTGAGCGGATTTGGGAAGCGCATGGAGGCGCGACAACTTGTCCAGCAAACACTACCAGCACCTGAATGACGAGGCGCTACTCGAGTTTTATCACTCGACTCGCAACCTTGCGGCATTCCGCCACCTTTACACTCGCTATAAGGATTCGCTTTATCGTTACTGTGCCCAGATGAACTTCACCTGCACCAATCGCGTGCTCGAGGAACTCTGGACCAACCTGCTCGAACACCCTCCGGTCTTGCAGGGACGACTACTGCGCAGCTGGCTCTTTATCCGTATCAACAAGTTACTGCGCCGGCACCTGGAAGAACCTGCGGAGGCGGGCACTGGCCGCCCTGAGCACCAGCAGCAGGGAGAGCCGCTACTGGAGGCAATCCAGCAACTGCCGCGCAGTCAACGAAACATACTCTTGCTCCATATGGAGTGCCGACTGCCCCTGGCCACAATCGCGGATATCGAGGGCATCTCGCTGAAGCGTTGTCGTGATCAGTATCACCAGGGCAAGGAACAGTTGAGGGAGATTTTGCATGGACCTCGGCGGCAGCCGTGGCGGATCGTGGAGGTGACTGTATGAGTGTCTGGGAGAGTCAATACCGGCAGGCAGCAAGCCAACTTGTTTCCCCGGAACATCTGGATGAGCGGATTATGCAGCAGGCCCGCCAGTACAAGCCGGCTCCCCGCACCAATCGCCTGGCTTCTGGCGCCGCCGGTAGCTTCGCCGCTGTGGCAGTCATGGTCTTGCTGATTCATCCGGCTCAGTACCTTGGAGCTCTCACTCCCGGGGGCACTCAGAACAGCGGCCCAAATCCCCTGGAGAACTGGCAACCACAGCCCTCGTCGGTCGGCGTGCAGCGGGACCAGTGGTTCGGGCTGCGCAGCGAGGTGCGGGCCGGGAATTACGTATCCCTGTGCGACCACTGGCGAAGAGAGCAGCGGGGTATCACAGACTCACCTCTCCCCCGGGATCTCGCCCGAAAAGCACGGCAGCATTGCCGCCTGCTTCCAAAACCCTGAACACGATGCCGGTTACTGCGAGACCAGCCAATCCTGGCCAGGATACCCGGGCTTTCGCTGCACAGTGACAGGTCTTCGACAGGTCTTCAGGAGATTGTGAGGATCACTTTGCCCCGGGCGCGCCGCTCGGTAATAGCTGCAAATGCCTCCCGGAATTCCTCAAGGGAATAGATTTCGGTCGCCATGGGATTCAGCTGCCCTTCCTCAACCATTTGAAGCAACTCGGCAAAATTCTGCAGGTTAGCGGCCGGGTCCCGCTGTGCCCAGCTGCCCCAGAATATGCCCATTATGTCCCCGGCCTTGAGCAGGGGCAGGTTCAGGGGGAGGTGGGGTATATCCCCGGAAGCAAAACCGATCACCAGGTAGCGGCCACACCAGCCGATGGATCGATAAGCCTGTTCGGTATAGTCCCCGCCGACCGGATCAAAAATAACATCGGCTCCCCGGCCGTCGGTCAACTCCCTGATACGGCCCTTCAGGTCCTCCTGACTGTAATCAACCAGTTCATCGGCGCCCGCCTCACGACAGAACTCGAGTTTGCGGGCACTCGAGGCACAGGCAATCACCCGGGCTCCCAACGCCTTGCCCAGCTGGATCGCAGTCACCCCCACTCCACCGGCCGCCCCCAGGACCACCAGTGTTTCACCGGGCTGCAGCGCAGCGCGCTGTTTCAGGGCATAGTATGAAGTGGCATAGGTAATACAGAAACCGGCCGCCTGCTCAAAACTCAGGCTTTCCGGCATAGGCACCAGCAGGTTCTGGTCTACAGTGACTTGCTCGGCAAATGCGGACATTCCCGGCATCGCGATCACCTTGTCACCCACACGAAACCGTTTCACCTTACTGCCAACCGCACTCACCACCCCTGCGCATTCCCCACCGGGGATAAACGGCAGGGGCGGCTTGACCTGGTACTTTCCGGCAATGACGAGAACGTCGGGAAAGTTCAGACCCGCAGCACGTACCTCTATCCGCACCTCGGTTTCCCGGGGAACGGGAGCATCGTGATCTTCGATCACCAGCGTATCAACCGGCCCGTATTCCCTACATATCAGTGCGCGCATCAGGCAAACCTCATCAATTCACAATATTTAGACACCGGCAAAGTGGTCGTGTTCTGTCTTAACAGGCCGGCCAGTTATGCCATCTCGATCTCGAGTGCCTCAGCAGCCTTTTGTACGAACTTGAAGGTCTGGCTAAAACCGCCGACCAGTTCCTGCTGACCGGTCTCATCTCCAATCTGTTTCAACGACTGGAGAACGTTTTCCCCGCTCTGTTCATCCGGCGCCAGGTAAATACCCTCGGTCTCTACAATCCGCGTCCGGGCAAAGCCCCCTGCCCCCGCACACAGAATGGTGCGGTTGGGCGCCTCCGCAGCAACCAGTGCCACCAGGCCGGCGGTGACCGATTCCGGCCTCATCAGGTCGAGCACGCGGGGGTCCTGGATCAGGTCCTCGGTCATACGGGTGGCAGCGGTGGGGGAGAGACAGTTGATCCGGATACCGTATTTCTCACCCTCCAGGCACAGGGTATTCATCAGGCCAACCAGGGCGGTCTTGGCGGCCCCATAGTTCGATTGACCGAAATTCCCGTACAAACCGGACGAGGATGTTGTCATCACAACTCTGCCATAAGCCTGATCGCGCATTGGCGACCAGACTGCCTTGGTGCAATTCACTGCACCCATCAGGTGCACGTCGATCACCTTGCGAAAATCCTCGATCTCCATGTTGGCGAAAGACTTGTCACGCAGGATACCGGCATTGTTGACCAGTATATCCACACGGCCCCATTTGCCGATGGCCTCGGCAACCATATCCTGCACTTGGGCAAAATCACAGACATTAGTCCCGCTGGCGAAGGCCTCCCCCCCGGCGGCCACAATTTCCGCCGCCACCTCTTCGGCCGCTCCCGGTGAAGCACCGGTGCCATCGCGGGCACCGCCCAAATCGTTAACCAGCACCCTCGCCCCACGCCGGGCCAACTCCAGGGCATGGGAGCGCCCCAGGCCATTGCCGGCCCCGGTAACGATGGCTACCTGGCTGTCAAAGCGGATGGTCATTGGCGCTCTCCCTGCATTACTCCGGTAAACTGCATGATCAGCCATTCGGCAATCAACGCCGGCTTTTCCTCGCCCTCGATTTCCATGGTCATCTCTAGCTTGACCTGATACCGGCCGCCCCCCCTGTCGACAACATCAAGCACCCGGGCCTGAACGCGTACTCGCTGGTCGACCTTAACCGGGTTGATAAATCTCACCCGATCAAGGCCATAGTTCACAGCCATTTCCACCCCCGCAATACCAACCCGAAGTTGCCCGGCAAAATGGGACAACAGTGACAAGGTGAGGAATCCATGGGCAATGGTGGAACCGAAGGGACTTTGGCCTGCCGCTTCCGGGTCCACATGAATAAACTGGTGGTCACCGGTACAGTCAGCGAAAGCATTGATTCGCGACTGGTCAATGGTCAGCCAGTCAGTGGGCTCAGTGGTATGGCCAATATATTGTTGCAGTTCATCACGCGGGATAGCCGTGGACATGGGCGGCTCCTTATTGTCTCTTATCCAGGGTCACCTAATCGGACCAGTGAGCACTCTATCAATAGGCGGAAACCCCGCCATCCACTGCCAGCGCCTGGCCGGTGACGTAAGTCAGCTTCGGGGACAGTAGCATCAACATGGCGCTGACCACCTCCTCCGGTTCGGCCAGGCGCTTCATCGGGCACCCGGCGGCCAGGAAGGCCTGGAAATCCTGGGTGCTCACCCCCTCGGGAGTTTCGATATCTGTGACCATTGGTGTCAGTGTGAAGAAGGGACAGACCGCATTGACGCGAATGCCGTGACTGGCATTTTCGATGGCCGCAGTTTTGGTCAGGCCGATAACGGCGTGCTTTGCTGCGGCATAGGAGGCGATCTTTGGCGCACCGCCCAATCCCGCCATGGACGAGACATTCAGCACGGTACCGGATTGCTGCTGTTTCATCACCGGCAGCTGGTGCTTCATGCCGAAGAATACCCCCTTCTGGTTGATGCTGTATTGGCGGTCCATTTCCTCTTCACTGGTCTTTTCCACCGACATCATTGGCGGTGCCACGCCGGCATTGTTAATCGCAATATCCAGCCGACCGAACGCTTCACGGGCAGCATTTACCAGCGCAATGCAATCATCTTCCTGCGATACATCACAACGGCGGGCCCGCACTTCAATCCCGGCATTGCCAAGCTCATCCACAAGCGCCATCAGGGCCGCGTCGTTGATATCACCCAGGACCAGGTGCGCACCCCGCGCGCCGAGCTCCCGGGCCAGCAGGGCGCCGAAGCCACTGGCGGCACCAGTCACCAGGGCTACCCGGTCTGAGAAATCGAGTATTGGGTCCCGTGTCATATCAGATCCCCCCGCAGGAAGTCATACCGCCATCAACCACCACACACTCACCGGTGGTGTAGCTGGACGCATCGGATACCAGGTACAGCACTGTGCCGGCCATTTCATCCGGCTCAGCATGGCGATGCATCGGAATGTGGCCGATAGCCGTCTTGTAAATGTCTTCGTGTGCAAACAGGGCACCGGCGAACTTCGTCTTGGTCAGGCCCGGTAAAAGGGCGTTGACGCGAATATTGAACTGGGCACATTCCTTGGCAAAAGCCTTGGTCATGTTGACCACTGCAGCCTTGGTGATGGAGTAAATGCCCTGCCCGACGCCCGGCTGCAGCGCGTTAATCGAGGCAGTGTTCACGATTACGCCACCGCCCTGCTCACGCATTAACTTACCGGCCTCCACCGACATGAAGAAGTAACCGCGGATGTTTACGTCAACGGTCTTCTGGAAAGCGCTGAGGTCTGTATCGAGAATATGGCCGAAATAGGGGTTGGTGGCGGCATTATTGACAAGGATGTCCAGGCGACCGAACCTATCGCGAATCTCGCCAAAAACCCGTTCGATATCCTCCATACTGCCGATATGGCAGGGCATTGCCTCGGCCTTGCCGCCGGCATCGACGATAGCATCCGCTACCGCCTTGCAGCCTTCCAGCTTTCGGCTTGAAACCAGGACGTGGGCGCCCTGCTCCGCCAGCAGCCTGGCGATGGATTCACCGATGCCGCGACTGGCCCCGGTCACCAGGGCAATCTTTCCAGTCAGTTCAAACAGGTTTGTGGACATTTTTTCTTCTCCGTATTCTTTTCCTGTCAGTATTCTTTTTCGATCACGTCCAGCGCGAACCGGGCCACCGGGTCCACCAGGGCACCCATTTTGGCTGCGCTCCTGCTGGAGGCGTTACCCTGCTGGGCACGCTTGGCCACCCCCTGGATAATCGCCGCCAGTCGGAAAAAACTGAACGCAAGGTAAAAAGCCCAGTTGTCAATTTTCCTAATTCCCATGCGCTCGCAGTAAGCGGCGATATAGTCGGCCTCCGAGGGAATGGCCAGGGCCTGGCGGTCCACTCCCATCAGGCCAGACATCTTCTCGCCGCTGGCAGGCATCCGCAGCTGCATGCACTGGTAGGCAAGGTCTGCAAACGGGTGACCGAGAGTGGACAGTTCCCAGTCAAGTACGGCGATAGCTCGCGGCTGCAGCGGATGGAACACGATATTGTCGAGTCGGTAATCCCCGTGTACCAGGGCCACGCGACCGTCATCAGGCGGCAGGTGCCCGGCAAGCCAGTCAATCAGGGCATCCATGGACGCGATAGTGTCGATTTCAGAAGCCCGGTACTGGCCGCTCCAACGCTCGAACTGGCGCTGGAAATAGTTGCCCGGTTTCCCGTAATCCCCGAGGCCCACGGCTTCGATGTCGACACTGTGCAGGGCAGCCAACACCCGGTTCATCTCATCGTAGAGGCCGGCGCGCTCATTGTTGTCAACCTCCGGCACCGCAGCGTCCCAGAAAATGCGACCCTCGCAGAATTCCATGATGTAAAACAGGGAGCCGATCACCTCCCGGTCTTCACACAGGTGGAGCACCTGCGGTACCGGCACATCGGTATCGTGCAGTGCCCGCATCACGCGAAATTCCCGATCCACTGCATGGGCGGACTTCAGCAGCTTGCCCGGTGGCTGGCGCCGTAACACCCAGGTGCCTGACGTCGTCTCCAGCTTGAAGGTGGGATTGGATTGGCCCCCGGAAAATTTTGTCGCCTTCAGTGGCCCGGAAACTCCCGGGATCTTCCCGGCCAGGTACTTCTCCAACGTTGCCAGTGGCAGCTGATCTATCGACTGGTTGCTCTGCAATGTCTTGGTCTCTTCCATCGAGTTCTCCCGGGCCTTGACCCGGCCCCGTACCTTGTACCTTTGTCGCGGTCTTGTTGTGCTACTCGGCGCCGTAGCGTGCAGCCAGGTTGCGGCCCAACTGCATCATATGCACCTGGTCAGGACCGTCCGCAAGCCGGATAGTGCGGGCATAGGCATAGGCATGCCCCAGCACCAGGTCCTGGCCAAGCCCCGCAGCACCGTGGATCTGTATCGCGCGATCAATTACGTTACAGGCCATCTGTGGTGCGACAATCTTGATCATGGCGATCAGCTCCTTGGCCGCCTTGTTCCCAAACCGGTCCATCTGGTCAGCCGCTTTCAGGGTCAGTAGCCGGGCTTGCTCGATCTCACACGCAGACCTGGCAATATCCTCCCGCACTGATCCCTGCTTGCTCATCGGGCGCCCGAAAACCACACGCTGCTCGGCGCGCCGGGCCATCATTTCCAGTGCGCGCTGGGCCATCCCGATAAGGCGCATGCAGTGATGGATACGGCCCGGGCCCAGCCGCCCCTGGGCGATTTCAAAACCACGCCCCTCACCGAGTATGACGCTGGATGCCGGCACACGCACATTGTCAAAGACCACCTCGGCATGTCCTTCCGGGGCATCGTCGTAGCCGAAAACCGTCATTGGCCGGATGATTTTGACTCCCGGGGTATCGGTGGGAACAAGGATTTGTGATTGCTGCCGGTAACGGTCCGCACTATTGGGATCCGTCTTTCCCATCACGATCATGATCTTGCAACGGGCATTCATCAGGCCGCTGATGTAGAACTTGTGGCCATTGATTACGTAGTCATCCCCATCGCGCACGATCGAGGTTTCTATGTTGGTGGCATCTGAAGAGGCCACCGCTGGCTCGGTCATGGCAAATGCGGAACGGATCTCCCCGTCCAGCAATGGCTGCAACCACTGCGCCTGCTGCTCGGGAGTCCCATACTTGGCCAGCACCTCCATATTACCGGTATCCGGCGCGCTGCAGTTGAACACTTCAGAGGCCCACAGGACCCGCCCCATCTCCTCCGCCAGCGGCGCATATTCCAGGTTGGTCAGCCCTGCGCCAAAGTGGGGGTCTGGCAGGAACAGATTCCACAGCTCCTTCTCCCGCGCCTTTTGCTTCAGCTCCGCCAGGATTGCGGGCTCATCCCAGCGGTCCTTTTGCAATTGCTGCAGGAACTCTGGCTCTGCAGGGAGAATATTTGCCTGCATAAAATCCAGCAGCCGCTCCCGCAGCGCCTTGACCTTGTCGGAATACTCGAAATGCATCTTGGCTCCCCTGTTTTTTTTGTTGCCCCGCAAACGGCCGTCAGCTGTAGGTAATGAATTCCCGCCTCTCGCGGTGCTCCAGGTGCGGAATATGGTTGAAACTGTGCAGGCTGATATTGTCAGGACTGGCGAAAAAGTGGCTGACGGCGGTGTTGCGAATCTGCATGTTGAGCTTGATTACCGCTTCTGGCCCGGCCTCCATGACCGTACGTACCATCATCGCAATGGCACCTCCGGAACTGACCACCAGGGTGCGGCTGCCACGCGGGCTGTCCGCCAGGATGGCCAGTGCCTCACTTACCCGCTGCTCGAACTCCACCCAGGTTTCTCCGGGGTGGATGTCCGCACGGATCCAGGCGCGCATTGCCTTTTTGAGGAAGCGGTAGTAATCACTGCGGCCGGCTCCGGTCCCGGGCACTGCTCCAGGGTCCAGCTCCCCATAGGTGTGCATCACAGCCTGAAAGTCGAATTCGTTCAGTTGCGACAATACCTCTACGCGCGAGTGGTCCAGGCCCGCGCCCTCACAGATGCCCCGGGCGGTTTCACGGTGGCGCAGCAGGTCACCGCACAGAATCCGGTCAAACCCCGCCCCCAGGTCCATCCAGTGCTCCCCCAGCCAGCGCGCCTGGCGCCAGCCCAGCTCCGAGAGCTTGTCGTAGTCAGCGGCGCCGAACGAGGCCTGCCCGTGGCGCACGGTAAAGAACTCAGCCAATGGTGGTTCCCCCTGCTTGCAAGGTTCCAACTTAGCGGCCGACATTGAATCATCAAAGTTTATTATGCGAATATCTGTTCATTCACAGGATTAATCATGCGTCCTGTACTTCTCACCAGACAGGCAAGGCACCTCATGCAGCTCAAGCAGATGGATATGAACCTCTTTCTGGTACTGGACGCCATTTACAGCCAGCGGAACCTCACAAGGGCCGCAGAACAGCTGCATATCACCCAGCCTGCCGTGAGCAATGCGCTCGCCCGGCTGCGCCGGAGCCTGGATGACCCACTGTTCATCCGCACACCCAGCGGGATGAGCCCCACCCCCCTGACCGAGAACATCATGCCGCAGGTGCAACAGGCTCTGTCACTGCTAGGGCGCAGCCTGAACCAGCAGGAACACTTCGATCCTGCCAGTGCCAGCAGGACCCTGCGGCTGTCAATGAACGATATGGCTGAAACGCTGCTGTTACCGCGGCTGCTAGAACGGCTCCAGGAACGGGCACCGGGGATTTCAGTGGAATCCTACTACGTACCGAGGGACCAGCTGGTCAAGGAGCTGGCCGCCAATACACTGGATTTCGGCGTCGATGTACCGCTGATTTCCGCCTCGCAGCTCCACCAGCAGCGCCTCAGTAACGATCGCTACCTGTGCATGTTACGGAGTGATCACCCACTGGCGGACCAGGACAGCCTGACCCTGGAGCAGTACCTGCAGCTGGAGCATGTGCATGTTTCCAGCCGCCGCAGCGGGCCGGGCCTGGTGGATATTGCCCTGAACAAACTGGGACGGCGCCGCAACATCCGCCTCCGCGTCCAGCACTACCGGGTCGCTCCGGCGGTAGTTATGCGCACCGACCTGGCGCTCACAGTGCCAGCCATCCTCGCTAACCAGTACCCCGGCCGTATTTTTGAGCTCCCCTTCCAGGTACCGCAGATGGACTGGCACTTGCTGTGGCACAAGAATCAGCACGAGGATCCCGCCTGCCGCTGGCTGCGGGAACAGTTGGTTGAACTCTTCAAGACCTGACCCCCGTCGCTCCGGCACTCCCCCTTCTTCACCCCCGGTCGCGGGGCGGCACGGCATTGATGCCAAAGATTTCGGCTGAATCGGTCACTGCCGGACCATTTTCGCACTGATATTCTGCAGACAAATACCGGGGAAGCTGGAGCGGACCTGAATGATCACGCTTCCGCAGGAAAAGTGACCCCGGGGTCAAAAGAAGAGTAACGAGAGAGATTTGCCATGTCACAGACCTACCCTCACCTGCTCGCCCCGCTGGACCTGGGATTTACCCAGCTGAAAAACCGGGTACTGATGGGCTCCATGCATACCAACCTGGAAGAGCACCCGGGAGGATTCGACCGGCTGGCAGCCTTTTACGCCGAGCGCGCCCGCGGTGGCGTGGGCCTGATCGTTACCGGGGGCATCGGCCCCAACGAGGAAGGCTGCGTCTTCCAGGGCGCGGCCAAGATGACCACTGCTGAAGAGGCCCAGCAGCACCAGGCAATCACTTCCGCTGTACATAATGAAGGTGGCAAGATCTGTATGCAGATCCTGCACACTGGCCGCTACGCCTATAACCCGAACCTGGTAGCACCCTCGGCGGTCCAGGCGCCGATTAATCCCTTTACCCCGCGCGAGCTGAGCGACGAGGAGATCGAGGGCCAGATCGATGACTATGTGCGCTGTGCCACCCTCGCCCGCGAAGCCGGCTACGACGGTGTGGAGGTGATGGGCTCGGAAGGCTATTTCATCAACCAGTTTATCGTCTCCCGCACCAACAAGCGGTCTGACCGCTGGGGAGGGAGCTTCGAGAACCGTATCCGGTTGCCCCTGGAAATCGTGCGCCGAATCCGTGCGGCTGTGGGTGAGGATTTCATAATCATCTACCGCCTGTCGATGCTCGACCTGGTAGAGGATGGCAGCACTTTTGAAGAAGTGGTGACCCTGGGCCAGGCTATTGAGAAGGCCGGTGCCAACATCATCAACACCGGTATCGGCTGGCACGAGGCTCGCGTGCCCACTATCGCCACCAGCGTCCCACGAGCCGCGTTCACCGAAATCACCGCACGTGTGAAGGAGCACCTCACTGTGCCGGTGATTACCAGCAACCGAATCAATATGCCCGCGGTGGCGGAATCAGTACTGGCCGAGGGCCACGCGGATATGGTTTCCATGGCCCGCCCGTTCCTCGCCGACCCGGAGTTTGTGGACAAAGCGGCCCAGGATCGGGCGGACGAGATCAATACCTGTATCGGCTGCAACCAGGCCTGCCTGGACCACACCTTCGAGATGAAACTGACTTCCTGCCTGGTCAATCCGCGCGCCTGTCACGAGACCGAGCTCAATTACATCCCGGCGACAGTCGCGAAAAAAATCGCCGTCGTGGGTGCCGGCCCGGCCGGACTTGCAGCAGCCACTGTTGCGGCCGAACGTGGCCACGACGTTACCCTGTTCGAAGCCGATTCCCGAATCGGTGGCCAGTTTAATGTGGCCAAGCGTATTCCCGGCAAAGCGGAATTCGAGGAAACCCTGCGTTACTTTGGCCGCAAACTGGAACTGACCGGAGTGCGTGTAGAGCTGAACCACCGCGTGACTGCGGAAGAGCTACAGGGCTTCGATGAGGTAATTATCGCCACTGGCATCAATCCCCGAACGCCACCAATTCCCGGGGTTGAAAGCGAAAAAGTACTCGGATACCTGGATGTGCTTAAGCACCGCAAGCCGGTGGGCGAAAAGGTGGCAATCATCGGCGCTGGTGGAATTGGCTTTGACGTGGCTGAATACCTGACCCATGAGGTCGATGAGAGCAAAGAACTGATCGCCAGTGATAAGAATGAGTTTTTCGCCGAGTGGGGTGTGGATATCCACCTGGACAACCGCGCCGGCCTCAAGCCCGCCGATTCGGTTGCCTCGCCACGCAAGGTCTACCTGCTACAGCGCAAGACCTCCAAAGTGGGCAAGGGACTGGGCAAGACTACTGGCTGGATCCACCGCACAAGCCTCAAGCACCGCCAGGTGGAAATGCTGCCCGGCGTCAGCTACGAGAAAATAGACGAGCAGGGCCTGCACATCCGCACGGGCGAGGAAAGCAGACTGCTGGAAGTGGACAACATCATTGTCTGCGCCGGGCAGGAGCCGGCACGGGAACTGCACGACTCCCTCACCGCGCTGGGTATCAATTCCCACCTGATCGGCGGCGCCGACGAGGCGGCAGAGCTTGATGCCAAGCGCGCCATCGACCAGGGTTCACGCCTGGCGGCCAACCTCTGATTCCGGCACAAAACAGACCGTGACGCCACCGGCGTCACGGTCGTCCCCCACCTCAATCCCACATCTCAGGATATCCGGCATATTATCCAGTCTGTGACAGGCGCCTCTGCGCTGGCTGACCGTACTCCTGCGCGGTGGCAGACCACCGGTACATCAGCAGGACCACACCGCAGAGCCCGAAGCAGATCCAGTAAAGCACGGCACCACCCCACCACTGGATCACGATCCCACCGAACAACGGTGCCGCCGACCAGCCCAGGGCATAGAAAGCTGCTGCACCGAAATAGCTGCCACGACGGTCGGGAGGCGCCATCTGGTCAATCTGGATGCTCATGGTGGGGAACAGGATCGTCTCGGCCAGGCTGACCACAAAACTCGCCCCGAGCCAGCCGGCAACCCAACCCATCGGGTTGACCGCAAACCACAATTGGCCAACGGCCAGGACCATCAGGCCCAGCACGATGCGCTGTCGTACCGACCAGTGTCCCAACAGCCGCAACAGGGGAAACTGCAGGAGCACAATGGTCAATGCATTGATGAGGATCATGCTGGAAATCAGCTCGACTACCTGCGGCGCCCCACTCCTTTTCAGGTACTGCACGAGGCTGGAATCAAAGTGCGCGTAGATAAAGAAAGTCAGCACATTGGCCAGCACGACCAGCAGGAACACCCGATCTTTCCGCAACACCGCGATTGTGCTGGAAAGCGTGGCATCAGGATTTCGACGCCTGCCCGCGGCCCGACCGGTGGCGGTAAATGCAAATCCCCAGGCGATGGCCAGCGTCAGCGCGAGGTAACTGAGCGCAGTCAGCCCGAAGGTCGACTGTTGTGCCGAAAGGCCCGCCCAGACCCCGACCAGCGGGCCAAATGCGACGCCTACATTAATCAGGAAATAGCGGAGCTGCAGCGCCAGCTCCCGCGTTCGCTGTTCCGGCAACAGATCGCCTATCAGTGCACTGGAAGGCGACTGCCAGGTTGACTGAGCTACACAGCACAGGGAGATCGCCGCAATAAACACCGGAAGCGACCCGGCCTGGGCCAGCAGGGCAAACGCGAGACCATTCAGCCCCGTACCAAGCAACAGCAGGTTACGGCGGCCATAGCGATCAGAGAGCGTCCCGACATAAAAGCCCAGCAATGCAGCAACGACTGCCGATACACTCAGGATGACACCAATCTCTGCGGCACCCAGCGCGAACCGGTCATACAGCATGATCGCGAGGAAAGGCCACACCATAAAGTAAGTGCCACGCGCAAAAAAACTGCCGACCAGAATGATCCAGACCAGAAGCGGAAAGCCGTGCATTCCCTGCCACCACTGCTTATCCATGGTCACTACTCCCTGTGTTCATGTTCCAGTTCCATCAATACATTTCGGTCGCTGACGACCAATTACCGGCAAAAAAAAACCCGGAAGGCAGACCTTCCGGGTTTTTTTGGGAGGAAGGCCTTTCACCTTCCTTCGCACAATGCTCTGTCGGGTGCTCTAACGCATGGCGGTTACCACCGCACGGGTACACGGGGAAATGCGCACTGAAATCACTTCAGCTGTATACACGCACAGGCCCCGCTCCTGCTGTAGCAGGCCGGTACACGGCAAGTGCTGTTTCAGTGTGATCTCTTTGTACATGTTTCCAGGCGATCAAAGCTAGTGAACGGTATCAGGCAATACTATCCCACCCCAGAGGTTTTGCAACCCCCAACGATGGCTTACCACCAGCCAGGGGCAAAAGAAAAGCAGCGCAAGCCCGTGACCTCCGCTCGCAATGGGATAACACAAGACCAGGTCGACTAACCGGTAATGCCCAGTCGCAACCATATAGTCGCGCCTGGCAAGGCCCAGTGCTCCGGGGAGAACTATACTGGGAGGCTGTGGCGAAGCCTAAAGATAGTGCCACCCAGTGATAGCGGGGATGAAACAAATGCCGATCCACATCGGTGCCCCCACCACGCAACGACCAACCCGATTTCACATGGCACACAATTCGTCACTACCATCTCTCATGGAAGCGAGAAGGAAATATGACGCTCTCAGACCTTTTACTAAAAGCAAAACCAATGGTGGAGAGGAAACTGGAAGACCTCCCTGCTCCCTACATACTCTTTGTCTCCATTTGCGACGGTAAAGAGCGCGCCATCACACGCCATGTAAAGGGCGAGAGCATATCGAGTGCTTGGCAGGCAATTACCACCGAAGCACGTAAGGCAACCAGAAATGGCAAACTGCAGCCCTGCTGGCTTCGCATGGACTGGGTCACCCGCGCCGACAAAATGAGTTGGGCAGCATTGAAGGAGATACTCCGCATCACAAAGCGCTCCTACTTCCGCTACGGCATCGCCATGGACGAGGATTTCCGCTTTGCCTTCCTCGAGCAGGAACTGAATGGTAATGCGATGCTATATGGTGGCAACCAGATAGGACATGCAGTTGTCAACGAGAAAAATTTCAATGTTTATTGCCGCAAGCGGTACGGCAATAAACTAGAGCCCGACTTTTCAGACGACAAGACAGTTTTTCGTCTGTGGACGGAAGGTGTCTTCTGTGACGAGTCCGGCCAACCTGAATACCTTTACGGCCCCGGCAGAAACGCTGGCCGCAGGATCATCGATGACCTGGATGAAGACACGACAACCAAACTGATTGAGACCAGCAGCAACTATCTGGCGGGCCAGGTAAAGAAGAGCGGGCGTTTTGAGTATGGCTGGCACGCCTGCTTTGATAAGGCAATCGGGACCTACAATACGCTGCGCCATGCCAGTAGCACCTATGCAATGACGGAGGCCTGGGAGGTCACGCGTGACAGGAGACTGGGCGCCGCCATCGAGCGCTCACTCGACTACCTGTCGAACACCCTGATTAAGCGCACCTCCCTGCCGTCCGGCGAAACTGCAGCTTTCCTGGTTGAAGCCAATGGCGAGATCAAGCTGGGCGGCAATGCGGTGTGCCTGCTGGCTTACGTCAAGTGGTGTGAGCTCACGGGAGACGACCGGTACCGTGACCTGATGGACCAGCTGGCCTTGGGCATACGGTTTATGCAGGACAGCCAGTCAGGCAAATTCGTGCATGTCCTCCAGTTCCCCGAGCTTTCGCTCAAGGAGGAGTTCCGTATTATCTATTATGACGGCGAGGCCGCATTCGGACTGATGCGACTCTACGGCCTCACCGGGGATGGACGCTGGTTGCGGCTGGTCGAGAAGGCATTTGAGTATTTCATCGCTGCGGATCACTGGCAGGCCCACGACCACTGGTTGAGTTACTGTGTCAACGAGCTGACGCTGTACCGGCCGGAAGAGAAGTATTACCGCTTTGGCATACAGAACGTAGAGGGCTATCTCGATTTTATCGAAAACCGGATCACCACATTTCCAACCCTGCTGGAACTGATGATGGCAGCAGAGAAGATGGTGACGAGGCTTTCGGAAGACAGCAAGTACCGTCATCTCCTACAGATGCTGGACCTGGAGTGGTTCTACCGCGCGCTGCACAAACGGGCGAACTACCTTCTCAATGGCTACTTCTGGCCAGAGTTCGCCATGTTCTACAAGAACCCGGCAAAGATCCTGGGCAGCTTCTTTATCCGGCACCATGCATTCCGTGTGCGTATTGACGATGTGGAACACTACCTTTCCGGCTATGTCGCCTACCGCAACTACCTGAGAAAGGGCAAAGTCCGGACTGGACAGCACGCTATCGTCCAACAGGATCTTGAACCGGCACCGCCCCCCGATGGCCGGCCGGTGGTGGCTTGGGGCGGGGACGTCAACCTCTCCCGCCGCCAGCATTATCGCACCGCAGAGCTTGGCAGAGCGGCAGTTCTCGGTCGGGTTCCAGCATTGAGCAATGCAGATCTGACCATCATCAACCTTGAATGTGTCGTCGCGACCTGCGGTCAGCAGGGGAGCCCAAAAGGTGAGCTATCGCCCTACTACTACCGTGCCAGGCCAGAGATGCTGCGCCTGCTGGTGGACTCCAGAATTGACGTGGTAGCCACCGCAAACAACCATAGCGGCGATTATGGCCCTGGTGCACTCGTCGAGCAGTGTGAGTGGCTTGACCGGGTAGGCATCGGCCATGCAGGGTCGGGCCACAATCTCGAGCAGGCCCTGACTCCCGTCATTCGCTGCGCCGGGCAGCTAAATGTGGCGATTTTTTCCCTGGATGCCACACAGGAGGAGTTTGCGGCGACCGTAAACAGACCGGGGAGCGCCTACCTTCCGCTGGAGGAACCGCAGGCCTGGACTGATGTTCTCGAACCCAGGATACGTGCGGCCCGCGAGCTGGCAGAGATTGTACTGGTCGCCGTGCACTGGGGCCCCAATCGTGAGGTCGCACCTGGCAGAGCGGAAATTCTTGTCGGCCATGCGATCATCGACGCAGGAGCGGATGCTGTTCTTGGCGCCAGTGCTCACGTGCTCCAGGGAACGGAAATCTACCGCGGCCGGCCGATCATCCATGATGCCGGCGACCTCCTGTTCGACTCGGTACGGAACTCTCTCGCTGACAGTGGAGTCTTCAGGCTCGCACTGGGCCAGCATGGAGTCGAACGCATAACGTTTGTACCTGTGGGCTCCGGGTTTGGCTTCAGCCGGCAATTGAAAGACAACAAAGCCATAGACGCCTGTCGACGGTATGCACGACTCTCTGCGCCACTTGGGACTGCTTTTACCCTCACCGAAGACGGCACTGCAACACTCTCACTGTCGCCGCCGGAGAGACAGCTGGAGCGCAATATTCCCCGGGCAATGCCCACCACTTACCGACTGTGGCCTCTCGACGAGGCGACACGGATCAATAGGCCCGAGTGGCAGGTACCCAGCGTTCCCAAAGACGCCCGGATTACACCTGTCACTGTAGGGCCACTGAAACTGGTTGGCATACGCCTGTGGCCTCGCGAAGTCAGGTACCGGCAAATGCTCTGGGTAGAGTCCTTCTGGACCAGCGAAACGGAGATGGACGAGGATTACCGGCTCGATTTCCGTGCCGTGCCGGTCGAAGAAACATCGATGCCCCTGTGGGGCAAGTCAATGGACCACGATCCCTGTGACTGGCAACTACCGACCAGCCGCTGGCAGAAGGGGCGGGTTTACCGGGATTTTTACGGGTTGAGGCCCCCGCAATCCCGGACGCTGGAAAATGTGGACCTCCAGTTACAGGTAGGCCTGGCCGGGGCTCACGAAAAGACGGCACCGGTTCCGCTGGAGGGACTAACGGTGCACCTGGCTCTCGGTAAGGCTACACCCCCCAGTGGAAAAGCCCCCGTCTACCAGAGAGAGTTCCCCCGCTCTCTTCTCAATCATGATCATGGGCTAACATGGGACGCTGAGCAGCTCGAGCGCATTACTGGCGGCAGCTGGCTGGTCCCCCCTCCTGATGGGTGGGCCGTAAAAAGTGTGGTTTCGGGGATCAGCTTTATCGACCAGACCCCCGGACCGACCGTGTTTGTTGCCCATACCAGCCTGGATCGGGCCTATCATGAGCAAAGTTCCTCGGTGACCAGGCTATGGGACATGCATAAGAAACTCCCGCTGGTCCCAGAAAAGCTCGCTGGTGCGATTGTAGCCAGGCCAGTTGCCGGCTTACCACGTAACCTCCCGGTATTGCTGGTCGATGACCCTATCCGGGCCATCGTCGAGCTTGGCCTGGCCGCAAGGGCCCGTTACGAAAAGGATGTGATAGCAATCACCGGCACAGCGGGAAAGTCGACAACGCTGAAAATGCTCGGGCACCTCCTCGGTGGTAGGGAGAAAGTCCTCACAAGCCTGGGAAACTACAACTCACGGGTGGGCGCCCCATCGATGCTGGCCAGCCTTGCACCCAACGACGAAGCAGCGGTGATCGAGGTCGCACAGAGCGCGCTGTGGATGAAGAGGGGGCCGATAACCAGGCTTATCCGCCCTACGATCTCAATAATTACTGAGATCGGTATCTCACAATCTCGCAGCCATGTTCGCTCTACAAAGGATACAGCACGCTGGAAATCCCGTATCTTCGATGGCTTGACGGGGTCAGCAGTGGCTATATTTGGCGATCACCTCAAGCACTTTGAATACATCAGGTCTGAGGCGGAGAAGCATGCCCGGCGAATCATTGTATTCGGTACCGGTGAAGAGTCGGAGGTAAAGATCAGAGATATCCAGGGAGACGACAATGGGAGTTGGGTAACATTGGAAACCCCAAATGAAACCGTAAGCTACAGGGTACCGGCGCCCAGCCGGGGTATGGTTATGAATAGTGTTGCTTCCATGTGTGCACTGTACGCCATGGGTCGGGATCTGACGAGTATCGCCGGCGAGCTGGCAAACCTGGAGCTCGATGACGCCCACCTCAGTCGCACCAGAATGAAACTGGCCGGAAAGGAAATCGAGCTTATTGACGACAGCTGGAACGCAACTATCAGCTCGATGCTAAACGCTTTCTCCGTTCTTGCCCAGTCGAATATCAGCAACCAGGGGCGGAAAATTGCAGTTCTTGGAAGGGTCGTTCATCTAGGGGAAAAGTCACGCGAATTACATCAAAGCCTCGCACAACCACTCCTGGATGCCGGCGTGCATCAGGTCATTACGCACGGTGAGGAAATGCAGCATCTGCGCGATGTTTTACCGGAATCCATACTCGGCCCGCACTTCATGAACGCTGATGATCTTGCCTGCCACCTGGTTGAGTGCGTTCGCCCGTCAGACCTGCTGCTACTCAAGGGGTCAAGGCGTGATTCCGACTTTGGCTCGGTCCCGGGCCTGCTGGAAAAGATATCGGATACCGATACTGCGCCGGCTTGACATTGACGCTGACATAGTCCCGAGCTTTGGTCACACCTGGACTTGTGGTCCCTGCGCCTCCATCGCCAGGGGGCGCATCCCTCCGAGGCGGCGCCTGGTCGCCAGGGTCTCCAGCTTTACGTTAAATGCTATGCATATCCTGAGTGAGTTATCTTCAACCTGGTTAACATAGTGGTAAAGCCAATTCGGGAAAAGGATCATCCTGCCCTCCCTCGGTACCACAGTGCTCCTGCCTCCAAAGTTGCAGCCAGGCAAATCCGTGGAAATACATAGCATCCTGGGATCGAGAAACTCTATATTTCCACTGGCCTTGCTCTTCACCTTGACCAGATCCGACTTCACATAGTAAACCCCGGACCAGGTACAGGATTCATGATTATGTATCTTTCGATAGCTGTCTGCCCGTGAGACATTGGCCCAGGCATGGGCAAGCATATCACCTGGCCGGGGAGTGTATTTTCCTTTCGTCACACTCTGGGTCATCTCCTGTACAGCGGAGATGATTCTTTGCTTAAGCAATTGGATTTCTTCATGCGGCCACTCAAGCAGGTCCTTGCCGGAATCCCAGCTTCCTATATTCGACCTCTGCACCCGCGGGGAAATCCCCTCCCTACTGAGGATAATTTCCGTCAGTCTCGCGTTTATCAGCTCTGACTCACTCCAGTCCTTGATCAGGATTGGTGTAGAGAATGCTGACTTAATCACGTTCATGATGAATTGCCTGAATTGCTATCATTGATCCTGGCGTTGCATGGTGAAATTAAACTGAGTGACCTGAGGGTGATCCTCTACCTGGATACTCGCAACCCGTGCCTGGGAATGACCGGTCCTGGCAAGCTGCATGATGGACTCGATGGACGCGGGGCTTCCTTCCAGTAACATTTCAACGTTACCATCGGCCCTGTTACGTACCCAGCCGGACAGGCCATGTAATACAGCCTTACGCTTTAACCACTTTCCATAACCGATCCCTTGCACATCACCACATATCACTGCGTGCACACTGCGAGGAGACACAGGATTTGACACTGCCTCAGGAAAGAGTGACTGGATCATGGAACCTGCCACATCCCGACCAATCCCCTGGGTAGGAAAGTGGTGCAATGCCAGGCTGGGATTACAGACAACAGCATCGACCCGCCAGGCCTGGCTCCCTGGCGGAGCAGCGATGTCTGAAGCGATCACATCGACTCCTGCAAGATAGGGGGAAAATACTGCCTCAACCGAGCGACAGGCAATATCCACAAATCCGGGGTGAACAAGATCAGTAACATCGCGCCGGAACTCCCTGTAATTACATGCATCATTAGCGTTACCGGGATGGGGACCACCAAAGACACAGGCAATGAAACGACCATCAATCATCAACATGCGATATTGACAAAGCACCAGCAAATCGCTCGGCTGCCTCCCGCTCACGACCCCTGCGTCCCCTATCACCTCCCTGACCCAGTTACGATCACGGCATATTTTCAGTGACACCACGCTGGTAAGGTCTGGAATGCCCTTGTAGAACACTACGCGATGGCAATCATCAGTTATTTCAAATACCAGATCATCGATTTTATTGACTCGGAGATTGGCTGCATAAGCTGCCTGGCTGATCAGGTCTCTCTGCGGATGCGTACCTGTGGCAAACTTTCTGACCCCTTCTCCCAGGATATACGGCCTCGCTGCGCAAAACAGGTCATCCAGCGTCTTCGCTCCAGCGCGCGCACTGCTAAAAGCAAACTTCAAAAGCCTTTCTGGTAGGTTTACTGGGCGGCCGTAACTCGGGAAGACTGAACTGGAAACTGAAGGGTTCCCATTAATTTCGATCACCTCCGCTGTCACCTGCTCTTTGCTTTCATCCACAATAAGGTCAACGCCTACCTGGGCCAACCCAGGGAAGCAAGCGGCGGCTTTCAGGGCAGTATCCAGCACACTACCGCCCAAAAACTCAATAATCTGTACTGCGTCACCTCCTGCAGAGATATTGGCTACGCTCGCCAACTGAACATACTCCCCTGCACCCGGGACCTCTCCAAGAGACCTGCCACTTTGTTCGAGAAAGTCGAAGCGCCTGATCAAGGAAATGCTTGCGGAGGGGTTTTTCATCCTTTGCCGATTCTTGCTATCCACAAGCTCACGAATCGTACTTTTCCCATCACCAATAACGCTGGCAGGCAACCTGGCGTAGGCAGATACTACCACTCCCCCGACTACGATAACGCGCAAGTCATAGCCGCTCAGGTGTTTCTCAACGATAACTCTACTGGAAAACCGGCTTGCATAATCCCAGGCATCCATAAAATGATCACGAGAACCCACGCCGGTAGTCACACCTGTTCCATGGGATTTATTGACTGGTTTTATGACAACAGGCCAATTACAGGACTCAAAATACCGCAGCGCTGAATCCCTGTCTTCGAATTCCAGGCCTTCGGCGACCTTCACACCATCCCTCTGGAGGAGACGCTTTGCGATACTCTTGTTTTTTGCGCAAAACGTATATACAGCAGAATTCTCAGGGCTGTTCTGTAGAAATGCGACACGCCTACCCTGGTAGACGACGTCGAAAACCATTTTTTTGTACAGATTTACCTGAAATCCCAGCCGCTGCGCCTCAAAACTGATCAGCGAAATTGAAATATTGCCATCTCTCTGGTGAAACGGGGAGCTCTCGTAGTCGTTTTCAATGGAAAACAGCTTGTCGGCAGCCTGCGGTATCTGTACAAGCATCTAAGCCATCCTCAGGTAAGTTAACCATTCTAGGGAATTCACGCGGCGACCCCGGCGCAATGCAGAGATACACCAGCACCCTATATCCGTCAATTCCTCCTCGAATTCAAGCTAAAGCGATCTCTCGGTCTATTGATAATGCACAAGTTTTGAGTTGTGTTACCGGTAAATATAGACACAATAACCCGGTATTTTACCTGGGCTTGGTCGGGAAACATTCCGTTAACCGCCATTCACCACCTGACAAAGGGATCGCGCAACTCCTCTTGTAAATAGAAACCGTTTCAGCCTGAAGGAACCACATAGGGTTCCCGCCTGAACGATAGCTAAAAGGCGCTGAATAACTGTGGCCGCGAAGACCAGTCACGATTACACGAGTATAAGAAAAGCCCCGGATAACACATTAATATTGACGCGTCATCGCCTATCGGTACACAAGGAATGCACGCTGATTCATTGGCCCATACTCCTTTACCGAGATTTCAGAGACCCTTGCTCGAACTGGACCTTCCTCACAGAGCGTGAGCAGGCTAGCCACAGCCGCCGGGGGTCCATTGAGAAATATCTCCACATCACCATGCGGAAGATTCCGGACCCATCCCTGAACACCATGGCGAACAGCTTCCCTCTGTACCCAGTCCCTATAGCCCACACCCTGGACCCTGCCCTTCACTACGACATAAACACAGCGATCCGTAGTACATCCCCAATCTGCGTTAGGGAAAAGTGACCTCAGCAAGGCACCGGCAATATCACGGCCAACACCCTCAGATGGATAGTGATGGAGCACAAAATTGGGATTACACATGACGTCCAAAACCTGCCACGATTGCTCGCCTGGTGAAAGCTCTATATCCTCCGCAAGCACGTCCACGCCAGCGAAATAAGGACTGAATGTCGCCTTTACGCCTTCCAGTGCGGCCTTTACAAAGCCAGGGTGTATCGACTCGGTGATATCCCTTCTCTGGTCAACGTACTTTCCCGCCGTGTTGCCTTCTCCGGTATAAGCCCCGCCATCAATGCCGGCTACAACCTTGCCATTAATCACTATCAGTCGGTACTGGCACAGTTGACGCGTATCGGTTCTCGGACCGCTATTGTCAAGCCCGGCTTCCGACAGGATCTCCTTGAGCCACTTCCTGTCCCTGGAGACTTTTCTCGAAATAATGTTAGTCCTGTCAGGCATCCCCTGGTAGAACAGCACTTCGCCAGTACCATCTGACACTTCGAAGACATAAGGGGATATATGGGATACGCTGAGATTTGCCAAAATTGCAGCCTGCTCTATATAAGCCACCTGCTCACTCTCACCAGTGGCACGAACACGGAGACGAGGAGCGAAAACATACGGCGATGCTGGTACGACTCCACCTTCAGTAATATCCGCTCTTTCCCGCCGGGCAGTGGAAAAAACATGGCGCAGAAGCTTCCCCGGAACATTCACGGGGCTACCATAACTGGGGAACACAGCATCACAGATGCCCGGGTTGGAATTGATTTCGATTACGTGGGAAAGCACCTCATCGCCCCGATCATCGACCATGAGGTCCACGCCCGTCTGGGTGAGCCCGGGGAAGCAACGGGCAGCTTTTTCCGCGATCTTTACGACCTCCTGGGGTACCAGATGCAAAAGCTGCACAGCATCCCCGCCGGCAGAGGTGTTTGCCACACTGGTCAACTGCACATATTCACCCTTTCCGGGGACATCGTCGAGTGAACGGCCGTTATGCTTCAGCAGGTCAAACCGGGTAATCAGGTCAATCTGTAAGGAGGGATTTTTCTCGCGCTGTAGATTCTTACGGTCAACCAGTTCCTGTATGGTGCTCTGCCCATCACCGATGACATGCGCCGGAATCCTCGATAGTGCAGCTATCGCTTGCCCGCCTACAACCACTACACGAAGGTCATAGCCCTTTATGCACTTCTCTACAAGCACTTCCCGCCCATACTCCCGGGCATACCCCCAGGCCTCGAGGAAGTGCTCCCTGGTTCTGACATCTGTGGTTACTCCCGATCCGTAAGCGCGATCCAGGGGCTTCAGCACCATGCCAGCATCACAGGACTCAATGTAATTCCATGCGGCCTCCACATCTTCAAATACCTTTCCCTCCGGAACCGGCACTCCCTGCCTTGCCATGAGCTCCTTGGCGATATGTTTCTGCCTCGCACAATAACTGTATACTGCAGAGTTTTCCGGACTGTTCTGGAGGAAGGTTACGCGATTGTTGTTATACAAGACATCATAGACGAGCTTTTTATATCGCTTCACCTCGAAATTCTGCCGCTCTGCCTCTGCACTGATTAATGCAGTTGCAATATCGCCCTCTCTCTCCATAAGCGGTGATTCCGAGAAATCGTTTTCCACTTCAAAAAGTTTATCGGTACCGACAGGGACATGATCAAACATTTGAGAACCCTCGAAATATCACTTCACGCGCCAGCGGATATTTACATCCACCTGGTCTCTCTTCCCCCGCAGCTCCCTGGGCCATAAGTTTGACCATACCCAGGTGAAATCGCGATTTAGCACAATTTTATCCTTTCCACCAATGCCGAAGCCGTAGCCAAAACGGGAGTCCAAGGCCAGGTTTGGGTCCACAGGTATCCAGCGTCCGTCGATATACACTTCCGCGGCATGATGGTTTGGCTGACTGAACTCTGTCTTTGATGTCATTAAAAATTCAGAGGTAATCCTGGCCGGATAACCCATAGCCCTGGCAAGAGCAACAAACAGGGCGGCATACTCCGTACAGTCCCCCTCTCCTTCATTGACCGCATAAAGCGCACCCTTTGTAGACTGCACATCGTATTCAAGTAGTTGCTGTGGAGTCAGAAATGCCGCTCTCAGACGATCTTCATCAGTGTCGAACGTGCTGCGAATATGTGTGGCAAGCTTGCGAATGGGCTCGGCGTCAGACTCGATATACTTTCTCGGTTGAAGATATTCATCAGGTGGTGGTGAATCGTGAACAGGAGTGTCCTTATGGAAATCATACCTGGTTATTTCCAGGTCGAACTCCACCCGGCGAGTCGACGTCTTGCCAGCCGGAATATCCCATACCATTTCGACATACTCACCATTGCCAAGTCTGTGGCTCTTTCGCTTCAGGGCTTCTGGATAGTCATAGCGGACACTGAGCAGCCGCTGCTGCATATGATCGCTTAGGGGAACCGAGAGGCGATGGGTATATCCCTTGATATCGACATCCGAACGGTTGTGTACAACCACTTCCGCCGTGAGCGTAACCTGCCGGGTCTGTCCCCAGGAAAAGTTGACGACGACCCACATCAACAGGAGAAAAACCCCTGCCAGCAATAAGAACTTCATAACCATCAAGCTCCGATCCTGGAAAACCCACTCCTAACCACAGTGCAGCCACAGCTTGCTCAGCGCTCCCTGAGGGCTTCGCTGGCTTTGTTAATGGGTTTAACAAGGTAGTCAAAAATCGTCTTTGACCCGGTTTTTACATCAACCGATGCAACCATTCCTGGAACAATTGGAAAGCGATTGCCATC
This sequence comes from Microbulbifer sediminum, assembly GCF_021729035.1. Taxonomy (GTDB): domain Bacteria; phylum Pseudomonadota; class Gammaproteobacteria; order Pseudomonadales; family Cellvibrionaceae; genus Microbulbifer; species Microbulbifer sediminum. The sequence goes on along the minus strand of NZ_JAJSAP010000008.1, from coordinate 125,979 downwards.
CTTGTTGATCAGGGCATCGGATTGGGTAAGGATATAGACGCGGTAGTAGTATTCATCCCGGTTTATCTCATCCTGGATCGTGTCGGGTGAAATGGTCGTCACCTTTCCCTCCAGTCCCCCATAAATAGAGTAATCGTACGCCGTAATCTTTACTTTGGCCGACTGTCCAGGGTGAATGAACGCGATATCTCGTGGAGATATACGTGCTTCGATCAATAGCTTGTCATCCAGGGGAACGATTTCCATCAGGCGGCCATTGGGCGGAAGGACGCCGCCAATCGTAGTGACTTCAATATCCTTTACGATGCCTCTTACCGGTGACCTCAACGTCAATCGCGTCAGGGAGTCCGATCGCCCTTCAATTACCGAGGACAGGGCTTCTGCCTCAGCACTGACCGTGGCCAGCTCCTCGCGGGCCCGAACCATATACTCGGACCTGATTTCCCGGATTTTCAGCTTAAGTTCTGATTTTTGCCTGCTCAGGCGCAGGACTTCGACATTGCTTGCAGCGCCGGAACTGACCAGCGAACGGGTTATTGATAGCTCCTTCTCAACCAGGTCAAGTGACTCCCTGACACCGCGAAGCGACTCCTCGAGGCTGTTTTTTCGTGTCTTGTATAGTTTTCGCTCTTTTGCCTTCAGTTCATCATGGGAATCAAGTTCTCTCGGAAAGTCCAGGTCCGTACCATTGACCTCCGCTGTCAGCCTCGCCACACTTGCTATGGCTGCACGGTAGCGAGCGTAACTTTCCTCTACATTCGAGCGTACTTTTGTGGGGTCGAGCTGTGCCAGGACTTGCCCCCGTTCGACGATATCTCCTTCACTGACCTTGAGATCAGCAAGGATACCCCCTTCGAGCGACTGTATGACCTGCTCACGTGAGGTTGGCACCACCTTACCGCTACCGGATGAGACTTCGTCAACCTTGGCGAAGTAGGACCAGCAGATAAGCCCGGCCAGCAGGAGAAAGAAGACCCAGACAACGCGCCTTGAGTTGATCAGTGTTGACTCGTCATGCTCGTCATACTGATTCTCGCCGGCCTGGTAGTCCGCATCCAGGAGAGGGATAGATTTAGTACGGGAACCTAAACCTTCACTGCCAGAGGGATTTAGCCGGCTACCTTTTGCCCCCACAATCATCATGTCACCTGCTCTCGATCCTTGGCCACCTGCCGATCAGATCGGGATAATTTCTCCATTACCGCCTCCTTCTGGCCATCCATTACAATCCTGCCCCTATCGATAACCAGGATGCGATCCACTAGCCGGAGCGTACTTACCCTGTGGGTCGCAAGCACCAGCGTCCGTTTTTTGGCCCAGGCCGAAAGGTTATCGATAAACCGCCTTTCAGAGGCTTCATCCAGGGATGCTGTGGGTTCATCCAGGAGAAGGACCTGTGGCTGCCTTATCAATAGTCTCGATAACAAGAGTGATTGCTTTTGCCCACCGGAAAGCCCTGCGCCACCTTCCAACACCATATGATCCAGCCCTTTAGGCATGTTTCTCACCATATCGAGGGCTCCGGACATCTCCAGTGCCCAGATAATTTCATCATCCGTTGCATTCGGTGCGCCTAAGGTCAGGTTCTCGCGCAATGTCCCGTGGAAGAGTCCCGATCCCTGGCTCAGGAGGCCTACGTCTCTCCTGACATCAGCCGGATCAATGTGCGCTATTGAAACTCCGTCAAGGTTTGCTGTCCCCGCACTGGCCTCCAGTATTCCGGAAAGCGCCTGGAGAAGAGTCGACTTCCCTGCACCATTTTTTCCGAGTAATGCAACTTTCTCCCCCGGTTTTATCGTCAGGTCCGATATGATTAACGCCGGTACATTCTGTTCAGCATCGTACTTGAATTCCGCATTGTGGAATTCGTATTCACCGCTAATAGAGGCTTTGTGTACGCGCTTACTCCCCTCTGGCTGGTCGACCGGGAGATTCATGATATTGTCGATCCCCTCAAGGGCATACTTGGCCATTTGCCAGCGGCTGAGCACCTGGGTGATATTGGACATTGGGGACATCATCCGCGAACTGAGGATCGAGGCAGCCACAAGCGCACCAGTTGTCATGGTTCCGTTCATCACCATGGGCGCCCCGAACAACACAGTCAGCGCAAAGACAGACGACTGGACATTGTGGGTCCAGGTCACCAGCTTACTGGTGAGATATCTCAGCTTGAGGTTCGAGTCCGCAGTGACAGCATTAAAGTGGTTCCATTGACGCTGGAACCTGTGCTCCGCCTGAAGGGTCTTTATATCCTCCATCCCCTGCACTGTCTCTACAAGCATGCCGTTGCGCAATGAGGATTCACGCATCGCTTCACCAGACAACCTCGCCAGCTTCTTCTGGACAAGGAGCCCCGGTATTACGAGCAAGAGCATGGCGAATAGCGGGATCAGAACGAGGGGACCGGCTATGACCCACAGAACCAGCAGGAAAAGGAAAAAGAATGGCATGTCCGCGATTGCGAGGATAGTGGTCGAAGTAACCATGTCGCGCACGCGCTCCAACTCCCGAAGCTGGGAAATAAATGTGCCTGTCGATTTGGGCTTTGCTGAGTTCCGCAGCCTTACCGCATGCCCGAACACAAGGTCAGAGACACGAATATCAGCTCGCTTCCCCAGGAGGTCAGTGATCCTTACCCGCATTACCCGCATGGTAAAATCAAAGATGATCGCCAGCAGAACGCCACTGAACAGTACATAAAGGGTCGACATGGATTCCGCCGGGATAACCCGGTCATAGACCTGCTTTGCAAACAGTATTCCGGAGAGGGCCAGCGTGTTTGCCACAGTAGTGGCCAACATCACATGACCGTAAGGCCTGATATCCTTCAGTATGATTTTCCGGAACCAATGCCGGTTGTCTGGCTTGATGTAGTCGTCCACCCTGACATCACTGAGTGTTTTCCTGGGACGCAGGATCACCAGGTGGCGGATATTTCCAGCAATCTTGTCAACACTGGTATGACTTTCCAGGCCCTGGTCACCGCACCAAACAATGCCGAGGACTCCGTTCCTTCCGATTGTCTCGACCACACCGACCTGTCCGTCGTCTAACTGAAGTACCACTGGCAGGCGCCAGGGGCTCAGGTCGAACTGGTCAAATGTTGAAAACTTGATAGTAAGCCCAGCCTGGCGTGCCATCTGTCTCAGCACAAGTTCGACACTTTCGTTCCCTCCCCACTCGGCGGCTATCCGTATATTCTCTGCCGAGCAGTCCAGCCGGTAATGACGGGATACTGTAACAATTGCTTCCAACCATGGTCGAAAGTCCAACTGTGTGTTACGGCTGGTTGTCTCTGACTGGTCGTGCTCAACTACGCTCTCGCTATTCAAGGCAACACCTCCACGCCCTGGACCGCCCTACCCTCTATTCCGAATGCCCTGCGAATGTCCCCGGTGTTATAAAGGCATTCTATCTCGAGTGCCTTCAGGTCATATCGGGTCTCAACACGTTCCTGGCGTGCCTGCTGCAGCTCTTCTTCCGAATTCAACAGGTCAAGCAGGGTCCGAGTTCCGAGTGATGAATATTGTTTCCGATAGAGGTTCCTGGTCTCCCTGATCGCATTTTCACGGGAGTCCAGAATTCCCAGGCTGCGATCCAGGCCATTCGCCTGTGCCTGGGCTGCCAGGTATTCCCTGGTAACAGCCTCCCGGGCAGCATCCTTTGCGGCGTCGGCAGAGCTCAGTGCATAAGATGCAGATTCCTTACTTGCCGACAACCTGCCGCCCTGGTAGATCGGCATGGAAAGATTGAGGAACACCGCAGACTCGTTCTCATCGAGTACATTCGTATCGACATAGGTCTGGTCCAGGTAGCGGTTATAGCTCGCATCCAGGGACAAGGTTGGCCAGACGTCAGCTTTGGATTCCTGGAGGCGGGCCATTGCTTCAGCACGTGACGCCTCAGCAATCAGGACACGCGGTGAGGCAAGCACTTCCCCTGGCGCCCCTTCACAGGCATTCGTCACTGTCTCCGTTTCTGCCATCGAAACCCTTACGGGCGCGGCTGCATTGACCAGGTTCTTCAGAGTACTGCGCCAACGGGCCAGGCCTGCGATAACCTGCTGTTTCGAGGCTCGCGCGGCTTCGATGCGCGCCTGGGCCTGCAACACATCCGAGCGAGAACTGGCCCCTCGCTCGCTGCGCATTCTTACCAGTGATGCTATTGACGAGACACTCTCTATCTGCTCATCAGCTATGTCCAGAAGTGCCTGGTATCGCTGGACTTCCACCGCTGCATTTGCGGTATCCCGGGCAACCTGATCAATTGATTGGAGCACTTCAGCCCTGGATCGACTGACCTCAGCTTTGGCAAGATCCACACCGCTCGATATTTTCCCAAAGTCATAAATCACCTGGGAAACATAGAGCTGTACGGCGTGCCCGTTGCCATCTCCCTCATTTTCACTATCCTGGCCGGCGACGACGCCCGCGCTTAGCTGCGGGAAATAACCCGAGCGGGCGACGCGAATACCTTCCTGTCGCCGATATAGTTCACCCACGCTTTCGGCGATCACTGGATGCCAGTCGATAGCCTGGTGTACCGCTTCGGTCATAGTCAGTTGTTGTGGTGAGTACTGGGAGTGACTGACAGTAGAAGGAGGTGACGCTACTTCCTGCTGGACTGCCGATTCACTTATTCGGGCCGGACGGTCAGTCGAGCCGGGTCCGGTCTGGGATTGAGCCTGCTGCACACACATGGCGGTGAGAGATGCCAGCGTGACTATCCATAGTCGCTGCATTGAATCCACTATTTTCACTTACTCTGGCGTGAGAGGTATCCGGTACGGATCTGTTATACCCGGCACCACTGTTGAATTTTTTCCTTCACAGATTCTAGTCGAAAAAAGAAACACCGAGCCCTGGGCCCGGTGTTTCCCGTTTGCTAAGCCTCCTTTGGATCAGACGTCGTCTGGTCCATTCTGTTGCCACATATCCTGGACGGGATCAGTGTCCTGGGCGTGCATAGTGCTATCCAGGCCATCCGGGAGGCCACTTCCACCACCCGAGAATGTGTATCCTGACGCAGTGTCATCATCGGTATCAGCTACCGAGAAGAGCGACCCTGCATCAGATTCACAGTCGCTGACGAGATCATCAAGATCCAGGTCCGGGCCCATCTGATCGTCAGACAGCATTCCCGATCCACTCTCTTCTGACTCTCCAGGCTCACTGCGCATCCCAGCGTTGTCGTCCCCCATGGGGATTACGTCGCTGAGACTTACCTCAATGTCCTGGTCGCCGTCAGCGTCCCCGTCGGCATCACCGTCCGCGTCACCGTCCGCGTCACCATCGGCGTCACCATCGGCGTCACCATCGGCGTCACCGTCGGCATCACCGTCCGCGTCACCATCGGCATCCCCGTCGGCGTCACCGTCGGCATCACCGTCGGCGTCACCGTCGGCATCACCGTCCGCGTCACCATCGGCATCCCCGTCGGCGTCACCGTCGGCATCACCGTCCGCGTCACCGTCCGCGTCACCGTCCGCGTCACCATCGGCGTCACCGTCGGCATCCCCGTCGGCATCCCCGTCGGCATCACCGTCGGCATCACCGTCGGCATCCCCGTCGGCATCACCGTCCGCGTCACCGTCGGCATCCCCGTCGGCATCCCCGTCGGCATCACCGTCCGCGTCACCATCGGCATCACCGTCCGCGTCACCATCGGCATCACCGTCCGCGTCACCGTCCGCGTCACCGTCGGCATCCCCGTCCGCGTCACCATCGGCATCACCGTCCGCGTCACCGTCGGCATCACCGTCCGCGTCACCGTCCGCGTCACCGTCGGCATCCCCGTCGGCATCCCCGTCGGCATCCCCGTCGGCATCACCGTCGGCATCCCCGTCCGCGTCACCATCGGCATCACCGTCCGCGTCACCATCGGCATCACCGTCGGCATCACCGTCCGCATCCGCATCGGCGTCAGCATCGGCATCGGCATCGGCATCGGCATCGGCATCGGCGTCCGCATCCGCATCCGCATCGGCGTCCGCATCCGAGTCAGCGTCTGCATCACATTCGATATCGATGTCGATATCGATATTGATGTCACACCCGTCCCTCTCGATATCAATGTCTACATCGACATCCTTTATCTGACAGTCGGGATCGCAGTATCCACCCAGGCCTATGGGGCTCGGGTGTCCATCCGCGTCAGCGTCAGCGTCAGCATCGGCATCCGCGTCTGAATCCGCATCGGCGTCACAGTCACAGTTGATGTCGATATCTATATCGATGTTGACGTCGCAATCGGCGTCAGCGTCAGCGTCAGCATCGGCATCGGCATCGGCGTCCGCATCGGCATCGGCGTCCGCATCGGCATCCGCATCCGCATCCGCATCGGCATCCGCATCCGCATCGGCATCCGCATCGGCATCGGCATCCGCATCGGCGTCCGCATCGGCATCCGCATCGGCATCCGCATCGGCATCCGCATCGGCGTCAGCATCCGCGTCCGCATCCGCATCGGCATCGGCATCCGCATCGGCATCGGCGTCAGCATCCGCATCGGCATCCGCATCGGCATCGGCGTCAGCATCCGCATCGGCGTCCGCATCGGCGTCAGCATCCGCATCGGCGTCCGCATCGGCATCGGCATCGGCATCGGCATCGGCATCGGCATCGGCGTCAGCATCCGCATCGGCATCGGCGTCAGCATCCGCATCGGCATCCGCATCGGCGTCAGCATCCGCATCCGCATCGGCATCGGCATCGGCATCCGCATCGGCATCCGCATCGGCATCCGCATCGGCGTCCGCATCGGCGTCCGCATCGGCATCGGCATCCGCATCGGCATCCGCATCCGCATCGGCATCCGCATCGGCATCCGCATCCGCATCCGCATCCGCATCCGCATCGGCATCCGCATCCGCATCCGCATCGGCGTCAGCATCCGCGTCCGCATCGGCGTCCGCATCGGCATCGGCATCGGCGTCCGCATCGGCATCGGCGTCCGCATCCGCATCCGCATCGGCATCCGCATCGGCATCCGCATCCGCATCCGCATCGGCATCGGCATCTGTATCGGCATCTGCATCGGCATCGGCGTCGGTATCGGCATCGGCATCTGCATCAGAGTCAGCATCTGCATCGCTGTCCGGGGGCGGACCGGGGGGATTTGGAGGTAGTGGCCGGCCAGAGGGCGTATTGTTGCCTGTCTGCTGGAAGCCATCCCTGCCATCATCGTCATCTAACGCGATGGCAATTGCGCCCAGACCCACCAACCCGGGAATCAACCAGGAACTCACACCTGCGGTTGTGGCTGCAGCGGGAGCTGCGGCAGCAGCAACCGGATAGCCTGATCCACCAAGCATGGCGAGCATCATCGGCTCCTCACCACCCTCCAGGACCAAGTGGCTTTGCTCACCATCCTCATCGATCTGATAGAAATTGGCGATCACGACCTGCTCGCCCGATTCCAGGATAATGATCAGGTCATTGCCATCCCTTGCGTACGACGCAACTTCATCAAGCCCCAAGGGGAGACTGACGATCCCGATAGACGATAGCGCCAGGCCGTCCAATGGCGCCTCCCTGACCGACCCGGTTTCCCTGTCGTAAATTTTTCCAATCATGCTGTCACCTGACTACGTATCCCATCGTGAAATCCATTCACACGAACAGCGGAGTGACGCCCTGGAGCATTTAGCTGTCTTATTTACCTTGGCGGGAGCCTATTCCCTGAATTAATTGAACAAGAGCCCGAATTTCGTCCGCGACTTGTGAACAAAATTTGAGCAGTCCTTTTTTTATGGACAGTACTCGATCACATTTCAAGAGCAAATAAGACGCCGGCTATACTCCGGAGAGCCCGCCTGGCGGGGCAATCAGGGAAGAGGAACATTTGATGACAGGGAAAAAGCAGTCCGGGTGTACCCGGGCTGGCGGCTCAGGAAACAATAGAATTATCGATACGCCAGCCGGCCCGATTCTCGGCCAGGTTGACGTCGATAGCGGTGTCACACTATTCCTGGGTATCCCCTACGCCCTTCCCCCAATCGGCGACCTGAGATGGCGTCCACCAGAACCATTCCCAAGATGGCAATCACCACTAGCGGCATACTGTTTCGGAATGCCTGCTCCGCAAAACCCATCCACGCTGATGGAAATCCTGGGACCAGGCGGCGAGCCGCCGGAGAGCGAGGACTGTCTTTACCTGAACATTTACGCATCCATTCAGGCGTGCACCAATAAACTGCCGGTGATGATCTGGATCCACGGAGGCTCTTTTTATATGGGATCCGGCTGCCAACCGGTTTATAACGGCCGCCACCTGGCGGCGAGTGGTCGAGCTATTGTGGTAACACTCAACTACCGCCTCGGCAGTCTGGGATTCCTGCGATTAGCAGAGTGTAGTGATGTGGAAGCCAGTGGCAATGAGGGCGTACAGGATCAGATTGCAGCAATTCGCTGGGTCCAAACGAATATCACCGCATTCGGGGGAGACCCGGACAATATCACCCTGTTCGGCGAATCCGCTGGCGCCATGAGCATCACCGCCCTGATGGCCATTCCCCATTGCAAGGGGCTATTCCATCGCGCCGTGATACAGAGTGGCAGTCCCTGCGCAATCCAGGACCGCGACCGGGCAAATAGCCTGGCGGAAGCATTTGTAGGGAAACTGCAATGCAATTCCGGTGTATCGCCGGCCGCAGCCACGACCAGGCAACTTCTCCAGGCCCAGCGGGAGATCCTCGCGGATCCACGCCTGGAACGGGAATGGGGGCAGTTGCCTTTCAAGCCCGTGCTCGACGGGGAGCTGCTGACAGTCACACCCATTGAGGCCGTTCGCCAGGGACACGCTACGGAAGTGCCACTCCTCGTAGGTAGCAACCTGGAGGAGTGGAACCTGTTCAGTGTCAGTGATCCAGGCAGCTTTACCCTCGACAGGGCCCGGATTGTGAGCCACTTGAACTGGCTGCTACCGGAACCTGAACTCAATGACCTGCTGGATCACTACTACAGCCGTGCCCGTACCCTGGAAGCCAGTCCCTGGCCAGAATGGAGCCGTGCATGGAACCTGATGCTGACAGATATGATATTCACAGTGCCGGGACTACGACTGCTGGAAGCACATGCGGGCAAGCGCTACCACTATCATTTCGCCCAGCCCCTCGCCGCACAGCCCTTGCTCGGCGCCTGCCATGCAGTCGAATTGGGCTATGTGTTCGGTACTCATGGAGAAGAGAGCCTGCACGACCTGTACGGTGGCGAACAGGATGCCGATGCCCTGAGCTGTGCGGTAAGAGAAGCCTGGCTGAACTTCGCGGAAACCGGCGACCCCGGCCCGGAATGGCCCGCCTTCACCGAGGGGCACAGTCGGCGCTTCGGAGAACATCCGGAGGCCCACACCTTTGACCGGGCAACCGTGACCCGGATATGGCAGGATATTGGTGACGACTTGATTGGGCGCTACCTCTAGGCCGTAGTGCAACTAGGCCGTAGTGCAACGGCAGTCATTGAATTAAGTGCATGGTGGTATTGCTGTCGGCAATATCGCAGTAACCAGGGGGAATACAGTGACGAAAATCCTGCTGATAAGGCATGGCGAGGCAGCCAAAGTGGCCGGAGTGGAAGACCCGGCGCTTACAGCACTGGGACACCGGCAGGCCACGGCGCTGGCGCAGACTATGGGAGTCAATCCTCAATTCGCGCTGGTGAGTAGCCCCAAAAGCCGCGCGCGCCAGACAGCAGAACCCCTGGCCCGGCGTTGGGGGCGGGAGATCTCCATAGAGTCAGCGGTCAATGAGATCCCCTCTCCCCTGGACCTACCCCTGGCCGAGCGCGGTCCATGGGTCCGCTCGTTACTCGATGCGGAATGGAACCAGCTGGAACCGCATCAACTGCAATGGCGCAAGGACATCATGCAGTACCTGCAGAACCTGCAGCAGGATACCGCGGTATTTTGCCACTTCATGGTGATCAATTCCGTGGTCGCATACACACGGGAATCTGCTGAAATCTGCCAATTTCGCCCCGACTACACGTCGGTTACCGAACTCGCTATTACCAGTCGTGGACTGGAGCTCGTACGACTGGGCCGCGATCGGGATAGCCGGATGCTCTGATGCAGCCCGGCTAATCGGTGGTAAGGCACCAGTATCAACCGGAGGGTGATCGCGGCCAGAATATACCGGGCCGCCGGCGGCCACCAATCAAGCGAGGCTCTTACTTACGACCTCGTAGAGATCCGCTGAAAGCTGGCCACTTTCCATGATTGATTTCAACGCCGAATGCATCTGGCTGCCAACGGCTTCCCGGTATTTTTTCCAGCGGGTCAGGGGCGTCACCAGGCGAGCCGACACCTGGGGATTTAGCCTATCCAGGGCGATGACCTGGTCAGAAAGGAACTCAAAGCCACTGCCATCAGCCTTGTGAAACTGGGTGAAATTGCGGTTGGCAAAACCACCAATTACGGCGCGCACCTTATTGGGATTCTTGAGTTCAAACGCCGGGTGCTGCATCAATGCACGAACATGCTCCAGGGTACCGCAACGCGCACTATTGCTCTGCAACGCAAACCACAATTCAACAACCTGGGTATCCTCCTGCCAGCGCTTGTAGAAGCTATCCAGGGCCCCGTGCATCTGCGCTTCAGAACCACGATTAACCAGTGCCGCCAGGGCAGCTGCGCTGTCGGTCATGTTGCCGGCACTCTCAAACTGGGACTGGGCAAGTGCCAGGTATGTGGCCTCCCCGGTGGCAGCTAGGAAAGCAAGACAGGTGTTTTTCAGGCGGCGTGCGGCAATATCATCAGCTTCGGGCCGGTATGGCCCCTCCCGGGTAAAGGCACGGTAAGTCGCCAGTAATTCCTCGTGCAAGGCCTGTCCCAGTGACACTTCAGCAAATTCCCGGGCCGCAATGATCGCTTGCGCATCGATCTCCCCGGCCTCTTCCGCCAGCACCTGTGCACTGGGCAGGGACAGCATCTCGGCAACCAGTGCCGGATCCAGCTCCCTGTTCTGCAGCACCGCGCGATAGGCGGATACCAATTCGGGGGAAAGCTGCATCTCCCGCCCCGCGCGATAATCCTGCTGCAGGGATTCCAGCGCGATGAAAGCCAGTCTCTGGCCAGCATCCCAGCGATTGAACGCATCGGACTCGCTGCGCATCAGGAACAACAGCTGCTCGGGGGTATAGCCGTAGCGCAGTTTAACCGGGGCGGAAAACCCGCGCAGCAGCGACGGCAGTGGCTTTTCCGGTAATCCCTTGAAACGAAACGTCTGCTCCGCCTCACTGACCTGCAGCACCAGTTCGGTGTGACCCGCCTGGTCCAGCGGCATATCATTGCCGATAGGATCCAGCAGCGCCATTTTCAACGGAATATGGAACGGTGCCTTTTCGGGCTGGCCCGGGGTGGCCGGACAGGACTGCCGCACCGTGAGTGCGTAATCGCCGGTTCCGGGGTCATAAGCATCCGTAACCTCCAGTACCGGTGTCCCCGCCTGGCTGTACCAACGGCGGAACTGCTGCAGGTCAACACCGTTGGCGTCTTCCATAGCCTTGACAAAATCCTCGCAGGTGACCGCCTGGCCGTCATGGCGCTCAAAGTACAGGTCGCTGCCACGCCTGAATGCTTCCTCGCCCAGCAGTGTATGGATCATGCGCACAACTTCAGCCCCTTTCTCATAGACGGTCAGGGTATAGAAGTTGGAAATTTCCATGTAGGAATCCGGACGCACCGGATGTGCCATGGGACCGTCGTCTTCGGCAAATTGCGCCGTGCGCAGCATGGACACATCCTCGATCCGTTTGACCGCACGGGAATTCATATCAGCGGAAAATTCGGCATCGCGGAAAACAGTAAAGCCCTCTTTCAGGCTCAGCTGGAACCAGTCTCGGCAAGTCACCCGGTTACCGGACCAGTTATGGAAATACTCATGGGCAACGATCGACTCAATACGCTGAAAGGCCGCGTCAGTGGCAGTCTCTGGGCTGGCAAGGACGCAGGCAGAATTGAAGATATTCAGGCCCTTGTTTTCCATAGCGCCCATATTGAAATGATCCACCGCCACGACCATAAATATATCCAGGTCATATTCACGCCCGTAGACCTCCTCATCCCAGCGCATGGCCTTCTTCAGGGAACGCATGGCGTGCTCGCACTTGCCGATGTTTTTTGACTCGGTAAAGATTTGCAGCTTTATCTCGCGGCCACTAGCTGTAATAAAGGCGTCCTCTACATGCTGCAGGTCCCCTGCCACCAGGGCGAACAGGTAGGACGGCTTGGCGAATGGGTCCTCCCAGGTAACAAAGTGGCGGCCATCTTCCGTTTCGCCTCGCTCAACTTCGTTGCCGTTGGATAGCAAGACAGGGTAGTCGCGCGGCGCCACGATCGTGGTCGTGAACCGCGACATGACATCGGGGCGGTCCGGGTAAAAGGTAATCTTGCGGAAACCCTCTGCCTCGCACTGGGTGCAATACATGCCGTTGGAGAGATACAAGCCTTCCAGGGAAGTGTTGTCTTCCGGGTTGATGCGATTGCTGATTTCCACCACGAACTCAGGTCGCTCCACATCCACTGACAGCCCCTCGACTGAGGTCCTGAAGCTCTCGCTTGCCACGGGCTCGCCGTCAATCGCGAGTGACAGTAATTCCAGCTCTACACCCTGGAGTTCCAGCGGTGGCAGCTTAATGTCCGCCCCGCCGTTTTCCTGCGCCACTGCTTCCGGATTCCGGCGGATATGCAGCTGGGAACGGACCAGCGTACCCCGGGGCTGCAACTCGAAGTGCAGGCGGGTCTGGTCCACCAGGTAATCGGGTACCCGGTAGTCGCGGAGACGGACTGTGCGCGGCTGGGCGTCTTTCATTGAGTAATTCCCTTGGCTTGCTTGCGGAAGTGCTTAAGTCGCCGCACACCTGGGGCGGCGGGCATCAGGCGCAAACTATAACCTCCGCGCCCCCGGGGATTCCAGCCAGCATTCTTCGCCGGGCCCGATCAGCATGCGGGCGAGCTAAAAAGCGCCATTGCAGCCAGCGGGCAGTCGTCGCCCCAGGCAATCGACGACAGGCAACGGACGGCTGCTGGCACCCCGCGTTATTTTTTTTCTCCAGCCGGTTACACTGTCTCCTGCCAGCGCCTGCAACCGGCATGGCCCAGAAACACCGTAGTCAATCCCACTTCAGGGGCCGAATGTGACCAGGTCGCGCCTGACATTTCTGCTTGTGATCTGCTGCCTTCTGGCAGTCATACTGGGGTGGGCATGGCTCGAGCGGGACCGCCTGGCAACCGGGCTAGCCAACCACCTTGCCGGAGAAGCCGAGGTCACGCGCATCGAGGGCCTGCAACTAACCCCCGGTGGACTGGACATCCGTTACGTGTCGCTGGTCCTGTCCAGCGGTACACCAGTCCAGTTGACGGGCATCACAATTTTGAACCCTTTAAGCCTGGCGCTCGGACGTGCGGCGACGCGGAGCGAAATAACCGTCGAAACCCTGCGCCTGGGCAGCACCCCGCCCTCTTCTGCCGCTCGCCCAGCCGTAAAAAGGGTCCACCTAAGTGACCTCCTGGCGATAGTCCGGCGGGCATTGCCACTTCGCCTGGACGTCCGCCACCTGGTCCCCGCCGGGGCCCCGGATCATCCACTCCAGGTACAGCTGGACCGCCCTGGAAGCGGGCGTCAGATCAGGTTCCGGATCTCCGGTGCAGGAGTGGCGGGACTGCTGATCATGGACACGCAGGATCCCGCGACACTCGGGAACGCGCCACTGGGGATAGAGGCCGCACTGGGAGAGTCACCATCCTCCCCGGCCATGGAAATCAGCGGGACTTTAGTACCGGACACAAGCCCTGGCGCACCAGGTACACCGCCGAATTCCTGGGCCAGTGAACTTGCCCTGTCACTCAACCTGGAACACCTTGGCCAAGCCCTCCCAAGGTTGCCAGTGGGGGCCCATATCGGGGAGATTCTGGGGCCCTTGTATCACTCTGTAACCACTGGTCACCCCAGCGGGACACTGCAGGTAGCGCTGAACGGCAATATCCCCGACAACCTGTTAAGCCTGGAACGCTACGGGCCAGCAACCATCAGGATTGACGGTCGGGAAGCAGCGGTCAATCTCACCGCGCTGGAGCCGCCGCTACCAATGAGAATGGTCCTGACCACCGATAAACCGCTTCGACTGGACCTGGCCAGCCTCAAACCCCTGCAAGTTCCCCGGGCCATGGGGGCTGCGCACCTGCGGCTGGCAGCGATCGGCACCCCCGGCACGCATCTCCTCACTGCCGCGGTCCAGGCCCATGGCGAAGCCGGTGTCTCCCGTGTCTCAGCCAATGGCTCGCTCGACCTGGCAGCGACCGTCTCTGTCCTCGAATCCAGCCCCGACAATTTCCTTGGCAGACTACGGGCGGCCGGCATCCGCAGCGCCAAGGGCGAAGTGCTGTTCAACGCCGCTGCCTCCCTGCCGCCTGTCGACCAGTTTACTGGTGACAGTGCCGCCACGAACCTGGTCGTGGAGCTCCAGCCCGGGGGCCAGCCCAGTGCAGATATTGTTGCAGGAAACACAATGCCAACGGCAATACGGCAGCTTTTCCAGGCCCTGTCTCTCAAGCGGGCAAGGGCATCGGCAACACTGGAGGGACCTGTTCGACTCCGTGCGGACCGCTGGCCCGGCCCGATCACCCTAGACAGTGAAACAATCCACTTGGCACTGGCGGACCACTCGGGCACAAAACGACTTTCAGCTACGATGGAATCACTGGAGTGCCGAACAGGTTCTGACAAGCAATGCAGGATCTCACTCACAGCACAGGCACCGAAGTTGGGCGTCGACGGGAAAACCGGTGCTTCCATCGCCGACACCCGCCTTGCATTGCGAGGAAAACTGGTATTCGGTACCGGAGAAAGCAGACTGGACAGCGAGCAGTTTAACATCAGCACAGCGTCATTGAAGGTGGGCGGGCTGGAGGCGGAAAGTGCCACTATTGAATCCGGCGACCTTTCCTGCAAGGCCGGTTCGCAGCAGGTTGTCCGTTGCACCGGCGACCTGCTGGCGACGCTCGTATGGTTCAAGGCCGGGCACCTGGAAGGTGGGGGATCGATCAAGCTGGAAGAGCTGGACCTGGCTCGCCAACAGGACAAGCTGCGGATTTCCGGCGTTTACAGCAGCGATGACTGGAGTACCCGAATTAATGACAAGTATCAGGTAATTGCCGAGGCCCGGGGCAAGTTTGACTTCCGCAATCAGGCCCTGCATGGCGATTCCAAAGTGAAACTGGGACACCTCGAGGCCAATGGCAAATGGCAACATGACTTCTCAACCGATGAAGGCTCCCTGACATTTTCTATCCCTGGGGCAGTATTCAGCCGGGACAGGCCCCTCAGCAACGCGGTCTCAGGTTTACCGGTGGAGCTGGTTTCCGGCCGGCTGCACGCTGTCAGCAGCCTTTCCTGGCCGGCGCGAGACTCAGATATGCTGAATACCGAACTGGAAGGCATTGCAGCCATTTATGACAAGACTTTTGCGGTGGGAATTACCGGTGATATTTCGCTGGCGAGACAGAATGGACAGTGGTACACCCTAAAGCCGCAGCCTATCGCAATCGATAGCATCGATGTGGGCGTTCCTATCGAGAATGCCCGCTTCCAGCTGGCGCTGTCCCCGGGTGGAGACCTGGTAATGAGCGGGCTCAGCGCAGAGCTGCTCGGCGGGAGCGTAAAATCTGAATCAGTTACCTGGAACCTGAATGGAGAAGAACGGCGTAGCCAAGTGTCGTTGGCCGGCGTTTCGCTCGAAGCCCTGAGCAATCAAATGGAGGCCGATAATTTTGCCGCTAGCGGTATACTGGACATGACCATCCCCCTGCATACAGATGCAGGGGGGATCACGGTGGAAAGCGGAACGGTCAAGGCCCGCCCGCCCGGTGGTCGCCTGCGCTACTATGGTGCCTTCTCGCCGGAAATGCTCGCCAGTAATCCGCAACTCAAAATGCTCGCGGGAGCACTGGAGGATTACGACTACCGCTCGCTGAGTGGCACCCTCGAGTATCCCCCCAGTGGTGACATGCAGATGAAACTCAAGCTGGTGGGGCGCAGTGCTTCCGTGGACAAGGACCGCGACCTGATCATTAACCTCAACCTGGAAAACAACATCCCCGCCATGCTCCGCTCACTGCAGGCAAGCCGGGACCTGGCTGACGCCCTGGAAAAACAGCTCCAGTGAGCAATTGCCCGGGTAAACCCGATTCAGTTTGGGTTAAGCTGGGTACCCTAGAATAGAATGGCGTTGAATCGAAGGAGTGCCAGATGAACTATCGCCCACTGCGACCTTTACTGTTCGCGGCCGCCCTGATGACAACCGGCTGTACCCCAACGGTTGCGGTGCAGGCACCCAGCGAACCGATTACCGTTAACCTGAACGTAAAGATCGAGCACGAAATCCGCGTCAAGGTGGACCGTGAGCTGGAGAATCTGTTCGAGGACAAGGAAGGTATTTTCTAAGGAGCCTATGATGAAAACCGTGAAGCACATCCTGCTGGCCCTGACTTTCGCAGTTGCACTACCCGCCGCCGCCATCACCCTGGATGCCGCCCGTAACCAGGGGCTTGTCGGTGAGGCCAACAGCGGCTATATCGCCGTAGTCGACCAAAGTTCGGCAGAACTGGAGCAGCTCGTCGCTGAGGTCAACGCCAAACGCAAGCGCGAGTACACCGCCATTGCCAAACGCAACGGCATCTCTGTCGCCCAGGTGGCCGCTCGCGCCGCAGAGAAACTGGAGGCGCGCCTCCCACCCGGCGCCTATTACCAGGACAACCGTGGTCGCTGGGTACAAAAGTAGGACCGGCCCCCGAAAGAACCGGTACCAAAAAGCCCGCATCCGTTGCCGTGATGCGGGCCTTTGATCCGGTAACAGTGCTGCCAGCCGTGCGGATACTGCGGTTCAGAGATTCCCGAACAGTGACATACCGTCGAGCCCCTGCTTTTCCATGACTTCCCGCAGGCGCTTCAGTGCATCGACCTGGATCTGCCGCACACGCTCGCGCGTCAGGCCAATTTCACGCCCTACTTCTTCCAGGGTACTGGCCTCGTAGCCACGCAGCCCAAAGCGGCGGGAAACCACCTCGCACTGCTTGTCCGGCAGCTCCTCCAGCCAGCGATTGATGCTGTCAAACAGATCGGTGTCCTGCAGCAATTCGGCCGGGTCAGATTCATGCTGGTCCGGTATCGTGTCCACCAGGGTTTTTTCCGAGGAGGGACCAATCGGGGTATCCACCGACGTTACCCGCTCATTCAGGCCCAGCATGCGCTCGACATCCTCAACGGGCTTCTCCAGCAGCGTCGCGATTTCCTCCGCCGAGGGCTCATGGTCGAGCTTTTGCGCCAGCTCCCGCGAAGCGCGAAGGTAGACATTCAGCTCCTTGACCACATGAATCGGCAACCGGATAGTCCGCGTCTGGTTCATAATGGCCCGCTCGATTGTCTGGCGGATCCACCATGTGGCGTAAGTGGAAAAACGGAAACCGCGCTCCGGGTCAAACTTCTCCACCGCACGAATCAGGCCCAGGTTGCCCTCCTCAATAAGATCGAGCAAAGCGAGGCCGCGGCTTACATAACGACGCGCAATCTTTACCACCAGCCGTAGGTTACTCTCGATCATGCGCTTTCGCGCTGCCGCATCACCGCGCAGGGCCTTACGCGCGTAGTAAACCTCTTCCTCCGCTGTCAGCAGGGGGGAAAAGCCGATTTCATTGAGGTAAAGCTGGGTCGCGTCGAGGTTCTTCTGCAGGTAGGTATCGCTATCGCTCCTGCGCACCCGGGGTTTGAGCGGTGTAGGCTCGGAAGTTGTTTTTGCCGCTTTTTTCACGGGCCGGCGCCCGGCTTTCGGTTTAGCCTCTCCGGAAGGCTTTGCCTGAACTTTCTGTTTTGACTGATCTGCTGCCAACTCTGGAGGAAGATCTGCTTCGCCAGCCACAGAAGACTGGTGTTGCCGTTGTGCATCCATTTCCCCAACTCCTTGTACTATGCCAATATCAGCCGCACCTCGGGCAAGCAGGGCCAAGGAGCCCCGTTACTTTCGGCGCGACAGCCACCGGGCCTGGACGACCGCTGGGGAGGGCGCGGGTACACTTACAAGGAAGGACTATCTTGATGCCGACCTTGCAGCCGTCACTACTCCGGTGACTACCTCAAGTGGTACAAACAAAAATCCATTTTTATCTGCAGAGCCTTCGGGCCACCTGGGTTATGGCAGGTAGGTCATGGGGTCGACCGGCTGACCGTTGCGACGGATCTCGAAGTGGAGCTTGTTGCGGCTGGTACCACTTGAACCCAGTTCCGCGATCCTCTGCCCCGCTTTCACCGTGCTGCCCTCCTTCACAAGAAGCTTGTGATTATGGGCATAAGCACTCAGATACTCCTCACTGTGCTTGACGATCAGCAGGTTTCCGTAGCCTCGTAGCGCACTTCCCGCGTAGATCACAGTGCCATCGGCTGCTGCAAGGACAGAGTCCCCCTTTTCCCCGGCAATATCAACTCCCTTGCGGAGGGGGTCCCCGGAAGCAAAGCGGCTGATCAACTTGCCGCGGGCAGGCCATTGCCACCGGATGGGGCCGCCCGAGGGCGCTGGTGTCGGTTTCTTAACCGGTCGGGGTGTCAAGGATTTTGAGCGCACAGGCGGCTTTGGCCTTGCCTGTTCCGGTTTTCTTACCGGTGCCCTGGCGACGGATTTCACCACCGGCCTCGAAGCCGGCCGGGACTTGGCGACAGGCTCAGGCCGTGATTCAACGCGCGGCGCCTTACCGTATAGTCTCAGCCGCTGGCCTGGGTAAATACTGTACGGAGCCCCTATACCATTCAGCGCTGCGAGCTCACGATAATCCCGCCCGTACCGCCAGGCGATGGAATAGAGAGTCTCCCCTTTGCTGACTGTATGGTGACCTATACGGATACTGGGAGGCTGGGCCAGGGAGCTGGTGGGCGCCGCGGGACTGGAGCACGCGGCAATGGCGACCGGCAACAGTCCAAAGATTAATATTTTAAACACACGACGAGCTTTCTGACTGAAAGCAGAACCATTGTCGCGCCATTGGCAGTGCCTAAAATGTTGAATCAAGTGACATTCCATTATTCTCTTTTTACATCAACCCGGAACATTTATGGAAAAAGTGTATAAAAAAATGTTCCGAAATTGTGCCCCCAAACCACAGAAAACACTGTCCATCCGACCTAAAACAGGTCACAGGGAAAGAAAGTAGCTTTTCGCGCCCCTTATTTGTGCGCGGGGCTTACTGCCCTGCCCAGGTGATCTACGGCAAGGACCAGCACCACCGCCAGCAACGCGGCCGCTGTCGCCTGCAGGATGAACGGCTCGGCCCCGGTTTCCCCGGCAAATCGCCACGGCAGCGCGTTGGACAACAGCGGGGTCAACTTGTCCCCCGCCACTAACGATTCTTCCGGTAGCTTCCAGGGCCAGACGATTTTAAGGCTGCCGAGCAGCACACCGGCGAGGAATGCCAGGGTCCGGGCCGGAAAATGGTGCATCAGCCAGGATAACAGCCGGCTGAACAGCATAAGCCCGGTAACCGCCCCGCCTGCAAAACAGAGAAGGTTGGCAACCTGCAGTTCGTGCACCGCCTCCAGCACCCGCGGGTAGATACCGATCAACAAAAGAATAAAAGAGCCCGAAATCCCGGGCAGTATCATGGCGCAGATCGCCAGGGCTCCGGACAGGAACAGGGTTACCGGCGTTGCGGTCACCTGTCCCGGGCGGACCTCACTGACACCCACCGCAAGCAGTACACCCAGCACCAGGCAGGCGAACACCGACCAGCCCCAGCGGGGGACCTGGCGGAGGATAGGCACGGTGGACGCCAGGATCAGGCCGAAAAAGAAAGACCAGACCACTATTGGGTAATTATCCAGCAGGAAACTGATCAGGCCCGCAAGGCTGAACACACTCACCAGTATCCCGCAGAACAGCGCCAGGAGGAAATTGCCATTGATGTACTGCCATGCCACCAAGGGGCCATGGCGCCTGAGTAAAGTCACGCAATGCGGGCCGATCTGGCTCAGGCTGTCGAGTAACTCACGGTAGATCCCGGTGATAAAGGCAATGGTGCCACCGGAAACGCCGGGAACCACATCTGCGGCGCCCATTGCCATGCCCCGCAGCACAATGCCCCAATAGCGGCTTTTCAGGGAGGCCAGGCCGTCCATCAACGAATCACCCCCGACAGCAGCGGCACGAATCGGACCGGTTCCAGCCGCTCGACTTCAAAGCGGTCGCTGTCCTCCCGCCGCGTCACCAGGGTCAGGAACTGGCGCTCGGTACCTACCGGAATCACCAGGACCCCCTCAGGCGCGAGCTGCTCCTTCAATTCCATCGGGATGCTGGACGGCGCCGCAGCGGTAAGGATTGCATCGAAGGGCCCCTTCTCGGGCCAGCCGAATCCCTCACTACTGACCTTTGTCTCCACATTGTATATACCCAGCTCCCGCAACCGGCTTCGTGCCTGCCCCAGCAGCGGGGCAATGCGCTCCACCGAGCACAGGTGCTCAACCAGCCGCGCAAGGATTGCCGTCTGGTACCCGGAGCCGGTGCCGACCTCCAGCACCCGGTGCAGGGATTTGGCGCGGCTCAGCAGCAACTCAGTCATCCGCGCGACAATATAGGGCTGGGAAATCGTCTGGCCATACCCGATCGGGAGCGAGGTATCCTCGTAAGCCCGGATGGCAAGGGCTTCATCGAGAAACAGGTGACGGGGGGTGGATGCCATTACCTCGAGCACTTCCTCGTTCTGGATTCCCCCTTCCCGCAGACGCTGTATCAGGCGGTTGCGGGTGCGCTGGGATGTCATCCCCAGCCCTTCGCGTTTCAAGCGGTCCATAGTGTCCCTTTCAACTGGCGACGGGCCCCTGGTCCCGTCGGCGTGCCGGCTCTGTCGCCGGTTATGATTCTTAGTTGTCGTCTATTTTATGGCGGCATTCGCAACGTTGGCCAGTTCTGCCAGTTCCCGTAATACCGCGGTGGCAAAAGCACCGACAGGAAGGGCGAAGGCCAGCTCCAGGTCATCGCCAAGCCATTCACTCTCCAGCGCCTCCGGCTTCAGAACCAGGGGCCGCCGCTCCTGTTTGAGACCACAGTGCTCCAGCCAGTCGCACCAGGGCTGCCACGGCTCAATCGCGTGCGCCTCGAGTTCGGCCAGCGCCGCGCCGGCCGGGTTCCTGCCTCGCCCCCACAAGGGACCGGTGGGCATGGTGTCGGGCTCCCCGTCCAGTAACCGCTGCCAGTTGCCGTCCAGCACCCGCCGCGCCAGGACCTGGTTGAACAGCCAGCTGCGGGCTGCTGACATGGCGAAAGTACGCTCGCTCTTACGGCTGCGCCCTCCCTCTTCTGCCAGCCGCCGCGCCAGCGACAGGTTGCCACCAGCGCGCCCGAAGCGCTGCTCGCCGAAATAATTCGGCACCCCGCCAGAGAGGCGGTCGATCAGTGTGTCGGCCTTATCCCGATCACCGTGCACATCACGCAGCCGGATCCGGAAGCGGTTGCCGGCATGCTCCCCGCGACGCAACTTGCGCGGGCCGCGCCCATGCTGGAGCAGTTCTATCTCCTCATTGACCACGGCGCCCCAGTCGGGTTCGGGCTTTTGTGCCAGCCAGACGCTGAACCATTGTGTGGTGACCGCATGGCGATCCTTGAGACCGTAATAACTCACGTCCCGCGGTGCCACGCCAGCCACCCGGGCAAGCTGTTGCGCCACCCAGCCGGTGTTGGCGCCGCGCTTGCGAACCTGCAGGTAGACATGCTCACCCGACTCGGCGAGTGTGGGAGCAGCCAGCTCCTCTACCACAAAATCCTCCGGCTCGCGCCGGAACAGGGCGCTGATCGCCGGGCCGCCCAGTGTACGCGGCCAGTCCAGGTCCCATTGCTCAGTCATCCACGCGCTCCAGCAGCACCGACGCCATGGCCGCGATGCCCTCACCCCGGCCGGTAAACCCGAGGCGCTCACTGGTGGTCGCCTTGACACTCACATCAGCGGGAGCGACAGCGCAGTCAGCGGCAATATTGGCCCGCATCTCACCGATATGGGGTGCCATTTTTGGCTTCTGAGCAATCAGGGTGCAGTCGGCGTTGCCCAGTCGGTAACCGCGTCGCTGTATCTCCCCGACCACGTGGCGCAACAGGCCGCGACTATCCGCACCCGCAAAGCGGCTGTCCGTATCGGGGAAATGATGGCCAATATCACCGAGGGCCAGCGCGCCCAGGAGGGCATCGGCCAGCGCATGGAGCAATACGTCTCCATCGCTGTGGGCTTCGAGCCCGCGGCTGTGGGGAATCCTGACACCGCCAAGAATGACATGGTCTCCCTCTCCGAAGGCATGCACGTCAAAGCCCTGGCCAATTCGAATACTCACTTGCGATTCTTCTCTCTGTTACTTACCCGTCGCCCGTCGCTTCAGCAGTTGTTCAACGCCTGGGTTCCGTCGCCGCGTAGCGCAGCCTCAGGACAGCCTCGGCCAGCGGGATGTCCGCAGGCAGGGTCACTTTGATGTTGTCCCTGCGGCCCTCCACCAGCAGCGGGCGATGGCCCTCCAGCTCCAGTGCACTGGCTTCATCGGTAATGCCCTCGCCCCGCTCCAGGCCCCTGCGCAGGCAGCGGTGTAGTTCCCCGAGCGGTGCCCGCTGGGGAGTCTGCGCCTGCCAGATGTGTGCTCGATCAAGGGTCTCGGCCACCCGTTCGCAACCCCCTTCCGCTTTGCCCAGCTTCAGCGTGTCGCTGGACCGCTGTGCCAGTAATGCCATTGGCTCGCTGTCGTCATCGAGCAGCGCGTGGATGTCATCGAGCGAGATACAGGGCCGGGCTGCATCGTGTACCAGCACCTGGGTTTCAGGCGCCACCCGGCCGGCAAGGAAGTTGAGGGCCTCCAGCACGGAATGGGCACGCTCTGGGCCACCGGTCGCCCGGTGCACCCGGTTGTCCGAGGATTCTGGAATATGCTGGTAGTAGGGATCATCATCGGATACTGCCACCACGACACCGGCCAGCCCCGGCCAGGTCAGGATATTGCGCAGAGTGAGGGAAAGGAGTGGGCGACCCAACAGGGGGAGGTATTGCTTGGGACGATCGGCCCCCATCCTCTTGCCCACCCCTGCGGCGGGAACCACTACCCAGTAGCCTGAAATCACTGGTTTTGGCCCTCCTCGGGATCGAGAAAGATAAACAGTGTCTCGCCCTCCTTGATCAGGCCAAGGTCGTAACGTGCCTTCGCCTCGACCCCTTCGGTACCTTCCTTGACACTGCGCACTTCACGCAACAGCTGCCGGTTTTCCCGCAACAGGGCCGCGTTTTTTTCACGCTGTTCGTCAAGCTGGCGCTGCAGCCGCGATACTTCCGCCATGCTGCCCTCACCGACCCATAGGCGGTACTGCATGACAAGCAGGGAAACAACAAGGAAAGCCAGCAACCATTTCATAACGGTGTCAATCATTTACCGGCCCGCGAATGCGGCAAGATGCCGCATTCGCGGGGACAGGCGCTTACTTGAACTCCGCGCGGCCGCGATAAGGAGCCTTACCGTCCAGTTCTGCCTCGATACGCAGCAGGCGGTTGTACTTCGCCACGCGGTCGGACCGGCACAGGGAGCCGGTCTTGATCTGGCCCGCAGCAGTTGCCACGGCCAGGTCGGCGATGGTGGTATCCTCGGTCTCGCCGGAACGGTGGGAGATCACCGCCGTGTAACCAGCTTCCTTGGCCATCTTGATCGCGTCCAGGGTCTCGCTCAGGGAACCGATCTGGTTGAACTTGATCAGGATGGAATTACCCACGCCCTTCTCGATACCCTCTTTCAGGATCTTGGTATTGGTTACGAACAGGTCGTCGCCCACCAGCTGGACCTTGTCACCGATTTTGTCGGTGAGGATCTTCCAGCCATCCCAGTCACCCTCGTCCATGCCATCCTCGATGGACAGGATCGGATAGTTCGCGGAGAGGTCTGCCAGGTAATCAGCAAAGCCGGCACTGTCGAACTGCTTGCCCTCACCGGACAGGTCGTATTTGCCGTCCTTATAGAATTCGGATGAGGCGCAGTCCAAAGCCAGGGTAATGTCGTCGCCCAGCTTGTAGCCAGCCTTCTCTACCGCCTCGGCGATTACTTTCAGTGCAGCTTCATTGGACGGCAGGTTGGGAGCAAAACCACCCTCATCGCCCACGGCAGTGTTGAGGCCCTGGGCCGACAGTACCTTCTTGAGGGAATGGAAGATCTCGGCACCCTGGCGCAGGGCTTCGGCAAAGCTCTTGGCCTTTACCGGCTGGATCATGAATTCCTGGATATCCACATTGTTGTCAGCATGCTCGCCACCATTGAGGATATTCATCATCGGCACCGGCATGGTGTATTCACCCGCCGTGCCATTCACTTCCGCAATGTGCTGGTAAAGCGGCACATTCTTGGAAGCCGCCGCGGCCTTGGCCGCCGCCAGGGAAACCGCCAGGATTGCATTGGCGCCCAGCGTGGATTTGTTCTCGGTGCCGTCAGCATCGATCATTGCCTTGTCCAGCGCACGCTGGTCAGCGGCGTCCATACCCTTGAGCAGGTCGGCAATAGTGGTGTTGATATTCTCTACCGCTTTCAGCACCCCTTTACCCAGGTAACGCCCCTTATCCCCATCACGCAGCTCCAGCGCCTCGCGGGAGCCCGTGGATGCACCGGAGGGTGCGCAGGCGGAACCGATGGAACCATCCTCCAGGACAACGTCCGCTTCCACGGTGGGGTTACCACGGGAATCCAGCACTTCAAAGGCTTTGACAGCAACGATCTTGCTCATTAACAGACTCCATGTTGAAAGTTATTTAATTGAAAGTGTTCGACCGCGGGGACAATAACCCCCACGACTTGTTCGATCCCGGCGCTACTTGGTATCCAGCGGCTCGAAGCCCTTCACCAGGTCATCCACCGCTTTCATCTGGGCCAGGAAAGGTTCCAGCTTCTCCAGCGGCAGGGCACTGGGCCCGTCACACAGGGCCTTATCCGGATCCGGGTGTGCCTCGAGGAACAGGCCGGCGATGCCCACCGCCAGTCCCGCACGTCCCAGCTCGGTCACCTGGGCGCGTCGGCCACCTGAGGCAGCGCCAGAGGGGTCGCGCATCTGCAGCGAGTGGGTGACGTCAAAAATCAGTGGCGCACCGCCGGAAGCATCGATCATGGTGCGGAAGCCCAGCATATCCACCACCAGGTTGTCATAACCGAAGCAGGCACCGCGCTCGCACAGGATGATTTTCTCGTTACCACCCTCGGCGAACTTTTCCACCACGTTCTTCACCTGCGGCGGGCTCATAAACTGGGGCTTTTTCACATTGATCACAGCGCCGGTGGCCGCCATCGCCTTCACCAGGTCTGTCTGCCGGGCCAGGAAGGCCGGCAGCTGGATTACATCCACCACCTCAGCGACTGGTGCAGCCTGGTCTGGCTCGTGCACATCGGTGATCAGGGGAACACCGAAAGTCTTCTTGATTTCCTCGAAGATTTTCAGGCCCTCTTCCATACCCGGACCTCGGTAGGAATGGATGGAGGATCGGTTGGCCTTGTCGAAGGAAGCCTTGAACACGTAGGGAATACCGAGCTTCTCGGTCACTTTGACATAGTGTTCGGCCACCTGCATGGCCAGGTCGCGGGACTCCAGTACATTCATGCCGCCGAACAGCGTGAAGGGGCTATCGTTGGCGACCCGGACTTTTCCGACTTCAATGGTTTTCATTTTCTTCCCTTTGTCTTGCGCTCTACCGTCAGGGGGAAATACGCAGATGGGCTGTATACATGCAAAAAGGCCCGCGGGCGGGCCCTGTTTTTTATACGTCCTGCTTATCGTGCTGGCGCATGGCCGCGGCTACAAAGCTCTCAAACAGCGGGTGGCCATCGCGCGGCGTCGAGGTGAATTCCGGGTGGAACTGGCAGGCGACAAACCAGGGATGCTCCGGTAGCTCGACCATTTCCACCAGGGTGTCATCCGCAGACCAGCCACCGATCTTCAGGCCTGCCTTCTGCAGGCGATCAACGTAATTGTTGTTGACCTCATAGCGATGGCGATGGCGCTCGACGATTACATCCGCACCATATATCTCACGGGCCTTGCTGTCCTTGGCAAGCCGACACTCCTGGCCGCCGAGACGCATGGTGCCCCCCAGGTCGGACTGCTCATCGCGCTTCTCGACCTTGCCCTCACTATCAATCCACTCGGTGATCAGTCCTATCACCGGATGACTGGTGTTGACATCAAACTCGGTGCTGTTGGCCTCTTTCAGGCCCAGCACATTGCGGGCGTACTCAATGACCACGGACTGCAGGCCAAGACAAATACCCAGGAAAGGAATGCCATTCTCCCGCGCATAACGCACAGACTCGAGCTTGCCTTCCAGGCCGCGCTCGCCGAACCCGCCAGGCACCAGGATGGCGTCGGCGTCCTTGATCAGGTCCAGCCCGCCCTCGGCCTCCACATCCTCGGCGTTGACGAAATCAATATCGACCTTGCAGCGATGCTTGATACCGGCATGGGTCAGCGACTCGATCAGCGACTTGTAGGCATCCAGCAGCTCCATGTACTTACCGACCATGGCAATTTTCACTTCGTGGTCGGGATTCAGCTTGCCATCCACAACCCCGTCCCACTCGGACAGGTCAGGCGCTTCGCACTCCAGCTGCAGCTTTTCCACCACGATATCGTCGAGGCCATAGGTATGCAGCAGGCGCGGCACGCTATAGATGGTCTTGGCATCCGGCAGCGGCACCACCGCCCGCTCCTCGACATTGGTGAACAGCGCAATCTTGCGCCGCGAATCCTCGTCGATCTCACGCTCGGAGCGGCAAAGCAGAATATCCGGCTGTAGGCCGATAGAGCGCAGCTCCTTCACGGAGTGCTGGGTCGGCTTGGTCTTGGTCTCACCGGCAGTGGCGATAAACGGCACGTAGCTCAGGTGGATCAACAGGGCGCGGTTGAGTCCCAGCTCCACGCGCAGCTGGCGTACTGACTCCAGGAACGGCTGGGATTCGATATCTCCCACAGTGCCGCCGATTTCGACGATGGCCACGTCCATGTCGCGGCCGCCTTCCAGTACCCGGCGCTTGATCTCGTCAGTAATGTGCGGGATCACCTGCACGGTACCGCCCAGGTAGTCACCGCGGCGCTCCTTGCGCAGCACGGTTTCGTAGACCCGGCCGGTGGTGAAGTTGTTGCGCTTGGACATGCGCGTGCGGATGAACCGCTCATAGTGCCCCAGGTCCAGGTCCGTCTCGGCGCCATCTTCGGTCACATAGACCTCGCCGTGCTGGAAGGGGCTCATGGTGCCCGGGTCAACGTTGATATAGGGGTCAAGCTTGAGGATGGTTACCTTGAGGCCGCGCGCTTCAAGAATAGCGGCCAGGGAGGCGGAGGCGATACCTTTCCCCAACGAGGAAACCACGCCACCGGTAACAAATATATAGCGCGTCATGCAAAACCTTGGTCAATCTGAGTGCCCGATGGAATCGGGTTGCGGGGCTGGCAGAGGCCGCACCGGGTGGCGCCATTCCTCTGCCTCGAGATGGGACGCCAGACTACCAGAATGCAGGATTCTGCTCAATCAGAAAACGTCTCCGGTTGCCAGCGGGGGACCTCCGGCAACGACTCACTCCCGGCAACGCGGCACAGGAACAGGTCGCCAACGGCCAGCATTCGCTCCCCCTCAAAGATTAGTGGAACCCGCTCGCGCAGCCAGGGCTCCAGCCCGTACTCCTGCAGTAGCTTCTTGAGCACCTGGGAATGCGGCCGCCCCACCGGCCTGGCCCGCTCACCACCATGGCGAAAGCGCACCCGGTAATTCCCCCTGGGCCATCCAGCCGGGGGGAGCAGCATCCCGGCACCCGGGATACGAAGGGCCTCCGTCCCGGACCAGGCCAGCTCCAGGTCCGGATCGGCGGGCTCCAGGGGCGGCAGCAAGTAGAGGCGCTCCCGGTAACGCCGGGCGGACAGGGCACAGAGCTCGACCGCCGGCTGGCGATCGCCGCGCGCCTCTCCCACCTGGCGCAGGAGTTCATCCAGCTGCACCGCGGTGGGCGCCTCCCATGCATGCTGGTACACCCAGTACCGCAGCAGGTTCTTGCGCCGTGCCAGACTCAGGGTATCCAGGGCTTCCAGGCCGATACTCTCCCCGCAGCGCTCGCTGCGCAAGCCACAGGCCCGCAGGTCTTCCAGAGCAACCTCCTGCAGTAGCTCCGCAGCCTCCCCCAGGTTGGCAGCCGCACGCCCCACCCGCTCGCGGAGGGGCCAGCGCGCCCGCAGCCCGGGCATCACTTCCCGGCGCAGGTAGTTGCGATCAAAACGCGTATCCTCATTGCTCTCGTCCTCCACCCAGGCGAGACCGGCCTCCCTGGCATACCGCTCCAGCTCCGGGCGCCCGATACCCAGCAGCAGTCGCACCAGCCGTCCCCGCCCCAGCGGCCGATCGGCCGCCATGCCGGCCAGGCCCTGCACACCGGCGCCGCGCAGCAGGCGCAACAGGAAGGTTTCCGCCTGGTCATCGCCATGGTGCGCGGTCAGCAGCTGGTCCCCGTCCTGCAGGACGCCGGCAAAGGCGGCGTAACGGGCACGTCGCGCGGCCTCTTCCAGCCCCCGGCCACTGTCGCTGACCGTTACACGCTCAGCGACAAAGGGAATATCGAGGGATATGGCCAACTCCTGGCAGTGCGCCTCCCAATCCGCGGAGTTCCGTGATAACTGGTGGTTCACGTGGATTGCGCTACAGGGCACGCCCAGTGCACTGAGCAGATGCAGCAAGACACAGGAATCGAGCCCGCCACTCAGGGCGACCCAGCGGCGCCCGTTGCAGGGATGCGCCGCCAGCGCCGCTGCCAGCCGTCGCTGTATATTCCCGACTTGATCGTGCATATCTCCCCACGCCGGATACTACCGGCCCAATCCGCACCTGCCACACACTGAAAAATGAAAAAGGCGCCGGCGACTCTCGCCCGGCGCCCTGTTGCGCTCAGTCTACAACAATGTCTTCAACAATCCCCACGACACTCCAGTGGGGGTATGCCGCGGCCAGCCGGTTAGCGGATGGCCTCCGCCACCCGGGTGCCAAGGGCACCGGCGGAAGCCGGGTTCTGCCCCGTGATCAGCCGGCCATCAACGACCACATGGGATTGCCAGTCCGCAGCGCTGCTGAACTGCGCCCCCGCCGACTCCAGAGCGTCTTCCAGCATAAAAGGTACCGTGCCGGCCAGGCCGACTGCCCGCTCCTCGCTGTTGGTAAATCCCGTCACCTTGCGCCCCTCGATCAGGCTGCTGCCATCCTCCAGCGTAATACCCAGGAGGGCTGCCGGGCCGTGGCACACTGCCGCCACCACGCCACCGCGGTCATAGATTGCCGCTGCCACCCGGTTGACGGCTTCATTGCGCGGAAAGTCCCACATGGTTCCATGGCCGCCGACAAAGATGACCGCAGCGTAGGAAGAGGGATCTACCGATGCCAGTGCCGGCGTATCCTGGATTTGTTGCCGGGTTTCCCCCGAGGCCAGGAACCGGCTGTTGTCCGCATCTTCTTTCTCCAGGCTACGGGGATCGATGGGAGCTTCACCACCAGCGATACTCGCGATATCCACCCCAATCCCCGCGTCGGCCAGGGCGAAGTAGGGATGTGTCAGCTCCGCCATCCAGAATCCGGTTTCTTTACCAGTGTCCCCCATCCGGTCGTGGCTCGTCAGCACCATCAGGACTCGCTCTTCGGCCATGGCGCCGGAAGTTGAGATTCCCAGCAGGACCAATGCCACCAGATTTATCAGTGCTTTCATCGGGTATCCTCAATTCAAGTGCCTGTCATGGACCCAAGCGTAACCGGCATCTGGCCATCGATAAAATCGAAAACCCGGATCTGGCTTATCCATTTTTTCTATTACAGCTGTGTGGCGATAACTCCGCCTGTCCGACACCCATCCCTGCAACACCAAAGGATGCGCCCAGCCGGGTCCACAGCGAGCCAGGCCGGCCCGAAATAGCAACTCTTTACAATAACTGGCGGGTCAGTACCGCTACAATCCCGCCCAACCGACAATTATTTGCAAAACAGAATAAAGTTACGGGAGCCGGTTGATGGAAGCGATTGAGAGTCAAGTAAAACAGGGGCACGCCGGAATCCAGGATTCCCCACCCCTCGCCTTTATCCTGCTGATCTGCAGTGTGGCCACCATTGGTGGCTTCCTGTTCGGTTTTGACAGCGGCGTGATCAACGGCACTGTCGAGGGTCTCCAGCAGGCCTTCAATTCCAA
This sequence comes from Microbulbifer sediminum, assembly GCF_021729035.1. Taxonomy (GTDB): domain Bacteria; phylum Pseudomonadota; class Gammaproteobacteria; order Pseudomonadales; family Cellvibrionaceae; genus Microbulbifer; species Microbulbifer sediminum. The sequence continues at coordinate 95,744 of NZ_JAJSAP010000008.1, read as the reverse complement.
CAGCGCCGGTACCGGGTTCAATGTTTCTTCCATGCTGCTGGGTTGCGCCGTCGGCGCCTTCGGTGCTGGCCGGATGGCAGATATCTGGGGCCGCAAGCGGCTGCTGCTTCTGGCCGCGGTCTTTTTCCTGCTGAGCGCCTGGGGCTCGGGTATCGCATCCTCTTCGCTTGAATTCGTGGTATTCCGGGTTATCGGTGGCCTCGCCGTAGGCGCGGCCAGTGTGCTGTCACCGGCCTATATCAGCGAGGTTGCACCAGCCGCGTGGCGTGGCAGGTTGTCCACGATCCAGCAGGTGGCGATCATCTCGGGCCTGTTCACCGCGTTTGTCAGCAACTACCTGCTGGCGCAGGTGGCCGGGTCGGCGATGACCGAATGGTGGTACGGCTACGAAGCCTGGCGCTGGATGTTCTGGGTGGAAATATTGCCCGCCGCAGTATTTTTCCTGGCCCTGCTATGGATCCCCGAAAGCCCCCGTTACCTGGTAATTTCACGGCAGGACAATCGCGCCCGGGCCGAGCTCCAGCGCCTGTATCCAGGCGCCGGGGCGGCGGATGCGAAGCTGCGCGATGTCCAGGCATCCGTGGCAGCCGACCACAAGCCGAGATTCGCCGACCTGCTGGATAGCGCCGGCAAGATCCGGGGCATCGTCTGGGTAGGTATCGGTTTGGCCGTATTCCAGCAGTTGGTGGGCATCAATGTGGTCTTCTATTACGGCGCTGTCCTCTGGCAATCAGTGGGTTTCTCTGAATCTGATGCCCTGCTGATCAACGTCATTTCCGGGGCGGTCAGCATTGGTGCCTGCCTGATCGCGCTGGGGCTAATTGACCGCATCGGCCGCAAACCACTGCTGTTCTTCGGCTCAGTGGGCATGGCTGTCACCCTCGCCATGATGGTCGCCGCATTCAGCACTGCCAGCCTGGATGGGAGCGGCAAGCTGATACTCTCCGACCAGATGGGCATCGTCGCCCTGATTGCCGCCAATGCCTATGTATTCTTCTTTAACTTTTCCTGGGGCCCGGTGATGTGGGTGATGCTCGGGGAAATGTTTCCCAACCAGGTGCGCGGCTCCGGCCTCGCAGTGGCGGGACTGGCCCAGTGGGGTTCAAACTTTGCCATCACCCTGAGCTTCCCTGCCCTGCTGGCCCTGGTCGGGTTGGCCGGGACCTACTCCCTGTATATGCTTTGCGCGGCCCTGTCCGTGCTGTTTGTGGCCCGCTGGATTAACGAGACTGCCGGCCTCGAGCTGGAACAGATGCCTGGCTGATTTACCACGGGCGGCATCGGATGCCGCCCGCTCCCTCCCTGCCATTGATGCCGGCCGGCAAAACTTTTTCCCACCTAAACCACCCAATCGGCAACACAGGGCCAAATCTTCCGACTCTATTGTTCGAAAAGTACAACAGTACTGATCTGCTGGGCTTGCCCCGCGGCAGATGATAAATTCCGCCAACGCACAATCACCACAATTTTCACAGAAAATTCAAACAAGAGTTACACATGGTCCAGCTCGTTGTGGATTCCGGATGCGACCTTCCGGATGAGTTTCTACGCAAATTTTCCATCCCGGTCCTCCCGCATACTGTGAGTGTGGGTAAGGATGTTTTCGGTGACCAGCGCAACCCCGCGCAGATGGCTCACTTCTATACCCTGTCCCTGGTGGATCGCTCCCACCAGATTGTCACCGGGCCCGCTCCCATGGCGGAAATTGAAAGCATGCTCCAGGCGGCGATCAAGAAAGGCCACAACGACATCGTCGTGCAGACGATCAACGCAGCCAACAGCCCAACCTATGCCAACGCCGTGGCCGCCGCCGAGAATCTCACCACCCGCGGTGCGGATGGATCGGTACGGGTTCACACGGTTGATACCCATTCGCTGTTCTCCGGCCAGGGGCTGCTGGCCCTGTACACGCTGTCGCTGATCCGTCGCGGCCTGGACGGCGCCCAGGTTGCGACCAAGGCAGAGGAGTTCCGCCGCAAGGTGCACGGCTACGCCGCGATCCGCGATGTCTATTACGTGCGCAAGCGCGCGCGCAGCAAGAACGAGAACAGCATCAGCTGGCTGAAGGCGATGGCCGCGCGCCTGCTGAAACTGAACCCTATCCTGTCGATGCACCACGAAGGCAGTACCGTCACCGATACCCTGCGTGGGTACGACCGCTGTACCGAGGCTCTGTTCAGGCTTGCCGTCGATAAAATCCGCGCAGGTGAACTACTGATGCCTATCGTGATGGTAAGTATCGCCGGCAAGCTCTCAGACCTGGAGAAGGTCCCGGGCTACCAGCTGCTGAAGTCAGTCGCCGAGGAACACCAGGTGAAAATCCATCAATCCGTGATGAGCCTTTCCGGCGGGATTAACCTGGGACCGGGCACGGTGTCCCTGGCGCTGGCCTCCGAAACGCCCTGAACCGCCTCACCAGGGGATTCCCTGGCCGCGAGCGCGAGCACAAAAAAAGCCACGGCAAGGTTACTTGCCGTGGCTTTTTTATATGACAGGCCCGCTTCTGACCGCCAACGCTATTCGCTTCCAGCGATCCGGGCGGTCAGGTGATATTGCCGTAGCTCATCAGGCGCTGGTAGCGCTTCTCCAGCAACTCGTCGATAGGTACATTGCGCAGCCGGTCCAGCTGCTCGACCAGGCGCTCCTGCAACCGCGCCGCCATTGCACCCGGGTCCCGGTGAGCGCCGCCCAGTGGCTCCGCGATGGTTTCGTCGACAATGCCCAGCTCCTCCAGCACACTGGAAGTGACACCCATGGCCTCCGCCGCCAGCGGCGCCTTCTCCACGGTTTTCCAGATGATGTTGGCACAGCCCTCCGGCGAAATCACAAAGTAAGTGGAGTACTGCAGCATATTCAGCTGGTCGCCAACCCCGATCGCCAGCGCGCCACCGGACGACCCCTCACCGATTACCGTACAGATAATCGGGGTCCGCAACCGCGACATGACCGCCAGGTTCTGGGCGATGGCCTCACTGATACCCCGCTCTTCACTGTCGATCCCCGGATAGGCCCCCGGGGTGTCGATCAGCGTCAGCACCGGCATCTTGAAGCGCTCCGCCATTTCCATGATCCGCAGGGCCTTGCGGTACCCCTCAGGTTTGGGCATACCGAAGTTACGTGCCACCTTGTCGTTCACGGAGCGGCCCTTTTCCTCCCCGATGACCGCGACCGGTTTGCCATCGAGACGTGCGATACCGGAGATAATGGCCTTGTCGTCTCCGAAGTGGCGATCGCCGTGGAGTTCATCCCAGTCCGTGAACATCCGCTCGATATAGTCTTTCGAGTAGGGACGCTGCGGGTGGCGGGCCACCTGCACCACCTGCCAGGGGGTCAGGTCCGCATAGATGGTCTCGGTGAGGCTGCGACTTTTTTCGCGCAGGCGGGCCACTTCGTCGGCGATATTCAGTTCATTGTCGTCGCCGACGTGCTGCAGCTCCTTGATCTTGCTTTCGAGCTCAGCAATCGGCTGTTCAAACTCGAGAAAATTGAAATTCATGCAATCCGCGCCTTTCAACTGTAAAAATGCCACCGGGCGATAATGGCGGCATAGCTTACCCCCATAGAACCGGGCAGTCGACCCGCGTTGCCAGTTTGGCCACTTTGGCGTCCGTAATCTCCTTTTTGGCCGCCGCCCCGGGCCTCAGCAACCCGGGCTTATCGCTCAACATAGTCGAGAACGACCCGGTCGCGGCCCAGCAGCTCCCGCAGGGACTGGACCATCTGGTCGTTCGGCTCCACCTTCCATTCTGCCGGCAACCGGAAAGTACCGCGGGCATCGCTGCGCTCCACTTCCATCAGCACGCCGCAGCTGCCCCCCACGTACGGGCGCAGGCAAGCGGACAGCCGTCGGGCCAGTCCCGCCGGTGCACTGGCACTGTCCAGTTTCAGGCGCACCCCGGTCACACTGCCCTGGCGCAGCTCATCCAGGGTTGCCACCCCGTTGACGGTCATCTTCAGCCCACCACTGTAATCATCGTGGGCCACCGGGCCATCCAGCACCAACAGGGAATCCTTGACCAGTTTCTCCCGGTGCTCGCCAAACGCCTCGCTGAACACCGCCGCCTCGATCCGGGCGCTACGGTCGTCCAGGGTGACAATGGCCATGGAGTCGCCGCGCTTGGTCTTCATCACCCGCAGGGCAACCACCAGCCCTGCCACTTTCTGTGATTCCCGCCCGGGTTTCAGGTCCGCAATGCGGGACTTCACCAGATGCTGCAGCTCATCCTCGTATTCGTCGATGGGGTGGCCGGTGAGGTACAGACCGAGGGTGTTCTTTTCCCCCTCGAGGCGCTCGCGGATCCCCCAGGGCCGGGCACGGCGGAATTCCGCATAGACATCGCCCTCGGCGGCAGTGGGCACCACCTCACCGAACAGGTCCATCATGCCAGCGCTGTTATTGCGCGACTGCTGCTCGGCGGCCTTGACCGCTTCGTCCACGGCACTGAACAGCACCGCACGGGCATAGTTGAGGCCATCGCTGCCCTCCCCGCCCGGACCGATGCTGTCCAGGGCACCGGAGCGTACCAACGCCTCCAGGGCGCGCTTGTTGACCTTGCGCGGGTCGATTCGCGAACAGAAATCGAACAGGTCTGTGAAGGGGCCGCCCTCGCTGCGCACGGCGATGATATTCTCGATCGGGCCCTCCCCCAGCCCCTTGATGGCGCCCAGGCCGTAGACAATACGGTTGTCCACATCCACCGAGAACTGGTAGGCGCCCAGGTTCACATCCGGAGGCACCATCTCCAGGCCCATGGCCCGGCACTCCTCGATAAAGGTGACCACCTTGTCGGTCTTGTCCATGTCGGAAGACATGGTGGCGGCCATGAACTGTGCCGGGTAGTGGGCCTTGAGCCACGCGGTCTGGTAGGACACCAGGGCATAGGCCGCGGAGTGGGACTTGTTGAAGCCGTAGCCGGCGAACTTTTCCACCAGGTCGAAGATTTTCGTCGCCAGGTCGGGATCGACGCCCTGCTCTTTCGCGCCACTGGCGAAGACTTCCCGCTGCTTGGCCATCTCCTCGGGCTTTTTCTTGCCCATGGCCCGTCGCAGCATGTCGGCGCCCCCAAGGGTATAACCCGCCAGTTCCTGGGCGATCTGCATCACCTGCTCCTGGTAGACGATCACCCCGTAGGTGGGCTCCAGGATCGGCTTCAGCTTCTCGTGCTGGTACTTGGCATCCGGATAGGCCACCTGGGCGCGGCCGTGCTTCCGGTTGATGAAGTCATCCACCATGCCCGACTGCAGCGGGCCCGGGCGGAACAGGGCCACCAGGGCAATCATGTCCTCGAGGTTATCCGGTTGCAGGCGCTTGATCAGGTCCTTCATACCCCGGGATTCAAGCTGGAACACAGCCGTGGTCTCGGCCCGCTTGATCATCCTGTAGGTTTCGGGGTCGTCCAGTGGCAGCGCCTCGATGACCAGCGGCTCCTTGCCCTCACGGGCACGCTGCTCGTCCACCATGTCCTTGGCCCAGTCGATGATGGTCAGGGTACGCAGGCCGAGGAAGTCAAACTTCACCAGGCCAGCGTCTTCCACATCGTTCTTGTCAAACTGGGTCACCAGGCCGGCGCCAGTCTCATCGCAATACAACGGCGCGAAGTCAGTCAGCTTGGTGGGCGCAATCACCACGCCACCGGCGTGCTTGCCCACATTCCGGGCGACCCCCTCGAGCTGCAGGGCCATCTCCCAGATTTCCTGGCCCTCTTCGTCGCCGTCGAGGAATTCCCGCAGGATATCCTCCTGCTCGAACGCTTTTTCCAGGGTCATGCCCGGGTCGGGCGGTATCATCTTGGACAGCTTGTCGGCCAGGCCGTAGGACTTGCCCTGCACCCGGGCCACGTCGCGCACTACCGCTTTCGCGGCCATGGTGCCGAACGTGATGATCTGGCTCACGGCGTTGCGGCCGTAGTAGTCGGCCACATAACCGATCACCCGATCCCGCTTCTCCATACAGAAATCGACGTCGAAGTCGGGCATCGATACCCGTTCCGGGTTAAGGAAACGCTCGAACAGCAGGTCATACTGCAGCGGGTCCAGGTCAGTGATCTTCAGCGCATAGGCAACCAGCGAGCCGGCACCCGAGCCCCGTCCCGGTCCCACCGGGATATCGTGGTCCTTGGCCCACTGAATAAAGTCCATCACGATCAGGAAGTAGCCCGGGAAGCCCATCTGGATAATGATGTCCAGCTCGAAACGCAGCCGCTTCTCGTAGGCGGCGCGGCGCTCGGCATAGTCGGGGGCCGACTGCTCGAGGATAGTCTCCAGGCGTGCATCCAGCCCCTCGAAGGAGATCTTCTCGAAGAACTGGTTTTCGGTCATGCCCTCCGGAATCGGGTACTCCGGCAGGAAATACTTGCCCAGCTGGATCGGGGCCGAGCAACGCCGGGCAATCTCAACAGTGTTCTGCAGGGCCTCCGGAATATCGCTGAACAGCTCCTGCATTTCCTCCGCCGTACGGAAGTACTGTTCCGGCGAGTAGCGACGCTCGCGACGCGGGTCGTCCAGGGCCCGCCCATCGTGAATGCACACGCGCACCTCGTGAGCCTCAAACTCGCTCTCCTCGAGGAAACGCACATCATTGGTGGCCACCACCGGCAGCTGCAGTCGTTCAGCCAGGCCCACCGCCGCGTGCAGGTAATCTTCATCACCCGGACGGCCGGTGCGTTGCAGCTCCAGGTAGTACCGGCCCGGGAAAACCTGCGCCCACTGCCGGGCGAGATCCTCTGCCTGGGCGGTGCGACCGGCAATCAATGCGCGGCCCACATCACCGTATTTGGCACCAGAGAGTGCCAGCACGCCCTCGGCATACTCCGGCAGCCATTCACGGCGAATATAGGCATTGCCGTGATACTGCCCCTCCATCCAGGCACGGGAGATCAGCTCAGTGATATTCAGGTAGCCCTTGGTGTTCATGGCAAACAGCGAGATCAGCGTCGGCTGCTCCTCGCCGCCCTCGCTGAGCCAGAAGTCCGCACCGGTAATGGGCTTGATGCCGGCCCCGAGGCAGGCCTTGTAGAACTTGATCTGACCGTAGAAATTGGTCTGGTCGGTCAATGCCAGAGCTGGCATTTCCAGTTCCGAAGCGCGGGCCACCAGTGGTTTGATCCGCACCAGGCCGTCGATCAGGGAATATTCCGAGTGGACTCGTAAGTGAACAAAGGGTTGGGTCATATTCTTCTGTATTGAATGCTTTGTGCGCGCCCCGTCACTGCCGCCATCGCCACGGCCACTGACAATGTGGGAAATCCGGCGCGTGGAGTGTCCCGGCCGGCGGTCGTTTCCTGGGTACGCTTAACGTTTCGAAATTCTAGCGGGCAGGCTACCAGAGCCGACCCATCTGCCGGGCGCGCTCGGTACAGCGTTGCAACACCGAGCGCCGCTCATCGTTATTCATATTGCCCCAGCGACTGATCTCCATGCCGGTGCGGAAACAGCCCTCGCAGATGTCCTCCGCGTTAAGGGCACAGACCGAGATGCAGGGGGACCTCACCGGCTTGGCAGCTGCCGTCGTTGCGGCATCCACGGGATTCTGCACTTTCACGGTCATGGTGCGTCGAGGGCAACCAGCTCTTCGGCGAAGCGACGGCCATTGTCGGCATAGTGGTCACTACTGGCCTTCAGCAGCTCGAGCATTGACTGGTCGAGGGTTTTGACCACCTTACCGGGACTGCCCAGGACCATGGAGAAGTCCGGGACTTCCATATTCTCGGTAACCAGTGCATTGGCGCCGATCACGCAACCACGGCCGATTTTGGCCCCATTGAGGATGACGGCATTGATTCCCACCAGGGAGTAGTCACCGATTTCGCAGCCGTGCAGCATCGCCTTGTGGCCTACCGTCACCCCGGTACCGATCGTCAGGGGAACACCGGGGTCGGTGTGCAGCACCGCACCGTCCTGGACATTGCTGTCCTCACCGATGGTGATGCGATCACAGTCACCGCGCACGACCGCGTTGAACCACACCGAGCTGCGACTGAGCATGCGTACATTGCCGATCACATGGGCACCCGGGGCGATGTAATGCCCCTCCCCTTCAAGTTCTGGCTGGTTTTCGCCCAGTCTGTACAGCATCTGGCCTCCGGCAGTGGATCTATTCAAGCGGCCATTATCCCGCCCGTGGCCGGTCATTGCCAGCAGCTTCCGCACGTTTCAGCGGAGGAAAAAAGACCCTGAGTAATATCCGCCGGAAGACGGGCCAGCAGGAGGGCCGGGACCGCCGGTGTCCCAGGCCAGCTCTGCCTACAGCAGCTCGCCCTGCCGGGTAAAGCGGGCCCCCTCGAGGGTGAGCAGGCGGGCCTTCAGCTCCAGTCCACCGGCGTAGCCGGTCAGGGTCCCATCGGCACCGATAACGCGATGGCAGGGAATCACAATGGCGAGGGGGTTAGCGCCATTGGCCCGCGCAACCGCTCGGACCGCCTTTGGATTACCCAGCGCCTCCGCCTGCTGGCGATAGCTGCGGGTCTCACCGAAAGGGATATCCCGCAGGGCCGTCCAGACCCGCTGCTGGAAAGGTGTGCCCGGGGGATGCAGGCGCAGGTCGAAAGCCTGTCGATTGCCAGCCAGGTACTCTCCCAACTGGACCGACGCCTTATCGGTCAGGGCACAGGACCGCCGCTGCCACCCGGGGCGAATCCCCGGCGCCTGGCCGTCGCGAACGAACCCCAGCGCAACCAACCCCGCCTGCGGGCCGCTGTCCTCAGCGGCGATACAGACATCGCCAAAAGCGGTGGGGTAAATCTCGTAAACGATCATTTATTGTCTCCGGTTTGAAGCGACTGCCACAGCAGCAGTGCGCCATAAGACCGCCATGGTCGCCATTGCTCCGCGCGGGCCCTGGCCGCACCCGGGGTGGCCCGGTCACCGCCCTCCCCAAGCGCCTGGAGGATACCAAGGTCGGAGGCCGGGAAGGCATCGGGCAGTGACAGCCCACGCATGGCGATGTACTGGGCTGTCCAGTCGCCGATTCCCGGCAACGCCGTCAACTGAGAACACCATCGCTCCAGGTCAGTCTCGGTGAAGTCTACCTGGCCTTCCAGGGCGGCCGCCACGAATGCCCGCAGCGTCGCTGCCCGCGCCCGGGTCACCCCCAAACCCTCGAAATCCACCCCGGCCAGCTGTCCGGCAGCCGGGAACAGTCGCCACTCGCGGCCACTGGTATCCACGAAGCGGCCCCCGTAGCGCTCCACCAGCCGGCCGGCGATGGTTGTCGCCGCGGCGACCGATATCTGCTGGCCGAGAATTGCCCGCAAGGCATACTCGAACGGGTCCCAGGCGCCCGGCAGCCGCACTCCCGGCAAGCGCTGCAGCTGCTGGGCCAGCAGCGGATCGGCAGAAAGCACCTGCCCGATCTCGCCGGTATCCGAGTCCAGGTCAAACAGCCTGCGCAACCGCTGGTTGAGGACATAGAGTCCGCGCGCATCGCCGGAATCCAGCTCCACCACCAGCCGATGCGCGGCCGTATCGTCACTGACCCGCAGCACACCAGGCTCCCCGCCCTCCAGGCAAAAGCTCCGCAGGTAAACGCCATCAATCACCTCTTCCACGCCCCTGAGGGCGCGGACACGAAAGAACGCCAGCAGTTGCCGCCAGTCGAAGGGCGGCCGGTAGGGGAGATAGAACCGGACTCCACCACTTACCGCAGTCCCGGCTTGGCCGTCCTGCCGCACATCGGACGGGGTGCGGTGGCATATCTCACGGAATACCGCATTGAAACGGCGCGTGCTGTTAAACCCGGCCTCGAAAGCCACCTGGGCCACCGGCAACCGGGTCTCACGCAAGAGCCCCAGCGCAAACATGACCCGCTCCACCTGCCAGTATTGCAGTGGGCTCATGCCCAGGTGCTCATTGAACAGCCGCCGCAGGTAGCGGCTGCTGATTCCCAGTCGCGCCGCCAGCGATTCCACCGACAATCCCTCGCGCTCACTGCGCATCAACGCCAGCGCCCTCTGTACGGTGGTACCTACCAATCCCCAGGCCGGACTGCCGGGCGCCGCATCGGGACGACATCGGCGGCACGGCCGATACCCCGCGGTCGCAGCCTCGGCCGCAGTGCGAAAGTACTCGACATTTTTTTCCAGCGGCGCGCGGGCCGGGCAGATTGGACGGCAGAAGATGCGGGTGGTTTTTACCGCGGTGTAGAACAGGCCATCAAATCTCTGGTCCCGGGCCAGCCGGGCACGGGAACAGGTTTCAGGGGACAAACGCACTGGCAACTCCTCTTCAGCTGGAGCCAGTCTATGGGCATTCCGGGCGGGAGACGAGTCACTTTCGGAACTGACAGGCCCGGGACTCCATAGGCACCTTTACTGGCGGGACGACTGGCAAGCGCGCCCGGGGCGGGGACCTGCCGGGCTACAGGTTGCGAAGCTTTAGGCGGGTTCGCCGGCCGGCCACATTCAATCTCCGGCCACATTTTGATGCCCTCGAAGTGCGCCGGGGTAGCCTCCCCTACCGGGTCAACCCGCTGGATGCCTGTCTCCCCTGCCTGGTGCCCCTGACACCGCAAAGAGAAGGTTTCGAACAGGCTCCGCTCTCACTGGCTGCGCAGGCAATTCCGACTCCCGGGCCCCGGGCTGCAACGATCCGGAAAGCCACAATACCAGGACGTCAAAACGACAGTAAATCATGAATAGTCACGACCAAAGACCCCAAACTCAATAGCATTGACGCCAAGGCGTAGACATGCATCACACTTTAAATTAGAAACCCATCACAACCCTAAGTGAATTTTTTTTACTAAGGGGTAAAAGAACGCCGTCACCATTCAGCTGCCGTGACGGCATGTCAGGGGCGACAGGGAAGTTGCTGTTCAGGATGCAGCCACCGACCACACGGGAGTGCCGGTCAGCGGATGCTGCTTTTCGAATGCATCTCCGCAGCTTTTCCCGCCTCGGATCGATAAAAAAAACCGCTCCCGGAGATCCTCGCATGACGCGTTTCCCAACCTTTATGCTCGCTGTAACCCTCACGCTGCTTTTCGGCTGTACTGCGGACGACAGTGGCCGGCAGCGGACAACCGCTGTCGATACCGGGGCCGCTGCAGCAGTGGACAGTGATGGTGATGGCATTACCGATGCGGATGACAATTGCCCGGGGACAGCCAACAGCAACCAGGCGGATGCCGACAATGACACTATCGGCGATGCCTGTGACGTTGACCAGGACGGCGACGGGGTCGACAACAACATCGATAACTGCCCCGCTACCGACAATCCTGACCAGGCAGATGGCGACCGTGACGGGGTCGGCGATGCCTGTGATAACGATATCGATGGCGATTCGGTGGGCAACGATGCCGATAACTGCCCGCTGGTTGCGAACAGCGGGCAGGAAGACCTCGACGGCGATGGCACCGGTGACAGCTGTGACAATGACACCGACGGTGACGATGTTACTGACAGCCTCGACAACTGTCCCGCGACTGTAAACCCGGGACAGGAGGACCAGGATAACGACGATATCGGGGATGCCTGTGATTCTGACAGTGACTCAGATGATGATGGTGTTGACGATGGTGTGGACAACTGCCCTTCTGCAGCCAACCCAGACCAGGAGGATACTGACAACGACGGCGCCGGAGATGCCTGCGACAACGATGATGACGGCGATAGCATCGCCGACGAATCGGATAATTGCCCGCTCGCAGCCAATGAGGACCAGGCCGACCTGGACAGGGATGGTATTGGCGATGCCTGTGACGACGACCACGATGGCGACAATATCCCATCCGCCGGGGACAATTGTCCCGATACCCACAATCCCGGCCAGGAGGACTCGGACAATGACTCCATTGGCGACGCCTGTGATGAGTTCACAGACCGTGACGACGATGGCATCGCCGATGAAAATGACAACTGTCCCGCCACCGCCAATGACGACCAGGCCGATGCTGATAACGACGGTATTGGTGACGCCTGTGAAAACGACGGGGATGATGACGGAATTCCCGATGATTCCGATAACTGTCCCGCGCTCGCCAACGAAGAGCAGTCAAACACCGACGGCGACGAGCTGGGCGATGCCTGTGACAGCGACGACGACAACGACGGTATCGAGGATGGCTCAGACAACTGCCCCCTGGTTGCCAATACGGACCAGTCGGACCTCGATGGCGACGGCACTGGCGACGCCTGCGATGAAGACCTCGATGGCGATGGCCTGCCCAACGCCAGCGACAACTGCCCAGCGGTGGCAAATGACGACCAGGAGGACCAGGACGGCGACGGCATCGGCGACGCATGCGATGCGGACAGTGATACCGACAATGACGGGCTGGATGACGGCGAGGACAACTGCCCGGCAGAGCCCAATGCCGGCCAGGACGATCTCGACGGCGACGGTGTTGGCGATGCCTGCGACGCCGATGTCGACGGCGATGGCTTCCCCAACGATGAGGACAACTGCCCCATGACCGCCAATGACCAGGCGGATAGCGACGGGGACGGCCTCGGTGACGCCTGTGACAACGATCTGGACGGTGATTCGGTCAATGACAGCGAGGATAACTGCCCGATCGATTACAACCCGGGCCAGTCAGATCTCGACGGTGACGGCACCGGAGATGTCTGCGACCCTGATCGCGACGGCGATGGGCTGGCTAACACTGACGACAACTGTCCCGCAGCTTCAAACCCGGATCAGCTCGATGCGGATGGGGACGGGATCGGCGATGCCTGTGACTCCGACGTGGATAACGATGGTGTAGCCAACGAGGAGGATAACTGTCCCCAGACCGCCAATCCCGAGCAGGACGACTTCGATAACGATGGCATCGGCGATGTCTGCGACAGCGGCCTGGCCGCCACGTGTGAATCTGTCGGCGATTTCCAGCCGATCACCACCAGTGACTCCTGGCTGGCCCACGGCATTATTTCACCCTGCGAGGGATGCTCTGTCACCAGTCCCGGCCGGGTTACCAATGACGTGTTCACCGACGCCGCCCGTATTGAGGTATCCGCCGGTGCCGGGGGCGGAGCCTATATCGATGTCACAAAAACCACGGTATTGAGCGGCAGGCATCGCATTGGTTTCCTGGTGGAGAAACCGGCCTCCCTGCTGGACCTGGTACTCCTGGAGACAGTGCGCATCAGCACCATGCTGAACGGCCAGCCAACCGGTGACAGTGGCACCGGCAGCGCGCTGGTGGTGTTCGATGTCGACGGTGCCGTGAACCAGCGCGTCATCACCATCAACTCGGTACAGGATTTCAATCGGGTGCGCCTGAGCCTCGGCAGCCTGCCCACCGAGGTGAACCAGCTGGACGTGTACATGGCCTGCCTGGCCCCCATCAACCCCTGATCGGCGACCGGCTGCCGGGCTTTAGCCCGCAGCCGGTTATTACTGTTCGCTTTTTGGCGCGACCACCGGCCACTCCTGTAGGCTTGAGCCCGGACCCAGTTGCCGGTCAGCCCTCCCAACAACAAAAAAACCCGGCAGCGACGCCGGGTTTCTTTATGGGTCAGGGGAGTAATGAGACTTATTTCAGACCCAGCACTTCCTTGCCCTGGATGAAAGTGACATCCACCGGGATATCGGCATCGGACAGCCGATCCAGGTCGGCCTGCAATTCGGTACCGACCACGCCCTTGCTCTCCAGCAGTTCTTTTGACTTCTTGTAATCACCGTCACCCTGAATGGTCAGGATCAGGTTGGAAAGGCTGGTCATCGCTTCCTGCATTTTGTCGAAGTCGACACTGTACTGCCCGGTTTCGGGGTCACGGGTAAAGGCACCCTGCTCCTTGAAGTAGTTGAAGCGCATCATGTTGGCCTTGCCATGGGCACTGGCGGCACCGAAGCGCACACTGCGGAAAATGCTGGCCAGGAAGGTGACGTAATTGTCCATCAGCTCACCTTCCTCGATCTCACCTTTCTCGTGGAGGCGGGTCACCATATAGAGACCCAGGATATCCGCCTTGCCCTCTTCCAGCGCCGAGGAGGTTTCCTTCAGGGCCTGGCGCACGTTGCTGCCATCGGTGACCGTCTTCTTGATGCCCAGGCCATGGGCCACTTCGTGGAACATGGTGTTGGAGAAGAAGGCCGGGAAAGTGATGTGCTGGCGCTGGTCCTCGGCGATCAGTACCTCACTGATGGGTACCAGGATCTTGTCAAACTTCGCGCGCATGGCATTTTTCAGTTGCAGGCGGCGAGTGCCTTTGGCCAGCTGCACCTCTTCATCGTTGGGCAGGTTGATGGCGATGGTCTTGGAACCAGCATTGCTGTGACCAGCGTAATACAGTACATCGTACGCATTCAGGTCGGAATCAGTGCCCGGCACCTCGGACTTGTACTTGTCGGGCACCGGCAGGCCTTTCTGCAGTTCCGGCAGGAAAGCAGCGAACTTGGCCAGTTTCTCACTCCACTGCATGTCTTTCAGCAGTACGTAGGACTCGTACGCAGTGCGGTAGGCAAACAGCTGGTCCTCGTAATTCTCAATCGGGCCAATTACCACATCGATCTCGTTGTCCTTCATATCCATCCAGGCCATATCGCTGGGGCGGAAATCATCGGACACCAGGGCATCGGCACGCATGCTCAGGTAGTTGGCAAACTGCTCGTCCTCGGCCAGCTTGGATGCCTGGCGCAGGACTTCCGCGGCCTTTTCAAGATCACTTTTATAGGCTTCGCTATATGGTACCAGCTTGAGATTGCCGTCCTGGTCGCGGCGAACCAGTGAGTACAGGCCATCCTTACCCGGCTGCTCCCACTTCTCGAACTCCTGCTTGGTCATGTCTTCCGGGTAGAACTCCGCACCGAGCGGCTTGGGGCCGTAGCCGTCGATAAACGGCTCGTTGTTGTTCAGCCGGTCCCAGGGCCCGTAGTTGATGCGTGCGAACTTGCGCTTGGCATTGTCCTCAATACCCGGCAACAGTTCTTCGGCAGGACCGAATGACTGCAGCCAGAAAAGCCGGTCCATGATTTTGCTGGCATCAATCAGCAGGCCAATCATCTGCCGCTGGTCTTCGGAGAGATCGGACAGGTCCGCATTCAGCTCCACCGGAACATAGATGTCGAAGCGGGTATTGGCTTCGCCGGACTCCACCTGGGTCTGCTCCACCGCTGTTCCGGTCTCTTCCACTACCTCGGTTTCCTGTTGCTCGCGGGGCGAACAGGCGCTCATGACAGCCAGCGCCAGCAGCGCTGTGGCAAATTTTGCAGTCTTCATAATTGGTCTCTGCCTATCGTTATCGTTGCAACGGCTCGCAACATTAGTGCGGTGTGAAGCAATTATCAAGGAAGCGCTCGAGAGCCTCAGTAGTCGCGGGCCCCGCTGTTCAATTCATAACCAGTAATTTTCTCCCTTTCCCCCTGCTCCTGCTGCATACGCCAGAGCGCAGCGTAGGGGCCATCCTGCAGGAGCAGCTGTTCATGACTCCCCTGCTCAACGATCCGCCCCTCGTCCAGCACCAGGATCACGTCCGCGTCCACCACCGTTGAGAGGCGGTGGGCGATCACCAGTGTGGTCTGTTCGCGGGCCACTTCCCGTAGCGCCTCCAGGATGCCCCGCTCGGAGCGGCTGTCCAGAGATGAGGTGGCCTCGTCGAACACCATGATCGGCGGGTGTTTCAGCAAGGCCCGGGCGATGGCCACGCGCTGGCGCTCACCGCCAGAGAGCTTCAGGCCCCGCTCCCCCACCAGCGTGTGGGCTCCCTCGGGGAGTTGGCGGACAAAATCGGATAACTGCGCGTGACGGATGGCCTCCATAACCTCCGTGTCGCTGGCGTCGACGCGCCCGTAACGGACATTTTCCAGCAGCGACTGGTTGAACAGCACCGTATCCTGGGGCACCACACCGATCGCAGAGCGCAGGGAGGCCTGGGTAACAGTACGGATATCCTGGCCATCTACCAAAATACGCCCGGCTCCGGCATCGTAGAAACGGAACAGCAGCTTGAAAAGCGTTGACTTGCCAGCACCACTGGCGCCGACAATCGCCACTTTCTCGCCCGGCCTCACAGTAAAGGTCACGCCTTTCAGGATCTCGCGGTCCCGCCGGTAGCCGAATCGCACATCCTCGAACTCCACCCGGCCCTCCGTCACCCGCAATTCCCGCGCCCCGGGTATATCCTCGACGCCCGGTGATACTTCCAGCAAGTCAAACATCTTTTCGATATTGGCCAGCGAGCCCTTCATTTCCCGGTAGACGAACCCGAGGAAGTTGAGTGGGATAAAAATCTGCATCATAAAGGCATTGATCAGCACGAAGTCGCCAATGGTCATCTGCCCCTGCGTGACGCGGGTAGCGGCCACCACCATCGCCGCAGTCATGGCAGTGGCGATAATCAGTGCCTGGCCCGCATTGAGGCCAAATAATGACAGGCGGTTCTTGCGCCGTGCCCGCTCCCACTGGGCCAGCTCCACATCGTAATGCCCTGCCTCATATTGCTCATTACCGAAATACTTGACCGTTTCGTAATTCAGCAGGCTGTCCACTGAGCGGCTGCTACTCCTGGACTCTGCCTCGTTCAGCTCGCGCACAAAACGCGTACGCCATTCGGTGGCGACAACGGAGAAACCGATATAAACCACCACCGCCCCCAGCACCAACAGGGCGAACACAGCGCTGTAATTCCACCACAACAGTACAGCCACCATGCCGATTTCCAGCAGCGTCGGGATAATATTGAACACCATAAAGCGCATCAGGAAGCCAATGCCGGAAATACCGCGCTCGATATCCCGCGACAGCCCGCCGGTTCGCCGGTTCAGGTGAAAATCCAGATCCAGCCGGTGCAGGTGCCGGAATACTTCCAGCCCGATCCGCCGCTGGGCGCGCTCGGTCACCCTTCCGAAAATGGTGTCGCGCAACTCACCGAACAGCACACTGGAAAGGCGCACCGCCCCATAAGCCAGCAACAGCCCCAGTGGCAGGGCGATGGCCGCGGTGGCACCGCCAGCAGCGTCCAGATCGTCGACGATATGCTTGAGGATGAATGGCAGCCCGACGCTGGCCAGCTTGGCCCCAACCAGGCACAGCAGGGCCAGCATCACTGCGCGGCGAAATTCGAGCAAATAGGGAAACAGGGTCTTCAACGCCCCCCAGTGGACATCTTCCAGGGCGACGGCGGACTTGGGTCTGGGCATAGTCGAACTCGGGTAAAACCAGCGGACATTATACGGGCCGGGTGGCACGCTCCAGCCGCCCCGGTAACGCCCACGTCAGTGAATTGAGATTAATTCAGCGCCCGCAATGGCACATCGCCGCGATGGGCGATCTCGGCATCCAGTATCTTGACCAGGAACTCGGTCAGGACACCGGCGGTAAAGCCCCAGATTTCGTACTCCTGGAACTGGTAGGCAGGCAGGTAAATGGCGTGCTCGTCGATGGTGATGCGATCCGTACGGATACGCGGGTCATCGAGGAAGAACGACAGGGGAACACGGAAAATCGCATCCAGCTCCCCGGGATTGGGCGTCAATTGTATATCGGGCGCAACCACTCCCAGCCAGGGGGTCACATGCACATTCCAGCGCGTGGTCCGAGACCACAGCGGGCCCAGCACCCTTACAGCTTCCGGGGGGATACCCACTTCCTCCTGCGTTTCCCGCAGGGCGGTCTGCTGCAGCGAGCTGTCGCCAGGCTCCCAGCGGCCGCCCGGCAGCGACACCTCGCCGGAATGCGTGGACAGGTTGGCAGAGCGTAAAGTGAGAATGACTTCCGGGTCCGCCTCATCGGTCAGCGCCAGCAATACTGCCGCGTGGCCCGTCAGGTCCGGCTTGTGCGGCACACGGGACTCCAGCTGCTCCCGCAGTCGGGAAAATTTACGCTCGATTTTGTCCAGCATCTGTCTGTTATCTGTACACCTGCAACTGCTAACAGGAATGCCCCGGCCTGCGCGGCACGGGCATCGTCACTCTCTACTATACGGCAAGCAATCGCTGTGACCACAATTTCGCGTCCGGGTTTAACCATCCGTACCGGTTCCCACCTGGTGTTCCGCCGGTGTGTGTCCCCCCTTTACCTTTTCCCGGAAGCCCTGCACCAGCGCGTAGTACACCGGCACCAGCAATGTGGCAAAAACCGCCGCTGCAGTCATGCCCCCGAAAACCGCCAGGCCCAGGGAAATACGGCTGGCGGCCCCGGCGCCAGAGGCCAGCAGCAGTGGCAGCACCCCCAGCACGAACGACAGTGCCGTCATCAGCACGGCACGGAACCGCAGCCGGGTGGCACTGATCGCCGCCTCGGCCACGGGCTTGCCGGCATCGCGCTCGTTCGCGGCAAACTCCACAATCAGGATTGCACTCTTGGCCGCCATGCCGATCAGCAATACCAGGCCAATCTGGGTATACAGGTTGTTCACCGCCCCCGCCAGCCAGTTGACCAGCAACGCCCCCGCGATGGCGACCGGAACGCAGAGCATTACCGCCACCGGAATCAGCCAGCTTTCATACTGCGCCACCAGGAACAGGTATACGAATACGATGGCAAGTGAAAACAGGATCGGTGCCATGTTCCCGGAAGTGATTTCCTGCAGGCTGGACCCGGTCCACTCGTAGCTGTACCCGGCGGGCAGGCGCCCGGCCACCTGTTCCATCGCCCGCATCGCGTCGCCACTGGAATACCCCGCGGCCTGGGCACCATTGATGGTGACACTGTTGTACAGGTTGTAGCGATCGATGGTCTGGGGGGCCACCGTGGGCGAGATCTCGACGATGGAAGTAACCGGCACCAGCTCACCGCTGTTGGCGCGCACAAAGAACCCGGACAGGTCCTGCTCCTCGCTGCGGAACTGCTCGTCACCCTGCAGCATGACCCGGAAGACCTTGCCGAACAGGTTGAAGTCGTTGACATAAAAGCCACCCAGCTGGGTCTGCAACGTGTTGTAGACATCCGTCAGCTGTACCCCCAGCGTATGGGCCTTGTCCCGGTCGACCTCCAGTGCCAGCTGCGGGGTGCTCGCCTGGAAACTGGTAAACGCCTGCGCGATCTCCGGCCGCTGGTTGGCCTGGCCGAGGACATCGTACAGGACACCGGCCAGCTCTGAGGCATCGCGGCCCATCAGGTCGGTGAGGATAAACTCAAAGCCACCGATGGTACCCACCCCCGGCAACGGCGGCGTGGGAAATACCATTACGCGTGCCTCGGGCACCGCCGCCACATTCTGCTGCACCCGCTGCATGACCGCCATCTGGTGCTGGGACCGTTCCGGCCGCTCTTCCCACGGACGCAGAATCCCGATCATGAAGGCCGAGTTGGAACTGACATTGTTGGCCAGGATATTGAATCCCGGCACTGCCATCACGTGGGCGACTTCCGGCTCGGCTCGCATGATCTCACGAATCTGCTCAACCACGGGGCCAGTACGATTTAATGAAGCCCCCTCGGACAGCTGCACATGCACCAGGAAGAACCCCTGATCCTCGTCGGGAATAAAGCCAGTGGGCACCGAGGTAAACAACCAGTAGCAGAGCGCTACAATCCCGACGACTGACAGCGCACCCATCAATGGCCGGGCCACCCAGAACGCGACCATGGCCATATAGGATCTGGTCAGCCGGTGCAGTGTCTTGTTGAACCAGCCGAACACCCCGGTCTCCTTCACACCGGCAACCTCACCGCGTTCACCGCGCTTGAGCAAGGTGGCACAGAGAGCCGGGCTGAGAGTCAGGGCATTGATGGAGGAGATGACCACGGCCATGCTGATGGTGACTGCGAACTGCCGGTACATGCCTCCGGTCAGGCCCGGCATCAACGTCACCGGCACAAACACAGCCAGCAACACAAGCGTGGTGGCAATTACCGGCCCGGTCACCTCCTCCATGGACTTGAGGGCTGCCTCCCGTGGTGGCAGCCCCTCAGACATCAGGCGCTGGGTGTTTTCCACCACGACAATGGCATCGTCCACTACAATTCCGATAGCCAGGATCAGCGCAAACAGGGTAACGGTATTGATGGTCATACCGAATGCCAGCATCAGGGCAAAAGTACCGATCAACGACACCGGAATGGCAATAGCGGGAATCAGGGTGGAGCGGATATCCTGCAGGAACAGGAATACCACCAGGATTACCAGTACCAGTGCTATCACCAGCGTCTCTACCACTTCCCTGATCGACGCACTGACAAATTCGGTGGTGTCGTAGAGTATTTCCGCCTCCAGCCCCTCGGGGAAGCGCTCTTCCAGTACCGCCATGCGTTCCCGGATACCCTCGGCCACGTTCAGCGCATTGGCATCCGGCAGCTGGTAAACTGCGATCACCGCTGCCGGCTTGCCGTCCAGCCGGCCGTAAGCGCTGTAAAACTCACTGCCCAGTTCCACCCGGGCAACATCCTTCATTCGCACCATCCCTCCCGCGGGATTCGCGCGCAGGCTGATGTCCTTGAACTCCTCCACATCCACCAGCCGCCCCTGGGCGAGAATGTTGTACTGGAACTGCTGGTCCTTGCCGATCGGGGGGGAGCCGATCTGGCCGGCGGCAACCTGCATATTCTGGGCCCGCACCGCATTGATTACATCCTGCGCAGTAATATCCAGCGCCGCCATCCGGTCCGGGTTCAGCCAGATGCGCATGGCGTAATTCAGGGAGCCGAGAATACTGACTTCGCTGACCCCCGGTACCCGCGCCAGTTCGTCGCGGATAAATATCTGGGCATAGTTGGCCAGGAAGAGCTCGTCGAACCTGCCCTCCGGAGAGATCAGGTTAACCACCAGCAGCATGGTGTTGGACTGCTTGCGCACGATCACGCCATTGCGGCGCACTTCTTCCGGCAGCGCCGGTGTGGCCTGCTGTACCCGGTTCTGCACATTGACCTGCGCGATATCGTCGTCAGTACCGCTCTCGAAAGTCACCGTCAATCGGTAACTGCCGTCATTGCCGCTGGAAGAGGACATATACAGCATGTTCTCGACCCCGTTGACCTCCGTCTCCAGCGGCACGGCCACACTATCCCGCATGACCTCGGCACTGGCGCCATCAAACCGGGTGGTAGCGGTGATGGTCGGCGGTGCAAGATCGGGAAACTGGGCAACGGGCAGCAACGGCAGGGACAGCAGTCCGGCCAGGGTGATCAGGATTGAAATCACAAAAGCGAACCTGGTTCGCCGGATAAAAAATGCGCTGATCAAAAAGATCCACTCCCTGTCCGCAACATTCCGTCTCCCTCACGCCCGCCCGTACCGCCACGGTCGGTGCCCTGGCCCGCTTACTTGCCGTCGGTGGGCGCAGGACCTTCGTCGTTCCCGGACCTGTCCCGCTTTTCCCGCCGCTCACCTTCCGTGCGACCAGTGCCCTCGCGACTCGCGGGATGGTGGTTGGCGTAGGGGTTACGGGCGGAGGACTGGGGATCCACCGGTTGCTCCGCGACCACCCGCTGCAGCCCGTTAACGATCACGGTTTCACCGGCTTTCAGGCCCTCTTCCACGGCCCAGAGCTCTCCTTCCCGCTGGCCCAGCTCCAGATACCGGCGATGCGCAATATCCTGCCCGTCCACCACGAATACATAGCGCCCCTGCATGTCCTCCAGTACCGCCGACTGCGGCACCAGGGGCTTGACCTGTTCGCCGCCGCCGTAGACCCGCACTGACACGCGCGCAAACTGCCCCTGGATCAGCAGCTGATCGGGGTTGGGAAATTCGGCCCGGACTGCCACCGAGCCGGTATTCGGGTTGACCTTATTGTCGACAAAGGCAATGGCGCCCAGGTGGGGATAATAACTGCCGTCCGGCTGCTCGATACGGATATCCCGCCGTTCCGGCCGCAACCCGGCCTGCTCGCGACGCTCTGCGGTAATCTGGACTGAGAACACCCGATCCTCCGGCACCTCGAACAGTACGTACACCGGGTCGGTATTGAGTATGGTCGCGAGTGGCTCTGACTGCGGTCCCACCAGGGCACCGACAGGAAAGGCGGAGCGGCCGATACGCCCGGTCAAAGGCGCATAAATGCGGGTATAGGAGAGGTTCAACTCCGCCGTACTGACGTCAGCCCTGGCTTCTTTCAGGCTGGCCTGGGCCTGCTCGAAATCCCCCTTCAGGCGGTCGAAGTCCGACTTGCTGATAAAACCCCGCGGCGCCAACTCGCGACCGCGCTCGTAGTTGCGCTCGGTCACCTCCAGTGCGGCACGAGCCCTCGAAACCGCCGCACGGCGATTTTCCAGTATCGCCACAAACGGCTGCGGATCAATCTCGTAAAGCAGTTCGCCTTCCCTGACGAGGCTGCCCTCCTCGAAATAACGCCCCTGGATATTGCCCTCTACCCGCGGCCTGACCTGCAATTCATCGGTAGCCTCAATCCGGCCGACATACTCAAACCGGGGAATTACCGGCTGCTCGCGCACAGAGAGTACCTCCACCGGTGGCGGGGGTGGCGCACTTTGCTCTGGTCCCCGGTCACCACAGGCACCGAGCATGATCGTCAACAATCCCACGCACAACCCGGGGACCCGGGTGCGGGCGTTCATGGCCGGACTGTCACTATACCCGGTGGCCTTTTTCATTCTTCAACTATAGATGTTGCCACTGGCAGGTTGCGTGGCAGGCGATGGCCGGAGGCGTCAACAGGGAAGTCGGGAATTCCCGGTGCGGATGGGCTGCTGTCGCGGGGCGGCGTGGCCGGCATGCCGTTTAACCTGTGGCGGGTTGTGGGCGTGGTCGCATGTCGCGCCCTGCGGGACGAATCGGGCCTGATCGCCCGCCTGGCCAGCCCCCGGAAATACCGGGGCAGGACCGCTGGCGGCTTGTTTCGGGGCGTGTTTGCCAGTGCTCTCGGCCTCAATGCTATCGCCGGTGACCAATCTGCTGCACTGCTACTGCCCACCCTGCTCTACGGGCGCTCCACGGCCGCCCTGCCGGTTCCATTGCCACGCCGCTCCCGGACGTCCTCTATGGCTATACCGGCTTCAGGGTGGTCCGGTTGGCGCAAACGCGGGACGGCAGCAAACCGGGCTGAGCCCGTGCTCCGGCGGGCGGATTAATGGTCCACAGGCACTGACGCCCCGGGTACGCGGGCGTATAATGCCTCCATGAAATTCTGTAGCCACTGCGGCAGCGATGCTGTCACCTTTTCCATCCCCGAGGGCGACGATCGCCCACGCCACCTCTGCGGTGGGTGCGGTGCCATTCACTACATCAACCCCCGAGTCATTGTCGGCGTGCTGCCGTACCTGGGTGACCGGGTGTTGCTCTGCAAGCGCGCCATCGAGCCCCGGCTGGGGCTGTGGACCCTGCCCGCCGGGTTTATGGAAAATGGGGAGACCAGCGAGGAGGGCGCCCTTCGGGAGAGTTGGGAGGAGGCCCGCGCCAACATCCGTGTGGACGACCTGTATACCGTCTATGACATTCCGCACATCAACCAGGTCTACCTGATCTATCGCGGTGAACTGACCGATACCAACTTCGGCGCCGGTCCCGAGTCACTCGAGGTAGAGCTGTTCCGGGAAGAGGAAATCCCCTGGCAGGAGATCGCCTTCCCGATAATGAGCGAGACCCTGACCCACTACTTCTCCGATCGCCGTGAAGGGTCTTACCCACTGCACCGCGGGGTCATCACGCGCAAGCTCTGACGCCAGGGGCAAGCCTCCCCCTGGTCACCGGTTTCCCCGGTGTTTGCCTACCCGCCGGCAGACTTATGCTGCAGCAACCAGCGATAGAGGTCCTCTCCCACGTATGCGCGGACCCAGACATCGTGCGCCATGTCCCCGTGCACGGTGAAGCGCACGTCGCCGCCCAACTCTTCCAACCGATTGATACCGGCATAGACATTCGACTCGGTCGCGACCGCCGGCAAACGCCCGCCAGGCGTATTCAGTTGCAGCGATCGTCCAGCTTCCACAGATCGAAGGCGGGCTCCTCATACGGATGGGCCGCGCGCATCGCCGCCAGGGCCTCATCGACCAGGTCATCGGCACAGACCAGCTCCACGCGGTATTCATTTACCTGCTCTACTTCGCCGCTCTGGCCAATAAATGGCTGGCTACCCGGTAACGGCCGGAACTGGCCGGTACCGGCCACCTGCCAGCAGCAGCTGTCGTAGTCGCCGATACGGCCGGCACCGGCAACGAACAGGGCCTGCTTAACGGGCTCCAGGTGAGTCTCGGGAATATAAACGCAGAGTTTGTACATGGTATTGGTACCGGCTCCGGGAGTTCATGATGCCGGGCCCTACGGGCCCGCGAATGAATCAGGTAGTACCTGCCTGCCCCCATGGGGGCAGGAAGAGGATCAGTACAGCAGTGTCATCAGCTTGCGCTGGTACTGGGTCGCCAACGGGTCGCCTGCTCCCAGGCTCTTTACCATATCCAGGTAAGCCTGCCTGGCGGCACCGTCAGCGTAGGTAATATCGCTGCGCAGGATCTCCAGCAACAGGTCCAGCGCCTCCTGGGTGCGATGGGCCTGGCTATACTGCACCGCCAGTTTGTAGGCGGTATCGAAGTCACCGGGATTCTTTTCCAGAGCTTCCTGCAAGGCCTTGATCTCCGGTGTTTCCGCCGCCTGCTGCTTCAGCTCCAGCTGTGACACCAGCTGCTGGTAATCGCTGTCCTGGTCTGCCAGCAGGATCTTGCCGAGCACCTCCTCGGCCTCCTGGGTGCGGTTCTGCTCCAGCAGCACTGCGGCCAGCTGCTTGGCGATATCCTGGCGTTCGCCGGAGTCAGAGTAGGCCTGCCGCAGTACCGGCAGCGCCTCATCCAGCTTGCCCTCGCCTACCAGCGCCTTGCCCTGCTCCAGTTTCAGGTCCCAGGGTTTGGGCAGGTACTTGTCCAGCATCTCGCGGATCTGCTTTTCCGGCTGGGCGCCGGCGAAGCCGTCCACCGGCTGGCCTTCCTTCAGCACCATCACCGTGGGCAGGCTGCGTACCCCCAGTTGCCCGGCCAGCATCTGCTCCGTATCCGCATTCACCTTCGCCAGCAGGAACTGGCCGGCGTACTCGTTGGCGAGCTTTTCCAGCACCGGCATCAGCTGTTTGCAGGGTTCGCACCAGTCGGCCCAGAAGTCCACGACCACCGGGCGTTTCATGGATTCCTCGATCAGCACCTGCTGGGCGTTTTCCGCCGTGACATCGACAATAAATTCGTTCACAACCACTCCTGAATCTGATTTTGGGCGCAGTTTACCCGATCGCCCAATTTCCGACCAACACCCGCCACCCTGTCAGCGATGCCTCTGGCGCACCCGTACCCACACCAGGCGGGCCAGGTAGAGCAGGAACAGCCCCAGTAGCGTCCATGGCAGCAGGTAGGCCACTGCGGTCACGGTGTCGGCGATTCCTTGCGACAGACGCCCGCCAAAGCTGCGGAAAGCACCGGCAATCGGCTGGGCAAAAGATTTCTGTGACAGCGATAACAGCCGGATTTGTACCCGGTCCATCTCCACACGCTGCAGCAAGCGGCTGCGTTTGCCCGCGGCCATTTCCAGGTCGGACTGGACCCGCGCCAGCTCCGAAGCGACTTTCACCAGTGCCTCGATATCGTCGGTCGAGCGCTCACTGAGGGCCTCCAGCCGGGCGCGGTAATCCCGCAGCATTTCCACCCGTTTCTGGTTATCCACAATGGCGTCGCCCAGGTCCTCGATACTGGTGGAACGCCCGGTTGTAGTGCCGCCGTCCGCCGCCACCTCCAGCAACGCCGGGACCCCCGCCGGCAGCACGCGCACTTCGATATGTCCGCTGACATAGTTACTGGTATTCAAACGGCTATCAAGGAGGGTACAGCGGTACTTCGTATCCTCAGCACACCATGCCAGTAGTGCCTCGAAGCGTGCCTCGAGCTCATCCACCGGATATTCCACTGATACCGCATGGGTATACGCCAGGTACTTTGTGCGCTGGCGCTGGACGTCGGCAACCTTGAGCGCCGCGGTCTGGGCTGCTGGCTCGGCCATCCGGGCAGAATCATCACTGGATTCGCGACTGCAGCCGGTGAGCAGCAGGGCCACCAGCAAGGCAAGGAAGAATCGATCAGTCATCAACGGCATCCACAATAATGATGAAAATCAGTGTGTCAGCGGTAAAGGGCCTCCACGCCATGGCGCAGTTCCAGCGCGGTGCGCTCGGCCTTTTTCAGGCCCCGCACCACCAGGCCATAGGAACGGTCCATCATCCTCTCAATCTCGTAATCCGGCACACTGCCGTCCAGCCGCACCGTGTTCCAGTGTTTCTTGTTCATGTGGTAGCCCGGCAACACGCCGGTGAAAATATCGCGCAGCGCCTGCGCCTCATCCGGGTCGCACTTGAGGTTGGTGCGCCCCACACCGCCTTCGATACTGAGCGTTGCAAACATTTTCCCCCGCACCCTGAACACCGCCACCTCTGGGCCGAAGGGAAAATCCTCCCGGGCCTCGGGTCGGGACAGGAGGTAATCACGGGCGCTTGCATATTCCATCCCTGGAACTCCCTACAGGCTCACCAGTCCAGCGATGAAGGCAGGCGCGGGGACGACAGCAGCGTAGAGAAGCGCTGCCAGCGTTCTTCCGGTGATGTCGCCTGTTCCACGTAATTCGCCACCAGCTGCTTGCCCCAGTTGTAATTGATCACATAGGCACCGTAGGTATCGACAAAACGCTTGCGCTGGGCCGCGCGCTCGGGGCTGCGCAGACCATAGGTCTGGAACAGCTCCACGACTTTTTCGCCGTCAATCTCGCCGTCGATATACTGGCGTGCGATTTCATTTTCGGCAAAGCCCAGCTGCTCCTGCAGCTCCAGCACCCGGTCGTACCGTTCCGCATCTGCGGGGTCGAGCCCGGCCAGGGGATAAAGCACGCTCTTTTCAAATTCCAGCTTTTCCTTACCCGGGAATGCCAGCTCGATCCCGTAATTCGCGCTGCCCTCGGCGATCAGGGACTGCGGGCTGAACAGGGGGTAGACACTGTATTCGATCCAGCCCCGATCCTTCACCAGGGACTGTTCCAGCAGGGCATTATAGGTGTGGTGACCGGGGTATCCCTCGTGACACCCCAGGTCGATGGCACGGTCGATCATGACCGGCAACTCGGTATTGACCTGGATCAGGCTGTGCGCGTCGCCCTGGTACCAGTTGTAGCCACTCCAGGGCTTGTCAGTGACATACTCCAGTTCGAAATCCTCTTTGGCCGGCAGGTCGACATACTGCTTGGTACGTTCGCGGCAGGCATCGATTGCGGCATCGAACACTGCCGGCAGTTTTTCCGCGGGAATCTCAAACTGCGCCTTGAAGGACTTCACCCGCTGGTGCAGCGGTTCCTCCCCCGGCAACAGCTGGTCCAGTTCCGCCAGCACCGGTTCGAACTCGGCCAGCTCTCGTTTCGGCGGACGGGTATCGTAAAGCAGCTGCGCATCACTCTCGAAGGTACTTTCCCGTGCACCCGCCAGGGTTTCAGCATGCGCACGAAGAGCGCGCAGCTGGGTTTTCAGGTAATGCTGGCGCAGTGATTCCATATCGGCGGCCGGCTCGATATTTTCCGGCAACTGGCTGACCAGGTCCGCGGCCCGCGCGGCCAGATCGGCCGCACTGTCCTCACTGGACTTCGCCTCGGTGCGCAATGCTTCCGGACCATAATAGGCATCCACGTAACTGTCATCGTGATTGCCAAGCTCCAGCACCAGTTTTACATAGTCGCGAGCAAGCCGGTCCATATCCGGTTGGCCCTGCCCTTCGGTTTCCAACGCTGCGTCATCCGCAGCGGGGGCCGCCGGTCGGTCACCACACCCAACCAGGGCCAGGAAAGTAATGGAAATAAAGCAAGCCAGGTTGCGAATGGTCATGAGGTCTCCTGCATGATCTGTCCATGGTTCTCCGGGATCGCTGTCCCGGCAAAGATTCTATCCGACCAGTAGCGCGCTCTCTGGTTGGCGACGTTGGCTTCCCCGCGCTCGAGGGCGGCAAAAATGGCATGCTCGGCCTCCTCCAGTTGCCGCAGCAACCTGGAGCGCGCGGACTCGCTGCCGATCCACTGGTCACGCCAGGCCCGGTGCCGTTCCCAGCTGTCCCGCTCGCAGACATGCCAGCTTCCCGTGAAGTCTACCGGCTTGAACAGGCTACTGCATGTCAGCCCGGTACCGGTAAAGGCAATGCGCGGCGCGCCCTGCCCCAGCGCCACAATCATGGCGTTGGCAGTCTGGGAGGGCCGCAGCCACGGGAAAAGCGCCCCGGGAGGCGCCGCGTGCATGCACAGGTCCGCATTGCCACTGGGATGCCCATGCCGGTGATGCCGGAGGATACGGGCAAAATCCGCAAAGCCCACGCGATCGACCTGGAGGGATTTCAGTTCAGCAAGAGCAGCTGCGCGCCGGCGGCGGGAGGCACCAAAGAAAGGCAACAGGCGGGTGTCATTGGCGCGATCAAAACAGCCACCCCCCTCGCGGACGTCATCGCTGGCGAGCTCGAAGTCACTGCCGATCGTCAGGCCGTTCGAAATGGCATCATAGTGCTGCACCCGGCGGGCCACCCAGCGGCGCCCGGCCGTCTCCAGCTTCCAGGTTTCCGCCCCATCGGCGATCAGGAAACTGTTGTCGTAGCGGAGATTGCGCTGGCTATAGCCGGCAGGGCCACCCTGCCCGAAACGTTCCAGCAATTCGACAATCACGCGCAGTGCACGGGCGGCACTGTCAGCCCGCTCCAGCGCCAGGCGCACCAGGTCCATCCCCAGCAGGGCCACCCCAGCCTGGTTTACACGGCGGGAAAAAATCGCTTCGTTGCCGATCGCAACACCGCATTCATTGACCCCCATCTCCGCCCCCCACATCCATGCCGGTCGTGCCAGGACACAGCCATGGCGGTCGGGCACCTGCGGAATTTCCAGCCAGGTACAGCGCAAGGTGGGCTCAGTGTCGCCGCGCACTGCCGGCAACACTTCAACACGCTGTGCTTCCAGCGGGTCGCGGTCGCTGTTCTTGGCCAGCCAGGTGATACTGCCTGCCCGGTAAACCAGGGTGTCACACATGCACGGCACCGGCGGGTTGCATCATCCACTGGACTTCCCGCACCGCGCGCTCGGCGGACTCCAGTGCGCCTTCCATATAACCGTACCAGCGCGTCGCAAACTCGGTGCCGGCCCAGTGGATGTTCCCGTTCGGTTCACGCAGGCGCTCGCCGTGACGGGTCCAGCCCCCGGGAGGAAAGTATGCGGCATAGCACCCTCGCGTCCAGGGCTCACTGCTCCAGTCCCGGTCGACATATTCTTCCGGGTGACGCGCCTGCTCACCGAAGAAAGCGGCAAAGCAGTCCAGCACCACCTGCCGGCGTTCCTCGTCCGCCATAGCGCTGTAATGGCGTGCGGCGTCGCCCTCGAGGAAGCCCATCAGCAGACCGGAGTTGCGGCCGGGCTCGGAGTTATCAAACGTCACCCGCACAGGGCCAATGGTGCTGGTCACCTGGCCAGACAGTTGCTTTTCGCGCCAGAAAGGCCGGTCGTAGCGGGCGATGCACTTGATACATGAGCCCGCAGGCATCCGTTGCAGCAACTGGTCGCGCCAGGCCGGCAGCTCCGGTTCAAAGCGGATCCGCAACGCCTGGTTGGGTGGGATGGCGATGATCAGCCGCCGGCAGCGGATTGCGCCCCCGGTATACTCCACCTGCAGGGCATTGTCCGCAGCATGCGAAACCCTCGTAACCGCGGCATTGAGCTGGACACGCTGCCCCAGCTCCGCCGCCATCCGCTCACACAGGCCTGCAGTTCCACCACGCACACGATCCTGCTGCGCACCGCCAGTCACCGCCAGCAGTTTTGCCAGGGAATCTCCCGAACGGGCATAAAACAGGGCATGCAGCAGGGAAATATCGCAGGGCTCGGCAGCAAAAACAGCGCCGACCGCCACGTTGAACAGGCGCCGCGCCGTGGCGGTACGGCAGTTCTGCCGAATCCAGGTCTGCAGCGTCATGCCGTCCCAGTCGGCGGCCTGGCGGTGGGACCAGGGCGCAGAGGGATCCACGGAACGCGCCATTTTCTCGAACCTGGACAGCGCCAAGCCCAGGTCCAGCATGGCCATGGGATTGATACGGGGAACAGTGCCGCGGTACCGGCGGGGTTTCCCACCGAGAAAGAGGAGATTGTCACCCTGGTCATAAAGCGGCCAGGTTTCCACCCCCAGCTCCGCCACCAGGCGGTACATCCGCTCCTGGCCGGGCCCCAGCCACTGTCCCCCCAGGTCGACAGTATCGCCATTGGCAAAGGTATGGTTGAACAGGCGCCCACCAACCTTGTCGCGTGCCTCGAGGACCCGCACCGAATAATCGTTTTGCAACAAGCGCGCTGCCTGCAGCCCCGATATGCCGGCCCCGAGAATTGCCACATCGACTTCTTCCATCGCGCTTCTCCCGCTCAGACCTGTTATTGCCGCGAATCTTCCGGCGCGGTCCCGCCGCGCCCCGCTCCTGCCAGCCATACACTGGAAATTACCGCGCCGTCCCGCTGCCTCCCCTGTATCACCCGCCCGCCGACAACTGCCGTAGTACGCCCGTCATCACCCAGGTCCCAGAGGTCGCCGCGCAGGAAGGTGTTCATCCCCCCGCGCAGGTGCCGGCCACGACCGGCCAGGGCATATTTCCTCCAGGCTTCTCCCTCACTGATCTGGCCTATATCCACCGGGTTCACATCGGCGGGAGCCTTGGCCCCGTTGTAGCCCTGCCACGGCTGTGACCAGATACCACTGGGCGAGGAAAATGATGGCACCACCACGATCTCTGCAGCGGACAACTGGGCCCAGGTATCCGGGTACCAGCTGTCGGCGCAGATCAGGACCCCCAGGCGTCCGGCCGGGGTGTCGAATACCGGCAGTGGTGCCCGGGACGGCCGGGTAAAGGGGAGCTCGCTTTCAATGGGATAGACCTTACGCACCGGCCCGCGGATACGCCCCCCGGGCTCGAATACAAAGCTCGCGTTGTAGAGGGGGCCCTGGCCAGGCCTGATTGCGCCCGCGGACACAGAGGGATCCGGCAGCACGATGGAGCCGGCCACCAGCGTCACCCCGAATTGTTGCGCAAGACTGGAAAATACCGCCTGGTACTCCGCCGCCATAAGCACTGCCTTGGACCGGAACAGTGCAGCGGCAAACGGGTCGTCCGCACCTCCGTCCACCAGCTCCCCATACAGCGCAGTGGAGAAAGCCGGCAGGTTACCCAGCGCTGCCCACAGCATGGCAGCGGTGGTGCCGGATGCACGGAAAACAGGATATCCCTCGCCAGAAGCCACCAGCCAGGTGCCAATATGCTCGGGTAATACCACCAGGGTCTGCGGGACCAACCAGCCCTCAGCCTGGGCATGGGTGAGGTAACCCGCCAGTTTGCGGCGCAGGCGCGCACCATCGATGTAATCTTCCGGGCGCAACCAGGGCTGGATCGAGACGATATTGGTTGCACCGGCAACAGGGGTATTAAGCGGCTCAAGGACCGGCGCGGCATTACCGGCAATGGCCTGGCCGTCGGTTTTGGGCAAAACCAGGTCCGCAGGCAGCTGCGCGAACAGCACCGGTATCGCAAGTACCAACAGCAGTAACAGTGACAGCAGTCGTTTTCTTTTCATTATTGTTCTTTGTTACCCGGCCCCGCAGCTTAAGCAGCCAGTTCCCGGAGCCGGCAGATGGCGCCAAATAAGAACCAATGTACCACCGCTAGCCTGTATCTGGCACCCTGATCACTTTTCCGCCGCTCTCGCCGGAATCAAGTCCCAGGAACTACACTGGAGCTCACTCCCTGGAGACACAGCCCGGAGCCCTTTCCCAGCCATGGCCCGCATCCTGTTTCAATTCTACGGGAACCTGAACGATTTTCTCTCCGCCAGGCGTCGCGAGCAATACATCAGGCTGGACCGGGAGCACCCGGGTTCAGTGAAGGACGCCATCGAGAGCCTGGGCGTTCCACATGTGGAGGTAGACAGGATTTGGGTGGACGGGCGCCCCCAGGACTTCGATTATCAGCTGCAGGATGGCGACCGGGTACACGTATACCCGCGGTCGGCCGACGGGCTGGGGCTTATGCCACCACCCCAGAATACGCCCGTTTTCGTACTCGACTGCCACCTGGGACGCCTGGCACGCTACCTGCGCCTGCTGGGGTTCGACAGCCTGTTTGAGGGGAACTATCAAGACAGGCAACTCCTCCAGCTCTCGGTGGAGCAGGACCGCACCCTGCTGACCCGCGACCGCGACCTGCTGAAGAGAAAAGACCTGCGGCGTGGCTACTACGTGCGTGCAACGCGCCCCCGGCAACAACTGCAAGAGGTGTCAACACGCTTCGGGCTGGCCCGGAAGCTGCGCCCATTCAGCCGCTGCACCGTCTGTAACGGCCAGCTATCACCTGTGGCCGGGCAGGCGGTCGCCGCACAATTGCAGCCGCGCACCCGGCGTTACTACCGCGAATTCCTGCAGTGCCACGATTGCGGTCGTGTCTACTGGAAAGGCAGCCACTTCCAGCGCCTGCGGCGGCTGGTTGACGAGGTACGCCACGGTGGCCGTCCGGCTCAACGTCCCTGATCCCCAGCGCCATCAGGCTCTGCAGCCTCTTCAGGTGTCAACGCTTCCTCGTCGGTAATCGTACTCAACTCGTCAGATACTGGCGCCTTACGCAGCACCATGAAACCCGACACACCGGCAATGACGGACGCCAGCAACACACCGGCCTTGGCCTGCACCAGCATCCCCTCCTCGCCGTAAAAAGCGAGTTCGGAGATGAAAATCGACATGGTGAAACCGATACCGCCGAGCAGCGCCACCCCGATAATGTGATGGAAACTGGCCGCGCTGGGCAACCGGCCGAGTCCCAGTTTCCAGCCGATCCAGGTGGCCCCGACAATTCCCACCAGCTTGCCGAATACCAGGCCCAGGATGACCCCCAGGGTGACGGGGTTGAGTACGGCGGTCGAGCTGGTGAAGCTGTCGATGGGGATGCCCGCATTTGCCAGTGCGAAAATCGGGATCACGATAAAGGCCACCGGTGTGTGCAGGCGGGTCTCCATGCGCTGCAGCGGTGACTGGGCCAGGTTGACGCCATTGCCCAGCGCCATTACCCGGGCTCGCAAGGCATCGTTGGCGATGATCTTGTCACCGGGGCGGAAACAGCGATCGAAGCTGCGGATGATGTCCTTCACAAAGGTACTGAATGCCACCGGGTCGTACTTGGGGCGCGCCGGCAGCGCCATCGCGGTAATCACACCTGCCAGGGTCGCGTGAATGCCGGTGACATACAGCTCATACCAGAGCAGGACGCCGATGAAGATATAGGCGGGGGAACGGCGTACCCCGGCGAACTTCAGCAGCCACATGATGACCACCAGCAGGCCCGAGGTCATCAGGGCAGTCAGGTTGACGCTCTCGGTATACCAGATGGCGATCACCAGGATAGCGCCCAGGTCGTCAACAATGGCCAGGGCCACCAGGAATGTCACGACCGATCGCGGCACCCGGTTGCCAAGCAAGGCGATACACCCCACAGCAAAGGCGATATCCGTGGCCATGGGGATACCCCAGCCGCGCGCGCCTTCGGCATCACTATTCAGCGATGCGTATATCAACGCCGGCACCACCATGCCGCCGATGGCCGCCATCACCGGCAGCACTGCCTGCTTCAGCTCCGATAACTCACCCACCAGGAACTCGCGCTTGAGTTCGAGCCCGACCAGGAAAAAGAAAATGGCCATCAGGCCGTCATTGATCCAGTGGTGCACACTGAGGGAAAAGCTCCAGTCGCCGGCGTTGATACTGATCGGCATGTGGAGGATATGCTTGTAGGCTTCCTGGAGTGGGGAATTGGCAATGACCAGGGCAACGATTGCACAGGTGATGAGGAGCAGGCCACTGCTACTCTGGCGGTGGATAAACTCTTCAAAGGGTGTGACCAGGCGTCCAAAAGCACTCTCGAGAGGCGCTTCAAAGACCTTACCCTTGCGAACCCTGAACTTGCCCAGAACGCTTTTCGCCATCAGCCGGTGGTCTCCTTCATCTTTTAAGCATAGAGCTTCTACAGAACGGGCGCAGAGAGTAGCATGACGCCTACGTCGACCACTACTGAAAGAACTATAGTGCCATTCATGACCCGACTGGATCAGTTACTCGTAAAGCTGAAACTGGCCAATTCCCGTACACATGCCAAGAAACTGATCGACAGCGGTCGGGTGATGCTGGACACGGGTAGCGGATGGCGTCCGGCGCAGAAGGCCGGCCAGTCAGTCCCCGAGAGCCAGCGACTGCAGGTGACCCCCCTGCCCGAGGATCGCTATGTCTCCCGCGCCGGGCTCAAGCTGGCGGCCATTCTCGACCACACCGGGCTGGATCCGTCGGGCTGGAAGGCGCTGGATGTGGGCTGCTCCACCGGAGGTTTCAGTGACTGCCTGCTACAGCGAGGCGCCTCGCTGGTGGTGGGCGTTGACGTGGGCCGCGGCCAACTGGCGCAGAGCCTGCGCGATGATCCGCGGATGCAGCTGTTCGAGGGCATCAATGCCCGGCATCTGGAACCGGCACAGCTGGCGCCCTACAGTAACGGCGGCTTCGATGCCGTGGTAATGGATGTCTCGTTTATTTCCCAGACGCTCATCCTGCCCCAATTGCCGCCCCTGCTCCGCCCTGGCGGGCAACTGCTCAGCCTGGTCAAGCCGCAGTTCGAAGTCGGGGCCGGGAATATCGGCAAGGGTGGTGTGGTCCGGGATACCTCCCTGTATCCGCAGGTGCAGGAGAAGATCTCCGGGCTGTGCGAAACACTGGGACTAGAGGTCCGCGAGTACATCGAAAGCCCTATCCGGGGTGGCGACGGTAATCGGGAGTTTTTGCTCTGGGCCCAGCGACCGGCGGATTAATTCAGTATCTTCTCGAGCTTGGCCTTGAAGCGCGGGGATGCAGCTTCCGTGGGAGAGGATTTACGCGGCGGACGCAAAGTGAGGTCGCCCTGGCAGTTGACACAGGTCTTGCCCAGCTGTTCGCAGCAATCAGGACAGTAGGTGCACTCGAAAGAGCAGATATAGGCCCGGTCGGCCAGTCCCAGCGACGCGCCACAGCGCTCGCAACTCTGCTTCATTTTCAACATGGCGGTTCCAGATCCTTGCAATTACAAACGCCGCAGCGAACGGGTGGGCGGCCCCGCGGCGGGACTATCCGCGAGCGGAGCCACCTCCAGGCACTGGAGACCAGCCAGCGAAAGTAACGCTTACTCGGTCTCGAGCTGCTTGTCGGTACGAGCGGCCATAATAAAGTCGTTCTTGTGTAAGCCACCGGCCTCGTGGCTCCACCAGGTTACCGTCACCTTGCCCCACTCCGTGAGCAGCGCCGGATGATGGCCCACCTCTTCCGCAATCTCGCCCACGCGGTTGGTAAAAGCCAGCGCCTGCTTGAAATTGCGAAACTTGAATACGCGCTCCAGCTGCATGACACCGTCACGGGTGACCGGAGTCCAATCGGGGATTTCGCGTATCAGTTCTGCAAGTTCCTCGTCACTCACCAGGGGTGCGTCGGCACGGCAGGCTTCACACTTCTGTTCGGCAAGATCGGTCATGGGGAGTTCCTCTGCTGATTCAAATTTTTGTTTACGCTTGGAATTGCACCACACTCTACTCGCCGCCCCCGGCCTAGACAAGCTCGCCGGAAAAAACCGGATTGTATGTGGTTTTTGCCCGCACAGATGGGACAGAGTCCTAAAAAATGAGCAATCAGCGCCACAGGCCGGGTGAACCCTCCCGGCACCAATTCAGATAAAAACGATTACTGAACCCCTGCATTCGGGCACAAATGCCAATGCGGATATGCTAATTTCCCTGCCATACGAATCCTGACCAAGAGAGGGACTATGAGACGCTCACTCACCACCCTGGCACTGCTGGCGATGCTCAGCGGGTGTACACCGGACAAAGCTGAACAGAACGATGTCAGCGAATCTGCCAGCGGGACCACGGCCGGCCACCAACAGCAGACCGCGAAGCAGGATCAGGTCACCGCGAGCACGACTTTTGCTGACCTGTCGACGGAAATGATTGAACAACTGTGGCAGCTGTTCCCCTCCTGGGCTGTACGCGAGGGTTACTACGCAGTGGCAGACCAGCTGGCTATCCCCGACAACCAGCAACGTCAGCGCGTCCTGGAGTTTGCCGGGGATTACCAGGCCCGTTTCGCTGAAATTGATGCTGCGACCCTGGATGCCAGCGCCCGCAGCGACCTGGCACTGATCCAGAACTTCCTCGACAAACTGGTATGGGAAATGTCGGAGTTCAAATCACACGAGTGGAACCCGGCCAATTACAACGTTTCCCATGCATTCTCGTTGATCCTGAATACCGATTACGCCCCGCTGGACGAGCGCCTGCGAACCTTTAGCAAGCGGCTGGAGAAAGTGCCGGCCTATTACCAGGCTGCAAAAGAGTCTCTGGATAAACCTGCATCACCGCAGCTGGTACTCGCGATCCAGCAAAACGAGGGTGCCAAGGGCATCTTCGGTGGGGAACTGGATAAAAAGATTGCCGAAAGCGGCCTGGAACAGGCAGAGAAAGAGGAACTGCGCCAGCGCGCAGAAGCCGCCCGGGATGCCATCGAGGGCTATATAACCTACCTGCAGACAATGCATGCGGAACTGGAGAATACCCAGGACTATAAGGACTTCCGCATTGGTGAAGAGTTGTACGAACAAAAGTTTGCTACGATATCCAGATCGGCATGACGGCCAGCGAACTTTACCAACGGGCCCTGGCAGAGAAAGAGACGCTGCATAACCGGATGGCGGAACTGGCGGACAAACTGTGGCCGAAGTACTTCCCCGACCAGCGGCCGCCGGAAGACCGCCTGGAGAAGATCCGCGCGGTGCTGGAAAAGCTGTCCCGGCACCACGCCACCAAGGAAACTTTCAAGGCCGAGGTGGAGAAGCAGATTCCGGAACTGGTGGCCTTCGTCAGGGAAAAAGATCTGCTCACCCTGGATGAGAGCAAGCCGCTGGTAGTGCGCACAACCCCGCCCTATATGCGCGGCTTTTCCGTGGCCTCCATCAATGCGCCCGGGCCCTACGACAAGGAAGCCAACACCTACTACAACGTCATGCCCATCGAGGAGTTCGAAGACGACGCGGCAGAGAGCTTCCTGCGCGAATACAACACCTACATGATGCAGATCCTGAATATCCACGAGGCCATCCCCGGGCACTACACACAACTGGTCTATGCCAACCAGTCCCCCAGCCTGGTCAAAAGCATCCTCGCCAACGGTGCCATGATCGAGGGCTGGGCCGTCTACACGGAGCGCATGATGCTCGACGCCGGCTACCGGGACTTCTCGCCGGAACTGTGGATGATGTATTACAAGTGGAACCTGCGCACGGTGATCAATACCATCCTGGACTACGAGATCCAGGTGAAGGGTATTGACCAGGAGCGGGCCATGGACCTGCTGGCGCGCCAGGGCTTCCAGCAGAAAGCCGAGGCCATGGGCAAATGGCGCCGCGCCACCCTGAGCCAGGTACAGCTCACCAGTTACTTCGCCGGCTATGCCGATATCCTCGCGCTACGCGAGGAGATGGAAGAGAAGCTGGGTGACGATTTCGACCTGAAAGAATTCCACGAGAAATTCCTCAGCTACGGCAATGCGCCGGTACCGGTAATCCGGGAATTGATGCTGGCGGAGCTGGACCAGCAGGGCTAAAGCAATATCCCTCCGCACATAAAAAAGGCCGGGCCCCTCGCGGGACCCGGCCTTTTTTCAGGGCAGCGTTAAACCGCTCCCGCCTCGATCTTCTCCTTCCAGATCACCGGCCCGGTGTTGTGCACCGATTCGCCCTGGCTGTCCACGGCCACGGTCACGGGCATATCTTCCACCTCGAACTCGTAGATGGCTTCCATACCCAGTTCCGGGAAGGCTACCACTTTGGCGTCCTTGATCGCCTGGGCCACCAGGTAGGCGGCGCCGCCGACGGCCATCAGGTAAACCGCCTTGTTGTCGCGGATGGCCTCGATGGCGGTCGGGCCGCGCTCGGCCTTGCCGATCATGCCCAGCAGTCCGGTCTCTTCCAGCATGGTACGGGTGAACTTGTCCATGCGGGTAGCCGTGGTGGGGCCAGCCGGGCCCACCACTTCCTCGCGCACAGGGTCCACCGGACCCACGTAGTAGATAAAGCGGCCGGCCAGGTCCACCGGCAGGGACTCGCCCTTGGCCAGGATATCGACCATTTTCTTGTGGGCCGCATCGCGGCCGGTCAGCATCTTGCCGTTCAGCAGCAGGGTCTCGCCCGGCTGCCAGCTCAATACGTCCTCGCGAGTGACCTCGTCCAGGTTGACGCGGCGGGTATTGCTGCCGGCCTCACGGGTGATCTCCGGCCAGTCTTCCAGCTTCGGCGGCGCCTGCCGCGCTGCACCGGAACCGTCCAGGGTGAAATGGGTGTGGCGGGTGGCAGCGCAGTTGGGGATGATGGCCACCGCCTTGTTGGCGGCGTGGGTGGGATAGTCCTTCACCTTCACGTCCAGAACCGTGGTCAGGCCACCCAGGCCCTGGGCGCCGATGCCCAGCTTGTTGACCTTGTCGAACAGTTCGAGGCGCAGCTCCTCGGCGCGGTTGGCAGCACCCCGCTCTTGCAGGTCCTGGATATCGATCGGGTCCAGCAGTGACTCCTTGGCCAGCAGCATGGCTTTCTCGGCGGTTCCGCCGACCCCGATGCCGAGCATTCCCGGGGGGCACCAGCCGGCCCCCATCTGCGGCACCATCTTCAGCACCCAGTCGACCACAGAGTCGGACGGGTTCAGCATGGCAAACTTGCTCTTTGCCTCACTGCCGCCGCCCTTGGCGGCTACATAGACCTCCACGGTATCACCGGGGACGATCTCAAAGTGAATCACCGCCGGGGTATTGTCCCCGGTGTTCTTGCGGGCACCGTCCGGGTCCTCGAGGATGGAGGCGCGCAGGACGTTGTCCGGGTTGTTATAGGCACGGCGCACACCCTCGTTGACCATGTCGGTCACGCTCATGTCCGCATCCCACTGCACATTCATGCCCACTTTCAGCTTGACGGTCACGATACCCGTGTCCTGGCAGATGGGGCGGTGGCCCTGGGCGCACATGCGGGAATTGATCAGGATCTGGGCCATGGCGTCCTTCGCCGCCGGGTTGGCCTCCTTCTCGTAAGCCTGGTTCAGGGCCTGGATAAAGTCCTGCGGGTGGTAGTAGGAAATAAACTGCAGCGCATCCGCGACGCTGTCGATCAGGTCATCCTGGCGGATAGTGGTCATAGCCGTCTCCGGTTTACGTCTCAAGGCGGGCGATTTTACATGAATTGCGGGCAAATTCCCCGATTGGGGAAGCATGGGGACAGGCGCGGCCGGCAATATTCGAGAGTCGGAAAGTCGCGACCCGGGAATCCGGGCCACGAGGGGGCAAGACCTTACTGGATGCCAGCGGTGCTGCCGCCGGACTGCAGGCTGCGGATGGCATCGCGCAGCTGCACCAGATCCTTGTTCACGGAGCGGCGGTAGGCGTCGATGGATTCCACGGCCTCCTCGTTGGCGCTCACCCGGCCGCCCAGGTCACTGCGCACCGAGTTGAGCTGGCGCTCGAGGCTGGCCAACTTGTCCTTGAGGTCGCGCTGGTTGCTGGTCGTGGTCTCACGCAACTCGGACAGGGCAAACTCCACCGAGGCGATCTTCTTCACGCTGTCGCTGAGGCCACTGACCTTGCCAGCCAGCTGGGCGGCCTGCTTCTTGGCCGCAGCGGCATCCTTGGCGGCGGCAGCAGCCGCTGCCTTGTTGGCGGCGATGTTCTTGCGGTTGGTATCGTGGGAAACACCCCACAGTTTACGGATCTCGGAGGAATTCTCCTTCACCCGGGCATTGAGGACCTCCACAGACGCAGTTGACTCCTCGTCCGACATTTCGAAACGCTTCTCGAGTTCCACGATCCGCTCTTCTGCGCTCACCAGTTGCGAGCGGGTGTCCTGCCACTGGGTGTAGAGGAAGCCCGCACTGCCGACGCCGGCGAGTGCCAGGATCAGGGCCACGACGGCCAGGACTGAGGAGCCACCGGAGCCACCCTCATCGTCGACAGGGGCCGGTTTCGGGGCGCTGCCGCGGGGGGCACCCCCAATCGGTTTGTTGTCCATCTCCGGGTCTATGGCGGGACCACGGCCATCCAGGGTCGGCTCTCTGCGTTGCATCGTTAGATATACCCGATTTGTGCGTTTGGCTCGCGCACCTGGCCACTGGCCCGTACACGAGGATTGATTGGTCGATTTCAGCGGCAGTTATACCAAAAATTGACGAAAAAGTAAGCGTTTACCGCTTAAGATTAGCCGACCCACTTGTCTTCGCCGTATTTGCCCCCATACGCTGTAGTCAGCCACATGCCTGGTTAATTCTGCAATCCGGCGTGTGTAAAATGCCTTCATCCACAAACTGAGATATAAGGAAGGAAGAAATCATGGCTCACGTTCTCCCCGAACTCCCCTACGCGATGAATGCCCTGGAACCGCACATCTCCCAGGAAACCCTGGAGTATCACTACGGCAAGCACCACAAGACTTATGTGGACAAGCTGAATGGCCTGCTGGAGGGTACTGCCGACGCCGAGAAGTCCCTGGAAGACGTGATCAAGTCTTCTTCCGGCGGCGTGTTCAATAACGCGGCCCAGATCTGGAACCACACCTTCTACTGGAACTGCCTGAGCCCCAACGGTGGCGGTGCAGCCTCCG
This sequence comes from Microbulbifer sediminum, assembly GCF_021729035.1. Taxonomy (GTDB): domain Bacteria; phylum Pseudomonadota; class Gammaproteobacteria; order Pseudomonadales; family Cellvibrionaceae; genus Microbulbifer; species Microbulbifer sediminum. The sequence continues at coordinate 55,204 of NZ_JAJSAP010000008.1, read as the reverse complement.
GTGCCATTGCCGAGGCCATCGACAAGGCATTTGGTTCCTTTGACAAGTTCAAGGAAGAGTTCACCAACAGCGCCGTTAACAACTTCGGTTCCGGTTGGACCTGGCTGGTCAAGAAAGGCGACGGCTCCGTGGCGATCGTCAACACCTCCAATGCGGGCACCCCGCTGACCGAGGCCGACCAGACACCACTGCTGACCTGCGACGTATGGGAGCATGCCTACTACATCGACTACCGCAATGCGCGGCCGAAGTACATGGAAGCTTTCTGGAATCTGGTGAACTGGGACTTCGTCAACCAGAACTTTGCCTGATCCGGAAGATCAATAAAGCGGGCTAGCAGCCCGCTTTTTTACTTTCCGGGGACCAGAAATCCGGTGGCGCCCTGCCCCGGTATATCCCCCTCCCCAGTAACCCATAAAAGTTTTAACCAGACGGGAATGCAAAACATGCAGTTCAACAAGACCCTGATTGCCGCAGCCATCAGCACCCTGGTAATGGCAGGCTGTGAGCGGGCCGGGAATGACCAGACCCCGACTGCCGAGACCAAGCCTGTCGCGGAGAGCGGCGCCGAGCATACAGCACAGGGGGCAGCAGAATCCGCAGGTGAGTCCTCTGTCAACCCAGAAGCGGTGGCCGCAGCCAACCAACTGTTTGAAGACCACTTCCAGGAGCTGCTGGAGCGCAGTCCGGAATTCAAGACCTTCCTTGGCAAGACCGACGATGAGGATTACGGCAAGTGGGACAATCTCTCGCCGGAATTCGAGCGGGAAACCATGGAGATTGAGAAGCGCCAGCTGGGTGAGCTGCAGGAGATTGATGCCAGCCAACTGGACGATGCCACTGCGCTTAGCCTGAAACTGGCTATCCGTAACAAGGAAGAGGAAATCGAGGACTTCAAGTGGCGCCTGCACACCTACCCGGTCAACCAGATGTATGCCGTGCACACCGGTGTCGCATCGCTGCTGATCAACCAACACCGCATCGACGATACCGAGGATGCCGAGGCCTACATCTCGCGCCTCAACGCGCTGCCAGGCCACTTTGACCAGCTGATCGCCAACCTGGAAGAGCGGGCCGAGGCCGGCGTTATCCCGCCCAAGTTCGTATTCCCGTACGTCATCAGCGATGGCAAGAATCTGATTACCGGCGCCCCCTTCACCGACGGGGAAGACAGCACCCTGTTCGAGGACTTCAAGGGCAAGGTGGAAAAGCTGGAAGTTGCGAAGGAAGAGAAACAGGCCCTGGTGGAGCAGGCGAAAACGGCCCTGCAGGAGAGCGCCCAGCCGGCTTATGAAAAGCTGATCGCCTACCTGGGTGAGCTGGAGAAAAAAGCCACCACCGACGACGGTGCCTGGAAGCTGCCGGACGGCGATGAGTACTATGCCCACCGCCTGAACGTATACACCACCACCGACATGACCGCCGATGAAATCCACCAGAAGGGACTCGACGAGGTCGAGCGTATCCACGGTGAAATGCGCGAAATCATGGAACAGGTGGAGTTCGACGGCACCCTGCAGGAATTCTTCGAGTTCATGCGCGCCGATGAGCAGTTCTACTACCCGAACACCGAGGAAGGCAAAGAGCGCTACCTGAAAGAAGCCACGGCAATCATCGACAACATGAAAGGCCGCCTGGATGAGCTCTTCATCACCAAGCCGGAAGCGGACCTGACCGTCAAGGCCGTGGAGCCCTTCCGCGAAAAATCGGCAGGCAAGGCGTTTTACCAGCGCCCGGCGCCGGACGGCTCGCGCCCCGGCATCTACTACGCCAACCTCTACAACACCAAGGATATGCCCACTTACCAGATGGAGGCGCTGGCCTATCACGAGGGCATTCCGGGCCACCACATGCAGCTGTCCATCGCGCAGGAACTGGAGGGCATTCCCAAGTTCCGCAAGTTTGGTGGCTACACCGCCTATACCGAGGGCTGGGGTCTCTACTCCGAGCTGGTGCCGAAGGAGATCGGCCTGTACAAGGATCCCTACTCTGACTTTGGCCGCCTGGCCATGGAACTCTGGCGGGCCGCGCGCCTGGTGGTGGACACCGGCATCCACAGCAAGAAGTGGACCCGTGAAGAGGCGATCGCATACCTGGGAGAAAACACCCCCAACCCGAAGGGCGACCAGGTCAAGGCCATCGAGCGCTATATCGTGCTGCCGGGACAGGCAACCGCCTACAAGATCGGTATGCTGAAGATCCTCGAACTGCGTGAGAAAGCCAGGCAGGAGCTGGGCGACCAGTTCGACATCCGTGGATTCCACGACACAGTGCTGGCCAATGGTGCCGTGCCACTGGACGTGCTGGAGGAACTGGTGGACGAGTGGGTTGCGGAGGTGAAGGCGCAACAGTAACGCGACACCCTCCAATCCTTGAAAGGCGGGCCCCCGGGGCCCGCTTTTTTATGCCCCCCTGGCTGTAGCCCTGACCGCCCTGCCAGGGCAAAGCAGGAAGACCTGCACCGCACTTTCCCGTCCTAGCACACCGGCGACTTGAAATCACCGGGCTTCAATGCCAGCAGGGAGCAGCTGATTTTCTGCAGGATGTTTTCCGCCGTATTGCCCATGATAAAGCCCGGGATTCCCGTACGGGCCACGGTCCCCATTACCAGCAGGTCGAATTTTTTCTCTTCCACCAGCAACGGGATAAAGCGAGCCGGATTAGCAATGGTGTGATGGACTTCCATCGGGCCATCAATACCCGCTGCACGGATAAGCACATCCAGCTTGGCCCGGTGCTTTGCCCCGGCTTGCTCCACCACGCGGTCAATCTCGGCATCAGGCAGGTCGAGCGGGAAGTTCTGTCGCAGGTAAGCATCCACGTCGTAATCCCAGCAGGAAACAATATGCAGCGTCCCTTCCCAGGAATCGGCCAACGCCCGTGACAACCGCAATAGGCGTATCGCCAGGTGATATGCATGGCCCTCCCCGCATTCAGGATCAATTGCCACAAGCACCCGGATATCGTCACGCCCATGATGTACCGGCCGGCATAACCATACCGGGCAAGGGCACTTGCGCAACAACTCCATATCCATCGCCTTGAACCCCTTACGCCGGCTACGCCCCTCGACATTCTTGATCACCATATCGAAGTCGTCGTCGATCACCCGGCGGATTACCCGCTCCGCCGGAGTGCTGCCACACTCCACCTCGATGGAGACCGGCAACTCTGTGGCCGAGAGCCCCTCATCCGCCAGAACTGAATCCAGGGATGCTTGTACACGCGCGGCGAGCCCGTCGCCGTATACACCGGCGTAGTCCCCGAACTCCTCCGGTAATGCCGGGCAGACGGCGAAAATATGGAGTTCTGCGCCACTGGTACGGGCCAGGCTGACAGCCTGGTGAAGCCCATCATTGGCCTCATCGATCGCGTGACTCACGAAAAGTAGTTTATGAAGATTCTGCATAACCAGAGACCTGAAATCAGGAAAGTTGATTACCAAACGCGCCGCACCGAATTTGTCCGCAGTGCCACAATTAAAGGACCGGGGCCGGATATTCCCAACCGCGCCCCGGACAGTATGGCGGCAGGCGTGCCACAGCGCCTGCAATCCGTGGTATCCGAAGGCGACAGAAGCGACATGGAACCAGGCTATGGCACGTGACCAGTACCTGCGCGCGCATTTAATGGGGATAGACACCCATGAGGAACCGATCGTGTTCATGCGCGACGACTGCGCGATCTGCCGGGCCGAGGGATTCACGGCGAACACACGGCTGCAGATCCGAAGTGACAACCGTAATCTGATCGCCACGCTTCATACTGTCAGTGCCGATGTTTTACCCGGCGGGGTCATCGGCTTCTCAGACAGCGCCTGGGCATTCCTCAACCTCGCTGCCGGACAGGAGGTGGAGGTCCGGCACGCACCGCTGGTCCACTCCCTGAGTTCACTGCGCAAGAAAATCTATGGCAGCGAACTCAACGAGCGCGAGATCAGTGGCATCATCCGTGATATCAGCCGCAGGCTCTATTCGGATATAGAGATCGCCGCCTTCCTCACCGCGTGCGCGACCGGGGGTATCAACCGGCCGGAAACCCGGGCTCTCACGGATGCAATGGTCATGAGTGGCAACCGCCTGCAATGGCCAGGGTATCCCCGGGTCTACGACAAACACTGTATCGGCGGCCTGCCCGGCAACCGCACCACCCCGATTGTGATCTCGATCGTCAGTGCCGCCGGACTGGTGATACCCAAAACCTCATCCCATGCCATTACCTCGCCGGCGGGCACCGCCGATACCATGGCGGTATTGACCGAAGTGGACCTTTCCCTGCGGGAACTGCAGCAGGTCGTCCTCAACACCGGCGCCTGCCTTGCGGCCGGGGGCAGGGTCGGCCTGAGCCCCACCGACGATATCCTGATCCGGATAGAACGGGCACTGAACCTGGACAGCGAGGGCCAGCTGGTGGCTTCGGTCCTGTCCAAGAAAGTCGCCGCAGGTTCGACCCATGTGCTGATCGACATGCCTGTGGGCCCGACAGTCAAACTGCGCAGCCGGGAAAATGCCGAGCGCCTCTCCCGATTGTTCTCCGCCGTCGCCGAAGACCTGGGACTGGAACTGCGCTGCATTGTCACCGACGGCAGCCAACCGGTCGGGTTCGGTATCGGTCCGGTAGAGGAAGCCCGGGACGTCCTGGCAGTATTGCACAAGCAGCCCGAGGCGCCGGTGGACCTCGCGGATCGATCAGTCCTGCTGGCCTCTCGCCTGCTGGCCATGGCCAGTGGCGAAGACGACCAGCACTGTGAGGAGGAAGCCCGCGAGCTGCTGCAATCGGGTCGCGCCTTACGGCAGTTTGAACGCATCTGCGCTGCCCAGGGTGGGATGAAGGCGTTTCGTGATGCCCGCTACAGTGCTCCGCTAAAAGCCGGGCGCTCGGGGACCCTGGTAACCATGGACAACAGGCGCCTGGCGCAGCTTGCAAAGCTCGCCGGGGCACCCTCGTCCCCGAATGCCGGACTACGACTACATGTAAAACTCGGCGAGTCGGTTACCGAGGGACAGGTACTGGCGACATTGCTGGCCGACTCCCCCGGGGAACTCACTTATGCCCAGGAGTATTTCCGTCGCAACCACAAACTCTTTTACGTCGGGGAGCCGGGCGAGTGAGACCACTGTTATTCGCCCTGGAGCAGCCACTACCACTCGTCGACCCGCTGCTGGTACAGCTGGCTGCACAACGGGCTGATGTGGTCCGGCACCGCTTCCCCGACGGCGAGACCTACCTGCGCGTGGAGACGCCGCCGCGGGACCGGGACTGTGTGATTCTCGCCAATTTCTGTGATCCGGACCCGGGCTATCTGGCGCTGGTCTACCTGGCCGCCACACTGAGAGATCTCGGTGCAGCGTCGGTTGGCCTGGTAGCACCCTACCTGTGCTACATGCGCCAGGATTGCCGGTTCAGGGATGGTGAAGCGGTTACCTCGCGTATTTTCGCCAGTGAGTTGTCCAGAACGGTCGATTGGCTGGTTACCGTAGATCCCCACCTGCACCGCTACCAAAGCCTCGGTGAGATCTATTCCATCCCTGCACTCGCCCTGTCGGCCACCGGCACGATCGGAAATTGGGTTCGCCAGCAGGAGACCGCTTTTCTACTGGTAGGGCCAGACAGTGAAAGTCGCCAGTGGGTAGCGGCACTGGCCAGGGACACGGGCTTGCCATTTATCGTGGGGGAAAAAGTCCGGTCCAGCGATTCCGCAGTGTCGGTGCAAATCCCCGACATCGGCGAATTCGGCGACCGCACCGCCCTTATCGTGGATGATGTCATTTCTACCGGCCATACATTGATGGAGACCGCCGCGGAATTGCGGCGCGCGGGTCTGGAGCCTGTCGACTGCGCCGCGGTCCATGGGATTTTCGCTGGTAACTGCGAAAGAGAGCTGCGGGAAGCCGGCATACGCCGCATTTATACCAGCAACAGTATACCGGGGCCGCATTGTGCGTTCGACCTGGCGCCCCTGCTGGCGGAATCAGTCCGCAAACTGCTGAGCGACCCCGCCAAACCTGCAGGCAACCGGAGGACAGGTCAGTGAACCTACTCTTTCTCGGCGCCACCCAGACAGTCACCGGCTCCAAGTTCCTGGTGGAGCATGGCCGCACCCGGTTACTGGTGGACTGTGGCCTGTTCCAGGGTTACAAGTGGCTGCGGGAGCGGAATTGGCAAGCACCCGCCTTCGATTTCCACAACCTGGATGGCATCCTGCTGACCCACGCGCACCTGGACCACTCCGGCTATATTCCCCGGCTCTACCAGCTCGGGTATCGCGGCCCGGTGTATTGCCACCCCGCCACCATGGATCTCTGCAGTATCCTGTTACCAGACGCAGGGCATATCCAGGAGGAGGACGCCCGATTTTACGCGCGCCATCACCTGGGAAAACACGCCCACCCCCAACCCCTTTACGATGGCGAGACGGCCGAGCGCAGCCTGGAGCTATTCCAGCCGGTGGCATTTGGTGAGCCTGTGCGCATTGGTGAGCTTACCGCGAGGCTGCAGAGTGCGGGCCATATCCTCGGTGCGGGAAGTGTCATCCTGGAGGCCGGAGGCAGGCGTGTGGGATTCTCGGGAGACGTGGGCCGCCCCGACGATGTCCTCATGTACCCGCCGGCCCCGCTACCAGGACTGGACCTGCTGTTACTGGAGTCCACTTACGGCGACCGCCGCCACCCGGACGTGGACATACAGGAAGAACTCAACCGGGTAGTCAATGACGTAGTGGGCCGCGGAGGCGTGCTGGTGATACCCAGTTTTGCCGTGGGGCGGGCGCAGACACTGCAACATATGCTGGTCAGGGCGATGGAGGCCGGCGATATACCCCGGCTGCCAATCTTCCTCGACAGCCCCATGGCGATCGATGCCTCCCACATCTACAGCCGCTATTCCGACTTGCACCGGCTGACAAAAGACGAGTGCCGGCGCATGAGCCAGGGGGTCACCTATACCCGTGAGATTGCCGCATCCAAGGCGCTGGAAAATATCCAGTATCCCCACATCATCATTGCCGGCAGTGGTATGGCTTCCGGGGGCCGGGTCCTGCATCACCTCAAGCGCCTGCTGCCCAACCACCGCACCACGGTCCTGTTTGCCGGTTACCAGGCCGGTGGCACCCGGGGCGCCCGCCTGATGGCCGGAGGCAGTACCGTAAAGATTCACGGGGAATATATTCCCTGCCGCGCGAATGTCGAAATGCTCGAGGGGCTTTCCGCCCACGCGGACTACCTGGACCTGACGCGCTGGCTACAATCCTCCCAGCTGCAGCCGGGCACCGCGATCCAGCTGGTGCATGGGGAACCTGATGCCGCTGATTGCCTGCGCCTGTACCTGCAGGATCACACCCGCTTTCACGTGGAGGTCGCACAGTACCGCCAGATACTGCGCCTGTGATTCCAGCAAACCGCGGAGCGCGTCAGATTTTCAGCACTTCCTTCACAAAGGGAATGGTGATTTTGCGTTTGGCCATGAGCGACGCCCGGTCCAGTTGTTCCAGGCACGCAAACAATGCGCCAGTGTGGCGTGGTGCCCGGTGCAGGATATACAGCGCCACGTCTTCGGGCAGGTCAAAACCCCGCCGGCGGCTACGCTGGCGCAAGGCGGCCAGCTTATCGCTGTCGTTGAGGGGTTGCAGCTGGAAGGTCAGCCCCCACTGCAGGCGCGAAGCCAGGTCAGCCAGCTCCAGCCCGAGCCCGCGGGGTGAGCGCCGTGCGCCCAGGAGCATCTGGCCACCGGCATCCCGCACCCGGTTGAAGAGGTGGAACAGCGCCGTCTGCCAGGCCGGCTGCTCCTGTAGCAGGTGCATGCCGTCGATGCAGATCAGCTCTACCTCTTCCAGCCCGTCCAGGATGACCGCTGGATCCATGGGCAGCAGCTCTTCCAGGGGCAGGTACTGGAAACTGCGTCCGCTGTCCTCAGCGCTCTGGCACACAGACTGCAGCAGGTGGCTGACACCGGATCCCTCATCACCCCACAGGTAAATCAACTGCTCTGGCAGGCCGCCAGAGGCAAATCCCTGCAGGGCAGCCACAACCTGCCGGTTGGGGTCCTCGGGGGACAGGTAAAAGTTATCGAACGTGGCGTCATCGCGCAGTGACACCCCCAGGGGGAGCTGCTGCGGCACACCGCTTTGCTTATTCATCTCACTGCCAGCGATAACGCAGGGGGTTCTCCGCGCTGCCGACGGGCGCGCGATAGCCACTGAGGTCGATCGGATCCTGTTCCGACTCAGCCCGCAGCTTACGGTTCAGTGCCAGGGCGTCGCGCAGGTTGCGCATGGCCACACCGGTGCTCAGCGCAAAACGCATGCGCTCCCCGTCCACCTGTAGCAGGTCCGCTCGGCTGACCTGGGCGAGACCACGCAGGTAGGCCGAAACCTCGTTGTAATCGGCAAATGTAGACACGCCCACCAGTTCCAGGACCACAGAACTGGTCTCGCCGCCACCGGCATCCGGGCGCACCGCATAGCGCTGGGCCAGCAGGTTGGCCGCCTCGTCGATCCCCTGCTGGGCCACGGCTTCAAGCGAATCCCCGGTGGCATCAAAGGCATAGCTGCGGCCGCCGTGTAGCAGCAGCCAGTTGCCCTGCCAGCGCCCTTCGGAAAGCTGCAGCAGTCGCCCCATCAGGCTTGCATCCGGCTGGTAACGCGCCGCGGCGTTCTTTGCCGCGCGCTCATCCTGAGCCCAGAGGTTGCCCAGCGGCAGGGCGCGGCGATCGGTGCTGTCCAGGGCCGGGAAGTCCAGCGGCAGGCCGCGCGCAATGCCAGCGGCGTCCAGAGCGGAAAAGACTTCCGGGGACTCGATCTCGCTGAGGTAGCTGCGGCCGTGTTGCAGCGAATCCACCGCCAGCCAGACCAGCGTACCGGGACGGTTGTTGGGCCACATGGGCAACTGCAGTTCATGGACCTTGGCCGCCACAGCCTGGGGGTCGAACGTCAGCTGCACGTAAAGCTGGTCGTCCTCGGTGAGATAGCGATAGCCCTGCATGAACGACTGCGCCTCGCGCAGCGCCGGGCTCAGCGCCCCGCTGCCGGCAACCGCAGGATCACCGGTCACCCGCACAAAGACCTGCTCTAGGCCGCGGCTGGCCGCGGCTGCACGGTCACTTGCGCTGCGGCTGGGGACGGGCTCCGCCACCTCGTACAGGTCAGCGATTACCCGAGCCTGAGCCAGCGACATCGTTAGGCACAGGGCAAGGGCAAGCAACTTCGTCGCTGTTGCCATACCGCACCGGACCAGCATCTGCATCTCTTCAACTCCCCAAAACCACTTGTTCTGTTGACCGGCCAGTGCACGGCTGTAGGGCCCGGGTGACGGGCGCCAGCACGGCTTTCGGCCTGTATCGGGCCCGGGTTAAAGCGGGCCAGAGCGGCTATTGTATCAGTGTCGGTTTTTTCTCCCAGCCCCGAGTTCGCACATTTGGGGGAAATTCCTCTAGAATACGCGCCCTCCGACAGCCCATTGCAGGATGAATCATGAGCGATTCCAAGCCACAGTCCCTCAGTTACAAAGATGCCGGTGTCGACATCGACGCGGGCAATGCCCTGGTCGACCGCATCAAGCACGTCGCCAAGCGGACCCAGCGCCCGGAAGTGATGGGCGGCCTGGGAGGCTTTGGCGCACTGTGTGAGCTCCCCAAGGGCTACAAGGAGCCCGTGCTGGTCTCGGGCACCGACGGTGTCGGCACCAAGCTGCGCCTGGCGATGGACCTCGGTATCCACGACACCATCGGCATCGACCTGGTTGCCATGTGTGTGAATGACCTGGTCGTGGCCGGCGCCGAACCCCTTCTTTTCCTCGATTACTACGCCACCGGCAAGCTCAATGTGGACATCGCCGCCGAGGTTGTCAGCGGCATCGGCCGCGGTTGTGAGCTGGCCGGCTGCGCCCTCGTGGGCGGCGAAACCGCCGAAATGCCCGGTATGTACGAGGGCGACGACTACGACCTGGCGGGCTTTTGCGTAGGCGTGGTGGAAAAATCCGGCATTATCGATGGCAGCAACGTCGCCGCCGGCGACAAGCTGATCGGCCTGGCCTCAAGCGGCCCCCACTCCAACGGTTATTCACTGGTGCGAAAGGTACTGGAAGTCAGTGGCGCCGACCTGAAACAGGATATGGGCGGCGTGACACTGGCCGAGGCCCTCATGGCACCGACCCGGATCTACGTCAAGAACCTGCTGGAGCTGATCGGCAAATCCCAGGTCAACGCGCTGAGCCACATCACCGGCGGCGGCCTGCTGGAAAATCTGCCACGCGTCCTGCCGGAGGGCACCTGCGCCAATATCGATACTACCAGCTGGGAAATGCCGCCGGTTTTCGAGTGGCTACGCCAGAGCGGCAACATCGACCGGCGTGAAATGTACCGCACGTTCAACTGTGGTGTGGGCATGGTCATCTGCGTGCCCGCGGACCAGGCCAACGAGGCGCTGGACATCCTGCGCGAGGCAGGTGAGGAAGCATTCATCATCGGCAGCATCGAGTCCAGTTCCGGTGGCGAGGCAGTGGAACTTTCGGGGCTCTGATGGCGCAGAAGAAATGTCGGGTGGCGGTGCTGATCTCCGGCAGCGGTACCAACCTGCAGGCACTGATCGACGCTGCCGCGGGCAACGATAGCGGCTATGAATTGTGCGCGGTCATCAGCAACAAGGCGGATGCCTATGGCCTGACCCGCGCTCGCGACGCGGGCATTCCCGTGTCGGTAGTCAATCACCGCGATTACGCCGACCGGGAATCGTTCGATCGGACCCTGATCGAGAGTATCGACGGATATGGCGCAGAGCTGGTGGTGCTGGCCGGTTTCATGCGTATCCTCACGCCCGAATTCGTCCGCCATTACCGTGGTCGCCTGCTGAATATCCACCCTTCCCTACTGCCCAAGTACCAGGGTTTGCATACCCACCAGCGGGCGCTGGAGGCCGGTGATACCGAGCACGGCGTCACCGTGCATTTCGTGACGGAGGAACTCGACGGTGGCCCGTCCATCCTGCAGGCGGTAATCCCGGTGGAGCCCGGCGACACTGCGGAAAGCCTCGCCCGGCGCGTCCAGGTACAGGAACATATTATTTACCCGCTTGCAGTGCGCTGGTTTGCCGAAGGGCGGCTGCGCATGGCCGGCGACCACTCCGAACTCGACGGCGAGCCTCTCCCTGCAACCGGGAAACTGATCAGGAGCTGAACAGATATTCCCTGCCCCATTGCGGGCACTTTTTGCAGCAGGCAATGGTCAAAGCTATCGTAGGGCCCTGGGATTGGCCGGCAACCCATTGCCGGCCCCGGAAACCCTGCCAGCACGAACGCCATCAGGAAAAGGGAGATCGCCGTGCCCGTTCGCCAGTCCATACTCTTTCTTTTACTAGCCAGTTTTGCTGTCATTAGTCGCGCCCAGGTGCTGGAGCCATTTTCCGCGACCTATTCCGCCAGCTATAACGGCATCAAGGTAAAGGCCGAGCGCAAGCTCTCCGGCAACGGCGACGACTGGCGGCTTGATTTCCGGGCAGATTCGTTCCTCGCCGATATCCGTGAGCATTCGCGTTTTTCCCTCTCTGATTCGCGAATCACACCCCGCCACTACGAGTACCACCGCACAGGGCTCGGCCGGAACCGGCACACAGCGCTCAATTTTGAAGATGGGCGCGTCGTCAACATATCGGAACCGGACCGCACGCTCGAGAATCCACCCGGGGCTATCCACGACAAGATCAGCTACCAGTTGCAGCTGGCGCTGGACGTTGCGGCCGGCAAGGAAGACCTTGTCTATCAGGTCGCAGATGGCAAGCGAGTGCGCACTTACCGCTTTGCCGTTACCGGCACCGAGACGCTACAGACGCCCCTCGGGCCGGTAGACACAGTAAAAGTGGAACGCGTGCGTGAGGAAGGAGCAGATCGCTCCACTTACATCTGGTTTGCACCCACGTGGAATCACGCGCTGGTGAAATTGATGCAAGAAGAAAATGGCGAAACCTACCAGATTTCCTTGACCAAATTCTCCACCCCGGGAGACAGTTCCCGCCAAGACTGAAAAGTTTCGAACAGTACGTAAAAATAAAGAAAAAGTGGCGCGAAATGATAGATTTTTCGCGTTTTAGTCTTTATAAAGTGGCCCGCTTGCCCTGAAACAATATTCTGGCGCTGCTAGAATTTTTGAGTCAGGGAATCGATTGCGAACCCGGGAACCTGAACGGGGTTCTCCATCGCACCACCGTGACTGTTTCACGGTTGCTGAGCGATGATTTAGTAAACAGCAATTCAAAACAGAGTGGGACCTCATGAAAAAGAAACTTCTGCGTCGTGCAGTTCTGGCTGCAGCAATCAGCACCGCCTCCAGCGGTACCATGGCCGCGGGTTTTTACCTGCAGGAAACCAATCCTGCTGGCCTTGGCCGCGCATTTGCGGCGGAAAACACCATTGGTGACAACGCCGCCATCCTGAACCGCAACCCAGCCGGTTCTGCTCTGTTTGACCGGATTTCCCTGTCCGCCGGTGTTACCTACGTCAATCCCGAGATCGACGCAGCCGGCGACATCGACTTTACTGTTGTGGGCACCAACCCCATTACCGGCCAGCCCGTGCCGCTCGCCCAGGTGGGGCCATTCCGCGACACTGCCAACGACTATGCCAGCGATGCCTTTGTCCCCGACTTCGCGCTGGCCGTTCCCTTTGACGACTGCTGGTCATTCGGCCTGGGCATGTTCACTGACTACGGCCTGGAAACCGACTTCGAACCGGACTGGCTGGTGACCCATATTGCCGATAAAACTGAGCTGCTGACGGTCAATATCGCCCCCTCCGTGGCTTACAACTTCAATGACCAGTTCAGCATCGGCCTGGCGGTGAATTTCATGTACGCCGACGCGACGCTGAAGACCAAGGTGCCGCGCAACCTGAGTGAACAGACCGGTCTGTTCCTGCCCGACGGATCTGGCATCCCCGAGCTGAGCATCCTCGACCTGGATGGCGACGACTGGGATGTAGGCTGGACCCTCGGCGCCCTGTGGCAGATCAATGAAAACTCCCGCTTCGGTATCTCCTATCATTCCGAGCTGGATCCGAAACTCGAAGGCGACGTCAATTCCCAGGCCCTGCCCAACAACATGGGTGGTGTCGGCCTGCGGAACGCCTCCGCTAACCTGACCCTGGACCTGCCGGATACGCTGGAGCTGGGCTTCTACCACCGTTTCAACAGCCAATGGGGCCTGGCCCTCGGTGCCATGTGGACCGACTGGGATGACTTCGAGCGACTCGAAGGTTTTATCCCCAGCCAGAAGTTTGGCGTCGATCCCGAGCCCTACAACCCGCTGCTGATCAAGGAAGAGAACTTCGAGAGCGGCATGCGTTACAGTGTTGCAGGCGAGTACTATCCCTGTGAGGAAGTTACCTTGCGCATTGGTTACGCCTACGATGAAGGCGCAGCGCGGGATGGCCTGTTTGACGAAGAGACCGCAAGCTTCGGCCGCCCGATCACCTGGCGCACCCTGTCCATCCCGGACACCGATCGCCAGTGGGTGACCTTCGGCGGCACCTATAAGTTCAGCGACGAGTTGTCGGTTGACGGCGGCTTCGCCTATCTCTGGGGTGACGACGAGACCATCCAGGAAGGCAGCGTAATCCCGACCGATTCCCTCGTCGGCCCAGGCACAGCCCTGGTCACCTACTTCGATGGTGGCACTACCAATATCGAAGCCTGGCTGGCCGGTGTTTCCGTGAACTACAACTTCTGATCCCAGGACCGGGAGCAGATTCAAAAGGCCGGGCAGCCACTGCCCGGCCTTTTTTGTTGGCCAGTGGTGTGAAAGCGTCACCCTGGAGCAACGCCCCATCATTGCGCAAACGCTTTCCCGCCCGCACCACCATAGAGCCTGTAGCACCGGCTATGCCTCCGCGTCATGCGGCACAACATTATATTTCTCCCCGCATCGCCCCCGCCACGCGCCACGACACCGGGTAAAGCCGGTGCAATGCGCGGGATTGGATGCTCGAAGCCGGATCATGCTGCACGGCCAAAGCACATTGGCATGATGTGTGCTTCTATCCAGCTGAGTCCCCGGAAAAAAGGCTGCCAACTGCACCTCCGGAGAAAGCCTCGGCTTTACCACTTACCGTGAAGCAGTACCTGTACAGGTAATCCAGGGACAACGGTAATCACAGGGCAGCAATACACATTCACGGCAGGTGCGAGCCTGCAGGTAGCCGAGCAAAGACGCTCATTGATCCAGTGCCAAAGGTACCGATCAATGGGCGTTTTTTTTTGGCTTGGGGAAATACAGGACAACGGCACAGGAGAAAGGCAGATGAGATGGAAAAAACCATTCGGGACGCTGGCGGGTGCGGCCATATTTTTGAGCGGGCTGCTAAGCGGGACAGCAACTGCCGAGGCGGTGGAACTCGGTTATCCGGAAAAGGAGGAGCTGACGTTTGGCTTTATCAAACTGACCGATATGGCGCCCATCGCCATAGCCTACGAGAAAGGCTTTTTCGAGGATGAGGGGCTGTACGTCACCATTGAGGCCCAGGCCAACTGGAAAGTGTTGCTGGACGGCGTCATCGATGGCCGGCTGGACGGCGCCCATATGCTGGCAGGCCAGCCGATCGCAGCCACCATGGGTTTTGGTACCCAGGCCGAGATCATTACGCCGTTCTCGATGGACCTGAATGGCAACGGCATCACCGTTTCCAACACAATCTGGGAGCAGATGAAACCGCATATTCCCAAACGGGAGGATGGCCTGCCCGCTCGCCCCATCAAGGCCGACGCCCTTAAGCCCGTGGTGGAGCAATACCAGGCCGAAGGGAAGCCGTTCAATATGGGTATGGTATTCCCCGTTTCCACCCATAACTACGAACTGCGTTACTGGCTGGCTGCAGGCGGTATCCACCCCGGCTTCTATGCACCGCATAAGGGCGACATCTCCGGGCAGATCGACGCGGATGCACTTTTGTCAGTCACCCCCCCTCCACAGATGCCGGCCACGCTCGAGTCCGGAACCATCTACGGCTACTGCGTGGGCGAACCCTGGAACCAGCAGGCGGTATTCAAGGGCATCGGGGTACCGGTGGTTACCGACTATGAAATCTGGAAGGACAACCCGGAGAAAGTCTTCGGTATCACCAAAAAGTTCGCGGAGCAGTATCCTAATACGACCATTCGCCTGACCCGGGCGCTGATTCGCGCCGCCATGTGGCTGGATGAAAACAACAATGCAAACCGCCCCGAAGCGGTGAAGATCCTGTCCCAGTCCCACTACGTGGGCGCCGACCGGGAAGTAATCGCCAACAGCATGACCGGCACTTTCGAGTACGAAAAGGGCGATAAGCGTCCCGTGCCGGACTTCAATGTCTTCTTCCGCTACAACGCCACCTACCCCTATTACTCTGACGCCATCTGGTACCTGACACAGATGCGGCGCTGGGGCCAGATTCCAGAAGACAAGAGTGATGAGTGGTACAAGAACCTGGCCAAACGTGTCTATCGGCCGGATATCTACGAGGCAGCGGCCCGGTCGCTGATTACAGAGGGCCTGGCGAAAGCGGAACAGTTCCCCGACTTTGACGCCGAGGACGGCTTCCGCGCACCACAGACCCACTTTATCGACGGCATCGTGTACAACGGCAGGGAACCCAACGCCTATATCGACAAGTTTCCCATTGGCCTGAAGAGCGGCGAGAAACTCTGATGATCCATCTACCTGTCGCCGGGTAAGCCCACGCACTGCCCGGCAGCAAAATGACTCAAAGAGATCACCGAAAATGACAAGCAGCACCTTTAATACCGGCAAGATATTCAACTGGCGTTTGCAGCTGACCAGCCGCGGGCAGCCCCTTCGGCTACTGAACCTGCTGGCGCTGCCGGCGACGGGAGTGCTGGTTTTTCTCCTCTTGTGGACGGTGGGCGCCCGCAATATCGACACCTCGCTGGGGAAATTTCCCGGGCCGGTCGCCGTGTGGGAGCAGTTCGGCGCGCTCTATAGTGAGCACCAACGCTCACGGGACAAAGAGGCGGCCTTCTACGAGCGCCAGCGGGAGCGCAACGCGAGGAGGCTGGCCGAGGACCCGGATTACGAAGCGAAAATACGGGACTATACCGGCAAGGAGACCTTTATCGACCAGATCGGCACGAGCCTGGTCACAGTAATGAGTGGCTTCCTGCTGGCAGCACTGATCGCCATCCCACTTGGGATTGCCATCGGCCTCAGTCCGGCTCTGAATGCCGCTTGCAACCCGATTATCCAAGTGTTCAAGCCAGTCTCACCGCTGGCCTGGCTGCCACTGGTGACCATGGTTGTAAGCGCGGTATATGCCACCCCGGACCCGATAATCGCCAAGTCGTTTATCAATTCCATGATCACTGTGACGCTGTGCTGCCTGTGGCCCATGGTGATCAATACTGCCGTGGGTGTCGCCTCCGTTGACCGCGACCTACTGAACGTCAGCAAGGTTCTGCGACTTCCCGCGCTGGAACATGTCCGACGAATCGTACTACCCGCCTCCGTACCCATGATCTTTACCGGTATGCGTCTCTCCCTTGGGGTGGCGTGGATGGTACTGATTGCGGCGGAAATGCTGGCCCAGAATCCCGGGCTGGGGAAATTTGTCTGGGATGAATTCCAGAATGGCAGCTCAGACTCACTCGCGCGCATCATGGCCGCAGTTGTCGTTATCGGCTTTATCGGCTTCCTGCTGGACCGCTCAATGCTTCAGTTACAGAGGTTCTTCTCCTGGGACAAGGACACGGCAACTCACTGAAACACAACTGCCCGACTATCTCGCCGGACGATATTCCCGGCCATCCTGAATGAGGTTTTCCATGAGCACACTTCTAGATATCAGCCAGGTAGGTATGGAGTTCCCCACCCCGAGTGGCCCTTTTACGGCCTTACGGGATATCAACCTGAAAATCCGCCAGGGCGAATTTGTGTCCCTGATCGGCCACTCCGGCTGTGGTAAATCCACAGTCCTTAATATCGTTGCCGGCCTGCACCGTGCCACCTCCGGGGGAGTGATCCTGAACGGCCGCGAAGTCACCGAGCCTGGGCCCGAACGAGCCGTGGTTTTCCAGAACCACTCGCTCTTGCCGTGGCTAACCGCTTACGAGAATGTGGAGTTGGCGGTAAAGCAGGTCTTCCGCAAGCGAATGTCCCGCCCTGAGATCCGGGAATGGATCGATCATAACCTTGAACTGGTACACATGACGCACGCCGCACACAAGCGCCCCGGGGAAATCTCCGGCGGCATGAAGCAACGGGTGGGAATTGCACGCGCCCTTGCCATGCAGCCCAAAGTCCTGTTGATGGATGAGCCCTTTGGGGCACTGGATGCACTCACCCGCGCACATATGCAGGACTCCCTGATGGAAATACAGGCTGACCTGAAAAACACTGTGATAATGATCACTCACGATGTCGATGAGGCCGTGCTGCTATCCGATCGCATTGTCATGATGACCAACGGCCCCGCTGCCACCATCGGCGAGGTCCTGGATATAGATCTTGAACGCCCACGCCATCGCCTGGAACTGGCGGGTGACAGCCACTACAACCACTACCGCGCGCGGGTGCTGAAGTTCCTGCACGAACGACATGCCAAACCCGGCCTTGATCGGAGTCAGCGACAACCAGCTCCTGTAGCTGACGAAACAGTACAGGGCTCTGCCCGCGATACCGGGAAAGTCGTCGACGCCGCCTGATTCAGGCTCACTCTATCCGTTACCGACGGGGCATATTTCTTCACCACCCTCCTGACATTGTCGGTAACAGACGATGACAACCGGGTTGTGCCTGGAGTAAATTGATTGTCGAAAAAATGGAGACCAAAAATGAAAAGAACCACTCAAAATATTTTCCGGGGCCTGCTGGCCCTCGCCGTGACAATGGCACACTCCCACAGCGCCATCGGCCAGGACACACCACTGGAACAGGAGCCAGCAGTGGACAGCCTCGCCGAGGCACTACGCCAGGGCAATGCCACACTGGATTTCCGCGCTCGTAGTGAAACAGTGGATGTTGAGGGCACTGACTCTGTCGACCTGTTCAGCCTGAAAACCCGGCTCACGCTCGCCTCGGAAGAATACCGGGGCTTCAGTGCCATGCTGGAAATGGATGATGTGACCCACATCACCGAATTCGAAGGTGGGATTGCGGACCCGGAAGGTACCGAGGTCAACCAGTACATTCTCGCCTATTCAACGGGAGCCACGACCCTCAGGTACGGCCGACAGCGTATCCTGCTGGATAACCAGCGTTTTGTCGGCGGGGTCGGCTTTCGCCAGAACGAGCAAACCTACGATGGCTTCAGCCTGAGTAACACCAGTCTTGAGGACACCACGCTGTTCCTCGCCCATATCGACAACGTCAACCGGATCTTCGGCGAGGACAGCCCGCTTGGCGACCATGAAAACGATACCTACCTGTTCAATGCGAGGTACGAAGGGATTTCCCTGGGTGCCCTGTCCGCCTATGCCTACCTGATCGACAACGAGACCGCGCCACTCTTCTCGACCGATACCTACGGCGTGCGCTTCGCCGGCGGCACGGGCAACCTCGATTACCAACTGGAATATGCCACCCAGACTGAGGCCGGCGACAACCCCGTTCCATACACCGCAGACTACGTGCTGGTCGACGGTGCATACGAGCTGGGACCGATCAAACTCGCCGCAGGATACGAACTCCTGGGTGCGGATGGCGGCGACGGCCAGTTTATTACCCCGCTCGCGACACTGCATAAGTTCCAGGGCTGGAACGACAAGTTCCTCGGTGGTGGCACCGGCAATATTCCCGGCGGAATCGAGGACACCTATGTCAGCGCGGGCACGACCCTGGCTGGGGTAAAGCTCGCACTGAACTACCACCAACTCAGTTCTGATGATCCCGAAACCTCAGGCATGAAGAAACTTGGCAGTGAATATGGCTTCCTGCTTGCCGGCAAGGTCGGTGTGGTAGGGATGAGCCTCAAATACAGCCAGTACCAGGCCGATGAATTCAGCGTGGATACGGAAAAGCTCTGGTTAACGGCACAGGCACAGTTCTGACTGTCAAAACACAGGAGGAGCCTGGCACTAAGCCAGTGCCAAGCCATAAAAAAAGCCCGGCAATAGCCGGGCTTTTTTGTTTCGATCTGTCGCGTGGCGAGCGGTGCTCGCAACAGTATCAAGATCACGCCTTTCCTCGCCATCCATGGCGAAACTTCATCGTGTTCGATCAGGCCCCGGTCCGGCCGTCCTCGGCCGGTCGAATAATCAAGCAGCGGGCAGTACTCGCGCTCGAGCCGACATTCAGCGTTATCGTCGCCATCCATGGCGAGATTTCATCGTGTTTGATCAGGCCCCGGCCCGGGCCGTCCTTGGCCGGTCGAATAATCAAGCAGCGAGCAGTACTCGCTATACGCTTGATTATTCCCAACCGCACTGGCGACCCTGGTTTTGCTCTTCCAGGTAAGTCATCAGCGGCTGGAAGTAATCGATGATGGCCTCGGCATCCAGCTCGCGCTGGCCTGTCAGGGCTTCCATCGCATCCGGCCACGGCTTGCTGGCACCCATGGCCAGCATGTTGCGCAGCTTCTCGCCCGCCGCCTCGTTGTTATAAATCGAGCAGCGGTGCAGCGGCCCCTCGTGACCGGCAGCCTCGCATAGTGCACGGTGGAACTGGAATTGCTGGATCCGAGCCAGGAAATAGCGCGCATAGGGCGTGTTACCCGGGATATGGTACTTGGCACCCGGATCAAAATTGGCCTCGCTGCGGCTCACCGGGGCCTGGATACCCTGGTAGTCCTCGCGCAGCTGCCACCATGCCTTGTTGTAGTCGCTGGGCTCGACTTCGCCACTGAAGACCTGCCAGCGCCACTTGTCCACCATCAATCCGAATGGCAGGAAGGCGATCTTGTCCAGTGCCTGGCGCATCAGGAAGCCCATATCCTTGCTCTCGTCCGGGACTTCGTCCATCAGGCCGATCTGCTTCAGGTATTTCGGTGTGATGGAAAGAGCGATTGCATCGCCCACCGCCTCGTGGAAGCCATCGTTGGCACCCTCCTGGTAAAGGAAAGGCTGGTCGTTATAGATGCGCTGGTAAAAGTTGTGGCCCAGCTCATGGTGAATGGTAATAAAGTCATCTGCCGTTTTCTGGATACACATCTTGATACGGATGTCGTCCTTGTTATCCAGGTTCCAGGCACTGGCATGGCAGACCACGTCGCGGTCCCGCGGCTTGGTGAACTGGGAGCGCTCCCAGAAGGTCTCGGGCAGTGGCTTGAAGCCCAGCGACGTGAAGAAACGCTCGCCGACCTTGACCATTTCCTTTTCGTCCATACCCGCATCCACGACCAGCTGGGTCAGGTCGTATGGGGCTTCCATATCTTCGTCCTTGACCACATCGTAGATGTTGCCCCACTCCTGCGCCCACATATTGCCCAGCAGGTGTGCCGGAATCTTGCCGTTGGGCGGCACCACGTCGTCGCCGTAGCGCTCGTTCAGCTTGGCACGCACATGGCAGTGAAGCGCTTCATACAGCGGCTTGACCTTGCCCCACTGTGCGTCCATGTCGGTAGAGAAGGCATCCGCCTGCATATCGTACTTGGAGCGCCACATCTCGCTCAGGTCCTTGTAACCCAGCTCCCGGGCACCGGCATTGGCAATCTCAACCTGGCGCTCGTACAGCGGTTTCATGGGCGGGGACACCTTGCGCCAGCCAACCCACAGCTCCTGCAGCAGCTCCGGATCGCGACTCTCTGCCATCAGGCGGCCCATCTCGGTCAGGCCGTAGCATTTTTCCTCGTCGCCCTCGCCGGTGCAGTACTTGCCGGAGCCATACATACCCTGGAGCTTGGAGCCGATCTGTGCCAGCTCCGCTGTCAGTTCCGGGTCCTGGGGCGCTGGCAACACCAGCCCCTGCTTCAGCATGGTGAGCTGGCGGCGGGTTTCCGCGTCGAGTTCCAGGTCATCGAAGCGGGCGGCTTCGTTGGCCAGCTCGACGGCGAGGGAGGTAAAGCGTTCCGAGGCCAGGGCCTCGGTGTACTGGGAATCTACATTGATGTAAGTAGCCGCGAGCCAGGACGCGTGGGCACCCTCTTCGGCCATCTTGGCCAGTCGCTGCTGCGCCTCTTCCAGGAATGCCTTGGCATCCTGGGCAGTCACCGCGCCATTGCCGGATTCACGGGTACCGGTTTCAGTGGCAGACCCGCCTGCTCCAGCGCCGGCGCTCTCCGCGGTCATATTTGCTGTGGCGTTGTCAGTCGCGGCATCTTCGGGCGCGTCCTGGCGGCTATCACAGCCAGCCAGCACCACCGCCACTGCGGCGGCCAGGGCAATCTTCTTCATCAGCTCCCTCTCTGCTTTTCAGTTATATTTGACGACGTTTTATAGCATAAGCGCGGCCCCGGGCGGGCTGCAGCCGCCACAACACACGCACATCGGCATGAAATTCCCCCGACAAGCCGGGAAAAAAACAAAAATCCTGCAAAACCGGGATCTGGCGTCTGTATGGGGATAATAGTGCCCGGGCGGGCGGGGAATTGGAGGCAGCCCAACCAGCACACCCTCGGCACATGACATCACTGCTACCGTTGCTCCCTTCCGGGCCTGGCGGAGTTCACAGCTGTTCATTGCGAGGGGACCGGAAGGGCCGCCACTGCAAGCTTCGACCCTGCTTCAGTGCCGAAGAGGGCGCGATTATAGAGACTCAACGGCGCGAGTTCCACCCCCTTAATCAGGTTATACTGTGCAACGCAGTAAACCCGGAAGTTTTAACGCCTGAGGAACCTCATGCACCTCTTTGTCGACAACCTGATCAATATCGATTTCAGCTACCTCGATCACCACCGCGGCCTGGTCGGCGAGACCTGGCTGGCCAACGCTGCTCTGGACGGTGCGCTGGACGAACAGGGGATGGTGTGTGACTTTGGGGTCGTAAAGAAAACCCTGCGCCATTGGCTGGACGAGGAGCTGGATCACCGCCTGCTGGTGCCGACCGCTTCGCCCTACCTCTCCCTGAAGGAAAATGGAAACCAGGTATCTGTAGACTGGCAGCTCGAGGGCGGCGAGCGGATCACTGTCAGCGGCCCCCGCCAGGCGTTTGCGCTGGTGGAGGCCGACTCTATCGATATGGACAGTGTCGCCACCTGGAGCGTCGGGCAGCTGGCCAGCGCTTTCCCCACCAGCGTGGAAAAACTGCAGTTATCATTCAGCTGCGAGGAAATCACCGATGCTTTCTATCATTACAGCCACGGGCTGAAAAAACACGCGGGGAACTGTCAGCGAATCGCCCACGGTCATCGTTCCCGTATTTGCATTTTCGTCAACGGCGAGCGCAGCGCCCAATGGGAGGAGCGCTGGGCCGAGCGCTGGCGGGATATCTACCTGGGAACCCGTGAGGACCTGGTGGCCGACGGGGATACTGGCCGGCTGCATTTCGCCTACCGGGCGCAACAGGGCCAGTTTACCCTGGAGATTCCCGCCGATCACTGCGAGCTGGTCGACTGCGACACCACGGTGGAACAGCTGGCCATGTATATCGCCAACAGCATTGCCGCCGAAGAGCCCGGCCACGATGTGCGTGTGCGTGCCTACGAGGGGCTGGGCAAAGGTGCGGTGGCCAGCGCACGCGTCTGAAGGGCAGCGGCTGCTGCCTGCCCGGTTTCCTGTATCGAGAGCTTCCCCGACGTGAACCTGATTCTCCTGCACCCTGAAGATTTTATTGAACCCAACCGTGCCCGGCTCACCGGTCGCCGGGCCGAGCATATCCTTAAGGTACACCGCGCTGCAGAAGGAGAGCAGTTGCGTGTTGGCCTGCTGGGTGGCGACATCGGCAGCGCGATCGTCCTCGGGCTGGGCAACCAGCAGGTTGACCTGGAGGTCTCTGTCACGCCCGCCGACCCACCGCCGCCCCCGTTGCCGGTAAAACTGGTGCTGGCCCTGCCACGCCCCAAAATGCTCAACCGCATCGTCCAACACGCCACCGCCATGGGCGTGAAAGAAATCTACCTGATCAATGCCTACAGGGTGGAAAAATCCTACTGGCAGACCCCGTGGCTGGAAGCGGAGAAACTGCGCGAACAATGCCTGCTGGGGCTCGAACAGGCGGTGGACACGGCAATGCCCCGTATCGAGTTGCGCAAGCGTTTCAAACCGTTCGTGGAGGACGAGCTTCCAGCTATCAGTGCCGGCACCCAGGCGCTGGTGGCGCATCCGGTGTCGGCCGCCCCCTGCCCCGTGGACACGGACCAGCCGGTGACACTGGCGGTGGGCCCGGAAGGCGGGTTCATCCCCTATGAAGTGCAGAAACTCCAGGAGCAGGGGTTTGCAGCCGTGCACCTGGGACCCCGGATACTGAAAGTGGAAACGGCACTGCCCGTGCTACTGTCACGACTCCACCCGGCCCGCTGACCCCTCTGCCGCATTTCCCGGACATAAAAAAGCCGCGTAAAAACGCGGCACTAAACTGGTGACTTGAGCCACCGGGTCTCACAGAGTGGGGGCCAGCATGCCCCCGGGGAGAAACTCCCTACAAGGCCGGGCAGTCCCCGGCCAAATCACAAGCAGCGTCACTTCGCGTTAACTCTTTCGGTACGGGGTTCAGGCCACTGCACCTTCTGCCGCCGCCTCTTTCTGCAGCGCCAGTTTCGGGTCCACATACTCATAGCCCAGCACATCGGCAACTGCCTGGTAGGTCACCATACCGGCGTGGACGTTCAGGCCCTCCAGCAGGTTGGCGTCGTCCAGCAGTGCCTGCTTGGCGCCCTTGTTGGCCAGCGCCACAGCGTACGGCAGGGTGGCGTTGTTGAGGGCCATGGTGGAGGTGCGCGCAACACCACCCGGCATGTTGGCTACACAGTAGTGCACCACCCCGTCGACAACGTAGGTCGGCTCCTGGTGGGTGGTCGCCTTGGAGGTCTCGAAGCAACCACCCTGGTCGATGGCCACATCCACAACGACCGCGCCTTTCTTCATGCGGCTGATCATGTCACGGGTCAGCAGCTTCGGTGCCGCGGCACCCGGGATCAGGACCGCACCCACAACCATGTCTGCTTCCAGGGCATGCTGCTCGATCGCGTCGTTGGTGGAGTACTCGGTGCGCACGGCGCCGCCGAAGATATCGTCCAGCTGGCGCAGGCGCGGCAGCGAGCGATCCAGGATAGTCACGTCAGCGCCCATACCCAGGGCCATCTTGGCCGCGTTGGTGCCCACGACACCACCACCGATGATCAGCACCTTGGCCGGTGCTACGCCGGGCACGCCGCCCAGCAGTACGCCCAGTCCACCCTGCGCCTTCTCCAGGTGGTGCGCACCGCACTGCACGGACATACGGCCCGCAACCTCGGACATCGGCGCCAGCAGCGGCAGGCCACCGGTACGGTCGGTTACGGTCTCGTAAGCGATGCAGGTAGCGCCGGACTTCACCAGCAGCTCGGTCTGCTTGGGGTCCGGGGCCAGGTGCAGGTAGGTGTACAACAGCTGGCCGGGGCGCAGCATTTCGCACTCGTGCGGCTGCGGCTCTTTCACCTTGACGATCATGTCGGCACTGGCGAAGATCTCTTCCGGAGTGTCGATGATCTTGGCACCCGCCTGCTCGTACATTTCATCGGTAAAGCCGATGGCGGAACCACCGTCTTTCTGCACGATCACTTCGTGACCGTGGCTGATGAGCTCACGAACACTCGCCGGCGTCAGGCCGATACGGTACTCGTGGTTCTTAATCTCTTTCGGTACACCGATCAACATTTTTATCTCTCCCAGTGTTCTGGCTGATGCGCCGGTTTTTCAGGTGACGGGTACAGCACCCTGCCTCTGTGATTTCACCCAGTATAAGCACACGGTTAGAGTGTATTTATGTAAGATTTTCTGCTTTACTAGTGGAATCCACTGCTTATGACCCTTGAAAGACCGTTTTTTAAGCAAACCAATCAGTCCGGAGCCCGACGATGCGCAAACGCGCCAGTGAATTGAGCACCATTGACCGCAATATCCTGCGGGTCCTGCAGAAGAATGGCCGCACCAGCTATGCGGAACTGGCCCGCCAGGTGGGCCTTACCGCGACTCCCTGCATCGAGCGGGTCAAGCGCCTGGAGAGCGACGGAGTGATCCAGGGCTACACCACCCTGATCAACCCCGAATTCCTCGATGCGGCACTGGTGGTCTTTGTACAGATACGCCTCAACCGCTCTGCCCAGGATGCCTTCGAGGAGTTCCGCAACGCCGTGGCGGAATTACCGGAGGTGCAGGAGTGCTACCTGGTGTCGGGTAACTTTGACTACCTGATCAAGGCGCGGGTGGCCGATATGAGTGCCTATCGCAGGTTCTACGGGGAGACACTGCTGACCCTGCCGGAAGTGCAGGAGTGCACGAGCTACGTGGTCATGGAGGAGGTAAAGGAGACCCTGGAAGTGCCGGTGCACTACAACCGGTAGACAGGGCTCACCCGGGAGGGGGAACCATGGCCAGGGCAGGCTACCCCGCCCGGCCTGGCTGCGCCTCAGTAGCGGATACCAAAAGCGCGATAGACGAAACCGATCACCCAGGCCGGGCCGATCAGCAGGAACTGCAAATCCTTGAAGAAAGATGGCTTCTTGCCCTCGATATGGTGGCCGACAAACTGCAATACCCACATGGCCACAAATACCCCCAGCGCTGTCTGCCAGACCGGCACCCCGATGCGGTCAGCCACTCCCCAGCCCCAGAAACACACGGCGCTCAGCGCCGCCATGCCCAGGGCCACGGGGAACGACAGCATCAGGTAAAAAACCAGCGTCGGCACCAGGGCCACCACGGCCCAGTTCAGCCAGGGTATGACAGACATAAAGCCGGGCTGGGGGATTTCCCACAACAGTCCCACCACAGTGGCATAGATGGCCGGCACCGCCAGCCAGTGGATCGCTTTGTTGACCGGGTTCCGGTGGCTCTCGCCGTATTCCGCGAACCACTCCTCTGCAGTGCGCATGCTCACATCCTCGCTTATTATCATTCTCTTAGTGGCTAGTGGCTAGTGGCTAGTGGCTCCAATCATCCGGCAGCAGCGCCCGGGAATCAATATCCCCCGGTACTCAGGGATAGCAGCGGGTCAGCGCCGCACCACCGCTTCCAGCTGGAGCCGGTACAGCTCGGCCATGGCCTCGTCGAAACAGCAGAAGACGACCCTTTTCGGTGCGACGTCCCGCTCCAGGTGCGGCTGTACCTCTTCCACGGCAATCTCAACCGCCAGCTCCGGCGGATAGTCGTAGACACCACAGCTGATGGCGGGGAATGCGATCGAGTGGATATTTTCGCGACGGGCCAGGGCCAGGCAGTGCCGGTAACAACTGGCCAGCAATTCGGGCTCACCCAGGTTGCCGCCACGCCAGACTGGCCCGACCGTGTGGTAAATGCGTTTGACGGGAATTTCAAAGGCGGGAGTGGCGCGCACTTCCCCTACGGGACAGCCACCGATCCTGCGACAGGCCTCATCCAGGCCCGGGCCCGCGGCCCGGTGAATGGCGCCGTCGACGCCACCCCCGCCGGCCAGCCGCTGGTTGGCGGCATTGACGATTACATCGACCTGCAATCGAGTGATATCACCGACATGGACTTCGATCACTCAGTATCTCCAACCGCTTATTAAACGAATTGCTGCGGATGGACATCCTTTTCGCTCTACAGCTGCCCCACTGCCGGCACGCGGCTGCGGGGACGGCCACTGAGAACGCTGCCGGCCAGGGCGTTTCCCACGCCGTCCGGGCAGCCCCGGCAGCGCTTGCGGCAGGCGGGCGCCGTCAGGAGCCCAGCAGCTGCCGGTGGCGCGCTGCCACCGCGGCGGGACATTTCGTCGCCGCACTAACTATCACGATAGCAGCTGCAGAGAGAACGAAGCCCGGCAACAGCTCATACAGGTCAAAGATCCCACCGGACAGCTGGCGCCAGACCACCACCGTCAGGCCTCCGACGATCACGCCGGCAATGGCCCCGGCACCGGTCATGCGCGACCAGAACACGCTGATGAGGGTGGCCGGACCAAACGCCGCGCCAAGGCCTGCCCAGGCATAAGCCACCACGTCCAGCACCTTGGATTCCGGATCCATGGCCACCGCCACCGCAATCAGGGACAGCGCCACCACGGCCCAGCGGCCGACCTTCACCATCGCTTCAGGGCTGGTCTTGCGCCCGAACCAGACATGGTAGATGTCCTCAGCCAGCGCCGCGGAACTCACCAGCAGCTGCGAGTCGGCGGTACTCATGATCGCCGACAGAATGGCCGCCAGCAGGATGCCGGCCACCAGGGGATGGAACAGGGCCTCCACCAGCTCCATGAATACACGCTCTCCATCCGGCAGTGTCTGCGCCAGTTCCAGGTGGCCGAAGAGCCCCACGGACATGGCACCCAGGAAACCGAACAGGGACCAGACTGCCGCAACCGTGGCCGCTGTGGGCACATCCTCGGGGCGGCGCACCGCCATAAACCGGGCGACAATATGGGGCTGGCCGAAGTACCCCAGGCCCCAGGCCAGCGAACTCAGGATGGCGGCAATACCCAGCGCCTGCCCGGTGTTGTCCTGCATCCAGTGCATCAGCTCCGGCACCTTGTCGTGTAGCCGGCTCCAGCTGGCCGCAAAACCGCCCTCATCATTGATCACCACCAGCGGCACCGCCACCAGCGCCAGGCTCATCAGCAGGCCCTGGATCACATCGGTCCAGGATACCGCCAGGAAGCCACCGAACAGGGTGTAGGAGATCACTGCCGCGGCCCCGATCAGCACCGCCCACTTGTAGTCCCAGCCGAATACGGTCTCGAACAGCTTGCCGCCGGCAATGAGGCCTGAGGCCACGTAGAAGAGGAAGAACAGCAGGATAAAGAATGCACACACGGTGCGCAGGTAGGGGTGGCCCAGATTGAACCGCCGGTGCAGGTAGGCGGGCACCGTCAGGGCGTCATCCAGCTCGTAGGTATAGATACGCAGGCGCCGGGCCATGGTAGTCCAGCTCAGCACGATGCCGGAAAACAGTCCCAGCGCAATCCATGCCGAGGACAGCCCGCTGGCATAGGCGGCGCCCGGCAGCCCCAGTAGCAGCCAGCCACTCATATCCGACGCGCCGGCACTCAGAGCCGCTACCGCCGGCGGCAGCGAGCGGCCGCCGAGGAAGTAATCGCTGGCATCCCGGGTTCGCAGGTAGGCGATAACACCGATCGCCAGGATCATCGCCAGGTAGGCGACAAAAGTAAGCGCAATAAGCCATTGTCCAGACATAGGGTGGTTCCTTGATCCGTGGTGACCACAGCAGCTGACCCGTGCCGCGACGCACGAATACAAAAGATTGCGCCAGCGGGCTTCAGAATAGATCCTGCGGCCGTTTTTTTTGTTTATTGCGCGCAAATCTACCCATTAGCTGGCGGCAACTCAAACCACAAACTAAACATTGGGATAGATACGGAAAAACCTGACAACACTATGGGCATTTGTCTGGACGAATTACGACTTCTGGTCATTCGTCCCACACTCAAGCATCTCAGGGCCTGGTCAGCCGGTATGGAAAACCTGCTACTGGGCACGGCCGCACAGGAATCACAGCTGGGTTTCCACCTGAAACTGGGCCGTCGCCACGGTCTCGGCCTGTACCAGATCCAGCCCCACACCCACCGGGAAATCTGGGACAGATTCCTGATCAACCACCCTGCCCTGGCCTCCAAGGTAAGGGGACTGGCCAGCCAGCGGGATTTCCTCGACCACCCCCACAGCGAGCTCACCACCAACCTTCGCTACGCCACCGCGATCGCCTGGCTGGTCTACCGTGCCGCCGGGATCGACCGGGTCGATGAGGCAAATATACGCACCATGGCGAAACTGTGGCACCGGCATTTCCACCATGGCCCGGCGGCCAGCGCCCGTGACTTTGTGCACAGTTATACCGGGCTGGTGCTGGGCGACCTTACAGATTCAATGCGTCAATATAACGCGGAGCCTGCTCCTGCTCCGCATCCGGCGCCCACTCCCCGGGCGTCCAGGAGTGCACCTGCCGCTCAATTGAGCGTCCAGACGGCTCGCTAGCGGCGGGCTCAGACCGGTCCAGCTCCAGGCTGTTGAAATCATAGAGTTCCGTGTCCGCCAGCTGCGACGGCGACACCCGGGTCAGCGCCGCGAAGATATTCTCCGAGCGACCCGGGTACTTGCGGTCCCACTCCCTCAGCATCTGCTTGATTGCCTGGCGCTGCAGGTTCTCCTGGCTGCCGCACAGGTTGCAGGGAATGATGGGGAACTCTTTGTGCGCGGCAAACTTCTCGATGTCCTCCTCGCGGCAGTAGGCCAGCGGGCGAATCACGATATTGCGGCCATCATCCGCGCGCAGTTTCGGTGGCATGGCCTTCAGGCGTCCACCATAGAACATATTCAGGAACAGGGTCTCGACAATATCGTCCTTGTGGTGCCCCAGGGCCACCTTGGTGGCACCGATTTCTTCTGCGAAGCCATACAGGGTACCGCGGCGCAGGCGTGAACAGAGACCACAGGTGGTCTTGCCCTCGGGCACAACCTCCTTGACCACCGAATAGGTATCCTTCTCCACGATGTGGTAAGGCACTCCCAGGGATTCCAGGTACTCCGGCAACACGTGCTCGGGAAAGCCAGGCTGCTTCTGGTCCATATTCACCGCCACCAGCTCGAAGTTCACCGGGGCGGTCTTCTGCAGGTTGAGCAGGATGTCCAGCATGGCATAGGAATCCTTGCCACCGGACAGGCACACCATGATCTTGTCGCCGTCCTCGATCATATTGAAATCGGCGATGGCGCGGCCCACGTTGCGGCGCAGGCGCTTCTGCAGTTTGTTGAATTCCAGCCGCTCGCGGCGGTTTTCCAGTTCGGACATGGTGTTACCCTGACAACAGCTGCGGTGCCCCTGGCACCGGGTTCGATCACGTGCGCCCCTCCGGGCCCAATCAGGCCGCGATTGTACGCATTTCGCTCAGGGCTTGCACAGTTTCTCTGACTCACCGGTTTCGGCTTCAATCAGCGACTCCACGCAGGGCCAGACATGATCCAGCAACGCCGGCTGCGCCTCTGCCGTCGGGTGAATGCCATCGGTCTGCATGCCCCCATCCTCCAGAGCCACGGGCTCGAGGAAAAACGGGACCAGCGAGACCTGCTCCGCTCTCGCCACTTCGGGGTAAACCGCGGCAAAGGCATCCGTGTAGGCGGCACCGTAATTCGGCGGCATGCGCATGCCCAGCAGCAGCACGCCGGCGCCCTCTTCCCGCGCCATCTGCACCATGCGTTGCAGGTTATTCTGCAGCGACCGTGGGGGGTAACCGCGCAAGCCATCGTTCCCCCCCAGTTCCACAATCAGCCAACTGGGCCTGTGCTCCTGCAGCAGCCTGGGCAGGCGTGCCAGGCCCCCGGAAGTGGTCTCGCCGCTGACACTGGCGTTGACCACTTCCACATCCTTGCCCTCTTCCTGCAGTCGATCGCGCAGGAGCTGCACCCAGCCCTGGGATTCGTCCATACCATAGGCCGCGCTGACACTATCGCCCAGCACCAGCAGCTTGTCCGCCGCACTGGCCTCCAGCTGACCCAACGGGACCAGCAGAAGCAGGCACACGCCGAGCTGCCTGAACCCCCGCCGGAAAAAATCTGTCGTCATGTCATACTCTCCACTGCTTTGATCGTATACCGACAAGAATCCCTGTATCCCAGACAGTAAGCAAGGTTAAGGAAGTCTCATGTCCGCAATGTTGAGGGCCGAAAACCTCTACCACCGGGTAGCCACCAGTGAGGGCCCGCTGACCCTATTAAATAATATTTCCCTGCAGTTGGCCCGCGGCGAGAGCCTCGCCATTACCGGCGCGTCCGGCTCCGGCAAATCCACACTGCTGGGATTGCTGGCAGGCCTCGATCGTCCCACCGAGGGCCGGATCTGGCTGGCGGGCGATGAGATCACCGCCATGGACGAAGAGCAGCGGGCAGCGGTGCGGGCCCGCTGCGTGGGCTTTGTGTTCCAGACATTCCAGCTGCTGCCCGGCCTGACCGCGCAGGAGAATGTGATGTTGCCCAGTGAGCTGCGCGGGGATCGCAATGCCGCCGGGCGCGCCGCGGAATTCCTCGCCCGGGTCGGCCTGGAACACCGCCTGGGGCACTACCCCCGGCAACTGTCCGGCGGGGAACAGCAGCGGGTGGCCATCGCCCGTGCGTTTGCCAGCTTCTCCGGCAATGACGGCATCCTGTTTGCCGATGAGCCAACCGGCAGCCTGGATGCGGGCAACGGCGAAAAAGTAATCGACCTCCTGTTCCAGCTCAACGCCGAGTCCGCCACCACCCTGGTGCTGGTGACCCACGAGCAGCGCCTGGCGGAACGCTGCCAGGCGCATCTGCGCATGGCAGCCGGTGAAATCCAGTCCGCCGACATCCTGCCCCGGGACGGGGGCAACCTGTCGGAGGTATCCGCCTGATGGCCGCGACTCCCACCCTGCCCCTGAAACTGCTCGGCCGCGACTGGCGCGGCGGCGAGCTGGCACTGATTGCCACCGCCCTGGTACTCGCGGTGGCCTGTGTGACCGCCATTGCGCACTTCAGCGACCGCCTGACCCGCGCCATGCATATCCAGTCGCAGACCTTCCTCGCCGCCGAACGGGTTGTGCGGAGCAGCAAGCCGGTTGATCCCGCGTGGATCGACGAGGCCCGCGACCGAGGTCTGGAGCGGGCGGAGACTGTGTCCTTTGCCTCCATGCTCTCGGCCGGCGAGCAATTCCAGTTTGCCGCCATCAAGGCAGTGAGTGCTGGATACCCGCTGGTGGGCCACCTGGAAATGCGCACCGCCACGGAAGCACCGAGGGAGGTGGTGGCACGGGGACCAGGCGCCGGCGAGGTATGGCTGGAACCGCGGCTGCTGCCACTACTGGAACTGGAGATGGGCGACCGGCTACAGGTGGGCGAGGCCGAACTGCTGGTGAGCGGGTTACTGGATCACGAGCCCGACCGCAGTGACAACCTGTTTTCCATGGGCGCGCGGGTGATGATGAATATCGCCGACCTCCCCGCCACTAATATCATCCAGCCCGGCAGCCGCGTACGGTATCGCTACCTGTTTGCCGGCGACGATGCGGCCCTGGAAAGTTACTTCAAGTGGCTGGAGCCACGCCTGACCGAACACCAGCGGGTGATCGACCTGCGCGAGGGGCAGCCCCGGGTCGCCTCTGCGCTGGACCGGGCCGAGAGCTTCCTGTTCTTGGCCGGCAGCCTGGCCGTGTTGCTGGCCAGTGTCGCCGTAGGCCTGGCGGCACGCCGCTACAGCCTGCGCCACACCGCCTACGTGGCGGTAATGAAAAGCCTGGGCGCAGGCCGTGGCAAGGTACTGCAGATTTACATCGGCCAGCTGGTGGCACTGGCCCTGTGTGCCACCGCTGTCGGCCTGCTGATCGGCAGCCTGGTCCAGGCCCAGGCGGTCACCCTGATGTCGGATTTCTTCCCGGTGGACCCGCCACCCAGCAGCTGGAGCCCGCTGCTCGTGGGGCTGGCCACCGGCTTTGCCTGCGCCTTCGGTTTTGCCCTGCCGCCCCTGTTCCGGCTGGCCCGCACCGACCCGATGCAAACCCTGCGCCGGGACTGGAGCAACCCGGATCGCCGCGAGTGGCTGGGCCTGGTCATGGGGCCCGCCAGCATGCTCCTGCTGATCTGGTGGTTATCGGGCAGCCTGCCCATCACCCTGGCCCTGTTTGCCGGCATGGCGCTGCTGGTAGGCGGCAGCGCGCTGGTCAATCGACTACTGGTGCGCGGCCAACTGGCCTCCCTTGGCGGTGCCTGGCGCATCGCCCTGGGCAGCCTGCAGCGCCGCGCGGCCTTCAATACCCTCCTGATCGCTGCCTTCGGTACCGGCCTGCTGGCAATGCTGGCACTGGTCTTCGCCCGCACCACGCTCATTGAAGAATGGCGCATGCAGCTGCCGGAAAATGCCCCCAACCATTTCCTGTTCAACATCGCCCCCCATGATGTCGGGCGACTGCGGGGGTTCCTGGACAACAACGGTATCGCGGCCACGGAAATCTACCCCATGGTCCGTGGTCGCCTGGTGGCCATCAACGACATCCCCGCTAAGGAGCGCGAGGAGCAGGCAGGCGCCCTGCGACGCGAACTCAACCTGAGCTGGACCGACAACCTGGCGCCGGACAATCGTATCGTTGCCGGCAATTGGTGGGACAAGGCGGATGAGGGCGTCTCGGTCGAAGTCGAACTGGCGGCGCGCCTGAACCTGGCCCTGGGAGACAAGCTGCGTTTCTCCATCGGCGGGCTCGAGATCGAGACCCACGTTGCCAGCCTGCGCTCACTCGACTGGAACAGTATGCGGCCCAATTTCTACATGCTGTTTGCCCCCGGTACCCTGGACGACTTCCCGGCTACCTATATCACCAGCTTCTACCTGCCGGCGGACCAGAAGCTGCTGGTCAACGAGCTGGTGCGCAACTACCCGAGTGTCAGCCTGATCGAGCTGGACAAGATCATCGAGCGCATCCGCGACACCATTGGCCAGGTATCCCTGGCGATCGAGTCAGTAATGGCTCTGATGCTGGTGGCAGGCGTACTGGTGCTGGTTTCCGGCGTGCGCTCCAGTATCGCCGAACGCCTGCAGGAGGCGGCGATCATCCGCACCCTGGGTGGCCGCCGGGGACTGCTGCTCAAGAGCCTGGTGATCGAATTCGGCCTCCTCGGCATTGCCGCCGGGCTGCTGGCCGCCATCGGCGCCGAGGCGACGCTGGCGATACTGGCAATGCGGGTATTCGAGCTGCCGTTCAGCCTGCATCCGCTGTTGTGGCTTGCGGGCCCCGTTGCCGGCGCCCTGCTGGTGGGTATCGCCGGCACCCTGGCCTGCCGCAGCTCGGTCAGCCAGCCGCCACTGAAAGTACTGCGGGAACTGGCCTGATTAAATCCGGTCCCGCAAAAGGTACAATGTCGCCTTTCCCCAGCCCCGCGCCGCGGGGCTGTCACTCACCGCAACAAAAACCTTTCTGTATGGACCTCGATTTCGATCGCAAACACATCTGGCATCCCTACTCCTCCCTGATCGACCCGCCGCCCGTATACCCGGTGGCCCGCGCCGAGGGTGTGCGCTTCTTCCTTGAGGACGGCCGCGGCCTGATCGACGGCATGTCGTCCTGGTGGTGCGCCCTGCACGGCTACAACGTGCCGGAGCTCAACCGGGCCGCGCGCGAGCAGATGGAGAAAATGTCACATGTCATGTTCGGGGGCCTCACCCACGAGCCGGCGATCGAGCTCTCTCGCAAGCTGGTGGACATCACCCCGGCACCGCTACAGCGGGTATTCCTCGCCGATTCCGGTTCGGTATCAGTGGAAGTCTCCATCAAGATGGCCCTGCAGTACTGGCAATCACAGGGCAAGAGCGAAAAGAACCGGCTGCTAGCCCTACGCAATGGCTATCACGGCGACACCTTCGGTGCCATGGCCACCTGCGACCCGGTTACCGGTATGCACCACCTGTTTGCCAGCCACCTGACGCAGCACCTGTTCGCCCCGGCACCGCGGCCAGGGTTCGACCAACCCTGCGGCGACGAAGATATTGCCGAGCTGCGGCAGGTAATCGAGGAAAACCACAACCAGCTGGCGGCACTGATCCTGGAGCCCATCGTCCAGGGGGCCGGCGGGATGCGGTTCTATTCGCCGGAATACCTGAGGCGCGCACGGGCGCTCTGCGACGAGTTCGACCTGCTGCTGATCGCCGACGAGATCGCCACCGGCTTCGGGCGCAGTGGCAAACTGTTTGCATGCGAGCACGCCGGTATCAGCCCGGATATC
Source organism: Microbulbifer sediminum (assembly GCF_021729035.1). GTDB lineage: Bacteria > Pseudomonadota > Gammaproteobacteria > Pseudomonadales > Cellvibrionaceae > Microbulbifer > Microbulbifer sediminum. The sequence continues at coordinate 20,474 of NZ_JAJSAP010000008.1, read as the reverse complement.
CTGACCCTGGGCAAGGCACTCACCGGCGGCACCATGACCCTGGCCGCCACCCTGTGCACGGACCGGGTGGCCGAGGGAATCTGTCGCGGTGAGGCGGGAGTGTTCATGCATGGGCCAACGTTCATGGGCAACCCGCTCGCCTGTGCCGTCTCCAACGCCAGCATCGACCTGCTGCTGGCGGGTCCGTGGCGGGAGCGTGTCAACGCGATCGAGGGCCAGCTGCGCGAGGAGCTGGCGCCCCTCGCGGACAGCCCTGCGGTTCGGGATGTACGCAGCCTCGGCGCCATCGGCGTGGTTGAAATGCACGAGCCGGTAGACATGAAACGGGTCCAGGAAGCACTGATTGAGCGCGGTGTATGGCTGCGCCCCTTCGGCCGTATGGTGTACGCCATGCCCCCGTATATTATTAATCCGGAGGAACTCAGCCAGCTGACCACGGCGATGGTGGAAGTACTCGCTGCAGAAGGCTGAGTGCCGATAATAGAAATAAAGACCGCGTTACCAGATTGAGTTAAGGACCAGCGTGCAGCCCCTATTACAAATTTCCGACCTGGAATGCCGCTATGGCTCCCGGGTGATCCTGGAATCCGTTGCCCTCACCCTGCAGCAGGGCGAGATCGGCTGCCTGCTGGGTCCCAGCGGCTGTGGCAAGACCACACTGCTGCACGCCATTGCCGGTTTCCAGCCGATCTTCCGCGGCAGCATCTCGCTGGACGGTGAGGTTATCTCTACACCCGCCGCGGCGCTGCCACCGGAAAAACGGCAGATCGGGGTGGTATTCCAGGACTACGCTCTCTTCCCCCATCTCTCTGTTGCGCAGAACCTCGCCTTTGGCCTGGCCGGGATCCCGCGCGCGGAACAGCAGGCCCGCGTGGAGGAAATGCTGGAGCTGGTGCGCCTGCACCAGTACGCCGGCCATTACCCCCACCAGCTCTCCGGCGGCCAGCAGCAGCGGGTCGCCCTGGCCCGTGCCCTGGCGCCGCGCCCGCGGCTGCTGCTGATGGACGAGCCGTTTTCCAACCTGGATACCGAGTTGCGCCGCAGTCTCGCCGGAGAGGTGCGGCACATCCTGCGTGAAACAGGCACCTCGGCCCTGATAGTCACCCACGATCGTAGCGAGGCCTTTATCGCCGGCGATCGTATCGGCGTGATCACCCACGGGCACCTGCAACAGTGGGACACGCCGGAAACTGTCTACCGATACCCCGCCTCTACCGGGGTGGCCCGTATCGTTGGCGAGGGCAACCTGCTGGAGGGGAAGGTCGTGCAACCGGGCCTGGTCGATACCGAACTCGGACAGGTGGAAATCGCGGATACCGGCAGCCCCACCGGGACCCACGTGGATATTTTCGTACGGAACGGCGACCTGGTGGCCGGCGAGCATCACCGCGCGGTCACGGTACAGGTGGTGGAGAAACACTTTCTCGGCGACAGCGCCCTGTATCGCTTCCGGCTGCCCGGTGGGCGGACCATCGAAGCCAGCCTCGACAGTCCAGTCGATATCGGGCCGGGGCAGGAAATCCCGCTGCGCATGGAGACGCCGCTGGTATTTGCCCGGGACAGGCTCTGATTGCCCCGCCGGGCCCAGGCCCGGTTACAGGGCCGGGGCCTCGGTTTCGCGCAGCAATTCGGCTCCGTCACCCCGGTGCGCCCGCCCCATGGAGCGACTCAGCAGGATAACCGGCAAAAGCCCCACCAGCACGATCATCAGGGCGCCCAATGCCGAGCGCTCCAGCATTTCGTCGGACGCAAATTGGTAAACGTAAGTGGCCAGTGTTTCAAAACCGAAGGGGCGTAGCAGCAGCGTCGCCGGCAATTCCTTCATGCAGTCCACGAATACCACCAGTGCCCCGCTCAGCAACCCGGCGCGTATCAGCGGCAGGTGTACATACCACAGGGTTTGCCAACTGTTCCGCCCAAGTGCGCGCGCTGCCCGGTCCATCGAGGGAGTCACCTTTTCCAGGCTGGTTTCCGCTGCCCCGGCCGAAACCGCCAGGAAGCGCGCGGTGTAGGCAAACAGGATCGCGAATACCGTGCCGCTCAATAGCAGGCCGGTGGAAATACCGAACTGGCTGCGCATGAAGGCGTCCAGGGTATTATCAAAAATGCCCAGGGGAATCAGCACACCGATTGCCATCACTGCGCCGGGCATGGCGTAGCCGAGTCGGGCAAACCCGACCAGCACCCTGACTGTGCGGGTGGGGAAAAGGCGCTTGCCGTAGGCCAGTAACAATCCCAGCAATGCGGTGCAGGCCGCGGCGCCAAAAGAGAGCGCAAAGCTGTTGCGGGCGATACCGATAAAATCGTCCGTCCAGTAACTGGCAAAATTCCCCAGGGCATAACTGCCCAGCACCAGCAAGGGCACCCCGAAACCGCCGGCCAGCACCAGCAGGCAGAAACCGCTGGCCAGCCAGGCGCGGCCACCGCGCAATTGGTAGGCCTCCTCGGTGCGCCCGGTAGATTGCACGTAGTGGCGCTGCCGTGCCCGGCCGAGCCTTTCCAGTGAGATCAGCAAGACGACAAACACCAGTGTGCTGCAGGCGATTTGTGCCGCACCACCCAGGTTGCCTCGACTCAGCCAGGTATCGTAGATGCCGACACTCAGCGTGCGTACGGCGAAGAAATCCACCGTGCCGAAGTCATTGAGGGTTTCCATCAACACCAGAGACAGGCCTACGGCGATCGCCGGTCGGGCCATGGGCAGTGATACCCTGCGAAAACTCTGCCAGGGAGAACAACCCAGCGCGCGACTGGCCGCGCGGATACTACCGCACTGCTCCAGGAACGCGGCCCGCGAGAGCATGTAGACGTAGGGATACAGCACCAGCGACAGCATCGCGATAGCGCCGCCCATGCTGCGGATTTCCGGGAACCAATAGTCCCTGGCCGTCTGCCAGCCGAACCAGTCCCGCAGTGCCCCCTGCACCGGGCCGGCGAACTCCAGCAGGTCGGTATAAACATAGGCAATGACGTAGGCCGGCACGGCAAAGGGCAATAACAGCGCCCACTCGAACAGGCCTCGGCCCGGAAACCGGCACATAGTCACCAGCCAGGCGGCCCCCACCCCGGTCACCAGGGTAAAAAACCCCACTCCGGCAGCGAGCACCAGGGTCTCGGACACATAGTGGAAAAAGACGGTCTCCAGCAGGTGCGGCCAGATATTTTCCTCGGGGAAAAATGCCAGCCAGAAAATTGCCAGCACCGGCAGCGCCACCAACAGCGATACCGCAGCCACGAGGATCAACCACAGGCGAGCCGAGGTATCCGCACCGGCCGCGGGAAACTTTTCCTGCACGTTCACCATACGCAAAAAGCGCGGCCCGCCCGGGCCGCGCTTCCATCATCTGCCAGTGTATAAACCCGGTCCGCAGACCGGCGTGACATTCAAAAGGGATTCAGGATCAGAAGTCGAAACCGACCTCGTCCACCAGCCGGGAGGCCGTGGGCACATGGGAACCGATTTCAGTCAGGCTGATATCGTCTTCCTTGAACTCGCCCATATATTGATTGATCAGGTCAGAACGCGGCGTACCCGGGCGCACCGGGAACTCGAAGTTCTTCTCTGCGTACAGGTACTGCGCCTGCTCACCGGACAGGAACTCGAGCAGTTTCACCGCATTTTCCCGGTTCGGCGCATGCTTGGTAAGCGCCGCACCGGAGATAAACATATGCGTGCCGCGATCCTCCTGATTGGGGAATACCAGGTTGACGGACTTGGCCCAGCCAATCTGCTCCGGCTCTTCCTTGTTGGTGATCATCTTGCCGAAGTAGTAGCTGTTGCCCAGCGACAGGTCGCAGACCCCCTCGCTGATTGCCTTCACCTGGGCGCGATCATTGCCCTGCGGCTTGCGGGCCAGGTTGGCCTTGAGCCCTTCCAGCCACTGTTTGGTCTCCTCCTCGCCGTGATGGGCGATCATGGAAGCGAACAGCGACAGGTTGTACGGATGCTTGCCACTGCGCGTGCAGATGCGACCTTTCCACTTCGGGTCTGCCAGTTCCTCGTAGCGGGTGATTTCACCGGGCTCGACCCGGTCCTTGGAAGCGTAGATCAGGCGGGCCCGCGTGGTCAGCCCGAACCAGTGGTCTTCGGGATCGCGGAACTGGGACGGGATATTCTCTTCCAGCACTTCCGAATCCACTGCCTGGGTAAGCCCCTTATCCACCAGTTCCATCAGGTTGCTGGTATTGGAGGTCAGCACCAGGTCCGCGGGGCTGTTGCGCCCCTCCCGCTGCAGGCGCTCGTTCAGGCCCTTGCTGGCGTATACCACGCGGGTTTCGATACCGGTCTCTTCGGTGAATTTATCCAGTACCGGTTCGATCAGGAATGGCTGGCGGTAAGAGTAAATATTGACCTGCTCGGCGGCAGCGCTACCCATGGCAACGCCGAGGGCCACCGCGGCGGTGGAAAGACGGCAGAAAATACGCGCGATCATCCAATGTCCCTTTACTGTTTCTGTGGTCTGATTTTGAGAAGAATTCTCATTTCTAACGAAGCCAAAGTCAACTGCAGCCTGACCCACACACGAAAACCGGCCAGTCTCCCGGCAAAGTCGTATTTTTCAACCTATGCTTGCAGACACAACATCGAACTCCAGGGAGACGATATGAACCGCTATATGCCCCTTTTGGCACTGATGGTGCCCTTGGCCCTCGTCGGCTGCGGCCGCGAAGAGGAGAGTGAAACCATCGACCTCGAACAGGAAGTGCCGGCTGAAAGTACCTCAGATATGGACAGCATGCCCGAGTCGGACCAATCCCAGGACATGCCGCAGGATGAGTCACCTTCCACAGGCGACCAGGATGCCACCGGCCCGCAGATGGGAGACACCTCCGAAGTGGAAGTCTGTACCGAGGAATGGTTTGCCTGGCTGAACCAGAAAGTCATTACCAACCCGGACCTTCAGGCCGAACTGGATGCAGCTTATCCCGACGGCCCGCCGGAAGTCGGTAGCGATGAATGGTTCCTGGCCATGGACAAGCTGACCGGTGGTGACGGCGCCCATGGCCCTGATGGCGGCAGCGACGAATGGTGCAACATGATGCAAAGCCGCGTCGACAAGATGTCGAACGCCAACTAAGAGGGTGCCGTCGGCCCCGCCACTAAGGGGACACCCCTGCATTGACTGCCGGGGTTATCCCCGGCGTCCTGCAGGAGGATTCCATGAACCCATTGAGAAGCCTGCTGGTGGCTGCCGTCTTTGCTTCGGCTTCAATGCCGCAGGCACTGGCCGCGGATGAAGAAGAGGAAAAGCCACCCCCCGGAGCCATGGCCCTGTCCACCGTGCTCACGCAACTGGAACAGCAGGGTTATACCCCCATCATCGAAGTTTCACTCAGCAACGATCGCTGGGAGGTCGAGGCCTACAAAACCGGGGAAAAACGGGAACTCGAGGTAGATCCCAATACTGGTGCCGTGCTCTCGGATAAACCCTCAGACTGACATGCCAAACGGCAAGGACCCCCGCATCCGCGGCGGTCCTTCCACTTCGTGACTGTCCACACTTTTCAGCCCTGCCAGCCTCCCGGGCCTCGTCCCCACGTCCCCGGAAGCTTCCCCGACCATATGGCAAGGCACTGCAGGTCCGAACGACTTTCCCCTCAGCCACTAAAACTTTTGGATTTTTTCCTGGCGGACATTACCACTACGGTATTTTCCGAGTGGTTGGGAGCACGCCATGAGCCTGTTGTCCGGAATCCTGCCCAGTGTCCTGCTCGCCGGGGGGCTGACCATGCCCATACCGCCCGATCCCCAGATCGAGCCCAACATCAATCTTTATGACAGTGAAGACCTGTACGGGGACGAACCGGATGTAATCGCCCTGGAGGTTTCCACCATCCGTGAGCGGCTGCGGGGCCTGGGCTACCACCCGATCACCTCGATGAAATTCAAGAACGGTCGCTGGTCGGTGATCGCCTACCGGGGCAAACGCGCCCGCCACCTGCGGGTGGAACCCAATACCGGCTGGGTGTTGTCCGACCGGCCCGCGGACGGACGCTGACCCCTTTTCAACGCGCCCCTTCCGGTCGCCATCCCTTCCGTTATCCCTTGTCGGGCGGTGACAACCCCAGCCCGTGGTCCAGTGGGGCATTGCCCAGGGTACGCGCGTAGTCGAGGAATCTCCGTGCGGCAGGCGACAAAGGACGCGACTGGCGACGCCCCAGGTACCAGCGCGTGTTGATAGGCAACTCCTGCACATCCAGTACCGCCAGCCCGGCACTACCTCCAAACGCCAGTGTATGTTCCGAGAGAATCGAGACCCCGAGCCCCGACATCACCGCATGCTTGATCGCTTCATTGCTCTCGATAGTCATCCGCACGCTGAGTTCCGCCCCCTGGCGGTCCAGGAACCGCTCGATCGCATGCCGGGTACCGGAGCCCTCCTCGCGGCGCAGGAACGGATAGCCGGCGAACTCCGCCAGCGGGATATTCCGCCTGCCTGCCAACGGGTGGTTCTCCGGTGCAATGGCCAGCAGGCGATTGGGCAGGAACTCCACCAGTTCCAGGTCCGGGTTATCCGGTGGGTGGCTGAACACATAGAAATCGTCCTCATCCTCCCCGGTGCGCTCGATAATCTGTCGGCGGTTCCCCACCCGGAAACGGATGTCCAGTTGCGGGTGCTGCTGGTAAAACTCACCGATCAGGTGCGGGATAAAGTATTTGGCCGTGGTGACTACCGCCAGCTGCAGACTCCCTGTCTCCAGCCCCCGCAGGTCGGCGAGTTTCAGATCCAGGTACTCGTAGCAACGCAGTATCTCGCGGGCGCTCTCCACCACCGCCTGCCCCGCCTCGGTAAAGCGCAGCTGCTTGCCAACCGAGTAGTACAGCGGCAGCCCCACCGCGTCGGCGAGCTTGGCCAGCTGCATGGAGACGCTCGGCTGGGTCAGGTACAGCTGCCGCGCGGCGGCACTGATACTGCGCTGCTCGTATACCACCAGCATGATTTCCAGCTGCCGCACCGTGCCGATATGGGCATGGACCCTGTGAGAGACCATCCTGACTACCTATAAGCAAAAATATATAGATAGCATTCTAATTATCTATTTTTATCTATTAAAGCCCCTGACGATAATGCGCCGCAATTCGGACACAGACACAAGGGGGGATCATGACTAAAGCACAGTTCCTGTTTGGCATGGCGGTCGGTGCGATGCTGGCAACATCGGGTACGGCACTGTACGCGGCCGGAATCACCGGCGGCGCCCTCAGTGGCACGGGCCTGCTGGTACTGCTGGTCAATGTTGTGTACTGGACCCTGGAACGCAGGGCTTCGGCTTCCGGCAACTCCCCGGCGCTGGCACGGGTCGGGAATGCCGGTGGGCGCTCCACCGCGGCACGTGGCGGAGTGGCCTGAAGATGCAACTGGACATCGTTGTCGGTTTCTTCATTCTCGGGGTCTTTGCCCAGCTGGTACGCAGCGACCTGCGCCTGCCGGAGGGGCTGTACAAGTCCTGCGTTATTTTCCTGTTACTGGCGATTGGCCTGAAAGGCGGCAAGGCCCTCAGCGCGTCACCCATTGCCACCCTGCTGCCGCAGTCCCTGGCAGTGGTCGCCTTCGGCGCCCTGCTCCCCCTGGTCGCTTTCCCTATCCTGCGTTACGTCGGCCGCTGGTCGCGAATCGACGCGGCCGCCACCGCAGCGCACTACGGCTCGGTAAGCGTCGCCACCTACGCCGTTGCCATTGCCCTGCTGGAGAGCCGCGGGGTCAGCTATGAAGCGTATTTCCCACTGTTCGTGGCCCTGCTGGAGGTACCAGCCATCATCATCGGCATCCTGCTGGCGGGCACCGTCGCTGCAGGCACTGGCGACCGCGGGGCAGACTGGGGCAAGGTCACCCGGGAGATATTCCTCAACCAGGGCGTGCTCCTGCTGCTGGGCGGTATCGCAATCGGCGCCTGGGCCGGGGACCGCACGGCATCGGTGATGCCGTTCTTCGGCGACCTCTTCCACGGGGTGCTGGCGCTATTCCTGCTGGAAATGGGCCGGGTGGCGGCCGAGCGGTTGCCCGCCATCCGCCGCCAGGGCGCGTTCCTGCTCAGCTTCGGGGTACTGATGCCACTGCTCGGCGCAGCCGGCGGCGGCGCCCTGGCCACCCTGATAGGGCTCAGTCCCGGCGGCATCGTGCTGCTGGCCGTGCTCGGCAGCAGCGCCTCGTATATCGCCGTGCCCGCGGCAATGGCCGTGGCCCTGCCGCAGGCCAATGCCAGCGTCTCTATCACCCTGTCACTGGCAATCACCTTCCCCTTCAACGTGCTGGTCGCCATCCCGGCCTACCTGGCACTGGTTCAACACTGGAGTTAACGCACCGTGGAAACAATCAAGTTTGAAAAGGTCATGATCGTGATGGGCTCCCGCTCGGACTGGCCCACCATGAAAAATGCCACCCAGCCCCTGGCGGAGCTGGAAGTGCCATTTGGCTCCGCGGTGGTATCCGCCCATCGCACGCCCCAGCGCCTGGTGGAGTTCGCGCAGAACGCGCGGGACGCGGGTACCCAGGTGATCATCGCCGGCGCCGGCGGCTCCGCGCACCTGCCCGGCATGATCGCGGCATTCAGCCCGCTGCCGGTGATGGCGGTACCCGTGGAAAGCAAATTCATGACCGGCATGGACAGCCTGCTGTCCATTGTGCAGATGCCCAAAGGCGTCGCGGTGGCCACCCAGGCGGTGGGCAAGTCCGGTGCTTTCAACGCGGGCCTGATGGCGGCGCAGATACTATCCCTGGCAGATGCGCAGCTGGCACAGCGGCTGATCGCCTGGCGGGAGCAACAGAGCGCCCAGGTGCCGCTGGAGGTGGAGTGATCATGGGCCGTCGAGTCGGGATTATCGGTTGCGGGCAGCTGGCCCGGATGATGGCCCAGGAAGGCCAGGCACTGGGCCTGGAATTCGCCTTCGTGGCCCTGGGCACCGAGGGTACCGCCTGTGTGCAGGACCTGGGCAATGTGGTGAGGCACGAAAAGGGCACTGATGCCGCGACCCTGTTCCGGGCCCTGGGCAGCCCGGAAGTGATCACCACCGAGCGGGAGGATGTCCCCCTGGACCTGCTGCGCGCGCTGGAACCCTTCTGCCCGGTCTACCCGCGGCCCGATGCCGTGGCGAAGACCCAGCACCGCCTGCGGGAAAAGCTCTCCCTGCTGGAATCCGGCATTCCGGTAGCGCCGTTCATCCCGGCGGAAAACTATCACGAGGTTTCCGCTGCCATCCGCTACCTGGGCTACCCGGCGTTTATCAAAGCCTGCGAGAGCGGCTACGACGGCAAAAACCAGTGGCGCATCGACGGCCCGGCACAGCTGGAACGACTGCGCCCGGAACTGGGTACCCTGCCCTACGTAGTGGAAAAGGGTATGCCGTTCACGCGGGAGGTTTCCATCATCGGCGTGCGCAGTGCCAGCGGCGAGACCCGCACTTACCCGCTGACCGAGAACCAGCACGTCAACGGCACCCTGCTGCTCTCCCGAGCGCCGGCGCTACCGCGTGATGGCGAACAGCTGGACATCGCGCAACGCTACCTGCAGACACTGCTACAGGACTGGGATTATGTGGGCGTACTGGCCATGGAGTGCTTCGTCACGCCATCGGGCATCCTGGTCAACGAGCTGGCACCACGGGTCCACAACAGTGGCCACTGGACCCTCGGCGGGGCTGCCACCAGCCAGTTTGCCAACCACCTGCGGGCAATTCTCGACATGCCACTCGGTGATACCGGCGGCAGCCGCCCCGTGGCCATGGTGAATATGCTGGGGGTCGATACGGTACCGGATACCGCCAACGAGGGCGTCTGGGTCTACGGCAAAACCCGCAAGCCGGGGCGCAAACTGGGCCATGTCTTGCTACTCGATGACCATGGCGAGCGTCTGGAGCGGCGGATCGGGGAAGTACTGGCCGAGCTCTACCCCGAACAAGGCCAGCAGTACGCAGCGAGCGCCTGAGTCGCGGCGGGCGCGCCGGGTGCGTCACAGCACCCCCGCCCGCGCGACACTACCCCCATCACATCCCAACCCCATCACACCCCATACCGTTCACTTTTCACTTTCCTCTGGAGCAGCCGGTTTGCGCAAGGCGTAGCGCAGAATAGCGTAACCCGCCGCGCCCGACAGGATAGAGCCCACCAGGATGCCCACCCGCTCGTCGAAGAAGCGGTCGACCCCGGTTTCCTCAAAGGCGAGCGAACCGATAAACAGGCTCATGGTAAAGCCGATGCCACAAATGACCGCGATACCGTACAGGGTGAGCCAGGACATATCCCGCGGCAACTGCGCCACGCCCAACCGGATACCCAGCCAGCACATGGAGAAGATCCCCACCTGGTTGCCCACAAACAGCCCCAGCGCAATTCCCATTGGCACACCGTGCAGGAAATAACGCTCATCCATATTCCCGAAGTCGACGCCGGCATTGGCAAAAGCGAACAGCGGCAGGATAAAGAAAGTGACGGTGGGATGCAGTGCCTTCTCCAGGTCCTTCAGGGGCGACACCGCCGGGTCCCGCCGCGAGTACATGGGCATAAACATGGCCAGTAATACTCCGGCCAGGGTGGCGTGGACGCCGCTTTTCAGCAGCGACGCCCACATGACCAGGCCAACAGCAAAATAGGCCCGGCGATGCTCCACCCCGGTGACTTTCATGATCGACAACACGACCAGGCAACCCGAGGCCACCGACAGGGCAAACAGGGATATGTTCTCGGTGTAAAACAGGGCGATGATCAGGATGGCGCCGATATCGTCGAATATGGCCAGGGAAGTCAGGAACACCTTGGCGGACCTGGGCACCCGGGAGCCGAGCAATGACAGCACACCCAGAGCAAAGGCGATATCAGTGGCCGCAGGGATGGCCCAACCTTTCAGTGCCACCGGATCATCCCAGTTGAAGGCCACGTAAACCAGCGCCGGCACCAGCATGCCGCCAATGGCCCCCAAGCCCGGGAGTATTACCTGCGAGCGCTCGGATAACTCCCCCTCCAGCAGCTCGCGCTTCAGCTCCAGGCCAATCATGAAGAAAAACACCGCCATCAGGCCATCGTTGATCCACAACAGCAACGGCTTGTCGATGGCGAAGCCACCCACGCGGATTTCCATCGGCGTCTGTAGCAACAGCGCATAAATGCGCTCCAGCGGCGAGTTCGCCATCAGGATCGCCAGCAATGCCATCAGGATCAACAGGATGCCGCCCGCGGATTCCAGCTGGAAAAATCGGTTGATAAACCCCGGCCCCGTTCGCTGCATATACCCTCCCTGGGTTTCCCGGCACTCCCCCCTATCATAAGCCAGCTGGCGGACTGTCGCTGAACTCAATGGCTTGTCGGCGCCGACGGGACTGCTTGCTGATGCTGAGCCCGATTACTGGTAGTCTCGGGCACCCCAAAGACAAATGGCCCGATTTATGTCCGCCTCTGCCCTCATCACCATTGCCGTGTTCATCTTCGTCGCGATTCACCTGTACCGGCGATTCCATCGTGAGAGTGAGCGCAAACACACCGAGGCTCTCCAGTCCGGCACCCTCGAACACCCGGCGCTGGACCGGGGGCAAATCGATGAGGCACTGCAGGTGATCGACGAGAAACTGGAAAAGTACCGGCTCGATTACATAGCGCTCCATCCGCAACCCCGGCGGGCCGAGCACCCCTGGCAGAGCAAGTTTGGCGGCCGCCCGTACTGGCCGCGTTCCCAACCCTATCCCAAGGCAGCCAATAACCGCCGGCTGTTTCTGCTGGCACAGCTGAACTTTGAGGAAATCCCCGAGCTCCCCTCAATGCTGGGCCTGCCAGATACCGGCCTGCTGCAGTTCTTCATCACCGACGACGAACTCCTCGGCCTGCCTCTGGATGTTCCCACCGGCAATATGGAGGAGCTGAATTACCGGGTCATTTACCATCCGGAGATCGAGCGCGAACCAGACCTGCTGGAACAACAGGTGCCAGACAGTCGCGAGGCCCAGTATTTCCCCCTGGCAGGTGAGTATGCACTGACGTTTTCCCGGGAGTCAGGCCTGCCTGCACTCGCCGATTACCGCTTCGGCCGCACCGGTATAGACCTGGGCGTACTGCCCGACGAGGTCCTCGACGAATTGTTCGATCGCAACGAGGCCGCCGGCAGCCGGGTCGGGGGCTATGCCAACTTCACCCAGGAAGACCCCCGCCAGGGACAGGAGGAAAATGCCTGGCCGCTGCTGTTCCAGATGGACAGTGAAAGTCGGGACGGAGTGGAAATCCTCTGGGGAGATGCGGGTGTCGGCAACTTCTTTATCCGCCCCGAGGACCTGGCCCAGCGCGACTTCAGCCGGGTCTGGTACAACTGGGACTGCTGCTAGGGGCGACGCACTAGCAGGCGCCGGCCGCCCGCACCACCAGGTGGAGCAAGCGACTGAAAGCCGCATTGCTGTCGGCCGATGCCGACTCCTCCATGGTGTGGTAACCGGTGGTGGGGACCTGCAGGGTCGTGCCCTGCACGTAGCCCTCGGATGCCGCCACGATGCGCCCCAGCTCGGTACTCCCCAGGGACTGGGGTTCCTGCCCTTCGGCCTCCGCCGTACGATTCAGGTCCTCGATATACGCATCCTTGAACCCGTAACGGATGTCGTGCTCACGGCACAGGGCCTCCAGCATGGTGGTGGTCGGCCCGTGGAACGCGGCATTGGCATCGCGCCGGCGCAATGCCACCTGCTGCTGGTCTGCGGTGGCGCGGTCCGGGTAGGGGCTGGTGTCCACCACAATCAGGCGGTCGGTGCCGCCGTTGAAGCGGCGGAACCACTCCAGCAGGTAGCGCCAGCTGCTGCCCGATTCCTCCTGCGCGGTAAAGAAGGCGGTTCCCTGGAATCCCAGGGCAAACAGGTGCACCAGGTGCGCGACCGTAAGCACGTTATCCAGCTGTGCACTGAGAATACCGTTTTCCACAGTCAACCGGTCGGTGAAAGCCACCGGTGTCCCGGCGACCAGGTGGCCCAGCCCCTTCACTTCGAAAATCAGGTTACTGCGGTACTCGCACACATAGGCCCGATCGATTTCACCGGTGCCCAGGTAGGAACCGGACCAGGGCTCATAGGCCGTCACCGACACCCCGTGAAAGCGATCCACCACCTTGCGCATCAGTTTTTCGGATACTGAATTGCCCAGCAGATCGGAGCGACGCCCGGCCACAAAGGCGGCGTACTGGAATTCGTTGGGGCCTGTACAGATCAGGCCGTGGCGGTCCACATGGGCGGAAAACATCACCGCGTCCGGCTCACGCCCCTGTGCCACCAGCAGCCCCTCATACCAGGTTACCCTCGCCCCCCGCTCCTCCAGTTCCCGCTGGAGTACCCGGAAAAAGGCATGTTCGGCGCCCACCACACTGGGGCTGCGCACCAGCACCTTGAGCAAGTCGATAAACTCGTCCGGTTTCTGCATGGATGGGAGCCCCCCTGTTGGTTTACGCAAATTGACCAGCGACAATCAGTCAGGCAGTCCCGGTACCGCCAGGCCGCCCTCAGCGCCACGACTGCTGGCGGGCCCGGCGACCGGTGACGCAACAATACCCCGTACCCGGTTGACCAGCGACACCAGGACAAAGCTCAACAGCATCAGCAGGTACCAGGATGAAAGCTTGGCCAGCGGTACCGGGTTCCAGCCAGCGGACTGGTTAGGGTAGACCCAGATATTCACGTAAGTGGCGATATTTTCCGCCAGCCAGATAAAGAGCGCGACCAAAAACCATCCCAGTAACAGCGGCATATGGCGATACTCGGTATTGATGCGAAAGTAAATACGCGTACGCCAGAATAGCAGCGCCGTAACCCCGAGTAACAGCCAGCGCAGGTCCGGCAGGAAATGGTGGGTAAAGAAATTGACGTAAATCAGGGAAACCAGGGCCACTGCCCAGAAATGTCCCGGGTACTCCGTGAAGCGGAAATCGAAAATCCGCCAGACACGTGCGATATAGCTCCCCACCGCGCTGTACATGAACCCGGTAAACAGCGGCACATTGCCTACTCCGAATACAAAGGCCTCCGGATACACCCAGGATCCGATGCTATCGGCAGTTTTGAACAGTTCCATTACCGTGGCCACGAGGTGAAAGACCACAATCACCAGCGCCTCCCGCAGGGTCTCAAAGCGGAAAACCAGCAAGAAAGCCTGGAAGGCTACTGCCGCCAGGAAAATGAAGTCGTAGCGGTGCAGGGTTTCCAGCGGGTACCAGTAGCGCGTGACAATCATCACCAGCAGCAGGAAGCCGCCAAACATGCACCCGTAGGCCTGCTTGAGGCCAAACAGCCAAAACTCTCTGAAAAAGGTCGCCGGAATCATGCCGCCCCCGTAGAAACGCCGGTGCAGACCGGCAATCCGTAGAGTTTCCTGCCTATTGCCGGCTAAAGCAAGTGGCCAGTGCCCCTATTACGGATAGGCTATGGAAGCGGCGCGACGTGAATGAAAATACAACAAACCCTCTCCTCACCCGCTGAGAAGGGATAACCATCCTTCCGCGACAGCCCCTTGCACATCGGTCAAACAGAGAGCGGCGATGTGTAATAAGAAATATCCGCCCCCATACCTCCACAGGTTACGACCTTCTACCAGCGCTCTTGACAGGAGAGTTCGTGTCCGGAAAAGATAAACCATGAGTAACAATGAACACTACCTGGTGAAGCCAATACATTGTGCTTAACCTCCATGCGCAGCAACAAGGGCGCCACCAACCAGCCATAGCTACCATTCCCTTACCCTCCAGCCATGACAGATGAGATAAAGAACAGCGTGATCAGGTGGATGCATCTGCCAGGGCACTTCACATAGAGTTATTTCACCTGCCCAGGTGATTTATTGCTTTCTCTGCGGCAAGGAGGCCGCTTGCAGCGCAGGAAAATAAGCCGCAACCAAATGTTCCTGCACCAGCGAAAAACAACCCCTCAACGCCGCACTCTAAACTTGTATATCGACCGGGCCCCATCTGACTGGGAATATGCGCAGGGCCATAGATACCACCCTCCGGCGCCCTGACCCGGTCTACGCACTCGACAGGTGTCACACACTCAGAGAAGGTTATGTGCTCAGACAATGCTGGGATCTCTGCTTCGGCCTCTGCGACCATACCCTTAACAATATCGCTCTTCAGTTTTGTATAATCTTCACCTCGCTCCTCCGGCTTCAACTGTACCCATTTGTCGAAGCCGGCAATATTCCCCCCCATAAGTATTTGCAAAGTGTGATGCCCTTCAGGAGCAAAACCTCCCGTCGGATCTCGAACGCTGGGGCTGTTAAGGAATATTGCCTGTTCTGGCCTGGGAATGGAGTTCCCGAGCCATGCATCATAGTATGGATCAAGATCCCACCCTGAGAATCTCGATATATTGCATGAACCAATGTAAGAGGAAAGGTCCAGGTCTGTTCCGATAAAAGCACTGATGATGGAGCCAGACGGCTTAAGACGATTGGCCTTTTTGAATTCTCGATGTGGCACTAACTTTCGTTCAAGAAGGGAACATATTGTCACTTTAGGGTCAATATTACTAACAACAACAGCGCTGCTGTATTCATTCCCATTTTCAGTCCTGACCAACCATTTTCCATTTTTTCTAATAAGGGATTTCACCGGGTCCGAGTGAACTAATACCGCCCCCACCTGGCGTAATCGTTTAACGAAAGCATCGCGCAAGGCGCGGCTTCCTCCACGAGGATAATACGCCCCCTGTAGAAAATATGACCAGACACCGAAAGCCACGGCTGCGGATGCCCGCCTTGGTCCCAGAGCCACATCAAACAAGGGGGCCGAAAGCACAGCCTGAAGTTTTCTATCATTGGTAATACTGTCAAGCACATCCTGATACGTAGACCTGCCATAATGGAGCATGACCGGATTCTTCAGTAGGTACGGTATCCAACCTAAATGGCTACCTCGAACCATTCTATGGGGTTCACATGCCTGATCAATTTTCATTGTAAGGTCAAGAAACTTACAAATACCCTTCTCCTCTCTCGGAAAATCCCCAATGAGCCTTTCCGCTAATTGCTCCCTGCCTTTACAAAAATTAAATTCATAGCCAGGAAATACATAACGATCAAAACCTTCCGGATCAAGCTCTATAAACTCAAAGTCTTCAAGGCCAAGTTGATCAAGGATTTCCCTGAATGATCCTCCTGACCCAAGCTTACCAATATAATGAAGCCCAAGATCGAAACTGTACTCCCCATAAACTACTGGCCGGATATAGCCTCCAAATTCATCACTGGCTTCCAGAAGCAGAGTCCGAAAACCATCCTGGGAAAGCCTTGTGGCAGAGGCAAGACCTCCAATACCTGAACCAATAACAATTGCATCATATCCAGCCATGACCGAATCCTTCTATCAATTGACCAACGCCCAGGGCTAGAGGCGGAATTACTGCAGTTCAAAATGAGAAACGGCGTCCCCGTATACCTTCAGCCGAGGCATCCACATGCCAAAAGCAAAACGCCGCCACTGTGCTTTTACACCCTTTTCGATACGGTCACCGATATCCCGTCGATTTTTCGCCAGTACTCCACAGTACGCTTGAGCACCTCATCGGTGACGCTGGCCTTCAGGTGCCCTACCTCGTTGGATACCTACCGCTCCCGCTGCGCGTTCTCCATCACTGCGCGCACCAGGGCTCTCGCCCGTACGCAGTTATCGTCCTCGACATGAGAAGTGTAGGGCGCGAGCACAGATTCTCCACTGGCGGACCAACCTTCCACATGGGGGTAACGCTGCGTACCCGCAGCACCTTGGGGGGTGAACCAAATGCCGAAAAACGTATTATCGGGGCTCGAATACCGCCGCCTCGATGTAGGCACTGATATGCTGGGTGATTTCAAGATAAGCAAAGACCCGGGAACCCTTTGCGTGCGGCTGGCGCGCAGCGGCGGCTTATATCGGTAAATTCATACAATCCGGCTACAAGCTACTTCTTGCTGGTAACTCCGGTTTATTTTGGCATACAGCCCACCGCGCAGTGATACTCTCGCGCAGAATCCGATACGCCGCCAACAGTGTCGACACCTGACCGCAGGGGTTTGAGTTTAATCACGCTGTTACCGGAACGCATACCGGGTGTGGATCAGGTCAACTGCAAAAATCCAGCGGCCAGGATTAACGGGGGCGCTGCCCGCCCGCTCCACACCAGCGCATCCGCGAGCCAGCGTGAGCGCAGGCCCAGTTGTCGCTGCCAATGATCACTGGGATTTGCCCAGGCGAGGGCGCAGGTACCTACCAGCGCCACGGTGATGACCGCGTTGGTTCCTATGGTGCGGTCAACAAAATCGAGTACCGGCACTCCGTCAATTCGCCAATCCAGCTTACTGTAGGAAAGCGCTGACGGCAGTCCTAACAGCGCGATGGCGCCCAGGCTTAAGACCACTGCAAGCCGTGAACCAACAGCGGTAACCTGCTCTCGTACCGCCGCAACGATCACCTTGGCCCCGCCAATGCAAGAAGAGAAAGCCGCCAGAAAAAACAGCCAGAAGAATACCGGCGCGAGCAGGTTACCGAAACCATTATGATCAAAAGCTTTTGGCAATGTCGTAAATGCCAGGGCACTGCCTCCGGCTGGGTCCAGCCCCGCGGCGAAAACCAGTGGAAAGATCGCCAATCCTGCAAGCACCGCCACGATGGAGTTCACACTGGCAATCGAGAGAACTGACCGGGCTACGTTGACCCGCTGAGGCAGGTAGCTGCCATAAGTAATCAGGTAGCCCTGCCCGATCGTCAGCGAATAAAACGCCTGCCCAAAAGCAGCACGCCATACTGAGTCGTCGCCGAGCTTGGCGAAGTCCGGCATAAACAAAAAAGCCGCAGTACGGCCCGCATCACCGGTCGCCAGGGCAAAAATAGCGAGTCCGACAATAGCCGCCATCAGGGCCGGCATCATGATCCGCGCGAAGCTCTCAATGCCACTGACACCAAAAAAGAGCACGCCGGCCACTAACACACAGGTAACCAGGAAATAGCTCGCGGAAGCGTAGCCTCCGGTGAACGTCAAGAAGTCAGGCACTGCGCCCAGCGATGATTCCAGCGCATAGCCTAATGTCCAGCCAGTCACGACAAAGTAATAGCTGTCAATAATCAGGGTCAGCAATACCACTGCCAGTCCGATTACCACCAGGCGGCGACCCATACGCTGAAAGCTTGAGATCGTCGAGCCATGGGCAAGACGCCCGGCGGCTATCTCGAGTGCCGCGAATGGCACGGCAAAGAGTGAGACAGCAAGTACATAACACAGCAGGAAAACCGCTCCGCCGTTCTCCCCCACCATGGTAGGGAACCGCCACAAATTACCCAGCCCAACGCCTGCAGCAGAGACGGAAAGCACGAACGCGCGCTCCGACGACCAAACCGTATAAGGCTGCTCACCCTGCTCGGCCGCGGTGCGTGAAACATCACTGACCGCCGTCTCCGCCTGCGCGTGTCGCTGCCGGGGCCGTGATACATGCTCATGTTCAAAAGCCGGCGGCCGCCCTGTTCCTTGCCCTTCAGCGCCCGGTCCTTCACTTGCCATTGATTCCGACATGGTCCTCCTATCGAAGATTAGATAGCAGCTAGCGCGCGCCACATACCGGCGCATGACTGGCCCTGGGAGCAACTCAGGACCTTGCAAGCGCAACACAAGAAGTCTTCAGCTGAGCATACTCAGAGGGTCGCGCCTCGGCTAAAGCAATAATGTCTGGCCAAAGACCAACAGCAGGGGCGCAGCCTAACATAGGCTTCATTGTCTCAACAGGCCAGCTACAGGGCCGCGTCAGCCCCCTTCTTTCCTCCCAGTGCCCGGTCTAGATTCTAAAGTTGCACAATTCACGGACGGATTATCTTCCTGATCCCGCCTGTTTTTTTGTCCTGGCACGGTCGGGTAAGGTGCTGTAGAGGCCAGGAAAGAGTCACGGTACTACTGAACTCCGTGTTGGGCGAAACGTCCTTTAGTAGCAGAACAGAGTGATATTAAGCATGGTTGGCTCGCAGCCCGCAGAACGGAGATATATTGGCTGGATAAGAAAAGTGATCTGCACAGGCTGCCCGGGTGGTCAGCCCTGTCAAATCAATCAACAGCACCTAAGTGCATCAGTACCAGATAAAAACCCGAAAAAACTACCGGCAGAGTGATAATCAGGCTCGCGACCAAGGCTGAGTGGATTACGCATCGGCAACGAGAACAATACCCTGCATCTAGCTCGCGCACCTCAAAACTCTGGTAAATATTCTTGGAAACCCTCTTGTTCCAGCCCATAAACCGTAAGGGAATCGTGTACAATCGCCACAGTGGTTTTAAATCCTCAAACTCGAAGGCCTTCCGACACCTGGGACAAAGGTATCCAGAAACCACGTAACCGCGACGCTTCTCCTTTCTATTAAGCACCACCAGATAAGCTACGGCAAAAGTAATAGAAATCGTCACCCCAAACATTGAGTCGCAATCAATCATCTTAGTAATTTAATACCAGTAGCGTCCGGCGCCGTGAATTGCCAGTTGCTGTTTTTGACTCTATACCCACCAGAAAACCAACCCAAAAGCGCGCCCAGTAAAATGGCAGGAAGCAATAAAACAATTTTTACCTTTGAAATCTCGACATTTAAGTTGAACCAATTTAACGCATTTTCAACATAGAGGAGCAATAAAACAGTAGCAATAATGGTGATTATAAAGCTTACATATACACTGGCATTCGCTTTCAGGTGAATATTGCAATTGCCACACCTTGTTGAGAACGCATTCCTGGCCCTAATCCAATCTTTGAATTGGATAGCGTTTTCATTGCAATTTGGACATTTCATAGCCAACAGTTCTGTCATTCAACGCCCCACTTAGCCGCAGCCACGCGGAGCTTGTTTGTTGTGTTAGCGTAGCGACAACACAGCAAACAAGCGGAGTGTGAGATGTCGGATACAGTGGATTGTTATGTTTTTAATGATAAGCAATAAACATCAGAACATTGTATTTTCATTGGCTGATTTTTCTGGAACAGCTTGAATTACATCCCAGTGCTCAACAATCTTACCATCGGCCACTCTAAAAATATCTACTATTGCGCCACCGTTTTTTCCTGGCCAGTGATAGTGTTTAACATGAAGTACGACCAAGTCGCCTTCTGCTATGGCTCGTACAATTTCACCAGATGGTTCTGTTTGAGCTGAACCCGGGTTGACACTCTTTATGAATCTTCTTAACGCTTCCTTCCCATCAGAAAGATTAGGGTTATGCTGGATATATTGATCCCCAATATATTTGTCAATTGCCTCATGCCCAGCACGGAGAATAACTTCGTTGTAGAAATTCGTCACAAGCTCTTTATTGGCATCAGGTGATGCGCTAGCCCCCAAAGAAATAAAAATTGCAGTAAAGAATACTGGAAAAACTTTATGAAACATTTAATTGCACCATTCTAGTTTAGAAACATAATGATCTGCTATCACTTTCGTGGACACTTTATGCCGCCAGTTTTTCATATTCGGACGGTGATTGGTAGCCGAGACTGGAGTGAAGCCGGTCTCGGTTGTAGAAC
>NZ_JAJSAP010000007.1 GCF_021729035.1 Microbulbifer sediminum | reverse complement strand
CTCGGCGGTGCTCCATCTGCCACCGATATAGCATCACCGGATGTATGCCGAGCGATTCTGCCACATCCTTAGACCTAGCGTCGGGATGATAAGCCAATTTAACGGCTTGAAGCTTATAAGCCAAAGTGTAACGGTCGTAGTTTCTCTTTTTAGTTTGTCCCATTCTGGACCTCTTTCATAAACAGTAAATACCGTCCACGAAAGTGGTTACAGATCAGCAGCCGGTACGGCTGTCCGGCGCCGAAGGCGCGTAGTTGATTGACTTGTTACGCATTCTTTATAACCCAGGAGTTTGAGTGCCCCAAAAACTATCCAATTCTTTGCAAAATTCTCTAGATTTCGGCTGTAGCATTTTACAAAATTGCACCGCTTGTTTTTCATTTGAAATTAGATGGTTAGTAATGCCCTCTAGAAAACCGAGTGTTGCACCATATTGAACATCTTGGTCACCTTCAATGATGAACTTTTCCACCAGCCCGCATGCTTTTAAAGTCTCGGACTTATTTTCTTTTCTCAACAGTTCTAATACGTATTGGATATATGGAGAAAAATCATTTGTAATTCCTGGCTCCTCATCTTCCCAGAAATCTAGGTGCTCTTGCCAATACGATCTAAAACCCTCGTGGGTATCTAGTATTAGTTTGACCGCTTCATCTTTATTCATTGGTAGAAATGCCTAACAGTTTATTAAACAGCGACAGGCTCACTATCGCTTTGGCTACTATTTACTTAAAAGCGATCTCCCAAGCAAAGGAAATACCCTTCGTATCAAAGACTTAAGATGGCGCTATCGATACTTCAGCAGATATAGTGAGCGAGTGGCTCGAGTCGGCGAATTCTACCCTCCGCCCTTTATCCTATTTCACGGCATTTTAAAATCAATGACTTACCTGCGCTCCTATATAGATATGAGCGCAGGCTCATTATTTCCCCCTCTCTTACAGTACTCTCTACAGCGACCTCAATGGCAAGAGCCTGCCCGGCACCGGGCCCGGTCTCTCGGCCCGGGCTGGGACCGCCGGTCCTGGCAGACGAGCCGCTGGCGGTTGCGCTGGCCGCTACTTGATGAAATAACCCACCGCGCGCCACTGGCCCTGCACCTTCTGGAATGTCACCGTTTCGGTAGCCCTGGCCTTGTTTTCAAAGCTGCTCGCCAGCTTTACAACCAGGTATTCACCATCCGGTGCGCCGGGCAGCGACGAATGCTCGCTGGTGGACTCCACCTCGCGGGACAGTATCTTTCCCAGCGGCTCCCGGACCTGCTCAAGCGCCTCCTGCCACTGCTGGCTCGTCACCTGCTGCCTGAACATGGGCGCAGATGCTTCCCAGCTCTGGTTATATGCGCCATTATCGATAGCCTCGAGCCAGGCGAGCACGGCTTGCACCGCCGGGTTATCCGCGGCGCTCGCCAGTCCCGGCAAGGCCAGTGCCAGCGCCAGTAGCAGCTGCTTTAAGATGCCTTTCTTCTTCATGATCCCTTCCCCTGGGTTGCTGCAGGACGCCCCCGCCCCGGGGCGGGGGCAACGATGGGGGCCACCCGGCCAGGCAGGGCCGGGGCAGGCCCGGTTAGCTCTCGGTCTCGGCCACCTTGCCCAGCTCGCCCACACCGGCTTCCTTCAGCAGCGAGTCCACCAGTGGTGCCATGGCGCGGTGCTTGAGCGCGCTGCCCACCAGGGCCTCTGGCAGGCTCTGGCTCGATCCCTCGCCATCCCCGCCGATAGGGCCGCCACCGGCACGTTCGCCGACGCCGTTGAGGCCCTCAACGGAGATGATCTTCATGCCGTCGATGCGCTCCATCGGTTTGACGCTCTCACGGATAATATTCGGCAGGTGCTCGTGCAGGCTGAGCACTTTCTTCAGGGCCACCTGGGCCTCATTGAGACTGTTGAAGGCCTCGTTCATCAGGCGCTGGCCCTCGGCGTCCACGGCATACTTTTCGCGATCGGCCTCGACCTTGATACGGATTGCCTCGGCTTCGGCAGCAGCCTGCAGGCGCAGGGCCTCGGCCCTGTCTTCGGCAGCGGCCTTGTCCGCCTCTGCCGCCACGGTAATGGCTGTGGCCTGGCGCTCGGCCTCTTTCTGCGCCTCGATGATCTCGATCTGCTTGTCGCGCTCAGCCACCTCGACGTCCTTGGCGGTACGCACCTGCTCCTCGGCCCTGACGGCCTCGGCCAGCGCCACATTGGCCTGCTGGTCGGCAACCGACTGTTCCTTGGATTTTTCCGCTACCGCAATGGCCCGTTCCTGTTCGGCGATTTCGACCGACTTTTGTTTCGAAATACGCTGTTCTTCAAGGATGCGCTCGCGCTCGATCTCCTGCTCCTGCAGGCGTTTCTCTTTCTCGATTTCCAGCAGGCGGGTGGCCTGCTCGGCGCCAATACGTGACTGGTCTACCTCGCGCTCTGCCTCGATGGCGGCCTGGCGGGCGGCGCGGTCTTGGGCCGCATGTTCACGGGCGATATCGGCCTTCTGGGCCGCCTCGCGATTTTCGATCTCGCGCTGCTGCTCAAGGTGGGCATAGCGCTTTTCTTTCTCGATTTCCAGCCGCTGGCGTTCCGCTTCCAGGTTCTTGGTCTCAATCTGGACACGGGTTTCCTGCTCTACATCGTTCACTTCCTTGCGGCGTGCCTCGATGGACCGGGTCATGCTGGCCAGGCCCTCGGCATCAAAAACGTTGTCCTGGTTGAAGAACTCCTTGTGAGTCTGGTCCAGCCCGGTCAGGGATACGGACTCCAGCTCGAGGCCGTTTTTAAGCAGGTCTTCGGAAACCACCTGCTGTACTTTCTGCACGAACTGGCTGCGCTGCTCGTGGAGTTCCGCCATCTCCATTTCCGCGGCTACTGAGCGCAGGGCATCGACAAACTTGCCCTCGATCATTTCCTTGAGTGCTTCCGGATCGAGCGTGCGCACCCCCAGGGTCTGGGCGGCATTGGCAATAGCGTCGGTATCCGGCTTCACCCGCAGGTAAAATTCCGCCAGTACATCAACCCGCATGCGGTCCTTGGTAATCAGTGCCTGGTGCTCCTTGCGCGATACCGCCAGGCGCAGGGTGTTCATATTGACGGGAATAATCTCGTGCAGCACCGGTAACACGAGGGCGCCGCCGTTCATAATGACTTTTTGCCCGCCCATCCCGGTGCGGACAAAAGAGCGCTCCTTGGAAGCACGGGTGTACAGTCGCGCGAAGATGGTGCCGATCACGATCAGCCCCACCAGGACAGCACCGGCCATGATCACGATGCTGGAAAGGTTTTGAATAAGCACTTCCTGTTTCTCCATTTTACTTGTTGTCTGTCAGGTGACGGCTGGTGGGCCGAATAACACGGAAGTGCGCCCCGCGCTCCTCCACCAACAGCACCTGCTCTCCCTGGCCGAAAATCTCTTCGGCATCCGGCTCCACCATCACATAGTGAGTGGTGCCAAACTCATCGCGAAACCGCGCCTCCGCTGGCGAGCCGGCTGTGGCCTCGCCGACGGTGATGACCGCGACACGGCCGATAAAACTGTTGCGGTCCACTGCCTCGGTTTCATCGCCCACCGCAAAGCGACGCAGCAAGTTGCCCACCGCCCGTACCTGCGGCAAGGCCAGCATGAATACAGGAATGGCCACCAGCCATGCGGGCAGCAGGAATCCCAGCAGCGATTCGGCGAACATCTGTACCAGCAGCCCGGTAATACCGAAACCGACCAGAAAGGTCACCAGCAGGATGAGCGCCGGTACCTCGCCGAAGCGCAGCCAGCCCAGCAACCTGGTCAGGCCGCCGCCCGCCGAGTCCGGCATATCCGCGTTGAGATCAAAGTCCGGCAGCAGGTTGTCGAGCAGGTCCGAGATACCAACCCCAATCAGGGTCATGACCCCTTCCATCACCGCGATCATCAGCATCAGCGCCAGTGCCGTGGTAAACAGCAGGTTTCCGTCCTGTAGCAGGAACTCCATCAGGCCTCCGTGCGGGATTTTATTTTGGCCAGGCGTTCCTTGACGCGATTACTGCGCGCCAGCTCCTCGAGCTCGGCGAGCTTGTTCGCGTCCGCGCTGGATTCGCTGGTGGGAACACCGGCTTTCTCCAGGACACGGTTGAAAGCACCGGTGGCCTGCTCCACTTTCTCGGCCGTTGCGCGGCTACTGCCGCGCTGCTCACCGGATGTACCGTTGCTCGCATGCTCGCTTGCACGGGCATACTCCCGCAGCTGTTCGCGCATTTCGCGCTTCTTACCCTGCAAAGCGCCGATATAGGCGTTGAGCTCATGGATTTCCTGGTCGGTCTCGCTGACAGCCTTTTCCAGTACGGGTATCTGTGCCTCGATATCCATCTGCTTGGCGATCGCCGCCTCAGCCAGGTCGTCACGCTGCTCCTGCACTGCAATCTCGATCTGTTCCCCAAGCGCACTGTGCCGCCGGTTCTCGTCGTTCAATGTCTTTGCGCTCAGGTACCTGGAGGCCTCGGCCTTGCCCAGCTGTTCGCGGACCTCGCCGATCGCGTCATCGATCTCGCGCACGGCCTGCTCCATGATGAGTTCGGGGGTGGCGCTTTCGATCGAGTCCAGCAGGGCATTGGTAGAGGCGGAAATAATCCGCGAAACGCGTTTAACCAGTCCTTCTTTCATTGTTTATTCCTCGGTTGGTCAATTTGGTTCAGCATTGGCGCAGATCTTCGATCTGGCGCTTTATATGCGTGGCGGCACCGGGGGCGGCCAGGCGCGGATGATCCTGCTGCACGAGCAGGTGAATACGTTCCAGGAAGGACGCCATCACCGGCAGGACACGCTGTTCCAGTGCGGGAGTCAGGGGCTCTTCATTTGCACACGCCTGTATTGCGGCAGCGCCCTCGGCAACCACGTCCAGCAGCGCCTCCACCAGCAGGCTGCGCCGACCCTCAGCAGCATAGCGGGCCCTGATTGGCAGAATGGTTTCACCGGCGGCGATGTAGGCACGCGCAAAGCTATTCACAGCCACTGACTCCCGGGCCATGGCGATCAGCTCGCGGATTTTTTCGCTCTGGGTAAGTGCGCCGTTGCGGTCGATGGACATCAGGTAGGCGTAGTCGTCCGGTGAAAGTCGCGCAGAGATAGACTGGGTTTTTGTAAGCATGGCGTTCCCTCGCTTGCCGTGTATACAAAAGTAAACACGGCCCCAGCCGCGGTCAATTACACGCCATTACACGCTCCCGGGGCCACAGGGTTGCCCGGAGCTTGTCGCAAGATCCAACCCCGCCCGGTTTTGGCGCCGGTTTTTGCCGCTCCTCCGGGAGTGAGCAACAGCCTGTGCTTTGCTGAGGGGACGGGTTCCTTTTCAGTGATTGCCCATGAGCACACCCAACCTGATCCTCAATGTCGACAGCTACAAGGCCAGTCACTACCTGCAGTACCCGCCGGGTGCGGAGTACGTGAGCAGTTACATCGAGTGCCGTGGCGGCGAATTTCCCGAGGCTGTGTTCTTCGGCCTGCAGGCCTTTGTGCGCGAGTACCTGCGCACCCCAATCCATATGGGGGACATCGACGAGGCGGAGGAAATGCTGCACAGCCACGGGCTGCCATTCCACCGCGCCGGCTGGGAACATATCCTGCAGGAGCACGACGGGCTGATGCCGGTGGAAATTTCCGCCGTGCCGGAAGGTACACCCGTGCCGCTGCACAACGTGATGCTGCAGGTGGTCAATACCTGCCCGGCCTGTTTCTGGCTCACCAGCTATATCGAGACCGCCCTGGTACGCGCCATCTGGTACCCGGTGACCGTGGCCACCCAGAGTCGGCTGATCAAGAAAATTATCGCCGGGTACCTGCGGGAAACCGCAGACTCCCTGGACTCGCTGCCGTTCAAGCTGCATGACTTCGGCGGCCGTGGCGCCAGTAGCCTGGAGAGCGCCATGCTGGGGGGTATGGCCCACCTGGTGAATTTCCGGGGAACAGACACCGTCTCCGGCCTGGTGGGGGCGCGGCGCTACTACGACGAGCCCATGGCCGGTATATCGATCCCGGCGGCGGAGCACAGCACCATGACCGCCTGGGGCCGGGAGCGTGAGGTTGACGCCTACGCCAACATGCTCGACCAGTTTGCCGGTCCGGGAAAGATCGTCGCGGTGGTGAGCGACAGCTGGGACCTCTGGCACGCGATCGAGAACATCTGGGGCGGGGTGCTGAAAGAGCGGGTAATCAGCAGCGGCGGCACACTGGTGGTGCGACCGGACTCCGGTGAGCCGGTCAGGATCGTTTGCGAGAGCATTGAACGCCTGATGCGGATTTTCGGTGCCTCCACCAACGGCAAGGGCTACCGCCTGCTCCCCGATTTCATCCGTGTCATCCAGGGCGACGGTGTCGACCGGCACTCGATCCCGAAAATCCTGCAGGCGATGCAGGATCGCGGCCTGTCTGCCGACAACCTCACCTTCGGTATGGGTGGCGCCCTCCTGCAGAAGCTCGACCGCGACCTGATGAGCTTTGCCATGAAAGCCAGCGCCATCCGAATCGACGGCGAGTGGCACGATGTATGGAAAGACCCGGTGACCGGGCCGGAGAAGAAGTCCATGCGCGGCCGGCTGGCCCTGGTCGAAAACGACGCGGGAGAGATGGAAACCATCCGGCTGGAGCAGTTGGGGGAGCGCAACAACCTGCTGCGGCCGGTCTACCGGGACGGCCAACTGCTGCGGGAAACCACCTTTGCCGAGGTGCGCCGTCGCGCCGAACCCTGACTACCGCCCCCCAATCATTCATTATCGACCCGCTAAAACCTGTTCTCGCCACGGCCGTGGCGCGGCAGCTTCAACTTATCCGCCCCTCCCCTCACCTTAACGACAGCCTCTTTACAAGCCTCGCCCGGGCGGCGGATGCTGGCTATTAGGGCAGCTTGCCCGGCGACCAGAGAACAATAACCAATATTCCCCGCATGCCGCCCGCGGTGTACCGGGCTGGGGAGGACCATGCAAAGACGGGATTTCCTGAGGCTGGCCGGTGTCGGTGCCGGCGGTATCCTGTTGCCGGTCTACGGCACCCGCGTGACCGCGGCGGAACTGATCCAAAATGGTATGGATGTCAGGCGCAAGAAGGCCCTGGCGGATATCGTGCTGAACACCGCGCGCAAACGGCATGCCCCTGCAGCGTGCCAGCGCCGGCGAGGTGCGTCCGCCCTTTGGCGATCATGATGTCCCGGCACTGGACACCGTCGGTTTCCGGCCCGCTGCGATACAGGCCAGTGACCGACTGCTTCGGGGGACGCCCACCGGCCCCGCCAGTGGCGATGAGCCGGTGCTCTACTGGGGGCGCGCCGATCAGGACGGGGCGCTGGGGTTTGTGTTTTTCCGCAACAGCTACCGCTGGATCACCGCCGGCTATGGCCAGGCTTTCGCACGCCTTTGGCAGTCGGCGCTGGAGCCGCAGCTGGCTTACCTGGGCAGTGGCGCACCGGTGGCTGTGCGCGAGGCTATGCCGCGTGCGGGCCACCGGATTACGCTTTGCAGCCGCGGCTTTTCCGGTTCGGCACCGCTACTGGCTGCCGTCGATGGCGCCACCCCTCTTGAGGGTGCCCCATCCAGTCAGGGCTGTTACGCCTTCTGGCCCCGCGGGCACGGCTGGTACCGGCTGGAAAGTGCGGATGAAACGGCAGTGGCCCCGTTCAGCCTTTACGTCTTCGCGGCCGACGCCTGGCCCGGTTGGCAACGCACGTTAAAAGCGCAGGCAACCAGGCAGATGGCCACCGCCAGGCTGGGTCCGACGGCCGACACACCGGCGCCGCAGCGGCCCCTGCCGCGCCACTGGCTCGCGCTGCTACTGGCGGGCCTGCTGGCAATCAGCTGGTGGGGGGAGCGAAAGCTGAAACGGTGACGGAATATCCACTCGTGCAGTTATCCCGGCACGACAGCGTTTCAATCCTGTTTTGCGGAGGGTTCACCGCTGTGGTCGACGAAGATCAGACGCTCGGTGGCATAGCCCAGGTCCCGTGCCTGTTGCAGCAGCTGCTCCAGTTCGGCTTTGGGAATTTCCGGTTCGCGGGACAGCAACCAGAGATAATCGCGGTTGTAGCCGGTCACCATGGCGTGGCGGTAGTCCTCGTCCAGCGCCACCACCACGTAAGAGGCATAGAAGGGCCCGAAGAAAGACACCTCGAGATGGCCGGTTTTCGGGTCACCGGCAAATTTCGCCTTGCCCAGGGCTTCCTGCCACTCACCTTTCTCGCGGGAGTAGCCCCGGTTCACCACTTTCACGGTACCGTCGTCGTTGAGGCTGTACTCGGCGGTGACGTGGCTCAGGCCACGCTCGAACGAATGGTCCAGGCGGGCCACCTCGTACCAGTGGCCCAGGTAGCGGTCGAGGTCGAAGCCGGTCACCGGCTGCACATTGTCCGGCACCCCGGTGCAGCCCCAGAGGAATACAAAACACAGCAGCAAAAATTTTCGCAAGGTAACGCCTCTCTCCCGGCCCTGGACGACAATTATCCACCGGCTATTTATAGGGTAGCCGGATGTGATGACATAATACGCCCGGCAAAACCGCGGGGATTACATGCGCACCGGTGGCGGAAACAAAAAAGCCACCCGAAGGTGGCCAGACAGTCGAACCCGGTGGTAATTACTTTTCCACAAAAGCGCGTTCAATAACGTATTCATGCGGGACCCCGGCGCGGGTCTCGCGGAAACCCCAGTCGTCCAGGATTTTGGTCAGGTCCTTGAGCATGCCCGGGCTGCCGCAGAGCATAAACCGGTCCTCTTCCACGTTCGGCTTCGGCGTACCCAGGTCGTCGAACAGCTTGCCGGACAACATCAGGTCAGTCAGGCGGCCATTGTTCCTGTAGGGCTCGCGGGTCACCGTCGGGTAGTAAAGCAGCTGCTCGCGGATCATTTCGCCGAAATACTCGTGCTCCGGCAGCTCCCGCTCGATAAAGTCCTGGTAGGCCAGCTCGGACTGGTAGCGCACACCGTGGGTCAGGATCACCTGGTCGAAACGCTCGTAGACATCGGGATCCTTGATAATGCTGAGGAAGGGCGCCAGGCCGGTGCCGGTGGACAACAGCCACAGGCGCTTGCCCGGCAGCAGGTGATCCGCCACCAGGGTGCCGGTCGGCTTGCGGCTCACAAAGATTTCGTCACCGGGCTGGATCTTCTGCAGTTTTGAAGTCAGCGGGCCGTCGGGCACCTTGATGCTGAAAAACTCCAGCTCGTCCTCGTAATTGGCACTGGCGATGGAGTAGGCGCGCAACAGCGGGCGGCCGTTCTCCTGCTGCAGGCCGATCATGGTAAAGTGGCCGTTCTCAAAGCGGAATGACGGGTCGCGACTGGTCTTGAAGCTGAACAGGGTGTCGTTCCAGTGATGGACTTCCAGCACCTTTTCAATATTCAAATTTGACATAAATTTAGAACCAGTTATTCCTCAAATCTCTTAATGCCTGAATTTTAGCGGCGGAATACCTATTGGCAAAATGGGATATTTCGATAATCCTTATCGATTTAACCGATAACCATCGCCCAGCCCCTGGAGGCCCGACTTGCGCTACTCACTGCGCCAGCTGGAGGTATTCCTCGCCTGCGCCCACCACGAGAATGTCAGCCGCGCGGCGGCGAGCCTGAACATGTCCCAGTCCGCCGCGTCCACGGCGCTGAAGGAACTGGAGCAGCAATTCGAGCTGCGCCTGTTCGAGCGCACCGGCAAACGGCTGCGCCTCAATGAGCTTGGCCGGCAGCTGTGGCCCCGGGCCGAAGAGCTGCTGGAGCGCGCGCGGGAGCTGGAACAGAGCCTCGCCGTCCACGGTGACCTGGGTCGGCTGAAGATCGGCGCCACCTTGACCATCGGCAACTACCTGGCGGCGGGGATCATGGCCCGTTACATGGCAGAGCAGCCCGGGGCACGGGTGGAGCTGGACGTGGCCAATACGGCCTCTATTGCCGAGCGGGTACTGAGCTTTGAACTGGATCTGGGGTTGATCGAGGGGGAACTCAACCACCCCGACCTGGAAATGATGCCCTGGCGTGATGATGAACTGGTGGTTTTCTGCGCGCCGGACCATCCGCTGGCAGCAGGGCACCGCGCCCTCAATGACTCCGACCTTTGCGGGGCGACCTGGATCCTGCGGGAGCCAGGCTCCGGCACCCGGCAGACCTTCGAACGCGCCCTGTCCGGGCTGCTGCCGCAGCTGCATATCCTGCTGGAGTTACAGCACACCGAGGCCATCAAGCGTGCGGTTGAAGCCGGACTGGGAATCAGCTGCCTTTCGCGCGTATCGCTCACCGATGCCCTCAGGCGCGGCTCGCTGGTGGAGCTGCCGGTGCCGCAGCGGGATTTTCGCCGCGAGTTCTATTTCGCCCTGCACCGGCAGAAATACCGCAGCAGCGGGATCGAGCGCTGGCTGGAGCTGTGTCGGCAGGCTGTTTAACCGGCCATTAAAAAACCACCCCGGAGGGTGGTTTCGCGCTCTGCTCCCACCCTTGCGGGCAGTAACGGGATTACTTCACACGCACGAGCTGGGATTTCAGTTCTTCCGGCACCTGGTCGATAGAGGCGATGGTCAGGTCCTCGGCAGCAGCGGCTGCAGTCTGCGGCTGCAGGGTGGCATTGGCGGTTTCCGGCAGCTTCCACATGGCACCGGTGGCCGGGTCCACAATCAACATGCCAATCAGGCCGCCCAGCAGGATGTTGCCAAGGTACCAACCATCCATGCCCGCCTTGATCTCGAAAGTCTGTTCGTTGTACCCGGCCATCTGGTATTTGACGGTGTAGCTGGCAGACGAGAAGAAACCGTCGGACGCATCCAGGGTGATGGTGTCCGGAGTAACACCGGAATGCACATCGAGGCCCGCTTCGTTGGTGACAGAGAAGTTGGCACCGGTAGGCGTGCTGCTGATGGTTACCGGGTACTTGCTGTCGCTGAGGATACTGGCACAGCCAGTAGCCAGGGTCAGAGCAGCAATTGAGGCCCCCAGGGTAATTTTCTTAATCATGTTTCGTCCTTTAGTATATTTTTTATCCGTCGACTGGTAGACAGAAGCGCCAGCCGGCGGGGAGATTAACATGAGCCTCACTGGTACGGGATTACAGCTTATTACAGCGGCATGCCCTGTCAGGCCCGGGCTTCCTGTCTCCCAATACGGCGCGCCTCCAGTCGCCGGATAAACTCCGACAGGATCTGGCGATACAGCTCCCTGCCCAGGTACTTGTCTTCCACGCCGCTGTCGATCGAGGGATTGTCATTGACCTCGATCACATAGCCCTTGCCCGCGGACTCCTTCACATCGACGCCGTAAAAACCATTGCCGATCGGGCGGGTGGCCCGCAGCGCGGCCTGCAGCACCGCTTTCGGGACCTCGAAGGTCGGCAGGGTCGCGAAACCGCCGCTGCTGTTTTTCTTGTTACCGTGGTTGTAAATCTGCCAGTGGTTCTTGGCCATGTAGTAACGACACGCATACAGCGGCCGGTTATTGAGAACGCCGATACGCCAGTCAAACTCGGTGTACAGGAACTCCTGTGCCAGCAGCAGACTGGACTCCGCAAACAACTCGCCCAGCCGGTCGCGCAGTTCCTCCTCGCTCTTTACCTTGACCACCCCGCGGGAAAAAGAGCCATCCGGGATCTTGATCACCATCGGCAGGCCCAGCGCCTGCACTGCCGCCTGTAACCCCGCCTCGTCGCCCCGACGCAGGATAACGGTGCGGGGCGCCGGCACCCTGTGGATGCGAAACAGGTCAGCCAGGTAGATTTTGTTGGTGCAGCGCAGGATGCTGGTGGGATCGTCCAATACCACCAGGCCTTCCGCTTCGGCCCGCTTGGCGAAGCGGTAGGTGTGATGGTCGATGGACGTGGTTTCGCGGATGAACAGCGCATCGAATTCCGGCAGGCGCATGTAGTCGGCCGGTGTAATCATCTCCACGGCAAAACCCAGCTCGCGACCGGCGCTGGCAAATTTCTTCAGGGCGAAGCTATCCGACGGTGGCAGTGGTTCCTCCGGGTTGACCAGAATGGCCAGGTCGTAACGGGTGCTTTCACTCTTTTTGCGCGGCCGCCACACCTGGTTGCTGAAACCATCCAGCGCCTCGGCAAAAAGCGTCTCCTCTGCATCGTCCAGGTCGCGATGGGAACAGACATGCAGGTCGGCAATTTCCCAGGACTGGTTGCGGACCAGGTGGATTTCCAGCACCGGACAGGGAAAACGGTCGAACAGCAATCGCGCCAGCGGCTGCAACACCGGCTCGGGGCAGCGCCCGAAATACGACTTGACCCGTAGTTCGTTGCTGCCGTCGGCCGGTGCCGGCAGCTTGCCCAGCGCTGGCAGGATGCCCCCCAGCTGGAGCTTGTAGAGTTGCGGCAGCGCCAGGTCATTGAGGCTACGCACACTGGGCAGCACGTGGTGGCTGCGCGCCTCCGCCAGCAGGGAGCAGTAATAGCCCTCACTGCGGTATTGATAGTCACCACACAGGTTGATCACCCGCACCCGCTGCTGGGGGCAAGGTAGTGCCAGGTATTCGGCAAAAGTGATGACGTGCTCGCTGGGATAATAGGGGGCCCAGTCACTTGGCTGGTCGATAACAATAAGTACCCGGGACATCGGCAGGAAAGCCTCGCAGGATCGGGTCCGGCGGACGCCGGACAGCAGGCGAAAGATAGAGCAAAACCGGAGATCGGCCTATAGATTTTTTATGCGTTTTTTTACCGGGGAATCTTCCCTTCCGGGACGATTCTGCTACTGTTGCGCAGCCGCAATGTCGCGGTATTCACGGCTTCCCGCCGACAGGCCCCCTATGCCCTCCCCGGAAAAAACCGACCTTGTAATCCGGCCCGCGATGCCCGCCGATGTGGCGGCCCTCCACGACCTTGAACAGTCCTCCTTCGCCCGCGACCGGCTCAGCCGCAGACGCCTGCGCCACTGGGTAACGGCCGACAATTGTGTGTTCCTGCTGGCGGAGCGGGACACGTCGCTGCTTGGCTACGCACTGGTCATTTTACGGCGCGGTACCCGGCTGGCACGGCTCTATTCGCTGGCAGTGGCCAGTAGCGCCCGCGGCCAGGGTATTGGCCGTTGCCTGGTGTCTGCAGTGGAAAGAGCCGCCAGTGACAGCGGTCGTTTTTTCATGCGCCTGGAAGTTGCCGAGCACAACCAGGCCGCGATCGCGCTGTACCAGGCACTGGGTTACCGCGCCTTCGGCCGCTACCTCAACTATTACCAGGATGACAGCCATGCCCTGCGCATGCAGAAACGCATCCACTACCATCCGGAAAACCTGCATCGGCTGGCAGTGCCATGGTACCGGCAGACAACCGATTTCACCTGTGGCCCTGCTGCCGCCATGATGGCCATGGCGGCCCTGGACAGCAGCTACCGCCCCTCGGTCAGCGAAGAACTGGCCCTGTGGCGGGAGGCCACCACCATTTTTATGACCTCCGGCCACGGTGGCTGTCACCCGGTGGGTCTGGGGCTGGCGTTGCGCGCGCGCGGCTTCGATGCCTCTGTGTACCTGAACCGGGAAGGTCCGCTGTTTATCGACAGTGTGCGAGCAGCCGGGAAAAAGAAAGTGATCAGCCAGGTGGATGCGGATTTCCGCGCGGCAGCGACTGCCGCAGGCATGCAGGTGGTACCTGAGGAGTTCACCCAGGAGCAGCTGCAGCAGTGGCTTGGGTCAGGTGCACTGGTGCTACTGCTGGTCAGCACCTACCGGCTCGATGGCAAAAAGGTACCCCACTGGGTAACGCTGGTGGGTATGGACGACCGCTGCCTGTACGTACACGATCCCGACAGCGATGAGCTCTGGGACCAGCTGGACAGCAGTTACCTGCCCATTGCCCGCGAAGATTTTGCCCGTATGTCCATGTTTGGGAGGGAGCGACTGCGCACCGCGGTGGTAGTGCGCAGTTGATGTGCAGCGCCGATCATCCCCCGGGGGCGAACAGCTCACCGAAGAAATCCCCTTCGTACCAGCGTGGCTTGCGGTCGGCGTCGGCCACCTCGCGGGCAATGGCGTAGTTGACCCGGGCGAATTGTTGCGCGGCTACGTAATCGACCCGGGCATCGGCCTCATCGGTATGCTGGTGATAGCGCTCCTGGAAGAACCTGTTCTGGACGGCGGTACCATCAACCTGGGGATCCAGGGCCTCGCGGCCGGTAATCAGGTAAATCGCCGGCACTCCCTGGCGCACGAAACTGTAATGGTCGCTGCGTACGAAGATTACCTGCTCGGGCATGGGGTCCGGGCTGAGCTTCAGGTCCGCGCGCGCAGCCGCCCGCGCCACGGTCCCGCCCAGTGATGAGTGCTCGGCGCCGAACGCGATGATGTCCGCGAAGGGATAGAGCAGCATCGGCATGTCCAGGTTGATGTTGGCCACCATCGCGCCCGGGGCCACCGGCGGATGCCGGGCAAAATAGTCAGAACCCAGCAACCCCTTTTCCTCGGCCGTGACGGCCACGAACATCAACGAGCGGCGCGGTGCACGCCCGGACTCGACAAACAGCCGCGCGGTTTCCAGCATGATGGCGATGCCGGCGGCATTGTCCTGCGCCCCATTGACGATTCGCCCCTCGGGATCCTCTCCCAGGTGGTCAAGATGCGCCGAAAAGACCACGTACTCATCTTTCAGCTCTGGATCGCTGCCCGGCAGAACCGCGACCACGTTGGGGCTCACCACCTGCTCATGCCGGGCGCCGCTGCTCAGCGAGGCGCGATACGGCAGCGCAAAACCGCGCGGGGCCAGTCCATTCGCAATTTCGGTGAACACCGTATCCAGGCTGCGCTCCGCCCCCATAAACAACTGGCGCGCGGCGGGCATGTCCAGATAGACCCCGGGATGCAGCCCCGGGATCGCGTTCCCGGGCTGGTCGTCGGCACCGAGCCAGTCAAAGCTGGCATCATTCCGCTGCTTTACGGCCCTGGCGAACGGCCAGCGCTGCTCGCGCCGCGGCGTGTTGAGGGTTATGTAACCGACCGCACCGTGGCGCGCCGCAGTCTCTCGCTTGGTGCGGGAGGAAGCGAAGTGGGCGCCCACTTCGCTGGAAAGACTGGTGGGCCGGCCGGACAGGAAGACCGCGATCTTGCCATCCACATCCAGGCCCGCATAGTCATCGATACCGTGCTCCGGCGCGTCGATGCCAAAGCCGACAAATACCAGGCCCGCGGTAGTGGCCGTCTCCTCAGCGATGGTGGGCGGCGAGGCCACAAAGTCCTCGCCGAAGTGAAAGGTGATATCACCGTCGCGCCCCTGCAGAACCAGCGTCGGCTCGCGACCTTCCCAGCTCGCCCGGCGGAAGGGGACCTCCTGCAGGAAGCTCCCGCCACCGGCGGGCTGCAACCCCAGCGCGCTAAACTGCCCGGCAACATATTCTGCAGCGCGGCGGTAACCGGGCGTGCCCGTTTCGCGGCCGGCGAGCTCGTCCGCGGCCAGGTACTCCACATGATGGCGAATGTGGTCCGCATTCGCCTGCGGCAGGGGCGGTGGATGACTGGCACAGGCAACAACAGCACCCGCAACCAGGGCGCCGAGCAATGTAGAGAATCTCATCGTCAGGATCTTGTTCAGCGTTTGATAATGCCCGCCACCGGCCACCACAGCGCACCGGGGACCCGCGGGATGTCTTGTTTTACGCCAGCAAGGTTACCACGATCCAAGCGACCGGTATTGCCAACGACTCGGCATCAGCGCCACGCGCCATGAAGGAAAGGCTACCGGCAAGCTCTGGCCGGCCTGGCCCCGTCAGTGCCGCGTAAAGCGCCTGGCCACCGCGCGGGCCACCTCCTCGTGGGCGTTATCGGCACAGAAATCGCCATGGGCGGCGATCAGGTGCAGGAAAGGCAGCTCCAGCAATCGCTCGAAGTCATCCCGCAGCCAACAGGTCGGGTCCATTCCATCCGGCACCATCCGCCGGCACCAGGTGGGTGCCACCTGCATGCCGCGGCGAAAGCCGGCAAGCCGCAGCAGGTTGCGGCCGCACCAGTTGCAACCGCACCACGAGGCCCAGTACTGCAGTGCGTCGCAGGTCATCAACAGGCCCCCGCATGCCGGCACCAGCAGTGCGGCTTCGGGGTGGCGGCCCCGGGAAAATTCGAAAAACCGCCCCCCCGGTACCGGGCATTCGCCCGCATCCCTGACCAGGACGTCTGCCGCCGGGGCCGGGTAATAATCGGAATGGGGCTGGCTCCAGAACGTCAGGTTGAAACGGTCCCGGTAATACAGGTCGTCACACCCATGGAAGTAGCCCAGGCGCACGGCATGGCGCACATGTCCGAGGTCCTCCAGCTTTTCCTCCTGCGATGGCCTCAGCCGCACCGGGTTTACCAGCACCAGCTCGTCACCACAACGGACAATGCCCATATTCCTGTTTACCGCGGCGGCTGGCGCCAGCTGCGCACTACCGGGGATATAAAAGATATCCGGCAGTACCTGGCGGATCTCGCCGTGGGGTTGCACCAGCGGATAGTCGATTTGCATAGCCGGCCGGCGAACCGGGCAAGCGCTAACAGTACTGTGCCCGGTTGCCGATACCCCGTAACAGAGTGAGTGTCTGCTGGGCCTGCGCTTCCGGCACAAACAGGTGATGTCCCTGCGGCGTCGAAGTGATGCGCGCACTGATCCTGGCACTCTCCAGTTCGCCGGCGAGTGCAGACAGGAGCCCGGGCAGCTCCTGCCCGTGCCGCTGGGTCAGGCTAATGCGGCATAGTGGCGACTCCACGGTTATACCCTCGCGCTCGGCCAACTCCCGCGGCATGATCGCGCTGAAGCCGTCGCGCTCGCTTACCAGTAACAGGCACTGGCAGGCCAGCAGCGGCAACTGGTCAGCCCTGAGCGTACAGGAGACACAGGCACTGCCATGTAATTTTGGTTCACTGCTGCGCAGTAGTTTTTCCAACCCTATGGTGGCGTTCATACATCGATTCACTCCCGGTGTGGTTGGTTCGGGCCGCGAACGACATGCTGCGGCCCCTCAATCGTTGAATGATTCCCCCTCTATTTCAGGCTCATCGTCGGCCGGAGTAACATCCTTCGCGCTCTCCGCGCTCACCCGGGCGCGCTCCGCCTCGCTATCCCAGCGATCCAGCGCCCGGTCAATATCCTGCTCCAGCTCGATACTGGGGAATTCCGGGCAGGGAGCGTCCTTGCGCGGGTTGTGCCAGCCGGATAGCGGCGTAACGAAGACAATCAGGGACTTGTGCAGGTTGTTCTCACCGATACTGGCCTCGGTCCAGGTGGTCTG
Organism: Microbulbifer sediminum; assembly: GCF_021729035.1. Lineage (GTDB taxonomy): Bacteria > Pseudomonadota > Gammaproteobacteria > Pseudomonadales > Cellvibrionaceae > Microbulbifer > Microbulbifer sediminum. Next base: position 230,296 of record NZ_JAJSAP010000007.1, on the reverse strand, counting down.
CCAGGCGTACTTGCCGCGTACGGCGTAGTCACTTTCGTAGGATTTCAGGGTGAGGAAGTACGGGTAGAGTTTGCCTCCCCGGCAGACGATGCGCCGCTCGGTCTTGATATTGGCCATCTGTGTGAACGGGTCGAAATACCACTGGATGTCGTAGCCGTAGGCGAAGCGCATATCCCCGTTTTTACGCTCGGTGAAGGCGTAGGAACGGCCGCTGCCGTCGGCCTTCAGGCTCCATACATGATGCGCTTCCCCATCGCGGGATATCAGCCAGTCACCCACCCACTGCTCCGCCTCCAGGCGGGATTCCGTCTGCCAACCCCATCCATCCTCGGCGGGAGTTTCCCCCGTCTCCGGCTGGGCCTGGACAAACGCGGTCCCGAACACCAGGCCCAGAACCGCCGTGAGAATCAAGCGCCGCTGCATTACCGCTCTTCTCCAGTCAGTCGCTTTACTCGTCCCTGAGGAGAGCACCGGCAAGGAATACCTCTCACCGGGCGCTGCCCACCTAGCTGTTCAGCCGTGGGCACTCATTGCCGGCCTTGGGGGTCTCCCAGCCTTGCAGACGGCGCTGGAAGCTGAGCAACCCGCCTCCGTGCTGGCGCCAATGACGTCCATCCAGTACCGCAAAGTCTAGGGTCACGGGGCTCCAGCCGGTAAAGGCCACATCGACGACGCCGCCACTGCAGCGCACGGCGGCCCCGGTCCTGACCCGGACGCGGTCTCCCTGGAGTGTCCAGCTGATGGCGAAGCCATGGGAGAGCTCGCCCCCGGGCTGGAACCCATAGGCGTAACCGGAGCCATCGGCGTGTAGCTGCCATACCAGCTGCGCGTCGCCCTCACCGACGACCAGCCAGTTGCCGGCCCAATCGCGCTGGGAGACCTCGGCATTGGCGGCACCGGCGATTACCAGGGAAAATGCCACGGCGATTGCGCCGGACAGGAAGAAACGGGAAATGGGAAGCGCGGGCAAAAGGTGACGCAAAAACTTCATGCGTAACTCGACTACTGCTGACCAATGTCTGGCAGTTGGGATGCTGGGCCCAGGGGTCCACCAGCTGCCGGTTTTCCTGGCCGGCGTTAGTCACGCCGGCATGAAAAAGGGCGATTGCGCACTTTTTCACGTCCCTTTCCCTCAAGGCTAGACGTAAAAACCCACAATGGCAGCGGAAGCATCGAAAATACTCATTTCACCGCCAGCGCTGGCCATTACTGGGACCAGGGGAAGCTGAACGGTGTGCACAGTAATGTCGGAGTAGAACAGTGGCGGGAACCCTGGCGACAGTAATGGCCGGGCACAAAAAACCCCGCACTTGGCGGGGTTCAGGGATGATCTTCAGTGATCAGCCGCGATTGGCGCGCTCTTTCTCAATCAGGTAGTCAGCTACCTCGAGCATCAGCTGCTGGCCATTGCTCTTGCCCTTGAATCCCGGCAGGGAGGAGCTGATGCGGTATTTACCCGCAACGACCACTTCCGGGGTACCGGACAGCTGGTAGGCACGCTGGTTGGCCATCCCCTGCTTGACCTTGCTGTTGATGGCAAAGGAGTTCATCAGCTTCACCGCCTTGTCGCCGTCGGCCCCGTGCTCGTTGAACAGCTCCCTGATGGCGTCCATGTCCGGGTTCCACTCGCGACCGTCGCGGTTGGCGAACATTTCGCGCTGATTGTTGATGGCGTTGAAAATCGGCTGGTGCATCTTGTCCAGCACGCCCATGGCGTCAGCCACGTAGTACAGGCGCGCATGCACCTCCATCACCGGCTGCCAGATGGCAGGAATCTTGTCCAGCGCCACGTCTGCGGGCATATCGGCCTTCCACTGGTTGAGGAGCGGCTCGAAGTGGTAGCAGTGTCCACAGCCATACCAGAAGAGCTCTGTTACCTGGATCTTGCTGTCATCGCTCTGCGGTACCGCCTGTGGCAGCACCTGGTAGTGTTGGCCGGCCTTGAACTTGCCGGTTTCCTGGGCACAGGCGGTGAGGCTGAGTAACAGCGTCAGGATCAGGGTAAAGGGGGCGGCAACTGCTCTCATGGCGTTCTCCATCGTTATTCTTCCGGCGACGGGCCGGCGGTAAAGCTTTGATCAGCGCCGATTATTGAAGTTCCGGCGCGCTGGTGCAAGGTACACGGGACCAAACGCAAAAAGGCCGGGACAAACCCGGCCTTTTTGGCTAAATGTTGCAACAGATCAGTTGCCGTCAGTCAGGCCCGCCAGGTAGTGCGACACCGCCGTGATCTCGGCATCGGACAGCTGGCTCGCCACGGAGCGCATAATCCGGGTCTCACCGTCGTTGGCGCGCTCGCCGGAACGGAAGGCCTTGAGCTGGGTCGCGATATAGTCGGCCCACTGACCAGACAGTCGCGGATAACCTGCCGGTGCGTTCCCCTGGCCGGTGGGGGAATGGCAGCCCATGCAGGCCGCGACGCCGGTGTCCGGATTGCCGGCACGGAAAATTTTCCGTCCCAGCATCAGGCCATCGACGTTTTCACCACTGTTCAGCATCACCGATACCGGTTCGGCACCGGACAACTGCATCTGCTGGGACGCGAAGTAAGCGGCCAGGTCCTCGAGATCCTGCTGGTCGAAGTTGTCCAGCTGGCCGATCATCTGCGGGATCTCGCGCTCGCCGCTCTTAACGTCCATCAACTGCTTGAGCAGGTACTTCTCCCCCTGGCCGGCGATCTTGGGAAAAGCGGATGCCGGACTGTTGCCATCGGGGCCGTGACAGGCGGCGCACTGCGCGGCCTTGGTCTTGCCCGCGGCCGGGTCACCTTCGGCCGCGACGAACGGTGCGGCGAGAATAAGCCCCAGGGCCAGGGCGGAGTTCTTTACAATGCTGTTCATACGTCGTCCCATTGCGCGCTTAAATATGCGATTGTGGCCCGGTTTTCACCGGCCCCCGCGCCGCCCCCAGTCAATCCTGCGACGCGTAAACCGCGGCATTATATACTTGCGCGCCAAGCGAGTGTACCGAATCTGGTAGATCAATCATGGCAGACAGTAATCCCGAGCGAATTAACTTTCGCGATGTTCAATTTTTAACCAGCGCACCCACCCTCGATGAGTGCCCCGAGGACAGTGGCGCCGAGGTCGCCTTTGCCGGGCGCTCCAACGCCGGCAAGTCCAGCGCCATCAACGCCCTGACCGGCAATAAAAAGCTGGCCCGCACCTCCAAGACGCCCGGCCGTACCCAGCTGATCAATTTTTTTCGCATCAGCGACCAGCAGCGCCTGGTGGACCTGCCCGGTTACGGTTATGCGAAAGTGGCCCGCTCGATGAAGGACGAGTGGCAGCGGCACCTGGCCTTTTACCTGGAGCACCGGGAGTGCCTGCGCGGGCTGGTGCTGCTGATGGATATCCGCCAGCCACTGAAAGAGTTCGATCAGCAGATGCTCACCTGGGCGGTGAGCGGTGGCCTGCCGGCCCATATCCTGCTCACCAAGGCCGACAAACTGAAAAACGGGCCCGCCAACAATACTCGCTTCGCGGTGGAGAAGGCCCTGCGGGAGCAGGGCCTTGATACCGGCGTGTCGGTACAGATCTTTTCATCCACCAAAAAGACCGGGCTGGACAAGCTGGAACGCAAACTCGGCGAGTGGCTGGCCCTGGAGGAGTCCCCGCCGGAAGCGGACTGAGCGCCAGTTGCGCGGGCAGTGCAGCGGCTGCAGCCATTGCCCGCGGCATTCCCGCCGCCGGGTGCGTATCCGGACAACCACAACACCACTGTCACAGAATTCACGTTGGCCCGTCATGGAGACTCCCCGGCCCGGGGATGACATTGCCCAACCAGGGGGCAAGAGTTACCACCCTCAGGCAGTTGGCCGGGATTCCGCTAGAATCAATAGGGACGGCCCTGTCAGGCAGGCAAAAAAAAGCCGGCAGATGGGGACTGCCGGCCAGGGGTCGATGCCCTTGGGGATGGGCATCTTGCTAGACGCACCCAGGGGGACGGGCACGCCTATGGGTTCTCACCCTGCGTCTGTCTGATGGGGGTCTCAGACGCTGTTCGCTTTACGCTCACCTTCATTCCTACGATAAGCTCGCGCAAGTGGATTTCCCACATTCTTCTGCGGATACAAAATATCCAGACGCCCGCCTATTCTATTTCCCTGAGACCCAATTGTCAGGAAACCGTTCCTCCTTGTGCCATATGTGAGACCACATGCACAAAGATGCAAAAAAAAAGCCCCGACCTTGGGGGAGGTATCGGGGCACAGGGAAGATTGCTCAACCTCACGGGGGGGAACAATACTGCCTTTTGAGACGTTCCTGCCTGGCACAAGTTCCGCCTGGATTTGAAAAAACCTGCTGCCCGCTACTCCCCCTCGCGCTCGATATCACAGCAATGAGAGCCGGGACTGTTGCCGCTCGCGATGGTCAGGACTCCGCCGGTGATTTCATTGGGACGGTAAGTGGTACACCCCTTGAGCCCCAGCCGGAAGGCCTCCCGATAGAGGGACTGGAAATCCGCGAACGGGTAGCTGGCGGGGACATTGACCGTCTTGGAAATGGCATTGTCCACGAAGGGCTGCAGTGCCGCCTCCATGGCCAGGTGCGCGGTTGGGGACAACCCCCGGGCAGCGACAAATTCGGGCGGCACCGCCGCGGCTTCGCCATGGATACCCAGCCACCGGCGCCAGACCGGGTCGCAGATCCCGAACTCACGGTACTCACCGCTGGCAGTCAGCACGCGGCGCCGGTGACGGAAATCAAAGACCGGCTCCACGCCACTGGAGACGCCGTTGGCCAGCAGGCTGATTGTTCCCGTGGGTGCTATCGCCAGCAGATGACTGTTCCGTACTCCCTTTTCACCGATAGCCCGCTGCAGCGCCCCGGGCAGCTGGCGGATAAAGCCGGCCCGGCGATAGTCCGCGGCAAAAAAGGGAAACGGCCCCTTCTCCTCTGCCAGGGCTACCGAGGCACGGTAGGCGCTGTCCCGCAACAGCCGCATGATGCGTGCCGCCAGTGTGCGGCCGGCATCACTGTCGTAACGCAGACCGAGCGCGATCAGGGCATCGGCCAGCCCGGTGATCCCCAGCCCGATACGGCGACTGCCATGGGCCTGCCGGGCCTGCGCCGGCAGGGGGTATCGGGAGAGGTCGATCACATTGTCGAGCATGCGCACCCCCAGGGCCGCGCAGCCCGCAATGCCCTGCCAGTCCAGCGCAGCGTCCGGCGTCAGGGGGTTGCGCACAAAGGGCAGCAGGTTTACCGAGCCCAGGTCACAGGCCCCATAGGCGGGTAGCGGGATCTCACCGCAGGGATTGGTGGCGTTGATCTGTTCGCGGTAAAAGAGGTTGTTGTCCGTATTGATCCGGTCGGCAAACAGCACCCCCGGTTCAGCACAGTCGTAGGTAGCGCGCATGATCCGCTGCCACAGCGCGCGGGCGCCCACGGTCTTCAGAACGCGGCAGGGAACCGGACCGGCAGTACCGCTCCAGCGGCGCATCACCGTCTCGCCAGCCCGGTCATCCAGTTGCGCGGAGGGAAACACCAGCGGCCAGTCGCGGTCACGATCCACCGCCTGCATGAAGGCGTCGCTGACCAGCACCGACACATTGAAATGGCGCAACTCGCGGGGATCGCGCTTGGCGTCCACGAACCGCTCGATATCCGGGTGATCGCAACGCAGGGTGGCCATCATGGCGCCGCGGCGGCTGCCGGTAGACAGCAGCGTCGCGCACATGCTGTCCCAGATACGCATGAAAGAGACCGGTCCCGAGGCGATGGTCCCGGTATGGGTGGCACGGGTCCCCGCGGGGCGCAGGGTGGAAAAATCACAGCCGATGCCGCCCCCCTGCTGCATCGTCAGGGCAGACTCTTTCAGGCGCTCGAAAATGGCTTCGATGGAATCGTCGATGGCGCCCATCACAAAGCAGTTGAACAGGGTCACGTCCCGTCCGGTGCCGGCGCCAGCCAGGATGCGGCCACCGGGCAGGAAACGGAACCCCTCCAGGTTGCGGTAGAAGCGCGCAGCCCAGCTGTCGGGGTCCGCCGGCTCAACACTGGCCAGGGCCCTGGCCACCCGGTGCCAGGTGTCCTCGATGGAGTTTTCAACCGCCCGGTCCCCGTCGCGGAGCCGGTACTTGGTGTCCCAGACGAAACGGGAGATGTCCGCGGTGAACGGGTCCCGGCGTGCCTGTTTGCCGGCAGACATGTCAGAGGCCCAGCTCGGTGGCCGGCCCGCCCTCATGGAGCCTGCGGATAGCCTCGGCCAGCAGCGGTGCGCACTCGATTACCCGCAGCTTGCCGTCGCCGCCCTGGGGCAGGGTGTCGGTCACCGCGACCAGTTCCAGGGGCGAATCCCCCAGCTGCTGCAGGGCGTCGCCGGCGAACTGGCCATGGCTGGCGAGGGCAATGATTCTCGCAGCCCCGGCCCGTGCCAGTGCCGCTCCCGCCCTGCCGGTGGTGCCCCCACCGGCGATCAGGTCGTCGATGACCAGGGCGCAGCAATCCCCGACCTGCCCCACCAGCGTGCCGCCACTGAGCTGGCCGCCGCTGCGGTATTTCTCGACAAACGCCTGCCCCACGTCCCGTCCCAGCCGCTCGGCCAGCTCTGCGCGAAACGCCTCGGCGCGCTTGACCCCGCCGACATCGGGTGACACCACCACCAGCTGCCGGGATTCACCGGCCAATACCTCGAGCGCAAAGTCGACAAACAGCGGGCGCGCCGGCAGGTGCAATGTCCTGCAGCGAAAGGCGTTCTCGAAAGCGGCCTGGTTATGCGCGTCGATCGTCACCACACAGTCGCATCCCATGGCTTCCAGCAGGCAGGCGAGGTAGCGGCTCGACAGGGGGTCGCGGAGCTTGGTGCGGCGGTCCTTGCGCGCATAGCAGAGGTAGGGAATCACCGCGGTGATGCGCGCGGCGCCGGCATCCCTGAGGGCGGCGACAAAGAACAGGAAGCGCACCAGCTTGTCATCCACGCTGCCCCCCGGGGACCCGGGAGGATCGGTGTAGAGCGACTGCACCAGGTAGACATCCGCCCCCTCTACATCCTCCAGGGGGCGCAGCTTGTGCTCGCCGTCGGTGAAATCGCGCTCTTCGTGGGCTCCCAGCGGTTCACCCAGTGCACCTGCCACCCGCTGCGCCAGCTCCCTGCCCGCCTCGAGGCTGAACAGCTTAATCGGGCTCATGGCCAGCCGCGCCCGCCAGGTGCCCCCGGAACCAGTCGATTGCCAGCTGGATCACCATTTCCAGTGTGCCGGGCTCCTCGAACAGGTGGGTCGCACCGGGAACAATTTCCAGTGCCGGGTCGTTGGTCATGCGCGCCGCCGCCTCGCGATTCAGCTCGATCACCACATCGTCCTCACCACCGACAATCAACAGCGTGGGCGCATGGACCAGCGGCAGCATCTCACCGGCGAGGTCCGGGCGGCCGCCGCGGGACACCACTGCCGCAGCCAGCGACGGGCGTTCGGCGGCGGCTATCAGTGCCGCCGCGGCACCGGTGCTGGACCCGAACAGGCCCAGCCGCAGGTCGCGGGTCGCCGCGTTCCCGTGCACCCAGTCGAGCGCGGCGATCAGGCGGTCGGACAGCAGGGCGATATCGAAGCGGTACTCGCGGGTGATTTCATCCTCGCGATGCTCCTCAGCCGTGAGCAGATCGAACAACAGCGTGCCGATGCCAGCGCGATTGAGTTCCCCGGCCACCATCTGGTTGCGGGGGCTGAACCGGCTGCTGCCACTGCCATGGGCGAACAACACCAGGCCACAGGGATCCGCCGGCAGGTGCAGAATCCCCTCCAGCCGGGCGCCAGCCGCGTCGATCAGCACATCGCGCCCGCTCATCGGCCACTGCCCCGGAGACGATCTGCCTCGCGCATCATATCGATGACCTCGTCGTCGGTGAGCTGGGAAAAATCCTCGTACCAGGCACCGATGGCCCAGAAGGAAGCCGGCATCGCCAGGCACTCGAAGCGATCCACCAGCGGCTCGAAGCGGCGCGGAGCGTCCACCGGCGCCACCGGCACCGCCAGCACGATCTCGGCCGGGTGCTGGGCACGCACCGCGCGTACCGCCGCCTCCATGGTAGCCCCGGTGGCAATGCCATCATCCACCAGGATCACGCAATGATCCCGCAGTTCCGGCCAGGGCCGGTCACCGCGGTAGCGCCGGGCACGGCGTTCCAGCTCGCGCCGCTCGGCCTCGGTCTCCCGTTCCAGCATTTCGTCGGTAATGCCGGCCCCGAGGATGACATCTTCATTCAGCACACGGGCCTGCGCGGTGATCGCTCCCATGGCCAGCTCCTCGTGACCGGGCACGCCCAGCTTGCGCACCAGCATCAGGTCCAGGGGCGCCTCCAGGGCACGCGCCAGCTCCAGCCCTACCGGCACTCCGCCGCGGGGCAGTGCGAGGATGATGATGTCATCGCGGCCCGCGCGGCGCCGCCGATCGACGTAGTCCCGCAGGCTGGCGGCCAGTTCCTGGCCCGCCGACACTCGGTCCTTGAAGGGGGTTACCACAGGGATCTCCGCAGGTAATGCCGTTAAAACTAGACTAGCAAACAGGCCCTCCCGGCAATCCGACTATGAGTGACCACCGCGACACCAGACCGGCCCAGCCGGACCTGGACACCAAGACCCGCTTCCTGCTGGCGACAGACAGCTATAGCGAGCCCACATCGGGAGTGGACCTGGTGGAAACCCATATGGCGCGGGTATTCCTGACCGACCACCATGTTTACAAGATGAAAAAACCGGTGAGCGGTGACTACCTGGACTTCAGCAGTCTCTCGCTGCGCGAGGCCGACTGCCGGGAGGAGCTGCGACTCAACCGACGCCTGACCACCGGGGTATACCTCGCCGTTGTCCCGCTCTGCCAGCGGGCGGATGGCCAGCTATTGCCGCTTGACGGTGACTGCAACGGTCAGGTGGTGGAATGGCTGGTGAAAATGAGACGCCTGCCGGAGGCACAGAACCTGGTGGTGCGCAGCGGCGCAGTCACCGGAGATGAACTGGCGCCACTGGTGCAGCGCCTGTGTGATTTTTACCGCTCCGCGCGACCGCTGGCAGTAGATCCGGCGGCCTACGTCACCGGCCTGCGCGAGCACGTGGAGCAGCGACGCTCAGCGCTGCTGGCACCGGAACTGGGGCTCAATGCGGCCGGGATCCATGCGGTGGCGGACTTCCTCGTCACCTTTAGCCAGCGCGAGGCCACGCTGCTGGCGCAGAGGGCGGTCGACGGCCGCATCGTGGAAGGACACGGCGACCTGCGGCCGGAGCACTGCTTCCTGACCGACCCGCCGCAGATCATCGACTGCCTGGAGTTCAACCGGGAACTTCGCTGTATAGACCCACTGGATGAACTGGGTTACCTGGCGCTGGAGTGTGAGTTACTGGGTCGCCGCGACCTGGGTGAAGGGATCCTGGCCACCTACCGGCGCGCCTGCGCGGACCCCGCCCCGGCCCCGCTGGAGTACTTCTACAAGGCCTACCGGGCCCTGGTCAGGGCGCAACTGGCGGCGGCGCACCTGCAGGATGGCGAGGTGGCCGAGCCACAGAAATGGCGCGACCGCGCAGGTCGCTACCTGGACGCCGCACGCCACTATGGCCGTCGCGCCGGGACACACGCGGCCTGACCACTTTTCCTGCGCGCAAAAAAATCCCCGGGCTTGGGGAGCACCGGGGCGAGCAACATCTGACTTCCTTGGGGGGGATGACGCATTCCAACGATCTTGCCTGTTTAGAGCCGCCGTTTTTGCGACGGTTCCCGCAGACAGGTTAAAAAGTGTTAATCATTGGCGCCGTTTCCCCTCAGCCCTGCCGCTCCTGTGAGGCGCCCTGCATCGCCCTCTCCATGTATGCGCGCTCGCGCCGGTGCCGATAGGCCAGTACCAGGCAATAGACCAGGCTGCTGGCCCCAGCCCAGAACAGGCCGTGGCGCATGGCCTCCGCCAGTACCGCGCCCTTGAACAGTTCCACCGGCACCAATACCACCAGCACAATCCCATACATCCGGCCGAACCGGAGCAGCCACTCCTTGGCCATGATTCCTTTCATTCGCCCTGTCCTCCCTGGCATGTCGCTTTCATTACCGTGTTGGCCGACTCAGTGGGCCTCTTCCCAGCTGGCGCCCTGGCCCACATCCACGATCAACGGCACATCCAGTTCCGCTGCCCCCTGCATCAGCCGGGTCAGGTTGTCCCGCACCTGGTCCACTTCCGCTGCGGGCACCTCCAGGATCAGTTCATCGTGCACCTGCATGATCAGGCGGCTGGTTAGCTGCTCGCGGGACAGCCAGGCATCCACCTGGACCATGGCCCGCTTGATGATATCGGCCGCGGTCCCCTGCATCGGGGCATTGATCGCCGTGCGCTCTGCGGCCTGGCGGCGCGCACCGTTGCGGGAGTTGATTTCCGGCAGGTACAGGCGCCGGCCGAACAGGGTTTCCACATAGCCCTTCTCGGCCGCGTGCTTGCGGGTGTTCTCCATGTAGGCCAGCACCCCCGGGTAGCGCTCGAAGTAGCGGTCGATATATGTCTGGGCATCGCCGCGGGGAATGCCCAGCTGGCGCGCCAGGCCGAAGGCGGACATGCCGTAGATGAGGCCAAAGTTGATCGCCTTGGCCCGGCGACGCTGCTCGTCATCCACATCCTCGGCGCTCACCTCAAAGACCTCCGCGGCAGTGGCGCGGTGGATATCCTCGCCGTTGGCAAAGGCCTGCACCAGGCCCTTGTCACCGGACAGGTGCGCCATGATCCGCAACTCGATCTGGGAGTAGTCCGCGGCGATGAGCACGCTGCCGCCATCGATACGCGGGTCGGCCACGAATGCCTTGCGGATGCGCCGTCCCTCCTCGCTGCGGATGGGGATGTTTTGCAGGTTGGGGTCGCTGGAGGACAGGCGCCCGGTGGCGGCCACCGCCTGATGGTAAGACGTGTGCACGCGGCCGGTGCAGGGATCGATCATCTGCGGCAGCTTGTCGGTGTAGGTGTTTTTCAGCTTGGCCAGGCCGCGGTACTGCATAATCAGCGCCGGCAGCTCATGGCTGTGGGCCAGCTCCTGCAGCACCGGCTCGGCGGTGGACGGTGCCCCCTTGGGGGTCTTCTTGATCACCGGGATCTGCAGTTTGTCGAAGAGGATAGCGCCAAGCTGCTTGGTGGAGCCCAGGTTGAACTCCTCGCCGGCCGCTTCGTACGCTTTCTGCTCGGTATCGCGCATCTTCTTCTCCAGCTCGGCACCCTGCCGGGCCAGCATCTCGGCGTCGATATAGGCACCGTTGCGCTCCATATGGACGAGCACCGGCAACAACGGCATCTCGATCTCGTCGAGCACCTTCTCCAGCGACGGGATCTGCGCCAGGCGCCCGGCCAGTTCACGGTGCAGGCGCAGGGTGATGTCGGCATCCTCGGCGGCATAGGGGCCGGCCTGCTCCAGCTCGATCTGGTTGAAAGTCAGCTGCTTGGCGCCCTTGCCGGCGATGTCCTCGTAGTGCACCGTCTGCTCGCCCAGGTATTTCTGCGCCAGGCTGTCCATGTCGTGGCGGCTCGCGGTGCTGTCCAGTACGTAGGATTCCAGCATGGTATCGCGGGCGATGCCGCGCAGCTCGATTCCGCAGTTGGCGAGGATATGACTGTCGTATTTCAGGTTCTGGCCCACTTTCTTCTGGTCCGGATCCTCCAGCAGCGGTTTCAGGGCCGCCAGCACCTCGTCGTACGGCAGCTGCTCCGGGGCCCCCATGTAGTCGTGGGCCAGGGGCACATAAGCGGCCTCACCGGGTTCCACGGCAAACGAAACCCCCACCAGCTTCGCCTGCATATAGTTGAGGCTGGTGGTTTCGGTATCGAACGCAAAAATGTCGGAAGCTTTCAGTTTTTCCAGCCAGGCATCGAATTCACTGCGATCAGTGATCACCCGGTAATCCCGCTCGATGGCCTCGGCCATCGCCTCCCGGGCCTCCTCGTCACCACTCAGCTCCTCCACCCAGCTGCGGAATTCCAGCGCACTGAACAACTCCACCAGTTTCTGCCTGTCCTGTTCACCATGGTGGAGGTCGGCGGGCTTGTACGGCATATCCACGTCGGTCTTGATGGTGGCGAGCTTGTAGGAAAGCTCCGCCGCCTCGCGGTGCTCGGCCATCTTCTTGCCCAGGGTCTTGCTGCCACGAAAACCCAGCGGCGCGATGGCATCCAGGTCGGCGTAGATATCATCCAGGCCGCCGAGGTTTTGCAGCAAGGCCAATGCTGTCTTCTGGCCCACGCCGGGAACACCGGGGATATTGTCTGACTTGTCGCCCATCAGGGCGAGAAAATCGATGATCAGCTCGGGCCCGACGCCAAACTTCTCGCGCACACCATCGCTGTCCATTTCCGTGTTGCTCATGGTGTTGACCAGGGTGATGCCGGGGCGCACCAGCTGGGCCATATCCTTGTCGCCGGTGGAAATAATCACCGGCTGACCCTGCTCCTGGGCCTGTAATGCCAGGGTGCCGATGACGTCGTCCGCCTCCACGCCATCGATCACCAGCCGCGGCAGTCCCATGGCGTCGATGATGTCGTGAATCGGCTGAATCTGTTCGCGCAGGTCATCGGGCATGGGTGGCCGGTGTGACTTGTAGTCCGCAAACAGCTCGTCGCGGAAGGTCTTGCCCTTGGCATCGAAGACAACAGCCACTGTGCTGTCCGGGTGCTCCTTCAGGTGGCGGCGCAGCATGCTGATGACACCGCGCACGGCACCGGTGGGCTGGCCATCGCTGGTGGCGAGCGGCGGCAGCGCATGGAAGGCGCGGTAAAGATAAGAGGAACCGTCCACCAGGATCAGCGGGGCGGCAGTGGATTTGTTGTTACTCATAGATATCCGGGAAGCTGCAAATTCATCGTGGATGTTTGGGATTGCGCGACAGGATAACCGCGATCGTTTTTTTTCGCTCGCCCCGGCGCCGCATCCGTGGCGGTCATCGCAGTGTCACCGACAGATCTGCCCCGGGCTTCTAGGCTTTAGTTGAACGGCAGTGCCCATATTGCTGCGGCCTGCCGGTAGCGGCGAGACGCTCCAGAGAGGGATGTGACCATGAGATACGCGTTTGTTTCCAGTGCCTTCCTTGCTGCCGCCCTGGCGACGGCGCCCGTCAACGGGGACTCGCTGGGCCGGCCGCTGCAAAAGCCTGGCCCAATGGAATACCTGGAAGTCACCGGCGAGCCGGATGCAACAGGCACCGCCCGGGGAGCAGCACACCGGCGCGCGGTACAGGCGCTAAAACACCATGGCAAGCGCGAGCAGCTCGGCTCCCTGATGGAAAGGCAGCGCCGGCAGCTGGAACTGTTCCGCCTGCGGACGGAAAGATTGCAGGCAGAACAGCGCCATGAACACGTCGAGGAGGAAGCGTCGCGACAGCGGCAACTACAGGAGCGTGAGGCGGCCCAATCGCGGAAACAGGGTGGGGAGGCGAGCTGACAACCCCGGATCAGCTTCCGGTCCCGCGATCGGGTACTTCCGCCAGGCAGCTGCGCGCCTGGTCCAGCCAGGCCCGGACCAGATGCTCGTAATCACTGCCTGCCGACAGTTGGGTTCCCAGCGGGTCGAGCGCAGCATAGCGCAGCCCCAGGTTTTCCGCCGTCTGCCGATCACGTGCATTTTCCGGCACTTCACCGAACAGGCAGCCCCGGCCCGCCCCCGCCTTGTCGAGGACATCTCGCAATTCGAGCATCGCCCGGGCCCCGTGCCCTGCCCGGGCAGAGTCGCTCAGTGCCTGCGTCTCGACGCCGGCGGGACCAAAAAAGTGGCCGTAGGCATCGTGAGTCACCACGATGGGTACATCGCGATAGGCCCACAGGGCGCGGTCGAGCACCTTCTGCAGGTTCGCCATGCGACGGGAGAAATCCCGGGCGCGCTGCCGGTATGCACCGGCCTGCTCCGGGTCCATCTCCGCCAGGCGACCGGCGATATGCGCAGCCATTACGGCGGCGTTGCGCGGACGCAGCCACAGGTGGAAATCCGTCTCTGATGCCCCCTCGAACTCATAGCCACCCTGCTCCAGCAACTGCAGCTGGCGTTCCGCAGGCAGGAGCGCCAACTGCCTTGCCAGTGCACTTTCCATTTGCGGGCCCAGCCAGACCACCAGCTGCGCCGACTCGAGGGCAGCCCGGTCCGACACCCCGGGCGCGTAGTGATGGGGGTCGCCATTCGCGACCAGTACCCGCACCCGCTTTTCCGCACCAGCCACCTCACGGGCAATCAGGGCCAGTGGGCGCATACTCACAACCAGGTCGTTCTTTTCCGGCGCCGCATCCGGCGTACCGCGATCACAGGCGGCGAGCAGGGAAATCAGGGAGCACAGTAGGAGGTACTTCGGGAAATTCATCAGGATCCGGGATTCACGGGTCATCGGGTCGGGCTTAAACTGCGATATAATCACAGCCGGCGCGCACCCGCCAGTCCGGGTGCCCGGTTATCACTTGCCTGCCCGGACAACCTCACTCGGCGGCCGCGGCAGAGCCCACACACCCCCACGCAGTCGCGGAGACGTCATCCTGAACCATACAGACCCTCTCATCACGGCAAGCGGGCTGGGCCTGGAGGTGGCCGGTCGCCAGCTGCTGCACGACATCACGCTGGAACTGCGGCGCGGTGAGATCGTCACCGTGATCGGACCCAATGGCGCCGGCAAGACCACCCTGCTGCGGCTGCTGCTGGGCCTGACCCGACCCACTCATGGCGAGGTGTGGCGCAGCCCCGGATTGCGCATGGGCTATATGCCGCAGCGTATGCAGGTGGATCCCTCGATGCCGATGTCCGTGCTGCGATTCCTGCAGCTGGGTAACGACAGGGTCGACGCCACCGCGGCGCGCGGCGCCCTGGCGCGGGTGGGCGCGGCACACCTGGAACGGGCCGGCCTTGCAGACCTTTCCGGGGGCGAGATGCAGCGGGTGCTACTGGCACGGGCGGCAGCACGCCGACCCCAACTGCTGGTACTCGACGAGCCCACCCAGGGGGTTGATGTAGGCGGCCAGGGCGAGGTCTACCAGCTGATTGCCAGCCTCCGGGACGAACTGCACTGCGGCGTGCTGCTGGTCTCCCATGACCTTCACGTGGTCATGGCCGCCACCGACCGGGTGCTGTGTATCAACCAGCATATCTGCTGCCACGGCCACCCCGAGCAGGTCAGCCGCGACCCGGCCTTTATTGAACTCTTTGGGGACAAGGTGGCGCCCTACACCCACCAGCACAATCACGAACACGACCTGGGTGGCGGTATCCTGCACGACCATGGCTGTGACCACGGGAGCGGGGAAAACAGGAGCCAAACCCGGTAATGGATTTCAGTGCACTTTTCAGCAGCCAGTTTCTCTGGTTTGCCCTGGCGGCCGGCCTGCTGGTGGCCCTGGTCAGCGGGCCTCTGGGCTGCTTTGCAGTTTGGCGGCGTATGGCCTATTTCGGCGACACCCTGGCCCACTCGGCGCTGCTCGGCGTTACCCTGGGTTTCCTGCTGCAGTTGCAGCCCACGCTGGCCGTGGGCGCCACCTGTTGTGTGCTCGCCGTCCTGCTGGTTTACCTGCAGCGACGCCAGACCCTGTCTGTGGACACGTTGCTGGGAATCCTGTCCCACTCCATGCTGGCCCTGGGTATCGTCACCGTCAGCCTGTTCGGGATCCGTGTCGACCTGCTGGCCCTGCTCCTCGGTGACCTGCTGGCGGTCAGCGGCCAGGATGTGATGCTGATGGCAGCGGCGGTGGCTGGTATCGGCGGGCTGCTGCTTTTCCTGTGGGAAAAGCTGCTTGCATTCACGCTGAATGAAGAACTGGCCGCCGTGGAGGGGGTTCCGGTGGAACGGGTCAGGCTCGCATTGATGCTGATGCTGGCACTCCTGATCGCCATTGCGATGAAAGTGGTGGGCATTCTGCTGATAACCGCGCTGCTGATCATTCCGGCGGCTGGTGCCCGGCGGCTGACGGATACGCCGGAACGCATGGCAATGTGTGCTTCCCTGATTGGCGCCCTGGCAGTTGTGCTGGGCCTGTTGGCATCCATCCTGTGGGACACCCCGGCCGGGCCGTCCATCGTGCTGGCGGCCGCGTTGCTGTTCGTGCTTACCCAGCTGCGGAGCGGCCGCCCGGCCTGATCAGCGTTTTGGCTGATCGTCAGGCCCGGGTCTCTCCACCGGCTCTTCGCCTGCCCGGTGGAATTCATAGATCGTCAGCACAATGCCGATCACCAGCATCACGAAGACGCCAATGGCAACGGCCAGCAGCATGGTACGTGACATGATTACCTCCCCCGGGCCAGCAGCGCAGATACTTTGAAGTAAATGCCGAATGCCAGGATGCTGGGTACCCACAACGCGGTGAAAATTCCCTGCTCCCGGTAGCCGTTAAACCAGAGGTATCCCGACAGGAAAAACGAGATCGCCACCGCGATCAGGATAAACAGGTCGGATAACTTGAACATGACCACCTCCATTTAAACCGGGGTACACCCGGCGCTTGTCAGTCGTATTCCCAGAAGCCCACCGCAGCCATCAGGAGCCCGCTGATGACGACTGTAGCCGGAATCCTCAAACCTGGCACACCGAATACATCGGCCAGTGAAGGTGTCACCCCCGCCCATCCCAGGACCGCCCACACGACAAAAGGCAATACAAGGCACAGCCCCAACCAGCCCAGGGCACGGCAGGCCTTACGGGAGTGGGAAAACTTGTCGAACAGGTTTTTCAATGCCGACACCCCTGTCGCACGGATTATCCCTTTTGCGTCAATCTTACCCTGAGCCTATACGATGAAATTCACACTGCAAGGCACAAGGCAGTGAATCGGCTCAACGCGGGCTTACCGTTCATCAACGAAAGGATCAGGAGCGCGCCACGAATAGACAGCCCGCGGCAATCAGCATGGAGCCCGCGACGCGCATGGTATTGACTGGCTCGCCGAGAAAGGCATAACCAAACAACAATGTGAAAATGAAACTCAAGCCGACAAAGGGATAAGCGATACTGAGGTCGACTCGTGAGAGCACCCACAGCCACACCAGTACACTGATGGCATAGACAAAGATCCCGGAAAACACATGCGGACTGAACAGCACTCGCACCATGCCGCCGATACCATCGGCCAGGTAGTCCTCCCCCGCCCGTTGCATCCCGAGCTTCAACAAGAGTTGCGCGCAGGCGGACAGGAAAACTGTGAGCAATATGATGGAGAGATTCAGCACATTCATGGTTTTCCCCTCAAACTGACACTGTCGATGCCGCCAGCAGTACCAGGCCCAGCACGGCGCCGGTTATCCAGCTGCGTTTGTCCTTGATCGCAAACGCAATCGGGTCCTCATCGATTTCGCCGCGGGACGCCATGATCTGCATGCGGATAATCCAGTACGCGAAAAGAGGACAGGCCAACCACAGGATCATCGGTGAGCTGTACATAGCCACGACTTCTGTACTGTTGACATACATGGCAAATACGAGGATTGAGACCATGCCTGCGGCCGAAGCCAGGCTGGTCAACACGGGCAAGTCCGAAGTGAAATATCCGCGGCCACGGATTCGCGCCGGCTCACCCTCCTCATCCTGCTTGCGATAAATCTCCGCAATACGCTTGACGAGCGCCAGGCACAAAAACACAAACATGGAGAAAGCCAACAACCAGTAGGATGGATACACACCAATCGCTGCGGCACCGGCAAGGATCCTCGTGGTGTAAAGACCGGCAAGCACGACGGTATCCACAGTTTGCAGGCGCTTGAACAGGAAGCTGTAGCCCAGGGTGGTGACAACATACAGCAGCAGCACGGCGCCAAACCACAATGGCAGGAGCGTCGCCAGTACCGCCGATGCGAGGAAAAGGCCAGAACAGAGCAACAGTCCCACGGGGATCGACAGGGCCCCGGAGGCCAGCGGCCGCCTTTTCTTCTTCCAGTGCGCCCGGTCGGAATCGAGGTCAGCGATGTCGTTGATGATATAGGTCGCCGAGGCACAGAAGCCGAAACACACAAATGCCAGTAACGCTGCCGTCAGCGCCTGGCTGTCAAGAAACTGGTGGGAAGTCACCAGTGGCACAAACAGCAACAGGTTTTTCACCCACTGGTGGATGCGGACCTGCCGAAGATATATCGACAATGTCGGGCCAGCGGTGGGAAAGCTGGTTTCTAGCTGGCAAACCCGCGCCGCATTTTCCGCCAGTGCCCGGGAAGACCCCACCACCACCGCCGATCGGGCAAAACGCCAGACACGCAGGTCCTTGTGCTCATTGCCCACATAGGAGAAACCGCGCTCTCCAAAACGCTCGCGGAGAAACTGCGCCTTGCGTTCGCCGGTCAGGTTGTGGGTATTACCGGTGGCATAAATCTCGTCAAAGATGCCCAGGTGATCTGTTACTTCGCGGGCCAACCGTTCGTTGGCACCGGTACAGAGAATAAGCCGGCGACCCTGCGTTTTTTGCTCCTGCAGAAATTCGAGGAGATTTCGATTGTAAGGCAACGCGCCCACATCAATTTCAATCGCCTGCGCCAGCCGGCACTTCAGGTAGGCGATGCCGCGACAGAGCCACAGTGGCAGGAAAGCAAGCACCCATGGGCGTGCAAACAGTGTCCGCACAAATGATTCGTATAACAGGTCGGTGCGAATCAGGCTACCGTCGAGATCAACGATCAAAGGGGACTGATGGTGGGACACAACGCTCACTCCTTGGGCGAATTCAGCCCCGCTTCCCTGGGGCTTTCTGGCAATGGCTGAAGGTGATCCGTACGGCGACCACCTGGTACAAGAGCCTATTCAGCCACGGCAAACTACACGCAAATGTACCAATTGTGGTGGCACGCCAGCACCGGCGCACATCCTGCAATCAATCCCGGATGGTTCCGCTATTTCGCATCGAATGCAAGCCCCGGAATATTACATGGGTACACAGGCACAGGCCTTGCAAGCATCGAACCACCCTGCCCATCCGACAGCTTACCGGCAACCCGGGATACAGGCCGGCACACGGGCTGTCGCGATGGTCAGCCTGACCGTATACTCTCTTTCGCTTTGCAAGAGCTTATGGAGCAATAATCATGGATCGATTACTGCGCCTGCTGGTAACCGCGCCCGGCGTTTACCTGCTGGCGATTGGCCTGCGGCTGCTGTGGGCGCTGCTGGTGCCAGTCATACCGGTATCAGACAGTGTCGCGTACGATGCCTTCGCACTGAATATCTGGCAGCACGGCACCTATGGCTGGGAAGCTGATCAACCCGGCAGTTACTGGGCCGTTGGCACTTCGGGGATTTATGCGGGCCTTTACCTGATCTTCGGCCATCACTACTGGCCGGTAGTCGCACTGAACATCGCCCTGTCAGTGGGCATCCTGTTTTTTACCGGGCGACTGTGCCGGATATTCTTCAGCGACAGGCGCGTATCGCAGTGGTGCATGGTCCTGCTGGCACTCTGGCCCACGGGCATACTTTTCGTGACGGTGCTCGCCAGTGAGCTGCTGTTTATGTTTTTCTCGCTGGCCGGATTTTATTTCTTTGTAACTACTGGTGTGCGGCAACCAATGCGTCTGTTGTTCGCCGGAATTTTGCTGGCGGCCGCCTATTATGTGCGACCATTGATCACGGTTGGCATAATCATCTTTGCCGTCGCCTGCGCTGTCCAACTGCAACAACGCCCGCTTGCGGTCCTCGTGCGCACTCTCTGCTGTTTCCTCGTGCTCACCCTGTTGGTGGCGCCCTGGGCTTACCGTAACTATCAGCTCTATGATGATTTTGTTCCCATGTCCTCCAATGGCGGCGCAGTATTCTGGATGGGTAATTCACCGGGCAGCAATGGCGGCTATGCAGAAATCCCCCCTGAGGTAACCGCACAGGCTGATTCCACTTATGAAATGAGCCAGATACTGAAAACCCGCGCCCTGGACTACATCAAGGCAGAACCCCAGGCCTTTATACAGCGAACCCTCTACAAACTTGTTCGTTTTCACAGCTATGAAACCATTGGGGTAAACTGGAATGCCGAGGGCATAAAGGCACGTTTTGGTGAAGGCGCGGTCCTGCCGATGAAGGTTGCCACACAGGCCTACTGGCTGTTGCTGGTTTGCAGCGGCATTGCCGGGCTCATGGTCTATCTTTACCAGGCCGGGTGGGCCCGGGTTGCCACCCACCCTTTCCTGTTAAGCTGGGGGGCCAATGCGGGTATTCACGCGCTGATCGCCTCCCAGGATCGGTATCACCTCCCCAGCGTACCGTTCATTGCGGCGTTCGCGGCCTTCGCCCTGGTGGCCGTGCTTGAGCGTATGCGCCGGCGTCGGGCCCTGCACTCCGCGGGGGAGGATGCGCTGGCACAGACCCATTGAAGGTTCAGGGTCCGGGGGTGGCGGCCAGGTCGCTGTCCCCCTCCTCGGCGATCTTCACGACGTTTGTCCCACCCTGGCTGTACTCCTCAAACTCCAGGCCTTTATAAAGGGTCACCGCCACGATCAGAGCACCGCATAGTGCAAAGAAGGTCCCGGGAGCGGCCTCTTTCAGGACGACTCGATTGTCACGAAAGCCCGCCTCCAGTTCCCCGGCCCCACCCCAGATACCCGACATGAAAAGTCGGTAGCCCAGAAAGGCAAACAGGCTGCCGACAAATAGCGAGATAATCTTGTAGGTAACCAGTGACAGGATGACTTCGGAGCTGATAGGCATGGCAATGATTCCCAGGTGATAGCGCCAGGCTAGTGTGTGGAAGCGACCGGTGGTACGAATCGACCAAGCGCCGCAGGCAACAATACCAACAGCCCTGCCCTGGCCTGGTGCCAATAGGCGGAAAGTAACAGCAGACTCGCCCCCACCAGCACGCCGGTTACCGCAAAGCTCTGTCCCGGGCCACCATATGTGGCGATCAGGGTTGACAGGGCATACAGGACATACCCCAGGGAGGAAACCATAAGGGCGCGGCGATCAATCAGTAACGAGACGGCAGTCATAACCAGGTACAGAAGCACTACGGCGATCATATTTAGTGGACTGTCGTCGCCCTGCAGTATACCGAGCCCGGAAAATATTGGGTGGATAACCAACGGTGCCGAGAGTAAATGCAGCCAGAACGCCACATCAGAGCGGTGGGAAACTCTTTTTATGTCGGACGCATCCCAGTGCATTGCCAGCAGGAAAACCAGTAAGCCACAGAAAACAATAAAAACCTGCAGCCATTTACCTGGGTCGGGGAAAACGGAGATAAAAAGAGAAACGAGCAATCCCGTGGCTGCGGCAGCGCCCGCGGCGACGGTAATTGGCACGCGAAACCGGCGCCAATGTAACAGCGCAGCGAGCGTGGCAGTGAGGTAAGCCCAGTAGCTGACCGAACCCATGGTGTCCGCAAGCAACTCCTGAACAAGGAAAAAGACACCGCCGATGAATGTCAGCAATAATATGATGGCTGGGAAGGCCATTTTACGTTTGCGAACAAAGTATTCGGCCAATCCCCATGACAGCAATGCAAAGGCCAGGGCGCTCGCACTGCTGCTTGCAAGCGTCATGAACCAGGCGACCGAGATCAGTGATAACAGACAGGCGATGACCACGAAGATGTCATTGAAACCTGTAATCAGCCGGAAGTTCTCTTCATCCCCCAGGGGAGTTTCCCTGCTTTCAGCCATCAGTTGCCGGAACTGGTTGACCGATGAGGCCGTAAGGACGTCTTTTTCAATTGCATAGTCCAGATCTTCATCTGTGTACATGGTAATCGTCGCACCCTTTTTCGAATTTTTCAGTTTACTCGATCAGCCCAGGGGATAAGTCAGCAGTAGCATATGCAGGCTGTTGACTCCCCAGTGCGCGAGGACGCAGAGCCAAAATTTTCGGCGAAGGTACCAGAGCGTCGCATATGCGAATCCCGCCAACGCAACCAGCGCAAGGACCGGCGGACTTGCCGCCCAGCCGGTGTGGAGCAGTGTGAATATTGCCACCACCGGCGGCACTGCCAACCAGCGCCACTGCCCCAGCAACTCCTCTGCTCCCCGTTGCAGGACCCAGCGAAAAAACGCCTCCTCACTGATGCAGACCACCGCCAGATTGACAAGCATAGCGAGCAGAATGGTGGCCGAAAGCTTGGGGGAAAATCCGGAAAACGGTATCGCCACGACTATCGGTAGCAGGACAAGCAGCAGCAATAGGGGCAGATCCTGCCGCAGCGGCCGCTGTTTGCGACCGGCCATAAATACCATTACAGCGACGGCAATGGCGGCCTTGCCCGGGTTAAAGGCGTTACCGATGCTGTTACCAGCGCTATCGCTATAGGGCGGCAATAACTCTATTCGGGGAGCGGAGGGAATCGTCCCGAGTGCCGCCAAAAGCATGATCGCGGCCGCAGCAACGAAGAGCAGGGCCCGCGACCAGCCTGTGCTGCGCTCTATCCCGTTCAGGGCCAGCCAGGCCAGTGGTGCGGCTACGCCGACCCAGCCAAAGGGCAGGATGCAAAGGGTAAGTGCCGCGGGGATGAAGAATGCCCGTACCCGTGGTGGCAGGAGCGGGGCCAGGCCCTGCCGCTCGATTTCCATATCGGTAACTTCCATTTGTGGCCCTGTGGTGTGCACGCACGGCGCCTGTCCCAGGGAATGGCCGACAGTGGCAGTATTAGCCGTTGTAGGTCGCCCTCAGGGATCGGTAGGTAAGCTTCATCTTTGCCGGATCCAGCGGTGCCTTGAAAAAAGCGTGGTAATGTCCGCGGGGGTTTATCAGGACTACCTGGGAACCGTGATCAACGGTGTACTCACCGTCGCCCAGCGGGACCTTGTTGAACGGTACATTCAACTGGTTGGCAAAGCGCTTGAGACTCAGGAATTCGCCCGTTACACCGGCGAAAGCCGGATTGAAGTAATCGACGTACTGGCGCAGTTTGTCCGGCGTATCCCGTTTCGGGTCCACGGATACCAGCAGAATATCCGTTTCTGCCTGTATCTCGGGGTCCAGCATCTGGTAAAAACTGTTGAGGGTTGCCATGGTGGTGGGGCAAATATCCGGACAGTGTGTGAAACCGAAAAATACGAGCGTCCAGCGACCGGCCAGTGCACTGGTCTGCCAGTCTTCACCACTGTCGGACTGCAGCGTAAAGTTGTCCAGGATACGCGGGCGCTCGAGTTCAACCGTGCCATTGGCCCGCATTTCAGCTCCGGTCAGCACACGTGGCTGTCCCATTTTGTTGATAAAGCCGGCCAGCACAGCGAACATAAACAGGACGCACACCACCACCGTAACGAGCACACCCCGCTTTTGTTCTGGACTCTTGTCACCGTTTTTATTGGCAGCGGTGGTTCCGGGATAGTCTTGTTTCGCCGCACTCATAGTTTCTTTCCCCATCACTTATACCGCTACGAGGTAATGATCCAGCAACATGATGCAGAACAGGGCCATCAGGTAGATAATGGAATACTTGAAGGTTTCCATGCCCGCATCGGGGTTGCGGTCCCGCAGCATTTCCACTGCCCAGTAGACAAATCCCAGCCCCAGCACCACAGCGCCCAGCAGGTAGAGCCAGCCCAGCATCGCGGTCGCAAACGGCAACAGGCTTACGGCAAACAGGATAAAGGTGTACAGCAGAATATGCAGTCTGGTGTAACCCACACCGTGGGTGACCGGCAACATGGGTATATCGGCCTTTGCGTAATCATCCCGGCGGTGCACAGCCAGCGCCCAGAAATGTGGCGGAGTCCAGGCGAAGATGATCAGGACCAGCAGCAGTGCATGGCCGTCTATTTCCCCGGTTACCGCAGTCCAACCAAGCAGCGGCGGCGCCGCCCCGGCAATGCCGCCGATGACGATATTCTGCGGTGTCGCCCGCTTCAGGAACATTGTGTAGACGACCGCGTAGCCGAGCAGTGAGAACAGGGTCAGCCACGCCGTAAGTGCATTCACAAATGCGAGTAGCACGGTCATTCCAGCCACGCCCAGTACCAGGGCAAATGCCAGTGCCCGACGGGGGTCGACGCGACCACGGGCAATCGGGCGGTTGTTGGTGCGTGCCATTTTGATATCGATATGACGGTCCACCAGGTGATTGACCGCGGCGGCGCTGCCGGCACAGAGGGCTATGCCCAGGTTACCGAGTAACAGCACGTCCACCGGGACCATTCCGGGCACCGCCAACAGCATGCCGATTACGGAGGTGAGGATCATCAGCATGACAACCCGCGGCTTGGTCAACTCATAGTAGTCGCGCCAGCTGGCGTGCCTCAGGGCGGCGGTTTGGGTGCTCATGGTTTCACCTCTCTGGACTGCGTTATTATTTTTTCATTCGCGGCTGGGCCGTCTGGATACGGTAACAGAAGGTCAGCAGGCCGAGTACCAGTAATGCGGCACCGGCGTTGTGGGCCACGGCCACAGGTAACGGCAGGGACATCACCACGTTGGCGATGCCCAGCGACACCTGTAACAGCAGGGCGCAGGCCAGGCCAATGGCCCAGCGCCGTGAGCCGGCCCGCCATGCCAATGCCGCCAGCAGCAGCACTATGGCGCTAACGACCAGCGCCCCAAGGCGGTGTGTGACATGGATTGCCGTCCTGGCATCATTTTCAAGCGCTCCACCCAGGTAATTGGGGCCGATGTGCTGGGCTACATTAAAGCCCTGCTGAAAGTCCATCGCTGGCCACCACTCGCCATGGCAGGTGGGGAAGTCGGCACACGCCAGGGCAGCGTAATTCGAACTGGTCCAGCCACCCAGCGCAATCTGCAAGGACACCAGTACCACAGCAACAATCGCCAGCGGCCGTATCTTTTGCAGTCGCCGGAACTCGTGCACCGGTATCAGGCGCTTGCGGTAACGCAATCGTTCCACCAGCAACCAGAGTAGCGACAGCGTCGCCATCCCGCCGAGCAGGTGGGCGGTGACCACCTGGGGCCAGAGCTTCAATGTCACCGTCCACATCCCGAAAGCCGCCTGCAGGATAATCAAGCCCAGCAGGAAATGGGTATGGAGGAATCCTCGCTGCCCGCGCCGTCGCCAGGCCATGACCGTCAGGCCGGCAACCAGCAGCAGCAACGCGCCGGCAAAATAGCGGTGGACCATTTCCGGCCAGGTCTTGTCGGTGGCCACTGGCGCGTGTGGGAAGGCGGCATTGGCACTTTCGATTTCGTGCGCCTCATCCGGCCAGGTCAGGTGGCCGTAGCAACCGGGCCAGTCGGGACAGCCGAGCCCGGCGTCTGCCAGTCGGGTAAAGGCACCCAGGACCACAACCACCACCGCCAGCAGGGTGCCGGCCATGGCCACCCGCAGTCGCCAGTCATTGCGGGGGTTATAGTCAGGATCGGGTTGGTATTGGCGCATGCAAATCTCCGGGATTACTGCTCGTAGGAGTACTTCAGCAGCCGCTTGATGTCCTTAAGAAGCTGGTTACCGCTGTGTTCGTTGTTGTAAACCATCATGGCGTAGCCCTGCTGGTCCACAAGCAGGGCGCTGGGGTATTCGAGGTCGGTGTGGCTGGTGCCCTCAAGCAGGCCCTCCAGTTTTGCCGGTGGCAGCGTCACAAAGCGCAGGCGCGGATGCTTCGCTGCGAGCTCCTCGCGGCGCTCCGGGCTGAGCGGTGCCGGGCTCACTAGCAGGCGCTCTACCCGGCGCGCCTTTTCCCCCAGCCGGATATGTACCTGGCGGCTTGTGTATAACAGCTGCTCGCAGGCGCTATCGCAATCGCGGCCGGGCACAATCAGGTAACGCCACTTCGGCGCTTCCGATCCGAGCTTCAGCGGGGCAAGCCCCTGCTCCAGCAGGGGCAGCTTCTGGATATTTTGCGGGGGCTCCAGCAGGCTGCCCTCGTTCACCGTATCCTCGGGCATACCCACGCCGGTGTGGAATACGGTGTAGGCGGCGACAATAGGTAGCACAACCGAGGCCACCACCGACAAGGCCTGCACCCGCCTGGTGGTGGGCCTGGCGGGATTATTGTCGACTGTTTCGCTGCGTAGTTCGTTGCTCTGGGTCACGGCTAACCTACCTCTGGTCTGTTCTCATTGTTCTGATACCGGTCACTTGGCTGTCCATGCACGGGCACGCTGGCGCAGAGCGGCTGGCAGGCGGGTGGCAGCCAGCAGCCACAGGATTACCAGTGCCAGTGCCATGGCAAACCACTGCCACGCATAAGCCTGGTGGCGGGCGGGGGAGCTGTTGACCATTCGCCAGTCTGTGACCAGCGCGGTATCCGAATCCGCGCTCAGTCGTATCGTCCAGTCCGGCTTTGCAAGGCGCAGGCTCCCGGTCAACCCTGCATCCACCGCCTGGATACGCACGGGACCGTCGCCGGTTATCGGGTTCCCCCCACCATCCCCGTGGCCCTGTGTAACCGGATAGAGAAAGCCGGTAATCACCTTGGCCGCCCGCGGCCAGGAAACCTCCGGCAGTTTCGACCGACTGACTGAGGCAGGCATCCAGCCGCGGTTGACGAGCCAGCGGCGTTCGCCCGAGACAAAGACCTGGAGAATTTCGTAACCCACCCGGCCATTGCGCGTACGGTTATCCAGGTAAAAGTATTCGTCGGTGAAGTAACCGGGCAAGCGCACCGGCGAGTAGCGCTGCAGGTGCTCAAGGGTATTGGGATCTTGCGGCTGGGCGGACAAACGCCCGTCAACGGCTGCGATCAGGCTCCGCTTCTCATCGGCACGGTCCAGTTGCCAGAACCCGAGCGACACCAGTGCCGGCAACAGCAGGATGCTGAACACCGTCAGGGGCCAATTGGAAATCAGTGCTACACTGGCCCTCTCGGAGGTTTCCCGGGATCGCACTGGATGGGTCTCTACAGTCATGCCGATTCCAGCCTGCGAACAGGCCCCTACAACAAATGGCGAATACAAAATGTGGCTGAAAGTCGTTATTGTGCTTCTTTTCCTGGCGGTGCTGGCCAGCCTGTCCAGCGCGCTGTTCTTCCTTCTGCGTGATATGGGCGCCCCCGAATCAAAGCGGACCCTCTATGCACTGGGTATCCGCGTTTCGCTGGCGGCCCTGCTTCTGATTGCCATCTGGTATGGCTTTGACAGTGGCATCCTTTCCAATACGGCCCCCTGGGCCAATAAGTACTGAGCAGGCCAGTGGCCTCGGTGGCCACTGGCAGCAATCCTCAGGAGCCCAGTACGTAAACAAATATAAAGAGGCCCACCCAGACCACATCGACAAAATGCCAGTACCAGCTGGAGGCCTCGAACCCGAAGTGGTCATCCGGCTTGAAGTGGTGGGCAATTACCGATCGCAACAGCATGATCAGTAACATGATGGTGCCAAGGGTCACGTGTGCGCCATGGAAGCCTGTGAGCATGAAGAAGGTAGTACCGTAAATCCCGGATTCCAGTGTCAGGCCCAGGTGAGTATACGCCTCGTAGTACTCCTCGACCTGGAAGAACAGGAACAGCGCACCCAGCACCACCGTCAGGCCCAGCCACAGGTTGAAGGCAGTGCGCTTGCCCTTCTTCAGGAATACGTGGGCCATATGTACAGTGACACTTGAAGTAAGCAGGATAAACGTGTTCAGAAGCGGCAGGTGCCAGGGGTCAATAATGGCGTTCGGGCCGGTTATCTTGGCAGCATCACCATGGGCGGCGGCATCCGGCGTAACCATCAGGGGCCAGGTGCTCTCGAATCCCTGCCAGAGCATATTCGACTCGCCGCGCTCGCCCTCACCGCCGAGCCATGGCACGGCAAAGGTACGGATGTAATAGAGCGCGCCGAAAAAGGCTGCAAAAAACATCACCTCTGAAAAAATAAACCAGCCCATTCCCCACACATAGGAGCGTTTGAGCTGGTCACTGTTGAGTCCGGCCATGTTCTCGCGGATCACCGCAGCAAACCAGAACCACAGCACGCCGGCCATCGCGAGTGCGCCAGTAAAAAAGATGTATGAGGAACCGCCATTGATCCAGTTGGCGGCACCAAACGCAGTCAGGAACAGACCGATGGTCGCAAAGATTGGCAGCCGGGACTGCTCGGGCACATAGTAGCTGCTTTCAGTGGCCATAATTTTTATCCCTCTCGCTCGGAGTCGGCATTTTTGTTATTCAGGTTCCGGGTGAATTTTTCCGTGACATCGAACAGCGTGTAGGAAAGTGTGATGGTGTTGACGCCGGGTGGCAGATCCGGGTCGACGATGAAGCGCAGGGGCAACTCGGCGCTCTCCCCCGCTTTCAGTGTCTGCTGGTTGAAGCAGAAACACTCTGTCTTGTGAAAATAGTTGGCAGCCTTGAACGGCACCAGGCTGGGGATAGCCTGGCCGACCATATCGCGAGTAGTCGGATTGCGGGCCAGGAATACCGTGTCCACCGGCTCACCCGGGTGCACCGTCATGGACACCACTGACGGGCGAAAGTCCCATGGCATGCTCTCGTTCTGGCTGGCCACAAACTGCACCTTTACCTTGCGGTGGCTATCGACCGCTGCAGGCACTGCCTCGTAGCGGTCCCCGGTTTTCCCGTTCAGGCCTGTGATGTCACAAAAGGCGTCGTAGAGTGGGGGCATGATGAACACCGCAAACACCAGCATGCTGCCGGCGAGGGCCAGCAGCTTGGCAGTGAGTTTTGCGTTTTCGCTCAGTTGCATGACCGCACCATCCCGGCTATCAGCGTACGGCCGGAGGCGTGCTGAAGGTGTGGTAGGGCGCCGGCGAGGGCACGGTCCACTCCAGGCCTTCCGGGTTGTCCCATACCTCATCGGTCGCCTTCTTGCCGCCCATTACCGTGCGTATCACGTTGAACAGGAAGACGATCTGCGCCGCACCGAACAGGAAGGCTCCCATGCTGGCAATCTGGTTAAAGTCGGCAAACTGCAGCGAGTAATCCGGAATCCGGCGCGGCATACCCGCCAGGCCAACAAAGTGCATCGGGAAGAAGGTCACGTTCAGGCCAATGAATGCCAGCCAGAAATGCACCTTGCCCATGGTCTCGTTGTACATATTGCCGGTCCACTTCGGCAGCCAGTAGTAGACACCTGCGGTGATCGAGAAGATCGCGCCCGGTACCAGTACATAGTGGAAGTGGGCAACCACAAAGTAGGTATCGTGGTACTGGAAATCCGCCGGCGCGATGGCCAGCATCAGACCGGAGAAACCGCCGATGGTAAACAGTATGACGAAGGCTATCGCAAACAGCATCGGGGTCTCGAAGGTCATCGAACCCCGGAACATGGTGGTGACCCAGTTAAAAACCTTCACGCCGGTGGGAACCGCAATCAGCATGGTGGCGTACATAAAGAACAGCTCACCGGCAACCGGCATTCCCACTGTGAACATATGATGGGCCCAGACGATGAAGCTCAGGAAGGCGATGGACGCGGTCGCGTACACCATGGAGCTGTAACCGAACAGGGGCTTGCGCGCGAAGGTGGGGATGATTGCCGAGATGATACCGAATGCCGGCAGGATCATGATGTACACCTCGGGGTGGCCGAAGAACCAGAATACATGCTGGAACAGCACCGGGTCACCGCCACCGGCAGCGCTAAAGAAGCTGGTGCCGAAATGAATATCCATCAGCATCATGGTGACCACACCTGCGAGCACCGGCATGACCGCAATCAGCAGGTAGGCGGTAATCAACCAGGTCCACACAAACAAGGGCATCTTCATCAGGGTCATACCCGGCGCACGCATGTTCAGGATGGTCGCAATGATATTGATCGCGCCCATAATTGAGGATGCGCCCATGATATGGATCGAGAAGATGAAGAAGGTTGTGCTGGGCGGGGCATACTCGGTGGACAGGGGGGCATAGAACGTCCAGCCGAAATTGGGTGCACCGCCATCCATGAACAGAGTAGAGGCCAGCATCGCGAAGGCGAATGGCAGAATCCAGAAGCTCCAGTTATTCATGCGCGGTAACGCCATGTCCGGAGCACCGATCATCATCGGTATCATCCAGTTGGCCAGGCCGACGAAGGCCGGCATCACCGCACCGAAGACCATGATCAGGCCATGCATGGTGGTCATCTGGTTGAAGAATTCCGGCTGCACGATTTGCAGACCGGGTTCGAACAGCTCGGCGCGGATGACCAGCGCCATGCAGCCGCCCAGCAGGAACATGGTAAAGCTGAACCAGAGGTACATGCTGCCGATGTCTTTATGGTTGGTGGTATAGAGCCACCGGGAGAATCCGGGTTTAGGACCGTGTGCCATACTTATGCTCCTTTCGGCTCCCGCTTACTGTTTATTCTTAAAATTGAGGATGTCGACGGGCTGCACGGTATCGCCCATGTCGTTGCCAAACGCATTGCGCTGGTAGGTGATCACCGCGGCAATATCCACCTCGGAGAGCTGCGGACCAAAGGCCTGCATGGCCGGATTTCTGGGCGACCCATTCACGACCATACTCATGTGCTTCTCCAGCGGCCCCGTGGCAACCTGTGACCCGGCGATGGCCGGGAAGGTACCCGGCACGCCCTGGCCGTTGGGCTGGTGACAGGCGGCGCAATTCCGGTTGTAGACTTTCTCACCCATGGCGAAGAGTTCGTCGAAGTCGAAGGTCTTCTCGGTCAGCTCGCGCATCTTGGCTGCCTGCGCGGCCCGCTCGGCCAGCCAGGTATCGTATTCCTGCTGGGGTACCGCCTTGACCACGATAGGCATGAAGCCGTGGTCCTTGCCACAGAGCTCGGCACACTGGCCGCGGTAGATTCCGGGCTTGTCGATACGGGTCCAGGAGTCATTGATAAAGCCGGGGATCGCATCTTTCTTGACCGCCAGATCGGGGACCCACCAGGAGTGGATCACATCGTTGGCGGTAAACAGGAAGCGGATCTTCTTGCCCACCGGCACCACCAGGGGCTCGTCTACCTCGAGCAGGTAGTTCTCCCCCTTGGGTAACTGGTTGTCGACCTGGGAGCGCGGCGTGGACAGATTGGAGAAAAAGGAGACGTCGCTACCCAGGTAGTCGTATTTCCACTTCCACTGGTAGCCGGTGACCATGATGTCGAGGTCGGCTTCGCCGGTGTCGTAGATATCGTAGAGGGTCTTGGTGGCGGGAATTGCCATCAGCACCAGGATCAGGGTTGGGATAATGGTCCAGACCAGTTCCACCGCAGTGCTTTCATGGAACTGTGCCGCCCGGTAGCCCTTGCTCTTGCGGTGACGCCACATGCTGTAGAACATCACCCCGAAGACAACCACGCCGATTGCCACGCAGATCCAGAAGATCAGCATGTGCAGGTCGTAAGTGGTACGGGAAACTTCGGTTACGCCCTGGGTCATGTTGACCCCCCAGCGCTCCGCCCCCTCGACTTCCGCAAAAGCGGAGTACGCCGGCAGCGAAGTTGCCAGCAAGGCGAACAGCCGATCGAAGCCTTTCAACATCGCCTACAGATCTCCGTGTGTTTGTTTTTATATCAGCCATCGGCTGCGTTCACGGATAACTGGACTCCCCACCAGCCGGGACTTTCACCAGGCACAGCGGCGGGGCAATTCCACACAAAAATTGTGGACATCGCGTAGTAACACAAGACTACATACACTGGGCGGAACAGGAAAACCTGCTTCGCGATACTGCTTCAGTGCAACTTGTTATTCTTTTCTCAAAGATTTTTTACTTCAGATGTCGTCGTCCGGAAGGTACAACCAACAACCTGCGTCTCTTTTGTTGCAATTACTGTCTCAGTACATATTTTCTGGCTTCCCGGGACAGGCCGGCGGGCCCGCCCCTGCGGAGACCGTGCGGCCTCTTCACAGACGGGCAGCACCACAACAAAAGGAACACATCGCCGGCAAAAAGTCAATGAATCCGCCAACTTAAGTCTCGAGGTAATGAAGCAGTCACGACCCCCGCAATCTCCCGGCCGGCGCGTATGGAAGCTGGCGTGGCCGATGATACTCAGCAATATTTCTGTGCCCCTGCTGGGCGCGGTGGATACCGCCATACTCGGGCACCTGCCCTCCGCCACCTACCTGTCCGGGGTGGCCGTGGGTGCGAGCGTGATGTCGATGCTCCTGTGGGCCTTTGGGTTCCTGCGCATGGG
The DNA here is from genome assembly GCF_021729035.1 of Microbulbifer sediminum. Lineage (GTDB taxonomy): Bacteria > Pseudomonadota > Gammaproteobacteria > Pseudomonadales > Cellvibrionaceae > Microbulbifer > Microbulbifer sediminum. The sequence continues at coordinate 198,442 of NZ_JAJSAP010000007.1, read as the reverse complement.
AACAACCGGACTGGTGGCCAGGGCGGCTGGCAGCGCCGATGGCGGGGTCGGCTGGCTGCTGCGGGCGCTATGGATGGCGGCGATTCTCGGCATCGCCCTGCTGACACTGGCCTCGCCCTTGCTTGGCATCATTGTGCAGTGGATGAATGCCAGCGCTGCGGCGGCACCACAGGCACAGGCCTACCTGCAGATCCGCCTGTTCAGCGCCCCCCTGGCACTGGCCAACTTCGCCCTGCTGGGATTCTTCATCGGCCGCCAGAACAGCCGCGCGCCCCTGCTGATCCTGCTCGCCGCCAACCTGCTCAACATAATGCTGGATGTGATTTTTATCATCGGCCTCGGGTGGGGGGCCCGCGGTGCCGCACTGGCGACAGTTTGTGCCGACTTCTGTGCATTTTGCTTCGGGATTTTTCTCCTGCGCGGCCTGGGGAATGATGTTTACCGGCAAATTGCCCGACGGCTCCGGGATGCGCACCTGTATCCCTGGAAGGATCGCGGTCCCTGGGGCGAGCTGCTGCGGATCAACGGCGACCTGTTTGTACGCACCTGCCTGCTGTTGCTGACACTGACCTTTTTTACCGCCCAGGGCGCAGCCCAGGGCGACGCCGTGCTGGCAGCCAATGCCATCCTGCTGCAATTGCTGATGATGACCTCCTACGCCCTGGATGGGTTTGCCCATGCGACAGAATCCCTGGTGGGGGATGCGATTGGCCGTCGCTCACAATCCATGTTGCAGGGCACGGTCCGTAGCGCTGGCCTATGGGCACTGGGAAGCGCCCTGCTGATCACTGCCATCCTGGTACCCGGACGGGAATGGATCCTGCCGCTGTTTACTGATCTGGAGGCAGTGTTGGCCGAGGCGCGTGATGTTTATCCCTGGCTCTGTACGCTGCCGCTGCTGGCGGTCTGGTGCTATTTGCTCGATGGGGTCTTTATCGGGGCGGGCCGCAGCCGGGAGATGCGCAATACGATGTTTGTGGCCACCGTACTCATTTTCTTTCCGGCGTGGTGGCTGACACGGTCCTGGGGCAACCATGGCGTATGGTTCAGCCTTTTTTTGTGGATCAGTGCTCGCTCTGTGAGTCTGCTGGCCTACTACCGCTACTACACTCAAAACAATTCGTGGATCACTGAGGGCAACCGATAGCAGATCTTTTTTGCACTACACCTTGTCAGTTGCTATATAACAGGCAAATTAAAAAATATTTAACTACACAGCAAAGCGGGTTCCGATGTACAACCAATACCGCCAGATGCAGCGGACTATCGACCTGGCCGTTATGCGCGAACGCGAGCAGGGTGAATTCCGCCGCAGCGTGTACCAGCAGTTGCCCGGTTTGCACCGCAGCGTCCAGTTGCCCGAAGGGGACAGCGCCCTGCATTTAACCTGCTTTGCGATACGCTATGTGAGGAGTGTGCCGCCGTGGTTGCACCAGCTACAGCACCAGCTGGTTGCCGCAGATATTGATTTCTCGCCCGTTCAGGCGATGATTGACCGCTGCCTGGCGCGGATGAGCGGGGAATCCGGTGAGCGCCCGCGACTCCAGGCCCTGGTCCCCGAAGCTTACCTGTCTCACCGGGTTATGGAGGAGATAAACGACAGGTTGCAGCCGTTATGCGGAACACCGCTGCTGCCTATGGACCCGATGCTGGCAAATCTTGTCATACGCGGGCTGCTGGACGAAAAAGACTGTGAAAGCATGGATTCCGCGAGTAATCGCCTGGGCCATGCCTTTATGGATCTTGAACTCGACAGTGAGAAAATGGTTGCGCTGATCCTGTGTCGCCAGCGCCTTTTGAATAACCCCGGTGAGTGGCCGGATTTCGCGCGCAGCCTGCAGTTCAGCCTTCTGGCTCCCGACAGCGTGATAAGTAACGATACCGTTCACTAGAACGGATCCTGTACTTTTCAGGAAATTGGATTTTCAAAAACAATAATTCTCCAGGATGGAAGCATCGAGCAGGTAGAAGAATAATCGCTGTGCCTGCTCACTATTTTTTATTGCTGCCGCTGTAACACCTGTTTCCAATTTGCGTAGAATTCGCCCTCGCCCTGGAATACAGCATTGTTCAACTGGTCTACTTCACTGCGCAACCCGCGATCGTAAAAAAAGAGGCCGCCCGCGCGCAATGACCACCCCCTGGGGTTATCTGCAAGCAGTTCGTAGTAGCTTCTCACCCGCTCGATATGTGCCAGCACCTGCTTCAGGGAAAAGTTTCCACCTCGATAGTAATCGAGTACCTCCGTGTTTATCTGTTCCTCTGCAAGGCGCTGCATGTCTGCAGACAACCCGGAATCCCCGGCCAGCTGGGCGATATCCCGTTGCATATCCGCCAGATAACGGTCTGCGGCCCTGGCCGCGACCTCCAGCGATGCCAGGTTACGACGAAGAACCCGCATAGCCCGCCGGTTACCCAGCAGGCGATTATCCCCGACCGGTAGCTCGGCAAAGCCCCCCAGAGGCCGGAAGATGGTGCGATGCTGGTTATTGCTATGCTCGGTGAATTTTTCACAGATGGCGATTGCCGCGTGCCACTCTGGATAATTCTCTATGTTCCCCAGCTGCTGGGGTAAGGCGGCGACGTTTTCGCGGAGGCGTTCCGCCTCTTGCAGGTAAAACGCCGGTTTGCGCCGCCAGTCGTTTACCTGCAGGCGAAACAGTGACAACAGGCTTTCATTGACGCAACGTGACAGCAATTGTGCTGTCTGCTGTCGATGCTCTTCGCGCACTTCGCGGTAATGGCCAATAACGTTAAAGGCAATAATGCCGGCGAGCAAAAGCCCACCGCAAGCAACGGTTTTTTTCACAAGTATTATTATCAGTGATGATTATTTTTTCTTTGGTGGCTGGATGATTTTTACCGGCGCCTCGCGCTCTGCATCGGGAGCCCGATGCACCCGTGTGTCCGGGATACGCGGTGTGGACTGCAGGCGAATTTCGTCTTTGAATCCGCACTCTACACATTCGCGGTAATTGCGATCCCCCTCGCGAAAGTTGACGATCCTGTCCATAGCGCTACAGCGCGGGCAGACCGCACCGGCAATAAAACGTTTTTTGCCGGGCTGCTTCCCGCCGTCTTCTGTACTCATATTACTTTTCCCGATACTGCCTTTGCTTCGGTTGAATTTTGACTGGCGGCGATATCACGCGGTTTCAGCGGTGGAATCGATGCCGGAGTGGCGCAGCAGCGCATCTATCCTGGGCTCGCGTCCACGGAATTCCGTGAACAGGTCAAGTGCATCACGGCTACCGCCTTGCTCCAGGATACTACGCAGGAAGTGTTGCCCGGTATCGCGGTCGAAGATGCCGTTCTCCTCAAACAGGGAAAACGCATCCGCCGACAGCACCTCAGCCCACTTGTAGCTGTAGTAGCCCGCAGCGTAGCCGCCAGCAAAAATATGGCTGAAGCTGTGTTGGAAACGATTGTCGGTGATCACGGGCACCACCGCCACCCGTGCACGCACTTCATCCAGCAACCTCTGTATTTCCTGTGCAGTAGAACCGTCAGGGCGGCTGTGAAGCAGGAAATCAAACAATGCAAATTCCAGCTGACGTACAGTAAACATGGCAGACTGAAAGTTTCTTGCTGCCAGCATTTTATCCTGCAGCGCCTGCGGCAGGGCTGCGCCGGTTTTGTAGTGGCCGGAAATCATGGGAATCGCCTCGGGCTCCCAGCACCAGTTTTCCAGGAACTGGCTGGGCAACTCGACCGCATCCCACGCGACGCCATTGATACCGGAGACCGCCGCCACATCCACCTGGGTCAACATATGGTGCAGACCATGCCCGAATTCGTGGAACAGGGTAGTGACCTCGTTATGGGTCAACAGGGAGGGCGTGTCGCCGGTGGCGGGGCTGAAGTTGCATACCAGGTAGGCCACCGGTAGCTGCAGCCCCTTCGCGCCCTGCCGGCGAGTGGTGACCGTATCCATCCAGGCACCACCGCGTTTGCGCTCGCGCGCAAATGGGTCCAGGTAAAAGCCGGCAATACGCTCGCCGTCCCGCAACAGCCAGAAGAACTGGACGTCGCGGTGCCATACCGGCACGGATGTGTCCTCTTCCACGGAAACAGCAAACAGTTTTTCCACTACCGCGAACAGCCCCTCCAGCACCCGGGGGAACGGGAAGTAGGGCCGCAGGGCCTCCTGGCTGACGGCGTACCTGCTCTGCTTCAGTTTTTCCGCCGCCCAGGGGACATCCCAGGGATGCAGGTGCTCGAGGTCCAGGTTTTTGCGCGCGTATTCCTGCAATTCGGAAAATTCCCGCTCAGCGGCAGGCCGGGCGCGGGCGGCCAGATCCTCGAGGAAACGGGTGACGGTTTCCACATCCGGTGCCATCTTACGGGCTATGGACAGCTCAGCATAATTGTTGAAGCCGAGTAATTGCGCCTGTTCCGCACGCAGCGCCAGGATTTCTTCCATCACCGCGGAATTGTCGAATGTGCCACCCTGAGGGCCGACGTCGGAGGCGCGGCTCACGAAGGCGCGATAGACGCGCTCACGCAGGTCGCGATTGTCGGCATGGGTCATTACGGCCAGGTAACAGGGGCCATCGAGGGTAATGGTCCAGCCCTCCTGGTCGCGGTTGCGGGCTGCCTCTTCCGCCGCAGCGATCGCGGTGGCGGGCAGGCCGGCCAGCTCTTCGACATCGCCGGTGTGATAGGTCCAGGCGTTGGTGGCATCGAGTACGTTGTTGGCGAAGCGGCTGGACAGTTCTGCCAGCCGCCGCTTGTCGGCAGCGAAGCGCTCGCGCTCCTCGCCATCCAGGGCAACGCCACCCAGGCGGAAGTCCCGCAGGCCCAGCCGGATCATCTGCCGACGGGCCGGGGGCCACTGCTCAAATTCGGTGCTGTCGGCGATATCCCGATAGACCTCGTACAGCTCCCGGTTCTGGCCCTGCTCGGTGGAGTAAGCGGTCACTTCTGCCAGGGCCGCCTCGTAGGGGGCACGCCAGTCGCCGCTCAACACGCTGTTGAGGTGGCTGACCGGGGAAAAGGCCCGGCTCAGGCGGTCCTCGGCCTCCTCCAGCGGGGCCAGGGTCGTGTCCCAGCCCGGCTGGCGCAGGCCAGCGCGCAGGGTTTTCCGGCAGTCATCGATGAGCTCCCGGACCGCGGGCTCCGCGTGCTCCGGCTGAAGACGGTCAAAGGGCGGCAGGAAGGCGTTTTCTGACAGCGGATTGGACATGAAGAACCCTGTTTTCTTACATCGGTGCAACAATTGGTTGGGCAGGACCACGGCTGCAGCGCCGGCAGGTCCGCGGTTGCCCCAGCCTGCTATGATAGCGGACCCATTGTACAGGAGGAGAGGTATGTCCCCATTGCGCGCCCATGGTGACGGCGAGACGGAAAAGTCACCACAGCTCGGCAACGGCGTTTTCATCGACCCGCAATCGGCGGTGATTGGCGACGTCACACTCGGGGATGACTGCTCCGTCTGGCCCATGGCCGTGGTCCGTGGTGATATGCACCGGATCCGCATCGGCGCACGCACCAGCGTGCAGGACGGCGCGGTACTGCATATCACCCATGCCGGTCCCTTCAATGAGGCCGGCTGGCCGCTGGACATCGGCGAGGATGTCACCATTGGCCACAAGGCCTGCCTGCATGGTTGTACCGTGGGTAACCGCGTGCTGATTGGTATCGGGGCGATCGTCCTCGATGGCGCCGTGATCGAAGACGAGGTGGTACTGGCTGCGGGCGCGCTCGTGCCCCCGGGGAAAAAGCTCGAGAGCGGCTACCTCTACGTCGGCGCTCCCTGTAAGCAGGCCCGGCCCCTGACCGACAGCGAGCGGGAGTTCTTCCGCTATTCGGCGGGCAATTACGTCAAGTTGAAAAACCAGTACCTGACCGAGCACGCGCAGCCCTGAATCCCACGCATACACACGCGCAGCGACGCCGGTGGCGGGACCGATGACGTCCAGCCAGTCGGTGGATGGGGTTCCACCCACCGGCCACCGACACGGTTTTTTTATGGTTGCCCTCCTGCCCGGCTGTTTACCGCGGCCCGGGCCGCAACCGCGGGTAGCCCGGGGGGCGGGCGGGGCGCCAAAGTCAATCAGAGTCTCAGCAGCACAGTCACCTGACAAGCGGACAATTTGCGCAAATCCCAACCCTTTTCGAATTGTTATTCAGTCTGTGGGCTTGCCGTGCGGGTCACCATCACCCATTCAGGTGATCAATCCGGGCGGAACGGGCGATGCCGCAGGGTCCGGTCAACTGGCGCCGGGAGCCCCCGCTCCCACTGCCATCAGTTCGTGCTGCAGGGCCCGGGCGTCGGTGGACAGCGCTGCACCGCGACTCTCCAGCCAACGGAAAATCAGGCCCAATACCAGGCGCGTGCGGGCATTCAATACGCTGCTATGGTCGCTCACCAGATAGAGTGACTGGCCGATGGTGAAGGGGCGCTCGATCACCGTGGCCAGGCGTCCGCTTTTCAGGTCCTCACTGACCTCGAGCCGGTCTGCCAGTGCTGCCCCCATCCCCAGTCGTGCCGCCTCAATCGCCTGGTAGGCATAATCCACCGCCATGCCGCCGGCGGTGGGCACATAGTCCACACCCTGGGCGGTAAACCAGTCGGGCCACTGCTGCTGTCGATCGTGCAGCAGTGGCAGTGCAAGGAGATCCCGCGGCCGCGCCAGTTTCGCTGCCCGGGCCTGCAGTAACTGCGGGCTGGCCACCGGCAGGTAGTGTTCCTGGTACAGGGGGCATATCTCCCGCCCCGCCGCTTCCGGCTCCCCCAGGCAGATGGCGATATCCGCCTCGCCCGGCAGACGCCGCTGGCGCGGCTCGATCGTCGTCAGCCGCAGGCGGATCTCCGGATAGCGCGCCTGTACGTCGCGGAGGATTCGCAACAGCCAGCGCACGGCGATGGTGGCGGTGGTGGCGATTACCACCTCGCCGGAGAGGCTCTGTGGATCCAGGTACAACAGGCCCTTCTCCAGCCGGCCGAAAGCCTCACTGACCACCCGGTGCAGTCGCCGGCCCGCAGCGGTCAGCTCCAGCCGGTTGCCCGTGCGCAGGAACAACGGCGTACCGAGGCGCTCCTCGAGGTCCCGGATCTGCCGGCTGAGGGCCGGGTGGGAAACGTGCAGTTCCTCGGCCGCGCGACGCATATGGCAGTGGCGGCCCACCGCGTGGAAGCTGCGCAGGGAGGTGAGGGAGAGGTTTCTGAGTGCGGTGGCCATGGAGTTTTCCGGTGAAAGTCTGAGGGGCGGCTCACTTACTCCGGTGCTTTTAGGGCACCAGGCTGGCAATTTAAAGTTAATTGTACTAACGAATGCAAACCATACACTGGCATAAAACCGCCGGGGCGCGGACCGGCTCCCTGCCCCGGAGCCCAGACAATAAATCCACCAACGGGATATCCCCATGACAGAGACCAGCAAGATCCGCGTGGACGGGCAGCGGCTGTGGGATTCGCTGATGGCCATGGCCGCCATCGGCGCCACCAAAAAGGGCGGCTGCAACCGGCAGGCCCTCACCGACCTGGACCGCCAGGGCCGCGACCTGTTCGTGCAATGGTGCCAGGACGCCGGCTGCTCGATTGATATCGACACCATGGGCAATATTTTCGCCCGCCGTCCCGGGCGCAACCCGGACCTGCCGCCGGTGCTTACCGGTTCCCACCTGGACACCCAGCCCACCGGGGGCAAGTTCGATGGTGTCTACGGCGTGCTTGCCGGCCTCGAGGTGGTGCGCGCACTGAACGATGCCGGCGTTGAGACCGAAGCCCCGCTGGAAGTGGCGGTATGGACCAACGAGGAAGGTGCGCGCTTTTCCCCGGCGATGATCGGTTCCGGGGTCTGGAGCGGCAATTTCGAGCAGGACTATGCCTACGCCCGCACCGACAAGGAAGGAAAGACCTTCGGCGCCGAGCTGGAGCGTATCGGCTACCGCGGCGAAACCCCGGCCCGTGCGCGTCCACTCACCGCCGCGTTCGAAGTCCATATCGAACAGGGCCCGATCCTCGAGGCCGAGGAAAAGCAGGTGGGCGTACTGTCCGGGGTGCAGGGCATGTACTGGTATGACCTGACCCTCACGGGCCAGCCCTGCCACGCCGGCCCCAGCCCGATGGAGGGGCGCCGCGACCCGTTTATGGCACTGCACCGCATCCTCGACCGCCTGTACCGCCTGGCGGAAGAGTATGGACCCTGGGCCCGCGCCACTTTTGGCGATATCCGCGCCGAACCCGGCAGCCGCAACACCGTGCCGGAGCGGCTGGTTCTGGCGGTGGACCTGCGCCACCCGGAGCAGGAGGTACTCGACACCATCGATCGCCGCTTTCGCGAAATTGCCGCCGAGATCGCTGCCGATACCGGCGTTGAAGCGGACATTCGTGATGAATGGCGCTCCCCGGCCGTGGCCTTCGATGCCCGCTGTGTGGAGGCCGTGCGCGCCTCGGTGACGGAACTCGGCTACAGCAACAAGGAGATGGTATCCGGTGCCGGCCACGACTCGGTGTATATCTCCCGGGTGGCCCCCACCGGCATGATCTTCGTGCCCTGCGAGAAAGGCCTGTCCCACAATGAGGCGGAGAACGCCGAACCGGCAGACCTGGAAGCCGGCGCCAATGTACTGCTGCACGCCATGCTGAAAATGGCGAACGGCTGATCAGCGGTAAGAACAAGGTCTCTTCACGTGCAGTGAAGACCCCAATGGAGGGCACCGCTCGCGAGGGGTGCCTGGAATAAGGCCGCCGGGAGGGGCATCAAGACCACCCGGGCCCAGCCCAAAGTTTTTAAGAGTCCGAGACAACAATGACCGAATTCACCTACAAACACCGCAACGACAACGGCAATACCACGCCCCTGGGCCGCTGGGGTATCGACTCCGAGTACGGACTACTCACCGACCTGCTCGTCGGGCCCATCGACCACTACACCTGGCAGACCGGCAACGCCGCGTCGCGCCGCTCCCTGCGCCTGGGTCGCAAGTTTGACGCCTCTGTGGCCAGGCACCAGTACCAGGAAATGCTCGATGCCTACCGGCACGCCGGTGTGAGCACTCACCTGCTGCCTGCAGATGAAAACCTGCCGTACCAGCTGTATGCCCGCGACTCCTCCGTGATGACCCCCTGGGGCCCGATCGTGACGCAGATGTACAGTCCCTGGCGTCGCGGTGAATGGGTCGACGTGGTCAAGACCTACCAGCAGCTGGACATCCCCATCTACGACATCATCACCGCCGGCAGCCTCGAGGGTGGCGACTTTATGGTGCTGGAACCCGGGGTCATCCTGTGCGGCTACAGCGGCGAGCGCACCTCCCCACAGGGCTTCAACCAGATGAAAAGCTGGATCGAGAAGGAAGGCTGGGAAGTGAAGGGCTACGAGTTTGACCCCTACTTCCTGCATATCGACGTCCTTGTAGCCGCGCTGGCGGAGAAGCTGGTGGCGGTATGTGTGGACGCGGTGGAGCCGGAACTGGTGCAGTGGTTCAAGTCGCGTAACTTCGAGATCATCGATATCTCCTATCCGCAGGTGATGGAACTGGGCGTGAATGTGGTCGCACTGGGCAACGACCGGGTGATGCTGCCGGCCGACAACACCGAGCTGAAGGAAAAGTGCCGTGCCCGCGGCCTGGAAGTGATCGACCCGGACATCTCCATGATCACTGCCGGCGGCGGTGGCGTGCACTGCATGTGCCAGCCACTGGCGCGCAAGCCGGGATAACAGCACCCGCGGCGCACAACAAAAAAGGCGGCCAGTGGCCGCCTTTTTTGCTTGTTTCTTCCCTGTCGCTTACTTGCCCTGGGCCCGCATCAGGCCCGAGGCACCGATGCCGCCCAGGGCACAGGCGATAATGATCACCAGCGGTGTCAGCGCCCCCAGGTGCATGGCACCGAAGCCATAGCCGCGCATGGGCAACAGCAGGAACAGCAGGATGCCGGCGGGAATCAGCGACAGGAAGAATCCCCGTGCCATCCAGGACCGCTGCCAGGGCAGCAGGAAAATCAGGCCGCAGATGCCACCCCAGACAATGCGCTGGTAGAGGTAGGCATTGGACAGGTAGGGGGCGATGTCGACGCCGACCCAGCGGGTGAAACCGTGGTAACCCATGGCCCACAGGCCCAGGGCATAGCACAGGCCGCCGAAAGCACCGGCAGCAAAACAGAAAGACAGGTTTCTCAGGAATTCGCGCACGTTTACCTCACACTGACGCTGTTTATTGTTCTTCCAATCCTGAAGCGCCGTGTTCAAAGCCCGCCGCGCAGGCGCGCCAACACCGGTTCCACTTCGGGATACACGCCCCGCCACAGCCAGAATGACTCCGCCGCCTGGCCCACCAGCATCCCCAGGCCGTCGGCGGTCTCGGCGCCCCGCTCCGCCGCCCAGCGCATAAAGGCCGTCGGCTCCGGGCCGTAAACCATGTCGTAGGCCCGGCAACCCGGAGCCAGGATACTGGCGGGGATAGCGGGCGCCTCGTCACTGAGACTGGCGGAGCTGGCGTTGATCACCAGGTCATACTGGCCGGGGATATCCTCCAGGCCTCCGCCACTTACAGGTCCCATACCGGCAAAGGACTCCGCCAGCTGCAGGGCCTTCCCCGGGGTGCGGTTGGCAATATGCAGCGCGGCCGGCGCTTCCTGCAGCAGTGGCAGTATCGCTCCCCGCCCCGCGCCGCCGGCACCCAGCAACAGGATTCGTTGCCCGCGGGGCGGCCAGCCCAGCCGCAGCAGGTCCGCCACGAGGCCGGCGCCGTCGGTATTGTCGCCGAGAATCGAGCCATCGCTCTCGCGCTTGAGCGTATTGACCGCCCCGGCGGCCCGCGCCCGCTCCGTCAGCCGGTCGGCAAAGTCGCAGGCAGCCAGCTTGAAGGGCACGGTGACATTCAGGCCGCAGCCGCCAGCGGCAAAGAAGTGCCGGGCAAAGTCCACAAAACCACCGGGTTCAGCCAGCTCCCGGCGGTAATCGATATCCTGGCCGGTCTGGGCAGCGAAGGCGGTATGGATTTCCGGCGAGCGGGAATGCCCGATGGGATTGCCGACAACGGCGTATCTATCTGTCACGACCATTTCCATTGATTTTGCCCGGTCCAGCACCGGGCGCCGGCGCTCAGGGCTGGCGCAGCGCCGCGCGAATCTTGCGGGTTTCATCCACGGCGATCAGGCCATCGATCCGGAGGAAGCCGTCGCACTCGCCCACCAGGTAACGGGTGGTGGCGCTGTACACCGGCTGGCGCTCGCCATTGCCCGCCCGCAGCAGGATCCAGTTCAGCGAAACCTGTGCACTGTTCTCGTTCAGTTCGTTGATCCCGGCAATGGTGCCGACAATCTGCTCGACACCCAGCCGCCGGTAGATCGCCAGCAGGCGCGCCACCAGCCGCTCAAACTGGGGCCGGTCCACCGCCGCCTTGCCGCCGCTCTCGCTGTAATAGTGCAATGGAAAACGGTAAAAATCCGCGACCTGCTCGGCATCACCGCTTTCGAAGGTCCGGCGGTACTCCAGAAACAGTCTGTTGATCTCCTGTTCGCGCGCCTTATCCAATGCCGGTTACTCCGCTATTGCCATGCCACACATCGATCAGACCCAGTCCCGCGCCGGCAGGAAGTCCGTGTACAGCCGCGCCTCCGCGGAACCGGGCTCCGGCTGCCAGTCATACTGCCAGCGCACCAACGGCGGCAGGGACATCAGGATTGACTCGGTACGGCCGCCACTCTGCAACCCGAACAGGGTGCCCCGGTCAAACACCAGGTTGAATTCCACATAGCGACCGCGCCGGTAGAGCTGGAAATCCCGCTCCTGCTCGCCGTAGCTGGTGTCCTTGCGCCGTTGCAGGATGGGCAGGTAGGCGTCCAGATAACTGTCGCCCACCGCCCGCATCAGCGCAAAGCTGTTGTCGAAGCCGCCCTCATTGAAATCGTCGAAAAACAGGCCGCCCACCCCGCGCGCCTCATCCCGGTGCTTGAGGTAGAAGTAGTCATCACACCACTTCTTGAAGCGCGGATAGATGTCCTCGCCGAAAGGCTGACAGGCGTTCTTTGCCGTCTGATGCCAGTGCACTACATCCTGTTCGACCCCGTAATAGGGGGTCAGGTCGTAACCGCCACCAAACCACCATACCGGCTCGGCCCCGGGCTTCTCGGCGACAAACAGGCGCACATTCGCATGGCTGGTGGGTACATGGGGGTTGCGGGGATGGATCACCAGCGAGACGCCCATCGCCTCGAACGAGCGGCCGGCCAGTTCCGGCCGGTTGGCCGTGGCCGAGGGCGGCAGGCCATCGCCGAACACATGGGAAAAATTGACACCACCCTTCTCGATCACGGCACCCTCCTCGAGTACACGGGTACGGCCACCGCCGCCACCGGGTCGCTCCCAGCTGTCCTCGCGGAAGTCGCTGCCGTCCTCGGCCGCCAGTGCAGTACAGATGCGCTCCTGCAATTCGAGCAGGTAGTTTTTCACCGCCGCGATATCCGGTGCGGTGGAAGGGGTATTGCTCATGTTCGGAAATTCGCTGTGTGGAATTTGGTTCAGGTGGCCGGCCGCACGATGTCACCGCTGACCAGGTCGCGGATTTCACTGGGGCTGCTGCGCCCGCCGGTGGTACCGCCGCCGACAAAGTCCAGCGCCCCGCCGAAATAGCGCAACACCTGGTACCGGTGCCGGGCCGGCTGGGCACCTGCCGGATTGGCCGAGGTGGACACGATAGCACCGCCGAAGGCACGGCATAAAGCCGCGGTAAACGGGTGGTCGGTACAGCGCAGTGCCACGGAGTGATGGGCCCCGCTGATCCAGGGAGGCACGCGCCCGAAATGCGGAACCAGCCAGGTGACCGGGCCCGGCCACGTGCGGTGTAGCTGCTGCAGCTGGTTGCCGGTCAGGTTATCCAGCAGCGGGGAAAAGTCGCCCTCATCGCCGGAAACCAGGATCAGGCCCTTGGCCAGCGGGCGGTCTTTCAGGCGCAGCAGTCGCTCGACCGCATCCCGGTTGTTCGGGTCACAGGCAAGTCCCCACACCGATTCGGTGGGATGCGCGATAACGCCGCCCGCGGCGAGTGCGCGGGCGGCGAAGCGGACATCGAGCGGAGACACGGCCATCTGGCGGCCGCTTACTTGGTCTTGCGCTGCTCGAGGTCTTTCTGCAGCTGCTCGTCCTTGGCGATGATGGCATCGGCGTTGGCGCGACGCTCATCCACCAGCTTCTGGTGCATTTCCTTGTCGGCAGAGCCGATGATCTGCGCGGCCAGGTAAGCAGCGTTCTTGGCGCCGGCCTTGCCAATCGCCACGGTGGCCACCGGGATACCGCCGGGCATCTGTACGGTGGACAGCAGAGCGTCCAGGCCGTCGAGGGAAGCATTGATCGGCACACCAATTACCGGCTTCAGGGTGGTTGCGGACACGGCACCGGCCAGGTGGGCAGCCATGCCGGCGGCACAGATAAAGGCCGCGCAACCGCGCTGGTCGGCGTCGGTCACATACTTGTGGGTGTTTTCCGGGGTGCGGTGGGCGGAAGTTACCTTCACCTCGAAGGGAATATCGAACTTCTCCAGCACGCCGAAGGCGGCTTCCATTACCGGAAGGTCTGAATCAGAACCCATCAGGATGGCGACAAAAGGCTTGCTCATTTCAGCTCTCTCTAACACGGTCGATGCGGTAAAGACGCGGCAATCTAGCGGATTGCCCTGCGCAAAACAAGTTCTGCCCCCGCGACCGCCCTGCCCGCGGATGTCAGCTGGGGCAAGCCGGTGTTCCCATCACCACCTTGAGGGGCCACTACCAACAATAAAGCGCAACTTCAGCGATTGCGGGCGCCAATGGCGGCGGCTGGCACCCCTGCATACCCGCCCGGCGCCGCCTCAGTCCGCTCCCTGCAGGTGGGCAGTCATGTGCGCCTCGCCCTGCCCCGTCAGCTGGTAACCACCGGGTACCTGCTCGACCAGGCCGGCCAGTTCCATCCGCACCAGGGTTGCCATCAGTTCGCTGGTGCCCTGACCGGTATCAATCGCCAGCTGTTCCAGGCTTCGCAGATCCCCACCCAGCGCCAGCACCAGGCGTCTCTCCGCCTCGGGCAATTCAACCCCGGAGGGTCGCTCCGTCGCTGGCGGCAGGTAGACACCTCCCAGCTGGGCGACGATTTCAGCTGCGGTTTCCACCAGGGCGGCGCCCTGCTTGATCATCTCGTGGCAGCCACGTGCCAGCGGGTTGTGGATGGAACCGGGAATGGCAAATACCTCCCGGTTCTGCTCCAGTGCCAGGCGCGCGGTGATCAGGGAACCGGAACGCACCGCCGCCTCCACCAGCAATACGCCGCGGGCCAGGCCGCTGATGATGCGGTTGCGCCGGGGGAAATTGGCGGCTTCCGCCGCGCTGCCGAGCGTCTGTTCACTGAGCAGGGCACCGCCGCGCTCGGCAATCTTCGCGGCCAGTGCATCGTGGCGGCGCGGATAGATACGGTCGATACCGCTGCCCAGCACCGCAATCGTGGCGCCGTCACTGTCGAGTGCGCCGCGGTGCGCGGCTCCATCGACGCCCAGCGCCAGTCCGGAGCTGATGGCGAAGCCGCCGGCAGCCAGGTCGCGGGCGAAGGCGCGGGCGTTGTCCAGGCCCACCCGGGAGGCACGCCTCGCTCCCACCACGGCAATCTGCGGCAGGTGCAGCACGGCGGGGTTACCGCGCAGATAGAGGACCGGCGGTGGCCGGGAGATCTCACGTAACAGGGCCGGGTAGTCATCGTCGCGGTGGTGGATGGTGTGGATGCCGCTGTCGCTGCAGCGCTCCAGCTCTTCCCGCACCCAGCGCACGAGGGCACTGTCTTCACCGCGTTCGCGGTATTCGCGCCACTGCTGGCGGGCCCGCGGGGGCAGCTTGTCGAGCAGGGATTCCGGCAGGGAACGGAGGGCCGCCGCCGGGTCGCCATAGTGTTCCAGCAGCTGCCAGTAGCGGGCGGGGCCCAGGCCTTCCAGGCGCAGCAGGGCCATCGTGTGGGTCAGCGCGTCCATGCGTCTTCCGGGGTGTCGGTGGGGTTCCTGCCTGCTGCGGCCGGCTTCCGGCGGGCTGTCTGCAGGGGCAGTGGTGCGGGGCGACGAGTGCCCCGCGCCGGGTTACGGGTTGCGGACCAGGTCCAGGACTTCCAGTGCCCGGTCGGCCTCGAGCACCAGGCCCAGGCTCATCTTATCGAAGGTGCGGAACACCATCAGCAGGCCGGCACGCTCGTCGGGCAGTTTCACGTTTTCGCGCTCAATACGGTCGTGCACCACGGCACCGCGCTTGTAAATCGCCAGTACGTGGCCCGGCTGCAGGCCCTCGCGCTCGCCCTGGTTGATGGCAACCACATCGTACTTGCCGATCTGGGTCACGCCCTCTTCAACCCCCAGGATCACGCCCTCCACCGGAGTGGCCGGCGCGCCCGGCTGGAACAGCGCGGCAATGGAGCGCTCCTCCACCGGCAGCAGGCGATCCTCCAGGCGGATTTCGCGGGAAGTGCGGGTCACCTCCATGGTCGCCACGGCGAAGTCCTGGCGCTCGTCAGGATCCAGCTGGTAGAGGTCAACATCGCCGACATCCAGTGCCTGCATACCCAGGATCTCACCGGTGTAGGGGTCGGCGTAAACCTCGCCCGGGCGATAGATGCCATAAGAGGCGAGGGGCGCGCGAAAGTCACCGCGGGCGTAGATACGCTCGCCGGCGCCCATCAAAATCCGCTGGTCCTGTCCGGAAATCACGTAGGGGGTGCCCTCGAAGGCGTTGGGCTCGACGATTCGGGTGCGGGACAGGAAGGCATTGATGGCGTCCAGCGGGATTGCGGGAATGGCTTCAGTCACTGCCTCGCGGCGCACCTGCGGCGCCAGGCGGTCGGCCCCCGGCGACAGGCGATAGGGGCGCGGTGCGCGCTCGAGCTGCAGCCGCGGCTGGCCCTCGACGTAGACCAGGCGCAGGCGGTCACCGGGATAAATCAGGTGGGGGTTTTCGACCTGGGGGTTAACCTGCCATATTTCGGGCCAGTACCAGGGCTGGGCGAGAAAGGTACCGGAAATGTCCCAGAGGGTGTCGCCCTTCTGGACCACATACTCGTCCGGGTGGTCCGGATTGAGGCGCACGTCGGCCGCCTGGATGCCGAACGCCGCGGCCAGCAGGACGCCGGCGGCCAGAATAATTTTTTTCATGGAAGCATTCCTATGCTCTTTATCGCTATAATTCTCAGCGCCGGGCCACAGCCTCGGTGGCGGGAGCCTTGTTAACAGCATCCGGCAGGCACGGCCTGCAGCGGCTCCTTGCGGCAAATATCGAGCGCGATCATTATGTTATCAGCGCAAGTTCCATGTTTACTAGAAGTTTGTCACAGGTGATATGGCCAAGCTCGAGATCCTAGAATTCCCCGATCCCCGCCTCCGTCAGGTGGCCAAGCCCGTCGAAAAGGTCACCGATGAGCTGCGAACGCTCTTGGACGACATGTTCGAGACCATGTACGAGGCACCCGGGGTGGGCCTGGCGGCGACCCAGGTCAATGTGCACCAGCGTATCGTTGTAATCGATGTCTCCGAGGACCAGAGCGAGCCGCTGGTCTTTATCAACCCGGAAGTAGAAGTGCTGGATCCGGAGATCCACCAGTACGACGAGGGCTGCCTGTCAGTGCCCGGCTTCTACGAAACCGTGGAGCGGCCGCGCCTTGTGCGCGTGAAGGCGCTGGACCGCAATGGCGAAGCGTTTGCCATGGAGGCCGAGGGCCTGCTGGCCGTGTGTATCCAGCACGAGCTGGACCACCTGGACGGCAAGCTGTTCGTCGATTACATCTCGCCGCTGAAGCGCAATCGTATCCGCTCCAAGCTGGAAAAGGCCCAGCGCAAGCGCGCCTGACACGGCCCCACAGTCCCTGGCCGGTGCCCGTGCACCGGCAACCCGCTCGCTACACTGTGAAACATCCGGTCACTACCAACATCCCCGCCATACCAGAACAACGACGTTATATGAGCCTGAACATTATTTTCGCCGGCACGCCGGACTTTGCCGCCGTGCACCTGCAGGCGCTGCTCGACAGCGAACACAATGTGGTCGCTGTCTATAGCCAGCCGGACCGCCCCGCCGGGCGTGGCAAGAAACTGCTCGCCAGCCCGGTCAAGCAACTGGCACTGCGGCACGATATCCCTGTCTACCAGCCGCCAAGCCTCCGCGATGAAGCCGCACAGGCTGAACTGGCGGCGCTTGGCGCCGACATCATGGTCGTGGTGGCCTACGGCCTGATCCTGCCCCGGGCGGTACTGGATACCCCGCGCCTGGGCTGCGTCAACGTGCACGCATCACTGCTGCCCCGCTGGCGCGGGGCCGCACCGATCCAGCGCGCCATCGAGGCCGGGGATGCAGAAAGCGGCGTCGCCATCATGCAGATGGAAGAGGGCCTGGACACCGGCCCCGTGCTGGTAGAGAGCCGCTGCACTATCACCCCCGCCGACACTGGCGGCAGCCTGCATGACAAACTCGCCGGCCTCGGTGGCCCGGCGCTGCTGGAGGCCCTGGCGCAGCTGGCCGCGGGCACGGCAGAACCGCGACCACAGGACGACGGCCGGGCCAACTATGCGGGCAAGATCAGCAAGGAGGAGGCGCGCATCGACTGGCTGCGCCCTGCAGTCGAGATCGAGCGCCAGATTCGCGCCTTCAACCCATTCCCTGTGTGCTGGACCACCTATTCCGACAACCGGGGCGAACAGCGACTGCGGGTGTATCGCGCGCAGCTGGAGCGCGGCTGCCACAGCGACATCCCCGGTACCGTCATCGCTGCAGATGCAGAGGGCATCCTGGTCGCCTGCGGGCGCGAGGCACTGCGATTGCAGTTACTGCAGCTACCGGGCAAGAAAGCACTGGAAGCGGCGGAGATACTGCGGGGTTACCCGGACCTGTTCGTACCGGGCCAGCGACTCGACGGAGTAACTGCCAATGACCACTGACACCCGCGCTGCGGCGGCCGAAGTCGTCGCCACGCTGCTCCAGGGCCAGGGGTCGCTGGCGCGCCTGTTACCGCGCGCAGAGCAATCCGTGGCCGAGCGCGATCGCAGCCTGCTGCGAGAGCTGTGTTATGGCTGTGCCCGCACGGCACCGCGCCTGCAACTGCTGGCGGACAAGCTGGTGCGGCGCCCGCCGGGGGACAACCGGGTACAGGCGCTGCTACTGCTGGGCCTGTACCAGCTCGAGTACACCCGCATCCCCGATCACGCCGCTATTTCCGCCACCGTGGAGGCCGCCCGGGCATTGAAGCTGGAGCGGTCGACGGGATTGATCAACGGTGTGCTGCGCAATGCCCAGCGCAATCGCGAGCAACTGCAACGCAAGCTGTCCGGCAACCCGCAATTCAGCTCCATGCACCCCGCGTGGCTGCAGCAGCACATCAAGGCCGCCTGGGGCCCCCGGGCGGCGGACATTTTCCGCGCCAACAACACCCCGCCGCCGATGACGCTGCGGGTAAACGCCGCACGAACCTCCCGCGACGCCTACCTGGCGCGGCTGGCCGAGGCTGGCATCGCCGCCAGTGCCACGCTGGTTTCGCCGGTTGGGGTGACACTCGAGGAGGCACAGGCGGTTGCCGACCTGCCGGGCTTCGCCGACGGCGATGTCAGTGTCCAGGATGAATCGGCCCAGTTGGCGGCCCTGCTGCTGCAACCGGCGGCCGGCGAGCGAGTGCTGGATGCCTGCGCCGCCCCCGGCGGAAAGAGCTGCCACCTGCTGGAACTGCAGCCCGACACCCACCTGGCCTGCCTGGATATCGACGAAGAACGGCTCGACCGCGTGGCAGAGAACCTCGAGCGCATGGGTGCCACCGCCGAACTGCTGTGTGCCGACGCGGCGGAAACCCGCGACTGGTGGGATGGCGAGCCCTACGACCGTATCCTGCTGGATGCCCCCTGCTCTGCCACCGGCGTCATACGGCGCAACCCGGACATCAAGCTGTTGCGCCGGGAGGAGGATATTCCCGCGCTGGCAGAGCTGCAGGGCCGCATACTGCACGCCCAGTGGCAGTTGTTGCGCCCCGGCGGCAGCCTGCTTTACGCCACCTGCTCCGTCCTGCCGACTGAAAACAGCGATGTCGTCGCCCGCTTCATTGCGGAGACCGGGGATGCGAGCGACAATACGCCACAATTGCTGAACGGGGTTGCCTGGGGTGAACCGCAGGCAGCGGGGATGCAGCTATTTCCCGACGCCGCAGGCGGCGACGGCTTTTTCTACGCGCTGCTGCGCAAGGCCCCGCAGTAAAGCCGGCAGAAGGACCGGCGCGGGACCGGACAATAACAGCTAGGGCGGCTGCGGCCGTGAGCCAAACATAATCCTATGAAAATTGTCATTCTCGGCGCCGGCCAGGTGGGTGGTTCACTGGCGGAAAGCCTGGCATCCGAACGCAACGACATTGTGCTGGTGGACAGCGACGAGAAAACCCTGCGCGAGCTTCGTGACCGCATCGATATCGGCATCGTCGCCGGCCATGCCTCGCACCCCGACATCCTGCAGGAAGCGGGAATCGAGGACGCCGACATCCTGGTGGCGGTGACCAACAACGACGAGACCAATATGGCCGCGTGCCAGATTGCCCACTCGTTGTTTCGCGTACCCACCAAGATCGCCAGGGTGCGGGCCGCCGCCTACCTTCAATACCCACAACTTTTCGATCCCCAGTCGATTCCCATCGACGTGTTGATCAGCCCCGAGCAGCTGGTATCCGAGTATATCGCCCGCCTGATGGAACACCCGGGCGCCCTGCAGGTACTGGATTTCGCCAACGGGCGGGTCCAGCTGGTTGCGGTGCGCGCGATCCAGGGTGGCCCGCTGGTGGGCCACCAGCTGCGCTACCTGCGCCAGCACATGCCCAAGGTGGATACCCGGGTGGCGGCCATCTACCGCCGTAACAGCCCCATCATCCCCCAGGGTGATACGGTGATCGAGGCAGGCGACGAGGTATTCTTTATCGCCGCCCGCGCCGACATCCGTGCGGTAATGAGTGAGCTGCGCCGCCTGGAGCACGGTTACAAGCGGGTGACCATTGCCGGCGGCGGCAATATCGGCCTGCGTCTGGCCCACAAGCTGGAAAACCGTTACACGGTGAAGATCATCGAGCAGAGTCACGAGCGCTGCATCTTCCTGTCGGAGGAGCTCTCCAATAGCATCATCCTGCACGGCAGTGCCTCCGACCAGGACCTGCTGCTGGAGGAAAGCATCGAGGACACGGACGTGTTCCTGGCGCTGACCAATGACGACGAGGCCAATATCATGTCGTCGCTGCTGGCCAAGCGGCTCGGGGCACGCAAGGTGATGACGCTGATCAACAACCGTGCCTACGTGGAACTGGTGCAGGGCGGGGAGATCGATATCGCCATCTCGCCCCAGCAGAACACCATCGGCAGCCTGCTCACCCATGTTCGCCGCGGTGACATGGTCAATGTGCACTCCCTGCGTCGCGGTGCCGCCGAAGCTATCGAGGTGATCGCCCACGGTGACAAGCGCACCTCCAAGGTGGTGGGCCGCAAGATCGAGGATATCGACCTGCCGGAGGGAGCGGCCATCGGTGCCATCGTCCGCGAGACCAACCACGGCAGCGAAGTGTTGATCGCCCACGACGACGTGGTGGTGCAGAGCGATGATCACGTGATCGTGTTCCTGGTGGACCGCCGCCACACCCGCCACGTGGAGCGGCTGTTCCAGGTTGGGTTCAGTTTTTTCTGAACCATTTTTATTCACGTTTCGCAGGGGCGGTCGCTGCTGCATGAAGCGTACAAAGGACAAACCACAGGCTGAAATGCGCCGATGCGAATTGCTGTAATTGCGCGAGTTTTCGGGATCCTGCTGACGGTATTCAGCCTCACGCTGCTGCCGCCCATCGGCGTGTCCCTGTGGTACGACGACGGCACCCACACTGCCTTCAGCATCGCCTTCGCCATTACCCTGCTCACCGGCCTGTTCATGTGGCTACCGGTGCACGACCTGCGCCAGGAAATGCGCACCCGGGACGGCTTCGTGGTGACCTCACTGTTCTGGCTGGTACTGGGTAGTTTCGGCTCCCTGCCACTGATCATCAGCCCGCAACCCAACCTCGGCATCACCGACTCGATTTTCGAATCCCTGTCCGGGCTGACCACCACCGGGGCCACGGTGATCACCGGCCTGGACAGCCTGCCGCCGGCAATCCTGTACTACCGCCAGCAACTGCAGTGGTTCGGCGGTATCGGCGTCATTGTGATCGCGCTGGCGATCCTGCCCATGCTGGGTATCGGTGGCATGCAGCTGTACAAGGCCGAAACCCCGGGGCCAATCAAGGACACCAAACTGACCCCGCGGATCGCCGAGACGGCGCGCGCCCTGTTCGTTATCTACATTATTCTGACCCTGCTCTGTGGCCTGGGCTACTGGTGGGCCGGCATGTCCATATTTGATGCCGTCGGGCACGCATTTTCCACCGTCGCCAACGGCGGCTTCTCCACCCACGACGCCAGCATGGGCTTCTATGCCAACAACCATGCAATCATGGCGATCTGCATCTTTTTCATGTTTACGGCAGCGATCAACTTCGGGCTGCACTTCTTCGCCTTCCGCAACCGCACCCTGTCACACTACTGGCGCGATTCGGAATTCCGTTTCTGGGTCACGCTGACACTGTGCTCCGCGTTGCTGATCAGTGCCTACCTGTGGTGGCTGGGAATCTTCTCCCCCGGCAGCAGTTTCCTGCACGGTTTTTTCCAGGTGGTTTCCATCGGCACCACCGCGGGCTTTGCCTCGGAGAATTTCTCCGCATGGCCGGCGTTCCTGCCCTATGTACTGCTGATGCTGGGCATCCTGGGCGCCTGTGCCGGTTCCACCTGTGGCGGGATCAAGGCGGTGCGCGGCATGCTGATCATGAAATCGGGCATGCGCGAATTAAACCGGCTGGTACATGCCAATGCGGTGGTACCGATCAAGGTGAACGGCAAGATCGTGCCGGAGCGGGTCACTGACGCGGTGTGGGGGTTCTTCGCGGTCTACATCCTGTCATTTTTCGTGCTGACCATTATCGTTATGGCGACCGGGGAAAACTTTGTCACGTCGTTTTCCACCGTGGCCTCGTGCCTGAGTAATATCGGTCCGGCGCTGGGCGACGCCGCAGCGCACTACGGTACGGTCAATGAAGTGGCCAAGTGGTTCCTGATCCTGGCAATGCTGATGGGCCGCCTGGAGATCTTCACCCTGCTGGTGCTACTGACCCCGGCATTCTGGCGTCACTGAATACTCTTGCGGCGGCCGCTGGCGGCGTGGCCGCAAGCGGTAACAAAGTGCGCAGTGGCACTACTCAAACGTGTCGTGCTTACCGCGAATGATCTGCCAGTAACGGGGCACGAAGGTTACCAGCACATAGATTTCCAGGAGGCTGCCGAGCAGGCTGATGGCGCCGATGGTTTTGGCCAGCGGGCTGCCGGAGAAATAATAATCGGGGGATATTTCCAGCAGCACGTTCTGCAACAGCCCCAGTCCCAGCACCAGGAAGGCCACCGCGGTGGCCAGTTTGGGCAGGAAGCGCGGTGCCACCTTGAAGGGTCGCTTGAGCCAGCCCATCAGCACCGGGAACACCGTCAGCTGGATGGCATAGCGGACGATCACCAGCACCGCAAACACCGCCACCACCGGGCCGAAGTTCCACATCAGCGGCATCAGGCAGAGCACAAACAGCTTGTCTGCCACCGGGTCCATCAATGCCCCGACATGGGAATGCCAGCCGCACCGTCGCGCCAGCTGGCCGTCGAGGAAATCGGTGAGGGCCCCAATGGCAAAGGCGATCAGCGCCGGCACCGCCTTGTTGTCGAGCACCAGCCAGATCACCACCGGGATCAGCAGGATGCGCAGCACCGACAGGCAGTTGGGAATGTAGCGAAATACGGAAGGCTGGCTTCTGTCCATTGTCGATAATAACCGCGCCCAAGGCGCTTAGGATCTCCAGTTTATGTGGCAAGCCCTGTTGGGAATTCTGGTCTTTACCGCCATCCCCGTCCTGCTGAGCGAAAACCGCCGGGCAATCTCGCCGCGCATGGTCCTGGCCTGCCTGGGGCTGCAGTTTGCCATTGCCTGGCTGATGCTGCGGGTCACCTGGGTACAGGACCTGCTGCTGGGGCTGAACAGCGCGGTAAAGGTGCTCGAGCAGGCTGCGCTGGCGGGCAGCAGTTATATGTTCGGTTACCTGGGCGGTGCGGATCTCCCGTTCGAGGCTGACGGGCCCGGCTCCCCGTTTATCATCGCCTTCCAGGTCCTGCCCATCGTCCTGGTGATGAGCGCCCTCTCCGCGATCCTGTTCTACTGGGGCATTCTACAGAAAATCATCGGCGGCCTCGGCTTCCTGCTGCAAAAGGCCCTGCGCCTGGACGGCCTGCAGACCTTCAGCGTGGCATCCAGCGTGTTCTTCGGCATTGTCGAGGCGCCGCTGCTGGTACGGCCCTACTTCGAGTCCATGTCCCGCTCGACCCTGTTCCTGCTGATTACCGCCGCCATGTCCACGGTGGCGGGCACGGTCATGGTCTTATACGCCAGCCAGCTGGAGGGGATCATTGCCAACCCGGCGGGGCATATCCTGGTGGCCTCCCTGATCAGCATGCCGGCGGCAGTACTGTTCGCACAGCTGTGGGTGCCGCCCGCGGACCGCGAGCCACACCAGATCCCACCGGTGCGCAGCGAGGCCCAGAGCACCCTCGACGCACTGGTGCGTGGCACCGAGGACGGCGTCAAGCTGCTGCTCAATATCATCGGCATGATCGTGGTGCTGTTTGCACTGATTTACCTGGTCAACGCCCTGCTGGGGGCCCTGTTCGGCGAGCGCATCACCATCGAGTACCTGGCCTCTTTCCTCTTCCACCCCATCGTGTGGCTGATGGGCGTGGACGGCGCGGACCTGGGGCAGGCGGCGGAGCTGATGAGTATCAAGCTGATATTCAATGAGTTTGTCGCCTACCAGCGGATCGCCGAACTGGGCCCCGATGCCCTCTCGCCCCACAGTTACCTGATCCTGGTCTATGCCATCTGCGGCTTTGCCAACTTTGCCAGCCTGGGCCTGGTGGTGGGGACTATTTCCACGATCGTGCCCGGCCGCACCGCCGAGGTGGCCTACCTTGCCACCCGTGCCCTGTTTGCCGGGCTGCTGGCGACCTGCATGACGGGGACGGTGGTGGGGCTGCTGCACGGCGGTTGAGGAGGTGCCAACTGCTGGAGCGTGTGCACTGGGAGCAGTTTGCGTGAAGTGCGTTCAGGTATGATCGCCGGGCGCCGGAGCCCGGGGAGACCCCGGCATCATTGGTGAGGCAATCGGTGCGGGGCCCTGCGCCTCACGGCCTGCGATAGATACCGCTCTTTCCCTCAGGCTGGCGGCGAAACCGCTTGTATTCCCACTGGTACTGCTCCGGCGCCTCACCGATACAGGCCTCCACCCCCCGGTTCATGGCCGCCAGCGACACCTTCTGCTCGTCGCTGTAGATGGCCTGCTCTGCCGGCAGCAACACCAGCTCGAAGCCGTCGTCGACCCGCTTGCCAAAACCGAATACGCAGCGGCAGCCGGTGCGCTGCAGCAGGTTGTGGGCCAGGGTCATGGTGAGTGCCGGGCGGCCGAAGAAGGGGGCGAAATCGCCACCGCTGTCGGGCTCCTGGTCCGGCAGCACCATCACGATTTCGCCGCCTTTCAGGGCCTTGAGCAGGGCCCGCACCCCGCGCATGTCGGTAGGTACCAGGTTTGCGCCGGTGGCCTCGCGGGCCCCGCGGATCACCGGGTCAAGGGCGGCGAGCTTGGGCGGTGCGTACATGGCGGTGGACGGGCCCAGGGTTGCCAGGTACATGCCGAAGATCTCCCAGTTGCCGATGTGGGGTATCAGCACCAGGACACCCCGCTCGTCATCCACCTCGTCGGTGAGCAGTTGCTGGTTGCGCACCCGCACAATCTGGTCCTCGCTGCGACTCCATGGTTGCTGCCAGATGGTAGCCACCTCGAAGCCGGTCATGGCAGTGTGCACCACGCTCTGGCGCGCCAGCCGCTCGCGCTCCCCCGTCTCCATAGCCGGGTAGCAGCGCGCCAGGTTGATGCGGGTCAGGCGCAGGGTTTCGCCGCGTACCAGCACCGCGAGCCAACCCACGACACGGCCCAGCCGGCGCGACCAGCGCAACGGCAGCCGGCCCACCAGCTTCAGGGTGAATAGCGCCAACCGGCCCTTGATATCCAAGACAACAACTTCCTCTGCCAGTTACACAAATACGGAACCGCGGGCCCGCGGCCCTGTCCCTCCAATATGGTGATTGATTGCGGCGCCTGGGCCACGCACCGTGCCCCACGGCTTTAGTGCGTCCCCTGCTGCCGCTATAATTGCGACCCTTTGCCCGCGCTCGCGGCCGGGATCGATTCCGGGCCGCCGTACGGGCCGCACACAACAGATATCCGGAGATAGCGGTGTCCAAGCAATACGACCTAAGCACTTTCCAGGGGCTGATCTTTGCCCTGCAGGACTACTGGGCGCGCCAGGGGTGCGTCATTCTACAGCCTCTGGATATGGAAGTGGGTGCCGGCACCTTCCACCCGGCTACTTTCCTGCGTGCGATCGGCCCGGAAACCTGGAACGCCGCCTATGTGCAGCCCTGCCGCCGCCCCACCGACGGCCGCTACGGCGACAACCCCAACCGCCTGCAGCATTACTACCAGTACCAGGTGGTGATGAAGCCGTCGCCGGACAATATCCAGGATCTCTACCTGGACAGCCTGCGCGCCATGGGCGTGGACCCGGCCATTCACGATATCCGCTTTGTTGAGGATAACTGGGAATCCCCCACGCTGGGCGCCTGGGGCCTGGGCTGGGAGGTGTGGCTAAACGGCATGGAGGTGACCCAGTTCACTTATTTCCAGCAGGTGGGCGGTCTCGAGTGTTACCCGGTGACCGGCGAGATCACTTACGGCCTCGAGCGGATCGCCATGTACCTGCA
This sequence comes from Microbulbifer sediminum, assembly GCF_021729035.1. Taxonomy (GTDB): domain Bacteria; phylum Pseudomonadota; class Gammaproteobacteria; order Pseudomonadales; family Cellvibrionaceae; genus Microbulbifer; species Microbulbifer sediminum. The sequence continues at coordinate 172,554 of NZ_JAJSAP010000007.1, read as the reverse complement.
GAACGTCGAATCCATCTATGACCTGGTCTGGACCCGCAACCCGGATGGCAGCCCGGTAACCTATGGTGACGTCTTCCACCAGAACGAGGTGGAGATGTCCCATTACAACTTCGAACACGCGGATGTGGAGTTCCTGTTCAATACCTTCGATCACAGTGAGCGGGAAAGCCAGCGCCTGATCGAGCTGGGCCTGCCGCTGCCCGCCTATGAGCAGGTAATGAAAGCCTCCCACGCCTTCAACCTGCTGGACGCCCGTCACGCGATTTCCGTCACCGAGCGCCAGCGTTACATCCTGCGGGTGCGCACCCTGGCCCGGGCCGTGGCCCAGGCCTATTACGATGCGCGGCGCGCACTGGGCTTCCCCCTGGCGGCGGAAGAGATTCGCAAAGAGATTCTGGCGGAACAACCGGAACAGCAGTCCGAACAAGAGGAGAAGCAGTAATGGCGCAGGATTTTCTGGTAGAGCTGGGCACCGAGGAACTGCCGCCAACCGCACTGCACACATTGATGCAGGCATTCGCCGACGGAATCGAGCAGGGCCTCCGGGGCGCAGAGCTGGAGTTCGGCGAGGTAAAAGCCTACGCCGCACCCCGGCGCCTGGCAGTCGCCGTGTCCGGCCTGGCGGAGCGCCAGCAGGACAAGCAGATTGAGAAGCTGGGTCCGGCCGTAAAGGCCGCGTTCGACAAGGAAGGTAACCCCAGTAAGGCAGCCGAGGGCTTTGCCCGCAGCAACGGTGTCACCGTGGACCAGCTGTCACGGAAGGAAACCGACAAGGGCGAACGCCTGGCGTTTGTCAGTGAGCAAAAAGGGGCTGACACCGTCAGCCTGCTGCCCGGCATTGTGGAGAAATCCCTGGCCCAGCTGCCGATCCCCAAGCGCATGCGCTGGGGTGCCCGGCGCGAGGAGTTCGTGCGCCCGGTGCACTGGCTGCTGATGCTGTTCGGCAACGAAGTGGTCAACGGTGAGGTGCTGGGCCTGCAGGCGGGCAATACCAGTCGCGGCCATCGCTTCCACTGTAACCGCGAGCTGGAAGTGCATTCCGCCAAGGATTACGTGCAACAGTTGCGCGATCCCGGCTACGTGGTGGTGGATTTCGCCGAGCGCCGCGAGATGATCCGCGACCAGGTTACCGCCGAGGCCCACAACGTCAACGGCGAGGCGGTCATCGACGACGACCTGCTGGATGAAGTCACCGCGCTGGTTGAATGGCCGGTGGCGCTCACCGGCCGCTTCGAGCAGCGCTTCCTGGACGTCCCTGCGGAAGCCCTGATTTCCTCCATGAAGGAACACCAGAAATATTTCCACGTAGTGGACGGCGACGGCCAGTTGCTGCCGTTCTTCGTCACCGTGGCCAATATCGAGAGCCGGGACCCGAAGCAGGTCATCGAGGGCAACGAGCGGGTGATCCGCCCGCGCCTGTCCGATGCCGCTTTCTTCTTCGACACTGACAAGAAGACCAGCCTCGAGGCCCGGCGCGAGAAGCTCAAGCAGGTAATCTTCCAGCAGAAGCTGGGCACCATCTATGACAAGACCGAGCGCCTGGCCGTTCTGGCACCGAAGATTGCCGCCGCCATCGGCGCCGACGAGAGCCAGGCCGAGCGCGCCGCCAAGCTGTGCAAGTCGGACCTGGTGACCGAGATGGTATTCGAATTCGCCGACCTGCAGGGTGTGGCCGGCTACTACTACGCCGAGAACGACGGTGAGCCACTGGACGTGGCCAAGTCCATGTACGAACAGTACATGCCCAAGTTCGCCGGTGACGAGCTGCCCAAGAGCGAGACCGGCACCGTGCTGGCACTGGCGGACCGGCTGGATACCCTGGTGGGGATTTTCGGAATCGGCCAGCCGCCCAGCGGCTCCCGCGATCCCTTCGCCCTGCGCCGCGCCAGCCTCGGGGTAATTCGCCTGCTGGTGGAAAAGAAACTGGACCTGGACCTGCGCACGCTACTGGAACTGGCCCGCGACAACTATCCTCGCACCGCACTGGGAGAATATAACACCGTCGTCGAGCAGGCCCTCGCCTACATGCTCGAGCGCTTCCGTGCCCGCTACGAGGACCAGGGTATTCCCGCCGAGGTGTTTATGGCAGTGGCCGCGCGCAAACTGTCACGCCCGCTGGACATCGATAACCGGGTACATGCCGTACATACCTTCAGCCAGCTGCCGGAAGCGTCGGCACTGGCAGCGGCAAACAAGCGTGTATCGAACATCCTCGCGAAGCTGGATGGCCCGGTGCCTTCGTCCGTGGATGAAGAACTGCTGCAGGAAGACGCCGAAAAGGCGCTTCATGCCGCAATCACGGATGCGCAGCAACAGGTACAACCGCTGTACGCGGCGGCCATGTTTACTGACGGCCTGGCCGGCCTGTCTGGCCTGCGGGAAACCGTCGACAGCTTCTTCGATAACGTTATGGTGATGGCGGACGACGAGCAGCTGCGCAACAACCGCCTGGCGCTGCTGGCACAGTTGCGCGCACTGTTCCTGGAGGTTGCCGATATCTCCCTGCTGGCCCCGGCAAAATAACCCCACCCCATCCAGAGCGCAGGGGCCTGCTGGTACGGGCTCCTGCCATGGTGCAACCAGGCTCGGACTATGACCATTATCGTACTCGACCGGGACGGGGTGATTAACCGCGAAGTGGAAGGTGGCTGCCGCAGCGCCGACGACTGGGTGCCCCTGCCCGGCAGTATCGAGGCCATGGCCGGGCTGTCGCAGGCCGGCTACCAGCTCGCCATCGCCACCAACCAGCCTGGCTTGGCCCGCGGTTGGTTTGACCTCGACGACCTTGAGGCCATGCACGCCAAGATGCGTGCACTGGTGGAGGATGCCGGCGGTGAGGTGGCGGCCATCTTTTACTGCCCACACGACGATGCGGACAACTGCCGCTGCCGTAAGCCCGCCACCGGCCTGCTGGATGTGATCGAGGCGGAGTTCGATACCAGCCTTCACGATTGTTATTTCGTTGGCGATCGCCCGCGTGACCTGCAGGCCGCGGTGGCCAAGGGCTGTAAACCGGTACTGGTGCGCACTGGCCGGGGCGAGGAAACCCTACAGCAGCTGGTCAGCAATCCCGACGAGGCGCTGGTGCAGACCGCCCTGTTTGACGACCTGCTGCAATTCTCCCGGTTTGTATTGCAGTAGTGTTGCGCCGCCGGCAAGGCGTCCGATCTAGCCGCCATCCCTCCCCCGGTTGTCATCTCTTCTTCCAGTATTTTCTTACCAAGCAGAGCGGACCAGCAATCTTTGCCCCGGAGAGGCAGCGGGCCTCGAAAGGAAGATGTCACCGTGAAGTGATCTTTCGGGTTTTGCTTTCCGGTTCAATGAACTGTTTTGCGCATCGTCGCCAGTTTTTTGCATCGATACATTTTTGCATCGACACCAGAGCTTTCGCTAATTCTTTTGATCCTTTTTTGTTTGCATGACTAGCATTGTTGATATTCCCCGGGGAAGCAGCTTTGCCCAGGGCCAGCTTCCAGTGAGACCCAGGCACAGTTTCATCCCGGCGAGAATTTCGTTGTCAGGTTATGCAAGAAAGCCCCGACCAATTCCGGCAGGCAGGCGAATTTTTCCTTGTACAGGTAAGCAGGTCGGCCGTTCCTGTGGCGTTAGAATGGAGACAATGCCTGTGGCAGCTTCACTGTAAAACGACAGGGAATATTTGAGCGGATATTTTTTTCCGAAGCGTAGGACGCCCCTCGCCAGTGTTCATTGCTATAGGCTTTCTCTGGCATTACCCGGGCTTCACTAAATTGTGCGGCAACTGGTGCTTAGTCGAAATGGATTCTTTCCCGAAACCAGTTCGTTTACTCAATGAATCCGCGCGCTCACTGTGTCCTTTACCAGAACAGCCTGGTGGAGGATCCGGTTCCTTGAGGACACAGAGCATCGGGAGGTGCATGGTACTGCCAGGCCCGGCACTTAATAGACCGGTGCCATTGGGAATTACTTTGGCTTTGGTGCCCAGAAGCCCTACCGTCCCCGGCAGCGCGCGGTAAATAGTGCCCGGAGGCCTATGTCATTTTGTCATTTGGGTGCGATGTTCATAGCTGCTATGCAGGGATGCGCTAACGGAATTCAAGTAAGCTTGCACAAAGCGAGCAGCAAGGCCGCTTTCTCCGCTTCAGGTATACGTCCAGCATCGATTGACGCGTCCGGTGCCATGCACGCAGGCGGGCACTGTTATTCGCTACAGGAGAGACTGACGACGACCGGATTCCCGCCGTGCCATTCTCCGGCCTCGTATTGTTACATCGCCCTCCCGTCGTCGTAGCGCGCTATATTTTTACGTCTAGTCTCGGGCCATGTCCTTTGCCTGGCATCAGGCTCCCTCTCGCAAGACACCCTCGCAGACCAGCCCGCGGTTATCGCCCAGGTGCACGCGGTAATGTTCACTGCCGTGCGCGACGGTAGCGATATAGCCCTCGATAGTGGCAGGCAGGTAACGGCGGCCGGGTTTCGGGCAGCCGAGGCTGGAATCGGACCAGGTGCGGGGTTCAATGGCAATCACCGCCAGGCGGTCGGCACGCACGTCCAGGTAATCGGCTGCTACAGTGATCGCCTGTTGTTTCGCCTCTTCCGCGCCGACTTGCGGCTGCTCAGCCAGGACAAGTGCGCTTTGCAGGATCAGCGCGGCAACGCAGGCGGACACCAGCTTCTGTTTCATGCTCATTTGCTCCCGGGTCTCTGTTTTTCATCAATTCCCAGCCATTGGATATGGTAGTGCCTGGCCGTTGTTCAACCCAGCCGACCGACTTGCATGAAGTACCACCACCCGTGAACCAGGCAAAAAAAAGCCGCGACAATGTCGCGGCTTTTTTTCCGGGGCTTTGGTCCTGGATCAGAAGGCGTACTTCACACCCAGGATTGCAGTGCGCGGCTTGTTGGCGCGGGCACCGTCGGGGCTACGGCTGATGATCTCCTGCTCGTCCAGCAGGTTGTCGACTTTCAGGTAGCCGCTCAGGTCCTGGCTGAAGTCGTAATGAGCCGCTGCATCCAATACCCACAGGGAACCGGTGTAGTCGTACTGATCGGTACCACCGCGGTTGCAGTCGGTGTTTACGCACATCTCATCCTGGAACGCCGCACTCAGGTTGATCCGCCAGTTGGCGCCACTGTCGATTCCGGTGCTGAGGGCAAAGACGTTTTCCGGCACGTATGCCAGGTTGTCCCCGGCAAGGATGGCGCCATCGTCACTGTTCTCGGTGGTCTCGGCATCGGTGAAGGTATAGGTCGCGCGCAGGGGGATGATCCAGCCGTTTGCGAGTGCCCACTCACTGCCCAGCGCAGCTTCAAAGCCCTGGATCTCAGCCTCGCCCAGGCCAAAGGTGCCGCTGTCGGCGCCATCCGGGCAGGGTACGGCCACGGAGCAGTTCTGCACGGTATTTTCGTAATCGCTGTAGAAGGCGATCAGCTCACCATTCAGGTTACCGTTGTCGAAGCGTGCACCCCACTCGTAGTTGGTGGACAGCTCAGCACCTACGCCGTCCTTGGAACCGGCACCGGGAGGCGCAAAGCCGCGATGGACACCAGCCAGCAGGCTCCACTGGCCATTGATGTCGTAGACCAGCCCGACGCCCGGCAGCCACTCGTCTACCTGGTTGGAGCGGGAGCTTCCCGCCACATTGCGCTCCACATCGTCGTAGCGCTGCTGTTCCGTTTCAACGTCCTCGTAGCGCAGTGCCGCAGTGAGGGTCAGGTTGTCCGCCAGCGCGATATCGTCGTAAATAAAGAAGGATGTGGCATCCGCCTCTTCCACACGGTTGTTACCCCCGGTGGGAAGCTCCTTTTCAACGAAGGATAGCGATCCATCCACCTGGTCATAGATTTCCACTGGCTGGAAGCGGTCCACCTCATCCCAGTGGCGGCGCAGACCGAAATCAAGGTCATGGCCGATGGTGCCTGTAGTCAGCTGCCAGTTAGCACTTACTTGCAGTCCGCGGGCGTCGTATTTGCGGTTGTTGTGCTTCACTTCGAGGCCCTGGAAATCGGCATCGCCATCCAGGATCGCCTGCGCCAGGGTGTCGCCTTCATTGGCGGCATCGAGCAAGTCGCCGGCATTGTTGGCCTTGAACCAGTCACGCTTGAACTTGTTGTAGTAGGCCTGGGTGTGGATGGAGAAGCTGTCGCTCAGGGCAATGCTGTGGTTGAGCTGCACTGTGCTGTGGCGGTTCTGCATCTCGTCCAGCGCCGTAAGGCCGTAGCGGCGGTTCGGGTCGCTGTCGAAATCGCTATCGGTCAGGCCCACATAGCTCATGCCGGACAGCTCTTCAGAATACTGCAGCTTCACATCCAGCTGCTGCTGGTAGGTGGCACTCGCAGCGGACTTGAGGCGGCCCTTGATCAGGTAGTCTTCCTTCTGGATATCGGCACTGCCGGCGCGATCGATATCGCGGAAACCATCCGCATACTGCTTGTGGGTTTCCAGCAGGAAGCCGGTGGTATCCGTGCTGCTGCCGTAGTAGGTGTGCAGGCGATTCTCACCGTTTTGCCCGGCCTCAACCTTCACGGCGCCAGCGGTCGTCTCGGGAATCGGGGTGCTGAGCATGTTTACCGCGCCACCGACCGTAAAGGGCCCGTACTTCAGTGTTGCCGGCCCCTTGAGTACCTCGATACCGCTCAGGCGGCCGGCAGTGGGGAAGTAGTATGCGGAGGGGGCAGCATAGGGTGCCGGCGCAGCCAGGACACCGTCCTCCATCAGCGAGATCTTGCTGGAGCGGCCGCTGCCGGAGCCCCGGATACCCAGGTTCGGGCGCAGCCCATATCCGTCTTCCTCACGCAGGTAGACGCCGGGAACGCTGCGGACAATACGGTTGATGTCCACAAACTCGAATTTTGCGAGCTCTTCAGCATCCACCAGGTGGGCGGATCCGGGCAGCGTCTTTACCGACTCGCTATCACCGATCACCGACAGGGTTTCCAGTGCCGGAGTCTCCTCCTGGGCGATGGCGGGAACAGAAACGGCGCTAGCCAGGGCAATCGCCAGCGGCGAGAGAACAAAGCGGGTCATGCATCCTCCATGGACGGTACAGTGTTATTCAATTGAGCTTGTTAATGAGAATGATTCAATTTTACTATCAGGTTTACGGGGACGCTACTGTTAATTGCCCTTTACCACGCCTGCTTTGTGGAGGTGCCTCCCGCGCTTCGCTCTTCAGGTTCGGAAGCGTGCAGACGGCGGATTAAGATAGCTGGCGAGTGCTTACTTACGGGGTAGCAATGATTCGTCCTCTGGTACCAGCCGACAGGGAGCGCCTGGAGCGTCTCTGGATCGATACCTTTAGCGAGGCCCACCCCTCCCTGCCGCGCCGTTTCTGGGAGGCCCGACGACCGGTGTTTTATCGCGCACTTGCTGCGGAGACCGTCAGGGTTTTCTCCCGGTGCGGGCTTGTGCGGCCCGATGGACTGGTCTCCGTGTCCAGTGACGGTGAACTACAGTGCCTGTTCGTAGCGCGCGCGCTACAGGGAACGGGCGCCGGCAGCCTGCTGCTTGACCATGTAGTGGAAGAAAACCGCGTGCGGTCGGTGCGGGTGCTGGAGGAAAACCTCGGCGGGCGCTTCTTTCTGCAGCGCTATGGATTTATCGAAACCGGGCGCGAGGCCAATCCCGTTGCCGGGCAGCAGGAACTGGTGATGTACCGTGAGGAGCTGCGCACTGAATCTATGCGCCGGCGCGCCTGATGCTACAGACCGGGTCACCTCCTGCCCCATATAACTGATTGGTCTAGCCTGACTCTGTTTTATTATTTTTCAGCCTTGCCTCGACCAAGTAGCATGCAGTCTCGAATCCAGTAGTCCAACCGGGAAATCCTGACGTGGAAAGCAAATCGACCAGCGCGCTCGCCCAGCCCCTGCCCCAACAGCGTACCTTTCATCACGGTGCCGACCTGCAGGGGTTGAACGATCGCTTCCGAGCCGCGAAGCCCAGCGAGATCATGCGCTTTACCATGGAGCATGCGGAGAACCCGGTAGTTTTCACCAATTTCAGGCCGCTGGCGGTGGCATTCCTGCACCTGGTGACCCGCGCCAAGCCGGATATCCCTGTGATCTGGGTAGACCACGGCTACAATACGCCGGAGACCTACCGGCATATCGAGCGGCTGATCAAGCAGTTAGACCTCAACCTGCATACGTACTCGCCAAAGATGTCCGCGGCCCACTACAACGCGGTCTACGGGGGTATCCCGCAACTGGATACCCCGGAGCACGACTTCTTTTCCCGTACGGTAAAGCTTGAACCCTTCAACCGGGCCATGCAGGAATTGAAACCGGATGTGTGGCTGAACGGTATCCGTCACGACCAGAATGCCCACCGCCGGAACCTGGATATCTTTACCGAGGGCAATCATGGCACCATCCGGGTGGCACCCATGTTCCACCTCACCGAACTGGATGTTGAGGAGTACGTTTACGAGAACGAGCTGCCCGACAACGATATCTATTTCGACCCCACCAAGGGTGAGGAGCACCGCGAGTGTGGGCTGCTGCTGGAGAGGTAGCTAGGTAGAAAGGTAGCGGGGCTGGGCTTCGCCCAGTCAATGCAAAAACGGCCGCAGGAGCGGCCGTTTTTGTTTGTTCACCTTGTCGTGGTCAGGTTCGGGACACAACCCGGTAACCATCAGACATCCAGGTTCTCCACCGCCAGAGCATTGCTCTCGATAAAGTCGCGCCGGGGCTCCACCTGGTCGCCCATCAGTGTGGTGAAGATCTGGTCCGCAGCGATCGCATCCTCGACGGTTACCTGAAGCATGCGGCGGGTTTCCGGATTCATGGTGGTCTCCCACAGCTGCTCCGGGTTCATCTCGCCCAGCCCCTTGTAACGCTGGATGCTGTAGCCGCGGCGGCTCTCGTTCATCAGCCACTCCAGGGCCTCGGGGAAGCTGCTGACCGGTTGCTGCTTCTCTCCGCGCTGGACATAGGCGCCCTCTTCCATCAGCCCCACCATCTTCTCACCCAGGGCCCGAATCGAACGGTATTCAGCGGATTCAAAGAACTCGTGGTTGATCAGGTAATCACTGCTGACGCCGTGGGCCACTACATGGACATGCGGCAGGAAGAGTCCGCGTTCGGTATTTTCCTGCACAGTCAGCTCATGGCGGCGGCCGCCACCATTGGCCTCTTCCAGCAATTGCTCCTGCAGCTGTTTGCACCAGGCTTCCATCTTCTCCCGTGATTGCAGGTCTTCAGGTGAAAGGCTGGGCTGGTAGATCATGCTGCGCAGCACCTCCTCCGGATAGACCCGGGAAAGGCGGTCAATGGTGTTCAGCACGGTCCGGTATTCCCCCACCAGGGTTTCCAGTGATTCACCTGAGAGACCCGGCGCCTCGGGATTCACGTAGAGGGTGGCGCTGTCCAGTGCCGCGTTGGTGAGGAACTGGGTCAGTGCCGCCTCATCCTTCAGGTACTGCTCCTGCTTGCCCTTGGCGATTTTGTACAGGGGAGGCTGGGCGATGAAAATATGACCGCGCTCAATGAGTTCGGGCATCTGGCGGAAGAAGAACGTCAGTAACAGGGTGCGGATATGCGCACCGTCCACGTCGGCGTCCGTCATGATGATGATCGAGTGGTAGCGCAGCTTGTCCGGGTCGAACTCGCTCTTGCCGATGCCACAGCCCAGGGCAGTGATCAGGGTGCCCACCTCGGCGCTGGACAGCATCTTGTCGAAACGGGCCTTCTCCACGTTCAGGATCTTGCCCTTCAGCGGCAGGATGGCCTGGGTGCGGCGATCACGGCCCTGCTTGGCAGAACCACCGGCTGAGTCACCCTCCACCAGGTAGATTTCCGACAGCGCCGGATCCTTCTGCTGGCAGTCGGCCAGCTTGCCGGGCAGGCCGGCAATGTCCAGTGCGCCCTTGCGGCGGGTCATCTCCCGGGCCTTCCGGGCCGCTTCGCGGGCCTTGGCGGCGTCAATCATCTTGGTGACGACGGACTTGGCTTCCTGGGGGTTTTCCAGCAGGTAGTCGCTGAAGTGCTGTGCCATTTCCTGCTCGACTGCAGGCTTAACTTCAGACGACACCAGCTTGTCCTTGGTCTGGGAAGAGAACTTCGGGTCGGGGACCTTGACCGAGATGATGGCCGTCAGTCCCTCCCGCGCATCATCGCCGGTGGTATTGACCTTGTCCTTGCGGCCCATTCCCTCTTTCTCGATGTAGTTGTTCAGCCCGCGGGTCAGCGCGGCGCGGAAGCCGGCCAGGTGAGTCCCCCCATCCCGCTGGGGAATATTGTTGGTGTAGCAGAAGATGTTTTCCTGGAAGCTGTCATTCCACTGCAGGGCGACTTCAACACCAATGCCATCTTCCCGCTGGCTCTGGAAGTGCAGGACCTTGTTGATGGGGGTCTTGGCGTGATTCAGGAACTCTACAAAGGCCCGCAACCCGCCCTCGTATTCATAGACCTCCTCCTTGCCCGAGCGCTCATCCTTCAGGACGATGCGGACACCGGAGTTCAGGAACGACAGCTCACGCAGGCGCTTGGCCAGCTGGTCGAAGTGGAACTCGATATTACTGAAAGTCTCGGCGGAGGGCTTGAAGTGGACGGTAGTCCCCGAATGGTCGGAATCCCCCACGATGGTCAAAGGGGCCTGGGGTACACCATGGTGGTAGACCTGCTCATGAATCTTGCCGCCACGGCGAATGGTCAGTTTGAGCTCCTCCGACAGCGCGTTCACCACGGAAACCCCTACACCGTGAAGGCCGCCGGACACCTTGTAGGTATTGTCATCAAACTTACCGCCGGCATGGAGAACGGTCATGATGACTTCAGCGGCGGAAACCCCCTCTTCTTCGTGCATTTCAGTGGGTATACCACGGCCATTATCCGAGATGGACATGGATTCATCCGGGTGGATGGTGACCCGGATTTCATCGCAATGCCCCGCGAGCGCCTCGTCGATGGAGTTATCTACCACCTCAAACACCATGTGGTGGAGGCCGGTGCCGTCATCCGTATCACCGATATACATCCCCGGACGCTTGCGTACCGCATCCAGGCCCTTCAGTACCTTGATACTACTGGAGTCATAGCTGTTCTGCTCTGACATTGAATTACTCCATTCAACTATTATCGGCTGCCAACGGGACAGCTTTGATTGTTCCATGTTCCACGTGGAACATGGTCGGGGTATTCCATGGGTGGGCCAGCTGACGCCAGGGCCGGCTGGTCACCTCCGGCTCGATGCCGGTCACCAGGACCTGCCCAGCCACTCGGCTGACCCAGTGGGCAAACTGTACCTGGTTCTCAGGGTCCAGCTCAGAGGGCAGGTCATCCACCAGAAAAACCGGTTTATCGCCACGCTTGCGCACCACGGCCGCCATCGCAGCCCTGAGCGCACACACCAGCATCTTTTGCTGACCACGGGAGAGGATCTGGTGTGCAGGCTCACCACCGACACTGAAACGCAGGTCGGCGCGCTGGGGCCCGATTCGCGTATGCCCCTGCGCCACATCCACCTCCCTGGATGCGGCCAGAGCCTCCAGAAGGTCTGCATCCTTGCGCCAGCCGCGGCGGTAACTGAACTCCACGCGCCGCAACGGTGAATCCGGCATATCCTCCAGCAACCCGAAGAAAGCGGCCCGGAGGGGTTCGAGCGTGGCAGCGCGAAAACTGTCCACGGTGTTGCCCGCCGACGCCAGCCGCTGCTCCCAGATGGCGATGTCTTCTGCCTTGATTTTACCACGACGCAGCAGTGCATTTCGCTGCTTCAGGGCGATTTGGTAGGCCTTCCAGGCCTGGATATAGGAATGTTCCACGTGGAACACAGTCCAGTCCAGAAGCCTCCTCCGCACACCAGGGCCGCCGTCCAGGGCAGCGAAACTCTCGCTGTTGATCACCTGCAGCGGCAGCAGTGCTGCCAGCTGTGAGCTGGACGCCGCATTCTCCTGATTAATCCGAATCCTTCCCCCGCCTGAGCGTATCCGCTCTATACCCAGAGCGCTCGCCTCCTGCAGTTGGCCGAACACCGTCAACCCATCGCAACCTTCCCGAATGACAGACTGATGCTGGCGGGTTCGGAACGAGCGCCCACTGGAAAGCATGTGCACCGCCTCCAGGAGGGACGTCTTCCCGGATCCGTTCATGCCACAGAACAGGTTAACACTGGGCCCCAGGTCCAGATCCGCGTACCCGATATTCCTGAAATTGGTGAGAACAAGGCGCCTGAGCGTCACGACCACTGCTCCGGAGAAGCCAAAGCTACAACCCAGAATGAAGTGGAAGGCGTGCCTGAGGGGAGAGATGCCGGGGCGTATACAGCCCCGGCGCTGAAGAGGGCGAGAATATTAAAAATACCGATCACAAACAGGGAGTTACAGGCGCATCGGCATGATCACATAGAGGGCATCCCCCTCCTCCGGTTGCTGCAGCAGCGCACTGCTGTTGGCATCCGCCAGGCCAATACGAATCTGGTCGCTATGGATCGCCGCCGTCACATCCAGCAGGTAGCTGACATTGAAACCGATCTCCAGCGGCTCGCCGACGTAATCGACCACAACCTGCTCTTCAGCCTCTTCCTGCTCCGGGTTATTCGCGACAATCTGCAGCAACCCTTCAGAGATTTGCAGGCGTACGCCCCGATACTTCTCATTGGAGAGGATCGCTGCACGGGAAAACGCCTGGCGCAGCGCCTGGCGGTCAGCATAGATCTCATTGCCCGTGGCCCGGGGCAGGACGCGCTCATAATCAGGGAACTTGCCGTCAACAAGCTTTGAAGTGAAAGTGAACTGCCCACTGATGACGCGGATATGGTTATTGCCCAGCACCACCTCCGCTGGCGCATCGGTATCCTCCAGCAGCCGGCCCAGTTCCAGCACCCCCTTGCGGGGCAGGATAGCCTGCAACGGCCCCTCAACATTCAGGCCCGGTGCATCGCGGTCGCAGAGTGCCAGCCGGTGGCCATCGGTCGCCACTGCGCGCAGCTGCTGCGGGCGACACTCCAGCAGCAGGCCGTTGAGGTAGTAGCGGACATCCTGCTGGGCCATGGCGAAACCGGTAGCCTCGATCAGGCGCCGTATCTCCCGCTGGGAAATGGAGAATCGCGTCTGGGCACTGGTCTCCTCCTGATTCGGGAAATCGGTCGCCGGCAAGGTGGATAGCTGGAAGCGGCTGCGGCCACTGCGCAGGATCAGCCGCTCACCATCGCGCTCGAACTTGAGTTCGGCACCATCCGGGAGGGAGCGGCAGAGGTCGAGCAGCTTGCGTGCCGGGACAGTCACCTCGCCTTCGAGCTCTACGGCATCGACCGGCAGCCGCCCGACAATTTCCACCTCCAGGTCGGTACCAGTGAGGGACAACTCCTGCCCCCGCAGTTGCATCAGCACATTGGCCAGTACCGGCAGGGTCTGGCGCTTTTCTACCACGCCGGCAACCAGTTGTAGCGGTTTCAGCAGGGCGTCCCGGCTCACATTGAATTTCATGGGTCTTATCGCCTTGTGTTGTCGTTTATTGGGTCAGGTAGTCAGCGAGCGAGTCAGCAGCTTCACGTCCTCGCGAATATCTGCATCGGATTCCTGTAGCTCCCGGATTTTACGGCACGCGTGTAGCACCGTCGTGTGATCACGACCACCAAATGCGTCACCAATCTCGGGCAGGCTGTGGTTGGTCAGCTCCTTGGCCAGGGACATCGCAACCTGGCGGGGCCGGGCCACCGAGCGGCTGCGGCGCTTCGACAGCAGGTCCGCCACCTTGATCTTGTAGTACTCAGCCACCACACGCTGGATATTATCGATACTTACCAGCCGGTCCTGCAGCGCCAGCAGGTCCTTCAATGCTTCGCGCACCAGCACGTCATCGATCGGGCGACCTGTGAACTGGGCGTTGGCAACAACCCGCCGCAGCGCCCCTTCCAGCTCCCGTACATTGCTGCGAATACGCTGCGCGATAAAGAATGCGGAATCATGAGGCAGGTCCACCCCTACCTGCTCCGCCTTTTTCATCAGGATAGCCACCCGCGTCTCAAGTTCCGGGGGCTCAACCGCAACCGTCAGCCCCCATCCGAAGCGGGACTTTAGTCGCTCCTCGAGGCCGTCGATCTCCTTCGGGTAGCGATCACAGGTCAGGATGATCTGCTGGCCACCCTCGAGCAGGGCATTGAAGGTATGGAAGAACTCTTCCTGGGAGCGCTCCTTGCCGGCAAAAAACTGGATATCGTCAATCAGGAGAGCATCAACTGACCGATAGTATCGCTTGAAATCACTGATCGCGTTCAACTGGAGCGCTTTAACCATATCGGCCACAAATCGCTCCGAGTGCAGGTAAACCACTTTGGCGTTGGGGTTGCGCTCCAGCAATGCATTACCCACCGCGTGCATCAGGTGGGTCTTGCCCAGCCCCACACCACCATAAATAAAGAGGGGGTTGTAGGCACCGCCTGGATTGTCCGCAATCTGTTGCGCCGCCGCCAGGCCCAGCTGGTTCGACTTCCCCTCGACAAAAGACGTGAAGGTAAAATTACGATTGAGGGAGCTGCCGTGCTTGATCGCCCCTTCAACCTCTACATTCCGACCGCCCTCAGACGCCGCTCGCCCGGTAGGGTTACCCCCCACCGGCGTCGGAGAGGGCGCTGCAGGCGCTGGACGCGCCGGGCCCCGGACATCAGTGAGCGCTAACTCACCACTGCTGACCTGCTCGGCGGTGGCCTCCTCCGCGGCAACCGCATGGGGCGCTGCGGCCTCCTCCGAAACCGGTGCCACCGGACGCCCGTGCCCCTGGGGCGCCGGGGCACGGCCAGTATCTGCTGCCGCGCGACGGCCCCGCGAAAACCGTGGGGCCGTGCCCCGAGCGGCAGATTCGAGCACGATCTCCAGCGGCTCACCGCCGCTGTAATGGGCCACCAGCTCGCGGATACGGTTGAGGAACTTGCCGTTTACCCAGTCGAGCACGAACCGGTTCGGAGCCTGCAGGCGCAATTCGCCGGCAGTCGCGGACGTTACCCGCAGGGGCCGTATCCAGGTATTGAACTGCTGTGACGGCAATTCGTCCTGCAAACAGGCCGCGCACTGCTTCCATACGGACTCAGACAAAGAACCCCCCACAAACCCAGGAAATGAAAATAAATAAAGAGTGTCACGGCAAAGCTACCGGCCCCTCTCAGGGGACCTGCGGGGCCGCGCGAAAGACCCCGGATTATAACCTTCCCCGCGCCCGGTTATCCACAACAGGAACCTCTTTTATTAATAATCACAGGTAAAAAAACGCCCTAGATTCAAAGGCTTGAACAATATATGACCAACTCCAGACAACCTCCCGTCAGACTTATCCACATCAGGCTGTGGGTATCTTGGGGTAAAGCGGTGGGCATTCAGGAAGACACCGTGCGCCACCTTGCCCACCCCCGCCCAGGGCTAGAATAAAAGGGAAACTGATAGCCCTGCCCGTGATTTCTCCGCCCAACTCCGTTGATTTCACTGGTGCCTTTCTATACAATCCGCCGCCTTCGCAGCGCACAGTTCCGCCCCAAACGGGCCGGGAGCAGAGCCAGCGGCCGGGGTCCGCCCCATGAATATCCGAATACAAAGTCTCAGGTAGCAAGACCATGAAACGTACATTCCAGCCCAGCAACTTGAAGCGCAAGCGCAACCACGGCTTCCGTGCCCGCATGGCCACCAAAAACGGTCGCAAGGTACTGGCCCGTCGCCGCGCCAAGGGTCGCAAGGTCCTGTCTGCATAAGTTCGCCCCGCCCTGCGGGACGTCCTTCCTTATATATGCAACAGGAACGCAGCGACTTCGGATTTGCCAAGCCGCTGCGCCTGCTTAACGCGGCACAGTACCGGACCGTTTTCTCCGGGACCCAGGTACGTGCCGCGCACCCCAACCTCCTGATCCTCGCCGTTCCAAACGAGCTCGGGCATCCCCGCCTGGGACTGGTTGTGGCCAAAAAGCATGTCCGCAACGCCACCGACCGCAATCGCATCAAACGTATCGCCCGCGAGTCCTTCCGCCTGCGCCAGCACGCGCTGCCGGCTGTAGACGCCGTGGTCATCGCCCGCCCGGGTGTCGGTGAGCTGGACAACGAAGCGCTGGCAAAGCTGTTCGACAAGCAGTGGCGCAAACTGACCCGGCGCATGAACGATCCACAAGAGAGGGGCAAACGGCGATGACCTGGCTGGCGATCAGGCTGATCCACGGTTATCGCTACCTGCTCAGTCCCTGGGTCGGCAACCAGTGCCGCTTCTACCCCACCTGCTCCCATTATGCGGAGGAGGCATTAAAAGCACACGGATTCCTTAAGGGGGGTTATTTAACCGGACGCCGCCTTATAAAATGCCACCCTTGGCATCCCGGTGGCCTGGATCCGGTTCCACCCGCTTCCGGCGAACAAGACCACTAGCAAACCTCAAAGCAGACACCCCAGGATATAAGATGGATTGGCAACGTTACGCGCTGCTGGGCGGAATCGCCGCAGTTTTACTGGCCCTGATTTTCCAGTGGAACGCTTTCCAGGAACGGCGCGCCCCGGAAATCGACCGAGAGATCGTCAACACCGGGCAGGCCGGCACTGTGCCGACCCCGGGAGAGGAAGGCGACGTCCCGCAGCTCCAGCAACCAGGCAGCACGGGCCCGGACCTGGCTGACGACGGCAAGCTGATCAGTGTTACCACCGACGAGTTTGAGCTACTGATCAACCCCCGCGGCGGCGATATCGTCAAGGTAGCCCTGCGCCAGCACGCGCAGGAGCGTGAAACACCAGACCAGCCTCTCCTGTTGCTTAAGCAGACCCGGGACTCCACTTATATCTCCCAGAGCGGGCTGATCGGCGACAACGGCACCGATAGCGCCAAGGGCCGCCCGCTCTTCCACGCCGAGAAAAACTCTTATGCACTGGAAGAGGGACAGGATACCCTCACCGTGGACCTGAAGCTCCAGCAAGGCGATGCGGAGATCACCAAAAGCTTCACTTTCCACCGCGGCGACTACCTGATCGATGTCAACTACAAGGTGCAGAACAGCGGATCCACCCCCTGGTCTGCCGCACTGTACGGCCAGATCAAGCGGGACGCCCACGTACCAGCCAGTGATGCCGGGCTTGGCATGTCACCGTTCCTCGGCGGCGCATTGCGCACTCCGGACGAGAACTACTACAAGCGGGATTTCGAGGAAATGGCCGAGGAACCCACCACCGTCAAGATCGAGGGCGGATGGGTGGCCATGGTCCAGCACTACTTCCTGAGTGCCTGGATTCCGGAGCAGGAGGTCCGCAACACCTTCGAGATGCGCCAGCTCAAAAGCGGCCTGTATGTCATGCGCTTCGTCTCGCCGCCGGTGCAGGTTGCGCCGGGTGGTGAGGGTGAACTGCACGCCTCATTTTACGCCGGTCCCAAGGACGTCTACCGCCTGGAGGAGATCTCTCCCTACCTGGACCTGACCGTGGACTACGGCTGGCTGTGGTGGATCGCCAAGCCCCTGTTCCGGGTGCTGAACTTTATCCACGAGCATATCGTCGACAACTGGGGCTGGGCCATCATCCTGCTGACGGTGTTCATCAAGGCTCTGCTCTACCCGCTGAGTTCCGCCGGTATCAAGTCCATGGCGCGCATGCGGAAGTTTGCCCCGCAGATGAAGAAACTGCAGGAGCAGTATAAGGACAATCGCCAGAAGCTCGCCGAGGAGACGATGAAGCTCTACCGGCGCGAGAAGATCAACCCCATGGGGGGGTGTTTCCCGATCCTGCTGCAGATGCCGGTCTTTATCGGCCTCTACTGGATGCTGATGGAAACCGTGGAGCTACGGCACGCCCCGTGGATCCTGTGGATTAACGACCTGTCCGTGAAGGACCCATACTTCATCCTGCCAGTGATCATGGGCGCCAGCATGTGGCTGATGCAGAAGCTCCAGCCGCAGCCCTCAGACCCGACGCAGGCGCGCATCATGCAACTGATGCCGGTGATGATGACCTTCTTCTTCCTGTGGTTCCCGGCGGGGCTGGTGATCTACTGGATCGCGAACAACCTGATCACCATCAGCCAGACCTGGTACCTCAACAAGCAGATCGAGACAGCGGGCAACTGACCAGGGCTCCGTTCTCACAGTCATCCGAAACAGGGCCGCACTATGCGGCCCTGTTTCGTAGTAACGCAGAAACTTCCCTTTCGGATAAACTTTTCCCATGTCAGAGCTTAATCTCAACCGGGATACCATTGCAGCAGTTGCCACGGCGCCAGGACGCGGCGGTATCGGCGTGATCCGCCTGTCCGGACCCCGGGCCGCAGATATTGCCGCCGTTATCGCCGGTGACTCCCCCTTGCAACCACGCCGGGCCCATTACCGGGATTTTCGCCATCAGGGGGAGCTCCTGGACCAGGGCATCGCCCTCTTCTTTCCCGGCCCCCATTCCTTTACCGGTGAGGATGTGGTGGAACTGCAGGGGCATGGCGGCCCGGTCATTCTCGACCAGCTCCTGGAGGCCTGCATCAGCGAGGGTGCGCGGCAGGCTCGACCGGGGGAGTTTTCCGAGCGCGCTTTCCTCAATGACAAGATTGACCTGGCCCAGGCCGAGGCCATCGCGGACCTGATCGAGGCCGGCAGCACCCAGGCGGCACGCAACGCTATGCGCTCTCTGCAAGGCGCTTTCTCCGAAAAAATCGAAGACTTATCCCAATCTTTGACGAATTTACGTATTTACGTCGAAGCATCAATCGATTTTCCGGAAGAAGAAATCGATTTCCTTGCCGACGGGAAGGTTGCAGCGGACCTTGAACAACTTTTACAGCACCTGGGATCGGTCGAAGTCCAGGCGCGTCAGGGCAGCATCATGCGCGAGGGCATGCAGGTGGCCATCGCCGGCCGTCCGAATGCCGGTAAGTCGAGCCTGCTCAACGCCCTGGCCGGCCGGGACGCGGCCATCGTCACCGATATCGCCGGGACCACCCGGGATATCCTGCGGGAGTATGTGGATATCGATGGCATGCCACTGCAGTTCGCCGACACCGCCGGCCTGCGTGACTCACCCGACCAGGTTGAGCAGATCGGGATCCAGCGGGCCTGGGAGGAGATCAGCCATGCGGACCGCGTACTCCTGATGGTCGACGCAGAGCAGGCACACTCGCTCGACCCGGACGCTGTCTGGCCCGAGTTTACCGCCCGCCTGCCAGACCCGGACAAGCTGACCCTCGTCTTGAACAAGATCGACCTGACCGACTACAGCGCCGGACTGCAGGCTCATACCGACGGCGTCCCGGTTATCGCCATTAGCGCGAAAACCGGTGCCGGCCTCGATGCCCTCCGCCAGCACCTGAAACAGTGCATGGGATTCAGCGGCGCGGCAGAGGGAAATTTCAGCGCCCGCCGCCGCCACCTGGACGCCCTTGCCCGCGCCCGCGCCTTTATCGAAGCCGGGGCAAGCCAGTTGCATTCCAGTGGTGCCGGAGAGCTGCTGGCCGAGGACCTGCGCCAGGCCCAGCAGGCACTCGGCGAGATCACCGGCGCCATGACCGCGGACGAACTACTCGGCAAGATATTTGGCAGCTTCTGTATCGGCAAATAACCCACCTGTCGCCTACTCGGGGCCGGTTCCGGGAGTGGCCGGCCCCTTCATTTCCGCCAAGCCTTTGGCTTCCGCACCGTGACCACTCCGGGAGGATCCAGATTTCACCCAGTGGAAATCAACCGCCTGGACACAGAAGTTGCGCACACCTGACCACAGGGTTATCCAGAGCCCGCCTTCCAGTCACAGGCTTGGGACAGTTTTTACCAGCTGTTACCCACAGGCAGCGGAAGCGGAACGCCCCCTGTGCATAAAAAAGAGGATAAAACCGCCGTAACCTGCGGAGGAACCCGGGCATAAATTCCACTGCCGCGATAAACGTCAAAAGTTATCCCGTCTGTCCACAGCGACGTACCGGGCTTACCCCTGCTCTGGCAAACGGGTTATGGTCAGGCTAGCAGCCAATATAACTGATTGATTTTGTGAACATTTTTAGTTTTATACAGAAAACCGGGCGCCCCAATAGTTACAACAAATACAGAACAAACTCTCTACATAGACATGTATAACTTTAATTATTCTGAGAAAGGCATCGGCAACTTGGAGAAAGTCATC
Source organism: Microbulbifer sediminum (assembly GCF_021729035.1). GTDB lineage: Bacteria > Pseudomonadota > Gammaproteobacteria > Pseudomonadales > Cellvibrionaceae > Microbulbifer > Microbulbifer sediminum. The sequence goes on along the minus strand of NZ_JAJSAP010000007.1, from coordinate 152,527 downwards.
CCCGCTTGGGGATTATCCCTGGCGGACTGACCCTACAATGCCGTTGAGAGCCCCCGAAGGTGGGAAAGATCGATTTGCTGTGAACCCGCACTGGCTATAAAATGTGCGCCCTTTTCAACTCCCCCTGGTCGAGGTTATGGAATACCCCAAACACTTTGATGTGATTGTGATCGGCGGCGGTCACGCAGGCACCGAGGCGTCCCTCGCCGCGGCGCGCATGGGCGCGTCCACACTGCTGCTGACACACAACATCGAGACACTCGGCCAGATGTCCTGTAACCCGGCGATTGGCGGCATTGGCAAGAGCCACCTGGTCAAGGAGGTGGACGCCCTGGGCGGTGCCATGGCAGAAGCCACCGATCGCGCAGGCATCCAGTTCCGGGTCCTCAACGCCCGCAAGGGACCGGCCGTCCGGGCCACGCGCGCCCAGGCTGACCGGGCCCTGTACCGGAGTGCCATCCGCGAGGTGCTCGAGTCACAGCCCAACCTGGCGATCTTCCAGCAGGCCGCGGACGACCTGATCGTCGAGGGCGACCGGGTGGTTGGCGTGGTCACGAACGCCGGCTTGCGATTCCGGGCAACGAACGTGGTGATCACGGCCGGTACCTTCCTCGGCGGCCGCATCCACATCGGCATGGACAGCCTTTCCGGTGGCCGCGCCGGTGATCCGCCGTCGATTGCCCTCGCCGAGCGCCTGCGGGACCTGCCCTTCCGGGTGGAGCGCCTGAAAACCGGAACCCCGCCGCGCATTGACGCCCGCTCGGTGGACTTCTCCGTGATGGAGGAGCAGTGGGGGGACACCCCGACCCCGGTGATGTCTTACCTCGGCAGCCGTGCCCAGCACCCGCGCCAGGCCTGTTGCTGGATCACCCACACCAACACCCGCACCCACGATGTGATCCGCGGCGGCCTGGACCGTTCGCCGATGTTCTCCGGGGTCATCGAGGGCGTCGGGCCGCGCTACTGCCCGTCGATCGAGGACAAGGTGCACCGCTTTGCCGACAAGGACAGCCACCAGATTTTCGTGGAGCCGGAGGGGCTGACCACCAATGAGCTCTACCCCAACGGCATCTCCACCAGCCTGCCTTTCGATGTGCAGCTGGAACTGGTGCATTCCATCCGCGGGTTTGAGCGGGCCCATATCACCCGCCCCGGCTATGCCATCGAGTACGATTTCTTTGATCCGCGCGACCTGAAGCCGTCACTGGAAACCAAGTTCATCGAGGGGCTTTTCTTCGCCGGACAGATCAACGGCACCACCGGCTACGAGGAGGCCGCCGCCCAGGGGCTGTTGGCGGGCGCCAATGCCGCCCTGCGCGCCAGTGGCCGAGAGGCCTGGTGCCCGCGCCGCGACGAGGCCTATCTGGGCGTGCTGGTGGACGACCTGATTACCAGCGGCACCAAGGAACCGTACCGCATGTTTACCAGCCGCGCCGAGTACCGGCTGATGCTGCGCGAGGACAATGCCGACCTGCGCCTGACCGAGACCGGCCGTGAGCTGGGCCTGGTCCCGGATGCGCGCTGGCAGGCCTTTTGCGAGAAGCGCGAGGCCATCGAGCAGGAAACCCAGCGGCTGCGCGATACCTGGGTGCACCCGAAGACCCCCCAGGCGGAAGCGGTGGAGAAGCGCCTGCCGCAGCCGTTGGCGCGGGAATACAGCCTGATGGACCTGCTGCGCCGCCCGGAGTTGGGCTATGCCGAGGTGGCCGGGCTCAAGGGCCAGGCGGTCGCGGACGAGCGCGTCGCCGAGCAGGTGGAAATCTCGGCCAAGTACGCCGGTTACATCGACCGCCAGCGAGAGGAAATCGAGCGGTTGCAGGCCTATGAAGATACGCCGTTGCCTGCGGACTTTGACTACGGTGGGGTGTCCGGACTCTCCAGCGAGGTAAAGCAGAAGCTCGAGGAGACCCGCCCCGATACCCTGGCACGGGCATCGCGAATACCCGGCGTGACACCGGCGGCGGTATCGCTGCTGCTGATCCAGTTGAAAAAGCGCGGCCTGTTGGTCCGCAAAAAGGCCGGTTGACTGGCCGCGAATACCCGGGGGCGGTGCCCGCCCCCGCTTACGAGGTTGTGCCCCTCGGGGTAAACAGGGGAGATCCGACAATTTCTCTGCAAATGGAAGAGTTCCGCCCGCGCCTCACCCAGGCCGCGGAATCGATGGGGCTGAATCTGACCCGGGAGCAGCAGGACAAGCTGCTGGAGTATCTGGCACTGTTCGCGCGCTGGAATGCCGCCTACAACCTGTCGGCGGTCCGTGATCCCGCGCAGATGCTCGAGCGCCACATCATCGACAGTCTCAGTGTAGTGAAGCTCTGCGGCGCTGCCGATTCACCCCTGATCGACGTGGGCAGTGGCGGTGGCCTGCCTGGCATCCCGCTGGCAATCATGTACCCGGACCGACCGATTACGTTGCTCGACAGCAACGGCAAGAAGACCCGTTTCCTGTTCCAGGTGGCAAGCCAGCTGCCGCTGCCCAATGTCACGGTGGTCAACGACCGGGTGGAGGCCTACCGTCCGGAGCGGCGGTTTGCCGGAGTGGTCTCCCGGGCATTTGCCTCGGTGACCGATATGGTGCATTGGTGTGAGCACTTGCTAACTGATGGTGGCAGGTTTTACGCTATGAAAGGCAAGTGGCCGGAAGATGAGTTGAGCACGCTCCCAAAAGCGATTAAGGTCGAGCAGGTGCATCCCCTGTCGGTACCGGGTTGCGATGCGGATCGCCACCTCATCGTCCTCCGCCGTGACTGAAACGGCGGCCTGGCGACTTTCCCGCGCTGAAAAGAACCAGTTTGAATAACAGAATTCCGAGACCTGCGCGCGCCCCCAGATCGGGCCGTGCCTGCTGACGCCGGCCGTTGCCGTGCGACCCGGGCGACTTCAGGGAGGGCGTCCCCGGGGAGAATAAAGGACAAGAACCTTGAGCAAGATATTTGCCGTAGCCAACCAGAAAGGCGGTGTGGGCAAGACCACCACCTGTGTCAACCTGGCCGCCTCCCTTGTCGCCAGTCGTCGCCGGGTCCTGCTGATCGACCTGGATCCCCAGGGTAATGCCACCATGGGCAGCGGCGTGGACAAGAGCCAGCTATCACTTTCCTCCTACGACGTACTGGCCGGGGACGCGGCCGCCCGGGACGGGGTGGTCCGGACCGAGAGTGGTTTCGACTTGTTGCCGGCCAACGGCGATCTCTCCGCCGCGGAAGTGGAGTTGCTGGATATGGACGGCCGTGAGTCGCGCCTGCGCCGGGCCCTGCGCCCGATCGCGGAGGATTACGACTACATCGTGGTGGATTGCCCCCCCTCCCTGAACATGCTTACGGTGAACGCGCTCTGTGCCGCCAACGGTGTTTTGATCCCGATGCAGTGTGAGTACTACGCGCTGGAGGGGCTGTCAGCCCTGATCGATACCATCACCCAGATCCAGCGCGCCGCCAACCCGGAGTTGAGGATCGAGGGCATCCTGCGCACCATGTACGACCCGCGCAACAGCCTGACCAGCGACGTTTCCGAGCAGCTGTCCGAGTATTTCGGCGAGCGCCTCTACCGCACCTGTATCCCGCGCAACGTGCGCCTGGCCGAGGCGCCAAGTTACGGCAAGCCGGCACTGGATTACGACAAGCACTCCAAGGGAGCGATTGCCTACCTGGCGCTGGCCGGTGAAATGACCCGTCGCCACGCCACCAACCCGAACCGCCCGGTGGCGGAAGCCGTTTAACTTGAGGTAAGAACCATATGGCCACCAGGCGCAAGGGGCTGGGCAAGAACCTGTCCCACCTGATCAGTGGCGAGGCCAGCCAGGCCATCGCCATGGCAACCGGCAGTGAGAGCAAGAACGCCGTCGATGGCGAGCTGCGCGAGCTGCCGATTGAATTCCTGCAGCGCGGCCGCTACCAGCCGCGCCGCGATTTCCCGCAGGAGTCCCTGCAGGAGCTGGCGGACTCCATCCGCGCCCAGGGCATCATGCAGCCGATCGTGGTACGGCCCGTGGGCGAGCAGGCCTACGAGATTATTGCCGGGGAGCGCCGCTGGCGGGCCGCCCAGCTGGCTGAGCTGGACCGGGTGCCGGCGCTGGTGCGTGACGTGCCCGACGAAGCCGCCATCGCCATGGCGCTGATCGAGAATATCCAGCGCGAGGACCTGAACCCGGTCGAGGAAGCGCTGGCCCTGAAGCGACTGCAGGACGAATTCGAGCTGACCCAGCAGCAGGTGGCCGAAGCGGTGGGCAAGTCCCGCACCGCCGTCACCAACCTGTTGCGCCTGCTCAGTCTGACCGAGGATGTACGCACCTTCCTTGAGCGCGGCGACCTGGAGCTGGGCCACGCCAAGACCCTGCTGGGGCTGGCGGGTGAGGCCCAGCGCGCCGCGGCACGCCAGGTGGTGGACAAGGGCCTGACGGTCCGCCAGACCGAGGCGCTGGTGCGCCGGATTGTGCACCAGGCCCAGCATCCCGCGCCGGCCAAGCCGAAGCAGGATCCGAACATCCGCCGGCTTAGCGAGCGGCTGTCGGAAAAGGTGGGAGTGCCGGTCAATATCGATCACAACGAGAAAGGTGTGGGCAAGCTGGTGCTGAAATACAACAGCCTCGATGAGCTGGACGGTATCCTCGCCCACCTGGGGTACCGCGAGGATTGATCTGGTGGTTTCGTGCGCCCCAAAACGGCGCACAATGCCTTTAGGGATAAAAGTTGGTGAATACTCACTGCCTGGGCAATCTGCAACGAAAAAACGCCGAAAATTAAATAAGTTGGCCAGATTTTGCAGTTGAACCGGGAATGGGGTTACTCCTATAATTCGCACGCCCAAATTTTGGGCGGAAAGCGCTAACCTGGTCGGCCAAGTCCCGCCTATGTATAGACCCCCGGTGTTGTTGGTCGCTGCGGTACAGCTGGTGCTGGTATCGCTGGCGGGATCGGTATTGCATTTTTACGGGCGGCCGGTAACGGCGCTGTCGGTTTTTATCGGTGGCGCGCTGTGTGCGCTGCCCAATGCCTATTTTGGCTTCCGCGCCTTCCGCCATCGCGGCGCGCGCGACGCCGACCGGGTGGTAGCTTCGTTCTACCGCGCGGAAACGGGCAAGTTCATCCTGACCCTGGCGGGGTTCGCGGCAGTGTTTGCCGTGGTAAGGCCGCTCGACGCGGCCGCGCTGTTTATCAGCTACAGCTGCTGCATCATTCTGCAGTGGCTGTTGGTGGCGCGTCTGGTCCGCTGACCGGCGCAGAAGACAAATTCAATTGATTGAGTGCTGAGGAACTATGGCAGGCGAAGCTCAAACCGCGACGGATTATATCCAACACCACCTGCAGAACATGGCCTACGGCAAGTTGCCGGCGGGTTACACCCGTGCTGACGGCACCGTTCTGAGCGAGAGCACCTGGACCATGGCTCACTCCTCCCAGGAGGCTGCCGACATGGGCTTCTGGGCCATTCACCTCGACAGCCTGGGTTGGGCAATCGGCCTCGGCCTGCTGTTCAGCTTCCTGTTTGCCCGGGCCGCCAAGAAGGCGACCAGCGGTGTGCCGAGCGGTTTCCAGAGCTTTGTGGAGCTCACCATCGACTTCGTCGACAAGCTGGTAAAAGACACTTTTCAGCACCGCAACAGCATGGTGGCGCCCATGGCGCTGACCATCTTTGTCTGGGTCTTCCTGATGAACCTGATGGACCTGGTGCCGGTAGACTGGCTGCCCATGGCTGCGGCGAAGGCTGCCGGCAATGACCACTTGTTCTTCAAGGTCGTCCCCACTACCGACCTGAACGTTACCCTGGGCATGGCGCTGGCGGTATTTGCGCTGATGATCTTCTTCAGCATCCGGGAGAAAGGCACTGTCGGCTTTATCAAGGAACTGACACTGCACCCCTTCCACTCTGGCAAGTGGTACGTGGATATCTTCCTGATCCCGTTCAACCTGCTGCTGGAACTGGTTTCCCTGATTGCGAAGCCCGTCTCCCTCGGCCTGCGTCTGTTCGGTAACCTGTATGCCGGTGAAATGATCTTTATCCTGATTGCCATCGTCTTCGGTGTCGGGGTACTCGGGTTTATCGGTGCTGCATTCCTGCAGCTGGGCTGGGCGATCTTCCACATTCTGGTGATCACCCTGCAGGCATTCGTATTTATGGTCCTGACCACGGTCTACATGTCCATGGCCCATGACCGCGAGGACGAGCACGCGAACGATCACTGATCGGTTCGCTGTTCGGGCTCGGAGAACTTTTTTCCACAACTCTTAAACTCTCAACTTTGATGGAGAATACAATGGAAGCACTTGGTCTGGTTTACATCGCGAGCGCACTGCTGATTGGTCTGGGCGCACTGGGCACTGCAATTGGTTTCGGTACCCTGGGCGGTAAGCTGCTGGAAGGTTCTGCGCGTCAGCCGGAACAGGCTCCGGCTCTGCAGGGCAAAATGTTCCTGATGGCGGGTCTGCTCGACGCCGTACCGATGATCGGTGTTGGTATCGCCATGTACCTGATCTTCGCTGTCGCTCCTGGTCTGGCTGGTTAATTCCATCGTTCCAATTGCCCTTAACCCCCCCGTTCTTTTTATAAAGAGCAAAGAGCAAGAGGTGTCGGTGTGAATATCAACCTGACTCTAATAGGCCAGTCGATTACATTCCTGGTCTTCGTATGGTTCTGCTGGAAGTATGTATGGCCTGCCCTGCTCGGCGTCATGCAGGAACGCGAGCAGAAGATCGCCACCGGTCTCGAAGAGGCCGAGCGCGCCGGTAAGGATCTGGAGCTGGCTCAGCGCAAGGCCGCTGAACAGCTGAAGGAAGCCAAAGAGCAGGCTGCGGAAATCATCGAAGGTGCCAACAAGCGTGCCAACCAGATCCTCGACGAGGCCAAGCAGGCCGCAGTCGAGGAAGGGGATCGCCTGAAAGCCGCGGCCAAGGCCGAGATCGACCAGGAAGTGAACCGTGCCAAGGAGCAGCTACGCAGCCGCGTTGCCGCCCTGTCTGTGGCCGGTGCGGAGAAGATTCTCTCGGTTAATATCGATGCCAAGGCGCATGACGATCTGATCGACAAACTGGCAGCCGAGCTGTAAGCGAGGAACCCCATGGCGGAACTCAGCACACTGGCCCGGCCTTATGCCAAAGCGGCGTTTGCCTACGCGCAGGAAGCCTCCGATCTCGGTGGGTGGAGTACTGCGCTGGCGACGGCGGCCGCGGTCAGCCAAAGCGAGAAAGTTGGTGAGATGCTGGAAAACCCGCAGCTCACCAGCGAACAACGCGCAGAAAAATTCCTGTCCATCTGTTCAGATGACCTCAGTGACTCCGGCAAGAACTTTATCCGGCTGCTGGCGGAAAACCACCGCCTGCCGCTGTTGCCGGAAATCCACGAGCTGTTTGAAGAGCTCAAGGCACAGGCCGAAGCCTCCCTGGAGGTTGAAGTTGTCTCCGCGCGCCCGCTGAGCGAGGCGCAGGCGCAGCAGCTGACCCAGGCGCTCAGCAAGAAGTTCGGGCGCGAAGTGCATCTGCACGGCTCCGTGGACGAGAGCCTTCTGGGCGGCGCAATCGTGCGCGCCGGCGATACGGTCATCGATGGCACAGTGCGCGGCCGGTTGGCCAAACTCGCCGAGGCGATGAACTCCTAAACAACTTTCCCGGACGTCGTTTCCGGCATTTGGGAACTTGAGGAACAGAGCATGCAGCAACTGAATCCCTCTGAGATCAGTGAAATTATCAAGAGCCGCATCGAGAGTCTCGATGTGGACACACAGGCCCGCACCGAGGGCACCATCGTTTCCGTGTCCGACGGTATTGTCCGTATCCACGGCCTCGCCGACGTGATGTTCGGTGAGATGATCGAATTCGATGGTGGCATTTACGGTATGGCCCTGAACCTGGAGCGCGACTCCGTCGGTGCCGTGATCCTGGGCGACTACAAGTCCCTGGCCGAAGGCCAGAAATGTCGTTGCACCGGCCGCATTCTGGAGACCCCGGTGGGTCCGGAACTGCTGGGCCGCGTGGTCGACGCCCTGGGTAACCCGATCGATGGCAAGGGTCCGCTGAACACCAGCCTGACCGACGCCGTGGAAAAGGTAGCGCCGGGCGTTATCGCCCGCCAGTCCGTTGACCAGCCGGTACAGACTGGCCTGAAGGCGATCGATACCATGATCCCGATCGGCCGCGGCCAGCGCGAGCTGATCATTGGTGACCGTCAGATCGGTAAGACCGCTGTTGCGATCGACACCATCATCAACCAGAAAGGCACCGGCATTAAGTGTATCTATGTTGCCGTGGGCCAGAAGCAGTCCTCTATTGCCAACGTGGTCCGCAAGCTGGAAGAGCACGGTGCCATGGACCACACCATCGTGGTTGCCGCCGGCGCTGCCGATCCGGCCTCGATGCAGTTCCTGGCACCGTACGTGGGCTGCACCATGGGCGAGTACTTCCGTGACCGCGGTGAAGACGCCCTGATCATTTACGACGACCTCACCAAGCAGGCCTGGGCTTACCGCCAGATCTCCCTGCTGCTGAAGCGTCCCCCGGGCCGTGAAGCCTACCCCGGTGACGTTTTCTACCTGCACTCCCGCCTGCTGGAGCGCGCCGCGCGTGTAAACGCCGACTACGTAGAGAAGTTCACCAACGGCGACGTGAAAGGCAAGACCGGCTCTCTGACCGCGCTGCCAATCATCGAGACCCAGGCCGGCGACGTCTCCGCGTTCGTACCGACCAACGTGATCTCCATTACCGACGGCCAGATCTTCCTCGAGGCGGATCTGTTCAACGCCGGTGTCCGCCCCGCCATCAACCCGGGTATCTCCGTATCCCGTGTCGGTGGCTCCGCGCAGACCAAGGTGATCAAGAAACTGTCCGGCGGCATCCGTACCGCACTGGCCCAGTACCGTGAGCTGGCGGCTTTCTCCCAGTTCGCTTCCGACCTGGACGAGGCGACCAAGGCACAGCTGGACCACGGTGAGCGCGTCACCGAGCTGATGAAGCAGAAGCAGTACAGCCCGCTGTCCATCGCGGAAATGGCCGTTTCTGTTTACGCTGCCGACAAGGGTTATCTGAACGACGTTGAAGTCAATAAAGTGCTGGACTTCGAATCCGCCCTGCTCGCTTACATGAACAGCGAACACGCAGAGCTGATGCAGCAAGTGAACAGCACCGGTAAGTACGACGACGAAATCGATGCAGCCTTCAAGGCCGCAATCGAGAAGTTTGTCGCCACCGGTAGCTGGTAAGCACCCTGGAGGCCTGCAGGGGCCGGCCCGGTGAGGGCCCGCTCCTGCGGTTCTGAGAAATCCAGCGAACAAGGTAAATCACTATGGCAGGCGGAAAAGAAGTACGCACAAAAATTGCCAGCATCAAGAGCACGCAGAAAATTACCTCCGCGATGGAAATGGTCGCGGCGAGTAAGATGCGCAAGGCTCAGGATCGCATGGCTCTGGGGCGTCCCTACGCCCAGCGCATACGCGCGGTGATCGGCCACGTCGCCAACGCCTCGGCCGAATACCAGCATATCTACCTGCAGGAGCGCGAGGCCAAGCGGGTGGGTTTTATCCTGGTATCCACTGACCGCGGTCTCTGCGGTGGCCTGAACATCAACATGTTCAAGGCGGCCATCCGCGATATGCAGGCCTGGTCGGAGCGCGGCGTCGACGTCGAGATCTGCGCGGTGGGCAACAAGGCGGCCAGCTTCTTCAACACCATCGGTGGCAAGGTGGTGGCGGCCCTGCGCGATGTGGGTGACAACCCGCAGGCGAACAAGCTGATCGGTTCGGTAAAGGTCATGATGGACCGCTTCGCGGAAGGCGAAATCGACCGTCTGTTCCTCGTGTCCAACGAGTTCGTCAACACCATGTCGCAGAAGCCGCGCGTGGAACAGTTGCTGCCGCTGCCGAAAGAGGATAACGACCAGCTCAAGCATAACTGGGATTACCTGTACGAGCCGGAGCCGGTGGAACTGCTCGACGGACTGCTGGCTCGCTACATCGAGTCACAGGTGTACCAGGCCGTGGTCGAAAACAAGGCCTGCGAGCAGGCGGCGCGCATGATTGCCATGAAGAGCGCCACCGACAACGCCGGCGAGCTGATCGATGCGCTGCAACTTGTTTACAACAAGGCGCGCCAGGCAGCGATTACCCAGGAGCTGTCCGAAATCGTGGGCGGCGCCGCAGCGGTTTAAGCGGCTGAACGAATTTTGATTTGAGGATCCGGAAATGAGTAACGGGCAAATTGTGCAAGTTATCGGAGCGGTAATCGACGTGGAATTCCCGCGCGACTCCGTACCGAAGGTATACGACGCACTCGTGGTAGAGGAAAAGAACCTCACCATGGAAGTGCAGCAGCAGCTGGGCGACGGCGTAGTACGCGCTATCGCCATGGGTTCATCCGAGGGTATTTCCCGCGGCCTGGCCGTGAAGAACACCGGTGCGCCGGTTTCCGTGCCGGTTGGTACCGAAACCCTGGGCCGTATCATGGACGTGCTGGGCAACCCGATCGACGAGTGTGGCCCGATCGGTGGCGAGGGCGCCGATGTGGAGCGTGCTTCCATTCACCGCGCTGCCCCCACTTACGAGGAGCAGTCCAGCTCCACCGACCTGCTGGAAACCGGCATCAAGGTGATCGACCTGGTATGCCCCTTCGCCAAGGGCGGTAAGGTCGGCCTGTTCGGCGGCGCCGGCGTGGGCAAGACCGTGAACATGATGGAGCTCATCAACAACATCGCCACCGAGCACAGCGGCCTGTCCGTATTTGCCGGTGTGGGTGAGCGGACCCGTGAAGGTAACGACTTCTACTACGAGATGCAGGAAGCCGGCGTTGTAAACGTCGAGAACTTCTCTGAGTCCAAGGTAGCGATGGTTTACGGCCAGATGAATGAGCCGCCCGGAAACCGCCTGCGTGTGGCCCTGACCGGCCTGACCATGGCGGAGAAATTCCGTGACGAGGGCCGCGACGTACTGCTGTTCGTCGACAACATCTACCGTTACACCCTGGCCGGTACCGAAGTATCCGCCCTGCTCGGCCGTATGCCGTCTGCGGTAGGTTACCAGCCGACCCTGGCGGAAGAGATGGGCGTTCTGCAGGAGCGTATTACCTCCACCAAGACCGGCTCCATTACTTCCATCCAGGCGGTATACGTACCGGCGGACGACCTTACCGACCCGTCCCCGGCCACTACCTTCGCCCACCTGGACTCCACCGTGGTACTGAGCCGCGATATCGCCGCCAAGGGTATCTACCCGGCAGTGGATCCGCTGGACTCCACCTCCCGCCAGCTGGACCCGCTGGTTATCGGCCAGGAGCACTACGAAGTGGCCCGCGGCGTGCAGTCTGTACTGCAGCGCTACAAGGAGCTGAAGGACATCATCGCCATCCTGGGTATGGACGAGCTGTCTGAAGAGGACAAGCAGACTGTGGCACGCGCCCGTAAGATCGAGCGTTTCCTGTCCCAGCCGTTCCACGTGGCCGAGGTGTTTACCGGTGCGCCGGGTAAATACGTGTCCCTGAAAGAAACCATCCGTGGCTTCCAGGGCATCCTCGACGGCGAGTACGACAACCTGCCGGAACAGGCCTTCTACATGGTCGGCACCATCGACGAAGCGGTCGAGAAAGCCAACAAGGCCAAGTAAGCGCGGAACCCCCACCGCCCTGCCCTATCCGGGCACGGCGGCGGGAATTCGCAAGGCAAACTGCAGAGAATGAGGTAGCCTTATGGCTATGACTGTACATTGCGATATCGTAAGCGCTGAGGAATCCCTGTTCTCCGGACTGGTGGAGATGGTTGTCGTCACCGGTGTCGAGGGCGAACTGGGAATTTCCTATGGTCACGCCCAGCTGCTTACGGCGTTGAAGCCGGGCCCGGTGCGGATCATCAAGCAGGGTGGTGAAGAGGAAGTGCTGTTCGTAAGTGGCGGTTACGCCGAGGTGCAGCCGAACATGATCACCATTCTCGCCGATATCGCCGAGCGGGAAATCGACGAGGAAGCCGCGCAGAAGGCCCGCGAGGAAGCGGCCCACGCCCTGCACCAGGCGCCCTCCGAGGTGGACTATGCCCGCATCTCCGCCCAGCTGGCCGAGGCCGAGGCGCGCCTGCGCACCATGCAGGCCATCCGCAAGGCGGCCGGTAAGTAAAACCAACTTACCGATCAGCCTGTGCAAAAAAGCAGCTTCGGCTGCTTTTTTTGTGCCTTCTGAACGCCCTTGTAACGTGTTCCCAAAACCAAGGGCCCCGCTGTGGTAACTTGGATACGTGGCACATTAAGGAACTCTGCCGTGGGGGCGGCTACCACTATGGACTTTTACAGAATCTCCTTATTCTCACTGATTCTGGTATTGGGAGCTTGTTCTGGCGGGGGAGGATCGTCCTCGGACAACGGCAACGAGGACGTGGCGGATACCGAGGCGCCGACAGCACAAATAGAATTCCCACCGAAGCCCGGCTTATGGAGCGACCAGGAGATCCTGATTATCCGGGGAACATCCGCGGATAACGCTGGAATTGCCAAGGTAGTCGTCAATGGTGTGGAAGCCGAGACTACTGACGGCTTTTTGAACTGGACTGCACCCGTCAGCCTCAAGGCGGGCGGGGCGACGAATATTGAGGTGGTGGTTACCGACACCAGCGGAAACGTCACTTCGAACGCAGCTGAAACCACGGTGAATGCATACGACCGCTTCGACAGTTACCGGTTTTGCGGGCCGGTTGCCTACGACTCCACAGCCAATACAGCCTACACGTTCAGCCCACCATCGGCACTGGATCTCGAAACCGGAATTGAGCAAGCGTTACCGGTGGAACTCGACGATGTCGATGGCGCGACTTTTGATCCAGCCAGTGGCCGTTTCCTCCTGATCCAGAACGATATCCTGTATTCATACGATTCTGGTTTCCATGGGCCCACTGTCGTTTCGCCCGCTCAATCCCCCTCTTTCGGCAGCAATCCGCAGATATCTATTGACGAAGCCACGGGCACTATTTATGTGCTCGAGTGGTGGGCGTCCTACGTTGTCGCTGTGGATCCCGCGACAGGGGCCAGAACCCATATCGGCGGGTGGAAATACGCAGACGGAACCCCTCCCCTTGATGCAAACCCGGGCTTCCGCGTGGTCGGCGGTAGATTCTTTTTTGTAACAGTGGACGCACTTCTTGAGCTCGACCCGTCAACCAGCACAGTCAAGGAATTGTCTGGCCCAAATGTTGGCAGCGGCCCGGAACTGATCCGTGCTGCGGGCCTGGCAGTCGACCTCGTCCAGGGAAGGGCCTATGTGGGGGACGAGTACAACAGGTTACTTGAAATCAACCTTGCCACCGGTGACCGGGAGGTGGCTTCTACCCGGCTGGGCGGCGGCGAGCTAAACAGGGTTTTTGACTGGCTGCGCTATGGCTTCGCTGATACCGGCAGCTCTGTGCTGGTAAATTCCTGCAGTACCGGTCACAGTTTCCTGATTGACAAGGCAACCGGGCAGCGGAAACAGTTAGGTCGCATTATCCGCGGGCAAGGGCCCTCGCCCACCTACCTCAAGGAGCTGGCATACAACAGCGTCACTGGCAACTTGATCGCAATTAACGACATATATGACGAATACAGCCAGTTGATTGCGATACACCGGGATACCGGCGATCGGAAATTCCTGAGCGGCTCCGCCGCAGAACCAGCCCCCGCATCGGACTTTCTGGAGTCCGTCGAGGTAAACCCCGTCGATGGTGCTGTTTTTGCCGTCAGATGGAGTTATACCCAACCGAGTGCAATACTGGCTTTATCCCCGGGACAGGCTGTGTGGGAAGAGTTAACCGACGGCAAAGCCGGCAGCGGCCCGGAGCTCGGATCCTTTACCGCAATCGCGTTCGATTCCCGACGCAATACCCTTCTGGCTACCGGCTTCGTCGTCGATCAAGGGGGCTGTCTGCTAAGGGTTGACCCCACTTCCGGCGATCGTGAAATACTCACGTGTTCAGCAAGCTATGGGACAGAGGGATACTGGGGACACGTCAGCGACCTGGTTGTAGATAGTGCGAATGATCGTGCCTATCTGGCGAATGCGGAAGGTGGCATACTCGCCATCGATCTTGAAACGGGCGGGAAACAACTGCTATCGGGGGACGGCGTCGGCGCGGGTCCTGACTTTATAGAATTGGGACAAATGGCCCTGGATTCCGCTACGGGCTTCCTGCTGGTGGAAAACTACATTGGTAAAAACCCGGACACAGGAAAATCAGACGTCGTCCTGGTTGAAGTTGACCTAATGACCGGCGACCGCACTGACCTGCTCAAGTTAACCCAATTAGAAAATGAGCATGTCACATTCCTCCCCGCCATCGATCGGGATACGGGCACCATCTATCTTGCTTTACCAAATCGTAGTATTGCGGTGCTGGACCGAGAGACACGGCAATACCTCATACTTTCCCAGTAAAAGGTTCACCAGCGAAACCGAGGGGCTGCCCTGCCCCTTGGCTCGTAAGCGGTGACTTCCCTTTGGAAAAAATCAGCAAAGGTTGTTGTTTGGTGATACGACTCGGCTTGCCTGTAAAGACCTGTTTGGGGAGACCAGACGATGGAGAATATATTCCCCCGACACTTATTACGCTGCCCGGCATTGGCGTGGTGGTATGCAATTGACTAAAGGAGTCCGCAATGACCGATTCTTCGAAGCCCTGCGTCGGCATCGCCCTCGGCAGCGGCGCTGCCAAGGGCTTTGCCCATATCGGTGTGCTGAGTGCGCTGGAAGAGATGGGAATTCGCCCCCAGGTGATCGCCGGTTCTTCCATGGGAGCGTTTGTCGGGGCCGCCTGTGCCGCGGGGTGCCTGGATAGACTTGAGAAGTGGGTGAACATGCTGGATAACTGGCGGGTGTTCTCCCTGCTGGATATCAACTGGACATTCAGTGGCGGCCTGATCGGCGGCAAGAAACCCTTCCAGGCCTTCTTCGAGAACTTCGCCTACCAGAATATCGAGGATCTTCCTGTACCTTTTACCGCAGTGGCAACTGACCTGAACAGCGGCCAGGAAATCTGGTTACAGGAAGGCAACCTCAGCGACGCGGTGAGTGCGTCCAGCTCCATTCCCGGGTTGCTGTCCCCGAAACAGGTTGCCGGGCGCTGGCTGGTCGACGGGGCTGTGGTCAACCCCGTGCCGATCGATGTCTGTCGGGCGATGGGAGCAACCTGTGTGATTGCGGTCGATGTGACCGAGGATGGCGCATCTCCGAGGGAACACCGACAGGGTGACGTGGAAACGCTGGCGAGTGACGGGAACGATGGGGAAAGCCCGGAGGGGGAAGTTCTCCAGGAGGAAACCGATGCGGGGGCTACAGGGGGCAAGTCACTTGAAAAGCTGCTGACCCAGGGCCGCGAACAGCTGTCCCAGATCGGTGACCGCTTTACCAGAGGCGCGCCCTATGCCCCGGGCATGCTGGAGACCATGTCGACAGCCATGGAGATCCTGGAGCGGCGTCACAAGCGCTCGCGGCTAGTGGGGTCACCCCCGGACATCATGATTATGCCCAAGGTCGGTGGAATAGGCAGTATGGAGTTTTCCCGTGCCGCCGAGGCTGTCGCAGCAGGCAGGGCGGAAGTGGAGCGCGTCAAAACCTGGATTGAGGATGTAGTGCCGTCAACCTGACGAGCACTGCCCCAGAGCGTTATCAACCCTGTCACGGCAATAACCGGGCCTGCCCTGGCAGGCTCGGTAATCCCGGGAATTGGTCCAGCAGACATAGCGGCCGTGCCTTGTCACGGCCGCTTGCCCACAAACTTCCGTGCCTCGGCAAGCTCCTCCCTGCTGCCGCCATGTTCACCGGCTTGCTCGAGCAGCTCGCGGTAGAATTTTTCCGCCACGGGGGGATCACCGGATTCCGCGGCCGCACTGGCTGCGCCATAGAGACTGTTGAACCGCCCGGCGTTAACCTCCAGTGTTTTTCGGTAGGCCTCGAGCGCCTCTTTTGGTTTACCGGACGCCAGCAGCATATCACCCAGCAATTCCCGTGCAGGAAGCACCGGCCCGGGTGTCACCGGATGTTTGTCCATGGAATCTTCCATGTTCGCCGCTTTGCGCATCAACACCAGCGCTTGACGCTCCTTGCCTGCAGATAGTGCAGACCATGCCTCTACCGCCAGGCGCTGCACCTCCACTTGCTGGGCCCAGTATTTCTCGCCCGCGGCTGCCGTCTGCTCTTGAAGCTCAGCCAGCCTCTTGGCCGACCTCACGGCAGCAGGGGTATCACCACTGCGAGCGGCGCCGATACCCCGGGCAAACTCCACTATGGCTTCGGTCCACGGGTAGTTATCCCAGGGGAAATCCGCGGGCAAGCGGGGATCAAGGGATGCGGCACCCTGCCAGTCGCGCTTTTCCAGCCGATAGCGTGCACGGGCTGCCGAGATACCGTAAGCGGAGGCAAATTCATCCTGGGGAACCGCTGCGGCCCGCACCTCTGCCAGGGTGGCCTTAGCATCATCGTCTCGTCCCTGCTGCAGGTAGGCATAGAGCAGGTAATCGAGTGCATGGTAAAAATGCAGCGAGATCTTACCGTCCGCGGGCTGGCGCCTGGCCGCTGCCGCGGAGCGCTTGTTCCACTCAATGGTGTCGGGCCAGATGCCCAATCGTACAAAAATATGCGAAGGCATGTGCAGTGCATGCGGCACTTCGGGGGCGATCTTGTCATACTCTCGTGCAACATCCAGTGCGCGGTCGGCAAGGGCGGGATTGTCGTAGGCGTGTATCAGGTAGTGATACATGGCCGGGTGGCGGGGCGCCTCGACGCGCAGGCGCTCGAGAAGCTTGCCCGCTTCTTTCTGGCGCATGTATTCCCGGTCCCCCTTTGGCGCAGTGGCCACCAGGGAGAGCGCATACAGTGCACCGGCGTCGACATCATCCGGGTAGCGCTCGAAGAGCTGTTGTTGGGCTTTGCGCCAGGCCTCAAGGTTTTCCCGGTGCCGGTCCTTGTCCCAGTCCCGGTAAAAAGCACTGGCGGCATCAATATATCCCTTCTCCCTTGCTGTACCCGGAGAGAGCGCACCGGCTTTGCGCAAAGCCTCCTGACCACGTGCCAGAGCCTCTGCCGGCGGCGGCGCCCAGAGGGGATGGAAGGCTGTCATAGCGACACCCCAGTATGCCATGGCGCAATCCGGGTCCCTCCGCGCAATATCGGCAAAGAGTTCTTGCGACTGCACGTACATCATGTGGTGCAGTAGGGCCACCGCGCGGTTGAAGTCTGTCTGCACTGACGTTGAGCAGGAGGTCGAAAAACTGACTGTGCCGATGTCCTGCCGCTCGCCCGTGGGTACTGCTGCCATCGCCGAACTCGTTATCACTGAAAGCATGAGGGTGACGGTAAGCAAGAGGGATAAACACTTGCTGTCGAAATGGTTTGCGATCTTCATTTTGGCCAGGCCCCGGTTTTCTTCTCACACAAGTCTAGCCATTTGCTTGAGGCCGATGCCTGGCGCCGGATTAGCTGCGGTGCTGCAAACCTGTCCTCAATACGGCAAGGATCCAATGGAACCGGATCGCCACTGGGGTAAAGTTGGAAACTGAAAAATTGGATCACCAGGGATGAGGGCCATGGCAGCAGCTATCACTTTCTATACCACACCACAATCACGCGGCCGGATTGTTCGCTGGATGCTGGAGGAGATCGGGCAACCCTATACAGTCGAGGTGGTCGATTATGGCGCCGCCATGAAATCTCCCGAATTCCTTGCCATTAACCCCATGGGCAAGGTTCCGACCATCCAGCATGGTGAACATATTGTCACTGAGACCGCGGCGATCTGCGCTTACCTGGCGGAGGCTTTTCCCGCAGCCGGACTGGCGCCGACGGCAGGTGAGCGTGCAAATTATTATCGATGGCTGTTTTTTACTGCGGGCCCACTTGAAGCGGCGCTGACCAATCGCAGCATTTTTGGTGGCGATCCTGCCCCCGAAAAACAGCGCATGGTTGGTTACGGTAACTACAAAATGACACTGGATGCCCTATCTCATGCGGTAAAGGAGAACCCCTTTATCGCCGGGCAGCGGTTTACCGCAGCGGATGTGTATGTCGGTGCCCAGGTGGGCTGGGGGCTGCAGTTCGGGACTATCGAAAAAAGGCAGGAGTTTATCGATTACTTTGCCCGCGTCAGTGATCGCGATGCTTTCCGCCGGGCCACCGAACTGGATGACGCCCTGGCGGCAGAGCCCAGTGGTGCCTGAGCATGCCGGCGCTGTGCCCTGATCGGCACAGCGCCGGCACCTTCCTCTGCGCCAGCCGGCTTGATCTAAGCTATTGGCACCGGTAACCCTTTTGCGCCCCGGACCGGAGGGCAATCCACGGGGGGAATTGCGCCAAGGATGGCCGCAGCCAAAGACGAAACCCGCCCCAAAAGCGACCGCCAGATCCTGCAGGAGCAAATGGATGCGAGCCTGCACGAGTACCGGCGCAATACTTCATCACTTTTCATGTCTGCCACCGCCGCTGGGCTGGAGATCGGCTTCAGTTTCTTCCTGATGGCGGTGTTTTATACGCTATTCAGCGACGAGCTGGGAAAGCACCAGCTGCACATGCTGATGGCCGCCAGCTATCCCATCGGTTTCGTGATGGTGATAATGGGGCGTGCCGATCTCTTCACCGAACACACCACGCTCGCGATCCTGCCGGTGCTGGACCGTCGCGAGAGCGTGCTGGCACTGGGCAGGGTTTGGGGGGTGATATACAGCGGCAACCTGTTGGGAGCAATGATGTTCAGCCTGCTGCTGGTCCAGTATGAGGCGGTGAGCCCCTATATCGACCCGAAAGCACTCTCGTATTACGGCGAAAAAAGCCTGATGCAGTCGGGATTGGGCGTCTTTCTCGGTGCGGTACTGGCGGGTTGGCTGATGGGGCTGCTGGGCTGGGTGGCCACATCATCGACCGACACCATCGGCCGGATCGTGCTGATTATACTGACTACCTTTGTCATTGGTGCCGGTGGTCTTGCCCACTGCATCGCGGGATCCGTGGCCATGTTCAGTGGTTGGCTGGGCAGTCCCACTGCTATCGATACCAGTGAGATGCTGGGGTATATCGCCCGTGCCACGGTGGGTAACGCCGTTGGCGGTAGTGTATTCGTGGGAATGCTCAAGTACGGTTATATCAGTAGCGACAAGGCACCACGAAGCACTGAGGAACCGAAACGCTGGCCCCGCCGGCCCCTGAAATAGCCTGCATCCGGGACGCATGGGTCACCATTGAGCTGCGGCCGGGTACGGGCAGCCGCAAGTCACCAGGTTCCCCGTCCCGGCTCTTGTCCGGCCGGATCCCGATTCCGGTTCGATTCTCGGTGGCCCCGCCATTCCTCGTCCTTGTGATCGCCTGCGGAACTGGCCACAATTGCCGCCCGAGTTTTCCCTTTGAATTAGAAGAGGTTCCATGGCCACCGATATCGTTATTCTCGCCGCTGGTAAGGGCACCCGCATGCGCTCCGACCTCCCGAAGGTCCTGCATCCGATTGGCGGTATGCCCATGCTGGGGCGGGTGATCGAAACCGCGCAGCAGCTGGGTGATGTGGAGATTACCGTGGTGGTGGGGCACGGGGCCCAGCTGGTGCGGGACCAGTATGCCGGCTGTGGGGTGAAGTTTGTGGAGCAGACCGAGCAGCTGGGTACCGGCCATGCGGTGGCCCAGGCCATCCCGAACTTCCGCCCCGGCGCCACAGTGCTGGTACTCTACGGCGATGTACCACTGGTCAAGGCGGGTACCCTGCAGTCGCTGCTGTCGTCCTCGGACAAGGGGCCGGCGCTACTGTCAGTGGAGATGGCGAACCCGGCAGGCTATGGGCGAATTGTGCGCGACGACAGCGGGCGGGTGCAGGCCATCGTTGAGGAAAAGGACGCTGATGCCGATACCCTGGCAATCCGCGAGGTAAATACCGGCATCCTGGCGGCACCGGCCGACCTGCTGAAACAGTGGTTGCCGGAACTCTCCAGTGACAATGCCCAGGGCGAGTACTACCTGACCGATGTGATCGCCCGCTCCGTGAGTGAGGATATTGCCGTTACCGGCGTACGTGCCAGCGACCCCCTGGAAGTCGCCGGCGTCAACAGCCGGGCCCAGCAGGCACAGATGGAGCGCGCCCTGCAGCACGGCCGCGCCCTGGCCCTGATGAATGCCGGTGTTACCCTGCTGGATCCGGCGCGCTTCGACCTGCGCGGTAACCTGGAGTGCGGTACCGACGTCTCCATCGACATCAATTGTATTTTCGAAGGCGAGGTAGTGCTGGGCGATGGTGTACAGGTGGGGCCCAACTGCACCCTGAAAAACTGCCGCCTGGCTGCCGGTACCCGTGTGGAGGCCAATTCCATGATCGAGGATGCCCAGGTGGGCGAGAGTTGTACCATCGGTCCCTTCGCGCGCCTGCGTCCCGGTACCGCGTTGGCGGATGGTGCCAAGGTGGGTAATTTCGTCGAGACCAAGAAAGCCCGGATCGGCCGTGGCAGCAAGGTCAACCACCTTTCCTATGTGGGTGATGCCGAGGTGGGCGATCAGGTGAATATCGGTGCCGGCACCATCACCTGCAACTACGACGGCGTCAACAAGTCCCTGACGGAAATCGGCGATGGCGCCTTTATCGGTTCCAATACAGCGCTGGTGGCCCCGGTCAAGGTGGGTGCGGGCGCGACGGTAGGGGCGGGATCCACCATTACCCGGGAAGTACCGGGTGATGAGCTGGCTGTGGCCCGTGGCAAGCAGCGCAATATCAGCGGCTGGCAGCGACCCGCCAGGAAGTCCTGACCCGGCGGAATCGCCATTCCGCCAGCGGGATGGCGATGAAAATCCGGCGGCTAAGCCCTCCCCGGATGCCAGCCCCGGCTGGCTGATCCATTACACTTGCGCATCGGGAATAAAGGGAATTACCCGATGCACAAACCCCGATTGCACCTGGTGGCCTCATTCGATATTGCGCACCTGCGGTATCTCGATGAGCAGGGGCATGCCACCCAGGCACTGCCCGACTTCGCCACACCCGATACCCTGCTGTCACTTTATCGACAGATGGCGCTCGCGCGGCTGGTCGACGACCGGGCGGTAAAGCTGCAGCGCACCGGCCAGCTGGGCACCTACCCCTCCAGCCTGGGCCAGGAGGCCATCGGTGTTGGCACCGGCAATGCCCTGCGCAAAGACGACGTTTATTGCCCCTATTACCGGGAAACCGGTGCCCTGCTGGAGCGTGGCGTCAGTATTGCCGAGATCCTGGCAATATGGGGCGGTGATGAACGCGGCCAGTGCTTTACCCATGCCGCAGCGGATTTCCCGCTCTGTGTGCCCATCGCCACGCAGTTGCTGCATGCTGCCGGGGTGGCCTTTGCCCTCGCCTACCAACAACGAGAAATGGGGGCGAAAGCCCGCGTCGCGGTGACCAGTGCCGGTGACGGCGCCACTTCAAAAGGGGATTTTTACGAGGCGATTAACCTGGCCGGGGTCTGGAAACTGCCGGTGGTATTTGTGATCAACAACAACCAGTGGGCAATTTCGGTGCCTCTTAAGGCCCAGACCGCTGCCTGCACCATCGCCCAGAAAGCGGTGGCCGCCGGCATCAACTGCCTGCAGGTGGATGGAAACGATGTGGTCGCGGTGCGCGCCGCGGTGGCAGATGCGGTGGAGCGAGCGCGCACAGGTGGTGGCCCGATGCTGATCGAGGCGGTCAGCTACCGGCTCAGTGACCACACAACCGCCGATGACGCGTCGCGTTACTGTCCCCGGGAGGAGCTGGAACAGGCCCGTACCCGTGAGCCCCTGCGGCGCCTGCGTCTGTACCTCGAACACGCCGGGCTGTGGGATGACGGCCGCGAGGAGGAGCTGCAGCGGGAACTGGCGGAAATCATGGAGCGCGAACTGCATGCCTATCGTGAGTGGGAGACGGATGCACCGACCGCCATGTTTGATCACCTCTATGCCCGACTGCCCGAGGCGCTACTGGAACAGTATGACGAGGTCGCGACTGTGCGCCCGGCCGGGGATGAAGCCTGATGACGGCGATTACCATGGTGGAGGCGGTAACCCAGGCCCTGGCCCATGAGCTCCGGGAAGACAATCGGGTCGTGGTGTTTGGCCAGGATATCGGCGTCAACGGTGGTGTTTTCCGCGCCACCGACGGGCTGCAGGCCGAGTTCGGCAGTGGTCGCGTCATGGACACACCGCTGGCGGAAAACATGATTGCGGGCATCGCCATCGGTATGGCGGCGCAGGGGCTGCGGCCGGTGGCCGAATTCCAGTTTATGGGGTTTATCTACCCGGTGATCGACCAGGTCCTGAATCACGCCGGCCGCTTGCGGAACCGGACCCGGGGCCGCCTGTCATGCCCGCTGGTCTACCGCGCCCCCTACGGCGGCGGGATCCATGCCCCGGAGCACCACTCAGAGAGCACCGAGGCGCTGTTCACCCATATGCCCGGGCTGCGAGTGGTCGTGCCCTCCTCCCCTGCCCGCGCTTACGGCCTGTTGCTGGCAGCGATACGTGACCCGGACCCGGTACTGTTCCTGGAACCCAAACGCATCTACCGCGCCGCCCGCCAGGAGGTCCCCGACAACGGAGAAGCCCTGCCCCTGGACCAGGCTTTCCGTCTGCGGGAAGGTTCCGATATCACCCTGGTGGCCTGGGGTGCCGCATTGAAAGAGACATTGGCTGCGGCGGAGGCCCTGTCCGCTGAAGGAGTTGAGGCCGAAGTCATCGACCCGGCAACCCTCAAGCCGCTGGATATCCATACCATCATCGACTCACTGGAGAAGACCCGTCGCTGTGTGGTTGTCCACGAGGCTGCACGCTTCGGTGGCCTGGGTGCCGAAATCATCGCCCAGGTTAATGAATATGCCTTCGACCTGCTCGACGCGCCGGTATACCGGGTCACCGGATATGACACGGTGATGCCGTATTACCGGCTGGAGAATCACTACCTGCCCGACGTCGACCGCATCCTGGCCGGGATCCGCCGCACCCTGGAGTACCCGGCATGAACATATTCAAGCTGCCGGACCTGGGCGAGGGGCTGCCGGACGCGGTGATCCGCGAGTGGCATGTGGCCGAAGGCGACAGCATCGGTGCCCATGACAGCCTGGTCACCGTTGAGACGGCCAAGGCCCTGGTGGAGGTGCCCGCACCCCGGGGCGGCATCGTGGAAAAGCTGTACGCCGCCGAAGGTGACACGGTCGAGGTGGGCCAGCCGTTGGTTGGCTTTGCCGACGGCGGGGCCGAAGCACGACAGGAAGCCGGCGAGAAAACAGCACCGCCGGAAAAGGGGGTACAGGCGGGTGATGCCGGCACCGTCGTTGGCCGAATCCAGGGCGGGAGCGAGTTGCTGGGCAGTGAGCAGGCTCCGGGAGAACGGGCGGCGCGCCGGGCCACCCCGGGCGTACGCGCCCTGGCACGGCGGCT
This sequence comes from Microbulbifer sediminum, assembly GCF_021729035.1. Classification (GTDB taxonomy): domain Bacteria; phylum Pseudomonadota; class Gammaproteobacteria; order Pseudomonadales; family Cellvibrionaceae; genus Microbulbifer; species Microbulbifer sediminum. The sequence goes on along the minus strand of NZ_JAJSAP010000007.1, from coordinate 129,197 downwards.
GGGGATCGACCTGGCGCGACACCAGCCCCGGGAGGTGCGGTTTACTGAGGCCGAGGTGCGGCGGCTGGCCGGGGATGGCGGGAAAGAGCCGGCCCTCGCGCCATCCCCGGACAGGGGCGAGCCCGAGCAGGCAGTGACAGGTCCTGCGGATTCCCCGGCCCGTCGGGCAATGGCCCTTGCCATGACCCGGTCCCGGGACCAGGTGACGCCGATGACCCTGAGTGATGAGGTGGATATTTCCGCCTGGTGGGGCCGTGAGAGTGCAACCTTACGGCTGGTCCGCGCGGTGCAGCAGGCCTGCGGGGAAGAACCAAACCTCAATGCCACCTATGAGGACGGGCAACTCCGGCCTGCCCGTGTGATCAATATCGGCCTGGCCGTGGATTCCCCGCGGGGACTGTTCGTGCCGGTACTCAGGGATGTGGTGAATTGTACCGACAACGATCTCCTGCGCCGGATCGAGGACTACAAGGAGCAGGCCCGTGACACCGGTATCGCCCGGGAGGATCTGCAGGGAAGCACCATCCTGCTGTCGAATTTCGGCGCCCTGGGTGGCCGTTATGCGACACCGGTGGTGATGCCGCCGACGGTGGCCATTGTCGGGGCCGGGCGCACCCATGAAGGCGTGGTGGCCGTGGGGGGCAAGGCCGCGGTGCGACCGCTGCTGCCCCTCTCCGTCAGCGCCGACCACCGGGCCGTTACCGGGGGGGAGCTGGCCCGCTTCCTACAGGCGCTGGTCAGGGCACTGGCCCGCTGATATGGGCCTGCACAGCAGTATCCACTGAAGCCGATCCATCCCCGGGCCTCACGCCCTGTCCGGCTGTGGGCATTTTAGTTTCGTTTTGCTATGCTTAAGTTTCAAATCGAAACTTGTTGAGCCATGTCGAAACGGAATACACAGCAACGCCGCCACCAGATAATGGCGCTCCTGAACGAGGTGGGCGAGGCCAGCGTGGAACAGCTCGCGCGGGAATTCGAAACCTCTGAGGTTACGATTCGCAAGGATCTCACCACCATGGAGAACCACGGCCTGCTGCTGCGTCGCCATGGCGGCGCCATCCCGGTGCCAAGGGAGCTGGTGGTGGAAGAGGCCCCCTCTGAGGTCAAGCGCGCCATCGGGCGCGCCGCCGCGGCCCTGATCCCCGACCACCACCGCATCGTGATCGACTACGGTCGCACCACGGCGGCCATGATCCCCGAGCTGGACCACAAGCGCGGGCTGGTGGTGATGACCAATTCCCTGCATGTGGCCAATGCCCTGCGGGAGCTGGAGAACGAGCCGACCCTGTTGATGACCGGCGGCACCTGGGATCCCCACTTCGAGGGCTTCCAGGGGCGTGTCGCCGAGCAGGTATTGCGCGGTTACGACTTCGACCAGGCCTTTATCGGTGCCGACGGTATCGACCTGGAGCGTGGTACCTGCACTTTCAACGAGCAGATCGGCCTGTCCCGGGTGATGGCCGAAGTGGCCCGTGAGGTGGTGGTGCTGGCGGAGTCGAGCAAGGTGGGGCGGCGGATCCCCAACCTGGAACTGCCCTGGGAGCAGGTCAATACGCTCGTGAGTGACGCCGGGCTGGCCGACTCGGCGCGGGCCGCCCTGGAGCAGCTTGGGGTGCGGGTAATCTGCGCCGAAGTGAGTACTTACGCCTGATGCAGGCAAAATAATGCGGGTGCCCTGCCCATCGGCGCAGCTGGGGGTAACGGCCCGTGAAAGAGATAGATCGAGGTTTTTATGTGTGGCATTGTCGGCGCGCTGGCCCAGCGCAATGTAAATGAAATCCTGCTGGAAGGCCTGCGGCGGCTGGAGTACCGTGGTTACGACTCTGCCGGCGTGTGCCTGGTGGACGGGGAGCAGCAGCTGCAGCTGCGCAAGAGTGAGGGCAAGGTGGCCGACCTGGAGTCGAGGCTTGCTGCCTGCCCCGCCGCCGGCCAGCTGGGTATTGCCCATACCCGCTGGGCCACCCACGGCGCGCCATCCGACCTAAATTCCCATCCGCACGTTTCCGGTGATATCGCCCTGGTCCACAACGGCATTATCGAGAACTACCGCGACCTGCGCGCCCGGTTACAGGGACTGGGGTATGAGTTCCTTTCTGACACCGATACCGAGGTGGTAGTGCACCTGGTCCACTCCCTCACCAGCGAGGGCCTGGGCCTGCTGGAAGCGGTGACCGCAGCCACCCACGAGCTGGAGGGCGCCTATGCGCTGGGTGTGATCAGCGCCCGGGAGCCGCAAACCCTGGTCTGTGCCCGCGCCGGCAGCCCGCTGGTGATCGGTGTGGGAATCGAGGAAAACTTTATCGCCTCCGATCCCATGGCCCTGCGCCAGGTCACCGACCGCTTTGTCTTCCTGGAAGAGGGGGATGTGGCGCAAGTGACCCTGGATGGCATTGCTGTCTTCGATCGCGCAGGCGAGGAAGTCAGCCGCCCGGTACAGAAACTTGATGGCGGCCATGACGCCGCAGACAAGGGCCGCTACCGCCACTTCATGCAGAAGGAGATCTTCGAGCAGCCGGAAGTGGTCCGGGCCACGCTCGCCGGCCGCATCGGCACTGAGTCGGTCCTGGCGGAAGCGCTGGGTGCCCGCGCCAACGAAATCCTGCCGGAGGTCAGGCAGGTACAGATTGTCGCCTGCGGGACCAGCTACCACGCCGGCCTGGTGGCCAGGTACTGGCTGGAGGACTGGGCCGGCATTCCCTGCTCGGTTGAGGTGGCCAGTGAGATTCGCTATCGCCGTACGGCAGTGCGTCCCGGTACCCTGTTTGTCACCATCTCCCAGTCTGGCGAAACGGCCGACACGCTGGCGGCGCTGCGGCAGGCGAAGGAGCTGGGTTACCTGGCCTCCATGACCATTTGCAACGTCCCCAACAGTTCGCTGGTGCGGGAGTCGGAACTCTCGCTGATGACCGAGGCGGGTCCCGAGATCGGCGTGGCCTCCACCAAGGCGTTCACCACCCAGCTGGTGGCGCTGCAGCTGTTCTGCATCGCACTGGCCAAGGTCAATGGCCTGCCCGCCGAACGGGAAGCGGAACTGGTACAGGCGCTGCACCGGTTGCCGGGCCTGATGGAAGAATTCACCGGGCTGGACAAGCTGGTGCAGGCCACCAGCGAGGCATTCGCCGAGAAGCACCATACACTGTTCCTCGGTCGCGGCGTGGAGTACCCGATTGCGCTCGAGGGTGCCCTCAAGCTGAAGGAGATTTCCTATATCCACGCCGAGGCCTACCCCGCCGGCGAGCTGAAGCACGGCCCCCTGGCCCTGGTGGATGCGGATATGCCGGTAGTGGTGGTGGCGCCCAACAACGAACTGTTGGAGAAGCTCAAGTCCAACCTGCAGGAGGTCCGCGCCCGCGGCGGTGAACTGTTTGTGTTTGCCAGCCCGCAAGCGGGTTTTGCCAGTGAGCCCGGTGTGACGGTGGTAGAGGTACCCGATGCACCGGAGAGCCTGGCCCCCATCCTCTACACGGTGCCCCTGCAGCTGCTCTCCTACCACGTGGCACTGCTCAAGGGCACCGATGTGGACCAGCCGCGTAACCTGGCCAAGTCGGTAACGGTGGAATAATTCCACCGGAGCAAGCGGGACCGTCCGGGAAACCGGGCCTGCCCCGCTGCTGCTTTTACCGGCGCTGGGGGCGACGCGGTGGAAAGCTAGTTCCCGGGCTTGCCGTTCGGTTCCTGCGTGTCCCAGTGATGGTCGAGGTGCAGGTCGCGATCACGTCGATCCTCACGCAGGGCCTGCAGCAGCTGTTCGCGGTAAATCCTGGTCTGGGCGATCTGCTGTGACTCATCGCGCCAGTAGGGGAAGAGGGCCTCCAGCATACGCTGGTCATGCTGCTTGAACTTACGCGCTGCCCGGCGTGCCTGCAACGGGCTCAGGCCCAGCAGCTCCAGCGCCTTTTCACCGATGGAAAGCGCCGAATCCACGGTTTCGCGGAAGATATATTTCACTCCCGCTTCCATCAGCGCGTAGTGGTGCATCCGATTGCGTGCCCGCGCCAGGATGGTCAGGTGCGGGAAGTGCTTCTGCAGCTGGGTGACAATTTCCAGTGACGCGGCCTGGTCGCTGAGGGTCAGGATCACCAGTTTCGCGTTCCTGGCCCCTGCGGATCGCAGCAGGTCTTCCCGCGACGCATCGCCATAGTAAGCCTTGATGCCGTAACGGCGCACCATATCCAGCTGGGCCGCGTTGCGCTCCAGCAGCGTGGTCTCAAAGCCACAGGCATTCAGCATTCGCCCGGCGATCTGGCCGAAGCGGCCGTAACCGACAATGATGACCGGTGAGCCCTCATCCTGTGGGGGTTCTTCCTCCCCTTCGCGCTTGGTGCCGGCACCGCGGCGGTAGCGGGGCTGGATCCACTGTTCATAGATCAGCAGTAGTACCGGGGTGAGAGCCATGGACAATGCGATCAGGGCGATCAGCAGGTTGCCGGTGACGCTGTCCAGTACCCGGTTCTGCGCCGCGAAGGATACCAACACAAAGCCGAACTCCCCCGCCTGCGCCAGGGACAGGGCAAATAGCCAGTCCTCGCCGCGGGACATGCCGGTCACCCGCGCCAGCGAGAACAGCACCACGAACTTGACCGTGACCAGGAGTACCAGCAGGCCCAGCAACAACAGCGGGTTATCTGCCACCAGGTTGAAATTCAGGTTGGCGCCCACGGCGATAAAGAACAGCCCCAGCAGCAGCCCCTTGAAGGGCTCGATATCCGCCTCCAGCTCGTGCCGGAATTCACTCTCCGCCAGGATCACGCCGGCCAGGAAGGTGCCCAGCGCGGGCGAGAGCTCGAGCCAGCTCATGACCGCCGCCGACGCCATCACGATCAGCAGCGAGGTCACGGTAAACATTTCCCGTAACTGGCTGCCCGCCACCAGCCGCAGCAGCGGGCCGAGGACGTAACGGCCCACCAGCCCGAATGCCACCATGGTGCCGATTACCGCAGCGCCGTAACGCCATCCGGACAGGCCGTCCTGGTCCGGTTCGGGCGGGCTGCCCGACAGCAGTGGCAGCAGCGCCAGAATGGGGATTACTGCCAGGTCCTGCAGCAGCAGTACCGCAAAGGCCCCGCGGCCGCCCTCGGTACGCAGCAACTTCTTCTCGGTGAGCGACTGCAGGACGATGGCGGTGGAGGACAGTCCCAGGATCAGGCCGATCGCCAGCGCCTCGCGCCAGCTCTCCTGGTACATCAGCATGGCGATCAGGCCCACGGCAATCGCCGTCAACGCCAGCTGGGCGCTGCCGGTGCCAAAAATGGCCCCACGCATCTGCCACAGCTTGCGCGGTTGCAGCTCCAGGCCAATCAGGAACAGCATCAGGGCCACGCCGAACTCGGCGATATGCAGCTCTTCCGTGGTGTCGCCCACCAGGCCCAGGGCATGGGGGCCGATGGCGACGCCCGCCAGCAGGTAGCCGAGCACCGAGCCCAGTCCCAGCCGGGTGGCCAGCGGCACCGCGACAACCGCCGCTGCCAGGTAGATGACCGCCTCTACTAGAAATCCGCCATGTTCCATGAATATGTTTCTGTGTTGCCGTTATCGGGAGCTGTCTCAGGTATTCCCATGTGCCAGCGCCTCGGGCTCGCGGATATCGCGGCTGCGCCGGATCAGCGGGGCAATGGTGGAGCCCTGCACCACAATGGAAAAGACTACCACGCCGTACGTCATCACCACCCACAGGTGGCGCAGGTCCTCCCCCTGCACCAGCAGGTGGCCGGCGGGAATCGACATGGCCAGTGCCAGCGCGAGTCCGCCGCGCAACCCGCCCCAGATCAGGATGCGCTCACTGTAGGGGTGGTAGCGGCGGAACCCCTTGAGTACGGTGAATGGCACCGTGACCGCCGCTACCCTGGCCAGCAGCACGATAACGATCGTCGCCCCCATCAACATGAACTCGAACGGTCCCAGGTCGATGGTGATCAGGAACAGGCCCACCAGCAGGAACAGGATACCGTTGAGGAATTCCTCGGTGATATTCCAGAAATTGTCCAGCTCGTGCTGGCTCACCCGCGAGAAGCCCCGCTCGCGGGTGAAGTTGCCGATGATGATGCCGCTCACCACCATGGTGAGGGCCCCGGACACACCGACGATATTGGCAAAGGCGAAGCCGGCGGTGGGGATGCACAGGGTCAGCAGCAGCTCCAGGCTGTGATCGTTGGTGGCGCAGATCAGCCAGTGGAACAGGCCGCCGATGAACAGTCCCATGGCGATACCGCCGAAAGCCTCCACCGCGAACAGTTCCGATACTGCCGAGACGGTGGGTTCGCCGCCCTCAAAGGCCACCGCAAAAATCACTGTGAACAGGACGATACCGAAACCGTCGTTGAACAGGGACTCCCCTTCCACCTGGATGGAAACCTGTTCCGGGGCATGCAGGCTCTTGATAATGGCGAGCACCGCAATGGGGTCGGTGGGGGAAATCAGTGCGCCGAACAGGAGGCAGTAGACGAAGGCAACCTGCATCCCCAGGAAGGGCAGGAACCAGTACAGGAGACCAGCCACCACAAGGGTGGATATCAACGTGCCCACAATGGCGAGCAGCGCGATTTCGATCCGCTGGTTGCGTAGGGACAGCAGGTCGATATGCAGGCTGCCCGCGAACAGCAGGAAGCCCAGCATGCCCTTGAGCAACAGGTCTTCAAGGTTCAGCAGCGGCAGCAGCTGGTCGGCCCAGTGGCGCAACTCCAGCACGCCCAGCTTGCCCAGTCCGATTACCAACAGTGACAGGGCCAGGGCGCCTGCGGTAATGGCAATCGTGCTCTGCGCCCGCAGGACATACTGGTTGAGGAATCCCAGGAAGACCGACACCGCGGCGAGGAAACAAAAGGTGTAATAGATTTCCATGCCGCCGGGGGCTCTCCATTGCCTGCAGGTACTGGTTCGGGGATAAGGTCATTACCGTCCACGCTGAGACGGCGGCCGCCGGGCGCGCCCGTGCCGGTGATCAACCGGCCAGGGTGCCGTTATTGTAGTCCCGCAGCGCCTGCTCGATCTCCTCGCGGCTGTTCATCACGAAGGGACCGTAATGCACCACTGGCTCATTGAGTGGCAGGCCGTGCAGGCACAGCACCCCGGCACCGTGCTCTTCGGCGCGCAATTGTAGCGACTCACCGTCACCATACAACAACAGATTGCCGCGACCGATACTGCCACGCTCGGTAAGCAGCGCTCCACGGTAGATGTAGACCAGCACGCTGTGTTCCGGTGGCAGCGGCAGGTCCACCCCGGCATCCCCGGCCAGGCGGAGGTCTGCGACGGAAGCGGCGGCGGCTGCCTCCGTGAGGGGACCATCCATGGCAGTGCCATGGATGGTCCAGCGACCGGCAATCAGCCGGATCGAGGAACCGCTGTCGTCCAGTGCCGGCTCGGGCATTTCCCCGGCCTGAATATCGCGCCAGGTGGGGGCGTCCATCTTGTTGGCGGCGGCCATGTTGATCCACAACTGGAAGCCGTGCATACCGGTATCGCCGCCCTCGGGTTGTGCAGGCATTTCCGAGTGGATGATGCCGCGACCGGCACGCATCCACTGGGCGCCACCGGAAGACACGGCGCCGCTGTTACCCAGGTGGTCCCGATGCTCGAACTCGCCATCCAGCATATAGGTGAGTGTTTCGATGCCCCGGTGCGGGTGGGGGGGGAAGCCGGCGATATAGTCGTCCTTATTTTCCGAGTGGATTTCGTCCAGCATCAGGAAAGGGCTGAAGTCCGGGCTCTGGAAGCCCGCCACCCGCTGGATTTTCACACCGGCGCCATCGGCGGACGCCTGGCCGGCAACCCCGCGGACCAGCGGCCGGGCCCCGGGGCGGCGTTCGAATGTACTCATGGGCACCTCCTGTGGAATCTGTCTGCCTAATGATGATGGTTGGAGTATAAGCCGACGAATTCGGAGAAAAATGGCAAATAATTGCGTGTTGTGTTCGAATAAATCGGCAGGAATCGTCAGGGGGTGAGTGGTCCCCACCTCCCCCGGCGACTCGATTAACCTTTTCAGGCGCGACCCCGGGCTGTTGCGCCCCATGCGAGGAAGAAGTGGATGGCCAAGGTAACCCTCGAACAGTGGCGTATGTTCCAGGCGGTGGTCGAGCACGGCGGTTTTTCCCAGGCCGCGCAGGCAGTGCACAAGAGCCAGTCTTCCATCAATCACGCGGTGCACAAGCTACAGGAGAGTCTCGGGGTGGATCTGCTGGAGGTGCGCGGGCGCAAGGCCGAGCTCACCGACGCCGGCCGCATCCTGCTGGCCCGTGCCGGTGGCCTGCTCAACGAGGCCGAGGCGCTGGAGGCGGTGGCCGGGAGCCTGGCCAGCGGCGAGGAAGCCGTGCTGACCCTGGCGGTGGATGTCATCTTTGATTACGACTGCCTGTTCCATGCCATCGAACAGTTTGCCGCGCGCTTTCCCCACACCCGGCTGGAGTTGCGGGAGACGGTGCTCTCCGGCGCTGAGGAACTGCTGCTGCAGCAGGAAGCAGACTTCATCCTGTCGGCCCGGGTGCCGCAGGGCTTTGTCGGCGAGCCCGTTGCCAGGGTGCGGTTTATTCCCGTGGCGCACCCGGATCATCCCCTGCACCACCTGGGGCGCCCGGTAGCGCGCAAGGACCTGAAGGCCTGCCGCCAGGTGGTACTGCGCGACTCCGCCGTGCGCAACCGCCAGGATTCGGGCTGGCTGGGTTCCGACCAGCGCATCACCGTAAGCAATGTGCAGACGTCGCTCGAATTGATCGAGCGGGGTCTGGGTTTCGCCTGGTTGCCGGAGACCCGCCTGCGCGAATCGCTGTTGGCGGACCGGCTGTTGCCGCTGACCATGGAGGAACCCTGGGAGCGGGAGGTGACCGTATACCTGGTCTATGCAGACAGCGACAAGACAGGCCCGGCGGCGGCCTTCCTGATTGGCGCCCTGCGGGACGGACTGGCGCCCATGGACTGATTTCTTGAAATTCGAAAGGTTTTCGCGATTTTTTGCGGTTTTATTCGCGATTCTTGGAACTAGACTGAACCCATAGCAAGCCAAGCGGCAACTGGAGCCAGGAAAAGCGAGGAAACCCCGATGACCAACCCGATTCTCTGTGACAGCGCCAAGCTGGTGGGCCGGGCGCTGATGTCGTGGATGTTTATAGCCGCCGGCTGGAGCAAGATCGGCGGCTACGAGGGTACCCAGGCCTATATGGAAGCGGCCGGTGTGCCCGGCGCCCTCCTGCCGCTGGTAATAGTGGCGGAGCTCGGTGGCGGCCTGGCCATCCTGTTCGGCTTCCTGACCCGCTGGGCCGCACTGGGACTGGCGGTATTCTGTTTCGCCAGTGCCCTGCTGTTCCACTACGTCCCGGGCGACCAGGCACAGATGATCTCCTTTATGAAGAACATCACCATCGCCGGTGGCTTCATCATCCTGTCCTGTGCCGGTGCCGGGCGCTTCAGCGTGGACCATATCTTCAGCCGCACCCGCAGCTGACCCCGGCGGACTGCCGGATTATTTCCCCACCGGGCCGGGCGCCATGGGCATTCCCGGCCAGGCAAGGCTTTGTCCTTAAAAGCCGACAACCGATAAAGACCCATTTCAGGAGGTGACCATGGGATTGCTGGTCAACGGCCAGTGGCAGGATCGCTGGTATGACACCGACAAGAGCGAGGGCGAGTTCGTACGCGAGCAGGCCCAGCTGCGCAACTGGATCACTGCCGACGGCAGTGCCGGCCCCAGTGGCGAGGGGGGCTTCAAGGCGGAGCCGGGCCGCTACCACCTTTACGTATCCCTCGCCTGTCCCTGGGCGCACAGAACCCTGATCTTTCGCAAGCTGAAGGGGCTCGAGGACCTGGTTGATGTGTCTGTAGTGAGTCCTTATATGCGTGAGCACGGCTGGACCTTCAACGAGAAAGAAGGCAGCACCGGTGACCCGCTGTATGGGGTCGACTACCTCTACCAGCTCTACACCCGCAACCGCGCCGATTACAGCGGCCGGGTCACCGTGCCCCTGCTGTGGGACAAGCAGCGCGAATGTGTGGTGAGTAATGAATCGGCGGAGATCATCCGCATGTTCAACAGTGCGTTTGACGAAATTACGGGTAACCGCGAGGACTTCTACCCCGTGGAGCTACGCGGGGATATAGAGGCTACTAACGATATCGTCTACGAAACTGTAAATAACGGTGTCTATCGTGCGGGCTTCGCCACAACCCAGGAGGCCTACGAAAAAGCCTACGACCCCCTGTTCAGTACACTCGACCAGCTGGAACAGCGGCTCGCCAATCATCGTTACCTGTGTGGGGACCGCATCACCGAGGCGGACTGGCGCCTGTTCACCACCCTGGTGCGCTTTGACCCGGTCTACCACGGGCACTTCAAGTGCAACAAGCAGCGCCTGGCGGATTACCCGAACCTGTGGGGTTATGTGCGCGAGCTCTACCAGTGGCCGGGAGTGGCGGAGACGGTGGATTTCCACCATATCAAGACCCACTACTACGCCAGCCACGACACCATCAACCCCACCGGCATTGTGCCCAAGGGGCCGGCGCTGGACTACTCGGCCCCTCATGGGCGCGCTTAGGCGGTTTATTTACCGGCGAGCATGATCCTGCGAATTGCTTCGAAACGTTGCTGTTCCTCCTGCGCCTCGCCCTCGAGCCGCCGCAAGCGGAAGTCGAACGCCCCCGCCTGGCCGGCTGCGGGGCGCTGTTGCAGGGCGCGCCGGGTGGCCCGGACTTCCTGGTGCAACTGGTTCAGGCTGGGGCCGAAACAATAGCGCGCGATCACCCTGGGGCCCTGCTCGCTGTAACGCCCGATAAAGTCCTGCAAGATCCCCCGGGCGCGGGCATTGTCCGGGTTCCGGGCCAGGGACGAGCAGCTCCCCTGCAGCTTGCGGCGGTCGCCGGCTGGAAGCAGCTGCCCGAAGGCGCGTGCAGCGTCGGCGGGGTCTTTCAACGCGTTTACCAGTTTCTCCTCCAGCTGCAGCTGCTCATCGAGCAATGCCCGCTGCGCGTCCGCGCCGGGTGCATCGGTGGGGTTCTGGCCGGCGGCGGCCCCGGCAAGGCAGGATAAAGTGGCGGCGATCAGCCAGCGGTTCAGTAATTTTGGCAACATGTCATCCTCCGTGACTTGCGACAGTTGGTTGGTACAAATACAACAGCGTTACGGGTCTCAGCATATTGGAATCGGGAGGAAGAAAAATTGAACAGTTACCGCCGCGAACTGTGGTTTGATACAAAAAAACGCACGGAGTTCATCAATATCACGCCGCAGGTGGCGCAAGCACTGCAGGAGAGCGGTATCCGCGAGGGCCTGTGCCTGGTCAATGCCATGCATATTTCCGCGTCGGTGTTTATCAACGACGATGAGCCCGGGTTGCACCGGGATTTCACCCGTTTCCTTGACGAACTGGTGCCCTACGGCCCCATTGACCAGTACCGCCATAACGATACCGGTGAGGACAACGCGGACTCCCATATCAAGCGGCAGTTGTTCGGCCGCGAGGTGGTGGTGGCGGTGACCGGGGGCGTACTGGACTTCGGTCCGTGGGAGCAGATTTTCTACGGTGAGTTCGATGGTCGCCGGCGCAAGCGGGTGCTGGTGAAAATCATCGGCGAATAGTGGAATTCCTATACTCCACCCCATCATCCGGCAAATCAGGAGCGACCATGAAGCTTTACTACTCCCCCGGCGCCTGTTCCCTCGCGCCACACATTGTCGCCTGCGAGGCGGGTATTGACCTGGACCTGTGCCGGGTGGACCTGCGCAAGAAGAAAACCGAGGACGGCGATGACTTCTACGACATCAATCCCAAGGGTTATGTACCGGCCCTGCGGATCGACGACGGCGAGGTGCTGACCGAGGTTCCGGCGGTGGTGCAATACCTGGCCGACCAGGCGCCGGATACCGGCCTGGCGCCTCCCGCTGGCAGCCGCGAGCGCTACCACATGCAGGAATGGCTTAACTTTATTTCCACCGAGGTGCACAAGTGCTTTGTGCCGCTGTTCTGGAATGGTACCGATGCGGAAAAGGAGACGGCGCGGGAGAAAATCCAACAGCGCTTCGACTATATCGAGGAAAAGCTGCGGCAGGACTACCTGATGGGGGATCGGTTCACCGCCGCCGATGCCTACCTCTTTACCATCGCCAACTGGCTGGACCGGCAGGACATGGACACCTCAGCCTGGCCGCGGCTTCAGGCTTTCCAGGAGCGGGTGCGCAACCGTCCCGGCGCCCGCAAGGCGCTGCGGCAGGAGGGGCTGCTGGGCGACTGAACCGGTGTTGCCCGGGTCAGCCGGCAGCGAAACGCCTGGGTACCGGTCGCTGAATCTCGATGGGCTGCCGTGCCCGGGCCACAAACAGGGCCAGCAGCAGGGCAGTAACCGCGCAGGCGAGCATAGTGCCGGCGATGGGCACCAGGGTGCCGGTGTGCAGCCCGTTGACGATGCCCCCCAGCACCCCGCCACTGATAAACAGGCTGGCACCGTAGAAGGCGTTGGCACTGCCACTGATACGCGGGAAGAATTCCAGGTAGCAGGCCGCCGCATTGGGCCCGGTGATACCGATACAGGACATGGTCAGCACCAGCGGCACCATCCACAGGGCCAGCTCCCGCACTCCGGTCAGCGTGCCCAGCAGCAACAGGCCACAGCCGGCGATCTGCAGGCTGATCCCCGCCAGCAGGATCCGCCGGGGCTCGAAGAAGTTCAGCAGGCGGATATTCACCTGCACCATCACGATCAGGCCCGCCACACAGCTGCCAAAAAACAGCGGGAAGCGGCTGGCGGGCACACTGAAGTACTCCATGAACACAAACGGCGCGGTAGTGATGTAAATAAACATCGAGCCGCTCACGAAGGCCTGGGCGCCCAGGAAGCCCAGTGCGCGGGGATTACCCAGCACCTCCAGATAGTTGCGCGCCAGCATGCGCTTGGGTGCCAGGCTGCGGCGGGCGCGGGTAAAGCGGGACACCGTCTCCGGCAGCAGCAGGCGTACCAGCATCATCATCGCACCGCCATAGGCCAGCAGGAACACGAAGATGCCCTGCCAGCCACCGGCCGCGAGTAGCGCGGAACCGATCACCGGCGCCATCAGCGGTGCCACCAGCATCATGGTGCTGATCATCGAGATCACCTTGGCTGCGGCCCTGCCGCTGTAGAGATCGCGCACGATCGCCGCGCAGATCACCGTGGCAAAGCCCCCGCCGAAGGCCTGCAGCAGGCGCAGGCCGATCAGCTGCTCCACATCGGTGACAAACAGGATCAGGAAAGTACAGGCGAGGTAAACCGCCAGCCCGATGGTGCCCACAGTGCGTCGTCCCCAGCGGTCGGACAGGGGGCCACCGGTCAGCTGTCCCAGTGCAAAGCCGAGCAGGAAACTGGAGACGGAGTGCTGTACCTGTGCCACGCCGGTGCCCAGGGCTTCGGCCATGGCCGGGATCGCCGGCAGGTAGGTATCGAGGGAAAACGGTGTCAGTGCCACCAGCGCCGCCAGCCACAGGGCCAGAGAACGCGACGGGGCCGATTCCTCACCGGCGGGGGTTGGATGCATAAGTTGCCCGGTACGCCAGAGGCGTCAATGTCGATTCAATTGGAGAGCGACCGCCAGGCGCGGTGCCCGGGACCCGCGCGCGCATGTTAGCGGCGCCGCCGCGCCAGTGCCAGGGTGGCCGCCGACAGTGGGTCAGCGCTGGTCCTCGCGCAGGGTGTAAAGCCCCTTCTTGAGTTTCAGCAGGTGCTCCTGCAGCTGCGGCCCCTTGCGCTGGGCCACGCCGATGGCGAGTACATCGATCACCACCAGGTGGGCGATGCGCGAGGACAGTGGGGTGTAGATCTCGATGTCCTCCTCCACGTCCACTTCCAGCGGGATGGTGGAACGCTGGGCCACCGGCGAGCCACTCGGCGCCAGACCGATGACGGTGCCGCCCTGCTCTTTCACCATTTCCATGGAGTGCAGCAGCGCCTTGGTGCGGCCGCTCTGGGAGATGGCCACCACCACGTCCCCCGGCTCCATCGACATGGCCGACATGTTCTGCATGTGGTGGTCGGAGTGCGCCGCCGTGGCCAGCTGCAGGCGGAAGAACTTGTGCTGGGCGTCACTGGCCACTGCCCCCGAGGCGCCGAAACCGAAGAACTCCACACGCTTGGCGGCGGCGATGGCGGACACTGCCGCCTCCAGCGCCCGAGCGTCGATCTTGTCGCGCACGTTGAGCAGGGTGTCCACGGTGGAGTCGAACACCTTGCGCTTGTACTCGGCGATGGTATCGGTTTCGGTGACCGCGATCTGGCCGAAGCTGGGGCTGGAGGCCAGCTGCTGGGCCAGGTTCAGCTTGAATTCCTGGAAGCCGGAGCAGCCCACGGCGCGGCAGAAGCGCACCACGGTCGGCTCGCTGACCTGGGCCTCGGTGGCCAGGTCGACGATGCGCATATGGATGATTTCATCCGGGTTGGCGAGGATATACTCCGCCACCTTGCGCTCGGACTTGCGCATGGACGATAGTTGCTCGCTGATTCTCTGCGTGACTTCCGCCGGCTTCACGGGACTTCCTTCCTTATTACAGACGCGCAGTTTAGCGGTTGCTCACGGTTGTGGCGAGCGAATGCGCGGGTTGGGCTGTTGCGGCCCTGAGGGCCCCGGGCCCTGCCGCGGCTTCCGGGGGCTCCAAAAACCTGTTTATTTACACAGGGTTCCGGCGCCAGCTCTGGTACAATGCCGCCCCATGGACGTATCCCAGATTCTAGACCCCCTCAACGACGCCCAGCGCGAGGCTGTGGCGGCTCCTCCCGGCAACCAGTTGGTACTGGCCGGCGCCGGCTCCGGCAAAACCCGTGTGCTGGTGCATCGCATCGCCTGGCTGATGCAGGTGGAGGGGGCCTCGCCCTACTCCATCCTTGCCGTGACTTTTACCAACAAGGCCGCCCGCGAAATGCGCGCGCGCATCGAGGAACTGCTGGGGGTGAATACCTTCGGCATGTGGGTGGGCACCTTCCATGGCCTGGCCCACCGGCTGCTCAAGGCCCACTACAAAGAGGCCAACCTGCCGCAGAACTTCCAGATCCTCGACAGCGACGACCAGCTGCGCCTGATCAAGCGGGTGCAGAACGACCTGGGGCTGGACGAGGCCAAGTGGCCGCCGCGGGAGACCCAGTGGTGGATCGGTGGCCAGAAGGACGAGGGCCTGCGGCCGCAGTATATCCAGGCCGGTGGCGACCCATGGCTGCAGACCATGGTGCGCATCTATTTCGCCTACGAGGAGGCCTGCCAGCGCGGCGGCCTGGTGGATTTCGGCGAATTGCTGCTGCGGGCCCACGAGCTGTGGCTGAACAACGACGGCGTACTGGCCCACTACCGCCAGCGCTTCCCCCACATCCTGGTGGACGAGTTCCAGGACACCAACACCATCCAGTACGCCTGGCTGCGCCTGCTGGCCGGGGACCAGTGCCATATCACCGCGGTGGGCGACGACGACCAGTCCATCTACGGCTGGCGTGGTGCCAAGATCGAGAATATCCAGCATTTCGCCAATGATATGCGCGACGTGCAGACGGTCCGGCTGGAGCAGAACTACCGCTCCACCGGCACCATCCTCAAGGCCGCCAACGCGGTGATCGAGCACAATGCCGGGCGCCTGGGCAAGGAACTGTGGACCAAGGGCGACGATGGCGAGCCCATCTCCCTCTATTCCGCCTATAACGAGCAGGACGAGGCGCGCTTTATCGTCGAGCGCATCGAACAGTGGGTGCGCGATGGCAACCCGCGCGACTCGGTTGCCATCCTGTACCGTTCCAATGCCCAGTCGCGGGTACTGGAAGAGGCCCTGTTGCGGGAAGGGGTGCCCTACCGCATTTACGGCGGCCAGCGTTTCTACGAACGCCTGGAGATCAAGAACGCGCTGGCCTACATGCGCATGATCAGTAACCCCCACGATGACACCGCCTTCGAGCGGGTGGTGAATACCCCCACCCGCGGTATCGGTGCACGCAGTGTCGACGCCGTGCGCGGTTTCGCCCGCGAGCATGGCTGTTCCCTGTGGGCCGCCGCGCAGCAGATGCTGGCCCAGCGGGTACTGGCCGCCCGCGCCTCCAACGCCCTGCAGGGCTTCCTGGAGCTGGTCAACCGGCTGGCCGCCGATGCGGTGGACCGGGAGCTGGATGCCATCGCCGAGGACGTGATCGAGACCAGTGGCCTGCTGGAATTCCATGGCAAGGAAAAGGGTGAGAAGGGCCAGACCCGGGTGGAGAACCTCAAGGAACTGGTCAGTGCCTGCCGGAGCTTCGACGGCATCGAGGTGCCACCGGACGAGTCCGGGGCGGAGGTGGAAGAGCCCTCCCTGCTCGACCAGTTCCTCGACAGCGCCGCGCTGGACGCCGGTGAGGGCCAGGCGGACGAGTTCGAGGAGGCGGTGCAGCTGATGACCCTGCATTCGGCCAAGGGCCTGGAGTTCCCGCTGGTGTTTATGGCCGGGGTGGAGGAAAACCTGTTCCCGCACAAGATGTCGGCACAGGAACCCGGTCGCATGGAGGAGGAGCGGCGCCTGTGCTACGTCGGTATCACCCGCGCGATGCGCAAACTCTATATCACCTATGCCGAGAACCGGCGCCTGTTCGGCAGCGAGACCTTCAACAGTCCGTCGCGGTTTATCGGCGAGATCCCCCCGGAACTGGTGCACGAGGTACGCCTCAAGACCGAGATCTCAAGGCCCCTGTTCAATCCGGACTATGGCAAGGTGGGACGCTTCTCCGATCCGGCACCGGACTTCGACGACGACCTGCCGCCGCTGGCCCTGGGTGGCCGCGTGGAGCATCCCAAGTTCGGCGAGGGCACGGTGGTGCAGTTCGAGGGCAGCGGCCCGCGGGCGCGGGTGCAGGTCAACTTTGACGATGCCGGCAGCAAGTGGCTGGTGGTGGCGATGGCGAAGTTGCAGCCGTTGTAAGGGATTGATCGAAGGGGCAAAGGAATGCTCTCCAAGTTACCGCAGTTGCTGGTTTTCCTGCTCTTCACCATGCTGGGCCTGGCCCAGACCCTCATATACTGGCGCTTCAGCAGGACATTCACTGGCTGGTCGCGGGTTCGCGCAGAGATCACACACTCCCGGTTGCTGAATCAGCTGATCGCCGGCAGGAATATCGTGGAAGCAATAATCGCTTTCAGGTATGAAGTGGACGGGTGTGAATACTCCTCAAAAACCCCCGTGCTGCGAAGTTATAACCTGTTTCCCTCGATCGCTTACGAATCCCGGCTGGTAAAGAAATATCGCCCCGGGGACATGGTGACTGCACGCTTTCATCCCCTGGAGCCATCCATTGCCTATCTGGAGCGGGCACCTATCAGTTGGTCCAGCACCCTGTTGGTACCCGCCTGGATAGCCCTTGGCCTGGCAGTGATTTACGGTATAAACGAGGGCTACTTCACGCGTTTGTGGGACTATCTGTTGTTGCAGAATGACCTGCTCATCATGGAATCTGAATCGCGGCGACAGTAGCATCACCATCTGGAGCTGGCCCGATTGCCGGCGCGGTGACCCGACACAGAATAAGAAAAGAACAGCCGATGAAAAGAATCAACTGGTATCCCCCCGTCATCCTCGGCCTGCTGGCGCTGCTGGTCATTACCTTCGGCGCGCTGGTGGTCTCCCGCAGTGAACAGGGTCCGGCCCGCCAATTTACCGAGGACGGCAGCCGCGAGACCTTCGAGTGGAAGCTTGTCACCACCTGGCCCAAGAATTTTCCCGGTCTCGGCAGCGCGCCGGAGCGCTTCGCCCGCACCGTGGAGGCGATGTCCGGCGGGCGACTGAAGATCAAGGTCTACGGCGCCGGTGAGCTGGTACCGGCCATGGGTGTGTTCGGCGCGGTATCCGAGGGCGCGGCGCAGGTGGGCCACGGTGCGGCCTACTACTGGAAAGGCAAGGTGCCGGCAGCACAGTTCTTTACCGCTGTGCCCTTCGGGCTCAATGCCCAGGAGATGAACGGCTGGCTGCACTACGGCGGCGGCCGCGAGCTGTGGGAGGAGCTCTACGCTCCCTTCGACCTGATTCCCATGGCCGGTGGCTCCACCGGTGTGCAGATGGCCGGCTGGTTCAACAAGGAGATCAACTCGGTGGAGGACCTGCAGGGCCTCAAGATGCGTATCCCGGGGCTGGGTGGCGAGGTACTGAACCGCGCCGGCGGCACCGCGGTGACCATCCCCGGCGGCGAGCTCTACACCGCCCTGCAGACGGGCGTGATCGATGCCACCGAGTGGGTGGGCCCCTACAACGACCTGGCCTTCGGCTTCCACCAGATCGCCAAATACTATTATTACCCCGGCTGGCACGAACCCGGCTCCATCCTGGAGATCATCATCAACAAGACCGCGTTCGAGAAGCTGCCGCAGGACCTGCAGGCCATAGTGCGCGTGGCCGCCCGCGATGCCAACCAGGACATGCTCGATGAGTACACCGCGCGCAACAACCGCGCGTTACAGGAACTGGTGAAGGAGCACGGTGTGCAACTGCGGCGCCTGCCGGACGAGGTGCTGGCGCACCTGAAGAAGGTAAACCGGGAAATCCTGGAGGAGACCGCAGCCGAGGACCCCCAGTTCGCGCGGGTCTACGAGGCCTTCAAGGAATTCAGGGACGATGTGATCCCCTATCATCGCATCAGCGAAGAGGCTTATTACCAGACCAGAGCAATTAGCGCGGATTAAAAAAACGGGGCCCTGGGGCCCCGTTTTTTGATTACCGTAATGAATCAGTAATCATAAGCACCTGCAGATGTTTCAGGCTTTATGCCTTCTGCTCTATCGGCCACCATTACCTCGGTAGTCAACATCAGGCCGGCGATGGAGCCCGCATTCTGCAGCGCTGAGCGGGTGACCTTGGCCGGGTCGATGATGCCGAATTCCAGCATGTCGCCGTAGTCTGCGGTCTGGGCGTTGTAACCGAAATTGGGGTTATCGTGCGCACGCACATTGTTCAGCACCACGCTGCCGTCCACGCCTGCATTGGCAACGATCTGACGGAAAGGTTCTTCCATCGCCCGCAGCGCGATATTGATCCCCACCTGCTGGTCGTCGTTGGCGCCTTTGATCCCGCTTTTACGCAGGCTGTCGGCAACGCGCACCAGCGTCAGGCCACCACCGGGTACAATGCCCTCTTCCACCGCCGCGCGGGTTGCATGGAAGGCGTCGTCCACCAGGTCCTTCTTCTCTTTCATTTCCACTTCGGTAGCGGCACCGACCTTGATCACGGCAACGCCGCCGGCCAGCTTTGCTACGCGCTCCTGCAGCTTTTCCCGGTCGTAATCGGAAGTGGATGCCTCGATCTCAGCACGGATCTGTTTTACCCGGCCATCGATGGCAGCTTTGTCCCCGGCACCATCCACAACCACGGTGTTGTCCTTGCTGATCACGATGCGCTTGGCGCTTCCCAGCTGTTCCAGCTGCGCTTTTTCCAGGGTGAGCCCGACCTCCTCGGAGATCACCCTGGCGCCGGTGAGGGTGGCGATGTCTTCCAGCATCGCTTTGCGGCGATCACCAAAGCCGGGCGCCTTGACCGCTGCCACCTTGATGATGCCCCGCAGGCTGTTGACTACCAGTGTGGCCAGCGCCTCGCCCTCGATATCCTCGGCGATCACTACCAGTGGTCGTCCGGCCTTGGCAACGGATTCCAGTAGCGGTAGCAGGTCGCGGATATTGCTGATTTTCTTGTCAAAGAGCAGGATGAAGGGGTTATCGAGTTCCGCCTGCATCTTCTCCTGGTTGGTCACGAAGTAAGGGGAAAGGTAGCCGCGATCGAACTGCATACCTTCCACTACTTCCAGTTCGTTGTGCAGCGACTTGCCTTCCTCAACGGTGATTACGCCGTCGCGGCCCACTTTCTCCATGGCCTCAGCAATAATCCTGCCGATGTCCTCGTTCCAGTTGGCGGACACTGTGCCCACCTGGCCGATGGACCTGGTGTCGTCACAGGGTTTGGAGAGTTTGGCGAGTTCCTCTACCGCGGCCTTTACGGCCGTATCGATGCCGCGTTTCAGGTCCATCGGATTCATACCCGCGGCGATGGACTTGTGCCCCTCTCGCAGCAGCGCGTGGGCCAGTACCGTGGCGGTGGTGGTGCCGTCGCCGGCGACATCAGCGGTCTTGGACGCTACTTCTTTGACCATCTGTGCGCCCATGTTCTGGAACTTGTCCTTGAGTTCGATCTCCTTCGCCACGGAAACGCCGTCTTTGGTCACTCGCGGCGCGCCAAAACTTTTGCTCAGTACCACGTTGCGGCCTTTGGGGCCGAGTGTGGCTTTGACAGCGTTTGCCAGGATATTTACGCCGGTCAGCATGCGCTCGCGGGCGTCATCGGAAAACTTTACGGCCTTCGCACTCATGCGGCTTTCTCCTGCTGTTGGGTCGGTTCAACGATGGCGAGGATGTCGGACTCCTTGACGATAAGGTAGGTCTCGCCGTCGTGTTTGATTTCACTGCCGGCGTACTGGCCGAACAGCACCCGGTCACCCACCTTGACGGCCAGCGCGCGCAATTCACCGTTATCCAGCGGCGCACCATTGCCGATGGCAATTACCTCGCCCTGGGTGGGCTTTTCTGCGGCTTTGTCTGGAATGATGATGCCGCTGGCGGTCGTGGTTTCCGCGGCGAGGCGTTTGACAACCACCCGTTCGTAGAGCGGTTTGATACTCATCGGATTTCCTCCCAATAAGCATGTGCAATTCAATGGTTGAAGATTCGAAGTCCTGGGACGCTGACCATCCCCCGACAGCGGCAAAATAGGAGCGCGAGGGGCATTTTCAAGAGGGACGCGCGGCGGATTTTGTATAATTTTTTATTATATAAAAACGGTTTTTAACAATTGAAAGCGCAGAAATCTGGCTTATAGTTTTCAGTAGGGCAACAGGATTCACGGGAGGTGGGACCATGTCGCTGCGGAACCAGCCCGACTTTGAGAGAACGCTGGCGGACTATTTCCGCAACCGGTTAGAAGAGTGCGGCCGCGAACTGGAGCCCCTGCCCCAGGAGGACACGCTCTGGTATATGGGCAGCATGCTAGCCCGTTTCGGTGACAGCGATGAGCTGTTCACCTATGATCAGGGGCAGCTGGGCATCCGCCCGCTGGCACTTCTCTACAAGGACGCCCACGAGGCGGCGAGTGACTGGGAGCGCTGCCAGATACTGCGACAGCTGGGGGACCTGGCGCTGTTCCTCGGCGGGCTCTTCCCGGATAACTACGCCCGGCGCGGCATCCGGCAGGACTACTTCATCGGCATGGGCGGTGGCGCTTACGACTACCTGGCAGACAATGCGCGCGACAACCGGCACGTGTTCTCTGAACTCGCCGCTATGTTCGGCCGCTTGCTGGAACTGGTGGCGCGGGCATGCGCCAAGGAGCATCCCTACGACGCCCACGATGTGCTTGAGCTATATCAGCGCTGGCGGCGCAGCGGCGACCCGCGGCTGGCCAAGGAACTGGGCCGGCTGGGAATCGTGCTGCCCAAAGCGGAGGGCCGCCACTGACGGCGGCCGCGCCGGAAACAGGTCAGAGGGGCAGCGGACGGGTATTGCCGCGGTCATCAATCGCCACGAACACGAACTCGCCCTCGGTGACTTTCACTTGTTCCCCGGAATCCACCCGCGTCAGCCAGACTTCCACCATGCAGCGGATAGAGGAGCGACCCACTTCCAGTGGTTCGGCGTAACAGCTGACGGTGGAGCCGACAGGCACCGGGCGCAGGAACACCATATTGCCGGTGGCCACCGTGGTCACCCGGCCGCGGGCAATGCTCTGGGCCAGGATGGCTCCAGCCAGGTCCATCTGCGACATCAGCCAGCCTGCGAAAACATCGCCCTGGGGATTGGTGTCCCGGGGCATGGCCAGGGTCTGCAGGGTCAGGGTGCCAGTGGGTTGCGGCTCTTCATCAAGTGCTGACATCGGGTACTCACGGATTCTTAGACTTATTTGGGTTCCCGCCTGTTAGGGGGTGGCGCATTGTAGCACAGGGTGCATAGAATTTAGCCGGTGGCGCTGGCGCGAATTCCCGCCTTGCCGGCACTGTTGAACCGTGCTTTGTTCCATCCCGGCTTGCCCGGTGCCCCGCCGGCACCTAGAATTCTCCCCCATGCATCGTCTCGCCGTGATTTTCCTGCTGCTGCTCGTCAGCGCCCAGAGCCTCGCCGTCGCGGGGGGGCACGACTGTGGTGAGGTGCACGATATGGGCGGCACGGCCGACATGGGCATGCCGATGCACCACGATATGTCCGCGGGTACGGGTGACATGCCCTGCTGCGAGGACGATACCGCCGTCGCCGAGCGTGCCTGGCAGTGCCAGCTGGCCTGTGAGGCCGGCGCCTGTGCCGCACCGCTGGCGCTGTTATCCTCGATCTATCCCCTGGATTTTTCCCCGGAGCGGCCGCAGGCCAGTGCCGAGCCCATCGATCGCCCGCTCACCCCCTCTGCAAGCCTGTTCCGGCCACCCATCGCCGGCTGATGACCCGTTAACCGGTGCCTCCGGCACCCGCGAGCCATCAACCAGACAGGACTGACACATGTTTTCCCCAAAACGGGCCCGCCCACGGTGCGGCCTGCTTACGCTGGCATTTGCCCTGGCATCTGGGCCAGCGTCTGCGACTGTGGATTACCAGCGTGCCTTGCAGCTTGCACAGGAGCTGGACCCGCAGGCCGCCGCCGTGCGCCAGCGGGCCGAGGCGGCGCAACAGGATGCGGTCGCCGACAGCCAGTGGGCCGACCCAGTGGTCAGGCTCGGTACGGTAAACCTGCCCACCGACAGCTTTGCTTTCGACGAGCAGCCCATGACCCAGAAACTCGTGGGCGTCAGCCAGAAACTGCCCCGCGGTGACAGCGCCCGCCTCGCCGGCGAACGGGGCAGCCTGCAGGCGCAGGCCGGCTTGGCCGATGCCGCCGACCGGGAACTGCGCCTGGCGTTGCAGGTGAGCGAGGCCTTCCTGCAGTTGGCAGCACAACTGGAGTCCCTGGAGCTGATGCGGGAAAACCGCCACTGGCTGGTACAACTGGTGGACTACGACCGCGCCCGGGTGGCGACCGGCGAGGCCCAGTCCCAGCAGCTGCTGCAATCCCAGCTGGCCCTGGCGCGCCTGGATGACCGTATCCAGGCGCTGGAGGGCGAGGCCAACCGCAGTCGCGGACTGCTCAGCCAGTGGATAGGCGCTGCGGCCTGGGAGCCGATTGATACCACCCTGCCCGCCTGGCCCGGGACGACTGGCTGGCTGGCGGCCCGGACTCCGCCAGTGGCGCCGGAAAGCGTCGCCGGTCACCCTGCTCTGGCGGCTGCCGCAGCCAGGGTGGAGGCCGAGGGGCGCAACGTGGAGATCGCCGGCGAGGCCTACAAACCGCAGTGGCAGTTCGAGCTGAGCTATGGACAGCGGGAGCCCACGCCCACCAGTGACGGTGCCGACTTCGCCAGTGCGATGGTGTCCTTCGACCTGCCGCTGTTTACCGGCAAGCGGCAGGATCGTCGCCTGGCCGCCGCCCGCGCCCGTGAGAGCGCGGGCATCCTGCAGCGGCAGGACTTACTGCAATCCCTACACAGCGGGCTGAATGGCGCCGCCGCTGTTGCCGACAGCCTGGCGGCACGCCGCCACCTCTACCGCAGCGAACTACTGCCCACGGCGGAAGATACCGCCAGCGCACTGCTGAGTGGCTACGCCAGCAATACGGCCGACCTGGATGCCGTGATCGCCGCCCGGGTGGAGGCTATTGAGACACAGATCGACGCTGTGCAACTGGATTACGACTATTACCGCGCCCTGGCACGCATTCGCTACTACCGCGCGGAGGCGCCCGGTACGGAGACGCCGGCCCGGGACAGCAAGTAAGCGGTGTCCCGCACCGCGAACCGAGACCACACATGAAGCCCACCCCGAGGGATGGGCCCGATGGGAAACTGAACAATGCAGAAAGCACCGATACTGGTCGCTACCGCCGCAATCATCGGCGTCTTCCTGGGCTGGTGGCTCAGTGGCAATGGAGATGGGAGCGGCATGGATGGCGGCGCCAGCGGGGAGCGCAAGATCCTTTACTGGGTCGCCCCCATGGATCCCAATTACCGCCGTGACGGACCAGGCAAATCCCCCATGGGGATGGACCTGATTCCGGTCTACGAGGGCGAGGAGCCCGGTGATGCGCCGGGTACCGTGACCATTTCTCCCGAGGTTGAGAACAACCTGGGTGTGCGCACTGCCACCGCCGAGCGCGGCCCGGTGTCCGCGCCCCTGCGCACCGTGGGCATCGTACGGCTGGATCAGGACCGTATCCGCCACCAGCACACGCGGCTCAGTGGCTGGGTGCAGAAAACCTGGGTGAAGGCCGAGGGTGACCGGGTGGAAAAGGGTCAGCCACTGGTGGAGATCTACTCGCCGGAACTGGTCAAGGCGCAGCGCGAATTCCTCGCCGCCCGCGGCAGTGGCAACCGGGCACTGGCCGAGGCTGCCCGCGAGCGCCTGCACAGCCTCGGTGTCCCCGCGCGGGAGGTGCAAAAGGTCGAGCGCAGCGGCCGCGCCAGCGAGACAATCACCCTCTACGCCGAAGCCAGTGGCTACGTGGAGACACTGGGGGTGCGCAGCGGCATGTACATCACACCGCAGAAGGCGCTGGTGAGCGTCGGCCCGCTGGACCCGGTCTGGGTGGAGGGCGAGGTCTTCCCGCGCCAGGGTTATGCCATAGAGCGCGGTGACAAGGTCACCGTGCGCGGCGATTTTGCCCCCGGGCGCATCTGGCTGGGCCAGGTCGACAAGGTACTGCCACAGGTGGACGAGCCCATGCGCACCCTGACCGTGCGCGTGCAGGTGGACAACCCGGACCAGGTGCTGCGCCCGGGAATGTTCGTGCGCCTCGAGCTGGATGGCCGCGCTGCCACCGCCCTCACCATTCCCCGCGAGGCGCTGATCCGCACCGGCCGCATGGAGCGGGTGGTGCTGGCGGAGGGTGATGGCCGCTTCCGCTCGGTGCGGGTCCGTTCCGGGCACGAATTCGGCGACCGGGTGCAGATTCTCGAGGGCCTGGAGGCGGGCAATCGTGTCGTCACCTCGGCCCAGTTCCTGATCGACTCCGAATCCAGCGTCAGTGCCGACCTGGGGCGTATGGACGCCTCGGACCGGCCATGGGTCGGGGCAAGGGTCCTGAGCATGCCCGATGACAACCACTATGCCCGCCTGGACCACGAGCCGGTGCCGGCCTGGGACTGGCCGGCGATGGTTATGGGATTCTATGTGGCCGATGGCGCGGGCGAGGACCTGCGCCGGGCCATGGAGAGCGGTGCGCGCATCGAGGTGCAGATCCGCGAACGGGCCGATGGCAAGTACGAGGTGCTGGCGGTGCGCTCACCGGCGGGCATGGATCACGGCGACATGGACCACGGTGAGATGGACCATGGTGAGATGGACCATGGTGACATGGACCACGACGATCACGGGGGCAGCCCGAAATGATCGCCCGGATTATCCACTGGTCCCTGCACAACCGCATTGTCGTGCTACTGGCCGCGGTGGCGCTGTGCCTGGGCGGCCTCTTCAGCATGCGCCACACCCCGGTGGACGCGCTGCCGGACCTTTCGGATGTGCAGGTGATCGTCAAGACCTCTTTCCCGGGCCAGGCGCCCCAGGTGGTGGAAGACCAGGTCACCTACCCGCTCACCACCGCGATGCTGTCGGTGCCGGGTGCGGTCACCGTGCGCGGCTACTCGTTTTTCGGTGATTCCTATGTATACGTCCTGTTCGAGGACGATGTGGACCTCTACTGGGCCCGCTCCCGGGTGCTGGAATACCTGAGCCAGGTGGCCCCGCGGCTGCCCGCCGGGGCCCAGCCGGAACTGGGCCCGGATGCCACCGGGGTGGGCTGGATCTACAGTTACGCGCTGGTGGATCGCAGTGGCAATCACGACCTGGCACAGCTGCGCTCGCTGCAGGACTGGTTCCTGAAGTACGAGCTGCAGACCATTGCCGGAGTGTCGGAGGTGGCCACCGTGGGCGGCATGGTGCGGCAATACCAGGTGGTTGTGGATCCGCTGCGCCTGCGTGCCTATGACCTGACCCTGGCACAGGTACGCGCCGCCATCGAACGGGGCAACCGCGAGACCGGCGCCTCGGTGGTGGAAATGGCCGAGGCCGAGTACATGGTGCGGGCCAGCGGCTATATCGAGGGCGTCGCCGACCTGCGCCAGATCCCCCTGAGGGTGGATGACAATGGCACGCCGCTGCTGCTCGGGGATGTGGCCGAAATCCGTACCGGGCCACAGATGCGTCGTGGTATCTCCGAGCTTGATGGCGAGGGTGAAGTGGTTGGCGGTGTCGTGGTGATGCGCTTCGGGGACAATGCCCGCGCCGTGATCGAGCGGGTCACCGCGCGCCTGGCGGAACTGCAGCAGGGCCTGCCGGAAGGGGTGGAGATAGTGCCCACCTACGACCGCAGCCAGCTGATCGACGCTGCGGTGGACAACCTGGCCCACAAGCTGGTGCAGGAGTTCCTGGTGGTGGCGCTGGTGTGCGCCCTGTTCCTGTTCCACCTGCGCTCTTCTCTGGTCATCGCACTGAGCCTGCCGCTGGGCATCCTGGGGGCGTTTGTGGTGATGCACCTGCAGGGCATCAACGCCAACATCATGAGCCTGGGGGGGATCGCCATCGCCATCGGCGCCATGGTGGACGGGGCCATCGTGATGATCGAGAACCTGCACAAGCATATGGAGCGCACGCCGCCGGCGGAGCGCAAGCTCTGGCCCGAGCGCAAGCGCTGGCAGGTGGTGGCGGAGTCCGCCAGCGAAGTGGGCCCGCCGCTTTTTTTCAGCCTGCTGATCATCACCCTGAGCTTCCTGCCGGTCTTTGCCCTGGAGGGCCAGGAGGGCCGGCTGTTCGCGCCCCTGGCCTACACCAAGACCTACGCCATGGCCGTCGCCGCCGGGCTGGCCATTACCCTGGTACCGGTGCTGATGGGCTATTTTGTGCGCGGTAGCATCCGGCCCGAACAGGCCAACCCCATCAACCGGTTCCTGACCGTCGCCTACCGGCCGGCCCTGGGGCTGGCAATCCGCCACCCGCGCGCAGTACTGGCGGTGGCGCTGCTGCTGCTGGCCAGCAGCCTCTATCCCCTGTCCCGTACCGGCACCGAATTCATGCCGCCGCTGGACGAGGGTGACCTGATGTATATGCCCAGTACCTACCCGGGTATTTCCATCGGCAAGGCGCGTGAACTCCTGCAACAGACCGACAAGCTGATCATGTCGGTACCGGAAGTGGCACAGGTGTGGGGCAAGATCGGGCGGGCCGATACCGCCACCGACCCGGCGCCGTTGACCATGATCGAGACCGTCATCCGCTTCAAACCGCGGGACCAGTGGCGTCCGGGTATGACGCCGGACAAGATCCGCGCGGAACTCGATGCCGCCGTACAGCTGCCCGGGGTGACCAATGCCTGGGTGATGCCGATCAAGACCCGCATCGACATGCTCGCTACCGGCATCAAGACACCGGTGGGCATCAAGGTGGCCGGACCGGACCTGGGCGAGGTCGAGCGCATCGGCACACGACTGGAGAAGATCCTCGGGGACCTGCCGGGAACCGCGTCGGTCTATGCGGAACGGGTGGCCGGAGGCCGCTATATCGATGTGGATATCGATCGCCGGGCCGCGGCCCGCTACGGGTTGAATATTGCCGACGTCCAGTCAGTGGTGGACACCGCCATCGGCGGCCGCAATGTCAGTGAGACCGTGGAGGGCCTGGAACGCTACCCTGTCAACCTGCGTTATCCACAGGCGTGGCGGGACTCCCCGGAAGAGATGCGCCAGCTCCCGCTGGTGGCGCCGAACGGCAGTCACCTGGCCCTGGGCGATGTGGCGCGCATCGAGGTGCGCGACGGCCCGCCGATGATCAAGACCGAGAATGCGCGACCCAACGGCTGGGTCTACGTGGACCTTACCGACGTGGACCTGGGTTCCTGGGTCGACCGGGCGCAGCAGACGGTGGCGCAAGAGCTGGAGCTGCCGCCGGGTTACTCGCTGGTCTGGTCCGGCCAGTACGAGTATATGGAGCGGGCGCGGGAGCGCCTGGCCGTGCTGTTGCCCCTGACCCTGGGGATTATCGTGCTGTTGCTGTACCTGAGCTTCCGCCATGTCGGCGAAGTGCTGGTGATCATGGGCAGCCTGCCGCTGGCCCTGATCGGCGGCCTGTGGCTGCTCTACTGGTTGGGCTACAACCTGTCGGTGGCAGTGGGGGTGGGCTTTATCGCCCTGGCCGGGGTCGCGGTGGAGATTGGCGTGATCATGCTGGTCTACCTGAACCAGGCCTGGCGGCAGGTGCGCGAGCAGCGCGTTGCCGATGGTGGCCCGCTGCGCCGCGCCGACCTGGAACAGGCCATCCGCGAGGGCGCCGGCCTGCGCATGCGGCCGGTACTGATGACTACCGCCACGGTCTTTATTGGCCTGGTGCCGGTCATGATCGGCACTGGAGTGGGGTCCGAGGTCATGCAGCGCATCGCCGCGCCCATGGTGGGGGGCATGGTCAGCGCCATGCTGCTCACGTTACTGGTAATCCCGGCGATCTTCCGCCTGTGGAAGGGCCGCGGCCTGCGGGACTGAACTGCGGCCGCGGGCCGGCCTGGCTAGCCGCCCAGCTGGGCCGGTAGCCAGGTAGCCAGGGACGGCCACAGGGCCAGCAGGCACAGCACCAGCAGCTGGATGGCGATAAACGGCATCACCCCGCGGTAGATGGCTCCTGTCGCCACCTCCTCCGGTGCCACGCCACGCAGGTAGAAGAGTGCAAAGCCGAACGGCGGTGTGAGGAAGGAGGTCTGCAGGTTGATGGCGATCATGATGCCCAGCCACACCGGGTCCACGCCCATGGCCAGCAGCACGGGCCCGACAATCGGCACCACCACGAAGGTGATCTCGATAAAGTCGAGGATAAAGCCCAGCAGGAAGATCACCACCATTACCAGCAGGGTGGCACCCACGACCCCGCCGGGCAGGCTGTTGAAGAAGCCGGTCACCAGCTCCTCGCCGTCATAGCCGCGGAATACCAGCGAGAACAGCGACGCGCCGATCAGGATCGCGAACACCATGGCCGTCACCTGCAGGGTGCTGCGCCCCACCTCGCCGGCGCGATCCCAGTTGAGCGCGCCGCGGCTGAACGCCAGCAGGCCTGCCCCCAGGGCGCCGATCGCCGCCGCCTCGGTGGGGGTGGCGGCACCGCTGATAATGGAGCCCAGCACCAGCACCATCAGCGCGATGGGCGGCACCAGGCTCTTCAGTGTATCCGGAAGGTCCACCCGCCCCTGGTCGTTGTCGCTGGCCACAGCCGGTTCCCGCCGGGCCACGAACAGCAGGTAGACGATGTAAGCGCTTACCAGCAGCAGGCCCGGGACGATGGCGCCCACAAAAAGGTCGCCGACGCTCACCGGCTTGGGATTGAAGATGCCTGCCGACAGCTGCGCCTGCTGGTAGGCATTGGAGAGGGTATCCCCCAGCAGCACCAGCGCAATGGACGGCGGGATGATCTGTCCCAGGGTGCCGGTGGCGCAGATGGTGCCGGTGGCGAGACGGGGGGAATAACCCCGCTTGAGCATGGTGGGCAGGGACATCAGCCCCATGGTCACAACCGTGGCGCCCACAATCCCGGTACTGGCGGCCAGCAGCGCCCCCACCACCACCACGGAAACGGCCATACCGGCCGGCACCCGGGAGAAGACCCGGGCCAGGTTGACCAGCAGTTCCTCGGCGATGCGCGCACGCTCCAGCATGACACCCATCAATACAAACAGCGGCACCGCCATCAGGGTGCCATTCTGCATAATCCCGAACAGGCGGTCCGGGAAGGCGCGCAACAGCTCGGGGTCGAAGGCGCCGGCCACGATGCCCAGCCCGGCTGCCAGCAGCGCAGTGCCGCCCAGGGTAAAGGCCACCGGGTAGCCGAACATCAGCGCGGCGCAGACCGCGAGGAACATCAACAGGGGAACCAGCTCGATCATGCGCCGACCTCCTCAGCCACGCGGGGTGAGGACTCGCTGACTGGTTGCGGCTTTGGGCGCGTGGACTCCACCTGAATCAGCGTTTCCAGGGCGAGGGCCAGCTGCGCCAACCCCTGCAGGGCCAGGGTGAAGGCCGCCAGCGGGATCAGGCTCTTGAGCAGGAAGATGCCCCCGAGGCTGTCAGCGCTGGCGCCGGCCTCGCGCACCGCCCAGCTGCTGGTGACGAAATGCCAGCTGCCGGCGAGGATGAAGGTACACAGGGGCAGCAGGAACACCAGGGTGCCCACCGCGTTGACCCAGGCCTTCCCCCGCGGGCCCATGCGGCGGTAAAAAACGTCGACACGGACGTGGGAGTCGGTGTGCAGCGCGTAGGCCAGGCCGAGCATGAATGCCGCGCCGTGCAGGTAAACCACGGCGTCCTGGAGCGCCAGGGAGCCACCGCTGAAGCCGTAACGCAGGATCACCACGGTGCTCTGCAGCAGCACCATGGCCAGGGTCAACCAGCCCAGTAGCCGGCCGGCGCCCGTGGACAGGCGGTCAAGGGCGCGCGCGCAGGCGAGCAGCGTGGACATGGGGAAGCCTCTCTCGTCATCTTATTGTTCTGAGGACAGAGGGTAACCCCGGCGCCAGTTTCGCGCCAGAGGCCGCCCCGGGGGCGGGGAAATACGGGTAATGTGCCGGCGCGGGTTTGCCTGGGCGGGCGAAGGTGGCGGTATGTAACCTTTTTGTCACATTCCGTTCATAGAATCGTCACCCGTTCTACCTAGCATCGCCGCGTGAAACACAACCACAGACACCGGAGTTAAACATGAACAAGCGCCCTGTCAGCAAGATCGTGGCCTCCTCACTGGCGGTCCTGACGATCGCCGCCTCCCAGGCGGCCATGGCGGCCCGCGATCATATCAGCATCGTCGGGTCCTCCACCGTATACCCGTTTACCACCACTGTGGCCGAGCGTTTCAGCCGCGCGACCCAGTTCAAGACCCCGGTGGTTGAATCCACTGGTACCGGCGGCGGCATGAAGCTGTTCTGCCAGGGCGTGGGTGAAGGCACTGCCGACATCACCGGTGCTTCCCGTCGCATCAAAGAGTCCGAGCTGGAAATGTGTAACGAAAATGGCGTGGACGTGGTAGAGGTCCAGGTGGGCTACGACGGCATCGTGCTGGCCAACGCCAAGAGCGCCGAGCAGTTCGAGCTGTCCCGCAAGGACCTTTTCCTGGCCCTGGCCAAGGAAGTCCCCAACCCGGACGGCTCCGAGACCCTGGTCGCCAACCCCTACAAGACCTGGAAGGACGTAAACCCGGCGCTGCCGAACACCGAAATCGAAGTCCTGGGCCCGCCGCCCACTTCCGGTACCCGCGATGCCTTCGCCGAGCTGGCAATGGAAGGTGGCTGCAAGAAGTTCGACTGGATTGCCGCCAAGAAGAAAGAAGACAAGAGCGCCTACAAGGCCATCTGTCACACTATTCGTGAAGACGGCGCCTATATCGAGGCCGGCGAGAACGATAACCTGATCGTCAATAAGCTGGTTGCCAACCCGAAAGCTCTGGGTATCTTCGGCTTCAGTTTCCTGGATCAGAATGCCGACAAGGTGCATGGTTCCATCATCGAGGGTGAGAAACCCACCTTCGACAGCATCGCCGAGCAGAGCTACCCGGTATCCCGCCCGCTCTTTATTTACGTAAAGAAGGCGCATGCCAATGTGATTCCCGGCATGAAGCAGTTCCTGGCGGAGTTCACCAGCGAGCGCGCCTGGGGTGAGGACGGCTACCTGGCCGACAAGGGCATGATCCCGCTGCCTGCGGCCAAGCGCCAGCAGGTGGTTCAGGATGTCCGCAAGCTGAACGCCCTGAGCAACCTGGCCAAGAAGCAGTAAGTTCGACTTCTCCCAGGAGAAGCAGGTAAAGGGAATTACCGGCCAAGCCCGCAAGGGCTTGGCCTTTGTCGTATTACAAAGGCCCTCCCGGGCAATGAATTCACAGTAAAAAGTCCGGATAATGCCCGGCGCAAAACCCTGAACGCACGGAAATTCGATGCAGACACCAACTCTCTTCGCCCTGCTATTACTGCTGGTGCTGGTCGCCTACGGCACCGGCTTCAGCCGCGCCCTCGCGGCCGCCCGCAGTCGTGGCGGCATGCGCAACCTGGCGGCCCTGCCCACCTACTACGGCACTCACACGGCGCTCTGGTGTGGTTTACCGGCGCTGATCCTGCTGGGGGCCTGGCTGGCTTTCGACGACCCGATTATCCGTTCGCTGGTGATGGGTGCTATCGAGGACAAGCCGGATACCATTGCCGGTCGCGACCTGCTGTACTCGCAGATCCAGAACCTGGCGGCGGGCAACCTGTTTGGCGAGCCCTCGGCCCAGGTCAAGGCGGCGGCGGAGCGGCTCACAAGCCTGCAGGCCGCGGCCAGCACCCTGCAGACGATCATTGTGCTGGTGCTGTCACTGGGCCTGGGGGCTTTTACCCTGTTGCGTTTCTCGCCGGAAGTGCGGGCGCGGGAGAAAGTGGAAAAAGTTCTCCGCGGTGTGCTGGTGACCTGCGCCAGCGCCGCCATCCTGACCACGGTCGGCATCCTGCTGTCTGTACTGTTCGAGTCCCTGCGCTTTTTCCAGTCGGTGCCGGTGACCGAGTTCCTCTTCGGGCTGCACTGGAGCCCGCAGATGGCGTTGCGCGCCGATCAGGTGGGTTCCAGTGGCGCCTTCGGTGCGGTGCCCCTGTTTACCGGCACCCTCATGGTTTCTGCCATCGCCATGTTCGTGGCGGTGCCGGTGGGTCTGATGTCCGCCATCTACCTGGCAGAGTACGCCAGCAATCGTGTGCGGTCGCTGGCCAAGCCGGTCATCGAGATCCTCGCCGGGGTCCCCACGGTGGTGTACGGCTTTTTCGCCGCGCTGACGGTGGCGCCGTTTGTGCGGGAAGTGGCCACATCCATCGGCCTCCAGGCCTCCAGTGAGAGTGCCCTGGCCGCAGGCCTGGTGATGGGGGTGATGATTATCCCGTTCGTCTCGTCCCTGTCCGACGACGTGATCAATGCGGTGCCCCAGTCCCTGCGCGATGGTGCCCTGGGCCTGGGTTCCACCCACTCGGAGACGGTGCGCAAGGTGGTGATCCCGGCGGCGCTGCCGGGCATTGTCGGTGGTGTCCTGCTGGCGGTCTCGCGCGCGATCGGCGAGACCATGATCGTGGTGATGGCCGCCGGCCTGGCAGCCAACCTCACCGCCAACCCGCTGGAATCGGTTACTACCGTGACGGTGCAGATCGTTACCCTGCTGGTGGGAGACCAGGAATTCGACAGCCCCAAGACCCTGGCCGCGTTCGCGCTGGGCCTGATGCTGTTTTTGTCCACGCTGGTGCTGAACTTTATCGCCCTGCACGTCGTGAAAAAATACCGGGAACAGTATGACTGATTTAACGCAAGACCAGGTGCGCGAGCGTATCGAGCAGAGCCTCGCTGGCCGCCACCGCAAGGAAAAGCTGTTTCGCGGCCTCGGTATCGCCAGTATCGCTTTTGGCGTATTGGCGGTGCTGGTGCTGTTTACCGACATCATCAGCAAGGGCAGCGGGGCTTTTGTGCAGACCACGGTACAGCTGGAAGTGACCTACGACCCGGCGGTGCTGGGCATCGATAAGGTCGATGAGGAGAGCCTGACCTGGGCCAATTTTACCGGCGTGGTGCGCGAGGCCCTGCGCGAGCGCTTCCCGGGAGTCTCGGGCCGCAGTGAGAAACGCGAGCTCTATTCGCTGGTATCCACCGGCGCGCCCTTTACCCTGCGCAATCGCCTGGAGGCCAACCCGGAGCTCCTGGGCCAGACCGAGAAGGTCTGGTTTGCTGCCGACGATGATGTAGATACTTTCTACAAGAGCCTCGACGACTCGGCCGAGGGTTTCCGTGGCCGAACCTCCGACCAGATGGCCGCCTGGGTGGCGCAGCTGGCGGACAGCGGCGAGCTGAAAAAGCGTTTCAACACCACCTTCTTTACCAATGGTGACTCGCGCGAGCCGGAACAGGCGGGTATCCGCGCGGCGCTGGTGGGTTCGCTGCTGACCCTGATGGTGACACTGGCACTGTCCTTCCCCATCGGGGTGGCCGCCGCCATCTACCTGGAGGAGTTCGCGCCCAAGAATCGCTGGACCGACCTGATCGAGGTGAATATCAACAACCTCGCGGCGGTACCGTCCATTGTATTTGGCTTGCTGGGCCTGGCGATATTTATCAACTTTTTCGAGCTGCCACGCTCGGCGCCGCTGGTGGGCGGCCTGGTGCTGACCCTGATGACCCTGCCCACCATCATTATTTCCAGTCGCGCGGCACTCAAGGCGGTACCGCCATCGATCCGTGAGGCGGCAATGGGCATGGGTGCCTCCCGTATGCAGGTGGTGCTGCATCACGTATTGCCGCTGGCCATGCCCGGCATGCTGACCGGCGCCATCATCGGGATGGCCCAGGCCCTGGGTGAGACAGCGCCGCTACTGATGATCGGTATGGTGGCATTTATCGTCGATGTGCCCGGGGGCGTCACTGACCCGGCCACGGTACTGCCGGTACAGATTTTCCTGTGGGCGGACAGCCCCGAGCGTGCCTTTGTGGAGAAAACCTCCGCGGCGATCATGGTGCTGCTGAGCTTCCTGATCGTGATGAATGCCAGTGCCGTCTGGCTGCGCAAGAAACTCGAGCGCCGCTGGTAGCGGCTGATACACTGGGACAGATTGTATGAACACCATGATTCTCGACGCCGGCAACGCTGCGCCGGCCGCAACCGGACAAGTGGAACAGGACACTGTGGAAACCAATATCAAGGTAAGCGAGACCGTCGGCCAGCCGCTGTGCAAAGACGCCAAGCTGAGCATGCGCAACGTCAATGTTTTCTACGGCGAAACCCAGGCCATCCACGATGTCAGCCTGGATATCGGCCGCAACGAGGTGGTGGCAATGATCGGCCCGTCCGGCTGCGGTAAGTCCACTTTCCTGCGTTGCATCAATCGTATGAACGACACCATTGAGAGCTGCCGGGTCGAGGGCGACCTGACCCTGGACGGTGAGCCGATCTACGGCCCCAAGGTGGATGTGGTGCCCCTGCGGGCGCGTGTGGGGATGGTGTTCCAGAAGCCCAACCCCTTCCCCAAGACCATTTATGAGAACGTGGCCTATGGCCCCAAGATCCACGGTATTGCCAGCCGCCGCGCTGAGCTGGATGAGATCGTCGAAAACAGCCTGCGCCGCGCCGGCCTCTGGGATGAAGTGAA
This sequence comes from Microbulbifer sediminum, assembly GCF_021729035.1. Classification (GTDB taxonomy): domain Bacteria; phylum Pseudomonadota; class Gammaproteobacteria; order Pseudomonadales; family Cellvibrionaceae; genus Microbulbifer; species Microbulbifer sediminum. The sequence goes on along the minus strand of NZ_JAJSAP010000007.1, from coordinate 94,032 downwards.
GGACCGGCTGGACAAGCCCGGTACCGGCCTGTCCGGGGGCCAGCAGCAGCGCCTGTGTATTGCCCGCGCCATCGCGGTGAGCCCCGAGGTGATCCTGATGGACGAGCCCTGCTCGGCCCTGGACCCGATCGCCACCGCCCGGATCGAGGAGCTGATTGACGAGCTGCGCAAAAATTACACCATCGCTATCGTGACCCACTCCATGCAGCAGGCGGCGCGGGTGAGCCAGCGCACCGCCTACTTCCACCTCGGACACCTGGTGGAGGTCAACGACACCGAGACGGTGTTCACCAATCCGCAGCACGAGCTGACGGAAGCTTATATCACCGGCCGCTTCGGTTAAGAAGCTGGTCTACAATGGCGCTGCAAAGAAGCGACAGAACTATGGAAATGCATTTCGACCAACATATCTCCCGCCAATTCAACGAAGACCTGGAAAGCCTCAAGAGCGAGATGCTGGAAATGGGTGGCATGGTCACCCGCCAGGTGGCGGAGGCGGTAGAGTCACTGGCCAACGCAGACAGTGAACTGGCAGAAAAAGTACTGCGTGTAGAAAAGGAAATCGACAAGCGCGAGATGGATCTCGACGAGCACGCCACCCTGATCATCGCCAAGCGCCAGCCGGCGGCGTCCGACCTGCGCATGGTGATGTCGGTGATCCGTATCGCCCGCGATCTGGAGCGGGTGGGCGACGAGGCCGCCAAGATTGCCAAGATGGCGATTGCCCTCACCGAGGAGGGCACCGCCCCGCGCGGTTATACTGAAATCCGCCATATCGCCAATGCCGTGCGCAAGATGCTCAATGATGCGTTAGATGCCTATACCCGTTTCGACGTAAAGGCGGCACTGGACACCCTGGCGGAAGACGAGCAGGTGGATATGGACTATCGCAGCGCCCTGCGCGAGATGATCACGTTTATGATGGAAGACCCACGCAGTATCTCGCGAGTCATGAATGTGCTCTGGAGCCTGCGTTCACTGGAACGCATCGGTGACCATGCCAAGAATATCTGTGAGCAGGTTGTTTACCTGGTGGAAGGGGCGGATATCCGCCACGGCCATGAGGAGAACCTGCGCAAGCTTTGACAGCTTTAATCCGGCAGTTGTGAGGAAGGCCGCATTTTGCGGCCTTTTTTATTATGACGCGGGATAACATGGAACCACGACTGACAACCCTGTCGAAAAAAATGCGGTGTCATGGCGTGTAACCGCGTTTCTCTGGCGCGCCTGCATACCTTGCCATACCATGCCGCTCCCCCGGTTTGCGGGAAACAGCAATATAAAGACAGGGAGTTAGCCCAATGAAACTGAAGTATATTCTGCCCCTGGCACTGATGTCCGCGGCTGCGTCTGCGGAGCAGTACACTTCATTTACCAATGCCGGTTACCAGAATAATGATTACGATTCGGGGTTCGAGACCGACACCTACGATATCAAATCCCGTTATTTTTTCGCTCCCAAGGAGAGCCTTGGCCCCCTGAAGGAATTTGAATACATCAACAAGGCCAGCAACGTTTACGGTGGCTTCTCCCGTCTCGATTACGACGGCGGTGATGCCAGCGGCTCGAACCTTGGCGGAGAGCTGTTTGCCGGCAACTTCAAGCTGGGTGCTTCGTTCAGTGAATTTGAGGATGTCGACTCCAACACCCTGACCCTCGGCTACCTTTTCTCCGATAACTTCCTGCTTAGCCTGGACAGCATCGACACCGACGGCGCTGACCGGGAGAACATTGTCTCTGCACGCTATAACCACCAGCTCGGCGGGACCGACTATGTGGGCTTCAACTTTGCCGTCGATGACGACCTGGACTACGCGCAGGTTTCCTCCCGTTACCTGCGCAGCCTCGCCGGTGATTCCTACCTGGTGCTGGAAGGCAGCGTGACTGACTACGATGAGGGCGACAGTGTATGGGGGGTGGGTGCCGAGTACTACTTTACCCGTACCACCTCGGTTGGCTTTGCGACCACTGATGGCGATGTAATGGCCTTTGATTTTACCCACTTTTTCAATCGCAGCATCGCCTTCAACTTCGCCTATGCCGAAACCGACGAGGAATTCGTCGAGTACGATACGCTAAGCTTGGGTTTAACGGCCCAGTTTTGAGCGAAGAGTAACAGTCTCTGCAACGGCCGCATTACGCGGCCGTTTTTTGTCTGGTCCCCGCTGAAAACGCTACGCTTGTCGTTAGCGCGATTCCGGGAACAGGAGACGTACAGTGAAGTTTATCTTCGAAGTGAAACTGAAAGACGGTTACACGGCTGAGGAGTATGCCGAGGCGTGGGTGCGGGCCTCGGAACTGATCCAGCAGGCCCCAGGAGCGCGGGGCACCGAGCTGCACCGCAAAATCGGTGATCCCACGGGTCTGGTCGCCATAGCCAGCTGGGACAGCAAGGCGCAGCGAGACGCCATGGAAAAAAGCCACAACCCGGCAATTGACGCGATTATCCGCAGTCAGGCGCCTTTCGTTGAAATCACACCCATTGGCGAGTTCGAGGATCCTGAATGGGTGGTGACGCCGCGCTAGCCGGATAAAGCAAATGGCGCGGTACAGTTGAGTGGTGGCGGAGTGGACTGTGGCTGGCCTGCACGTGGCTGTCTTTCATTCACCAGGCGTCGGTAACCGCTAACCGACAGTCACGCTATGTTCCCTCCCAAATGACCGGCCCATCAGTTTCCAGACATGATTGCGCGAGAAGATCTCGATATGTAATGGCGTGTAATTAGTTATTTCTGGCACCAAATTATTTTTGGATTAGCATCTCCTCACGAAAATGTGACATTACAGTCGTGAATTTCTGGAGGAGTAATCAAAATGAAAGCAATATCTGCAGCGATTGCACTGGTGGGGGTTATTTCAGCCTCTTCTGCAGTGGCCAACGAGGGTGCCTGGTATTTCCAGGCCGGCCTTTCCAGCACTGATCCCGATGCCAGTGAGGTTGAAGCAGCACTGGCAGCCGAATTTGGTACCGATCAAAAATTTGGCAATGCCAGCGGCTACAACTTGACCCTGGGATACCAGCTCACACCCTTCATCGCAGTCGAAGGAAGGTACCTGGATATGGGTGAAACCGAAGCGAGCGATAGCTACGCTGAGGGCGACATTGCCGTAGATGGGTATGAATTCAGGCAATCGGGAAAAATGAAGCTGTCCTCTACCGGGCTTGCCTTTGGCGCGGTAATTACAACTGACACGGCGAAGCCTTTCTCGGCAGGCGTCAGAGCTGGTTTCAACTTCTGGGACAGTGAGGCGACATTCTCTTACTCAGAGAGCCTCCAGTGCGATCCTTTCTTTGAGCCCTGTTCCTACCAGTACTCAGACTCCATCTCTGAGTCTGAAGACGGCAACGATGCATACTATGGCATCGTTGGAACCTATCGCGTAGGTGACTGGGTTTTCACCCTCGACCACACCGTCTACACGATGGACGAGATGGAGCCGTCCAGCACTACCTTATCCGCAGGAATGCGTTTCTAAGCGGTCGGCACCGCCCGACAGGGCGATCCGGATACGGGCATTCCATCACTCGGGGATGCTCGTATCCAACCTCTCACCTCTACTGCGCCTGCTGCGGCAGGGATACCCGCGGCTGCCGATCATTAAGGCGGGAGCAGGCCAGCCTTCGCCGCTGTGCGCAGAGAGCCCATTCCGCGACCAGCGGGACTACCGGCCGCTCGGCACCAGGGCGTCATCACCCGGGAAGGACGAAGACCTGGCTGCCCATGACTTTACCTGCGGCCACCCAGAGCGCGACATGGAGCGGTAGCTACATTATGTATCGGGGGCTCACAGGGCTCAGCCTTTATTCCCCAGCGCCTGCATCCGCGCCTGTGCCTTGCTGCCGATCTCGCCGCCGGCCTTCGCCGCAGTCTGGTAGTGACCGTAGGCAGCCTGAACCTGTCCCTGTTTTTCGTACACTTGCCCCAGGAAGTAGTGCGCGTGGGGTGTTTCCAGGTAGCGCATGGAGCGGGTCAGGTCGCGTTCGGCATCGGTATAGTTTTTGAGCTGTGCACTCATCAGCCCGCGCTTCAGCCAGTGGGAGTAGAGGCCGGGATTCTTCTGTACCGCCTTGTCATAGGCGTTGTAGGCCGACCGGTATTGCTCCTGCTTGGCCAGCAGGTCACCCTCCAGCTGGAAGAAGGCCGCTTCACGGGGTTGCTGCTGTTGTGCCTGGCGCGTGAGGCTGAGCGCGCGATCGTACTGCTTGTCTTTCACTGCCTCCAGTGCCTTGTCGTAGGTGGCGTAGGCGTCGGCGTCGCGTTTCAGCTGGGCAATGGCCTGCTGGTAGGCCGCGCGGTTGGTGGCGCCGCCAGCGGACAGCTTCCTGGCATGCTTGATATTGGCATCCACCCGGGCCTGGGAGGGCGGGTGACTGGCGAACAGGGCCGCGAGCCCACCGGACTGGCTGCCCTTGGACAGTTTCACAAACTTGCGCTGGAGTTCCACCGCGCCCTGCGGGTTGTAGCCGGCGGCGGCCATGTACCGCATGCCGTACTTGTCCGCCTCCAGCTCGTCGCCGCGGCCGTGGCGGGCGATATAGGCAGAGCCACCGAGCTGGCCGCCGAGGGACACCAGGTCCCCGTAGCCGGTACTCTGGGTGGCCGCGCCCAGTACCGCCAGGCCCGCGCCGAGGACCTGCTGCTGTGACATGGCTGCGGCAGAGTGGCGCGCCGCGGCGTGGACAATTTCGTGGCCCAGCACCGCTGCCAGCTCCGCCTCGTCCTCCAGTAGCGTCAACAGGCCGCGGTTGACCGCGATCTTGCCGCCGGGCAGCGCCCAGGCATTGGGTGTGCCGTTGTTCAGCACCACGAACTCATAGGGCAGCTGTGGCTGGTCGGAGACCCGTGCCAGCTTCTGGCCCACGCGGCTGACATAGTCCTGCAGGGACTTGTCGACCACATATTCACCGCCCTGTTGCTGCTGGGTGATGGGATACTGCTTCTCCCCCAGGGCCACCTCCTGCCCCTGGGATATCAGCGACAGTTCCTGCTTGCCGGTAACCGGGTTGACCGCGCAGCCGGTCATCAGGGTGGCGGCCAGGCCGGCCGCAGTCAGTGCACGCGAGATCATTGTCTCCTCCCTGTATAATGCACGGATGATTTGCGACCTATTTTACACAGTCCCGGGAGAGAGGTTATGACGGCACTGCAGATTATTGAACTGTTCGCAGGGGTGGACCCCGAGGGCCAGCCGGTGGTGGAACGGCTGCAGGTGCGGGTCAACGAGGACGACAGCTGCCAGCTGGTACGCTCGCCGGCGTTTATCAAGGGGATTGCCAGCGGCGATACCATCAAGGTGAAAAAGGACACCCAGGAGTTCGAGCTGGTCAAGCGCTCGGGCAACCTGGCGATCCGGGTGCTGTGTCGCGGTGACAGTGCGAAATTGTCCGACCAGCTTACGCCGCAGCTGGAGAAGCTCGGCGGCGAGCTGGACATGGAGACTCCCCGCCTGCTGGTTTACAGCATCCATGTGAGCTGCGGCTTCGCCAATATCGAGCATATACTGAACAGCGTCTGCGACGGCGCCAACAGCGTGTGGAACTACGGCAATGTCTACGATCCGCAGGACGGCCAGACGCCACTCAACTGGTGGATGGAAATCCTCAAGCCGGAGTAATACCGGTCTATCGACAGGTTCGGTAACCCGGGCCGTCCAAATCACAATCCAGCCAACCAAGGAAACCGATGTTAATCGTTATCTCCCCAGCCAAAACCCTGGATTACGACAGTGAAATACCGGAGCTGGACACTACCCAGCCGGATTTCCTCAAGGATTCCGCCACACTGGTCAAGGAACTGCGCGCACTGGGCCCGCAGGATATCTCCAGCCTGATGAAAATCTCGGACAAGCTGGGCGTGCTGAATTACGACCGCTTCCAGCAGTGGAAGCGGCCTTTCACTGAAAAGAATGCCCGCCCCGCCCTGCTCGCCTTCAAGGGCGATGTCTACACCGGCCTCGAGGCGGAGACCATGCGCAAGCGGGATTTCAACTATGCCCAGAAGCACCTGCGTATGCTCTCGGGCCTCTATGGCCTGCTGCGCCCGCTCGACCTGATGCAGCCGTATCGACTGGAAATGGGCACCAAGTTCGCCAATTCCCGCGGCAAAAACCTGTACGAATTCTGGGGCGAGCGCCTGACGGAGGCCCTGAATGAGCAGCTACAGGCACTCAAGGGCCGGGAACTGGTGAACCTGGCCTCCAACGAGTACTTCAAGGCGATCAAGCCGAAAAAGCTGGAAGCAGAGGTCATCACCCCCCACTTCCGCGACCTGAAAAATGGCGAGTACAAGATGATCAGCTTTTTCGCCAAGAAGGCCCGCGGCATGATGAGCCGCTGGGCCATCGACAACCGCGTGAAGAAGGCAGCGGAGCTGAAGGACTTCGATGTGGCCGGCTATGGGTTCAATGCCGGCCTGTCTGAGGGTAACGACTGGGTCTTCACCCGCGATGAAGCCCAGTGAGCGACACCGGGCTGCCCGATGCCCCGGCCTGCGCGCGTAACCGCGAGCCGATCCTGGCCGAGCTGGAACGCCTGCTGGCAGGCAGCCGCACGGTACTGGAAATCGGCAGCGGCACCGGCCAGCACGCGGTCTATTTTGCCCCGCGGCTGCCGCATGTGCGCTGGCAGGCGTCCGACCGTGCCGACAACCTGCCGGGCATCCGGGCCTGGTTGACGCATCGCCCGGCCCCTAACCTGCCACCGCCACTGGAGCTGGACGTCGACCGGGACTGGCCGGAATTGCAGGTGGACGCAGTGTTCACGGCCAACAGCCTGCATATCATGGGGGAATCGTCGGTGGCGGCGCTCTTCCGGCACCTGCCCCGGGTGTTGCGCCCCGGCGGGCAGCTGCTAGTGTACGGCCCCATGAAAATCGCCGGTGGCTATATCGGCCCGGGTAATGCGGACTTCGACCGGTGGCTGCGCGAACGCGACCCGCTGAGTGGAATCCGCGACCTGGAATGGCTGGATCGCCTGGCGACGGTCGCCGGGCTGGAACGTCGAGAAGTGAATTTCCTGCCGGCGAATAACCAGCTGGTGGTCTGGCAACATAGCGCCGGCCACGACGACAAACCGGAAGCCAACCAACAAGAGGTGTGCTGATATGCCGCAGTGGCTTGAAATTGCCGTGGTGATGGCCTTCGCCATTGCCGCCGTGTTTTTCCTGGCAAAGTACCGCGAGACGGCGGCCGCGCTGTACGAGAGCGAACGGATGAAAAAGCGGCTCTCCAGTGACCTGGGGCGCTATCGCGACGTTACCACTCTGCGCGTCCTGCGCGACGCCCTGGTGGGCAGTGACAGCCTGCCGGTGGACGATGACGGTCGCGAGCACCTGCTGCTGCGCGACGGGGATATGCAGCTCTATCACCTCATCCTGCGGCGCCAGTGCAACGCGGTGGGTGAAGGAGACAAAGTGACTTTCCAGAAGGATGGCAGGGAGGTAGAGCTCGAGGAACTCGGCCAGTAACAGGTCCCGCCCTGCCGCGATCAGGCGGCGCTGGTGGTTGCCAGGCGCTGCCCGGGAAAATGCAGGGTGAAGGTACTGCCCCGCCCGGGGCTGCTCTGCACGGTCATCGCGGCACCGTGGCGCAGAAGCACGTGCTTGACAATTGCCAGCCCCAGGCCGGTGCCTCCGCTCTCCCTGGATCTTCCGGCGTCCACCCGGTAAAAGCGTTCGGTAAGGCGCGGGATATGGACGGGATCAATGCCGATGCCGCTGTCGCTTACTCCGAAGTGGCCGCCCCGGCTGTCGACCCACCAGCGCAGCTCGATCGGTCCGCCATCAGGGCTGTACTTGACCGCGTTCAGCACCAGGTTGGCAAAAGCGCTGTGCAGTTCTGTGGCGTCACCGGTAATGGTGGAATCCTGCTGGCAGTCCACACTGATTTCGTGGCGCCCGCCACTGAAGCTTCGCGCTTCCTGGGCGATCCGCTGCATCAGCTCACTCACGGCAATGTTCTCCCTGCCGCTTTCCCGATCTGATGTTTCCAGCCGTGCCAACAGCAACAGGTCGTTAACCAGTGCCGTCATGCGGGCGGTCTGCTCGCGCATCTGCGCCATGGGCCGCTGCCAGGCCTGTGGTGCCAGGCCACTGCCCTCAAGGGTCTCCAGGTAGCCGGAAATCACCGTCAACGGCGTGCGCAGCTCGTGGGATACATTGGCGACGAAATCCCGGCGCATCTGCTCCAGGTTGTGCAGCCGGGTGATTTCCCGCACGATCAGCAGTGCCTCGTCCCGTCCGTAGCGGGTCAGCTCCAGCTGCAGGATACGTGCATCGTCGCCGGGGGCTGGCATGGTGATGGGGTCGTGGGCGCCGGGCTCGCTGCTGTGGATATAGCGCACGAATCCCGGGTCGCGGACAAAGTTGACCAGCGGCTGGCCGGCGTCCTCTGGGCGCAGCTTTAACAGCTCGCCGGCGGCGGGGTTCCACCACGCCAGGTTACCGTCATCCTCCAGGGCCACGATGCCCTCGCGCAGGGCGTTTGTACTGTCCTGCACCCGCCGCAGCATGGCGTGGAGTTTCTGCTTCTCCCGCCGGTGGCGACGCTGGATACGGTAAAAGTCATCGGAGATGTCGCCCCAGATACCGAACATGGTGGGGGCGGGGCCACGGCGCCCATTGGCCAGCCAGCGATTGAAGCGGTGCTGCTGGGTGAGGATCCAGAACAGGTAGACACCCAGGCCCAGCACCAGGGCCCAGCGCCATTCAGTGGTGGCAAAGCCGAATATTGCCGTGCCGAGGGCGATCACCGCGAAGCGCGAAAACTCGCCAATACTGCGTTCCAGCATAGTGGTGGGCTGTCTCCGGTCTGCCGGTGCGCGGGCGGCACTGTGGTGCCGGCGCCGCTCTTCCGGCTCGGGTCGGGTTGCTTGGTTGAGCTGACTGTAACGGCCGCCTGCGGCAGGTTGTGCCACAGTGCCCGAGGAGTGAATTCTTACACTTTCTCGGCAGTTTGCACAGAAAAGCGGTACCCGGTGCCGCGCACCGTCTGGATAAAGCGGTCGTGCCCGTCGATTGCCAGGGCCTTGCGCAGGCGCCGGATATGAACATCCACGGTGCGCTCTTCCACATAGACATTGCCGCCCCACACATGGTCGAGCAACTGGGTGCGGCTATAGGCACGCTCCTGGTGGGAGAGGAAGAAGGTCAGCAGGCGGAATTCCGTGGGACCCATCTCCACCGCCTGTCCCTTGATACTGACGCGATGACTGATCGGGTCGAGCACCAGGTCGCCGGCGGTGAGGGGCTCCTCGGGGGTTGCGGGGCCGGCGCGCCGCAGCACTGCTTTCAGGCGGGCTACCAGCTCACGCGGGGAGAAGGGCTTGGTGATGTAGTCGTCCGCGCCGGTCTCGAGGCCCTTGATTTTGTGGTCCTCTTCCCCCTTGGCGGTAAGCATGATGATGGGAAGCGTCGAGGTAAGCTCGTCGCGCTTCAGGCGCCGGGCCAGCTCGATGCCGGAAACATCCGGCAGCATCCAGTCGAGCAGGACCAGGTCCGGCCGCTCGTCGATTACCAGTGCGTGCGCTTCCTGCGCGTTCTCGGCCTCGATACAGCGGTAGTCCGCCATTTCCAGGGCCACCCGCAGCATATCGCGCACGGCGGCCTCGTCGTCGACGATCAGTATCGTTTTGCTGTCCATTAACTGTCACACCCTACTTGTGTTGGGGTCATTTAACGGCATTTTAGTGACAACTATATGACACCCCCCCCGCGCGCCGGGACAGCCTGTTTCAGTCCAGCAGGAAGGAGAAAAATATGCCCGCAAAAACGACTGCGCCGACCCAGTTGTTGTTCAGGAAGGCGCGAAAGCAGGACTCCCGTTCGCGATGGCGTACCAGCCACTGCTGGTAGGCGAACAGGGCCGCCGCCACGAGTAACCCGGCATAGAAGATACCGCCAAGCTCGAATCGCTGGCCTGCCAACAGCAGAGCGAACAGTACCAGGGCCTGCAGGGAGCCGGTCATGGCGCGGTCCAGGTCGCCGAACAGTACGGCGGTGGACTTGACCCCGATTTTCAGGTCGTCATCCCGGTCCACCATGGCATAGAAGGTGTCGTAGGCCACTGTCCACAGCAGGTTCGCGGTATAGATAAGCCAGGCCTCCGGGGGCACGGTACCGCGCACGGCGGCAAAGGCCATGGGGATCCCCATACTGAATGCGGCCCCCAGCACCACCTGTGGCAGGTGCGTGTGGCGCTTGGCGAATGGATAGCAGAAGGCCAGGGCCACCGCCGGCAGTGACAGGAGAATGGTGAGCTTATTGGTGGTGAGTACCAGCAGGAAGGCGAGCAGGCTGAGACCGATAAACAGCCTGACGGCGGATGCCGGGGTAATTCGGCCCGTGGCCAGCGGGCGGCTGGCGGTGCGCTTTACATGGCCGTCGATGCCGCGGTCGGCGAAATCGTTGATTGCGCAGCCGGCCGCGCGCATCAGGATGACCCCGAGGGTAAAGACGGCAAACAGGTGCAGCCCGGGCCAGCCGCCGGCCGCCAGCCACAGGGCCCACCAGGTGGGCCACAGGAGTAGCAGTGAGCCGATCGGGCGGTCCAGCCTCGCCAGCTGCCAGTATGGCAGGGCGGCGGGCCAGCGCTGTGAGAGTTGTTGACTGATCACGGGTTTTCTCTCCTTCCCGGCCGCGGCCCCGCAAGGGGTGGGCAGTCGGGATCAAAAGCCTGCAGGAATGTCTCCGCCACCAGAAGTGGCCGGCGACGTAGCCAGAAGGTTGAGCGGCGCCCCCAGGCCAGGTCAGCCTCGCCGGCCAGCTCAGGGAGCGTGCAGCGCGGGTTGCGCCGCTGGCGGTTCAGCATGATCGGCCCGCGGCGGATGCCGGGTTCACTGAACAGGAGCTCTCCCAGCGGGCGGGTGTCCAGTTGGCGCAGCTGCCGTGACGGGCCGCGCAGGGTCTGTTCAGGCAATACGCTGCGGGCATAGACCCAGGGGGTATCGTCGCCGTACAGCAGTACCTCTCGCAGCAGCGCCAGCTGTCGGTTGCGCAGCCCCAGCGCACGCCGTTCCTCAAGGTTCGGTTGCGCCCAGCGCTGGCTCAGCACCTGCACCCGGAAGCGATTGCCGCTCAGGTGCCGCAGTGCCGCAGTCAGTGAGCCGGGGTGCAGCAGCCATGCCAGCAGAGGAGCCGGTGGCCGGTCATGCAGGGACTCCAGCGGCTGGCTGAACCACTGGCCAACGGGTGTAAATGGAGACTGATACAACGCTAACCCCGGACCAATTCCAAAGAGGCCATTGTACCCCGTGCAGCGCCCCGGTAACCAATTGCGCCGGCTGCCTTTTGCCGAAGGCCCCGCCTGCCGATATAGTGGCCGTTTGCGCAAGCCAAAACCTAGTCCGCCTCCTGCCCCGCGCATGTTCGTGAAGTCCTGTGCGGAATATCGGGCAGCACACTGCCCGGCCCGGTACCGGCGGCCAACCAATCGCGGAGAACTGCAGCAGTCATGGGTCTCACAACAAGAATCCTCCTGGGGATGCTGGCCGGTATCGTGGCCGGGGTCATCATTTATGCCATAGGCCACACCCTCATGCCGGGTAGTGGTCTCGCGCACTTCCTGGACACATACCTGACCGGCGGCCTGTTCGATATCGTGGGTCGCGTCTTCATTGCCTCACTCAAGCTGATGGTGGTGCCGCTGGTGCTCGTATCGCTGATATGTGGCGCCTGCGCCCTGTCCGAGGGGCACCGCATCGGCCCCCTGGCCGGCAAGACTCTCCTGCTCTACCTGTTGACCACTGCCGTGGCGATTTCCCTGGCACTGCTGGTGGCCCTCGTGGTGCAGCCCGGTGTCGGTGTGGAGGCGAGCGCGACCGCGGCCTTCGAGGCCAAGGATTCGCCTCCCCTGTCGGAAGTGCTGGTGAATATCTTTCCCACCAACCCGGTCCAGGCCATGGCTGAGGGGAATATGCTGCAGATCATCGTGTTTGCCCTGCTGATGGGCTATGCGATTGCCCACTGCGGGGAGCCGGGCCAGCGCGTATCGGCGTTCTTCCGCGACCTCAACGAGGTGATCCTGCGCATGGTCGGGGTGCTGATGGTGTTTGCCCCCTACGGTGTCTTCGCCCTGCTGGCCAAGACCTTCGCCGAGTTGGGCTGGGGCTTTATGCTCGATCTGGGCAAGTACTTCCTGGTGGTGCTGGGCGTGCTGCTGCTTCACGGGCTGGGCGTTTATTCGCTGGTGCTGAAGCTGCTGTCCGGCCTGAATCCCCTGGAGTTGCTGAAGAAGATGCGCCCGGCGATGGCCTTTGCCTTCAGTACGGCTTCCTCCGCGGCCACCATCCCCGTGACCCTGGCAACAGTGGAGAAGCGCCTCGGCGTGGATAACAAGGTCGCCGCATTTACTGTGCCGCTGGGGGCCACCATCAACATGGATGGCACCGCGATCATGCAGGGTGTGGCCACCGTGTTTATTGCCCAGATGTACGGAGTGGATATCGGCCTCGCCGGTTATCTCACGGTTATCCTGACGGCGACCCTGGCTTCTATCGGTACCGCCGGCGTCCCCGGGGTGGGCCTGATTATGCTGGCCATGGTGCTGCAGCAGGTGGGGCTGCCGCTGGAAGGGATTGCCATCGTGATGGGTGTAGACCGGTTGCTGGACATGGTACGCACAGCTGTGAATATCACCGGGGATTCGGTGGTCAGCACAGTGGTGGCCAACAGCGAGGGGGCATTCTCAAGGGATGTCTTCTACGATGGCAACTACAACAGCGTTTCGGATAACAACCGCGTGGCAGCGGCGAGCTAGAACTGTCCAGGCCGTTCCCGGCCTCAGGCACCCGGCGGCTGATGTCGCCGGGTGCGCTGACTGCTTTAGCGTAAGGCCAGGGTGCGCAGCTGCTCCGCCTCGAAATCCTCCTCGCTCTCATCGAGCATCTCATCCACCATTTCGGTCAGCGCCCGCTTGATTGATTCCTCGGTGGTGTCCTCGCCCGTGCCCTCACCGTGCGGTGTTTTTGTTTTGTAGGACTCGCTGATGCGCAGGCCTGAAATGTCGATTTCCCCCTGCCGCACGGTACGGCCGTCAGGGGTCAGCCACTGGTAGCGATAGACGCCTTCCAGCTCCACCTTGCCGCGCTCGAGTTTGTATTCACTGCCGTTGCGGAGATCGCTGAATCGCTTGATCACCTGCACGTCCAGGGAGTTTTGCAGGGTCAGGTGAGCGGCATTCTCGACCAGCGGGATCTCGCTGTCATTGAAGCGCTCTGTCAGTTGTTGCGAGAGCTCGTTGTGCACATGGGTATGGTATGTGCGCAAGGCTTCATCCTTTATTGCCGTCAGGCTGAGGCCGGCATTGGCCTGTGCCAGCAGTTCGGCCAGCCCGGCACCACTGACCGGCATGGGGATGTCCAGGGCTATTTCAGCCGGTGCGATCTTGACCCTGGGATTGGGGGTATCTTCTTTAAAGCCCAGAAAGTTGCCCTGGCCCCATACGGGCACAGACAGCACAGACAACAGACCGGCCAGCGTGAGCAGGCGGGTGGTGGATATCATCGCTTTGTCTCCGAAAATTTTATTGTTATGTCGGCGACGGTTTACCGTCGTTCTTATGCTGTGATTTCACAGTTGGCGCATACAGGGAGAGACTGCTGTATTCGCCAGGATTATATCTGGAATTGATAACAGAAATTTTTATAGTACGCCAGTCCGCTTATTGGCAAAAAATGCGGACCAACTTTCAAAATTTGGTCACTTCTGAGTAACGGAGCCGGCGGCTGGTGGGCGTTGATGCTGCGCTGCGTCTGGAAGGGCAGCCGGGGAGGGATGTGGGAAGGTAGTGCGCTGCGCACAGGGGCGCAGCGCAGGAGCGGTTTGCGAGGGATCAGGGCGCCTGGTCTTTCATCGCCAGCTCTTGGAGGGTGTCCGACTCGAACCGGTCCTCTATCTGGTCGACGATTTCCTCGACCAGGTCGGTAAGGGCCCGCTCCACGGCGGGGCCGGTACTATCCTCCACTGCCCCCCCGTCCCTCGGGGTGCGGGTCACGTAGCGGCGTTCCACTTCCAGTGATTCGAGATCGAGCAGTTGCTCGTCAAGCAGGGCGCCCTGCCGGTCCCGCAGGGTATAGCGGAATGTTCCGTAAACCTTGAGCGAGCCTTTTTCCGTATCGTGGCGCTTGGACTTCATCACGTCACGGATTTGCTGGCGAATTGCAACATCCACCGTGCTGTCCAGCACCAGGTCACTATCCTGCTGCACCACGGGGATGTCCTCGTCCGTAAGCATCTCGGTAAACCTGCTCTGGAGTTCCGTTTGCAGGTGGGTGCTGAACCTTTCCACTGCAGCCTGTTTCAGTTGGCCCAGGCCATTGGGCAGTGACAGCAGCAGTTGCAGGCTCTGCCCGTCCATGGGGGTGGGGCCGTCAAGTGAAATCTCACTGTGCTGGATTCGCAGGCTTGGCAGGGGAGCTTCTTCGCCACCGCCGAACCAGCCGCCCCGGGGCTGGGCCTGCGCCTGGAAAGCGAGACATGACAGTAATGCGGTAATCAGTATGAATTTACAGGTATTGAAGGGGCTTTTTTTCATGGGACTCTTAACTATGCGACTCATTTTCATGGGACTCTCCCTGAGTGCTCCTGGTACTGTTTTCGTTCTGTCGATCGTAAGATCGGGCGAGGCAAAGGGCTCGTGCTCGGTCCCGGGATATTGCTGTGGTTAAAAACCGGCCCCGCCCCGTCCGGAACTCCCTGGTAGGGACAACCGGGCGGCGGCGCGGGCAAACCCTGTAATTCTGTTGGGCACTATTGTACCGTTCCTTGAAGCGCGACGCTCACGCTTCGGCAAAGCGCGGTTTGGTCTGTAACCAGCGCTCTACGAGGAGATGCCGGGCGGAACCGGTCAGCTCCGCTGAGGCGGCGATTTTCTGCACCAGTGGTAGCAGCGGTGCATCCCGCTGCAGGTCGGCAATCCGGTGGCCGATCTCGCCGGTCTGGCGCGTGCCCAGGATTTCACCGGGGCCCCGCAATCGCAGGTCCTCCTCGGCGATGGCAAAACCATCACTGTGCTGGCGCAGTGCCTGCAGGCGCGCACGCCCGTTCTTTGATAGCGGGCTGCCATAGAGCAGGACGCAGTGGCTGGCCACCGAACCCCGTCCCACGCGACCGCGCAACTGGTGCAGCTGCGCCAGGCCCAGCCGCTCCGGGTTCTCAATGATCATCAGGCTGGCATTGGGTACATCCACGCCCACCTCAATCACTGTGGTGGCTACCAGCAGGTCAACCTCGCCGGCCTTGAATGCGTTCATAACGCGCTCTTTCTGTGCGGCCTTCAGCCGGCCGTGCACCAGTGCGATGCGAACCCCATCGAGTGCTTCCGCCAGCTCCGATGCGGTGGACTCCGCGGCTTGCGCCTGCAGGCTCTCGGATTCCTCGATCAGCGTGCAGACCCAGTAGGCCTGTCGGCCCTCGGCCACAGCCCGGTGCACGCGCTCCATCACCTCATCGCGCCGCTCGCCGGAAATTGCCACCGTATTGATGGGCTGCCGTCCCGGCGGTAGCTCATCGATTACCGAGCAGTCGAGGTCGGCAAATACCGACATCGCCAGGGTGCGCGGAATCGGGGTGGCAGTCATGATCAACTGGTGGGGGTGGACGGGCCTGCCGCCACCTCCAACACTGCCCTTCTGCCGCAACTCCAGCCGCTGGCGCACGCCGAAACGGTGCTGCTCGTCGATAATCACCAGCGCCAGGTTGTGGAACTCCACATCGGCCTGGAACAGGGCGTGGGTGCCCACCACCACCTGTGCCTGGCCCGATGCGATGGCTGCACTTTGCTCGCGTCGTTCACTCGCCTTCAGGCTGCCGGTGAGACACGCCACCCGGACCCCGAGCGGTTCCAGCCAGGCGCTGAAGTTACGCCGGTGCTGTTCTGCCAGTATCTCGGTTGGCGCCATCACCGCGACCTGTGTGTGATTGCCGATCGCCTTCAGGGCCGCCAGGGCGGCCACCAGGGTCTTGCCCGAACCCACATCTCCCTGTAGCAGTCTCATCATCGGCGTGGGCCGAGCGAGGTCTGCGGCGATTTCGCGGCAGACACGTTCCTGCGCCCCGGTGAGCCGGAATGGCAACCCGGCCAGGAAGTCACGCTCCAGCGCGTTGTCCGCCGGTAGTGGCGGCGCCGAGTTGACGTCGCCCTTGTGTCGCAGCTCGAGCAGGCTCAGGTGATGGGCCAGCAATTCCTCCAGGGCCAGCCGCTGTTGCGCAGGATGCATTCCCTGCAACAGTTGTTCCAGATCGGTTCCGGCGGGTGGGGTGTGCAGGAAGCGCAGAGCATCCGCCAGCGGGTAGCGCATTACTGCCGGCAGGATTGCGGGCGGGAGCAGCTCGGTCACCCCGGACCGTTCCAGGTGCTCCAGTGCCTGCTGGACCAGGCCGCGCATACGAGCCTGGCTTACGCCCTCGGTCAGTGGGTACACCGGCGTCAGGGTGTCGGGCCGGGCCGGCGCCACCTCACCAATAATTTCGGTTTCCGGGTGATACAGTTCAATGCCGCCACTGCCACGCCTAGCCTCGCCGTAACAGCGCAGTCGCACGCCGGGGCTGAAGCGTTGCTTCTGTGCCGCGCTGAAGTGGAAGAAGCGCAGCGACATGGTGCCGCTGCCATCCTGCAGCCGCACCACCAGGCTGCGGCGGCGGCCGAAGACAATGTCCGCCGCGCGCACCTCGCCTTCGACGACTGCGTCCACCCCGGGCATGAGTGCGGCGATGGGTGTTACCCGGGTACGGTCCTGGTAGCGGTGTGGCAGGTGAAACAGCAGGTCCTGGACCGAGGAGATATGCAGGCGGTCCAGCACCTGGGCGAATTTTTCGCCCACGCCCCGCAAAGTCGTAACGGGCTGGTCGGCAGGATTACTCACTGATCGATAGCTGGCACTGGTTGATGGCGTCGCGCAGTATATCGATCGCGCGATGACGCGGGAAGCTGGCCCGCCAGGCCAGGGCCACGGTGCGCTGTGGTGCCGGGGCCTCGAACGGCCGGGTGGTGAGCAGGCCGCTGGCGTATTGCGAAGCGGTTACCGCCGACATGGGCAGGACGGTGATGCCGAGACCGGACGCCACCATATGGCGCAGTGTTTCCAGGGAGCTGCCGTCGGCAGCGGTGCGGATGCGCCCGTTACCCGATTCTTTTTCGATACTGTGCTGCAGCTGTGGACAGGCTTCCAGTACCTGGTCCCGGAAGCAGTGCCCCTCCCCCAGCAGCAGCACATTGTCCTCGGCCAGCTGGTCGGCGGAAATCTGTTCCTGTGCCGCCAGCGGGTGGTCAGCGGGCATCAATACCACAAAGGGCTCGTCGTAGAGAGGCTGGGTGACCACATCGGGCTCGTTGAACGGCAGCGCGATGATGATCGCGTCCAGCTCGCCCTTGCGCAGGCGCTGGCGCAGCGTCGCAGTGTAGCCCTCCTCGACGACCAGTGGCATGTCCGGTGCCAGTTGCTGCAACTGCGGGATAAAATGCGGAAAGAGGTAGGGACCGATGGTGAAGATGGCGCCCACCGAGAGCGGGCTCGACAGCTGGTCCTTGCCGGCACTGGCGATATCGCGGATGGCCGCCGACTGCTCCAGTACCAGCTGTGCCTGTGCCACGATGCGCTCCCCGAGGGGGGTTGCCTGCACCCGGGTCTTTGAGCGTTCGAACAGGGAGACCCCCAGCTCCTTCTCCAGTTTCTTGACCGCGATGGACAGGGTCGGCTGGCTGACAAAGCAGCGTTCTGCGGCGCGACCGAAATGCTGTTCCTGAGCCAGGGTCACGATATAGCGGAGTTCATTCAGTGTCATGGTTAAGTCAATCAGTTGATCAGCCCTAATAGGGATTATTCATATAACAGTCTCCGCTTCCAGCCCCCTATGTGACTGAGGATACTTTTTCGAGCGCTTAGAAAAAATTGCTATAAAAAACCGTACTTAGAGGAAAAAGGCGCGCAAATTTGCTATACGTGTAAGGTCACACTGAGTGGAGAGCCACCATGGGTATTTTTTCCTGGATTATTCTCGGCCTGATAGCCGGCGCGCTGGCCAAATGGATCATGCCCGGCCCCGATCCCGGCGGCTGGATTGTCACCATGGTCATCGGGATTATCGGTGCCTTTATCGGTGGCTGGCTGGGCTCCCTGGTCGGTATCGGCGGCCCGGTAACCGGTTTTGGCCTGGGCGACATTGTCACGGCCACCATTGGTGCGCTGATCTTCCTGTTTATCTACCGCAAACTGAAGACGCGCGGCGGCTGATCACCCGGCGTTGCCGGGGGCAAGGCAGGTGAGCCGCCCCCGCTCCTGTCCCGGTGTGTGCCACAGGCAGCGCCGGAACTGTGCTGGAAGTCGAGGAACCCCGGGCCAAACAATGACAGACTGAACACGCCGCGGGTTCCGCTGCACAAGATAACGCTCGAACTGGATTTTTTTGGGGGGGTACCGCATGGCGGCGGTTGAGCGGCCGGTTGCCCTGCGGAGTTTCTGATGAACAAACAAAAGCTCTGGATATTTGGCTGTGGTGACCTGGGGGCCCGCCTGGCGCTGCAGTTGGATCGCAACGCCTACGAAGTGTACGGCGTTCGCCGTAACCCGCTGGTGGCCCTGGCACGCAAGCGCCGTGCCGACGCGGTGCGCTGGCGACGCGGGGACGCAACCAAGCCGGAAGATATAGAACGGCTGTTGTCTGGCGGCGCGGATGTGGTGATTGCCACGTTCACCCCGGATGAGTACACCCCCGGTGGTTACCAGCGGGCCTACGTGGATACGGCGACGGCCATGGCCACGGCGCTGGGCAACCTGGAAACGCCGCCGCGCCTGTTGATCTGGGTCTCCTCCACCCGGGTGTACGGCCAGGGCGGCGAGGAGTGGATCGACGAGCGTACTCCCCCGATTCCCACAGGATTCCAGGGGGATATGCTGTTGGCGGCGGAAGAGATTATCCGCGATGCAGTGCCGGTCACCTGCGTGGTGCGCTTTGCGGGTATTTATGGTCCCGGGCGTGATCGCCTGCTCTCCCAGGTCCGTGCCGGCCGGTGCGCTCCCCCGCACCCGCCCCAGTTCAGCAATCGCATCCATGTTGACGACTGCATCGGCTTCCTGATTCACCTGATGGAAAAGCAACGCCAGGGCTGGTCGCCGGAGCGTCTGTATATCGGTGCGGACTCCACGCCGGTGCCCATGCACGAGTTACAGCACTGGCTCGCGCGGGTGATGGGATACACCGGGGCACATTTGCGGGAGGAGGTGCAGACCAGCCAGCGCCGTTCGAAGAAGCTCAGCAATCGGCGCATGCTGGAAAGTGGGTACGAACTGAAGTACCCGGATTACCGGGCGGGCTACAGTGCCCTGCTCGATATAGACTGAGGTCTGGCACCCGGTGGCGCGGGTGCCCCTGAGGCGGCCCTGCCGGTCAGATCACCATTACCGCTTCCGCCTCGAACAACGCACCTTTCGGCAATTCCTTCACACCCACTGCCGCGCGGGCCGGGAACGGCTCGTCAAAGCATTCGGCCATGACAGTGTTAACCGTGGCGAAATTACTCAGGTCGGTCAGGTACAGGTTCAACTTGACGATGTGCCCCAGTGAGCCGTTGGCCGCCTCGCAGACAGCGCTCAGGTTCGCAAACACCTGCCGCGCCTGGGCTTCAAAGCCGCCCGGCACAATTTCCATGGTTTCCGGATCCAGCGGGATCTGTCCCGACAGGTAAACGGTGTTATCCACCTTCACGGCCTGGGAATAGCTGCCAATAGCGGCCGGTGCCTTATCGGTTTTTATTACCGCGCGATTAGGCATGGTTCACTCCAGAGTTTGCTGAAAAACGAAGCGGGGCAATATAGCGCGGCTGGTGGGGTTTGGGGAGCCCGGAGATTATTTGGCCGGCTATAAAGCAGAAGTTTTGCGTCGCGGTGTATAAAAAGCCGCCATTTATCCCAAAATCATCCCGGGCGCGCGATGCGGATCACCGATGGCAGGTTGCGCAGCCGCCGCATCACCCGGGCCAGGTGGACACGGTTGCTGACCTCCAGGGTCATCGCAATCACGCTGTTGTGGGCATCCTTCTCATCCACGTGGATCTGCTCGATGCTGGCACCCTCTTCCGTGATTCGGGTGGCAAGGCGCGCGATGATGCCGCGCTCGGATTCCACCTCGACCCGCACATCGGCAAGGAACTCCCCCTTCACATCGGGTGACCAGTTCACCAGCATGATGTTTTCCGGGTGGTCGCGGAAGTCGTTGGTGTTGCGACAGGTATCGCGGTGCACCACCACCCCCTTGCCGGAACTGATATGGCCAATGATGGTATCTCCCGGGATCGGGCGACAGCAGCGCGCAAAGCTGATCAGCATACCCTCCTGGGCATCGATGTTCAGCGGTGAGGAGATATTGCTGGCCTCGGTCTCGGCACTGCCCGCTGGCACCAGCAGCTTGGCCGCCGAAAACGCGACCTTGTTGCCGAGCCCGATTTCCTCCAGCAGCTTGTCCAGGGTCGCACATTTGGCTTCTTTCAGGCCCCGCTGCAGCTGCTCTTCGCCCAGCTGGCCGAGGCTGGTATTGAACTTGAGCAGCGCTTTCTCCAGCAGTCGCCGGCCCAGGGCGATGGAGTCGTGGTGGCGCTGGTGCTTGAGGTAATGGCGAATGGCACTGCGCGCCTTGGCGGTGACCACAAAGTTGAGCCAGTTGGGGTTCGGCTGCGCGTTCTTGCGGGTGAGGATCTCCACCTTCTGCCCGCTTTCCAGCGGTTGCGAGAGGGGCGCCAGGCGCTGGTTGATGCGTACCGCCACACAGGAGTTGCCCACGTCGGTATGCACCGAGTAGGCGAAATCGACCGCCGTGGCGCCAGCCGGCAAATCGATGATCTCGCCCTTGGGGGTGAACACGTAGACCTCGTCCGGGAACAGGTCGATCTTCACGTTCTCGATGAATTCCAGCGAGTCGCCGGCACGTTGCTGCATTTCCAGCAGCCCCTGGACCCAGCGTCGCGCGCGCACCTGGCTGGTACCGCCGGTGTTGATTACCTCGTCTCCGGACGCCTTGTACAGCCAGTGGGCGGCAATACCACTGTTGGCCATTTCGTCCATTTCCTTGGTGCGGATCTGCACCTCGATCGGCACCCCGTGCATCCCCAGCAATACCGTGTGCAGGGATTGGTAGCCATTCGATTTGGGGATGGCGATATAGTCCTTGAATTCGCTGATCACCGGCTTGTACAGGTTGTGGATTACACCCAGTACCCGGTAGCTGGTGTCCACGCTGTCGACGATGATGCGAAACGCGTAGACGTCCATGATTTCCTTGAACGATTTCTTCTTGGCGCGCATCTTCTGGTAGATGCTGAACAGGTGCTTTTCGCGACCAATCACCAGCGCATCGATATTTTCCCGTTGCAGCCGTACCTCGATGGCGTTCTGGATTTTCTCCAGCAGTTCCTTGCGGTTGCCCCGTGCTGCCACGAGAGCCGCGCGCAGGCGGCTGGCCCGCAGCGGGTAGATGGCGAAAAAGGCGCGGTCCTCGAACTCGATACGCACATCGTTCATGCCCAGCCGGTGGGCAATGGGCGCGTAGATCTCGAGGGTTTCACGGGCAATACGCACACGCTTCTGGGGCTTGAGCGCCCCCAGCGTACGCATGTTGTGCAGGCGGTCGGCCAGTTTGACCAGGATTACGCGGATATCCCGGGCCATGGCCAGCGCCATTTTCTGGAAGTTCTCCGCCTGCTTCTCCGCCGGGCTGTCGGTCTCGAACTGGGTCAGCTTGGAGACCCCGTCCACCAGGTCGGCCACCTCGTCACCGAACTGCTCCTGCAGCGCCGCCTTGGGGATGCCGGTATCCTCGATCACATCGTGCAGCATCGCAGCAGCCAGGCTCTCGTGGTCCATGTGCATGCCCGCGAGGATGGTCGCTACGGCCAGGGGATGGGTGACATAGGGTTCGCCGGAGCGGCGCTGCTGGCCCTCGTGGGCCTGCTCCGCATAAAAGTAGGCGCGGCGGACTATCTGGATCTGGTCGGGGGGCAGGTAGGAGGAGAGGCGATGGGCCAGACTATCGATGGTATGCAAAGCCGCGCTCGCCTCCCGTTGCTTCAGGTATGAGGATCGCTTACAGGTCCTGTTCCGGCAGGTATGCGGGCGCGGGCGCCTCTGCCATCGGGGCCTCTTCCTCGTCCGGCTCGTCCAGGATGCCGGCGTCGACCAGCCCCTCCTCGATCTCGCGCAGGGCGATCACGGTGGGCTTGTCGTTCTCTTCAGCTACCAGCGGGTCGCGCCCACCGGTGGCAATCTGGCGGGCGCGCTTGCTGCCCACGATAACGAGTTCGAAGCGGTTGTCGACGTGCTCGAGGCAGTCTTCAACGGTAATACGTGCCATAGATCTAGTATTCCATTGCAGTGCCGCCGGCCCAGCGGCCGGAAGCGAATTCGGTACAGGGTTCGCGGTCTGTTGGTGCCGGGGGCGCCGGGTGCCGCGGGACCGTGGAGTTTACCGTACTGTACAGTGTACGTAAATCGAGCAGCGACGTGTTGCCGGTGGCGTCAGTCACGGGACAGCAGTGCCTGCAGCAGGTCCCGATGGCGCTCCTGCTGGCGTTCGAGGCGCTGGCGCTGGGAGGTGACGATCGACTGCAGCTCACCCAGAGCCACCTGGAAGTCGTCGTTGATCACCAGGTAGTCGGCCTCGACGTAGTGGGACATCTCGTCGATGGCCTGCGACATGCGCCGCTCGATTACCGACTCGTCGTCCTGGCCGCGTCCGGTCAGGCGCTCGCGCAGGGTCTCCTGGGAGGGTGGCAGGATAAAGATGCCGACGGTGTCCGGCAGCAGCCGGCGTACCTGGGCCGCACCCTGCCAGTCAATTTCCAGAATCACGTCACGACCTTTGTCCAGGGTCTCCTGCACCCATTCCTGGGAGGTACCATAGAAATTATCGAACACCTGCGCGTGCTCCAGGAAAGCGTCCCGGCCCAGCATCTCCAGAAAAGCCTCGCGCCTGACAAAGTGGTAATTCACTCCATCCTGCTCGCCCGGTCGCATGGGGCGCGTGGTATGGGACACGGATACGGTCACCCGGGAGTCGCCGTCGACCAGGGCCTTAACCAGGCTGGTCTTACCGGCGCCGGAGGGTGCGGATACGGTAAATAGGGTTCCTGCTTGCACAACTCTTCCTGTCTGGGGGGCAAATGCGCGGAGATTATAACCGAATGGCCACGAATACTGGTCATGCGAGGGTGCGAGCGGCAGCACAATGGAATGATCAGGGAGAACTGCAATCCGGGAGGCTGGAAAACCAGGCTGCACCCCGGCCGGGGTGGGGGGGGAAGTGTTGGGATTTTCAGAAACGCCCTGATCACCAAATGAACTGCATGGTGCGTGCGTCACTGAACCCGGCCGGGATCGCCCAGCGGAAACCTGCCGATCACCACAAACCCCCTGTGACCGGGTCGGCTTCCTGTTGCTAATCGCTAACGTGGCCGACTGTATCCTCTTTGCGGATAAAAGCCAACCACCACCAGCTGACCAGACTTGCCAGCGCATAGCCAAAGACCCACGGACCAGCCGTGGCGCCGGCCATTGGCGCCACCAGCAGCAGCGCACCGAGGCGGAAAATTTCCCAGTAATGGCTCTGTGGATGGCCATCGAGAATGCGCCCATTGATGACCAGCCCGACCGTGACCAGGAGCACCGACGCCAGCAGCTCGGGGTAGCCCATATCCGCCGCTTGCCAGAGCAGCAACAGTGTGGCCGCGGAATAGGCCAGGTGCTGCACCAGTGCGTAGATGCGCCGGCCGCGGTCGATTTCCGGGTCATAGCGCTGGAAGTGGTCGAGATCCGACGAGGGCGCCGGCATGGCGGCCTCGGCGTCCGCTGGCCGATAGCCCGTGTGCCGGAACCAGAGTGTCAGCTTGTCCCGCCAGCTCTTTGTATGCCAGGCATCGAGCACCATGCGCTTGTAGTGTTGCAGGTTGGCGGCCAGGGGGTCGAAGCTGTTCAGTGGCTTGCGTACCCCGTAAATACAGGGCTCTTCCTCCAGCTCCTCCTGGTAGGTGCCAAACAGCCGGTCCCAGATAATAAAAACGCCGCCGTAGTTCCGGTCCACGTACACGCGGTTCTGGGCATGGTGGACCCGGTGGTTGGACGGGGTGACCAGGATCCATTCCATCCAGCGGACCTTGGGGAATTTCTGTGTGTGCACCCAGAACTGGTAGATCAGGTCGATGGCGCCGGCGGTCACCAGCATCTCTGCCGGCAGCCCGATCAGCAGCAGTGGGATATAGAAGATCCATCCGATAGGCAGCCCGCCACAGGGCTGGCGCAATGCAGTCGTGAGGTTGTAGTCCTCACTCTGGTGGTGAACCAGGTGGTCGGCCCAGAAAATGTTGATCTCGTGGCCGAGTCGATGCTTCCAGTAGTAACAGAAATCGTATGCCACCACCGCCAGGAACAGGTGCCAGGGGTTGTCCATGGACCAGCTGAACCCCACCGCCTGGTAGTAGGGCTGCAGCCACTGGTGCAGCGGGATATAGATGACCAGCAGCAGCCCCGCCCGCACCAGGCCGGAGAGCCGGCTCAGCACCCCGGCTCCGAGGCTGCCAATGGCGTCGTTCAGGCGGTACAGGCCCCACCCTTTCCAGCGGTCTAACGCCAGCTCTACCAGCACGGCGAGCAGGAAGAATGGGATGGCGAGGGTAACGAGACTCACGGCGACCTCTTGTAGTTCTTATCCCGTAGTGGTCTCTCGACTTTGCCACAGTCGCCGCGCGGGGCAAACGTCCGCACGGCGCGGATTTCGGAATCCGTTAGCTCTTATCCCCCGGCAAACCCTCAAACAGATGGTCGATGACCTGGCTGACGGCGCCGCGATCACCGGTGGCACGGAGATAGCTGCGCAGCCCGATCAGCTGGATCTGGAGCTGTCTCGCCAGCAGGGCGGTATCGGTAGCAGGACCCAGTTCACCCCGGCCAACCGCTTTTTCCACCTGCAGGCGAAATGCCTCTTCAGTGGCCGCCAGCAGGGCACGGGTCTCCCGCAACAGCTCGCTCTCCTCCTCGTCCAGCTCAGACAGGGACTTGGCTAGCAGGCAGAGTTCGCTCGGTGCGTCGCTACTGCCCTCCAGCAGGAGCAGCCGGAAAAATGCGCGCAGCCCACCAAGC
Source organism: Microbulbifer sediminum (assembly GCF_021729035.1). Classification (GTDB taxonomy): domain Bacteria; phylum Pseudomonadota; class Gammaproteobacteria; order Pseudomonadales; family Cellvibrionaceae; genus Microbulbifer; species Microbulbifer sediminum. The sequence goes on along the minus strand of NZ_JAJSAP010000007.1, from coordinate 68,918 downwards.
ACGGTGCTGTTTGCCGTCAGGCAGCGGGTGAGCTGGTCGGTCATGTTTTCCGCGTAAAACCGAAGAACTTCCCGGAACAAGCCCGATTTGCTGCCAAAAGCTGCGTAAATGCTGCCGGGCCGCATATCAATAGCCTGCTGGATATCGCGGGTCGAGGTGGCGTGGAAGCCCTTCTGCCAGAACAGCCTGGTGGCTTTCTCAAGCACCTCGCGGCGATCGAACTTTGCTGTATTGGCCATGCACCCTCCACTTGAACAGCTGCTCAAATTTTACCGCCGCTGGCGCCTGTGGGCAATTTCCACCCAGTCGGGTTGAGCGATCGTTCAAGAATGGTTAGCATGAGTTTGGGTTGAGCGTTCGCTCAACAATTTACTCGCAGCAAGCTGGAGGTACAGCGATGAAAGCATTCCAGATTCACGATAAAGAGACCGCCCCGGAAGCCAGCAAACCCCTGCTGGATAACTCCATCCAGGCCTTTGGGTCCATCCCCAACCTGCATGGCGTGATGGCAGAGGCGCCCACTGCCCTGAAGTCCTACCAGGTGCTGCACGAGGAATTCCTAGAGACCTCTTTCACCGCCGAGGAAAAAACCGTGGTCTGGCAGTCCATCAATGTGGAGCACGGCTGCCATTACTGTGTTCCTGCCCACAGTGCCATCGCCAAGTCCATGAAGGTGGATGACGAGATCAACGAGGCACTGCGCAACAAGACGTCGCTACCTACCGACAAACTCGAAGTACTGCGTGACACCACCCTGGCAATAGTGCGCGATCGCGGTGTTGTCTCTGACGAGGTGGTGCAGCGTTTCTACGACGCCGGCTACACTCAGCGGAACCTGCTGGAGATTATCGTGGGGGTGTCGCAGAAAGTGATGAGCAATTACATCAACCATTTCGCCGACACCCCGGTGGACAAGCAGTTCGAGGAATTTGTGCGCTGATCACCCGCGCGCCCTGCCCGCCCCCATTGGGGGCGGTGTACCCGATCCTGTGTCTCTGTCGCCGCGACTCGTTCCCGGCGGCAATGGACCGATATCGAAAAAGAAAGTGGAGTAACGCATGATCAATGCCTACGCGGCAATGGAGGCTGGCGGTGCGCTCCAGCCATTCCAGTACGATCCCGGAGAGCTGAAACCCGGTCAGGTGGAAATCGAGGTACTGTATTGTGGCCTGTGCCACAGTGACCTGAGCATCATTGATGACGAATGGGGCATGTCGGAATACCCGGTGGTGCCGGGGCACGAAGTGGTGGGCCGGGTGGGCGACCTGGGTGAGCAGGTCACGCACCTGCAACCGGGACAGCTGGTGGGCCTGGGATGGCATTCCGGTTACTGCAACCACTGCCACTCGTGCAATTCCGGGGACCAGAACCTGTGCGTCGATGCCCAGCACACCATTATCGGTCACCACGGCGGTTTTGCTGACAGGGTGCGTGCGGCTGCCGATAGCGTCGTGCCCATTCCGGACAACATCGATCCGGCCAAGGCGGGACCCCTGTTCTGCGCGGGTATCACCGTGTTCAACCCGCTGGTGCAGTTTGACGTTAAACCGAACAGTCGCGTGGGGGTAATCGGTATTGGCGGGCTCGGTCACCTGGCGCTGCAGTTCCTTAACGCCTGGGGCTGTGAGGTCACCGCGTTTACCTCCAATGATTCCAAGCGGGACGAGGCACTGGCAATGGGGGCCCACCACACGCTGAACTCCCGCGACGAAAACGCCGTGGGTGAGGCGGCAGGCCGCTTTGATGTCATCCTGTCGACGGTCAACGCCAAGCTGGACTGGAATTTGTACCTTTCGACGCTGAAGGCCCGTGGCCGCCTGCACTTTCTCGGTGCCACCACCGATCCGCTGGATATCAACGTGTTCCAGCTGATCCTTGGCCAGCGGCAGGTGTCCGGTTCACCGGTGGGCAGTCCGGAGACTATTGCACAGATGCTGGAGTTTGCCGGGCGCCACAACATCGAACCGAAAGTGGAAATGTTCCCCATGAGCAGGGTGAACGATGCGCTGGACCATCTCAAGAGCGGCAAGGCACGCTATCGGATCGTGCTCGAGGCCGGGAAATAGGACCATCAGTAACTGTTCCTGAAACAAAAAAGGCCGGCATGGTGCCGGCCTTTTTTGTGTCCGGGTAATACCTCAGGGGGTTGCCTGCGCGTCGAGCGAGACACCGGAATAGTCCGAGTATCCCTGCACGCTGATATACCAGGTGCCCGCCTGCGGGTTGTCGATGCTGCAGCTCTCGCTGTTGCCGCTGCGGTACGGGCGACAGACGTAGTCCTGGGTCGTGGGCTCGGAGCCGAAATTGACGTACAGGTCCGCGTCCCCGCTGCCACCGGACATCTGCACATCCAGGGCGCTGCTGCCGGCGCTCACTTCCAGCGGGAAGTGTTGCCAGGAACCGGCCGCCCCGGAAAGGTCGCTTTCCGCCACGCTGCTGGCAGCGCTGCCACCGTTCTCCTGGAAGCTGCCCACCAGGCTGACGCCAGAGAAGCTGTTATAGGCCCGCAGCATGACGTGGTAGGTGCCTGCCTGTGGCGCGGCAAAGGTACAGGTCTCGCTGTTGCCGGTGCGATAGGGCCGGCAGTCGTAGGCCTGGGTGGTGGGTGCAGAACCGAATTTTACATACAGGTCCGCATCGCCACTGCCGCCATAGATTTCAAACTGCAGATCCGAGGCACCGGCGGGCACTTCCATGGTGAATTGCAGCTCGGTGCCCTGGGCTGCCTGCAGGTTACCCTCTGCCACCCCGTTGCTGAGGGTGCCCTCGCCGGGAGCCGGTTGGCCACCGCCCAGCGCTGCAACGGCAGCGGTTGCATCTACGATACCGGAGCCGCACTGGTCGCAGGTGGCCGGGAAGCTCCGGGCAGTGCTGGCCAGCAGTGACTCTACGGCATCCGGCGTGAGCGATGGATCCAGCGAATACAGGAGCGCCGCGGCGCCGGCAACATGCGGCGTGGCCATGCTGGTGCCCTGGTAGAACGCATAGTTGTCGGCTTCCGGTCCCTGACTGCCGCTGTTCAGGGTCGACAGTACGCCATTGGAGGCAACGGAGGTATCACCGCCCGGCGCCGCGACATCGACAACATCACCATAGTTCGAGTACCAGGCACGCCCTCCGGAACGGTCCACCGATGCAACCGTTACCACACCGTCACAGTTGGCCGGGTTGGCGTTGCTGGCATTGGTGTTGGAGTTGCCCGCAGCCACCACCACGGTTGCGCCCAGGCTGCGCGCGGTATTGATGGCGTTCTGGGTGGTGTTGCCGCAGCTGCCGCCGCCGCCGAGGCTCAGGTTGAGTACCTGGGCCGGGTTGGCATTGGCCGGTACGCCTGCGACCGAACCACCGGCGCCCCAGATCATTGCGTCGGCGATATCCGAGGTATACCCACCGCAGCGCCCCAGTACGCGGATCGGAACCACTTTCGCCTTGTAGGCCACACCGGCAATCCCGGTGCCATTGTTGGTCGACGCCGCCACGGTGCCGGCCACGTGGGTGCCGTGCCAGCTACTTCCCTGCTCGGGCTCGCCTTCACCACAGGCCCCGGCAGGCGCCCAGTCACCGGGATCCAGCGCATCTCCGTCACGCCCGTCGCCATCCTGGGCAATGGTGCTGTCGGAAATCATGTCATAGCCCGGCAGCAGGTTATCCACCAGGTCCGGGTGCGGGCGGTAGCCGGTATCGATAACCGCAACCACGACGCCCTCGCCCTGGGTGGTGTTCCAGGCATCTGGCAGGTTAAGCCCTGCTGTAGGCTCAAAGTAGTGCCACTGCTCGTTGTAGCGCGGATCGGTTGGCACCGCCTGGGGCTTGAGGAGCAGGTCCGGCTCCACGTACTCGATATCGGGGTCCTGCCGCAGGCGCTCCATGACAGCTGTGAGTCCAGGGCGATCCAGTTTCCGCTCCAGGCGCAGCAGTTGCGCGCCAGTTGCAAGCCTGCGCATGTGTTGCATTTTCCTTCCGGCACGCTGTTCCAGGCGCATAACTGCCGTAGCGGACATTCGCTGTGCGGCTGCCGAAGAGATGGCGGAGGCCGGAGTGTCTTTATATTTCACAATCAGGCGGTCGGTGATTGCAGCGTTGCCGGCCGCGTTTGCCGACATCGCACCGGCAGGCACTTCCGCCGGTGAGCGGGTCTCTACAGCAGCGGTGTTAGCCGTGGCCAGCAGAACCAGCACGCCAGCAAGTGACTTGGATAGTGCGCTGCCAAACTGGCCAGCTGGTTTTCTCGATAACGTTGATTGATGCTTTCGTTGTTTTAGTTTGAATCTCATTACTTCCAGGTTCTCCAGAAAAATTCGTTCGGCCGCAAAATCACGTTTGGCGATTTGCGACACCTAATGTGCTTTTTGTCTGCCCTCCCTTGATTAAATTTCTTGGGTTAAATGCCAGGCGTACTTTTCCTGCAGGCGTAAAAAGCCGCTAAGAAGACGCTGTCTTTTAAGCACCGCCTGGCAATATGTAAAAAATTAAAGGGGTTGAACGAATTTTTCCGTGCACACCTCAGCAGAGAAATGCACGCCACGTGCGATTGGGCGCCATTATTTCTGTATTTAAAAATATTCACTTTTTCAGCTAAAAATATTCACGAATAACAAATTTAAATGGGCGCAGTTTTTGAAAAACAATGGGTGATTTGAATATTAATAAAAATTAATCGTTTATTGTGCGGGTGGTGGTCAGAGTGCTATCTGAAACGATAAACAGATCTGCAGCACCCTTATTTACTGTAACTACGAGCAATAAACCCGTTGCGGTCGAAGTGGTTATGACCTGATGCAAGCAATGTGGTGGCGGAACTGTTTGTAGGAAAAAGTCGGGATAAACAAAAAGGGCCGGCGCTAAGGCCGGCCCCGGTGTGTACGGTTGAATTCCGCTGCCTACTCGGTGGCCTGGGCGTCCAGGGTCACACCTGAATAGGCATCGTAACCGCGCAGACTGATATACCAGGTACCGGCTTGCGGGCTGCTGATGGAGCAGGTTTCATTATTGCCCCAGCGATAGGGGCGACAGTCATAGCTGCTGGTGGTCGGCTGTGAACCGAAGCGCACATACAGGTCCGCGTCACCGCTGCCACCGGACATGTTTACATCCAGTAAGGCCATACCGTCATTCACCTGCAGGGTGAAGTGCTGCCAGGAGCCAGTAGCGCCGGAGAGATTGCTCTCGGTCCACCCGGTCGGACCACCGCCGCCACCGCTCTCATCAAAGCTGCCCACCAGGTCCACACCGGAGAAGCTGGTATAGCCACGCAGCATCACGTGATAGGTACCGGCCTGGACATTGGAGATGGAGCAGGTTTCATTGTTGCCGCTCAGGTAGGGGCGACAATCATAGGTTGAGGTGGTTGGGGCAGAACCAAAGCGCACGTAGAGGTCCGCATCGCCGCTGCCTCCCGAAATCTGGAACTGCAGGTTCGAGGCGCCTGCAGGGACTTCCAGGGTGAAGAAAAGCTCAGCGCCGCTGTTACCGGACAGGCCAGTTTCCGCCACGCCATTTTCCAGTACGCCGGTGCCCGGATCTGGATCGCCACCGCCGGAAACTGCCGCGACAGCCGCGGCCGCATCCACGATCCCGGAACCACACTGGCTACAGGAGGCGGGGAAACTCCGTGCGGTATTGCTGAGGATGGATTCCACTTCGGTGGGTGTCAGTGAACCGTCCAGTGCATACAGCAGCGCTGCGGCCCCTGCCACATGCGGGGTGGCCATACTGGTGCCCTGGTAAAAGGCGTAGTTGTCGCTGCCCGGGCCCTGGCTGCCGCTGTTAAGGGTGGACAGAACACCGTTGCTGGACACTGAGGTATCACCGCCGGGCGCGGCCACATCCACCACGCTGCCGTAGTTGGAGTACCAGGCGCGGCCGCCGGAGCGGTCGACGGAGGCCACAGTGACCACACCTGAGCAGTTCGCCGGTGTGGCGTTGCTGGCATTGGTGTTTGAGTTACCGGCGGCAACCACCACGGTGGCACCAAGGCCGCGGGCGGTATTGATGGCGTTCTGTGTGGTGCTGCCACAGGAGCCACTGCCGCCCAGGGACAGGTTCAGCACCTGCGCCGGGTTGGCATTGGACGGCGCACCGCTGACGCTGCCGCCGGCAGCCCAGATGATGCCATCGGCGATATCCGAGGTATAGCCGCCGCAGCGACCCAGCACCCGGACCGGTACCACTTTAGCTTTGTAGGCAACACCAGCGACACCGGTGCCGTTGTTGGTGGCAGCGGCAATGGTGCCCGCCACATGCGTGCCGTGCCAGCTACTGTTGCTGGCGGGGGAACCGGAGTAGCAGGCGCCCGCGGGAGCCCAGTCACCGGGGTCGCTGGCATCGCTGTCCCGGCCGTTGCCATCCTGGGCCACCGTGCTGTCGGAAATCATGTCATAACCCGGCAGCAGGTTGTCGACCAGGTCGGCATGGGGGCGGTAGCCCGTATCCAGCACCGCAACATTGACACCCTCACCCTGGGTGGTGTCCCAGGCGCTCGGCAGGTTAAGGCCACCGGTGGCTTCGAAGTAGTGCCATTGCTGGCTGTAGCTGGGGTCATTGGGCGTGGCCATGGGTTGCAACAGCAGGTCCGGCTCGGCGTATTCCACCGTGGGATCCTGCTGTAGGCGGCTGATGATTTCCGCCATCTCTGCCCCACCCATGCGCTTTTCCAGTTGCATGAGCTGGGCGCCGGTTGCCAGGCGGCGCATATGCTGCAGCTTGGCCCCGGCAACGCGGGATGCGCGCTCCATGGCGGTCTGCGACATGGCGCTGGCAGCGCCCATCTGGGTACTGTCCTTGTATTTGATGATAATGCGGTCGCTGACCATAGGGGTGCTGGCCAGGGCGGCGGCAGGCTGGTTGGTTTCCACCGCCAGTGCCGGTAGGGAGAAGGTGGCGCCCAGCGCAATGGCGCTGCCGGCTGCCACAGTCCCGATCAGTTTTGTTATTGGATGCTTCATTGTTTCTCGGTTCTCCATAATTATTATTGGCCGCGCCCCTTGTGGGGGTTGGGCCATGATTCAGCGGCAGAGCCGCTTTTAGAGACGTCCTTGATTGAAAAAATTTGCTTAACCGCGTGCTGAATCTTTTTCTGTGGGACCTTAACCGGTCACGGCTCGCCGGATTTTCCGGCCTTTGCTTCGTCAGCACCTAGCAGTGACGTAACAGTGTTATTTCCCTCAAGGGAATTACGGGAAACTCGACGATGGGGGCGCCAGAAAAACAATAAGAGAAATCGGAAGATGATTTTTATTCCAGAGTTGAGAATTAGTCGTAGTTCAGGCGGGGGGAGCGTGCGCGGTTATTCAGTAGCGAGCGAACTGTTCCAGGTGGAGTTGATACGGGCTTTTTAACCAAATATATTTGATTAGCCTCGGAGGGATGACGGGGGCGGCGCCCCCGTCCAGCTGTGTTATTACAATGCGGGTTTACAGAAGGGGTCGCCACAGCTTTCGTCACGGTCCTCGAGTGTGACTGAACAAGAGGCAGTATCCGTATTACCGTTAGTGTCGGTCACGGTAAGGCGAACTGAATGGGAGGAGAGCTGTTCTCCACCGGAATAGAAGGTTGCCGAGTGAGGCCCTATACCTGAACGGGTAGTGCCGTTCGGCAGCTGCCAGTGGTAACTCAGGGCTGCGCCGCTGCGGCTTTCGGATCCGACACCATCAAAGGAAACGGTTACCTGCGTTCCCTCGGCCCAGCGCGGTGACATATTACAGCGCGCCTCGGGTGCCATTGACGCCACCCGTTCTGGCACCATGGTTGCGTAGGCATCCTTAACCGCTTGCAGGTAGCGGCTTCCATAGTACTCGGGCAGGTTGGCCATCCAACCGTGTGAAATCGTGTACCACTTCTGGTAATACCAGTTGCCGATCGTGCCGGAGTTGTTAGTGCCTGTGTCCAGCTCGGCAAAGGCGCGCACCTCGTGACTGAGGTCCTCAAGTGTCTCATTAATAAATTGTCGTCCGGCGACATGGTTGTGAATCAGCAACCGATCGCGCTTTACGGGTGTATTGAATACACCGTTGAAAAGGTCGGATCGATATGTGAAGTCATGGACAGTGTATGTCTGTCCCAGTAGTGATATCTGCCGCGGAATTGGGTTGGTGATCTTGCTGTACTTGTCGGTACCCAGTTCGTGGTGACCCGAATCCGGGTTGGCAACCGGGTCATACAACTGTACAAAAACCGGAACCTCCGGCATTTCGTCCTTGAACTTGCTGGCCAGCATGGTGGCCAGGGTGCCGCCGCGACTGTGCCCCACCAGGTAAATGAACTTCATCTCAGAGCGATAGAACTTCTTGCGCAGCCACTGGTAGTGCGCGTTCAGAATTTCGTGCTGGTTGTCCTTGGTGAAGTCATAGTTAAAGCGTGCGTCCATGGCAACTGCCATAAACGTACGTCCCATATCGAAAAAACCATCGGTGGCGATCTCGTGGGGAACCGAACCCGGCAGGATGGGGATATTCTTGTTGGCCAGGTTGAAGTCACTGTGATCGAACAGGTTGTCCCAGTCCTCGCAGAGACCAATGCCACTGGCTTTCGGGGTTTCAGCGTTAAAATACTGGCCACCGATAAAGTACATCAGTGTGTTTACAGATGACTTCTGCGGCGCGTTGTAAGTGGCAATGACGGTGCGTTTCTGCTTGCCGGTGGAGACGCCGTTGTGTTCCCACTCGGCGAACTCACCCTGGGTCTTGCCGTTACAGATCAGCGGACCGTCGTAGCGGCAATAGCGCACCCGCTGGGCGTACATCATTGTGGGAAAACCCATGGAGCTGCTGCCGTATACTCCGCAGCCGAGATAGGTGGGCGCACTGCCGCCCGAGCCATCGTCGGGATACTCGGGTACGTTCGCGTGACCGGACATGGCCACCAGGGCCAGCAGTGAGAGCATCATTAATCGAAACATCAATCCTCCTTAATAGATATGTTCCTTCAATGGGAGGAGCCATGCTCGCACTTATTTTTGCCCAGTAAATAGTTTTTCTGGATTTATTTCCTTTTTCGGCAACTGAATTGCATATTTATATTGTTTTTTTTGGCTGCCAGAAATTATTTTGCTAGCGGGAATGGATGAGCGGCAGGACGATGCGGCACCACTTGACCGGTGCCGCAGGTTGCGTGTTGTTGTGCGCTATTTGTTACAGCGGGAAGGGAGCATCATTTAACGGTACAGGCACTACTCAATATTCTGCACCTGCTCACGCATCTGCTCGATCAGCACCTTCAGCTCCACTGCAGCCTGGGTGGTGTCGGTGACCACGGACTTTGATGAGAGTGTGTTGGCCTCGCGGTTGAACTCCTGCATCAGGAAGTCCAGTCGCCGGCCGATGGCGCCGCCGCCGGCGAGTACCCGGCGAGTCTCCTTGACGTGGGCCTCGAGCCGGTCAAGCTCCTCGTCCACGTCCGCCTTCTGTGCCAGCAGGGTAATTTCCTGCTCGATGCGGTCCTGGTCCACTTCGCTGAGCAGTTCTTCCAGGCGCGTGCGCAGCTTTTCCCGCTGTGATTGCAGGATCTGCGGTAGCAAAGTGCGTACCAGCCCGACCTGCTGTTCGATGCTATCGAGGCGCGCCTCGATAAAGCTGCGCAGCTCCAATCCCTCGCGCTCGCGATTTGCGATCAGTTGCTCGATAGCTTCGCGGAAAGCACTCATGATAGCGCCCGCCTGCTCTTCCCGGTCCGTATCCTGTTCGGCGATCACGCCTGGCCATTGCAGGATGCGCAGTGGATCGAGCGGCGTAGAGCCGGGCTCCGGGGAGACCTGTTGGGCAGCCTGTTTCAACGCGTCCACCAGTGGCTGGTTGATTTCCAGCCCGGTGCTGGCTACATCGCTGGGCTTTAGTGAGAGCGAGAGTTCCACTTTGCCCCGGCTGAGGTCTTTGCGGAGTGCTTCGCGCAATTTGGGTTCGAGTGGGCGTGCCGCTTCCGGCAGGCGAAAGTGGGGTTCCAGGTAGCGATGATTGACCGAGCGCAGCTCCCAGACGGCTGTTCCGGTGGCATAGGCTGCCTCGGCGCGTCCGAATGCGGTCATGCTGCGAACTGGTTTCTGGGCCATGGTCTCTCCGGCGTGCAAAAAAAACGGGTCCGGCATCATAGCACAGCGACGCCAGCGCGATGGCTGGCCGCGGCGGTCGGCCATGACCGCAGCGCCGGGGTTGTCATAAGGGGTATAATTGCCCTCTTTGAATGGAAACGCGAGGTGAAAATATGCAACGTCCCAGTGGTCGCCAGCCGGAACAGATGCGTGAGGTAAAAATTACACGTAACTACACCCGCCATGCGGAGGGCTCCGTACTGGTGGAATTTGGCGATACCAAGGTACTGTGCAACGCCTCGGTCGAGGCGGATGTCCCGCGCTTCCTGCGTGGCCAGGGCAGTGGCTGGATTACTGCCGAGTACGGCATGCTGCCTCGCTCCACCGGCTCACGGATGGGGCGTGAGGCTGCGCGCGGCAAGCAGAGTGGACGCACCGTGGAAATCCAGCGCCTGATCGGCCGTTCCCTGCGCGCTGCCGTGGATCTCACCCTTCTGGGCGAGCACCAGGTTACCGTCGACTGTGACGTTATCCAGGCCGACGGTGGGACCCGCACCGCGTCGATCACCGGCGCCTGTGTGGCGCTCGTTGATGCGCTCCGTTACATGCAGCGGGAGAAAATCATCAGCGCTGACCCGCTGAAGAACATGGTGGCCGCGGTTTCCGTGGGCATCTACGAGGGAGAACCGGTGCTGGACCTGGACTACCCGGAGGACAGCCAGGCGGATACCGACATGAACCTGGTAATGGCCGAGGACGGCGGCATGATCGAGGTGCAGGGCACTGCCGAGGGCGCGCCCTTCACCGAGGCGCAGTTTGCGAAGATGCTGGCGCTGGGCAAGGCGGGAATCGACGAACTGGTCGGCCGGCAAAAGAAAGCGCTGGCGGAGTGAGTCGACTGGCGGCGGGCCTATGCCCGTCGCCCAATCGTCATACCTCCAGGTCGTAATCCATGATCACGGGCAGGTGGCTGGAAAACTCCACGTTCTTGTTGATCGCGCCGTACTCGATGCGGTTGCGCAGGCCGTGGGACACTACCTGCATGTCGGTGCGCCAGCCGTCGCCCTCGCCTACCTTCCCGCTCGGCCACCAGCTGAATTCATCTGCATCCTTCACGACCTTGCGGAAGGCGTCGACATAGCCGATGTCGTTGAATAGCTGCTCGAGCCAGCGCTGTTCGTGACGCATGAAGCCGGGGGTGTCCTGGTGGTCCTGCCAGTTCTGTACGTCGGCACGGCGATGGGCCATCGCCCAGTTGCCACAGAAAATAAAGTCGCGTCGCTTGCGGCTGATCTTGGTCAGGTGCGCCTGCATGTCGTCGAAGAACTGCACCTTCTTCTCCAGGTCCGCCTCCTCCCCGGTTGTGGCCTGTGGTGCCAGCAGCGACCCGACACTGAGGCGCTCGAAGTCGGCCTGCAGGTAGCGACCGTACATGTCCTCACCATTGGCGAACCCCATGCCGAAAATAATCGCCTTGGGCTGGCTGCGGGTGTAGATGGCAACGCCATTCTCGTGTGGGGTGCCGGAGTCGAAGAAGTAGCTGTAATAACCGTCAGGGTGGAAAACCGGATGATCCAGCTCTGGCTCGAGGGAGCGGAGATCCTGAAGGCAGATGATGTCCGCGTCCTGGTCCGCCAGCCAGTCATACAGGCCACGCTGCGCCGCCTGGTGCACGCCGTCTACGGACAGACTTACTATTCGCATTCTTTTAGCCCCTTACCAGCGGACTAGTGTTCGGATTCATACAGAAGGATAGCGGCGCATGATTATACGAGCGCTTCCCGTGCGCGGCACCCGAGGCTCCGATAGCGCCTTTCAGTATGAGGCAGTACACTGTATTAACTAGCATTATTTGACATGTCTCCCGCAGGGCTGCGGGTAGATCTCCCTTCACCTTAGCCAATAGTTAACAATTTTCCATGCAGCAGTATCAGCGCGACTTTATTCAACTGGCCCTGGATCACCAGGTGCTGTGCTTTGGCGACTTCACCCTGAAATCCGGGCGTCGCAGCCCCTACTTCTTCAATGCCGGCCGCTTTCACTCCGGTGCGGCCCTGGCCGCACTCGGGCACGCTTACGCCGAGGCCATCCTGGCTTCGGGAGTGGAGTTTGATGTCATCTTTGGCCCGGCATACAAGGGCATACCACTGGGGGCGGTGACCGCCGTGGCCCTGGCGCAGAAGGGTGTGGACAAGCCATTCTGCTACAACCGCAAGGAAGCCAAGGCCCATGGTGAGGGCGGAACCTTAGTGGGTGCGCCCCTTGAAGGCAAGGTCCTGATCATCGATGACGTGATTACCGCCGGCACCGCCGTGCGTGAAGTGATGCACATCATCGCCGCGCACGAAGCAGAGGCCGCTGGCGTGGTAATCGGCCTCAATCGCCAGGAGCGGGCGGGCGAGGATACGGAGCTGTCGGCGATTCAGCAAGTAGAACGTGAGTACAGTGTTCCTGTGATCAGTATCGTGCAACTGGACGATATAATCAGCTACCTTAGTGAGGAATCGCAGGACGGCGAAACCGTACAAAAAATAATCGAATACCGGCAGCGCTACGGCGTGGCGTAAGCGCCATACGCAGCCCCGGGAGCCGGATCGGGAACGAGGAGCCTGATGAACATCTCCAGATTTTGGCCACTGCTGATGCTGTTGGGCCTGGCGGCAAGCGTCGGTGCCAAACAGGGAGAGGAGTTCAGTGGCCAGGTGCTTTACCGCTACACCGATGAGAACGGCATCCAGGTCATTGATGACCTGGTGCCGCCGCGCTATGTATCCCGTGGTTACGAGGTGATCACGCCCTCCGGGCGCGTGCTCAAGGAGGTGCCCCCGGAGTTGAGCGGTGCTGCGCTCGAGGAGAAGAAGCGCCGGCTGGCCCGGGAGAAGGCTGATCGGGAGTTGCTCAAGCGCTACAGCAGTGTCGCGGACATCGAGAGTGCCCGCGACCGCAAGCTCGCCATTGTGCAGCAGGACATGGCCATCATGCGTTCCAATATCGCCAGCCTGGGCGCGCAGATTGAGCGCGAGGAGGATGAGGCGGCGCGAATCCAGCGCAACGGCGGCGAGGTCCTTCCGAAGCGCCTGCGGCGCATTGAGGATTTACGGGCCGAAATCGACATCCTGAAGGAGCGTATGGCGCTGCGCCGGAAAGAGGAGAAGCGCATCAATGCCGAGTTCGACCGGGCGGCGGGGCGTTATACCGAAATCGCCGGCAAATAGCCCGGCCAGTCGTCGCGGCTGATCCCCACGCAGGGCCCATCCGGGCCCGAACTTTCCTATCCCTCACCTGTCTATCTGGAAGCTGCCACGGGGTTACGCGACAGCGACCGGCTCACGGAAGAACCCGGCGATCAGCACCGGCCACTGTTCTGCCCAGTACTCGGTGGGTCTGCGACGGAAGCCGCTGCGCACATACTGTACGATGCGGCCCTCGGCGCTGGCCATCAACAGGTTGGCGGCACCGCCCAGGGGAATCGTCGGGCGCAACTGCTCGCGCAGCTCGGCATCGCGCAGGATCTGCTTGAGCTGGGTTTCCAGGCGATCGAAAAACTGCAGGATTCGACCGTGCAGCCGCTCGGTTTCCCCGGTCAGTGCGTCGCCAGTGAGCAGGCGGGTAATGCCCGGGTTGCGCTCGCAGAAGGCCAGCAGCAGATGGAGGATTTTCTGGCAGCGCAGCGGGGCTGAGGGCTCTTCCTGCAGGATCATGGAGACCCGGCTGAAGATCGTCTCCTCGATAAACTCGATCAGGCCCTCGAACATTTTGGACTTACTCGGGAAGTGGCGATATAGCGCCGCTTCGGAGAAGCCCACCTCTTTCGCCAGGGCCGCGGTAGTGATGCGGGCGCCGGGGCTGGCTTCGAGCATATGTGCCAGTGCCTGCAGGATCTGTTGTCGCCGGTTGATTTTTTCGCTGCTCATTCAGTGCCTTTAACCCGGGGACGACCCGGGGCTATCCGTTCTTGTTATTGCCCACCCTGCCGGAGCGGTCGGGCGGTGGAATCCTAACGATTCAGCGGGCGCGCTTCAATCTGCGCCCTTGCGGGCCGTCAGCTGCCGGCCTCGCCATCGGTAATCAGGGTGCCCACCCCGGTGTCGGTAAAAATCTCCAGGAGGACCGCGTGGGGTACCCGCCCATCGATGATATGGGCCGAGGTGACGCCGGCCTTGACCGCATCCAGCGCGCAGGCAATCTTGGGCAGCATGCCCCCGTGGATGGTGCCATCGGCTATGAGGCCGTCCACCTGCAGGGTGGACAGGCCGGTCAGCACCTCGCCTTTCTTGTCCTGCAGTCCCGCTACATTGGTCAGCAGCATCAGCTTTTCCGCGTGCAGGTATTCGGCGATTTTGCCGGCCACCAGGTCGGCATTGATATTGTACGAGGCGCCGTCATCGCCCACCCCGATGGGCGCAATTACCGGGATAAAGTCGCCGCGGATCAGCATGTCGATGACTTCGGTATCGACGCTCTCGACCTCGCCCACATGGCCGATATCGATGATCTCCGAGGCGTGCAGGCCCGCGGCCTCGCTCTCCATCAGCAGCTTCCTCGCGCGTATCAGCAGCCCGTCCTTGCCGGTGACACCCACGGCGCGACCGCCATTCTTGTTGATCAGGTTGACGATCTGCTTGTTCACGGTGCCACCCAGCACCATCTCCACCACGTCCATGGTTTCGCTGTCGGTGACCCGCATGCCGTCGACGAAACGCGATTCGATATTGAGTTTCTTGAGCAGCTCACCGATCTGTGGCCCGCCGCCGTGAACCACTACCGGGTTCATGCCCACCAGCTTCATCAGGATGATGTCCCGGGCAAAGCTGTTCTGCAGGGCTTCATCAACCATGGCATTACCACCGAACTTCACCACGATGGTCTTGCCGGTAAAGCGCTGGATGTAGGGCAGTGCCTCGTTGAGGACCTGCGCCACACGCAGGGCAGATTTACTGTCCAGGGACATAGAGCGGTAGTTCCTTGTCGTTCATTGCTTTGGGTCGCCGCCGGTTCAGATTGCCAGTGACGGTTTCACTTGCTTGAGCTGGGCCGTTACGCGCTCGCGGATACTTTCCAGGGCCTGTTCAGATTCCGCCTCGAAGCGCAGGGTCAGTGCCGCGCCGGTATTGGAGGCGCGCACCAGGCCCCAGCCCTCGGCATACTCGATGCGCAGGCCGTCGGTGGTGTTCAGGTCGCCGTCGCCGAAGTCTGCCTGCTCGCGCAGGCGTTCCACCAGGGTGAACTTCTCCTCCTCGGCCACTGGTACCAGGATTTCCGGGGTGCTGACCAGCTGCGGCAGCGAATCCAGCAGTTCGTCCAGCCCCTGTTCCCGCAGCGCCATGATTTCCAGGATGCGGGCCGCCGCATAGATCCCATCGTCGAACCCGAACCAGCGGTCCTTGATAAAGATATGCCCGGACAGCTCCCCGCCGAGAATGGCACTGCTCTCCAGCATCCGCGCCTTCATCGGCGCATGACCGGTCTTGCCCATGATCGGGCGCCCGCCGTACTGGCTCACCAGCTCCCCCAGGGCGCGGGTGCTCTTCACATCGAACACCACACTGGCCCCGGGATTGCGGGCCAGCACATCCCGGGCCAGCAGCATCACCAGCTGGTCCGCCCAGGCGATGCGACCGCTGCGGGAGACCAGGGTGACCCGGTCGCCGTCGCCGTCGAGGGCCACGCCCAGGTCCGCGCCGGTTTCCCCGACCTTCTCCACCAGCGCCGCCAGGTTCTCCGGTCGGGAGGGGTCCGGGGGATGGTTGGGGAAGTCGCCGTCGAATTCGCAGAACAGGCGGGTCACGTCACAGCCGAGATGCTCGAACAGGCGCGGCGCCAGGTGTGCGGTCGCGCCATTGCCGGCATCAATCACCAGGCGTGGTTCGCCTGCCAGCGCCACATCGTTGAATATCTCGTCGATATACAGGTCCTGTATATCCTGCTGGCTGCTGCTGCCGCGGCCCTCACGGAATGGGCCCTGCAGCATCAGCTGGCGCAGCCGCTGCAGTTTTTCCTCGGCCAGCGAGCGCCCGCGCAACAGGATCTTGAAGCCGTTGAATTCCGCCGGGTTGTGGCTCGCAGTGACCATCACGCCGCTGCTGCCATTTTTGCCCTTGGCGCAGGCGTAGTAGAGGATGGGGGATGGCACCAGCCCCAGGTCGACGCAGTCGCAGCCAGTGTCGAGGATACCTTCGATCAGGCAATTGGTAAGCTGCTCGCTGGAGTTGCGGCCGTCCCGCCCCACCATCAGCAGTTCCTCTCCGGCGTGCAGCGCGAGGGTGCCCAGCGCGCGCCCCAGCTGGTAGGCAAAGGGCTCGTCGATCTCGTCACCGGCGATACCGCGGATATCGTAGGCCCGGAAGACATGCTCCGGGTAATTGCCCACCGCACCCATGGCTGCACTTGCGGCCTGTTTCTTCCCACCCTGTGTCGGCGCAGGCGGATCCTGTTTGTCGGCAGCCGCCTGTGCCGGGGCTGGGGGAGATACCGGCACACCGGGATAGTCGGAGCTACGGCGCGGGGGCGGCTCGGACCTTTGCCATGGGGCTGGCGTGTCGCGGGGAATAAACCGCCACAACAGGAACAGCGTCGCCAGCAGCCCGATCCCGGCGAAAATCATAAGCCAGAGCGGTGCGATGCTGTGGTCCCGGGCGAATTCGGTGGAGGGCCGCAGACCGACTTTCAGGAAGCTTCCCGCCACGCCCGCCGACACTTCCTGGCCCGTGCCCTGCCCTGCCTGCCACAGTGCCTGCTCGGGGCCGCCCGGAAATTGCTGGATAATCCGGATCTGGCCGGCCGCAGTATCGAATCCGGCGAATGTATTGGCGAGGGCCGTGAGCGGCTCGGAAACCAGTGCCACACCGCCCGAGGTGGCGGCGGCGCCGTGTAATTGCCAGGCGTTGTCTTTTCCGGTGCGCAGGAACTCCAGGGCCTCGGCCTCGTCGCGTGCACCGCGTTCCAGCAGGTCCACCAGGGCGAAATTCAGTGACGGATTGTTGCCGGCGCCGACGCGGATATCCCCCCTGCGAAAAACCTGCACGGACTTGCCGGGTTGCCGGGCTGCGCTGTCCCGGGCGACAGAATCCAGGTAGCGGTCGCGCTCCGCCAGCTGTTCCGCGACCCGGGCTGCCAGTGTTTTTGCGTGGGCTGTAGCCGCACTGCGAACCTCGCGCTCGTTGTGGGGCGTTACCACGTGCTGGAGCAACAGGTATGTACCGCCGGCCCAGGCGACCAGAGCCAATAACGCCGGCAACACCAGTTCACGCGGGAGCCGGGATGCCGGGGAAGAACTTGATACTGGGGACACGGTAGTTGTAAGTCCTGTCTTTCTAAGTTGTTGTGTATCTGGTGTCGTTTACCCGGGGAAGGCACGCGCTGAAATAATCCCGATCAGCTGGTCAGCGAGTTCGGTCTTGAGGGCCGATGGCAGCTGGGTTGCACCGCTGCTGTCGATGATCGTCACCGCATTGCGATCGCTGTTGAAGCCGCCGTCGGCAGCACTGACATCGTTGGCGATGATCAGGTCGAGCTTCTTGCGCAGCAGTTTCCCTCGCGCGTGCTCTTCCACTTTCTCGGTCTCCGCGGCAAATCCCACCGTGAATGGCCGTCGGCTGGTACGCGCGGCGATGCCCGCGACGATGTCCGGGTTTTTCACCAGTGCCAGGCTGTCGCTGTCCCTGCCGTCCTCTTTCTTGATCTTCTGTACGGCAACTTCTGCCGGCCGGAAGTCCGCCACCGCAGCGGCGCCGATAAAGAGGTCGCAAAAGTCCGCAGCGCGTTCGGCGGCCTCGCGCATTTCCCGGGCGTCCACCACATCGATGCGCTTTACCCCGGGCGGGGTGGGCAGGGAAACCGGGCCGGCGATCAGGGTGACCTCGGCGCCGGCGCGCTGGGCCGCGGCCGCCAGGGCAAACCCCATCTTGCCGGAGCTGTGGTTGCTGAGGAAGCGCACCGGGTCCAGGGCTTCGCGGGTGGGCCCGGCGGTAATAGCGACACACTTGCCGGCCAGTGATTGCACCGGGGCAAACAACCGTTCCACTTCCGCTGCCAGTGCCTGGGGCTCCAGCATGCGGCCCGGGCCAATGTCACCGCAGGCCTGGCTGCCGGCATCGGGTCCCAGCAGTGCCGCGCCGCGCTCGCACAGCGTGGCGGCATTGGCGGTAGTGGCCGGGTGGCGCCACATGGCCTGGTTCATCGCCGGCGCCAGCGCCAGCGGTGCCTCGGTGGCCAGGCACAGGGTGCTGAGCAGGTCATCCGCCATACCGGCGGCCAGGCGCGCCATGATATTGGCGCTGGCCGGGGCAACCAGTACCAGGTCGGCCCACTTGGCCAGCTCGATATGCCCCATGGCTGCCTCGGCCGCGGGGTCCAGCAGGTCCGTGTGGACAGGGTTGCCCGACAGCGCCTGGAATGTCAGGGGTTGCACGAACTCCCGGGCACCGGCGGTCATCACCACGCGTACATCGGCCCCCCGTTCCAGCAGGCGGCGTACCAGGTCAGCGCTCTTGTAGGCGGCGATACCGCCGCCGACACCCAGTAGGATGCGTTTATCGGCCAGGGAGGACATAGTTCGGTTCCCGAAATTGCAGGAGCGGGTAAGATTAGCATTTATGCGCCGTGCGGGATAAGCACGGCGGGCCCCGGCGGCCGCCGGAGGCGATCAAATGGTCTCAGGGAGGGACAATATGGCGATCAGTGACTGGCCGGTGGCGGAGCGGCCACGGGAAAAGCTGCTGCAGCGCGGCGCCGCCGCGCTCTCGGATGCGGAGCTGCTGGCGATATTCCTGCGTACGGGGGTGACGGGAATTTCGGCGGTGGACCTGGCGCGCCGGCTGCTGGTGGATTTCGGCGGCCTGCGGCCGTTGCTGGAGGCCTCGCAGGCGGACTTCTGCCGCGCCCGGGGGCTGGGACCGGCCAAATACGTACAGCTGCAGGCGGTGCTGGAGATGGCCCGGCGCCACCTCGCCGAGGACCTGCAGCGACGTGATGTAATGGACAGCCCGGCGGCGGTGCGCCACTTCCTGGCCGCGCAGCTGCGCCATCGCCGCCGCGAGGTATTCTGCTGCCTGTTTCTGGATACCCAGCACCGGGTGATCGTATTCCAGGAGCTGTTCGAGGGTACCCTCAACGCGGCCAGCGTCTATCCGCGCGAAGTGGTGCAGGCCGCACTTCACTGCGGCGCCGCAGCGGTGATCCTGGCCCACAACCACCCCTCCGGGGTGACTGAGCCGAGCCAGGCGGATATCTGGATCACCGAGCGCCTGGGGCAGGCCCTGGGCCTGGTGGACATCAGGGTGCTGGATCATATGATCGTGGGGGACGGCGCTGCGCTGTCCTTTGCCGAGCGCGGCTTGTTGCCGGGCCGGTCCACCGGAAACTGACGCCGGGAAACCGGGCAGTCGCGGGCGGGGCTGGTTAAAACTTGTCTCCCCCCCGCTGTTCTGGTATAAAACGCCGCTCTTTGCGGCCGGGCCAGATTCTGAACAGTTTCCGCCGCCGCCCAGGAACCGGATTAGAATCCCGAATTACAGTCCCCGCACCTCCTGTCATGCGGGCACGAGAGTTTTGAAGAGGCCAACAGATGTCCAAGGTATGTCAGGTAACCGGTAAGCGCCCGGTCACCGGTAACAACGTATCCCACGCCAAGAACCGCACCAAGCGTCGCTTTGTGCCCAACCTGCACAGTCACCGTTTCTGGGTTGAGTCCGAGAAGCGCTTCGTGAAGCTGCGTGTCTCCACCAAAGGCATGCGCGTGATCGATAAGAAAGGTATCGACACCGTGCTGAGCGAGCTGCGTGCCCGCGGCGAAAAAGTGTAACTGACGGCCCAGCCAAGAAATCGGAGACAGAACAATGCGTGAGAAGATCCGCCTGAATTCCAGCGCCGGTACTGGTCACTTCTATACCACTACCAAGAACAAGCGCAACATGCCGGAAAAAATGGAGATCAAAAAGTACGATCCCGTTGTCCGCAAGCACGTGATGTACAAGGAAGGCAAGATCAAGTAACTGGTCATGCCTTGCACGAAAAACCCGGCTTGTCCGGGTTTTTTTATGCCTGCCGGGCGCGCCTGACCCGGCTGCAACAACCCGGACGCCATGCCTGAATTACCTGAAGTCGAGACTACCCGCCGCGGCCTCGCCCCGCATATGGAGGGGCACACCGTGCGTTCCGTCACCGTGCGCCAGCGCAGTCTGCGCTGGCCGGTGGAACCGGATTTCGAGCGCCGCATCGCGGGGGCACGGATCCTGCGCCTGGAGCGCCGTGCCAAGTACCTGCTGGTACACACCGACCGCGGCTGTGCCATCTGGCACCTGGGGATGTCCGGCAGCCTGCGCCTGGTCGAGCCCGGTGCGGAGCTGCGCAAGCACGACCACGTGGACTGGGTGCTCGATACCGGCCTGTGCCTGCGCTTCCACGATCCGCGCCGCTTCGGTGCGCTGTTGTGGACGGAGTTGGACCCGGCCGCCCACGACCTGCTCTCCCACCTGGGGCCCGAGCCGCTGGCGGACGAGTTTTCCGGCGACTATCTCTACCGGGTATCCCGCGGCCGCCGCCAGGCGGTGAAGACCTTCATCATGGACGGTCGCGTGGTGGTGGGTGTGGGCAATATCTACGCCAGTGAGTCCCTGTTCCTGGCCGGCATCCGCCCGGACCGTCCTGCCGGCACGATTTCCCGTGCCCGCTACGAACGGCTGGTGGATGCGATCAAGCGGGTACTGGCGCGCTCGATCGAGCAGGGCGGCACCACCCTGCGGGACTTTATCGGCGGTAATGGTGAGCCGGGCTATTTTGCCCAGCAGCTCAATGTCTACGGCCGGGCCGGCGAGCGCTGCCGCCAGTGCGGCGGCCCGGTGCGGGATATGGTGCTGGGGCAGCGGAGCACATTTTTCTGCCGGCGCTGCCAGCGCTGAGCTGCCGGCGCTGGGGAGCGACCGACGGCGAGACTAATATTGCGCCCGTGTACGCTGCGGGAGACCGCCTATGGTCATGATGCTGCCATTTGTCACGGTGTTGTTGTCGGCGTGGTTTGCGTGGCGCGGAAGCTGTGCGGCTGCGGTCGGCTGGTGGCTGGCGACCCTGGTGATCTTTGTCGCCTGGTGCCTCTACCATATGACCTCCCCGCTCAATATCAGCCTGTAGCGCCGTGATGCAATTATCCGCCCGCCTGGCTCGCTGCGCGACCTGGCTCGATACCCTGGGGCTACTGGCGCTGGCGGGGGTGCTCTGGTTTGCGTTTGCCTGGCAGCTCCTGCTGCACGAACTGCCCTGCCCCCTCTGCCTGCTGCAGCGTGTTGCATTTGCGATGGCCGGTATTGGCCTGTTGCTGAATCTCCGCTCTGGCGTCCGGCCGCTGCACTACGGAGTGGTCATCCTGTCCTCCCTGGCCGGCCTGGTAGCGTCGGCGCGCCAGGTACTCTTGCATATCGCCCCGGGGGATCCGGGTTACGGATCGCCATTCATGGGCCTGCATTTCTATACCTGGGCCGTGGTCGCCTTCTTCGTGTTGCTGGTCTACTGCGGCGTGATGTTGCTGGCCGACCGGGTGGATGAGCGGCCACAGTCACGGGGGCTCGGCCTGCTGGTGCGCATTGCGGCGCTGGCCTTCCTGTCAATACTCCTGGTGAACGTCGTCGGCACCACCCTTGAGTGCGGGTTCGGTCCCTGCCCCGACAACCCCACCGCTTACCCGTGGTTGCGCTGGCTGTAGCCGCGGCAGTCCCCGCCCCCGGTTTCCTATACTCAAGCCGTTGCCCGCACCTGTCGCGGCGCGCCGGCGCGCGGCGGCAACGGGCTGCTCATAGTGTAAGGGGAGGAAGCGCAACGAATGAGATGGGGCTGGATACTCGGCGCGCTGCTGTTGCCGCTGGCGGCGTGCGGACCAGAGTCGCCGCCCGGCGACGCCGGGACCAACGGGAAAGCCGCGGACACTGCCGGTCAGGAAGTGATACCGGCCGCGCAGTTGGTCCTCAGGAATGGCTATATCTATACCGTCGATACCGACCGCAAAATCGCCCAGGCTGTGGCGGTGCGGGAAGGGCGGATTGTATTCGTGGGCACCAACGACGGGGTGGAGCCGCATATCGGCCCGGACACCCGGGTGGAAAACCTGGACGGCAGGCTGGTGCTACCGGGCTTTGTCGACGCCCATATGCACGTCAGCGGTCTATCGCGGCAGGTGGATCTATACAGCGCCGCCAGCGTCAACGATTACCAGCAGCTGGTGGGAGACTATATCGAGTCCAACCCGAACCGCCAGCTGGTGGTCGGGCGGGGCTGGGACCGGCGGGTTTTTACCGCGGCGCCACCGCACAAGGCACAACTCGACCACGTCAACGACCTGATTCCCATTGTTCTCTACGCCAGCGATCACCACAGTATCTGGGCCAATTCCGAGGCGATAGCCGCCGCCGGGATCGACAATGACACACCGGACCCCCGGGGCGGGGTAATCGAGCGGGACGATACCGGGCTGGTGACCGGTGTACTGCGCGGCCGCAGCGCCATGGCGCTGGTGGAAAAAATCATCCCGGCCAGGACCGAGGAGGAGTACCGCGCGGAAATTCGTGAAGTGCAGGAGGCGGTTGCCCGCCACGGCATCACTACCCTGCACGACGCCTATATCCGCCCTACCGAAGATCAGCCCAAGCTTGACGCCTACCAGAAGATGGCGGCGCTGAAGAACCTGACCGTGCGGGTACGCGGATCCTTTGTGGTGAGGCCGGGTGCCGGGCAGCGGGAAGTGCGAAAGCTGAAAACCCTGTCGGAGAAATACCGGGATGAGGAATTCCAGGTGCACTCGGTCAAGTTGTTTGCCGACGGCACCATTGGCGATGCCAATGCGCTGCTGAAGGAACCCTATGCGCACCGGCCCGGCCATCGCGGGGCGCGTCGGCTGGACCAGCAGAACCTCAACCAGCTGGCAAAGCTCGCCAACGCGGCGGGCCTGCAGGTGATGATCCGGGCTGTCGGGGATGCGGCGGTAGGGATGGGGCTCGAGGCATTTGCCCACTCGCGGGATATCAATGGCCCGAGGGATATGCGCAACAGCGTGGTCCACCTGCAGCTGGTAGACCAGGCGGACATCCAGCAACTGGCGGATACGCAGACCATCGCCGTGGTCCACCCGCTGCGCTTTGATCGCAGCGCCTTTCACCACGCGCTGGATGTGTCCCGTCTGGGCGAGGCGCGCGCGGCAGCGCAGTTCCCCCTGAAGAGCCTGTTTGATGCCGGGGCGACCGTGGCCTCCGGCAGCAATTACCCGGAGCACCGCCATAGCAGCCCGCTCGCCGCCATCCATGCCGGGGTAACGCGGAACGGTGCCGACAGCGAGGCGGTCTCGCTGGAGCGCATGCTGGCATCCTTCACCATTAACGGCGCCTTTGCCAACCGCCTGGAAGACATGACCGGCAGCCTGGCGGAAGGCAAATGGGCGGACATGATCGTGCTGGACAGGAACCTGTTCCAGATCGCCCCCGCTGACATCAAAACCGCGCAGGTGCTGCAGACCTACTATCGCGGGCGGCTGGTATTCGAGCTGGCGGAAGGGGCCAAGGCGGACTGAGGTGCTATTGCCGGCAGCCGGTCAGTTCGCGGCCGTAAGCCGGAGGCCGGCGATACCCGCGACAATCAACCCGATACAGAACAGTCGCGGCAGCGCGGCGGATTCCGCAAACAAGACAATCCCCAGGATGGCCGTGCCCACGGCGCCGATGCCGGTCCACACGGCGTAGCCGGTGCCCACCGGGATTTCGGTCAGTGCGCGGGCGAGGCAATAGAAACTCGCGACCATGGTCAGTACCGTCAGCACGCTGGGCAGGGGGCGGCTGAAGCCATCGGTGTACTTGAGGCCGATCGCCCAGCCGACTTCCAGCAGGCCGGCGAGCACCAGGAGAAACCAGGGGCTGGTCAAGGCTGTGTGCCTCCCGGGTGACTTACCACGTGTTCAAATACCGACAGCCTGGCTGCGCCTCACCACGAGGCGGTCCTCACTGCGGAAAGCCCACAGTACCAGGCAGCCGGCGAAGATGATCAGGGAGGGATAGAAGAGTACGTTGGCGCCCTCCAGGTACCAGCCCCAGGGGTCCACAACCGAGCGCCAGACACCCAGCAGGGTGGCGCCGTTGACGATGGCCTGGGCGGCATAGGTATAGCGCTGCCACAGGCCCAGGATCACCGCGGCACCGAGCAGTATCTGCAGCACGCCGAAAACCTTCCACAACAACGGGGCGCTGATCAGCCCCAGGTAAAAGTGGTCGGACACGGCGACGGCGTGCTCCACATTGACCAGCTTGTCCACACCCCAGATGACCAGCAGCAGGCCCAGGCTGAATCGCAGGAGTAGCAGAGAAAACGCGCGCATGGATTATTCCCCCGGGTAAGGTTTGGTTGGCGCCGTCACTCGCCGACCGCGCTGCCCTCGCGGCGCGGATCGGCACCACCGTGGAGCTCGCCGTCGATCAGGGCTATCGCGTGAATACCGCTGTTCAGGTTGCGCTCCACCACCCTGTGTCCCAGTTGCTCCAGCTTTCTTACAGTCTCTGCCGGGAAAAAGCCGGATTCTAGCTCTACACGGTGCCCGATTGCGCCGATATTGCCCGCGGCAATGGCCTCTGCAACAGGCATGCCCAGGCCCAGGTGATAGAGAATGGTTCGCGCAGTGTAGTCGATGATGCGCGACCCCCCCGGGGAGCCCACCAGCAGCCGCAGGCTGCCATCCCGGTTGAACACGATGGTCGGCGACATGGATGAGCGCGGCCGCTTGCCCGGTTGCACGCGGTTGGCCACCAGCTGGCCGTCGGCCCGCTCCGGCGTAAAGGAAAAGTCAGTCAGCTGGTTGTTGAGCAGGAAGCCCCGGACCAGCAGGCGCGAGCCAAAACCGGTTTCGATACTGGTGGTCATGCTGACAGCGTTGCCGTAGCGGTCCACGATCGACAGGTGGCTGGTATTGGGTTTTTCCGGAGAGTCGGCCGGCTGGCGCTCACCGTCGAACGGCTTCGGTTTGCCCGGTACCGCTGCGCTGGCCTCTGCCGCAGAGATCAGTTTCGCACGCCGCACCAGGTACTCCGGGGCCACCATCGCCCGGGTGGGCACGGCGACAAAGTCCGCATCGGCCGAATAGGTATTGCGGTCGGCAAAAGCCAGCTCCGAGGCTTCGGCAAACAGGTGGGTCAGTTCGGCGCTGCCGGCCTCCAGCTCATCCAGGGGGAACTGCCCCAGCATGCCCAGGATGGCACCCACGGTGGTGCCGCCGGAGGACGGTGCGCTGGCACCGCAGACCCGGTAAAGCAGGAATTCACTGCACACCGGTTCGCGGGTTTTGGCCTGGTAAGCGGCCATATCCGCGCGGGTCATGACGCCCGGGTTGACCGGGTCGTTGCGCACGGCATCGACAATGGCCCCGGCAATCTCCCCCTCATAGAAGGCGTCGGCGCCCTGCCCGGCCAGCACGCGCAGTGTGCGCGCGTAATCGGGGTTTTTCAGCAGGGTGCCCACCGCCAGTGGCTCGCCGTCATCGGTGAAGAAATAGCTGGCGATTGCCGGGCGCGCATTCACCTGCGGCAAGCGGTCGAGCAGTTGGTGCAGGCGCGGTGACACCTCAAAGCCCTGCTCCGCCAGCGCAATGGCCGGTGCGAACAGTTCCGCCCACGGCAGTTTGCCGTCGCGCTGGTGGGCCAGTTCCAGCATCCGCACCACGCCCGGCACACCCACCGAGTAGCCGCCGATCACCGCCTTGAGGAAATCCCGCGGCTCGCCGTCGTGCATGAAATAGTGTTCGTCGACCGCTGCCGGCGCGGTCTCGCGGCCGTCGTAATAGTGCAGGCTGCTGTCGTCGGCGCGGTAGCTCAGCATAAAGGCGCCGCCGCCGATTCCGGAGGACTGTGGTTCCACCAGCCCCAGCACCAGCTGGGCGGCAATGGCGGCATCCACGGCAGTGCCGCCGCGGGCCAGGATAGAGACGGCCGCCTCGCTGGCGTGTGGGTTGGCAGTCACCGCCATAAATTCCCCGGCTGTGGCCGCCTTGACCTCGCTGCGGCCGGTTGCCACTTCGGGCTGGATTTCCTCACTGCGCTCAACGGCGCCGGGGTTCTTGGTGTCGGGATCGGCAATCAGCAGGCCGGCAGAGATGGCACCGGCGGATAACAGGGAGGCGAAAAGCAGCTTGCGCACAAATGACTCCGGTCTTGGGAAACTCGCCGGAGTTTAACAGCTAAGCGTGAGTGCAACAGCCGGGCCGGTGCGATTGGCAAGCGTCCCGGAGCGCCGCGGCCGGGTGGCGCCGCGGCACCGGGCACACGGTTTCAGCCGTTGAACTTTTCCTGCAGTGCTTCCTCGACCGCCGGTGGCACGAACTTGGTGACATCACCACCGAGGGAGGCGATCTCGCGCACCAGCGAGGAAGAGATATAGGAGAGGTGCTCTGCCGGGGTCAGGAACAGGCTCTCCATGTTCGGAGCCAGTTGCCGGTTCATATTGGCCAGCTGGAATTCGTATTCGAAGTCGGAAACCGCGCGCAGGCCCCGCAGCACACCATAGGCGTCCACCTGGCGCACCAGGTCGGCGAGCAGGATATCGAAGCCGATGACTTCCACGTTAGGCAGGTGGCGCAGGACCTGCTGGGCCAGTTCCACCCGTTCATCCAGGGTGAACAGCGGGTTCTTGCGGGAGCTGGAGGCCACGGCCACGATCACGTGGTCGAACAGGCGGCAGGCGCGTTCCACCAGGTCCAGGTGACCATTGGTGATGGGATCGAACGTTCCGGGGTAGACGACTTTTTTCATGAGCAGGGTTTCGCAGGTTAACGCTGGACACCGATACCGTGGCCGCTCTTATGCCTGCCCCCCATATCCTGGGGGAGGCGATGCGGCCCGGCGGGGACGCGCATGTTAAACAATTTGCGCCCCACCCTCAAAACAGGTGCTTCAGGCCAGGGTGAGCAGGCGCATGCATACCTGGCCCGCGCGCTTTTCCTTTTCCACCCGCCAGCACTCCGGCAGCGGCAGCGGGGTATCCCGGGGTGTTTCCACATAGACCCGGGCGTCCGGCGCCAACCGTTGGCGCAGTGCCGCCAGGGACGGCTGCCACAGGTCCGCGGCAAAGGGCGGGTCGAGGAAGGCGATATCGTAGGGTCCGCGGTCCCCGGCGAGAAAATCCAGTGCACCCTGGTGGTGCACCGTGCCCCGGTCGGTGTCGAGTAGCTGCAGCTGCGCGCGCAGGGTGTCGGCCGCCCGCCGGTTCAGTTCCACAAAATCCACCACAGCCGCGCCGCGGGAAAGCGCCTCGAGCCCCAGGGCCCCGGAGCCGGCAAACAGGTCCAGGCAGCGGGCACCGGGCAGCCGGAACTGCAGCCAGTTGAACAGGGTCTCCCGCAGCCGGTCGCCGGTGGGGCGCAGCCCCTCCACCGGGGCAAACTGCAGCCGGCGCCCGCGCCAGTCTCCGCCAATGATGCGGAGCTGTGACAGGGGTTGCTGGGGGGCTTTGCGCTGGCGATTTCTGGACAAGTCGGTTTCCTGGCTGTGTGGGGCATCGAGCGGTGCTAAGATTAGCGCCTTTCCAATACAGTGGTACAGCCGGATACGAGCATGATCTTTGACTTCCTGCGCAAGAAAAAGCCCAAGCCCGACGAACAGGCGGAGGAGCAACCCTCCGCACAACCCGGTGAGGCTCCCGCGGCAGGTGAGCCCCCCGCAGCAGATGACCAGGCCGTAGCCCCGGGGCAGCCGGAGGCCGGCGCGGAACCCGGGCGTGAAGATCAGGCTGCGGGAAGCGGCCCTGCAGTTACCCCCGAGGTAACGGAGCCGCCACCTGCAGCGCCAACCCCCGAACCCGTGGAAGCCGGGGACCAGGCCGGCAAGGGGGAAAAAGTCGGTTTCTTTGCCCGCATCCGCCGCGGGCTCAGCCGCACCAGCAACCAGTTCGCCGAGGGCATGGGCAACCTGTTCCTGGGCGCCAAGGAAATCGATGACGAGCTGCTGGAAGAGCTGGAGACCCAGTTATTGATGGCGGATGTGGGGATGGATGCCACCACCGAAATCGTCGACCGCCTTACCGACCGGGTCTCCCGTCGCGAACTGAATGACGGCGAGGCGCTCTACCAGGCCTTGCAGGAAGAACTGGCCGAGCTGCTGGACAGTGTCGAGGCCCCGCTGGCCGTCGATACCGCAAAGCGTCCCTTCGTGATTCTCGTGGTGGGCGTCAATGGCGTGGGCAAGACCACCACCATCGGCAAGCTCGCGCACCGTTACCTGAACGAGGGCAAGTCGGTGATGCTGGCGGCCGGCGATACGTTCCGCGCGGCTGCGGTGGAGCAGCTGCAGGTCTGGGGCGAGCGCCATAGGGTCCCGGTGGTGGCCCAGCACACCGGCGCCGACAGCGCCTCGGTCATCTACGACGCCGTGCAGTCAGCTCAGTCCCGCGGTGTGGATGTGGTGATCGCCGATACCGCCGGGCGCCTGCATACCAAGTCCAACCTGATGGAGGAGCTGAGCAAGGTTCGCCGGGTAATGGGTAAGCTGGACCAGTCGGCCCCCCACGAGGTATTGCTGGTGCTGGATGCCGGCACCGGCCAGAACGCCATCAGCCAGGCGGAGCAATTTCGCGATGCCGCCGGGGTTACCGGTATGGTGCTGACAAAACTGGACGGGACCGCCAAAGGCGGTGTGATCTTTGCACTGGCACAGCGCTTTGGTATTCCGGTACGCTTTATCGGTGTTGGCGAGCAGGCCGAGGATCTGCAGCCTTTTCACGCGAAAGACTTTGTCGCCGCGCTGTTTCGTCGCGACGAAAAATGATTTTTCCTTTGCAGGAGCGGCCGCTGACCGCTCCTGCGGGGGAAACCAATAACAAGAATTACCACTGCCCCACGGCCATTTTCGCCCATGATCACCTTTGACAACGTCAACAAGCGCTACGAGTCCGGGCAGGACGCGTTGGTGCGAGTCAGCCTGGAGCTGGATCGCGGCGAACTGGTATTCCTCACCGGGCACTCCGGGGCTGGCAAGAGCACCCTGCTCAAGCTCCTCACCGCTATCGAGCGTCCCACGCGTGGCAGCATCCTGGTGGCGGGACAGAACCTCAATCGCCTGCGCAACAGCCAGGTGCCCTATTACCGCCGCAATGTGGGTATCGTATTCCAGAACCACCAGCTGCTGTTCGACCGCAGCGTGTTCGACAATGTGGCCCTGCCCCTGGCGGTTGCTGGTTGCAACCGTCGTGAGGTGGGCCGGCGTGTGCGGGCGGCACTGGACAAGGTTGGCCTGTTACACAAGGAGCGCCAGAACCCGATTGTGCTTTCCGGCGGTGAGCAACAGCGGGTGGGGATCGCCAGGGCAGTGGTCAACAAGCCGGCGATCCTGGTTGCGGACGAACCTACCGGTAACCTGGACCCGCAATTGTCCGCGGAAATCATGCAGTTGTTTGCGGACTTCAATGCGGTGGGGGTTACCGTGATGATCGCCAGCCACGACCTGGAGCTGATTGCCCGCCAGAAACGCCGGGTGCTTACCCTGCAGGCGGGCCAGCTTATCTACGATGGGATTCCGAGCCGTGAAGCAGCCTACCCGTAACCCCGGCGCCGCGGTGCGCAACCAGGGCCGTACCCCTGCCCGCCAGCCGGCCGGGGCGGACAGCCGCGTGCGCGCCGCCGGTGCGGTCACCGCGCGTACCCGCACGGGTGACCGCCTGCGCGGCTGGACCGGCCACCACCGGGAAATGGCGGCTGAGGCCCTGCGGCGATTCTTTGCCGCCCCCATGGCCAGCGGAATGACCGCGCTGGTGATCGCCATCGCCCTGGCCCTGCCCGCCGCCCTGCAGCTGGGGCTGGTGAACTTCCAGCGCGCGGTGGCCGGCTGGGATGGCCAGCCACAGATTTCCGTATTCCTCAGCAAGGACGCGCGCGAGTCCGCGGTCACTTCCTATGTGGACGACCTGGGTGAAGATCCGCGCGTGGCCGCGGTGACGTATATCTCGCCCGAGCAGGCGCTGGAGGAGTTCCAGCAGTCGTCGGGCCTGGGCGACGCGCTGGCCGGGCTGGGCAGTAACCCGCTGCCGGCGGTGCTGCTGGTGCGCCCGGCGGATGGCGTGACCGGGGAACTCGAGTCCCTGGCCGCCGCGCTGCGGGAGAGCGCCCTGACCGACGCGGTGGTACTGGATATGGCCTGGGTGGAGCGGCTGGCGCGCCTGACCGAGCTGGGCCAGCGCCTGTCGCTGGGCCTGGGCGTCCTGCTGGCACTGGGGGTGATCCTGGTGGTGGTGAACACCATCCGCCTGCATATCGAGAGCCGTCGGGAGGAGATCCTGGTGGTGAAGCTGGTAGGTGGCACTGACGCCTTTGTGCGCCGGCCTTTTCTCTACAGCGGTCTCTGCTACGGACTCTTTGGTGGATTGCTGGCGTGGATGCTGGTGACCCTGGGAGTGGCACTGTTGTCGGGCCCGGTGGCCGGGCTGGCCTCCTCCTACGGCAGCGGCTATCGCCTGGAGGCCCCGGGGCTGAGCTACCTGCTGGCGCTGACCTGCGGCGCCGCCCTGCTGGGACTGACGGGCGCCTGGCTGGCAGTGGCGCGGCATATCCGGGCCATAGAGCCTACGTGACCAGCAGGGCGCGGTTGTTTCCAAAAGCGCCGCTACGGGCGGGAACCATCCCTGTGGATAACCCCTCTAAGCCACGGATTTCAACGGTTCCGGCGCTGTCCGGCGGACTTCCTTATCTGCCCGGCCTAGTGCTAAACTGGTCGAGTTCACCGGGTGACCCCGGCTATCGTTTGGTCGCAAGTTCAACCGGCACAAGATTTTGACAGGAGAGATCTGCATGGGAACAAGCCTGCAGCCAGTGCAAACGCTGTCCCCGGGAGCCAACCTCGGCGCCTATATCCAGTCGGTCAGCAGCTTCGAGGTGCTGTCCGCGGAGGAGGAGAAGCGGCTGGCAGAGGACCTCTACTATCGTGAGGACCTGAATGCTGCACGGCAGCTGGTTATGTCGCACCTGCGTTTTGTGGTGCACATCGCCAAGTCCTACTCCGGCTACGGCCTGAACCAGGGGGACCTGATTCAGGAAGGTAACGTCGGCCTGATGAAAGCGGTGAAACGCTTCAACCCCGAGAAGGGAGTGCGCCTCGTGTCTTTTGCGGTGCACTGGATCAAGGCCGAGATTCACGAGTTTATCCTGCGCAACTGGCGCATCGTGAAAATCGCCACCACCAAGGCGCAGCGCAAGCTGTTCTTCAACCTGCGCGGACAGAAGAAAAAGCTCGCCTGGCTTACCAGTGACGAGGCCAAGGCGGTGGCGAAGGACCTGAACGTGGACGTCGCACACGTACAGGAAATGGAAGGTCGCCTCTCCGCCCACGACGCCGCATTTGATGCGGGCGTGGACGACGATGACGACAATGCCTGGCAGGCGCCGGCGCACTACCTGGAAGACCGCAGCTTTGACCCGGCGGCCCAGCTGGAGCGCGACAACTGGGAGGAAACCAACCTCAGTAGCCTGGCAGTGGCCATGGAGCAGCTGGATGACCGCAGCCGCGACATCATCCGGGCGCGCTGGCTGAGCGAGGAAAAGGCGACCCTGCACGAGCTGGCCGACAAGTATGGCGTCTCTGCCGAGCGTATCCGCCAGCTGGAAAAGAACGCCATGAAAAAGGTACGCGTGGCAATGGAAGCCTGATCGCGCAACCGGGCCCGAGAGAAAACCGCGCAACCGCGCGGTTTTTTTTTGTCACCGGGATCGCGGCAGCGGCCGCTGCTGTAATAACGCAAAAAGAGACGGGCCTCCGGGCCCGTACGGAAACACCATGACCAAGCCTTTCCTGATGATTGCCGCCTTCTTCGGCGGCACCGGCGTGATGTTAGGTGCTTTCGGCGCCCATGGCCTGCGCGGCCGGGTCGCGGAGAAGTTACTGGAAGCGTTCAAGACCGGAGTCCATTACCAGCTGGTTCACGCCCTGGCCCTGTTGCTGGTGGCACTGATGATCCAGCACTGGGGTCCGCGCACGGCACTGGTGAGCTGCGGTGTCCTGTTCGCCGTGGGCGTGCTGCTGTTCAGCGGCAGTCTCTACGGGCTGGCGCTGGGTGGCCCTCGCTGGCTGGGACCGGTTACCCCGCTGGGGGGCACAGCGATGATCGGCGGCTGGGTGGCCCTGTTTGTGGCGGCGCTGCACCTGCCGCGCTGACTCCTTTATTGTTTTCCCGCAGGAGCACTCCCTGGCTGCGATGATGCGGGACTATACCCCGGTTCGCGGCCAGGGGCCGCTCCTACACTAAGCTAATACGTATTTGCATCCGAGGTCGCGAAGCATGCAAGAAGAGTCTGCGGAAGAGTTTCCCTACCGCACCGAGTACAAGAAAAAATCCATCCGCAGTTATGTCATCCGTGCCGGACGCATGACCGAGGGGCAGCGCCGTGCGTTTGATACCTACTGGGGGCACTACGGCCTGTCGCTGTTCGACGGCTCCCTGGATGTCGTGCAGGTTTTTGGCCGTGAAGCACCACTGGTGCTGGAGATCGGTTTTGGCATGGGCGACTCGCTGCTGGCGATGGCCGAGGCCGAGCCGGACAAGGACTTTATCGGGATTGAGGTGCACCCGCCCGGTGTGGGCCGCCTGATCAACAACGCGGGCAAGGCCGGGGTGGAGAACCTGCGGGTCTATATGGCCGACGCGGTGGATGTACTCAACGATTGCATCCCGGACCACTCGCTGGACCGCTTCCAGCTTTACTTCCCGGATCCCTGGCACAAGAAGAAACACCACAAGCGCCGTATCGTGCAGCCTGAATTTGTGCGCCTGCTCTGTAGCAAGCTGAAGACCGGTGGCCTGATGCACCTGGCCACCGACTGGGAGAACTATGCCGAGCATATGCTCGAGGTCCTGGAGGCGGAGCCGGCACTGGAGAACACTGCGGGTGCAGGAGCGTACGCCCCGCGTCCGCATTTCCGCCCGGAGACCAAGTTCGAGCAGCGAGGCCAGCGGCTCGGCCATGGCGTCTGGGACCTGCTCTACCGCCGCACCTGAGGCCGGCCGCTGCGTACAGGGCCAACGGGCCGCCGGCGGGTCTGCTATCTTCAGTAGTCTGACGACCCGCCGGTAAAAGGACACCCCGGAGCCCACAATGACTGATAAGAGTCTTCGGCCCGCGCGCACTGTCGCCGTTGTGCTGCTGCTTTTCACCCTGCCCTGGACCGCCGTCCGTGCCGACGAGGAGGGCACCTTCAACCTCTATCTCAAGGGCACCCGCCAGTGGTTTGACAGCGAGCGGCTGGACGGCACGCCATTCGAGGAGTTCGAGCTGGATGACAGCACCGGTGGCGGCGTCGGGTTCGGTTTCAATATCACCGATCGCTGGGCCCTTGAGGGCGTCGTCGACGGTTTCTCCGCCGATATCAGCGGCCTGAATGAAAAGGTCGACGTGTATAACTACCACATGGACCTGTTCTGGCAGTTCGCCGGCCAGTTCTGCGACGATCCCTGCTGGCAGCCCTACCTGGCCATTGGTGTCGGCGAGATCCGGATTGAGTACGACCAGCTGATCGAGCCCCTGCCGGTTATCCCGGCGGACTACGAGGGGCCGATCCTGTTCGATCGCGGCAAGGAAGAACACGACCGGCAGACCATGGCCAATTTTGGCCTCGGGGTGAAATACTGGCTGGGACCGCGCTGGCAGGCGCGGGCTGATGCGCGGGCCTTTTACGGGGTCGAGCGCGGTGGCATGGACGCGGCGCTGAGCTTCACCATCGGATACCAGTGGATGGAGTTCCCGCCGGTGGTGCGCGATACCGACGGCGACGGCTTTATCGACGACGTGGATATGTGCCCGCAGACGCCTCCCGGCGTCGCAGTGGACAATACCGGCTGCCCGGTGGATTCGGATTCGGACGGGGTCCCGGACTACCTGGACCAGTGCCCGGGTACACCCTATGCGACGGCCGTGGACGAAAGCGGCTGCCCGAAAACACCGCCGCCGGAGGCCTACCCGGTGAAGTGATCAGCCCCGCGCCGCCTCGAGCTGCTCACTGATTTCCAGCCACTCCATTTCCAGGGCCTCGAGCTTCTCGCGCTCTTCCGCCTGGGCGCGGTTGAGTCGCGCGATTTCCTCCTGCTGGCCGCCGGTGTACAGGCTCTCGTCCGCGAGCTGTGCATCCAGCCCGGCCAGCCGCTCCTCGATGCCGGCCATTTCCCGTTCCACGCGCTTGAGCCGGTTGGTCAGGGGTTTCAGCTGTTCGCGCAGTGCCGCCGCGGCACGGCGCTGGGACTTCTTGTCTTCCCGGCTTTCCGCTGGCTGCTCGTCCTGGCGGGCGGCGGCCTTTTCCCCTGCGCGCTCATTGCGGCGGAATTCCAGCAGCCACTGGCGGTAATCCTCCAGGTCGCCGTCAAACGGCCGCGCCCTGCCATCCGCAACCAGCAGGAACTCGTCGGCGGTATTGGCGAGCAGGTAGCGGTCATGGGAAACCAGCACCACCGCACCGGGAAATTCCGCCAGTGCCAGGGCCAGCGCGTGGCGCATTTCCAGGTCCAGGTGGTTGGTGGGTTCGTCCAGCAGCAACAGGTTGGGCTTCTGCCAGGCCAGGATCGCCAGCGCCAGGCGCGCCTTCTCGCCGCCGGAAAAGCCGCCCACCTGCTCGAACACCCGGTCGCCGGTAAAGCCGTAACCGCCGAGGAAATCCCGCAGTGACTGCTCGCTGGCCTCCGGCGACAGGCGCTGCAGGTGGAGCATGGGTGAGGCGGCACTATCCAGCGCCTCGAGCTGGTGCTGGGCAAAGTAGCCGATCGCCAGGTGCTCGCCGCACAGCCGCTCGCCAGAGAGCGGCGCCAGCTCGCCGGCCAGGGTCTTGATCAGGGTGGACTTGCCGGCGCCGTTCGGGCCCAGCAGGCCGATACGCCGTCCCGGCTGGATGCCCAGCTGTACCTTGTGCACCACTGCCTTGTCACCGTAACCCAGGTCCGCCTCGCGCAGGTCGATCAGCGGGTTGGATACCTTGTCCGCCGCCGGCAGCGAAAAGCGGAACGGTGAATCCACGTGCGCCGGAGCGATCTGTGCCATGCGGTCCAGCGCCTTGAGGCGGCTCTGGGCCTGGCGGGCCTTGGTGGCCTTGGCGCGAAAGCGGCGTACGAAGTCCTCCATATGGGCGCGCTGGGCCTGCTGCTTCTCAAATTGCGCCTGCTGCTGTGCCAGGCGTTCGGCACGGGTGCGTTCGAAAGCGCTGTAATTCCCGCTGTACTGCACCAGCTGGCGGTGCTCGAAACTGACCACGCTGTCCACCACCGTGTCGAGGAAATCCCGGTCGTGGGAAATAATCAGCAGGGTACCGGGGAATTTCTGCAGCCACTGTTCGAGCCACAGGGTGGCATCCAGGTCCAGGTGGTTGGTGGGCTCGTCCAGCAGCATCAGGTCGGCGGGGCACATCAGTGCCCGTGCCAGGTTCAGGCGGATCCGCCAGCCACCGGAGAAACTTCTTACCGGCCGCTGCTGCTGGGCGTGGGCGAAACCCAGGCCGTCGAGCAGCTGCGCAGCACGGGCCGGCCCACTGTAGCCGTCGATCGCCGCCATCCGCTCGTGAAGCTCGCCCAGGCGCCGGCCGTCCGGCCCGTCCCCGGCCTCCAGGGCCTCCAGTTCCCGCTGCAGGTGGCGCAGTTCACCATCGCCATCCAGAACATAGTCCAGTGCGGTCTGGTCCCCTGCCGCTACCTCCTGGGCCATATGTGCGATACGCCAGCCGGCCGGCAGCTCGACGGTGCCGCTATCGCTATCGACTTCCCGCAGCAGCAGCTTGAACAGGGTGGATTTGCCACAGCCGTTGGCTCCGATAATCCCCACCTTGTGGCCGGGAAAGATACGGCAGTCGGCATTGTGCAGCAGTTCGCGCCCGCCCTGTTGCAGCGAGACGCCTTGCAGATTGATCAAGAAAAACCTCTTCCGGAGTTACCCCGGGACGCCATGGTGCTAGTCTAACGACATGAGAGCCACGCGACGCACCCGATAAGAAAGGCGGGATTCTAACGTGACGAAACCCTCCCCTCCATCCTCTTCCGCCCTGGACAATCCCCTGTGGGAGTTCAGCCTCGATTTCTATCGCCATGAAGAAGTGCAGGCATTCCTGCTCACCTGCCAGGACGAGCGGGATGCGGACGTGTGCCTGATGCTCTGGGCCAGCTATGTGGCCGCCTCAGGGCGCCAGCTGAGCGAGGAGAGCTGGCGGGTGGCCGACCGTGGCCTGGCGCCGCGCCGGCGCATGATTGCGAGTGTGCGTAACCTGCGCCGCTGGCTCGGCCGTATGCGCCCGCGCACGCAGTCGCTCTATGAGCGTTGCAAGGGATATGAACTGAAGCTGGAGCAGCGCCAGCTGGCAGCGCTGTGGAAGCTGCAGCAGGAGGCCTGGCCGGAGGATCGCTGCGCGTTGACACTGGCGGGTCAGCAATATGGCCTGCCGCAAAAAGAACAGGCCCGCTGGGCGGGCCTGATCGACAGCTATTGTAGCAGCGGTACCTGAACTTACTGGTCGTCAGAGCGCTCGCTGGAAAACAGGCTGTTGAACGGCGTCACCGGGGTAATACTCGGTGTCGGCTCGGCCGGTTTGCTCGCCGCAGCGGGCGTGCTGCTCTCTGCCGGGGTCGGCTCGGCGGGCTTGGGTGCTGCAGGCCGCGCGGTTTCTGCCGGTGCCGGTTTCACAGCGCTCGCTGCCGGTGTTGTCGGGACTGCCGGCTCGCTGGATTCAGCCTTCTTGGCCTCGGCCTTCTTTACCGGTGCCTTCTTTACCGGAGCCTTCCTTACGGCGGGTTTCTTTGCGGCGGATTTACCGCTCGCGGCAGAGGACTTCGTCGCCGCCTTCTTGGCCGGTGCTTTTTTGGCGCTGGCCTTGCTGGCGGTTTTCGCCGGGGTGGCCTTCTGGGTCGCCGCCTTCTTGGTAGCCGCCTTCTTGGTAGCAGCTTTCTTGGTAGTGGCTTTCTTGGTAGTGGCTTTCTTCGCCGTCGCCTGCTTGGCGGCAGGCTTCTTGGCAGTGGCTTTTTTGGCCGTGGCCTTGCCGGTGGAGGCCTTGCGCGCTTTCTTGGCCTTGGCGGCCTCTTTCTTTTTCTTCTCTTTGGCGACTTCCTTTTCCGCCTTGGCGGCAACCTTGCTCACCTGCTGCGCCAGCTTCAGCTCTGCCTTGGCTGCAGTTTCAGCCTGCTTGGCGTCAGCGGCGGCATCCTGCGCAGCAGCGAGTGCAGTGGTGAGTTTGTCCACGTTCGCCTTGGCCGTGTCCACGCGCTTCTGGGTGGCGGCGGTCTTGCGCTTGCGCATAGCGGCGCGGGCATCTGCCAGCTTGGACTTGGCCTTGGCCAGTTTGTCCTTGGCGGACGCGAGTGCCTTAGTCGATTTCTGCACCGCCTTGCCGGCGTCGGTTACCTGCTTGGTCCGTGCCTTGTCGAGTTTGGTTGTGAGCTTGGCGATTTGCGCTTCCAGCTCTGCGACTGGATCGACAGCTTTCTTTTTGGCAGCCATGAGTCAATATCCTGAGGTTTATTATCGATTCAATGCATCCGGACAGTTGGGTTGCCCGGCACTTATGCGGCCGGTGCCGCATTCACAGTTACTTGCACTGGCGCGTTGCCCGGGGAGCAAAACCTTTTCAGCAATCCAAAGCAACCGCAGGTGCCACGATAATAGCGCTGTTTTTTTCAAAATTGTATGCCGCAACCGCGGAAAAGCGCCCGATTATGCCGGGAAAATTCTCCCAGCGGATGGAACTGCCTGATTGTGGCAGTGTTCGAACATGTGAACGGCATCGGTGTGCACCGGTAGTCACGTTGCGTTAGACTTGCTGGGCATCGGCTGACACGCCGTCATGCGGGGGCTGTGACCGGTATCGCTCCATTTGCAGCGGAGTTGTCACGGCTACTGGGCCGCATCCCGGAGCCGGCCGGCCAGGCCGGTACCGAGGGAACCTCACGAATAAATACATCCAGAGACTTAAGAGACAACCCTATGAAGAAATATCCACTGGCTGCGGCGGTTGCCCTGGGCGTCATGCTGACGGGCTGTAACAAGGAAGATTCCGGCCAGGCCAAAGAGATCAAACTGGAATCCCAGGAGCAGAAAGTCAGTTACATCATTGCCGAGGATATGGCCCGCCGGCTCGACTCGCAGAATGTAAAACTGGATCCGCAGGTTGTTGTAATGGCCCTCGAGGATGTGGCCGCCGGCCGCGATTCCCGCCTGAGCGACGACGAGAAGCAGCAGGTGATTGCTGTATTCCAGGAGGACATGCAGGCCAAGCAGCAGGAGATGCTGGCCAAGCAGGAGCAGGAGTTCAAGGCCAAGGCAGAATCCAACATGGCCGAGGGCAAGGCTTTCCTGGAAGAGAATGCGCAGAAAGAGGGCGTTGTCACTACCGATTCCGGCCTGCAATACAAGGTGGTCCGCGAGGGCAGCGGCGATACCCCGTCTGCTGACAGCACCGTTGAGGTGGATTACCGCGGTACCCTGATCGACGGAACCGAGTTCGACAGCTCCTACGCTCGTGGTGAGCCGGTACAGTTTCCGGTCGGTGGGGTGATCAAGGGCTGGACCGAGGCTCTGCAGCTGATGAAAGAAGGGGCCAAGTGGGAGCTGTACATCCCCTCTGACCTGGCCTATGGCCCCGGTGGTGCGGGTGGCCTGATCGGTCCCAATGCCACCCTGATTTTTGAGGTTGAGCTGCACAAGGCAAATGTGGCTGACGGCGAGGCGCAGCCCGCGCAGCCAGAGGCTGACGAGGCGGAAGCGGCCGACGAGGCCGGCGCTGAAGAAGCTCCGCAGGAAGGGCAGGAGTAAGCCACTCCCTGTGCCCGGGCCGGGAGGCCCGGTGTGACAAAACGATGGCAATAAAAAAGGGCCGCTTCACAGCGGCCCTTTTTTTATTCCCGAGACCCTGCACCACAAAGCGCTCCGGCCGGGCAGTGCCCGGCGCCGCCGGCACGGGATACTTCAGGCCAGCTGGTTCTTGTGCGCCGTATGCAGCACCGCGATCATCTGGTCCTCGGAACTGAAGCGGGATTCCAGTGCCTCGCCGAGCTGCGAGAGGTCTGTGGGCAGGCTGCTGAGATCGTCCGTTTCCAGGTACTTGTCATTGAAGTCCACGGCCACGTCAGTGGTGGCGTCGATCTTACGGTAGAGATCACGGGACTTTTCCAGCCCGGCATCGTCATTGAAAGCCTTGCCTTCCAGTATCAGCTGTTCATACACCTCGAAGTGCCCCGCGGACACATAGTCCATCAGCAGCTGGCACAGCTCCTGCACTGCTTCCTCTGTCTGGGCATCGCCGTCCCGCACTTCCCGGTTTTCGCTCAGGCCACAGAAACGGACCAGTAGTGCCTGGCGAGCGTGCAACCAGCGATCAATCATGTCGCTGACCCCGCCCCAACGTTCGCGTGCCGACTTACAGTTTTCCAGCATTTCAGGCTTCCTTTTATAACGCTTTACCGCCCTGCTTTTACGCTCCGCGGACCTCTATGCAAGATAGGAGATTCGGCTATCGCGGGCAAGGCGTGGGCGGCAATCAGCGCCAGAACGACGGTGGTGTCACGCCCCCACCAGCAGAGGCAGTAAAACCGCGGTCAGGGCCCCGCACAGGCCCATGGCGAGGGCGGCAAAGGCCCCGCACAGGGCGCTGATTTCCAGCGCCCGGGCAGTGCCGATGGCATGGGCATTGATACCCAGCACAAAGCCGACAATACGGGGATCGCCGGCGCCCAGTCGCCGCATCAGTGGCGGCCCCAGGACCGCGCCCACTACGCCGCTGAACACCACGATCCCCACCGTCAGGCTTTCCGCTGCCCCGACCCGCCCGGCAATGGCGAGGGCGATGGGCGTGGTCACTGCCTTGCCGGAAAGCGCAGCCAGTACCGGGCCCGAGGCACCCATCAACAGGGCCAGGCCGACGCCGGCGAGTGGCGCCAGCACGGCACCCACGCACAGGGTCACTGTCAGCGGCACGGCGGCACGGCGGATAATCGCCAGGTTCTGCTTGAGCGGCACCGCCAGCGCCACTACCGCCGGGCCGAGCAGCGCGTACAGGGCAGCGCTGGCGTGCTGGTAATCGCCGTAGTCGATACCGAGAGCATGGAGAATC
Source organism: Microbulbifer sediminum (assembly GCF_021729035.1). Taxonomy (GTDB): domain Bacteria; phylum Pseudomonadota; class Gammaproteobacteria; order Pseudomonadales; family Cellvibrionaceae; genus Microbulbifer; species Microbulbifer sediminum. The sequence continues at coordinate 28,835 of NZ_JAJSAP010000007.1, read as the reverse complement.
CCGGCCACCAGCAGGCTGGCGCCGACGATCGGGTGTAGCAGCGTTGTCCCGCTGCGCCGGTACAGCCACAAGCCGCCCAGGAAACCGGCGACATTCAGCGGCAGCACAAACAGGGGGTGAACGAGCAGGGTGGCGAGGGAATCAGGCATGGTGATCTTCCCCGCTGCCCGGGGGAGCGTAGCGCCGCAACAGTTTTTTCAGCAACAGCGCACACAGGGCGATGCTGGCCAGGGTACCGAATACCGTGGCTGCGAACAGTCCCAGCCAGTCCAGCGGGGACAGGTCATCGAGGAAAAACAGGCCGGTGGCCGCGGGCAGGAACAGCAGTGCCAGCAGGCGCAGCAGCGCCCCGCTGACCTCTGCCAGGCCCCGCGGCACACTGCCGTACACCAGCAGTCCCAGCAGCAGCGACAGCATGCCGAGGACCGCGCCGGGCACCGGCAGGGCCAGCGCAGCCTGCAGCCAGTTACCCGCCAGGTTGGCCGCCAGTAACAGGGCGGCCCCGGCCAGCCAGCCGCCGGCCCGGCGTGCTGTGAGTGATTGCTGCCTGTTGCCGGCGGCCATTGCGAACGGGCTGTTACTGGCGGCGGAACGCCTGCCAGGCACCGAAAATGACCAGGCCCACAAATCCCACTGCGGCCCAGGCGGGAATGCTCAGGCCGAGCATGGTCCACTGCACTTCGGCGCAGTTGCCGTCACCGGTCAGCAGCACCTTGACCACGTCGAGAAAGGGAAAGGCATCGATCATATAGGTGATGCCGGGACCGCAGGCCGGTACCTGGTCCGACGGCAGGCTCTGCAACCAGAGCTGGCGGGCGGAAAAGTACAGGCCGCCCAGGGCCCAGAGGGAGACCAGCAAGCCGTAGATACGGCGACCGATGAATTGCGGGTTATGGAGGAAGGCGAGCAGGGATACCAGTCCCACGCCCAGCAACATGACGCGTTGGGTGATACACAGCGGGCAGGGCTCCAGCCCGCGCACATATTCCAGGTAAAAAGCGGCGCCGAGCAGGAAAATGACGGCGAGAAAAACCAGCAAAAACGTAATACGCGGGTTGGGAAGGCTCATTTGTTATCGAATCCTGAAAAATCTTCTCGAAACCGCTGGGCATCGAGCAGCAAGTCACTGAACAACCGATTGAAGTCGCGCTCCAGGGCCCCCTCCGCCGCGATCAACGCGGGCAGCGCCGCCTGTAATGCCACCGGCCGCCGCAGGCGCTGGCCGACGCGCTCCAGGGTGCGGGCAATGACATCGCGGTCCGGGTAGCTTTGCAGCAGTCTAAGTTCCTCTGCACGCTGCATAAAGCGCTGGGCGCCGGGCGGAATATACCGCCTGCGGGCGTGGAAGTCTCGCCAGCATTGGTCACAGAAATCGTCGAGGGAATGTTGGTGCCAGTCTTCCCACTGGCGACTGAGCAGGTGGTCGAACCAGATATCCAGCACGATACCACCATAGCGGCGCCACTCCGGGCCCAGCCGTTGCAGGGCGGCCACGTAGGCCGGGTGGGTATCGGAAAGTGCATCGATGCGGCGGTGCAGGCGAATGCCTGCCTCGATGTCAGCAGGTAGCTCACCCCGCAGGGGACCCTTGACGAAATCCCCCAGCAATCCGCCCAGGCGCCAGTCCGGGTCGGGGCCGGACAGTAGCAGGTGGGCGAGATAGTTCATGGCAGATTCCGGCTTGGCGTCGGGTCAGTGGCTGCCCGGGTGCGGCAGTGCGTGCTCGGGGCGTGCCGGCGACAGGCCTAGCGCTGGCAAAAGGTGTACTGGGCATAGTACTGACCGAGGAAATCCTCGAAAGTGCCGGTATCGGCGGCTTCCACTTCCTGCTGGCGCTGCAGAGATTCCCGGGCCTGGCGGGCAAACTCCTCGCGCTGGGTATCTTCCAGCGGGCGCTCGCGGAAATAGCGGCGGTGCTGTTCCGACTTGTCCTGGGCCCACTCGAAGAAGCTCTGGCCGCGTTCGTGCATTTCCGCCAGCATCCGCGCGGCGGGAGTGGGGGTTTCGCCGCGTACTTTCTGTTGCTGTTCGTCCAGCGCACGGGCAAAGTCATCGCCATCCCACGCACGGTCGAGCAGTTCTGCCAGCGGCAGCATCTCGTCCAGCAGCTCCGCCGCCCAGTCCACCAGTGGGCGCTCGTCGCCATTGTGGATCAGTTTCAATTCCGGGTCGCGGCCACGATAGACGATACGGTCCTGGTTTTCCTGTGTGGCCCGGTAATCGGCATCGTCGGTCTTGGGGCTGTCTTCCAGCAGGCAATGCAGCAGGAAACAGTCCAGGAAGCGCATCTGCTGCGCGCCCATGCCCAGCGGCTCGAACGGGTTCAGGTCCAGGCAGCGCACCTCGATATACTCCACCCCGCGGTTGTCCAGTGCCGACAGCGCGGTTTCCCCCATGCGGGCGGGGTTCTTGGGGCGGATGGATGAGTAGAACTCGTTTTCAATCTGCAGCAGCCCGGTGGACAACTGCTGGTAGTTGCCGCTGGCATCCTTTACGCCCAGCTCGTGATACGGCGGGTAGGGCTTGCTGATGGCCGCGCAGAGCGTGGACAGGTAGCTGGGCAGGTCGTTGTAGCAGACGATCAGCGACTGCTGCGCTTCACTGTTGTAGCCCAGGTCGCCCATGCGCAGGGAGGTGGCGTGGGGGGCATACAGGCTTTTCGGGTTGCCGTCGAAGGGAACCAGCGCGTGGTCGCGGCCCTCGACGAACGAAGCGCATACTGCCGGCGCGGCGCCGAACAGGTAGATCAGCAGCCAGCAGTGCCGGCGGAAATTGCGGATCAGGTCGAAGTAGCGGCGGGTCTTGAAGTCGCCAAGGTCCTCGCTGCTGCCCTCGCGTTCGTGCAGCCACTGCCAGAATGACTCCGGCAGGGAAAAGTTGTAATGGACACCGGCGATGGTTTGCATGGCACGCCCGTAGCGCAGGCCCAGCCCCAGCCGGTAGATGGTTTTCATGCTACCGCTGTGGGAGCTGCCGTAGAGCGCCACCGGGATATCCTCATCCTCTCCCAGCACACAGGGCATACTGCTGACCCACAGCCGCTCGTCACCGATTTCGCCGTAGGTGTAGCGATGGATCTGGTCCAGGGTTTCCAGCACCTCTTCCGGGGTGGCAACTGGTGGCGTGATGAACTCCAGCAGCGCTTCGGAAAAATCCGTGGTGATCAGGTCGTGGGTCAGGGCCGAGCCAAGTGCGGCCGGATGTGGGGTGAGTGCCAGGGTGCCGTCGGGATTCACCCGCAGGCTCTCTTTCTCGACACCGCGGCGAATGCCCTTCAGCAGTTGCAGCGTCTGCGGCTGGGCCAGTGCGGCCAGGTAATTGGGCACTCGAATCTCCTTACTGAGGCTGGCTATGCCTCTGGACTGCCGTTGGAAAACCGCCGACCGGTGCAGCGGCCGCCAGCGCTTCAGGCGATATGGGGCCCGGCGCCGGAATTCTCAAGGATTGGGTTTTTGCCGCCTGTGAATCAGAGGGCCGATCCGGACTTCACCGCGTCCTCACCGGGCTGTTCCGGCTCGATTTCCGGTGGCTCCTCCGGGGTGATTTCCGGCGGCTCACCGGGTTCTATCTCCGGGGTCGGCTCGGGGATGATTTCCGGGTTCTGTTCCGGCGGCGTCTCTGGCGGCGTGCCGGGCTCGATCTCCGGCTCACCCAGCGCTTCGGCGGGCACCTGGGGCTGTCCCTTGGTGTTCAGATTGCACTGCAGCAGCTCGATGCGCAGGCTGACATCGCGGGTGTTGGCCTCGAACATCTGGTTGATGGCGACGTCCTTGTGCTCGCTGCGGAACAGCTTGCCGGCGTCGCGACCGTCGATCCACTCGTTACTCTTGCTCAGGAATCGCTGGTGCTGGTTGGTCAGCACGTAGACATGGCTCATGCGGAAGGACATCTTTGCTTATGCACAGACGGGCAGTGTAGCGATGGAGGGAGCCGGGTCAAGAACCGGGCGGCCCCCATGCCGGGCGGCTGTCGCAGGAGAGCAGCCCTGCCCGGCGGGGCGGTGGCCTAAATTGCCTCGAGCGGATAGTGATCCGGGTACGGCAGTCGGGCCGCGCCGCTGTCCACCGCCGCCCGTGCCACTGCTGCCGCCACTTCCGGCAGCAGCCGGGGATCGGTGGGCTTGGGCAGGATATAGTCGGGGCCCAGGCCCAGCTCGATGCCACCGTAGCCTTCGCGCACGGCGTCGGGCACCGGCAGGTGGGCGATCTTGCGGATGGCCTCGATGGCCGCCAGCTTCATGTCCTCGTTGATCCGCACGGCGCGGACGTCCAGGGCGCCGCGGAAGATGAACGGGAAGCAGAGTACATTGTTGACCTGGTTCGGGTAGTCGGAGCGGCCGGTGGCCATGATCAGGTCGTCGCGCACGCTGTGGGCCAGCTCCGGGGCGATTTCCGGGCTGGGGTTGGAACAGGCGAACACCACCGGCTGCGGGGCCATGCGCCTGAGCTGCTCGGCGGACAGCAGGTCCGGTCCGGACACGCCCAGGAATACGTCGGCGCCCTCGATGGCGTCGTCCAGGGTGCGCATCTCGGTATCCCGCGCCCATTCGCCCTTGTAGGCGTTGATGTCGGTGCGGCCGGAGTGGATAACCCCGCGGCTGTCGAGCATGGTGATCTGCTCTTTCTTGGCCCCGGCGGCCAGCAGCAGCTTGCAGCAGGCGGTGGCGGCAGCGCCGGCACCCAGGCACACCATGCGCACGTCCTCGATTTTCTTGCCCTGGATCTCCAGGGCGTTGAGCATCCCCGCCACGGTCACGATGGCGGTGCCGTGCTGGTCGTCATGGAACACGGGAACTGGGCAGCGCTCGATCAACGCTTCCTCGATATGGAAGCACTCCGGCGCCTTGATGTCTTCCAAGTTGATGCCGCCAAAGGTGTTGGCGATGGCGCTGACCGTTTCGATAAAGCGCTCCGGGCTCTTGGCTTCCACCTCGATATCCACCGAGTTGATATCGGCAAAGCGCTTGAACAGCAGGGACTTTCCTTCCATGACCGGTTTCGAGGCCAGCGGCCCCAGGTTGCCCAATCCCAGGATGGCGCTGCCATTGGAGATGACCGCCACCAGGTTGCCCTTGCCGGTGTACTGGTAGGCGGCGTCCGGGTCGCGGGCGATCTCGCGCACCGGCTCGGCGACGCCGGGGCTGTAGGCCAGGGACAGGTCTTCCTGGGTCTGTGCCGGTGTAGTGAGTTCTACCGACAGCTTGCCCGGGGTCGGCAACGCGTGGTAATCGAGCGCTGCCTGGCGCAATGCTTCCTTCGCATCCTTCATTGTGGGTAATTCTCTCGAGTCAGTGGTCGCTAACCCGCTAAGTGGCGACCGGTTTACCGCGGGGGCGCAGAGAATAACCGAGTCGGGTCAGGGGCCACAAGGCCGGCGAGCGGAGGTGGACGCTAATTCCTACTAATTCTGATGGTAAATTCGGAGTCCACAGCAATAAGCCAGCGTTTATTTTGCGGAAATCGGGATAAATATTTCGTGCCCCGGTCCACCAGCCAGCCTTTTACTTCTATTTCGCGACCTTGCCAATCGCGCCGCACGGTTTGTCCATAATCGCGGTCGGCGTCCAGCCGCAGCGCCACCGGCCCGTCCAGCTCCAGCCAGAGGTAGCGGTTGCGGTCCACCTCCTCCACCCGTCCCCGCAACAGCACGAAACCGCCGTCACCGGGCTGTATGTCCGCGGCCTGCACCACCGGCCAGGTGCCCGGGGCCCAGATGCCGCGGCCGGCGAGGCGTGCCCTTTCCTCGCGAGTGGCGAGGCATTCCGCCAGGGCCAGGTTGGGCGCGATGGCGATATGGAACGCGAGCCCGGAGGACAGCAGTGCGGATTCGAGGCTCTCGCCGCGGTGGTTGTAGACGTGGGCCAGCACCCGGCCGTAGCGGTCACGCCGATCGCGGTCGTAGACCAGTTCTACATCACCGCCATCGAGGAAGCGCTCGGTAAAATCCGTCGCCTCCAGGGCGAGGGGCTCACCGGGCTTGCCGTTGCGGGGCATCTCCGGCGCGTTGACACCGATCAGGCGCACGCTGCGGCCATCCTCCAGCAACAGGGTATCGCCATCGTGTGCCCGTTCGAGGGTCACCAGCTCATCGGCGGGTCCCACCACGCAATCCGCCCAGGCCGGCGGCAGCACCAGCGCGAGGACACAAAAAAAGGCACCGCGGATAATCCGGGGTGCCCTTTTTCTGCAGTATTCGCCGTTGTTCATGGCAGCGGCGCTGCGGGACGCGCTTACTTGGCGATGCGGCTGCCGAAACGCTTCTTGAAGCGGTCTACGCGGCCACCGGTGGTCGCTTCGCGCTGCTTGCCGGTGTAGAACGGGTGGCACTGGGAGCACACGTCCAGCTGGATGTCCTTGGCCAGGGTAGAGCGGGTCTTGATGCTGTTGCCGCAGGAACAGGTGGCGGTCACATCGGTGTAGTTCGGATGGATATCTGCTTTCATGATGGCCTCTGCTCGAGTCCGCCACCCGGTCTGTTGCCGAGCACGGAGTCGTCGTTGGTGTAGGAACTGCGGGAGTTCCGGGCTGCTTAAAAAGTCGGCGCATACTAATCAGATTAGCCGGCCGGTTCAAGCAAAATCGCCTCGCAGGCCCCGCCACTGGCGACTGTGCTATCGAAAGCCGCAGGTGACCGGCGGGACAGGCTGCGACAGGGGCAGGCAGGCGGTAGTCCAGGTGCGCTATCATGCCGCGCTTGCACAGGCAGTAACGTGAGCGGGGGGCAATTTGGCGACAAACGGCGGACAAGCGGTCATCCTGCGGCTGGCAGTCCCGGTCCCCCTGCGGCGCCTTTTCGACTACCTGCCGCCGGCGGATACGGATCCGGCACAACTGGTGCCCGGCCAGCGTATCTGGGTGCCCTTCGGTGGCCGCAAGCTGGTGGCGGTGCTGGTGGACATCGTGGCTGAGTCGCCGCTGTCGGAGCTCAAGCCGGCACTGGAGCTGATCGATAAGCGTCCCCTGTTCGACGACCGCAGCCGCGCCTTCCTGCGCTGGGCGGCTGACTATTATCAGGCGCCGGCGGGTGAGCTGTATGCCGCTGCCCTGCCCGTGGCCCTGCGCAAGGGCAGGCCGGCGGATCACTGGGCCGAACAGTGGCTGCAGCTCACCACCGAGGGCAAGGGCCTGCCGCACTCCGCCCTGGCCCGGGCGCCCAAGCAGCAGGCCCTGCGGCAACTGTTGCTGGAGCACGGCCGCCACAGCCGCACCCGGCTGAAAGAACTGGGGCACCCGACCACCGCCACACGCGCGCTGGTGGACCGGGGGCTGGCGGAGTGGCAATCCGGACCCACGGTACCGCCCCCGATCCCTGCCGCTGAACCCGCCGTGCCGCCGCAACTCAACGAGGAACAGCAGCAGGTGCTGGCTGCGGTGCCCGGAGAAGGCTTCTCCGCGTCGCTGCTCGAGGGTACCACCGGCAGTGGCAAGACCGAGGTCTACCTGCGCCTGATGCAGCGCGCCCTCGACCGCGGGCAGCAGGCCCTGCTGCTGGTACCGGAAATCGGCCTCACCCCGCAGACCCTGCGCCGCATCGCGGCGCGCTTTCCCGAACACACTATCGCCGCGCTGCATTCCGGCTTGGCCGATGGTGAGCGGGCGCGGGCCTGGCTGGCGGCCGCCTCGGGGCAGGCGGATATCGTGATCGGCACCCGCTCCGCCATCCTCACCCCCCTGCCGCGCCCCGGTGTGGTGCTGGTGGATGAGGAGCACGACGCCTCCTTCAAGCAGCAGGACGGGGTGCGCTATTCCGCCCGCGACCTGGCCGTGGTGCTGGCTCGCAACGCCGGCGTGCCGGTGCTGCTGGGCTCGGCCACGCCCTCGCTGGAAAGCCTGCACAATGCCCTCAGCGGCCGCTACCAGCACCTGCGCCTGCGCCGCCGCGCCGGTGATGCGAAGCCGCCGCAAATCCATGTGGTGCCGACCCTGGGCCAGCAGCTGGAGGAGGGCTTCGCGCCGCAGGTGCTGCGCCATATCGGCGATACTCTGGCCCGTGGTGAGCAGGCGCTGGTCTTCATCAACCGCCGCGGCTTTGCCCCCGCCCTCACCTGCGACGACTGCGGCTGGCTGGCGGACTGCCCGCACTGTTCCAGCAAGCTGACCCTGCACCGGCGCCAGCGCCAGCTGCGCTGCCATCACTGCGACTACCGGCGGCCGCTGGTGGACAGCTGTCCGCAGTGCCACAGCCGTTCGCTCAGCGCCCTGGGCGGCGGCACCGAGCGGAGCGAGGAACTGCTGGCGGGCCGCTTCGCCGATTTTCCGGTGATTCGCGTCGACCGCGACACTACCGCCAGCAAGCAGGCGCTCGACCGCCTGCTGGCGCCGGCCCGGGCCGGCGAACCCTGCCTGCTGCTGGGCACCCAGATGCTGGCCAAGGGTCACCACCTGCCGCGGGTCACCCTGGTGGTGATCCAGGATGCCGACGGCGGCCTGTTCAGTGCCGACTTCCGCGCGCCGGAACGCACCGGCCAACTGCTGGAGCAGGTGGCGGGCCGCGCCGGTCGCGGCGAGCTGGCCGGACGGGTGCTGGTGCAGAGCCGCTTCCCCGAGCACCCGCTGCTGCAGCTGTTGCTGGAAAAGGGCTATGGTGCCTTCGCCCGCCAGCTGTTGCGCGAGCGCACCGCGGCGCAGCTGCCGCCGTTGCGCGCCATGGCGCTGGTGCGGGCGGAGTGCGAGGAGCCGCGCTGGGCCGAGGCGTTCCTGGAGGAGGCGCGTGGCCACCTGGAGGCGATGGCCCCGTCATCGCCGCAGATCCAGTACCTGGGGCCGGTACCTGCACTGCTGGAGCGAAAATCCGGACGCTACCGCTTTTACCTGCAGGTGACCGCGGAACAGCGCGGGCAGCTGCAGCCCCTGCTGGCGCGGCTGTGCCAGTGGGCCGAGGGCAACCGGAACCGTCGCCTGCGCTGGGCGGTCGATATGGACGCGCAGGAATTGTCCTGACCAAATACTGCCGGCGCCATGTGCCCCGGCGAAGCATTAAGCGTTACAATTTGCTGTACGTCACACCGATAAGAAAAGGAATTGCACCGAGATGAGCCGCCGCAATGCCAGCCGCCGCAACAGCCCCGCCAGCAAGCCCGCCTGGGTCTGGTTCGTTCTGGGCAACTTTGTCGGCGGATTCGCGGTGTTCATCATTTTCCTTAATAGCCTCGACAAGGGTGGTGCCGGCGCTGCCCCCGGGCGCCAGGATGCGCCGGTCTCGGAGCAGGCCGCGGATGAGGGGCGCTCGCCCAAGTTCGATTTTTACACCCTGCTGAAGGAAAACGAGGTGGCGGTCCCGCCGCCGAAGACCAAGAAGCTGATCCGTCCCGAACGGGCCCCGAAAGCCGATGATGACAGGGAGGAACCTCCCCGCGAGATCGCCGTGCGGGACGAGCGGCAGGCGGCGGACCCGGAGCTGGTGTATATCCTCCAGGCCGCGTCTTTCCGTGATGCCAGCGAAGCCGACAAACTCCGCGCACAGCTGGTGCTGTCCAACCTGGATGTGAAGGTGGAGAAGGCCACCGACAGCCGCGGCACCTGGCACCGGGTACTGATCGGCCCCTACCAGAGCCAGTCGCGGGTCGCCAAGGCCCGGGAGATCCTCGTCTCAGAGCACGAGCTGATGCCGCTGGTACTCAAGCGCCCCGGCAACGCCGGCTGAGGACGGCAAAGCGCGCTACAGTTCCGCCCGCCTGACCAGCTTGCGGGTCAGCCAATGGGCCAGCGGGGCGATCAGCGACACCAGCGGGAAGGCCACCGCCCAGGCGACCAGGAAGGCGCGCAGCCAGCGCAGCGGGAACCCCGCGTCCATCCCGGTATTGATAAAAGTGATGATCCCCGACATCAGCAGCGACATCATGCAACTCATGAACAGCGCGAACACCGGGGTATAAAGGCGTGGGGGCAGGTTTGGCACAGTGGGAACCTCTGGATAACTCCATGGCCAATCTGGCTGGCAGACCGGTTTAGAATCAAGGCGCGGCCCGCGCAGGCGAGACCTTCCATCTATCAGGCCATAACGCGGCGTATGGAACGCTCTGAAAGCCCCTCCGGACGGGGATGGAGTCACTCAGAGGGCCCCTGGCTCCCGTTACAGCGTGGCCGCATTTTAACGGTCCCGTATTGAAAAAGCCCACCGCCGACCACACTTACCATTGAGCAATGAATATCCACGCAGGAGTGGCCGCGGGCCGCGATCAGGTTTGGTAAGACCCGGCAATCGCGGCCAGCGGCCGCTCCTGCGATCAGATCCCCAGATTCAAGAGGTACTCCCTTGGAACAGTATCGCGGAACCACCATCCTCTCCGTTCGTCGCAATGGCAAGGTTGTTATCGGCGGCGACGGCCAGGTGTCCATGGGCAACACCGTCATGAAAGGCAATGCGCGCAAGGTGCGCCGTCTGTACAAGGACAAGGTGATCGCTGGCTTTGCCGGTGGCACCGCCGACGCCTTCACGCTGTTCGAACGCTTCGAGGCCAAGCTGGAGGCCCACGGGGGCCAGCTGACCCGCGCCGCGGTGGAGCTGGCCAAGGACTGGCGCACCGATCGCGCCCTGCGCCGGCTCGAGGCCCTGCTGGCGGTGGCCGACGAGACCGCCAGCCTGATCGTGACCGGCAACGGCGATGTCATCCAGCCGGAAGACGACCTGATCGCCATCGGTTCCGGCGGTCCGTTTGCCCAGTCCGCTGCCCGCGCACTGCTGGACAACACCGACATGGATGCCCGCAGCATTGTCGAGCAGGGCCTGAAAATTGCCGGTGATATCTGTGTCTACACCAACCAGAACCACACCATCGAAGAACTGAACTACTGAGTGCTGCGCCACTCTCCCTGAGTGGCGCTGAGACGCCTGCTGTGGCGGATGTCCGCACCAGGCGCCCGCCAGGCAGCTGGCGGCCCCAATACAGAATTTGCAGGAATCCCAATGTCCCAGTCCCAGATGACCCCCAGAGAGATTGTCCACGAACTCGACCGCCATATCGTCGGCCAGAAAGAGGCCAAGCGCGCCGTGGCCATCGCGCTGCGCAATCGCTGGCGCCGTATGCAGGTGGCCGAGGAGTTGCGCCCGGAAATCACGCCGAAGAATATCCTCATGATCGGCCCCACCGGTGTCGGCAAGACGGAGATCGCCCGCCGCCTGGCCAAGCTTGCCGGCGCGCCCTTTATCAAGGTGGAGGCCACCAAGTTCACCGAGGTGGGTTACGTGGGGCGTGACGTAGAATCCATTGTCCGCGACCTGGTGGAAATGGCGGTGAAGCTCGAGCGCGAGAAGGCCATGGAGGCAGTACAGCAGCGCGCCATGGATGCCGCCGAGGATCGCGTCCTCGACGCCCTGTTGCCCCCGGCGCGCAGCACCGATCCTGCCGAGCGGGGTGATAACAGCACCCGGCAGATGTTCCGCAAGAAACTGCGTGAGGGCCAGCTGGACGAGAAAGAGATCGAGGTGGAAATCTCGGCCGCGCCCATGGGGGTGGAGATCATGGCGCCCCCGGGCATGGAGGAAATGACCAACCAGCTGCAGGGCATGTTCTCCAATATGTCCCAGGGCAAGACCAAGAAGCGCAAGCTGACGGTCAAGCAGGCCATGAAGCAGCTGACGGATGAAGAGGCGGCCAAGCTGATCAACGACGAGGACATCAAGAACCGCGCCATCGAGGCGGCGGAACAGAACGGGATCGTCTTCCTCGATGAGATCGACAAGGTGGCCAAGCGCCAGGAGAGCGGTGGTGCGGATGTCTCCCGCGAGGGGGTGCAGCGCGACCTGCTGCCGCTGATCGAGGGCAGCACCATCACCACCAAGCACGGCATGATCCGCACCGATCATATCCTGTTTATCGCCTCGGGCGCCTTCCACCTGTCGAAGCCGTCCGACCTGATCCCGGAACTGCAGGGCCGCCTGCCGATCCGGGTGGAACTGGACTCGCTGACCTCTGCCGATTTCCAGCGCATCCTCACCGAGCCGTCCGCCTCGCTCACCGAGCAGCAAAAGGCACTGCTGGCCACCGAGGGCCTGGACCTCGAATTTACCGAGGACGGTATCCAGCGTATCGCCGAGGTGGCCTTCCAGGTCAACGAGACCACCGAGAATATCGGTGCGCGGCGACTGCATACGGTACTGGAGCGCCTGCTGGAGGAAATTTCCTTCGACGCCGGGGACGCCGGCAAGACGGTGACCATCGATGCGGCTTACGTCGACAGCCAGCTGGGTGAGTTGAGCCAGGACGAAGACCTGTCGCGGTTTATCCTCTGATATGAAGCCCTCCCGCATCCGCCTGAACCGTGCGGAAAAGAGCCTGCAGCTGGTGTACCCCGACCGGGAGTACACCCTGCCGGCGGAGTACCTGCGGGTCTACTCGCCCAGTGCCGAAGTGCGCGGCCACGGCCCCGGCGAGGGCGTGCTGGTGCATGGCAAGGTCCATGTGGCGATCGACAAGGTGCAGGCCGCCGGTCGCTATGCCCTGCAGCTGGTTTTTGATGATGGCCACGACAGCGGTATTTACACCTGGGACTACCTGCGGGAATTGTGTGAAAGGCACGACGAGCTCTGGCGCGATTACCTCGAGCGCCTCCAGGCCGCGGGCAAGGGCCGCGACCCGGACGAAAGCGTGGTGAAGTTCATTCCCTGACCCTCCCCGCCCTGCAATTCTGTGCACAGCACTGCCGGAGGCACCGCAGTTGGTGGTTGCGGGCTGAACCGCGGGGGCGTTTCACCAAACTGTCACGCGCATGCCGGCGGGAGTGTGGCACAATTTACCACCTGGCTCCTGCCTGCGTCGCGCCGTTCCGGCAGTGCCGTCCGCGCGCGGCCGATACCCTGAATAACCAGAAAAGAGCAGTCCGCCCCATGCGATACCCGATTGCCCCGCTGGCGCTGGCCGGCACCCTGATTTTCTCACTCTCTACCCCCGCCCTCGCCGGTGCGCCCACCATGCCCGAGGCGCAGCGCGACAGCAGCTGGTTTACCGACGGCCAGGAAAACCTGGAAAAATCGGCCGCGCAGCCGATCAATAACAAACCCGGGGCAGCGAAAAACATCATCCTGTTTGTGGGTGACGGCATGGGTATTTCCACCGTCACCGCCGCGCGCATCCTGGCCGGCCAGCAGCAGGGCCTGGATGGCGAGGAATACCGGCTCAGTTTCGAGGAGATGCCCTTCTCCGGCCTGATCAAGACCTACAACACCAACCAGCAGACCCCGGACTCCGCCGGCACCATGAGCGCCATCATGACCGGCGTGAAAACCCGGGCCGGCATGTTCGGTGTCAGCGGCGATGTGCCGCGGGGCGACTGTGCCGCCAGCCGCGGCCGCGAGCTGGTTACCGCACTGGAGCTGGCCGAGGGGCTCGGCAAGCGCACCGGTGTGGTGAGCACCGCGCGCATCACCCACGCCACCCCGGCGGCCACCTATGCCAAGGCCGCCGAGCGCGGCTGGGAATACCGCGCCCCGGACGGCTGCCGCGATATCGCCGCGCAGCTGGTGGAATTCGCCTACGGTGACGGGATCGATGTGGTCCTTGGTGGTGGACGCCGCGCGTTCCTGCCGAAGGGGGTTACCGACCGGGAAGGCGAGCCGGGCCGGCGCGAGGACGGCCGCAACCTGGTGCAGGAGTGGCAGCAGCGCTATCCGGGCAAGGGTGCCGCCTATGTGGAGGACCGCAACGGATTTGTCGATGTGGACCCCGGCGCCACCGACAAACTGCTGGGCCTGTTTGAATCCTCGCATATGCGTTACGAGGCGAACCGCTCTGAAGACCGGGCGGGCGAGCCCTCCCTGTCCGAGATGACCGGGAAGGCGCTGGCAATGCTGGATAAAGGCAAGGACGGCTACTTCCTGATGGTGGAGGGCGGCCGCATCGATCACGGCCACCACGCCGGCAGTGCCTACAATGCGCTCACCGATGCGGTGGAGTTCGCCCGGGCGGTGCGGCTGGCCATGGAGAGCACCGACCCCGAGGATACCCTGATCATTGTCACCGCCGACCACAGCCACGTGTTCACCATGGCCGGCTACCCCACCCGGGGCAATCCCATCCTGGGCAAGGTGGTCGGTAACGACAGCCGCGGTGAGCCGGAGTCGGAACCGAAGCTGGCCGACGATGGCAAGCCGTACACCACCCTGGGTTATGCCAACGGACGCGGCTTTGCCGCCCTGGGCGGCGAGACCGATGCGGATGTCCGCTACGACCTGCCCACCAAAAACGGCCGCCACGACCTGTCCGAGGTCAATACCGCTGCGCCCGGTTTCCACCAGGAGGCTCTGGTGCCCACCGAGGCGGAAACCCATGGTGGCGAGGATGTGGGCATCTGGGCTCGCGGTCCCGGCGCACACCTGCTAAGTGGTACCCGCGAGCAGAGTTATATTTTCCATGTGATGGCCAGGTCGGGTGGTTTGCTGGCTGATTAATTCGGCAAGTCACGCCATGCGGAAGCCCCGGTAGCACTCTGGTTGCCGGGACTCTGTTATTTTTTTTCGAGTGCTGCCCTTGAATTTAAAACCCGATGAACACTAGAAACCGGGTATATGAATTTAGGTATAGCCCCTGCTGCCCACTGATTATCTAAAGATTAAGCTAGTTGTTTAATAACCGACTGCTTGAGCTTTTTCCCAAATTTTTCCTGCATGCCCTGATCATCCCGGAAAAAGCTTCTCCCGGATTAATTTATCTGGGGTTGGCGCTTATTTTCATTGTCCTGCCAGGCTTGTATAGATAATGTTTCCCGGGATGAAAAGTGTCATATCGCTAACTTGTCGCTGTCAGGACTGTGACTGCTTTTGCCAATGAATAACTACAGACAGTGCCCGGAATGTAAGAAGCCGGGTGTTGGTGTCGAACTTCTGGAGGATGGCACTTACTGCGGGGCTTGCGGTTGCGCTGTTGTAACCAGCGTATTCTACTCGTCTGCCCTAAGTATAAGCATGGCCCTTCTTATCCCCATGTGCATGAACCATGGTCAGGTTACTGCAGGACTCTTAGTCTTATTATCTCTGGCTGTCAGGGTATTTTTCCTGGACAAAATCGATGCGCGGATTATGCCAATCCGTAAAGTTTAGTACCGATTGGATATAGCCATTTGACTTGCGTGGTCGAAAGCCGTCCCGGAATCCCCTTCTGCATTTAAAGACTCAAGTTGTACGGTAAAAAACCGCCAGCCACACCGTCTGCCGATCCGGGTCGGTCCAGCTGACGCGGTGGCGGACACGGGCCGGAATATCCAGGTAATCGCCCGCGCCCAGTACCACCTCGCGGCCGTCGGCAAAGGCAATACGTGCACTGCCCCGCAGTAACATTACCCACTCGCCCTCTTCCTGGTCATACCACTCTCCGGGCGGGGTAACCTGGCCCCGGGAGACGATACGCTCGATGCGCACCGGGCCGGACGCCAGCACGTCCTCAAAGACCTCGGCGTCGATGGCTTCCGGTAACTGCGCGAAAAAATTTCCTGGTTTCACAGCACTCCTCTCCCCATGGATGGCGCAGGGCGTATGCGGCCGCCCGGCTTCCGCGAGCGGCAATGAAGTGACTGGCGCCCTGCCTAATTACTAACCAGCGTGACTTCTGTTATGATCGCGCCCGCAACACCTTAGGGGTGGCTTCGGCCTGAGATGCGCGGTGATTGATAGTCACCAGGGCGCAAACCCTTGAACCTGATCCGGTTAATACCGGCGTAGGAATAGGTAAGTCAATCATCCTCCTCACGTCGCAGCCCGGGTCTCTTTCACTTCCGCTTTTGCCGAGAGAGAACCATGAATAACCAATACAGAACAAGACCCATCGCCCTCTCCATCGGGGTGGCAGTAGCCGTGGCCGGCAACCTGTCCGCGCTACCAGCGGCTGCCACCGAGTCCGGTGCCGGAGACCTGGAAGAGGTCATCGTCACCAGCCAGCTGCGCGACACCCGCCAGCTCGACTTATCCACCAGCGTCAGTGTGCTGGACAGTGCCACCATCCGTGCCCGTGGCGCGGACAACCTGGACCAGCTGCTCAACCTGGCTCCCAACGTCAACTTCGCCGCCGGCGCCTCCCGCGGCCGCTTTATCCAGATTCGCGGTATCGGTGAGCGCAGCCAGTTTATCGACCCGGTGAATCCGTCGGTGGGCCTGATCATCGACGGCATCGATTTCACCGGCCTGGGCCTGGCCGCCAGCACCCTGGATATGGGCCAGGTGGAGATCCTGCGCGGGCCGCAGGGCACTGTCTATGGCGCCAACGCCCTGGCCGGCCTGGTCACCATGACCAGCAATGCGCCCACAGACACGCCCATGGCCGAGGTATCCGCGGAGCTGGCCGAGTACAACGGCCGCACCCTGTCAGCCGTGGGCAGCGGTGCGCTTACCGACAGGCTGAGCTATCGCCTGGCCGCCCGCAACCAGCAGTCGGACGGCTATATCGATAACGCCCACCTGGGCCGGGAAGACACCAACAATATCGATGAGTCGATCCTGCGCAGCAAGCTGCGTTACCGGGCCAGCGACGACCTGCAACTGGATATCACCGCGCTCTATCTCGACGTGGACAACGGCTACGACGCCTTCTCGCTGTACAACACCCGCGAGACCCTGTCGGACCAGCCGGGCCGGGACCGGCAGGAGACCCTGGCCGGCTCCCTGGTGGCGCGCTGGTCCGGCAGTGAACTGTTCACCCTGGAATCCACCATCAGCGTGGCCGATTCGGATACCGAGTACGGTTACGACGAAGACTGGACCTATGTGGGTTTCCACCCGTGGGAATACAGCTCCACCGACAACTACCTGCGCGACCGTAAAAACCTGAGCGCCGACCTGCGCCTGTTGTCCACCGAACAGACCGCCTTGTTCGATGGCCGCAGCAGCTGGGTGGCCGGGATTTACCTGCGCGATGAAAGCGAGGACCTGGAGCGCAACCAGGGCTTCACCAGCCAGTTTGAAACCGCCAACCAGGCCCTGTACGGGCAGCTGCGTACCAGCCTGGGTGGGGCCTTCGCCCTGGTGACCGGCCTGCGGCTGGAGCAGCGCGATGCGGATTACTCCGATTCACTGGTGGTGGATGCCGGCAACAGCGAAAACCTCTGGGGAGGGGATATCACGCTGGAGTACAGCGGTATTGCCGATACCCTGGTTTACGGCACCGTGTCCCGTGGCTACAAGGCCGGCGGTGTCAATGGTCGGATCATCTCGGCCTCCGCCACCAACCCGGCTATCGGCCGTGATGCCTTCGAGTTCGACACCGAGCAACTGCTTAACTACGAGCTGGGGATCAAGGGCGCGTGGCTGGAGAATCGCCTGCAGGCGCAGCTCGCCGCCTTCTACCAGGACCGCAGCGATGTGCAGGCCAAGCAGTCGGTGTTCGACCCGGCCGATTTCTCCTTCGATGATTTCCTTACCAATGCCGCCGGTGGTGCCACCACCGGGCTGGAAGTGGAACTGGACTACCGCCCCACGGAGTTCCTGCGCCTGTTCGCCTCGGCCGGTTGGCTGGATGCGGAGTTCGTGGACTTCGTCAGCACCTCCCACGTGGATGCGCGGGACGACTGGAACGGCATAGCCCTGGCCCCAGTGGACCTGGACGGCCGCGACGTGGCCCACGCCCCCAACTACCAGTTCTTTACCGGGGCTGAATACGCCTTCACGCCCAGCCTGCTGCTGCGGGTCGAGGTGGAGGGCAAGGATTCCTTCTACTTCTCCAACAGCCACGATGAGAAATCGGTTGCCTACGAGCTGCTGAACGCGCGCCTGACCTACCATGGCGACAGCTGGGAGGCGTCCCTGTGGGGCCGCAACCTCACGGACGAGGACTATTACACCCGGGGCTTCTACTTCAGCAACCAGTTCGGCAACAACCCGGCCAATTTCTACGCGCCTGAGCCCTACTACCAGTTCGGCGAGCCGCGGGTTGCGGGTATTTCCGGTACCTATACCTTTTAAAATTTACGCACCTTTAAAAATGTACGGGCGGCCGTTGGCCGCCCAGGATTTCGGGGCCATGATTCCCGGAGGCAGCTTATGAAAATTTCCGTCGAGATCAGCAAGTACCCGCTGAAGGACGAGTACATCCCCGCAATCCAGAACTTTATCGACCGCCTGAACCGTCACCCCGACCTGCGGGTAATCACCAATACCATGAGCACCCAGGTGTTCGGCGACTACGACCTGGTGATGGATACCCTGAAACAGGAAATGCGCGCGTCCTACGAAAATTTCGGTCGCGCAATTTTTGTGTGCAAGTTTATCGACGGTGACCTGGCCCCGAGTGAAACAATAGGTGAGCAGGATGCCTGAGCAGGATATAGGCAGTGCCATAACTGCTTCCCTGGGGGCGATGTCCCTGTGGGAAATCGCCGCGGTCATCCTCGCGCTCGCCTACCTGCTGCTGGCCATGCGCGAAAAGATCAGCTGCTGGTATGCCGCGTTTGCCAGTACCGCGATTTACCTGTTCCTGTTCTGGGACGTGAGCCTGCTGATGGAATCGGCGCTGCAGGTCTTCTACCTGGCGATGGCGGTTTACGGCTGGTGGCAGTGGCAGCATCACCGCGACGGGCAGCGGGACCTGTATATTCATCGCTGGACGCTGCGGCGGCACCTGCTGGCCATGGCCGGCGTGGGCGCACTGACATTCGTCTTCGGCTATTTCCTGCAGGCCAACACCGACGCGGCACTGCCCTACCTGGATTCCTTCACCACCTGGGGTGCGGTGCTCACCACCTTCATGGTGACCCGCAAGGTGCTGGAAAACTGGCTCTACTGGATCGTGGTGGATGGAGCCTCCATCTACCTGTACCTGGACCGGGAGCTGTATCTCACGGCGCTGCTGTTCCTGCTGTATGTAATCCTTGTGGTGATCGGCTTCTTCCAATGGCTGGCCATCTACCGGCAGGAAAAAGCTACCGGCCAGCACGGGGAAGACCAGGTACAAGCCGCCCAGCCCGGCTTCAACCCGGTGATGCCGGAACGGTAATGGCATGCGTATGACCGACAACACCAGGGTATCAGCGGACATCATCCCCGCCGACTGGGAACACTGGAGCAGCGTCCCTCCCACCGTGCTCAGTCCGCTTACGGGCGGCCTGACGAACCGGAGTTACCTGCTCGCGTCCGGCAATGACAGGCTGGTCTTGCGGAAAAACTCCCCGATCAGTGACACCCTGGACTTGGACCGCCGGGCCGAGGCGATGGCGATGCAGCATGCGGATCGCTCTGGCCTGTGCGCGCCATTGGTCTACTGCGACCCCGGGCACCGGTACCTGGTGACCCGATTTATCGACGGTGAGTCCTGGCACAGGCAGGACCATGGGGCCTTGCGACAGCTGGCGAAGCTGCTGCGCAGTATTCACCGGCTGCCATCCATCGGCGCCCACCTGGATATCGAAACCAAGGTGGCGAGCTACCGGGAATCCATCGATACGCACGCAGAATTTTATCCGCAGTTGCAGGCTCTGGATGCCAGGATCAAGGGACACCTCGAGGATGCCAGGTTACTGGCCGACGGCTATCGTCTCTGCCACAACGACCTGTCCCCGGCTAACCTGATAGACACGCCCGGCGGCGGCTTGTATGCAATCGACTGGGAGTACGCCGCCATGGGCGACCCCTTCTACGACTTGGCGGTAATAGTGGAAGAACATGCGTTCAACGAACAACAACGGCGGCTGTTGCTTGAGGAATACCTGGAGCGGGAAGTTCAAAGGGAAGATGCGCAGCGGCTAGAGCACTGGTCTGCGATTTATGGTTATCTGTCCATGCTCTGGTATGCGGTCCAGTGGAGCTCCGGCCAGGTAGCGCCACATATCAAGGATGAGATCCTCGCCAGGGCCCGCAGGTTTTTAACAGCCTGAAATATCTCGCCTGTAGACTTAAAGCCACCGTCCCGGAAAAATGGGCAGTGGCTCACCGCGTCCCTTCTTAACCCGCTTTCATCCCTCCCTGTCGTCCAGAAGTGGACACAATGCAGACCCCCACCGTAATTTGAGCAATTGCATTGTGGAGCCGTAGGGCAAAGCCTGACCCGGCCTCGGATCTGGCATAAAAAGTTAAGCTTAGTGCTGACGGAACCCGCCACTGCTGCACTCATTGCACTTTCCACCAGAAAAATCCAATAAAAACTGAGCTGGACTTATAAATGGGAAGCATAACAACAACACCTGCGTCCTCTGTGCAGGTTTCCGCGTCAGCGATGGAAAACAGGATCCTTGCACTGGACGGCCTGCGTGGCCTTGCGGTTATGGGAATGATCCTGGTGGTCAGCCCCGGCTCCTGGGGCCATCGCCTTTCCATACTCGATCACGCGCCCTGGCACGGCTACACCCTGGCCGACCTGGTATTCCCCGCATTCCTCTTCGCAGTGGGTGCCGCCATGGCCCTGGGATTTCCCAGTGACCGCCCAATCGGCCAGCATGCAGGAAGGGTCGGCCGCCGCACCCTGTCGCTGATCGGGCTGGGGCTGCTGTTAAACCTGTTACCTGCCTTTGATTTCGCCAACCTGCGAATTCCCGGTGTTTTGCAGCGAATCGGCCTGTGCTACGCGCTGGCCGCGACAATCATGTTGGCGACGGCAAACCAGGCAGGCGCAACCCGGCACCTGAATATCAAGGGCCTGGTACTGGTAACAGTCGCCATATTGGCGGGATGGATCCTGGTGTTGACCTTTACCTCGGCACCGGGTTACCCGACCGGCTCGGTCACGCCGGCAGGAACATTGGCCGCATGGGTGGATCGTCAGGTCTTCACCGTGGCGCACCTGTGGCCCTACGGCACCAATGCAGCCGGTGAGGTGGTGTACGACCCGGAGGGACTGCTGGCGAGCCTCCCCGCCACCGCGAATGTCCTGATCGGCGCGATATTTGCGCACTGGCTTGGCCGGGCACCCTCAAGCAGGCAGCTGAAGCTGGGTATCGCAGCCGGGTTTGCACTGGTCTGCATCGGCCACTTGCTGGATCCGTTCTCTGTGATCAACAAGCGGGTCTGGACCTCGACCTTTGCGATCGTATCCAGTGGCTGGGCGGCGATGGCTTATTGTGTGTTGTTCTTTGCGCTGCAGGCCGGAGTGGGACGCAAGATACTGCAGCCTGTGTTGATCCTTGGCAGTAACGCCATCCTCGCTTTTATATTGTCCCAGGTCTTCCTTGCCTACTCGGGCACCCCGATCGGCGGCACCAGCCCGCAGAACTTTGGCTTCCAGATTGCGTTGTCTTTCGTCAGCAACCCGTGGGCGGCGTCAATACTCTGTGCTTTCGGCATACTCGCCATCGTGACGCTGTTGGTGTGGCCGTTAAACCGGAAGGGAATTTTCCTCAGGCTGTAAACCTGCTGTACGGACGGCGGCCTGGCCGGCCGTCTGTCAGCGTGTAGCCGGAAATAAACTTATACACCCACAATCCGGGCGCGGAACTTGCGCCCTTTTATTTTGCCATCGGCCAGCTTGCCGAGCGCCTTCCTGGCAACCTTGCGCTCCACTGCAACAAAGGTGGAGAAGTCGAATACGCGGATCTTGCCGATCTGTGTGCCGTCGATACCGCCGTCGCCGGTCAGGGCGCCGACTACGTCGCCGGGGCGCACCTTCTGTTTTTTGCCGCCGTCGATCTGCAGGGTAGACATGACAGGTCGGGTGGGTGCGAATCCCCGTGGCAGCTCCGGGATTTCCTGCAGGGTGATCGGCTGCCCCATGAGCTCCTCCAGCCGCTCCACCTTGTAGATTTCCTTCTTGCTGACCAGCGTCAGCGCCAGGCCCTTCTGGCCCGCCCGGCCGGTGCGGCCGATGCGGTGCACATGCACCTCCGGGTCGCGGGAGAGGTGGTAGTTCACCACCAGCGGCAGCTCCTCGATATCCAGTCCCCGCGCGGCAACGTCGGTGGCCACCAGGATCGACGCACTGCCGTTGGCAAACAGGGCCAGGGTGCGGTCGCGGTCTTTCTGCTCCATATCCCCGTGCAGCGCCAGCGCTGCGAAGCCGGCGCGCTTCAGGGTCTGCGCGGCCTCGTCGGTTTCCTTCTTGGTGTTGCAGAAAACCACCGCGGAGGAAGCATCGAAGCTGGCCAGTAGCTGGTACAGCGCCGCCGGCCGCTGCTCGTTGTTCTCCACCCGGTAGTACTTCTGCTCGATGGACCCCTGGGTGTGGGCCGTGGCCACTTCCACCTTCACCGGGTCGCGCAGGACCCGGGTGGCCAGCTGGTCTATGGACCGGGGGTAGGTGGCGGAGAACAGCAGTGTCTGCCGCTGCCGTGGCAGTTCCGCGACTATCTGGTCCAGCACCGCCTGGAAGCCCATGTCGAGCATCCGGTCGGCCTCGTCCAGCACCAATGTCTGTACCTCGCCCAGGTCCAGGTTGCCCTTGCGCAGGTGGTCCTCGATGCGACCGGGCGTGCCCACCACAATGTGGGCCCCGTGCTTGAGGGAGCCGATCTGCGGCCCGAACGGCATGCCGCCGCACAGCGTCAGGATCTTGATGTTGTGAATGGCCCGCGCCAGCTTGCGCAGCTCCTGGGCCACCTGGTCGGCCAGCTCGCGGGTGGGGCATAGTACCAGCGCCTGCACCCGGAACCGCTCTGCCTGGAGCTTGTGTAGCACGCCCAGGCCAAACGCCACGGTCTTGCCGGAGCCGGTCTTGGCCTGCCCGATGACATCTTTGCCGTCCAGGATCGCCGGCAGCGCGGCGGCCTGGATCTCGGTCATCTGGGCAAAACCCAGGTCCTGGAGGTTCTTTAGCAGGGCGGGCTGCAGCGACAGGGACTGGAAATCGCGGGGGTGGTCAGAATCTGGGGTGGTCACGACGGGCACTCAATGGGTGAATAGCGGGGGCATTGTAGGTAAACGGGGGCCAAGTTCCTATCGGCAGCAAAACAAAGTCACCCTCGCTGCCATCAGTGGTTTCTCACGCAGTGGTCTTTCCCGGATGTTCGGCCAATACTGCGATGACAGTACGCGACCCGGGCCCGCCCATGAAAAAGCTGACGTTGATACGGCACGCCAAATCCAGCTGGGACGATACCAGCCTGGACGATTTCGACCGCCCCCTCAACGCACGTGGCGAACGTGACCTCCCGGCCATGGCGAAGCGGGTGCGCGATTTCGGGCTGGTGCCGGACCGGCTGTTGACCAGTGGCGCAGTCCGGGCGCTGACCACGGCCCGGGCTGTCGCCGATGCGCTGGGGCTGGAGCCGGATCAGGTAGTGGTGCAGCCGGAACTTTACGCATGCAGCTACCAGTCACTGCTGCATCAACTGCAGCGGCAGGGCGACCGCTGGCAACACCTGATGGTAGTCGGGCACAATCCGGGGCTGGAGAGCCTGGGTTGCTATCTTACCGGCGAACGGCTGGCCAAGTTTCCCACCGCCGCGGTGCTGCATATGCGCCTGGGCATTACGCGCTGGTGCGAACTGGTGGAATCCTGTGGCAGCGTCGAACTGTTCGACTACCCGAAGCTGCATCGATAGAGCTTAAAGTTTTGATCCGAGGTCTATAAAAGCCTGTAACAGGTTCACAAAAAAGTCGCCCGCTATTCCCCAGTAAATGGAATCAAGCCGGCTTTATAATGCCCGGTTCGCCGGATCAGAAGCTGCGAAACTCCCGTTCCGTTCATATTTGTCGAAACCCTGTTCTGACCCGGTTATGGCAGCCGCGTTCATTCCTGTGGTCGGCCCCACCTTCCGGTGACCTGCAGTGCGAAACAGCCCTCAAATCTGACAAAAAACGGGAGGGATGATTAGACCGCCAGCGACGCCGGCCAGTAAAATAGCCGCCAAATTTATTTACCAGGGTATTTCAATGAAACTAAAAATCGCCGCTATTCTTTGCGCAGCAGTCTTTCTCAACGGCTGCGAAATTATTGGCCCCGGTGTGAAACTTGAGCCCGCCAAGGTCAGGGTTCCCGGTGTTGTGGTTGGCGGAAAGCAGAGACACTGTCCCCCGGGCCAGGCCAAGAAAGGCAACTGCTAAACCTGTCCTGCAGGTCGGGGTAAGGCGCAGGATCAGCGCCCGCCCCGCTCAGCCCGGAACTGGTCCAGCTCGGCTTGCGCACTGCGCCCAGCCCAAGCGTCACGATGTTCCCCTGCCCGATAGAACCTCCTCCTGCCAGAGTGGCCGGCAGCTGCTTGCCTAAACAGGCAGTCGTTTAGCCCGAGATAGCGAAAACCTCTCACCATCGGCCTTCAGGAAATTCTCAACCTGTGCCTGCAAGGGCTAAAAGGAAGAGCCGCGTTCCCAGTGGAACATTCCCGATTTTTTGCCGAGAACTGTTGCCGGGAGGTAGCTGTCACTGACCCTGCCCGCCAGTCCGTAACACACGTGCAGCGGCAGCAGGTGCTCTTCCCGGGGATGGCAGAACCGGGCGTGGGGTGCGCGTTCCCAGTGGGCCAGGCGCTCGGCGCGTTGGGGTTCCGGCATGGTGGGATCGGTGCAGGTCTCGTGCAGCCAGTCCTCGAACGCCAGGTTGCGGGCCTGGATCCCGGGACTGTCGGGCGCGAAGAACGCCCGCATGTTGTGAAACGAGAAGCCGGAGCCGATCACCAGCAGGTTGTCATAGTCCAGCGCCTGCAGGGCCCGGCCGATGGCGAGGTGCTCGCCTGCATCCAGGCTGTTAACCAGTGACAGCTGCACGCACGGGATATCCGCGTCGGGATACATCAGTTTCAGCGGCACGAACAGGCCGTGGTCGAAGCCGCGTTGATGGTCGAGCCGCGCCGGGATACCCGCCTCCTCCAGAACCTGGTGTACCTGGCCGGCAAGCGCGGGCTCGCCCGGGCAGGGATACTGGATGTCGTAGGCTTCCGGCGGAAAACCATGGTAGTCATAGATCAGGGGAGGGTTGGCCCCGGCGGTGATCGTCGGCACCGGCTGCTCCCAGTGGGCGCTGATCACCAGTATTGCCGAGGGATTCTTCAGCCTGCGGCCAATGTCGGTGAGGCGCTGCACCAGCTCCCGGTGCGCCGGGTCTCCCAGCAACGGCATTGGCCCGCCGCCATGGGAGATGAACAGGACATTGCTACTCGCAGTAGGCATGGACTCTTCTCCGGTCATTATTTGTATACAGGGCACCGCTAGTCGTGGTCAGGGCACTCCCCCCGGCGGGGGAGTGCCTGTTTGAGCAACGGTAACTGGTGCTGTGATCAGGTCGCGCGCGCCTGCACGGCAACCGGCTGGCCGTTCCCGGCACCATCGACGCGTTCCAGCAGCAGGTTATCGAGAGCGAAGCGGCCGCCGCCCTGGATGGCCAGCGCCACACTCACCACCAGCAGGGTCAGGGCGTACTCGTAGCCATTGTTGGACATGAACAGGCCGTTGCCGATGTGCACCGCGAAGGTCGCCACCAGCATGGTCGCGGCACTGACCAGTGCCGCCGGGCGGGTCAGCAGGCCCAGCGCCAGCGCCAGGCCACCGAAGAATTCGGCACTGCCGGCCATCAGCGCCATCAGGTAGCCCGGCTCCAGGCCGATGCTCGCCATCCACTGGCCGGTGCCTTCAAGGCCGTAGCCCCCGAACCAGCCGAACAGCTTCTGGGTGCCGTGGGCCGCCAGCACCAGCCCCACCGGTACCCGCAGTACCAGGGCGGCGAAACCGGCGTTGGATTGAAACAGGGTCCGTGCGAATTGATTGTTCATGGTGGTCACCTCAAGTCTTGCTCCGGTTGGGTTGTCCCGAGGCCCCTGCCCCGGGGGATGTGTGCACTCTACTCTCGCCAAAACAGCAGACTAAGTTGGCCAGTGTTGCTTTATTATCAATGCAATATTGATAATCACGAAAACGCACAAGAGGGATAACCCATGGACCGTATCGATGCCATGCGGGCCTTCGTCACCGTGGTGAACGAGGGCACCTTCACCCGCGCCGCCGACCGGCTGGAGATGTCCCCGCAGCTGGTCAGCAAATACGTGTCCCAGCTGGAGCAGCACCTCGGCGTGCGCCTGCTGAACCGCACCACTCGCAAGATCCACCTGACCGAAGCGGGCGCCAGCTACCACCAGCGCGCCCTGCAGATACTCAACGACATCGAGGAGATGGAAAACCAGCTGGGTGACCTGCAGACCCAGGCGCGCGGCCTGCTGCGTATCAGCGCCCCGGTTTCCTTCGCTATCCGCCACCTGGCGCCACTGCTGACCGATTTCCAGACAGCCCACCCCGCCGTCGACATCGACCTGCAGCTGAACGACCGCAAGGTGGATATCGTCGAGGAAGGCTTTGATATCGCGCTACGCATTGGCCACCTGAAAAGCTCCTCCCTGATCGCCAGGCAGATTGCGCCGGTTCGACTGGTCATGTGCGCCTCTCCGGGCTACCTGGACCAGCACGGCACACCTGCGCGACCGGAGGCACTCCGGGACCACCGTTACCTGCGCTACAGCTACATGGAGGCGGATGCCGACGAGGCCGTGTATCGCGGGCTGCGCAGTGCCGGAAGCCACCTGGTCAGCAACAACGGCGATGTACTGATGCAAGCCGCCATTGCCGGTGCCGGCATCGTCCTGCAGCCCACGTTCATTGCCGGCTCGACGATCCGGGAGGGGAAGCTGCGCATCATCCTGCCGCAGCACGAACCGGAGCCGATGGCACTCTATGCCGTGTACGCCCACCGGCAGCTACTGGCAAGCAAGGTCCGCAGCTTCGTGGAGTTCATGGAAGGCTATTTCGGCGATCCGCCTTACTGGGATAGGTTTGAATGACCGGGCCTCTGCGACCTGGGCAGCACCCGCACTGCCCACGGGCCAACAAAGGCGATTCCTGCCCTTCAATCGGCTATCCCCAGGGCAGCCACAATTTTGCTGGCAGCGGGAGCTGTGCGGCTATTGGAGGTTCAATCCTGCGAATGGGTTAAGTGTCCAAACTTTACTCGGTGTCAATATTGATACACAAAAGCCACGTGGGTTTGGACGTTAGCTGGATAAATCTGTTGCGTTTATTTTAGAGTCAACGTAGTCATAGAATTTTCCAGAGTCTTCAAGTTGAGAGATTGGAAATATATACGCATAGGCATTATCCAGGAATAAATAGATTGCCCCATCTGTTTTTACGGCTCGTTTTATCACGCTCCAGTTGTGAGTGGCACTATAACCTTTACCCTGGCTGTGAATCCCCTTCTCATCAAATTCAAATCGATGCTCACCGATAAACATGCCTTCCTCTGAGGGAGCACATAGCTTTTTAAGCTTAAGTCCCGCAAGAATGACCTGTGTAAATATCAATATGAAGAAAAAACCAACGATTCCAGCGGTAGGCCAGCTAAATTCACTACCACCCTGAAAGAATGTCAGGAAAACCAGCGCAATGATGAACCACAAGATGACATTAAACCAAGGATTTTCGTGCCACATCTTTGTCGATCTGCAAAGGTCTTTCTCCAGGAACGATTGGAATTTCTCCCAATCGTCTCTCTGATACCTAAAAACTTGCTCCATATTTCCTCTAAAATCTAACGGCTTGAATGCCGGGTTGTTGAAGTTGGCGGCTTTTTGGAGAAAAATGCCAACTTCGTCATGTCGGAGTGCTTTGAATTGTTAGTAGTGGTCTGGACAGCTAGTAACCAAGGTACTCTTTATTGGGCATTTGACCCTTAAAGAAGCCCTCGAATATTAACTGTAAGCGCTCGCGCCGTTGATATAACTGATCCCGGTTGATGTTCTTTATTTCAAATCCATCGTCCTTATCAAAGTGACAGCCAATGGACTGCGACAAATAACTATAAATCCGCATTGCAGGCCAGACCACTTCTCGTGGAATAACACTTTGGCCTGAGTGACGTTCACACTCATCGTAGAGGTAATTTTCCAGTTTATAGTACTCGTCATCATCCCACGCCTGGTTCTCGTGAAAGATGGCTACGAAGGAGCCTTCAGAGTAATCATTACTCCAGGCAAAGTTTCTATTGATTTCGTTCATACTTTCCTAGTGCAGACGTCCGTCATCATGCAATCTCCGCATACATGGCATTGTCAGGTTTTCTTGTATTTTCGCTTATATTTCATAACCAGGCTCGCATCACCGTTGAAGGTCACAAATTCATCATCGGATATGAACAGAACGTGCAACCACTCTTCTTGGTAGCCTGGATGGTTAATACCAAACTCTGGCATAGGTTTAACATAGTGCGACTGAGCCAAACATCCGTTTTCTTTTAATTCCCATCTATCGCGTGGACATTCCCACCTTGAATCCAAGGATTTTGAAGGCGCTTCACCACTTGGCTTAATTGTTATTTCGGATGCAATAGTTCCGCTAGTGGACTGCCCTTCACCCAGAACCTGGTCACAAACCCATTCACCACAAAATTCGGCAAAGCGCTCTGGCGATCTACCCTGGGTACCAATCAAATCTCTAACGTATCGAAAAACTGCCTGACGATACTCGCCAGGTAAGTCTTTATGGTCAATTTTTTCAGTATAAAACTCTGAGGTCACCTTTCCCCCCTCCTAAAGCCAATGCCCAGCGAAGTGTCGTGCGCTGGCAGGTCCTAACTGGCTCGCCTTGTTATGTGAGGTTATTTTTATCATCTGTCTTCTGATGCAATATGCTTGGCTGTAGCTGAAAATTCTTTCAACTCATTTATGCTGTACTTGGTAGTGACCCTTTTTTTAGATGGGGGTTGGTGCTCAATGCTTAAGCCTGCCCGTCTTGCAACTTTAGGTCTAACAGGTCGAGGCGAAAAGCCTCCCCCGCAATTAGGGCAAACATTTTCCAAAATGTCATCCACACATTGCCTGCAAAATGTACACTCGTAAGTACAGATCATTGTCTCGACTGAATCCGGAGGTAAATCCTTATCACAGCACTCACAATTTGGCCTGATTTCTAGCATTGTAAGTAGACTCCTTGACTTAGTGGTCTTACCCACAAAAAGTAGACACTCTAACTACGCGCATTTGCGCTCATACTCTGCCGGGCTTACATACCCAATC
>NZ_JAJSAP010000006.1 GCF_021729035.1 Microbulbifer sediminum | reverse complement strand
GCCGGCCGCTCGGGCCTTTCCGGGATCCCCGACCACCGCTTCCGGTGACCGTCGAAGGGGCGCGCATTATATCGACCTCTTCGTGCTTGGCAAGCCTTTTTTGAAGGCTTTTTTCAGTGCCGGAAACCGATGCCCGAAGGCGTCTTTTCCCGACCCCGAAGGACCGCCCGGCCCTTCCGAAGTGGCGCGCATTATAGCGGCCTCTCCGTGTCTGGCAAGCTCTTTTTTGAAGAAATTTTCTTAAGAAAATCAATCACTTGGAGCTGCCTCCCCGCCACTTCTCAAGCAGCGAGGGCGCGAACTATACGGACTGGCAGAGACCGGTGCAAGCGCTTTTGTGACAAAACCGTAAAAAAGTCTCTGCCACCCCAAAAACGCCTGAAAAGCAATCAGCCAGCCAGGGTAAAGAGGTGGTACTTCTTTTTGCCCAGGCGAACGATAAAGAAGCGACCGCACTTGGCATGAGCCTGGCTGAACACCCCGGCCGGATCACTATTGCGATCAATCCCCACCGCCTGCCCATTCACCAGCACGGCGTTGCGGCCCAGGGCATCCTTGACCGGCTTTCCGGATGGGGCCATGCCGGCCTCCACGAGTACATGGATCAGGCTCTGGTCACCGAAGTCGGCAGGCAGCACGGAACTCGGCAGGCCGTCCTGGCGCAGCTGCTCCAGGTCACTCTCGGACAACTCGGTGCTGTCGCCGGAGAACAGCGCCCGGGAGATACGCTCGGCGGCGGCCACCCCCTCCTCGCCATGGATTTCACGGGTCACCTCGCGCGCCAGGATGCCCTGCGCCTCGGGCTTGCCGGCACGCTCCGCGTCAGCACGCTCGATCTCGTCGATCTCATCGACACTCAGGAAAGTAAAGTAGCGCAGGAACTTATAGGCATCGGCGTCAGCCGTATTCAGCCAGAACTGGTAAAAGGCATAGGGTGAAGTCCGCGCCGGGTCCAGCCAGATGGTGCCGCTTTCGGTCTTGCCGAACTTGGTTCCGTCGGCCTTGGTAACCAAGGGCATTGTCATGCCAAACACCTTGCCCCGATGCTGGCGCCGCGTCAGGTCGACGCCACCGGTGATGTTACCCCACTGGTCGGAGCCCCCGATCTGCAGGGTGCAGTCGTATCCCCGGTAGAGCTCTGAGAAGTCCATGGACTGCAGCAGCATGTAGGAAAACTCGGTAAAGGAGATACCCTCGCCCTCACGCTGGATCCGCTGCTTGACCGACTCCTTGTTCACCATATTATTGACGGAGAAGTGCTTGCCCACGTCGCGCAAAAAATCCAGTACGCTGAGGTCTTTCGTCCAGTCCAGGTTATTCACCACCATGGCGCTGTTCTCGCCACAGTCAAAATCGATAAACCGGGAAACCTGCGCCCGAATCTTGTCCACCCACCCGGCAACCACCTCGGGGGTATTCAGGTTCCGCTCCTGCGCCTTGAAGGAAGGATCACCAATCAGGCCGGTTGCGCCGCCAACCAGCGCGATCGGCTTGTGTCCTGCCGCCTGAAACCTCTTCAAAGTCAGCAGGGGTACTAGACTCCCTATATGAAGGGAATCAGCGGTGGGATCGAAGCCGCAATAGAGGGTGCGGGACTGCGCCAGATGCTCGGTAAGTTCCCCATCCCCGGTGGCCTGGTTGATCAGCCCCCGGCGGTCCAAGTCTTTCAGCAGTGTCGTATCGACCCCGGCCATTGTTTTCCCTCGTGCATTCTCTTGCATTAATTGTCTGTTGCGCCGCTCGCTGGCGGCGGAGCGGCAGCAACATTACCCGATACTGGATGAAATACAAGCGCCCCCCTGGCGCATTAGCGACTGCGGGATGTTAAGGCAAAGGAACTCCGTCATGGACAGACAGGTCAATTACCCCGTGAATCAAGGTAAAATCTTTGGTATAAAGAACGCTTGGTGTTCGTTTTTTAGACACTCCCAAGCACGCAATACAAGTACAAGCAGCGCCTCCTGTTAAGACCATGCAGAATCATCGCACTCCCAAGCCGCGCCTGCTGGGCGCCCTGCGCCAGCACTTCCCGCGCACTCACGCTCTCGCAGCCGGTGGTGCCAGCTGCGCGCTGGCACTCGCCATGTTCGTTTCCACCCCAGAGGTAGAAGCGAAACGCCACTCACTCCCCGTGACCCTCTCCTCAGTCGAGGAAGCAGCACCCACAGCCGGCGAAGCTGCAACTGGCGCAGCGCCGGAGGCCTCCGCAGCGGCTCCCGCCACGCTCAGCACCAAGCGGGTGAAGGTACGCAACGGCGACACTCTGTCCAATCTGTTCGACCGCGCCGGTGTCGATGCCCGGCACATGTACGAGCTACTGGAGAGCGGCAAGGAAGCAAAGGGACTGGCACGCCTGAGCCCGGGCGAGGAACTCACTTTCCACATTGCCGCCGATGGCTCCCTCAAAAGCCTGGAACTGCACCGGGACCGCCTCAGCCGCCTGGAGTTCAAGCGCGGCGAAACCGGTGATTTCAGCTATGCCCTGCACAAGCGGGAAGCCGACAGCTATCCCGCCTATCGCCAGGCAGAAATCGAGAGCTCGCTGTTCGTCGCCGGTAACAACGCCGGCCTGAGCAACAACCTGATCATGGAAATGGCGCAGGTATTCAGCTCGGATATCGACTTTGCCCTCGATATCAGAAAGGGGGACCACTTCAGCGTCCTTTATGAGGAAGAATTCCTCGACGGAGAGAAAATAGACAACGGCCCGATCCAGGCCGTGACCTTCGTCAACCAGGGTAAGACTTTCAGTGCCGTGCGCTATGTCGACCAGAATGGCGACGCCAACTACTACACCCCGGACGGGAAAAGCATGCGCAAGGCATTTATCCGCACCCCCGTGGACTTTGCCCGTATCAGCTCGCACTTCAACCCGAGCCGGCTACACCCGATCCATAAAACCCGCCGCCCCCACAATGGCACGGACTACGCAGCCCCCACCGGCACACCCGTTTATGCTGCCGGCAGCGGGCGGGTCATCCGGGCGGGCTACAGCCGCCCCAACGGCAACTACGTATTTATCAAGCATGGCGAGCGTTACATCACCCGCTACCTGCACCTCAACAAGCGCAAGGTGAAAGTCGGGGACCGGGTCAAACAGCGCCAGGTCATCGGCACCGTGGGCTCTACCGGCTACGCCACCGGCCCCCACCTGCACTACGAGTTCCTGGTAGACGGCCACCACCGCAACCCAGCCACGATTGTGCGCAAGTTACCGAAGGCCAAGTCCATACCGGAAGCGGAAATGGCGCGCTTTCGCGCCCAGACCCAGCCCCTGCTGGCGAAGCTGGAAAATTACGAGCAACCGGCGCTGGCACAACGCAGCGAAGAAAAAAACCAACAAAACGTCAACTGACAATATGGGCGAGCTTTACGTCGGCCTGATGTCCGGCACCAGCGTCGATTGTATCGACGCGGTGCTGGTCGATTTTTCAGGGGAAACATCATCCGGGGCCGATATTGTCGCCACGCTGGGCCACCCGATTCCACCTATCCTGCGCGACGCCGTCCTGGCGCTGTGCGCGCCCGGTCCCTCTGAGCTGGATCGCGCCGGCCAGCTGGATTGCCAGCTGGGACAGCTATTCGCCGATGCGACCCTGGCGCTACTGGAAAATACCGGGATCGAGCCAGCCGTCGTGACAGCCATCGGCAGCCACGGCCAGACCGTTCGGCACCGCCCGCCCGGCTCCGTTGCCTACCCCTTTACCATGCAGCTGGGCGACCCGAATACCATCGCCACCCGGACCGGCATCACCACAGTCGCAGACTTTCGCCGGCGGGATATGGCCCTCGGCGGCCAGGGCGCCCCCCTGATGCCGGCCTTCCACAAAGCAGCCTTTTCCGCCGACCGCGACCGCGCGGTGGTCAACATAGGCGGCATGGCCAACATCACCGAATTGTGCGCCGATGGCACGGTCCGGGGTTACGATACCGGGCCCGGCAACGCGCTGCTGGATTACTGGATCGGCCTGCACCGCAGCGAGCCCTTTGATCGTGACGGCGCCTGGGCAGCCAGCGGCCGCGTGAGCCCGGAACTCCTCAATCGCCTGATGGCCGACCCCTATTTCAACGCCCCACCCCCCAAAAGTACCGGGCGCGAGGCGTTCAACCCGACCTGGCTGGAGCGGGCCGGCGAGGGGCTGGAACTGGCGCCAGCGGATGTTCAGGCGACCCTGGCGGAAGTCACGGCAGCCAGCATTGCGGATGCCGTGCATGCCTTTGCCAATGGCGGTGAGCTGCTGATCTGTGGCGGCGGTGCGCGCAATGGTGACCTGATGCGACGACTGCGCCGGCGTCTGCCCACATGGTCCATCGCCAGCACCGGCAATTACGGTATCGACGCCGACTGGCTGGAGGCCGTGGGCTTTGCATGGCTGGCACGCCAGACCATGCGCGGGCTGCCGGGCAACTGTCCCGGCGTGACCGGCGCCGACCGCGAAACGATCCTTGGTGGTATCTATCCGGCCTAGCCGCCGGTCGGGAAATAAACGCTGCGAGGGGAAGTAAAGGTAAGTTGCATACCGGGCCCCGTCGTGGACCCGGGTTCGGGCATCAGATCGAAAATGAGGAACCGCATCCGCAGGTGGAGGACGCGTTGGGGTTCTGCACCACAAATCGCGATCCGGACAGGCCCTCCTCATAGTCCACCGTTGCACCCACCAGGTAGGGATAGCTCATGGGGTCCACCACGACCTCAATGCCGTCTTTTTCTACCAGGGCATCGTCGTCGGCCACCAGCTCATCGAAGGTGAACCCATACTGGAAACCGGAACAACCGCCGCCGGTGACAAACACCCGCAGTTTCAGCTCTGGATTACCTTCCTCTTCCAGCAGGCTCTTGACCTTGGCCACCGCCTTGTCGGTGACGATCACCGGCTCGGGAGAAAAGGAAACAGCTTCTGACATAAGTCTCTCTCGGCAGAATATGGGACCCAGCAGCCCACAGACTCATTGTATTGAGCAGGGCACGGGGGTCGCCATAGTGCTAAAACCGACGAAATCAGTCAAGTATTTGCCGGGGCTGCCGGCCGGCTCGCAGGCAGCGACTGACCGACCGACGGCAGGGGGTCAGGATTACTCGGCGTCTACCGAGGCCTCCTCGGAGTACTCGAGCATGCGGGGCTCGCCGGCAGTGTCCACCTCGACGTTGGAGACCAGGGAGCCGTTGACCTGCGCACCCTTGACCATCTCGATCAGCTTGTAGTGCACGTTGCCCTCGACCATCGCCTTGGCGGAGAGCTCCAGGTGGCGCACGGCGTAGACATCCCCCTTGACGTTGCCGTTGATCACCACGTGCGGGACGCGGATCTCACCCTCGACCTTGCCACCATCGACAATCTGTAGCCGCGCGTCGCTGTCGCTGTGTGCGCTGACATTGCCGTTCACAGTGCCTTCAACCACCAGGTTACCGCGGAAATGCAGGTCGCCGCTCACCTCGGTCTGGCGTGCGATCAGAGTCGTGTGGTTACTTCCAGAGCTAGCCATAGTTGTCGTCTTCTCTTTCTCTTGCTTTTTAAACATAACTGAGTCGAAACCTCGTGAAATCAGCGCCTGGCATCAGCTCTTCTGAACCAGCCAGCCATAGCGCTGCTCAATATTGAACCCCTTTCGCGCACTGGACTTGAGCGACAGCTCAACGCCTTCCGGCTCGAAGCCATGAGGCAACTGTAGCTCGCCCTCAATATTCTGGAAATATTTGAAGCGCAGGGCGATCTTTTCGCTCTCCACCTGCTGCGACAGGTCGCTCAGGGGATAGCGTTTTGGCTGTCCATCCTGACTGCCCACCACGGTGAAAGTCGCATGTCCCGTCACCACGCTGTGTCGCGTGGCCGATTGCTGCACCAACAGCTTGAACTGGAAGCGCCTCTCATCGGCCATCTGCGAAAGACTGAAGCGGCCGATGGAAACGCCATCGCCGTCATCATCCGGTGCCATCACGCCCCGGTAAAAGGAAATCTCCTGCTTTAGCTCGGCAATGCGGTTTTCCTTCTCCACCAGTTCCGCGCGTATTTTCTCGTCCGCCTGCTCACCGATTGCCAGTGACTGCTCAGCCGTGGCTACCCGGAGCCGCAGCGCCTCGTTCTCCCGCTGCAGGGCCTCGAGTCTATCAAGGGACTCTTCATGGGCCAGGGTCTTGCGGTCGAGCCCTTTGCGGAGGTGATACTGCCCCGCAAAGTAGGCGGCCGCCGACGTGGCCAGTACCAGCAGTGTCACCCCCAGCACGGACAGGGCGCCGGAATATGGCCGGTGCGGTACCACCTTCATGCGGTATTGTTTACTGCCTTTTACTTTATGCGCCATGACATCCGTTGTGTTCTTATCTCACTAATCGTGATTGATGAGCCTGTTGAATTTGACGATTCTAAGGCAGCAGCGCCGGGCTCTCCAGTCCGAGGTTCTCATTCAGGCCAAACATAATATTCATATTCTGGATGGCCTGGGCCGAAGCCCCCTTGGCGAGATTGTCGATTACCGACATAACCACCACCGTATCCCGCTCTTCCGGCCTGGCGAGGGCGATACGGCACATATTGGAGCCCCTCACACTGCGAGTCTGCGGGTGACTGCCGAGCGGCATTACGTCAACAAATGGCTCATCGGCATAGCGCTGCTCATAGTGTTCCTGCAGTGCAGCCAGCTCAGCATCCCCACTCAGCCGCGCGAAGAGGGTCGCATGAATACCCCGGACCATTGGCAGCAGGTGCGGGACGAAAGTCACCCGCGGCTCGGGGCTGCCCCCGGCCTGCACCCGGCGTAACCCCTGCTCGATCTCCGGCAGATGGCGGTGCCCCCCGGACGCATAGGCCCGGAAGCTGTCATTGTTCTCAGCCAGCAGCAGCTCTGTCTTCCCCTGCCGGCCCGCACCCGTGGCGCCGCTCGCCGCACTGGCGACCAGGTGTTCAGGCTCCACCAGCCCCCGCTCCAGCAGCGGGATCCAGCCGAGCTGGATTGCGGTCGGGTAGCAACCCGGGCAGGCGACCAGCTGCGCTCCGGCGATCTGCTCACGATTCACCTCCGGCAGGCCGTAAACCGCCCGTGCGGCCAGCTCCGGCGCAGCGTGCGGCTGGCCGTACCAGCGCTCCCAGGTGGCAATGTCGCGCAGGCGGAAATCCGCCGACAGGTCCACAACCCGCACCCCGCGCTCCACCAGCGCCGGCACCTGAGCCTGCGCCACACCATGGGGTGTGGCGAAAAACACCAGGTCGCAGGACGCCAGCTGTTCCAGGTCCGGTGCACAGAAAGCCAGGTCACAGTGACCCCGCAAGCTGGGGAAAAGTTCCGCCACCGGCTGGCCCGCCAGGGCCCGCGATGTGATAACGGCCAGACTCGCCTGCGGGTGCAACGCCAGCAGTCGCAGCAGCTCCACTCCCGTATATCCTGTCCCGCCGACGATGGCTACTTTAATCACTGTCTCACTCCTCGCTGCTATATCCGTATCCGGCTCACCCATGTACCGCCGGCGCGGTCTGTATAATGGAGGCTGCACTCTACCACAAGCCACTAACGGGAAAGGACGCACGGTGCCCACGAAAGCCCGCCCCACAGGTTCAAAGAAGACGCCCACATGGCCCCTGCGCGAGCGGGGACTGGAGAGATGGCGTCTGCAGCTCTCATCACAGGAAGCCCTGGCGCCGCTACTGGCCATGGCCTTGCTGACCGGTATCCTGGCGGGCGCTGTGACGGTCGCCTTCCGCCTGCTGAGTGAAATCCCCGCCGAACTGTTCCTGACCATACCGGAGCGCTATGAAGGGCTCCCGGTCCAGTGGCGTTTTGGCCTGCCCGTGCTCGGCGCACTGCTCCTCGCGGCGATATATCACCTGCTGAATCCCAGTGTGCGGCTGGTCGGCGTGGTCCATGTCGTCGACAGGCTGCACAACCACCAGGCCAATATGCCCCTGGCCAATGCCGTGCTGCAGTTTTTCGCCGGTGCAATCGCACTGGTGAGCGGCCAGTCCGTGGGTCGCGAAGGTCCCGCGGTCCACCTGGGCGCTGCCAGCGGCAGCTGGCTGGGACGCAAGCTGAAGCTGCCCAACAACTCGGTGCGCAGCCTGCTGGCCTGCGGTGTGGCTGCCGCGATTGCCGCCTCCTTCAATACGCCCCTTGCAGGCGTGGTGTTCGCCATGGAGGTGGTGATGCTGGAGTACTCGGTTGTGGGTTTCCTGCCGGTGATCCTCGCCGCAGCCATCGGCAGCGCCATTACCCAGCTGGCGTTCGGCAGCCAGCCGGCCTTCAATGTCCCCTCAATCCAACTGAGCACCCTGGCCGAACTCCCGGTGCTGGTACTCTGCGCTGTTGTGATCGGCACCCTGGCGGCCCTGTTCATTCGCGCCCAACGGCACTTGGTGCCCATGCAACGCCGTGCACCGCTGTTGCGCTTCCTCGCGGTCGGGCTGGTGACCGGCACACTCGGCATATGGGTGCCGGAAATACTCGGTGCCGGTTACGACACTCTGGAGCTGGCAATGCTGGGGGAAATCGCCCTCGGCTCCCTGCTGGTGATCGTGGCGGCGAAACTGGTGGCGACGGCCTTTGCCTCCGGGCTCGGTATCCCCGGGGGCGTGATCGGCCCGAGCCTGTTCCTGGGCGCCTGCCTGGGGGGGATTGCCGGCAGCCTCGCCAACCTGTGGCTGGACGAGTACACCGCCAGCCCGGGCTTCTACGCCATGGTGGGCATGGCGGCAATGATGGCCGCACTGCTGGATGCGCCGCTCGCGGCGCTACTGGCAATCCTGGAGCTGACGTACAACCCGAACGTGCTGTTTCCCGGCATGATGATGATCGTGGTTGCCTGCCTGGTGAGCCGCTACTTCTTCGCCTCCCAGGGCATCTTCCAGGAAACATTGCGGGCACTGGATAAAAGCGGCACGCCCAGCTGGCGCGCGCAGATGCTCAGCCGGGTGGGGGTCGCAAGCGTGATGGAGCGGCGTTTCGTGGTATCGCCCCAAAAGGTCAGTCGCGCCGACGCCGAGCGACTGATCCAGCGACACCCGCTGTGGGTACTGGTGGAGCTGTCGGAGGAACCGGCCCACCAGCTGCTGCGGGCAGCCGACCTCGCCAGCTTCCTGCAGCGGGTAGAGGAAAAGAGGGGCGAGGCGCCGGCGCAGCGTGGCCCGCAGGAAGACAGTAGTGATGAAGCCGCGGAACCGCCGGTAGACCTGCTGAAACTACCGGGGGAGCGTTTTGCCCTCGCCAGCCTCAATTGGCGCAGTACGCTGCTGGAGGCACAGCAGGAACTGGAAACCAGCAAGGCAGACGCTCTCTACATTGCACGTGGCCACGCCGGCACACTGGACAATGACGCCGCGGGCATTATCCTGCCGGCAGATATCGACAACTTTTACCGCAAGTGATCCTGCCCCCAGCGGGGCCGGTGTGATCGCGAGAACGACAACAACAAGGAATACGCAATGCTCTGGGTCAAAGCCTTCCATATTGTGGCCATGGTCTGCTGGTTCGCTGTGCTCTTCTACCTGCCGCGCCTGTTTGTCTACCACCGGGACGCCACCGACGCCACCAGCCGGGACCGCTTCTGCATTATGGAACGCCGCCTTTACCGGGGCATAGGCATGCCATCGATGATCGCCACCATCCTGCTGGGCGGCTGGCTGATCACCTTCAACGTCGATTACTACAAGAGTGCCGGCTGGCTTCACGCCAAACTGTTGCTGGTGGTGCTGCTGATCGGCTACCACCATATGTGCGGCGCCTACGTGCGCCAGTTTGCTGCAGGCACCGTGACCAAATCCGGGCGCTATTTCCGTATTTTTAATGAGGTGCCGGTGTTGGTGCTGGTGGCGATCGTGATTCTGGCGGTCGTGCGGCCCTTTTAGGCACCGGATCACTCGGGCTCGCCGCCAGATAACAACTAGAATTAGGAAATCTCTGGTCGAGCCCAATGCCCCGATAGCGTACCCGACAGGAAATGGATACACGCCAACCCATCATACTGACCATCACCCACCACGACCCCAGTGGTAGTGCGGGCATTACCGCGGACACCGAGACAGCGGTGAGCCTGGGCTGCCACTGCACGTCCGCGGTATCCGCAATCAGTGTCTGTGATACCGGCGAGCTCCAGGGCGTGGCACCGGTAGAGGACACCCTGCTGGTGGAACAGGCCCGGGCGGTGCTCGAGGATCTCCCGGTCGCGGCGATCAAGATCGGCTACCTGGGATCGGTGGAAAACGTCCGCGCCCTCCACAGCGTATTGGCCGACTACCCGCACATCCCCATTGTGATCGACCCGGATGCCACCCTGTCCGACAAGGAGAGCATGCTGGCACCCCCGCTGTGGGAGGCGATGACCTCGCTCCTGCTGCCGTTCGCCACCATGGTCTGCCCCAACCGCCGCGAGGCCCGGGCCATGGCAGTGGAGGCCGACGTACTCGATGCCCAGGCCCAGGAACTGCTGGAAAGCGGCTGCCGCTACCTGCTGCTCACCGGCGTACCCGCTGCAGACCAGCAGCTGGAGAATCGGCTTTACGATGAACGGGGCCTGATGCGCCAATTCCTCTGGCGGCGCCTGCCGCCGGCCGCCTATGGCACCTGTGGCACGCTCGCCACTGCCATCGCCTGCCATATAGCCCACGGTCTCACGGTCATCGAGGCCGTTAGCCGCAGCCAGCAGTTCACCTGGAGCGCTATCGCCGATAGCCGGCGGCTGGGTATGGGTCGCCCGGTGCCAAACCGCCTGTTCTGGACCAAGCGCTAAAGCGCCGAGGGGAACACCCTTTGCGGGCGTCCCATGGCGGCCATCGCAACCCCTTGCGCTATTTGCTCCTGTCGTCGCCCATCCGGATAATACCCGCCAAATTTTCAGCCAATCAGCAAGGCCGCAAATCGATATGAGCAAATCCGAGCAACTCTTTGCCGAAGCCCAGCAATTCATTCCCGGTGGCGTCAATTCGCCGGTGCGCGCCTTCCGCGCGGTCGGTGGCACACCGCTGTTTATCGAACGCGCCGAGGGCGCCTACCTGTTCGATGCAGACGGCAAGCGCTATGTCGATTACGTGCAATCCTGGGGGCCCATGGTGCTGGGGCACGCGCGGCCGGAGGTCATTGAGGCCGTGGTGGAGCAGGCCCAGTCCGGCCTCAGCTTCGGGGCCCCTACCGAGCTGGAGACAGAACTGGCAGAAGAGCTGTGCCGCCTGTGGCCAAACATGGATCTGGTGCGCTTCGTGAATTCCGGCACCGAGGCCACCATGAGCGCTATCCGGCTGGCCCGCGGCTATACCGGCCGCGACAAGATCGTGAAGTTCGAGGGCTGCTACCACGGACACTCCGACTCCCTGCTGGTCAAGGCCGGCTCCGGCGCCCTGACCATGGGCGTACCCTCCTCCCCCGGCGTGCCTGCCTCCCTCGCGGACCACACCATCACCCTGAATTACAACGACCCGGAATCGGTAAAACAGTGCTTTGCTGAAATCGGCGACCAGATTGCCTGCATCATCGTCGAGCCGGTGGCAGGCAATATGAACTGTGTGCCACCGGTACCCGGCTTCCTCGAAACCCTGCGGGAGGTGTGTGACCAGCACGGCGCGCTGCTGATCCTCGATGAAGTGATGACCGGATTCCGCGTCAGCCTGACCGGCGCGCAGGGTCATTACGGTATCGAGGCAGATATCACCACACTGGGCAAGGTCATCGGCGGCGGCATGCCGGTAGGTGCCTTCGGCGGCAAACGGAAGATCATGGAACAGATCGCGCCCCTGGGGCCGATCTACCAGGCCGGCACCCTGTCCGGTAATCCGGTCGGTATGGTGGCGGGCCTGGAGACCCTGCGCCTGGTACAGGAACCCGGGCTTTACGAGCAGCTGAACGAGCGGACGGAAACGCTGGTTAACGGGATCCTGGAAGCTGCGAAGGAAGCGGGGATACCCATGTCTGCCAACCGGGCCGGCAGCATGTTCGGCTTCTTCTTCACCGACGAACCCCGGGTGACCAACTACCAGCAGGTCATGGCCTGCAATAACGAGCAGTTCAACCGTTTCTTCCACGGCATGCTGGACGAAGGGGTATACCTGGCCCCGGCATCCTTCGAGGCCGGATTCATGTCCGCCGCCCACAGCAGTGAAGACATCGAGTATACGATCGCTGCCGCCCGCCGGGTGCTGGCTTCTATTGCCGGCAGCTGAAACCGGGGCTCGCCTGGCGGCAGTGCCGTCAGGCGGTCAACGCCGCCATGACCAGCAGTGTCATGCAGCAGGCGAAGCCCGCGAACCATACCAGGGAGCGGGCCGCGTGCCAGTCGCACAGGTAGCAGGCGCCATAGATCACGCGAATGCCGATAAAGGCCAGCGATAATCCCGCCAGCCAGGGCTCAGCAACCCCTGCCACCAGCGCCGCCAGGACCGCCGCGGCGAATACCGGCAGCGCCTCAAAGCTGTTGCGCTGTGCCCAGTCTGCCCGCTGTGACAGCCCCTTCTGCTCCTCGAGGTACTGGCGCGGAGCGCGGTTGTTATAGCGCCCGCGCCCACTGAGTTTCGCGGTCACTGTGAACAGGTAAGGCATAACGGCGGCCGCCAGCAGGCACCACAGGGCAACGGACATCGATGGTTCTCCTTTTGTTATCATTGCCGCCCGGATGACCCGGTGCGAGTCGCAGCGGCAGGGCCCGGCACTGCCGGCCGGGGTAATCACTCTCAAATCGATCCAATACTTTTCCTCACAAGGTCCAGTCCCATGAGTATCAGCCTTGAGCGCGGCCCCTTTCCCAACACCCGCATGCGCCGCCTGCGCGCCCGGAATTTTGCCCGTCGCCTGGTGCGGGAGCACCAGCTCTCCTGCGACGACCTGATTCTGCCCCTGTTTGTGATCGAGGGACGCGGCGAGACCCAGCAGGTGGCCTCCATGCCCGGGGTCGAGCGCCTGAGCGTCGACCTGCTCGCAACCAAGGCGAAAAAACTGGTTAGCCTGGGCATTCCGGCGGTGGCGCTGTTCCCGGTGGTTGATCCGTCGGCAAAATCGGCAGACGCCCGCGCCGCCTACGCCGCGGATGGCCTGGCCCAGCGCGCCGTACGCGAGCTGAAAAACGCCGCGCCGGAACTTGGCGTTATCACCGATGTGGCGCTGGACCCCTTTACCAGCCACGGCCAGGACGGCCTGATGGATGACAATGGCTATATCGTCAATGACGACACCGTCGAGGTACTTGTCGAGCAGGCCCTGTCCCATGCCGAGGCGGGGGCTGATGTGGTGGCCCCATCAGACATGATGGACGGCCGTATCGGTGCCATCCGCGCTGCGCTGGAGCATGATGGGCAGGTCAACACGCTCATCATGTCATACGCAGCAAAATACGCTTCGGCTTACTATGGCCCCTTCCGCGATGCCGTGGGATCCGCCGGCAACCTGAAAGGCGGCAGCAAGGCCAGCTACCAGATGGACCCGGCCAACAGCAACGAGGCCCTGCACGAATGCGCACTGGATGTTCGCGAGGGCGCAGACATGATTATGGTAAAGCCGGGCATGCCGTACCTGGACGTGGTGACCCGGGTCAAGCAAGAGCTGAAGGTGCCAACATTCGCCTACCAGGTCAGCGGTGAGTACGCCATGCACTGCGCCGCTTTCGATAATGGCTGGCTCGCGCGCGAGCCGGTAATACTGGAGTCACTGCTGGCGTTCAAGCGTGCCGGTGCAGACGGTATCCTCACCTACTTTGCCGAAGAGGCCGCTGAACTGATCCAGCGGTCGTGACCTGCCACGCCCCCGTCACGTCGATTCGCGACGGGGCAGTGGCCGCTGGCCATATGCTCAGCGGCCCCCAGCCAGGCCACCATTGAGGCGCAGCCGGCTATTCACTGCCAGCCCCAATTCCGGGCAGATCGCTGCCCAATGACAAAGTGATCGTGGGGAGTATCTCCACGTCCGAGAACGCGGGAAGCGTCCCGGAGGTAAACGGCAAGGCACCAGGGCTGCTGCAAATGTCTGTTCGGGGACAGGGAATAGCACGACAGAGGGAACGCCCTGATTCCCTATCCTGACTTATTGGCTCTCTAAGGCTGCACCGCTCTCCCGCGCAGCGCCGTCCAGATTGAGGTGTTTGCGCAGGTGCGCACGAAAACGCAGCTTGTCGTTCTCGGTATCGGGGTTTTTCATCACGTCATAGCAGACAAATGTCTCCAGTGGGGACATGTTGAAAAAGCGGAAATTCATATGAGCGGGCATAAACAGATCGTCGACACTACGCCCCTGGAACAGAAACTGATCCCTGTCCCCGAACGCATCCGCCGGCGCGTTGAAGGTCAGTGAGAGCATGTAACGCTTGTCGCCCAGCACACCACCGGTGCCATACTGCTTTTCAGGCTGGTCACGGTGCCGGCCATCGCCCGCGCAGAGCCGCCCGGACATGCCGGCGGTATAGACCTCGTCCATATATTTCTTGAAGGGCCAGGGCACGCCCATCCAGTTGACCGGGGTCTGCAACAGGATGACGTCAGCCCACTCGTGCTTTTCCAGCTCCCCCTCCACGTCATAGGCATCCTGCATGGTGGTGACTCTGACCGCGTGGCCGGCGGCTTCGGCTTCTTCCCTGGCGATCTCGACCATGGCAGCGTTCAGCTTGCCCTCTGAGAAGGGATAGTACTGGTGGGTATTGATGATGAAGAGGTTCACTCGTGACTCCGCAAATACAGTGAATGGATAAGCGGGCGGAATACTGTTACCTTAGGTTACCACTGTCAACCAGTATACTTTTTGTAACCACAGGGAGCGCTGGCGTGGCCGCACCTCGACCGCCCGCAGCCTGTATTGGCCGCCAGTGGTTGAAGGGAGCCGCCCGGCCGAGTCCAAACGGTAATGTGACCAATGAGTGAAACCAGAAGCGGACGCCCCGCTAACACCGGCGAAGCAGACACCTGCCTGGAGCCCTGCCCGATCGAACGGGGCATGCGCATTATTGGCGGGAAGTGGAAAGGTTCGATTCTCTGGCACTTGCAGCATGGCCCGGTTCGCTTCAACGAACTGGCGCGCCAGCTGGGTGGTGCGAGCAAGAAAATGGTGGACCAGAGGCTGAAGGAAATGGAAATCCAGGGGTTGGTGCGCCGCCAGGTGCTGAGCACCCGGCCAATCGCAGTAGCCTACGAGATCACCCCGTTCGGGCGCTCCTCTCTGGCGGTACTGGAACAGTTAAAAGACTGGGCGGAGACCAACGACATCTGACCCGGTGGGTCAGGGCCACTGGTCCTCCTCCCCGGGCCAGGGCTCGGCCTCCTCCACCGGGACCCCCTCCTGGCCACGGCGGCGCAGCTCCTCCCGCCGCCGCTCCTCTTCCTGCAGGCGCTCCTGCAGTATCCGCCGCTCCTCTGCGGCGCGGCGCTCTTCCTCCTGCCAGGCGTCATCCCGGGGTAGCTGGAGTGGTTCCTCCTCCCAACCCGGCTGCTGCCGCTGGTCATCCCGGCGTAATTGTTCCTGCAGCTGGCGTTCGCGTTCCCGCTGCCGGTCCTCCTCGTCCGGGTCCACGCCCCAGCCCGGGGTCATATCCTCGCGCGGGGCGGCATCATCCCTGCGGCTGTCGTCCTGGTCATCCCCGAAGAAATCGCGGAACCAGCGGAAACGGTCGCGACCGCGACATTCCGGCGCCGGTTCCAGCCGCGTTTCATGGGAAAACGGCAACTCCTTGCCGCCCCGGCAATACTCCGGGTTCATATACTGGCCACGCTCATTGACCGGCTTGAACTCCACACCACGCGGGGGCTCCACCCGGCCGTGACGAT
Organism: Microbulbifer sediminum; assembly: GCF_021729035.1. Lineage (GTDB taxonomy): Bacteria > Pseudomonadota > Gammaproteobacteria > Pseudomonadales > Cellvibrionaceae > Microbulbifer > Microbulbifer sediminum. The sequence goes on along the minus strand of NZ_JAJSAP010000006.1, from coordinate 261,161 downwards.
GCGGCAGCTTGCGCATGATCTCGGTCCAGATGGTGAGCGCGCCGGTGGCACCGGTCAGGCTGGTACGTTCATTATCATCGCGGCCCAGCCAGACCACCGCGGTCACGTCCGGGGAGAAACCGGCAAACCAGCTGTCGCGGTAGTCATTGGTGGTGCCGGTCTTGCCGGCAAAGGCCACACTGCCCGGCAGGCGCCGCATGGCACTCTTGCCGGTACCCTCGCGCATGGTCTGCTCCATGGCATAACGCAACAGGTAGGCAGGCACTGCGTCCACACCGCGGTTGCTGCGGCGGCGGAAGCGCTGTACCTGCTCGCCGTCCGCATTGGCCACCGCCAGCAGTGTCCGCGGCTCCACGTGCTCGCCGCCATTGGCGATGGTCTGGTACATGCCCGCAACCTCAAACGGGGTCATTTCCACGGCACCCAACAACAGGGCCGGCACCCGTGGCAGGTCGGCCTGCACTCCCAGCCGGCGGATGGTCTGGCGCACATTCTCCAGTCCCAGGTCCAGTCCCAGACGGGCAGTGGCCTGGTTGTAGGATTTAGCCAGTGCGAGATACAGCGGCGTTGGGCCATGGCTCTTGTTACCGAAATTGGCCGGCATCCACACGTCGCCATTGTCGCCCTCAACACGGATGGGCGCATCTTCAATCCTTGTCGCCAGGTTGTACTGATGGGGGCGCTCCAGCGCCGTGAGGTACACCGCTGGCTTGATCAGCGACCCGACCTGGCGGCGCGCCTCCAGTGCGCGATTGAACCCCGGATAGTGGGGCCGGCGGTCACCCACCATCGCCAGGACATTACCGCTATTGTTATCCAGCAGCACCGTTGCGGCCTGCAGCGAATCCGCCTGGATACCGCGGTCCTTCTCAATCTGCTCGGCACGGGCGCTCACCGCGTCCTCCGCCAGTTTCTGGATCGACGGCGAAAGCGAGGTATAAATCCGCAAGCCGGCGGTGCGCAACTCTTCATAGGAATAGTAGGGGCGTAGCTCTTCCAGCAACTGCTCGGTAAACGCCGGGTAGGGGTTCTGTGCCGCGGCCCCGGCACTGGCCACATCCAGTGGCCGGGAAATGTAGTCCTTGTGCTCCTCCGCGGTGATGAGCCCCTGCTCCATCATCACATCGAGGACTGTATTGCGGCGTTCCAGCGCACGCTTGGGGTGGCGCCAGGGATTGTAATAGGAGGCACCCTTCGCCAGGCCCACCAGCAAGGCCATCTCATGGGGTTCAAGGGTATCCAGCGGCTTCTGGAAATAGAATTCGGCCGCCAGGCCGAAGCCATAAATGGCCCGGCTGCCCTGCTGCCCGAGCCACACCTCGTTGATGTACTCCTGCAGGATATAGGGCTTGTCGTAATGCAGCTCCATCAGGATCGCCATCAGCGCTTCATTGATCTTGCGCCGCAGGCTCGGCTTGTGGTCGAAAAAGATGTTCTTGACCAGCTGCTGGGTGATCGTCGACCCCCCCTGAACCACACCACCGGCCTTGATATTGGCGATCATGGCCCGCGCAATACCGCGCGGGGACACGCCGAAGTGACGCAGGAAGTCCTGATCCTCCACCGCGATCAGCGTGTTGGCGAGCAGCGGGGGAATATCAGCGAAGCGCACCGGGTTGCGATCATCGCCGCCTCCCAGCAGGGTGCCTATAGGTGCAGCATCCAGGCGAAACTTGGCAATCTTCTGGCCATTTTCATCGCGCAGGTTGCTGAGTTCGTCATTGCGCAGGCGGAACGTCACCTGGGCCGCCGGCTCGCGCCCATCGGCATGGGCGAAGTCACGCCGCCAGATACGGAACGCCATGCCCTCACGATGCCACTGGCCAGGCTCTGTCAGCGGCTTTTTCTCCCGGTAGGAGAGCGCATCGAATTCCGCCATCAGCTCATCGGGGCGCAGGGCCATTCCCTCCCGCAGCACCAGCGGGCGTGCAAATACCCTGGCCGGCAGCTGGTACTGGCGACTATCGAGTCGCTCACGCAGTTGCATGTCCAGGTAGACCATATAGCCCGCTAGGGCCAGGGCGCCGACCAGCGCCAACAGCCCCAGCCTGACGAGCCAGCGGTGCAGTCGTGCCTGTTTTGAAGATTTCGTGCGCTTGCGCTTAGTTGCAGCCATAGCGATGCAGTACCAACCCAATACGTAAACTATAGATAGGGAGACGCCGGCGCCGTTCCCTAAATGTCCTGCCAGAGCCCGGGCCAGCAATGCACACCCCGGGCCGGGCATTTATAAGCCCTGCGCCGGACATGTCAAACCCGCCCGACTTGCACTTGGCCTGCCGGCGGCCATAATGCCCCCTGAACCAGCCCCGAATCCATCCCCGAGCAAGGATCCTTATGCACCAGTACGATCTATACGGCATTGGCGCCGCCCTCCTGGACACCGAGATTGAGGTCAGCGACGGCGACCTGCAGTCACTGGGCGTCGATAAGGGCGTCATGACCCTGGTGGATGAGCCGCGCCAGGCACAGCTGGTCAGTGACCTGCGCGACCACCTGGTAACCGCCAAGCGCGCCTGCGGTGGATCCGGGGCCAATACCGTCATCACCGCCAGCTACCTCGGGCTGCGCACCTTCTATTCCTGCAAGGTGGCTGATGATGACAACGGGGACTTCTACCGGGCCGACCTGTCCCGCGCCGGCGTGTCCTACCCGGGCGCGCTGGAACAGGCCGACGCCGGCATCACCGGGAAGTGCCTGGTGCTGGTGACACCGGACGCCGAGCGCAGCATGAACACCTTCCTGGGGATCAGCGGGCAGCTGTCCGTGGCCGAGCTGGACCGCGAGGCCCTGCGGGCGTCCCGCTGGGCCTATATCGAGGGCTACCTGGTCTCTTCCGACACCGGCCGGGAAGCAGCGATCACCCTCCGCGAGGAAGCCGAGGCCGCAGGCGTCAAAACAGCCCTGAGCCTATCGGACCCCGCGATGGTCCAGCTGTTCCATAAGGGGCTCGGAGAAATGATCGGCAACGGCGTTGACCTGCTGTTCTGCAACCGGGATGAAGCCCTGGGCTATACCCGCACGGACTCCATCGAGGCCGCCGCGACAGCACTGATGCAACGGTGCCGCAGCTTCGCCATCACCCTGGGCGGAGATGGCGCACTGGTCTGGGACGGCGAGCAGCAGCACCGGGTAACGGCACCGAAAGTGCACGCCATCGATACCAACGGCGCCGGCGATACCTTCGCAGGAGCATTCCTGTACGGCCTTAACCGGGGCATGGGGTTTGCGGAAGCGGGTCGACTGGCCTGCCGCGCCGCTGCCCGGGTGGTCAGCCAGTACGGACCGCGCCTGCGGGCTGGACAGTATGGGGACCTGCAGCAGGAACCGGCACTGGCGGAAGGTAACGGCGGCGCGGCGAACTGAAGCCCGGGGACCTCAGAAGCCGGAGTCCACGGCGGGAAACTCGGCCGCTGCCGCGATACCGAATCCCTGGGCGTAATCGACTCCCATCTGCCGCAGCCTCTCCATCAGCTCTGGACTTTCCACGTATTCGGCGATGGTACTGATACCCATCTGCTTGGCCAGGTGATCGATGGTACTCACCATGGCGCTGTCGATTTCATCCTCAAGCATATTGCGCACAAAGCTGCCATCGATTTTCAGGTAATCCACCGGGAGCTGTCGCAGGTAGGCCAGGGAAGATGCACCCTGGCCAAAATCATCCAGCGCAAAGCTGCAGCCTGCCGCCCGCAGCCTGTGGATGAAGATCAGCGCCCGCTGCAGGTTGTTGATGGCACTGGTCTCGGTAATTTCGAACTGCACACGGGAGGGGGCCACCCCCGCATCCGCCAGCTCTGCCAGCACAAACTCGACAAAAGACTCATCTCCCAGGCTCAAGCCAGAAATATTGATGGCATAACTTGCCTGCTCACCGCCCTGCTCTGCCGCCATATGCTGGAATACCCGGCGAATGACCCAGCGATCCACTTCCTCGATCAGGCCGTATCGCTCTGCCGCCGGCAGGAACATTCCGGGAGGGATCACGTCGCCGTCGAGGCCGCGCATCCGCACCAGAACCTCGTAGTGGTGCACAGCGCACTCGCCCGCAAGGCTCACCACCGGCTGGCGGTGCAGCAACAACCGGTCTTCCCGCAGGGCGGCGTGAATTTCAGCCACCCAGATTGTCTGGCGACGCTTCTCAAGCACCTTGCGCGAATCGCTGAACAGCTTGACCCGGTTGCGCCCCTGGTCCCGGGCGGCACTGCAGGCATCATTGGCCGAAGCCAGCAGCTGGCTCACCGAACTGGCATGGTGATCGACGGTGACCGCACCGATGGACAGCGCCACCCGGCTGTCACTGCCTTCCCACTGGAACGAGAAGGCCTTGACTGCCTCCCGCAGGCGCAGCACCACTCGTCGCGCCTCCTCGATGGAACAGTCCCGCAGCAGGATGGCAAACTCGTCGCTGCCCACCCGGGCGAACAGGTCCCCCCGGGCCAGGCAGGCCGCGAGCACTTCCGCCAGCTGCACCAGCAACTGATCACCGGCGCGGTATCCCAGGGTGTCGTTCACGACCTTGAACTGGTACACATCAAGGTAAAGAAGCACGTGGTGTCGGCGCCGGTCCTCGCAGGCAGCCAGGATCTGCTGGAGTTCCGACTCAAACAACTGTCGATTGGGCAGGTGCGTCAGGGCGTCGTGGGTGTTCTGCCAGCTGAGGCGGGAGGAGAGGCGACGCGCGGCTGAGGTATCGCGGAGGATGACGACGAACCCCTCAACCGCGGCCCCCTCGCGCACCACATTCACAGACAGGCTCAGGGGGGGCGGCGGGTCCTGGTCTCCCCCGGGGCACTGCAGGTAGGCCGTCAATTCATGGGAGGACACATCGACGCCTTCAAGCAACAGCGGTGGCAATCGCTCACCGTGTTCGTCCCACAGAGACAATCGCTCATTAAGCAACTCGCCCGGCAGGAGGCTTGCCGCGCCCCCGGTGAGCTCCGCCACCAGGGGGTTGCAATAGGTGATCCTGCCGCTCGCATCGGTTACCAGCACGCCATCGGCCACGGCTCCCAGCGCCAGCTCAGCGGCTGCCCCGCTGATCCGGCCGGCCGCGGCCTGGGCATGCCCCGCCAGGGTCAGCGGCCCAAGTTCAGACATGGTTTTCGGATCGAATTTAGTCAAGGTTGCGGGCTCACAGTGTTCTCGGCTATCCCTGCCTCGCGTGCGCTAGGCGCCCGCCGGGGATGCGGCTCCCGGCGCGCCGGCACCGGGTCGCAAACGCCTGTCAGAGGTTTGCACGCAGGAAGCTCTTGAGTTTTTCGTCTTCGAATGCCCGCTGCAGAGTCGCGCTCAGCAGGCCATTGATCCGCCCTTCCACTTCCTCTTTGGCCGGCTTGATCAGGTTGCGATCCTTACCGCTGGAACGGTAATTGCCGTAGTAAGTGGAACCACCAATGGTTACGGCCAGCTGCACTTCCGCGGATGAATCCACTTTGCTCGTTACCAGGCCATTCGGGCTGTCGTACTTCAGGCTGGTCAGGCTGGCAACAACCTGCACATCCGCACCACTGAAGACCGGCTCGAAGGACCAGGCCCGGAAGCCCTCCTTGAGTGTTTCCGCCAGTGCATCCTCGACGTTATTACCCAGCCGTACCTGGGACTGGTCGGCATAAATACCCCCGAGCGAACCGAGCCCCCCACCAGGCAGCTTGTCGGCCCCCTGTACACTGACCGTGAAGCCGGTACCGAAAGCCTCGGGAGCAACATCCACCTGCGGGCGTACCTGAATCTCCACCGGGCTGTGGGCACAGGCCACCATCCATACCGCCAGCAGACTGATCATGATTTTTTTCATCGATACCTCCGGGTTTGTCATTCTCGGCCCGCACCTGCGGGCCCTGCATTCCTGTTTAGCGCTTTAGCCATGGTGATGGTGGGCCTGTTCGGCCGCACTCCGCACCGGCACATTGACGAGCCGCACCTCGCCGTCGGCGAAGTGCAGTCGCAGTTGGACTTGCTCTCCCGCCGCGAGTTCTGCCCCACTGAGCATCAGGTGTAACCCGCCCGGAGCCATGGTGACAGTACTGGCTGCGGGAAGCGGCAGTGTCGCCAGGGGACGCATGCGGCTGACGCCGCTTTCACTGACGGTGGTGTGCAAGCTTACGCTGCCGTGCTCAAACTGCGCTAACTCTACCTTCTGTAGGCTGCGCGGGGTATCCCCGTCGTTGCGCAGGGTCAGGTAGGCTGCTGCCATATTGGCCCCGGGCAGGGTCTCGCGGGCATAACCGCCGACTTCAAGGACTCCTGCCCCCAGGGCGTTGCTGGAGAGCAGCGCCAGTACCAGGGTGAAAAGAGATGCTCTCATCACGGTTCAGTTATCTCCCATGGAGCCGGTAAGGATGACCTGTGGCGTGCCACCCACCTTGATATCGCCACGCACGCGATAGCCCGGCACGGCCTCGCGCAGCTGCTGGTATATCCAGCGGCCCTCGGCGTCCTGGCGCGCCACAATGATGATGCGCTGGTTTTCCCGGCGGATACGCCGGGCCAGGTCCTGTAGTTTTGCCACCATGTCCGGGGATTTTGCCGAAAGCGCCCCCGGAGATAGCGGGACCGACTCCCCCTCCGGCAACCCGGCGCTGGCCCGGCTGCGCTCCTGCGCCAGCTGGGCGCGGACCTCATCGACGAGCGGGTTGTCCGGCGCCAGTTCGTCGGCGCGATTCAGGTAGGTGCTGACCTCACCGAAGGACCGGCGCCGTAGCGCATCCCTTGCCCGCTCAACGAACTCGATCACAATCGTCTGGATACCACTGGCCGCACGTCGGTTGTCCGGGTCCAGCTGGCGCACACGAAGATAGTAATCAAAGGCACTGGCACCAGCCGGCCGGGTCAGGAAGCCCTGGCGCTGTGCCGCCTCTGCACGGGCGAGGAAAAACTCAACGTTGCGCTGGCGGATTTCTTCCGGCGAAGGACCGGCCGGCTTGGCCGGCTCCGGCAACGGCACCGCGCGCGGCACGGGAGCCGGCGGCGAAGTCACACACCCAGTGACCAGTGACGCCAGCACCGTCGCGACGGCAACTGCACGGAAGCCCGAAACTGTGGACAAGCCCATTCCTCGATGTTGTTTTTTTGTACCGTTTTTTTGCACCGCAGTCACCGTTATACTGCTTCCGGCGCCGGTTGCGCAATGAACCAGTGCCAGTCCGGACAGTCAGATTAATGCTGACTGTAATGAATTTGAACTGTGATGACTGTGATGACCAACGGTTTACGAAAAAAATTCCCCGTCTTGCTGATTCTGGCCACCCTGATTCTCGGCGGGGCACAGGCTATTGCCCAGGCATCCCAGTCGCCATTTGGCCCCCCGGCCACCGGCGCAACCACGGACGACGCCTTTCTCCCGGTCGATGAGGCCTACCGGCAGGACTTCCTGTTCAGTGCCGCAGGCGCCAGTACCATCTTCCAGATCGCCGATGGCTACTACCTTTACCGCGACAAGCTCGCCCTCTACAGCATTGATGGCGACCAGCGCACAGAGCTGCCCCTCAACCTTCCCGCGGGCGAGGTCATCTGGGACGACTACTTCGAGAAGGAGACCGAAGTCTATCGGCTGCAACTGGAGATTCCGCTGCCGGAGTCGACCGATATCACGCGCGTGGAACTCCACTACCAGGGCTGCGCCGATGCCGGCCTGTGCTACCCGCCACAGACCCGGCAATTCGACCTGGACCACCAGCAGGGCAACGCAATCCCGGTCAGCACCAGCGTCCCGCCCGTAGCACCTCCCGCAGCCGGTACCGGCGCTGACAGCCCGGCACTGTCCCTACCCTTTGCCCTGCTGGGGGCCTTTATCGGCGGCCTTATCCTGAACCTCATGCCCTGCGTCTTCCCGGTACTGTCCATCAAGCTGCTGGCAATCAGCGAGGCGGCCCGCGAACCCGCACAACGCCATGCCCACGGCTGGGCCTATGCCACCGGCGTGGTGGCCAGCTTCGTGGGCATTGCCGGACTGATGCTGGTGCTGCGTGCCGGCGGTGAGGCGATCGGCTGGGGCTTCCAGCTCCAGTCACCGGTTCTGGTGGCAGCCCTTGTCTACCTCTTTTTTGCCATGGGACTGAGCCTGTCCGGGGTCACCGAGCTCGGCAGTCGCCTGATGGGCCTGGGCAACGGTGTCGGCAACGCAAAGGGCCTGCGCGGTTCGGTCGCCACCGGCGCCCTCGCCTCAATCGTGGCCAGCCCCTGCACCGCCCCGCTGATGGGCTCTGCACTCGGGTTTGCAGTCACCCAGCCGGCACCCGTGGCCCTGTCGGTATTCGCGGCACTGGGTGCCGGGATGGCCGCCCCCTTCGTCGCCCTGACGTATGTACCGACACTGGTGGAGCGGCTGCCACGGCCGGGCCCCTGGATGGACCGCTTCAAGCAGTTGCTCGCCTTTCCCATGTACCTCACCGCGGTCTGGCTACTGTGGGTGCTGGGCCGGCAGAGCGGCAGCGACGGCGTGGCGCTGGTGCTTGCGGGCGCCGTGGCCATCGCCTTCGCACTTTGGCTGTGGCCGAGGCCCCAGTGGCACTGGGTCAGGGGCGGTGCGGCTATTGCCGCCATTGCGGTCGCCGCGGCCCTGCTGCCGCGCCTGGAAACCGTGAACCAGGTGGCGACCAGCTCCGGTTACTGGGAAGCCTACTCACCGGAACGGCTGGAGCGGGCCCGCAGCGAGGGTCGCCCGGTGCTGGCCAACATGACAGCCGCATGGTGTATCACCTGCCTGGCCAATGAAAAAGTGGTACTTTCGAGCGAGGATGTGACCAGTGCCATCGAGGAGCTGGGCATTGTGGCCCTCAAGGGAGACTGGACCAACCAGGATCCGCGGATCAGTGACCTACTCGCACGTCACGGCCGCACCAGCGTACCCCTCTATCTGCTCTATCCCGCCGGCGGTGGGGAGCCCCGCATACTGCCCCAGGTCCTCAGCCGCGATGATCTCCTGGAGGCCCTGGACGCAGCAGCCCGGCCGCCCGCGTCCGCCAGCCTGTGACCAACCGGTCTTTATAGCCAACCAGCCCGGCAATCAAGCCAGCGCGCCTCGCATAGTTAGCTGATATAGCGGCAAATTTCGTCGAACTGCGCCTAACGTCAATAATCCGTGCGCCAGAGCATGGACAGGGGGTCATTTTTGGGGCACACTCGCCCCGATTGTGGGCCTCCGGGACGGAAATGTGACTGTTCCCGGCAAGTTAGCCAATTTTCGCTATTTTTTTGTGACCGTTTCACGCTTTTTCTTCAGGACAAGCTATGGCACGCCTCCTTCTACTGCACGGACCCAATCTCAACCTGCTGGGCACGCGGGAACCGGCGGTTTATGGCGCAACCACGCTGGCGGAAATTGATCATGCGGCGCGCGAGCAATGTGCGGCCGCCGGACACCAGCTGGAATCCCTGCAGAGCAACAGTGAGGCGGAACTTATTGAGCGGGTGCACACCGCGGGCCGCGAGGGCATCGACTGCATCGTGATCAATCCCGCCGCCTTCACCCACACCAGCGTGGCCCTGCGCGACGCGCTGGCGGCAGTGGCAATCCCGTTTATCGAGGTGCACCTGTCGAACGTCCATGCGCGGGAAGAATTCCGCCGCCATTCATTCTTTTCCGACCTGGCTCGGGGAGTGATCTGCGGCTTCGGCCCGGCAAGTTACACCCTGGCGCTGGAGGCGGCGCTGCAAGACCTTTAACCAACCCAATACTGTCATCACCCAAGACTGCGAGTGAGAACTATGGATATCCGCAAAATTAAGAAACTGATTGAACTGCTCGAAGAATCGGATATCGGCGAGCTGGAGATCAAGGAAGGCGAAGAGTCGGTGCGCATCAGCCGCGGCGTCAGCAATGCCCCGCAACCGATGATGCAGATGCCGGCCCAGATGGCTGCAGCGCCCGCCGCCCCGGCAGCCGCTCCCGCGGAAGCCCCGGCAGCCCCGGCCGGCGAGCCTGAGGAATCCGTGCCGGCCCTGACCGGCCATGCGGTCAAGTCACCGATGGTTGGCACCTACTACGCCGCACCCAGCCCGGGCGCAGAGCCGTTTGTGAAGGTGGGCCAGGAGGTGAAGCCCGGTGATGTGGTCTGCATCGTCGAGGCCATGAAAATGATGAACCAGATCGAGGCGGACAAGGCCGGCACCATCGAGAGCATCCTGGTTGAGGATGGCCAGCCGGTAGAATTCGACCAGCCGCTCGTCACCATCGTCTGACCGGGATAATCCAGCATGTTTGATAAAGTACTGATTGCCAACCGGGGGGAGATCGCGCTGCGTATCCTGCGCGCCTGCAAGGAGATGGGCATCTCCACCGTTGCCGTGCACTCGCAGGTGGACCGCGACCTCAAGCATGTGCGCCTCGCCGACGAGGCCGTGTGCATCGGCCCCAACCCGTCCCCGCAAAGTTACCTGAATATTCCGGCGATCATCTCGGCGATGGAGATCACCGATTCCGTGGCGGTGCACCCCGGCTACGGCTTTCTCGCCGAAAATGCCGATTTCGCCGAGCAGGTCCAGAAGAGCGGCTTCACCTTTATCGGCCCGGACGCGGACGTGATCCGGCTGATGGGCGACAAGGTATCCGCGATCGCCGCCATGAAGAAGGCCGGCGTCCCCACCGTGCCGGGCTCCAACGGGTCACTGCCTGAAAACGGCGACCGCTGTATCGAGATCGCCCGGGAGATCGGTTACCCGGTGATCATCAAGGCCGCCGCCGGCGGTGGTGGCCGCGGCATGCGCGTGGTGCATACCGAGGCGGCCCTGCTCAATGCCATCTCCGTGACCAAGTCCGAAGCCGGTGCCGCCTTTGGCGACAGCACCGTCTATATGGAGAAGTTCCTGCAGAACCCGCGGCACGTGGAAATCCAGGTAATGTCGGATGGCCAGGGCAACGCCATTCACCTGGGCGACCGCGACTGCTCGCTGCAGCGCCGCCACCAGAAGGTGCTCGAGGAAGCGCCGGCCCCCGGCATTCCCGACGATGTCCGCCGCGACGTGCAGGAGTCCTGCGTCCAGGCGTGTATCGATATCGGTTATCGCGGTGCTGGCACCTTCGAGTTCCTGTACGAGGACGAGCGTTTCTACTTCATCGAGATGAATACCCGCATCCAGGTAGAGCACCCGGTTACCGAGATGGTTACCGGCGTCGACCTGATCAAGGAACAGATCCGCGTGTGCGCCGGAGAGAAGCTTTCCATCCGCCAGGAAGACGTGGTGATCCGCGGTCACGCCTTCGAATGCCGCATCAATGCCGAGGACCCGAAGACTTTCTTCCCCTGCCCCGGTAAGGTCAACAACTTCCACACCCCCGGCGGCCTGGGCGTGCGGGTGGACTCACACCTGTACTCGGGCTACACGGTTCCGGCCAACTACGACTCGATGATCGCCAAGGTGATCACCCACGCCGAGAATCGTGAGGAGGCGCTGGCGCGTATGCGCGTGGCCCTCTCCGAGCTCATCGTTGACGGCATCAAGACCAATATCCCGCTGCAGGAGGAGCTGGTCCGCGACAGCGCCTTTGCCGAGGGCGGGGTCAATATCCACTACCTGGAAAAGAAGCTGGGTCTCTGACCCGGCACAGCCGGCCGCGCCAGGGAAAGGCGCGGCGGGCTTGCTCCCGGCCACCTGCCGGACTACCTTACCCGCCCGTGCGCATCCTGGCGCCCCTTCCCTACCTGAGGTTTTTGCCATGCCCTGGCTACAATTGCGCGTTGACACCAACCGCGAACGCGCAGAACAGATCGAGGATGCCCTGCTGTTCGCGGGGGCAGTATCCGTCACCCTGCAGGACAACGCCGACCAGCCAATCCTCGAGCCGGGCCTGGGCGAGGTGCCACTCTGGGATGAGACCCGGGTTACCGGGCTGTTCGACGCCGAGGTGGATACCGCAGTCGCCGAGGCACGTGCGGCGTCCAGCCTGGGCGAGGCATTGCCGAATGCGCGCTGGGAGCAGCTTGAGGACAAGGACTGGGAGCGCGAGTGGATGGCCCACTACCACCCGATCCAGTGTGGCGACAACCTGTGGATCTGCCCCAGCTGGTGTGAGCCGCCGGCACCGGACGCGGTAAACCTGATGCTCGACCCCGGCCTGGCCTTCGGCACCGGCACCCACCCGACCACTTTCCTGTGTCTCGAGTGGCTGGCGCGGGAGCCCGTTGCGGGCAAGAGCGTCATCGACTTCGGTTGCGGCTCAGGCATCCTGGGCATTGCCGCGCTGCTGCTGGGTGCCGAACACGCGCTGGGCACCGATATCGATCCCCAGGCACTGCGCGCCAGCGCCGACAATGCGGTCCGCAACGGGCTGGCCCCGGAGCAATTCCCGGTCTTTATGCCGGAGAAGCTGCCGCAGGCGCCAGTGGACCTGGTACTGGCCAATATCCTGGCGGGGCCTCTTGTGGAACTGGCGCCCAAACTGATCGCCCTCACCCGCCCCGGCGGCCGCCTGTGCCTCTCCGGCATCCTCGCCTCCCAGGCCGAGCAGGTGCGCGAAGCGTACAGTCCCTGGGTCGAGTTTGAGGAGGACGGGCAGCGGGAGGACTGGGTTCGATTGAGCGGCACCCGGCGCAGTTAGGGAGCAACCACTCACCCGGACTACATACTCGCCCTTACACGGTCTTGCCCCGCAGCTCCGAGGGCGCCTAAACTTGGCCACCCAATAAATTCTGCCAAAGTCGAATGTCGCAACTGGTTACCCGCTGCCCCCACTGCAGCACGTCTTTTCATGTCAGCGAACAGCAGCTACGTGCCGCTCGAGGCGCCGTGCGCTGTGGTTCCTGCCTGCAGGTCTTCCGCGCCGACGAGAATATTCTTTTCGCCGACAGCGAAGTCGATTCGGAGAAGGATCTGGAAGCCCTGCTGGAAGACGACGACTTCCTGATCCACGACGACATACTGCTGGAGGACGGCGAAAGGCCGACGCCGCCAACCGTGGCGACCAGTGCGACAGCAGATTCCCCCGCCGGCGACACCGGGGACGCTGACCAGCCCCTGATCGGCGACGCCTTTGGCGAGAGCCAGTGGCGAGACCTTGATGCCAGGGAAGATGATGCCCCCTCCCCGGCGGAGCCGGACATCGAGGACGTGCTCAAGGAGGACAGCGACCCGGTCGCAGGCGACGAATTGCCGGAAACCCTGCGCAGCCCGGGCCGGGACGAATACGCCCCACACGACGATATACCGGCCGGAGATCTTCCCCCGGGTCCAGGGGAGGATCACCGAACTCGCAGCAGTGCCGATACCTCTCTGCCCGGGGATCAACGCCCCGAGCGCGAGCGCCTGCTGTCCTCAATCGAACCGGCGCCACTGGAGGTGAGCTGGGCACCACAACAACAGCGACGTGTGCCCGGCTGGCTGTGGGCCATACTGGCCCTGGTGCTGTCCGCAGGACTGGTGGCACAACTGGGCTTCTATCGCTTTGACAGCCTGGCCCGCCTCCAACCCTGGCGGACTGTGTTCGACTGGGCCTGCCCGACACTCGGCTGCGAGCTACCGCAACTCCGGGACCTGCACGCAATCCGCACCTCCAACCTGGTGGTCCGCAGCCATCCGGAGATCGACGGCGCGCTGGTGGTGGATGCGGTAATGCTGAACACAGCGGCCTTCGACCAGCCCTTCCCGGACCTGTTGCTGCGCTTCAGCAACCTGAAAAACCAGCCGGTCGCCAGCCGCCGCTTCCGCCCGCGCGAATACCTGCAGGGTGAGCTGGCGGGCCGCAAGGAAATGCCGTCCGGCAGCCCGGTGCATATCGCCATCGAGATCGAGGATCCGGGCCGGGAGGCCATCAACTATGAATTGCTCACGGCCGAATGACCGTGGAGACAGCGCCAAAATGGCGTAATTGGCGCTTAAAGCGGCGAAAACTGCGCAATCATCAACCTAAACGCGCAGCTTGCAACCAATTTGCACGGTTTTTCGCTTTTCCATTTCCGGGCCAGCCGCTATCATAGGCGCCTCTTTTGACGCCCAGTCCGCGGAGCAAATCTTGTCGAGCAACATCGCCATCGGGCCCTACATTATCGGCAACCCGGTAATTCTGGCACCGATGGCCGGTGTTACCGACCGCCCCTTCCGCCAACTATGCAGGCGCATGGGTGCGGGCCTGGTGGTATCCGAGATGGTGACCTCGGACACGCGCCTATGGAACAGCCGCAAGTCGCGCCTGCGGCTCGACCATAGTGGCGAAGAGGACCCGATCTCGGTACAGATCGCCGGCGGGGACCCGGAAATGATGGCCGAGGCGGCGCGGGAGAATGTGCGCCGGGGCGCCCAGATCATCGATATCAACATGGGTTGCCCAGCAAAAAAGGTGTGCAAGAAAGCGGCGGGCTCCGCCCTGCTGCGGGACGAAAAACTGGTGGGGGAAATCCTCAAGGCCGTGGTCGAAGCGGTACCGGTGCCGGTGACGCTGAAGATCCGTACCGGCTGGTGCACGGAATCACGCAATGGTGTCACCGTGGCCAGGATGGCAGAGGAACTGGGCATCACAGCCCTGGCCGTACACGGGCGCACCCGCGCCTGTGGCTACCACGGGCAGGCTGAATTCGATACCATTGCCGAAATTGTATCCAGGGTGAAGATCCCGGTTTTCGCCAATGGGGACATTACCGGTGCCGAACGCGCCCGCGAGGTGCTCGACTACACCGGAGCCGCTGCAGTGATGATTGGCCGGGCAGCGCAGGGACGGCCATGGATATTTCGGGAAATAGCCCACTACCTCGCCACCGGCGAGCGGCTGCCCGAACCCTCACCGGAAGAAGTAAGGGATATTTTGCTCGCCCACTTGGGTGAATTGCACCGTTTTTACGGTGAAGTGATGGGGGTCCGTATCGCCCGCAAGCATGTGGGTTGGTACCTGAAGACACTCGCGGACAGCGAGTCCTTTCGCAAGACCTTTTTCCAACTAGACAGCGCAGAAGCACAACATGCCAGCGTTCAAGAGTGGTTTGAACGCCGAATAACGAGAGGGGCACAAGCGGCATGAACAACGAAGCAATCATTCCGGATACGGGCAACGAAGAAGAAGTAGCCACCGGGGGCCAGACGCAACTCCAGCAGCCGCAGCAGCAGTCCCTGCGCGATGCGGTGGAGCACGCGATGGAGAACTACTTCCGGCATCTGGACGGCCAGATGGTCACCGATGTCTACGATATGGTCCTGTCCGAGATCGAAGCGCCTATGCTGGAAGTGGTGATGAAATACACCCGCCACAACCAGACCCGTGCGGCCCAGCTGCTGGGACTGAATCGCGGCACCCTGCGCAAGAAACTGAAACGTTACGGACTCCTCTGAGCCCGGGCGCACAGCGCACTGTATATCGCGAGGGGGGATGGGGACACTCATCCCCCCTCACTATTTACTGTAAGTCGATTTTACCGGCACCGGGACTCCCCGGGCCTCGCCGCTGACGGGATCGGCGGCACAACCCCTTTCAGAAAACAGACGGACCCAATGTTATGACTGACAAGGTTGCGATTCGCCGCGCGCTGATCAGCGTGTCGGACAAGACCGGAATCGTTGAATTCGCCCGCGAGCTGTCCGCCATGGGCGTGGAACTCCTCTCGACCGGGGGTACCCACCGCCAGCTCAAGGAAGCCGGTATCCCGGTGGTTGAAGTCTCCGACTACACCGGTTTCCCGGAGATGATGGACGGGCGGGTGAAGACCCTGCACCCGAAAGTCCACGGCGGCATCCTGGGCCGTCGCGGCACTGACGACAGCGTGATGTCAGAGCACGGCATCACCCCCATAGATATGGTGGTGGTCAACCTCTACCCGTTCGCCCAGACCGTGGCGAAGCCGGACTGCACGCTGCCTGACGCCATTGAGAATATCGATATAGGCGGCCCCACCATGGTCCGCGCCGCCGCCAAGAACCACAAGGATGTCGCCATTGTGGTCAATGCCGCCGACTACGACGGCATCATCACCGAGATGAAGGCCACCGACGGCGCTCTCGACCAGGCCCGCCGCTTCGACCTTGCGGTCAAGGCGTTCGAGCACACCGCCGGCTACGACGGCGCCATCGCCAACTACCTGGGCGCCATCAAGGACGGAGAGAAGGAGCCCTTCCCGCGTACCTTCAACAGCCAGTTCATCAAGAAGATGGACCTGCGCTACGGCGAGAACCCGCACCAGAAGTCCGCCTTTTACGTGGAGGCCAACCCCGCCGAGGCGAGCATCGCCACTGCCGAGCAGCTGCAGGGCAAGGAACTGAGCTACAACAACATCGCCGACACCGATGCGGCACTGGAGTGCGTCAAGGCCTTTGACGAACCCGCCTGTGTGATCGTCAAGCATGCCAACCCCTGTGGCGTGGCCATCGCTGACAATATCCGCAAGGCGTACGACCTGGCATTCGATACCGACAGCGAATCCGCGTTCGGCGGCATTATTGCCTTCAACCGGGAACTGGACGGGGACACCGCCAGGGCCATCGTCGAGCGGCAGTTTGTCGAGGTGATCATCGCCCCGGCCATTTCTGCAGAGGCCCGGGCCGCCGTGGCCGAGAAGAAAAACGTGCGCCTGCTGGCCTGCGGCGAGTGGAGCACCGAGCGCACCCCGCCCCTGGACTACAAGCGCGTCAATGGCGGGCTGCTGGTGCAGGACCGCGACGACGGCATCATTACCGCCGCGGACCTGAAGGTGGTCAGCAAGCGCCAACCCAGCGAAGCGGAAATCCGCGACCTGCTGTTCACCTGGAAAGTCGCGAAATTCGTCAAATCCAATGCCATCGTCTATGGCAAGGACGGCCGCACCATCGGTGTGGGCGCCGGCCAGATGAGCCGTGTCAACTCCGCGCGTATTGCCGCCATCAAGGCCGATCACGCGGGGCTGGAAGTACAGGGTTCGGTAATGGCCTCAGACGCCTTTTTCCCCTTCCGCGACGGCATCGACAATGCTGCCAAGGTCGGCATCAGTTGTGTCATCCAGCCGGGCGGCTCTATCCGCGACGACGAGGTGATCGCCGCAGCCGACGAGCACGATATGGCCATGGTCTTCACCGGCATGCGCCACTTCCGGCACTGATCGCAGCGGCAACGGCAAAGCCGGGATTTGTCCCGGCTTTGCCCGTTCGCCACAATCCCGGAGTGATTCCGGGCTAAAATAGCGCAACAAATTTGCATCCAACCGGCCGACAGAGGGGGATTTGAGGATGAATGTACTGGTAATTGGCGCCGGCGGCCGTGAGCACGCCCTGGCCTGGAAGGCTGCGCAGAACCCCGCGGTCGATACCGTATTCGTGGCGCCGGGCAATGCCGGCACCGCGCGCGAGCCCAGGCTGCAGAATGTCGCCATTGGCGTGGACAATTTCTCCGCGCTGGCGGAATTCGCCGAGACCAATGATATTCAGATGACCATTGTGGGCCCGGAAGCGCCACTGGTGGATGGTATCGTCGACCTGTTCAACAGCCGCGGCCTGCCGATCTTTGGCCCCACCAGGGCGGCCGCACAGCTCGAGGGCTCCAAGGCCTTTACCAAAGACTTCCTGGAACGGCACCAGATCCCCACGGCCGCTTATCGCAACTTCACCGAGATCGAGCCAGCCGTGGCCTATATCCGTGAGCAGGGTGCCCCCATCGTGGTCAAGGCTGACGGCCTGGCCGCAGGCAAGGGCGTTATCGTCGCCGAAACCGAGCAACAAGCCGAGCTGGCGGTGCGCGACATGCTGTCCGGCAACGCTTTCGGCGAGGCCGGTTGCCGCGTGGTGATCGAGGAGTTCCTGACCGGCGAGGAAGCCAGTTTTATTGTGATGGTGGACGGCGAGCACATCCTGCCGATGGCCACCAGCCAGGACCACAAGCGCGTGGGTGACGGTGACACCGGCCCCAATACCGGTGGCATGGGCGCCTATTCCCCGGCACCGGTGGTCACCGACAAGGTCTACCAGCGCATCATGGAAGAGGTTATCGAGCCCACCGTGCGCGGCCTCGCCGAGGAAGGCATGCCCTACACCGGTTTCCTGTATGCGGGCCTGATGATCAATGCGGACGGCGCCCCCAAGGTCATCGAGTACAACTGCCGTTTTGGCGATCCGGAAACCCAGCCCATCATGATGCGCCTCAAGTCTGACCTGGTGGAGCTGTGCCAGGCAGCGACAGAGAAACGCCTCGACCAGGTAAGCGTCGACTGGGACTCACGCCCGGCGCTTGGCGTGGTGCTGGCCGCCAACGGTTATCCCGGAAGCTACCGCAAGGGCGATGCCATCTCCGGGCTGGAGCGGGCGGACGGGGACGATGCCAAGGTATTCCACGCCGGTACCGCCCTGGATGGCGACCGGGTCGTCACCAGTGGCGGCCGGGTCCTTTGTGCCACGGCGCTCGGTGACACCGTTGCCGAAGCGCAGGCCAATGCCTACAACGCCGCCAGGGCCATCTACTGGGATGGCGTTTTCTACCGCAAGGATATCGGCTATCGTGCGGTGGAACGGGAACAGCAAACCAGCAAGCAATAACCCGAACACCGAACGGAGTCCTGCCATGTCCAGAGAGCGCCAACTGACCGGCCTGGACCGCCTGCTGCTACAGGCGGACCGCGCCCTGCGGACCCTCAGCCCCGGGGCGCCCGCCCATCCGCGGCCGTCACCGGCCCGGGCTACCGAGGAACCGCAACTGGATGACCGGGAACGGCGCCACGCGGCGGGCCTGATGCGGGTCAACCACAGCGGTGAGGTCTGTGCCCAGGCGCTTTACCAGGGGCAGGCACTGACGGCAAAGCTGCCCGACGTACGCGAGGAGATGGAGCAGGCCGCGGAGGAGGAGATTGACCACCTGGCCTGGTGCGAACAGCGACTGCGCGAGCTGGACAGTCGTCCCAGCCTCCTCAACCCTCTCTGGTATGGCCTTTCGTTTGGTCTCGGCGCTGCGGCCGGCAAGGTCAGCGACCGGGTCAGCCTGGGTTTTGTCGCAGCCACCGAGGAGCAGGTCTGCAAACACCTGGACAGCCACCTGGAGCGGCTGCCGGCCCAGGACACCAAAAGCCGGGCAATTGTCGAACAGATGCGCGAGGATGAAGCCGAGCACCAGCACGCGGCACTCGCCGCCGGCGGCGCCCGCTTCCCGGCTCCGGTGAAGGGCCTGATGACACTGGTCTCGAAGCTGATGACTTCGGCCAGCTACCGGGTTTAGGGGCCGCAGGCACGGGGAGGCGTATCACGCCTCCTCAATGCGGTAGCGGTGCACAATCTCCACGCCGGCATTTTTCAGCATGATGGAGGCGGAGCAGTACTTGTCCGCAGACAGCTCCACAGCCCTGGCCACCTGGCTCTCCTTGATATTCCTGCCCCGCACGACAAATTCCATCTCGATCCGGGTAAACGGTGCCGGCGTTGCATCGGGACGCTCGCCCTTGAGCTCACAGTGGCAGCTGATGACTTCCTGCCGGGCCTTCTGCAGGATGGTGACCACATCGTAGGATGCGCAACCGCCGGCCCCCAGCAGCATCATCTCCATCGGCCGGATGCCATTGTTTTTTTCGCCACCCTCCATCACCACGGAGTTACCGCTACCGGCTTCGCCGACAAAAGTGACACCATCCACCCAGGTTACTCTGGCCTGCATGCGCCTGCTCCTCCTGCAATCTCACAAAATTGGGCGGCAAGCTTACCACACGGGAACTTATACGCGTCCCGGGAGTCACTACCAATCACCGCCCCAGCCTTTTCGCAGGCGCTCAATGCGGTATAGTAGGCATCTGTACTGACCGCCCTCTCACAGACTCCGTTGTGGGTATCCGCCCGGCCATAGCAAAACAGTTGGCACGGTGACGGTGTCTCAGGTCACAACGCGAGTGATTCCCGAGTGGTGCCACTGTTTGGAACCGGCGAATCAGGGGATAATTCACCGGCATGTGTTGATTGCACTCCCGGTGGGGATCAGGCACAAATTTAAGAATAAGGAGTAGATCCGTGACGGTTGCTACCGAAGAATCCATGTCCACTGGCAATATCGAAGACTTTCTTGCCCATTGCCACCGGCGTCGCTACCCGGCCAAGAGCACAATCATCTATGCCGGCGACCGCTGCGAATCTCTTTACTTCATCATGCGCGGCTCCGTGACCGTCCTGATCGAGGACGATGAGGGCCGGGAAATGATCGTCGCCTACCTGAATGATGGCGACTTTTTTGGCGAGATGGGACTGTTCGACCAGGACACCCGCAGCGCCTGGGTACGCACCAAGACCGAGTGCGAGGTTGCGGAAATCTCCTATGGCAAGTTCCAGGAGCTTACCCGCCAGCACCCGGAATTCCTGTTTTCCCTGGCCACGCAGATGGCGAGCCGCCTGCGCAATACCACCCGCAAGGTCGGTGACCTGGCCTTCCTGGACGTCACCGGCCGCGTGGCCCGCACCCTGCTCGACCTCTGTAACGAGCCGGATGCCATGACCCACCCCGAGGGCATGCAGATCAAGATCACCCGGCAGGAAATCGGTCGCATCGTGGGCTGCTCCCGGGAAATGGTCGGCCGGGTACTCAAGACCCTGGAGGAACAGGGTCTGGTATCGGTGAAGGGCAAGACCATGGTGGTTTACGGCACCCGCTGACGCCGCCGCCTGAACCGCAATAGAAAAAGGGCGAGCCCGCACAGGCTCGCCCTTTTTCTATTGCGGGGCGGCTATAAAGCTGTCCCGCACGACCAACAATCCGGGTGGGGCAGCTAGTTGAACATTTCCATCAGCTTACGTCCCGGCTCCTCCTCTCGCATAAAGGCCTCACCCACCAGGAAAGCGTTGACGTTATGACCGCGCATGGCCGCTACGTCGTCAGTGGTATGAATCCCACTTTCCGTGACCACAATGCGGTCGTCCGGGATGAGGTCTAGCAGCTTGAAGGTGGTTTCCAGCTGGACCTCGAAGGTATGCAGGTTGCGGTTGTTGATGCCCACCAGACGGTTGGGCAGCGCCAGGGCTCGCTCCAGTTCCGCGCGGTTGTGGACTTCCACCAGTACATCCAGACCCAGCTCGGTCGCCAGCGCATTCAGGTCCCGCATTTGCGCGTCGTCCAGGCAAGCCGCGATCAGCAGGATACAGTCTGCCCCGATCGCCCGCGCCTCGAATACCTGATATGGATCCACGGTAAAATCCTTGCGCAGCACCGGCAGGCGCACGGCGTTGCGGGCCTGCTGCAGGTACTCGTCGGCTCCCTGGAAAAAGTCCACATCGGTCAGCACAGACAGGCAGGCTGCGCCGCCACGGGCATAACTGCTGGCGATTTCCGCGGGAATAAAGTCGGGACGGATCACCCCCTTGCTGGGAGAGGCTTTTTTGATCTCGGCAATCACCGCCGCCTCACCTGCGGCAATCCTGCCCTCGATGGCATCCACAAATCCACGGCAGGCCGGCTGCTGCTCGGCCAGACCGCGCACGGCAGCCTGGGACATGCGCGCCTTGCGCTCGGCCACTTCCTGCCACTTGCGCTCGACAATGGTCTTCAGGATCGTCGGCGTACTCATGATTCCACATCCTCCGGACGGAAGGCGCTGGTAAATGCCGCCAGGTCCTTGATTTTTTCGCCAGCCAGGCCACTGGCAATGGCGTCCTGCGCCATCGCCACGCCCTCTTCCGCGGTGCCTGCAACGCCGCTGACGTAGATCGCCAGCCCTGCATTCAGGGCCAGGATATCGGCGGCCTTGCGGCCCGCAGGTGTCTCGCATTTGCCCAGCGCATCGCGGATCAGCGCCAGCGACTCTTCCGCGCCAGATACTTCCAGCCCATCGAGAGTGTCGCGTTCGATCCCGAAGTCCTCTGGCCGGAAGGTACGCTCGCGCAGCTCGCCGCCTTTCAGCTCTACCGCGTAGGTATCGGCGGCGATACTCGCCTCGTCCAGGCCATCCTCGCTGTGCATGACGATCACGTGTTCAGCGCCCAGGTTCTGAAGCACCTCCGCCAGCATGCGACAGTAACGGCGGTCATAGACGCCTATCAGCTGGCGGCGCACACCGGCCGGATTGGTCAGGGGGCCCAGCAGGTTGAAAATGGTGCGCAGCCCGAGTGCCCGGCGCGGCCCGATCGCATGGCGCATGGCACTGTGGTAGCTCGGCGCAAACATGAAACCAACACCGATGGTATCGACACAGCGACCCACCTGTTCCGGCGAGAGGGGCAGGTAAATGCCCGCCGCCTCCAGCAGGTCCGCAGCGCCGCTACTGGAAGAGACCGAGCGATTGCCATGCTTGGCAACCCGCGCCCCGGCAGCCGCGGCGATAAAACTTGCCGCACTGGAGACGTTGAACAGGTTGGCATCGTCGCCACCGGTCCCGACAATATCGACCGCGTGTGCCTGGTCAATCTCGACCGGCGTGGCCAGCTCACGCATCACCTCCACAGCCCCGGTGATTTCCTCGACAGTCTCTCCCCGTATCCGCAGTGCCACCAGAAACGCACCGATCTGGGCGTCCTCTGCCTCACCACGCATGATCTGGCCCATGGCCTCACGCATCTCGGTACGGGTCAGGCCCCCGCCCTCCACTAACCGGGCAATGGCTTGCTTGATATCCATAGTCTTTCCCCCAGGTTTTGATCAGGCGTCGACAAAATTTCTCAGCAGGTCGTGGCCATGCTGGGTGAGGATCGACTCCGGATGGAATTGCACCCCCTCCACCGCCAACTCCCGGTGGCGCAGGCCCATGATCTCGTCAATCTCGCCGCTTTCGGTTTCCGTCCAGGCGGTCACCTCAAGGCATTCCGGCAGGCTGCCCTTCTCCACCACCAGGGAGTGATAGCGGGTGGCCTCGAACGGGTTGGAGAGGTTATGGAACACACCACGGTTGTTGTGCACGATCATCGATGTCTTGCCGTGCATTACCTGCCCTGCGCGGACCACCCGCCCACCGAAGACCTGGCCAATACTCTGGTGTCCCAGGCAGATCCCCAGGAGCGGGATTTCGCCGGCAAACCGGCGTATTGCCTCCATGGAAATGCCGGCCTCATTCGGTGTACAGGGGCCCGGCGAAATCACAACCTTCTCCGGTGCCAGACGCTCGATATCCGTCACGGTGATTTCATCGTTGCGGCGCACCTCCACGGTCGCCCCCAGCTCGGCCATGTACTGCACGACATTCCAGGTGAAGGAGTCGTAATTGTCGATCATCAGTATCATTGTTCGGTGGCCTCTCCTGTTGGCTGTGCGGCGGATTTGTCCATACGTCTCTGCAGTCGCGCCAGCGCATCCTGTGTGGCGCGGAGCTCGCGGAGTATCTCGGTCTGGCTGGGCGGCAGCTGCAGTTCATCGAGCCGGCGCAGCTTGGCTTCCTCAAGGTTGTTGAGCACCACGCCGATAAACAGGTTGATCATCACGAAAGCACCCATGACCACGAAGCTGACGAAATACAGCCATGCCCAGGGTAGCGTCTCCATGGCGGTGTACATGATGTCGGTCCAGTCCTCGAAAGTGACGATCCGGAACAGGCTCAGCAGCGCGATCGGCAGGCTGCGCCAGTGGGTCGGGTCGATTTCAGAAAACAGGAAATAACCGGCGACTCCATAAATATAAAAGATGATGCCCATCAGCAGCGCGATATGGAACATGCTCGGCAGGCTGCGCAGCAGGGTGTCCACCAGCAGTCGCAGCTCGGGGAACGCGGAAACCAGTCGCAGCACACGCAACACCCGTACCAGCCGCGCCAGGGTGGCCATGGGACCGGCGGCGGGAACCAGGCTCAGCACAATGATGGAGAAATCGAAGCAGTTCCAGCCGCTGGCAAAATAGCGCCATGGGCGGCTGCCATGCGCGGCCATCTTCACGATCGCCTCCAGCACGAACGACACCAGGATCAACTGGTTGATCCCGTGCAGGAAACCGCCGAAGCGCTCGACGACCCAGGTCGAAGTCTCGAGCCCCACCGCCACACCGTTAAGCAGGATCAGGCCAATAATCACCTGGTTAAACAGCGGCGCCGCCACCAGGCGGGCACAGGTATCGGCAATACCGGCCCTCACCGGCACTGTGACTTCAGTCATGATTTACCGTCTCACTACTCTCGTCATCTCTTGTCCCGGTAGCCGGGCGGGATTCGCCGGCCACCGCGATCGCCACGGCACGGAAGAGCGCCCGCGCCTTGTTCATGGTCTCATCCCACTCCGATTGCGGGTCCGAGTCGGCGACCAGCCCGGCGCCCGCCTGGATATACACCTGCCCGTCCTTGATGACCGCCGTACGGATGGCGATGGCAGTGTCCATATTGCCGTTCCAGGCCAGATACCCCACCGCACCGCCGTAGATGCCGCGCTTTTCCGGCTCCAGTTCGTCGATGATCTCCATGGCGCGGATTTTCGGTGCCCCGGACAGGGTTCCCGCCGGCAGCGCCGCCCGCAGGGCGTCGATGGCGGCCAGGCCCGGCCGGATGCGCCCCGTCACATTGGACACGATATGCATGACGTGGGAATACCGCTCCACCGCCATCTGCTCGGTAACCCGGACGCTGCCGGTTTCCGCCACCCGGCCCACGTCATTGCGCCCCAGGTCGATCAGCATCAGGTGTTCGGCAAGTTCCTTCGGGTCCGAGAGCAGCTCCTGCTCCAGGGCCACGTCCTCTTCCTCGGTATCACCGCGCTTACGGGTGCCCGCGATGGGCCGCACGGTCATGTCACCGTCTTCCAGGTGCACCAGGATCTCCGGACTGGAACCCACTACCTGGTGGTCCCCCAGGTCGAGGAAATACATGTACGGCGACGGGTTCAGGCTGCGCAGTGCGCGGTACAGATTCAGCGGTGGAGCGCTATAGGGCGCCGACAGTCGCTGCGAGGGCACCACCTGCATCACGTCCCCGGCGAGAATGTAGTCCTTTACCCGGGCTACGCTGCGCTTGAAGGCTTCCTCGCCGAAATGGGAGCGGAACGCGCCCTCCTCGATACCACTGGCGTCCAGGTCCAGCGGCGGGGTATCGGGCAGCGGGCGCGCCAGCTGTGCCACCAGATCGCCGAGCCGCTGCTGGGCCCGCTCGAAATCCCCGTCCCGTGACGGGTCGGCATGGGCGATAAAGATGACCGTGCCGGCCAGGTTGTCGAACACCACCAGCTCGTCGCTCACCATCAGCAGGATATCCGGATTGCCCAATGTATCCGGCGGGCAGCTGGCGGCCAGGCGCGGCTCGATATAGCGCACGCAGTCGTAGCTAAAATAACCCACCAGCCCGCCATTGAAGCGCGGCAGGCCGGGCAGTTCCGGAGCGCTGTAGCGCTGCTGGAAGGACTCGACGAAAGCCAGCGGATCCGCAACCTCGGCGGTTTCCACCACATCGCCGTCCCGCTCAATCTCAACCTGGTGACCCCGGACCCGCAGCACGGTGCGCGCCGGCAGGCCGATAATCGAGTAGCGGCCCCACTTCTCACCACCCTGCACCGATTCGAGCAGGTAGCTGTAGCGGCCCGCGGCCAGTTTCAGGTAAGTGGACAGGGGCGTTTCGATATCCGCCAAAACACGGCGGACAAGCGGTATGCGGTTGTATCCTGCAGACGCAAGCTGGGTGTATTCACTGGGGGTCATGGCGACTCCGGAGAAGATTGAAACCAATCGTATAGTTCTGGGTTATAGCCCGAGCGGATTGGACAAACTCCGCCCGCGGTTTGCCAGGCGCAAGCCCTTCAGGGAGGGGGCACCGGTCAGCGGGTCAGTGGCGCCATCGCCAGCTGTGGAAGTGGGAAGCAGTTGCGATCACGGGGTGGCCTCGTCATTCGAGCTGGCAAGTTTACAAACCTGCCGCCGGGTGGGCAAGGCCCGCCCCGGCCGGAGGGGTACCGGGCGGGACGAACCGGATCAGGGAGCGAGTTCGCGGCGCATCGCGCCGATCACCTCGGCGTAGTCGCCCGCATTGAATATCGCCGAACCGGCCACAAAAGTATCGGCACCTGCGGCGGCGATTTCGGCGATATTGTCCCGGGTCACGCCGCCGTCGATCTCGAGCCGGATATCGCGACCGGAACCATCGATCAAGCCGCGCGCCTCCCGCAGCTTGTCGAGGGTGGCGGGGATAAACTTCTGGCCGCCGAAACCCGGGTTGACCGACATCAGCAGGATCATGTCGAGCCTGTCCATCACGTATTTCACGGACTCCAGGCCGGTGGCCGGGTTCAGCACCAGCCCCGCCTTGCAGCCGAGACTCTGGATCAGCTGCAGTGAGCGGTCCACATGGCGCGACGCCTCCGGATGAAAGGTGATGTAGGTCGCGCCGGCATCGGCAAACATGCGGATCATGTCATCCACCGGCTCCACCATCAGGTGCACGTCGATGGGTGCCTCGACCCCATGCTTGCGCAGCGCCTGACAAACCATGGGCCCGATGGTCAGGTTGGGGACATAGTGATTGTCCATTACATCGAAATGGACCCAGTCGGCACCCGCTGCCAACACGGCATCCACCTCTTCCCCGAGGCGGGCGAAATTGGCGGAAAGGATAGACGGGGCAATCTTGAAGTCGGGCATGGTGATTCCTGTCACTTATTGTTCAGATTTACCGCACAGGCGTGCGTCCAGCCGCTGCAGGCGCTCCGGGGTCCCCACATCACACCAGTCGCCCTCATAGAGCTCTGCCTGCAGGCGGTCCTCATTGTGCACGAAGACCTCCCCCAGGCCGAAGCAGGTGCGCCGGCGCGGATAAGCGGTCAGCGTCTCGGGGCGCAACCAGCTGATCCCGGCAAAGGTGTAGCGCGGAGTGGCCGTGCCAGACAGCAGCCCCTCGTCGATACCGAAGTCACCCTCGGGGTTGTGTGGCGGGTTGGGCACCATCAGCAGGCGGCCGGGGCAGCCGGCCGGCAGCGGCCGCTCCAGCCAGACCGACAGGTCGAAGTCACACCAGACGTCGCCGTTGACGACCAGGAACGGGCTGTCGCCCAGCAGGGGCAGGGCCTTGAGAATACCACCGGCAGTTTCCACCGGCTCCCCCTCGACCGAATAGCTCACCTCGAGCCCCCAGCGCTCGCCGTTACCGACGTGCTGGCGAATCTTCTCGCCCAGGTAACCCAGGTTGATCACCACCCGACGCACCCCCACAGCCGCCAGCCGATCAAGGGCATGGTCGATCAGCGGCTTGCCCGCTACCGACAGCAACGGCTTGGGTGTGTTATCGGTCAGTGGCCGCATGCGCTTGCCGAACCCGGCTGCCAGCACCATGGCTGTGGGGACCTGATTATCTTTTGCTTGGCTCATTCCAGTCTTCGTGCGGTTCGCAGCTTGAGTTTATCAGCCGCGCTCACCTGCCGTACGGTAGTCGCGGTACCAACTCTGACGCTCGGCCAGAGGCAAAAGTTCTGCGCCAAACCACTCGGCAAAGGGTTTCAGTTCAGGGTAACGGCCGGCGACTTCCAGGGTATAGCGAATCACCAGTGGCAGATCGGGCAGATAGCCCTGCTTGCCGTCGCGCAGGTAAAGCCTCGGGAAGATACCCAGCACCTTAATATGTCGCTGCAGGCCCATCCAGTCGAACCAGCGCAGGAACGTCTCGCGATCCACCGCCGGCAGGATACCCGCCGACTCGGCCGTAGACGCATAACACAGCGCCCAGTTTTCCACCTGTTCGCGGGGCCAGCGGATATAACAGTCACGCAATAGCGAAGCCAGGTCATAGGTTACCGGCCCCCACACCGCATCCTGGAAATCCACCACGCCCGGGCGCTCGCCCTCACGCACCATCAGGTTGCGGCTGTGGTAATCCCGATGCACCAGCACCCGGGGCTGCTCCTCTGCGGCGTCCAGCAGCAGGTCGAAAGTCCTGTCCAGCAAGCGCCGCTCATCAGCGCTCAGGGTGTACCCCAGCAGCTTTTCCACCAGCCACTCGGGCAGGATCTGCATTTCCGTCCGCAGCAACTCGCGGCTGTACAGCGGCAGTAACTCCTCCGAACGCGGAATCTGCTGCAGGCACAAAAGCTCGGTGAGCATCTCGCCATACAGGCCCTCTACCGTGTCCGCGTTGAGCAGCGACAGCAGCTGCCGGTCACCCAGGTCCTCCAGCAGCATAAAGCCCTGGCTGACATCGGCGGCGACCACCAGGGGAGTATGGATGCCGTAACGGCGCAGGTAGTCCGAAAGCGCCACAAATCGCGCAGGGTTGGTGCGCTCGGGCGGGGAATCCACCGCTATCAGGCTCGGCTCACCGCTGGCGCGGAAATAGCGGCGGAAGCCGGCATCGCCCGACAGTGGCCACAGCTGCACCGGCTGTGCCGCCGACAGCGCGCGCGTGGCCCACTGGCCAAGCTCCGTGCGCCGCATGTCTACTTCATCTGTCGAACGCTCACTCATGCGCCGCTACTACTCCACCAGTTCCGGCACGCATTGTAACGGCGCCAGTGGCGCCGTCCAGCGAACGCGGCAAAATTTGCCGCCACGCCCGGCTGCACACGTGCTATTAGTGTTAACCATCATTACATTCAAGTAGAATCACCCGCTGTTTTTTGCGCACTGCTCCCTAGGGAAGAGACTCTAAAGATAGTCGGAACTTATCACCTGATGCTGGAAGCCTCCCGCTGGCGCCGCCTGACATTGGCGATCGCCCAGATTTCACGCCCGCGAACCCTGGTCCTCGGCCTCATGGCCGCCCAACCCCTGTGGGCGCAGGCCCAGGAGCCCCCCACCGGAGAAGACAACCCTTACCTGTTCCTGGACTGGATGCCGGCGTGGCAACTGGACCCGGAACTGCGCGCCGGCCTGCCACCGGTGTGCAGCGGTGCCTTCGTGGCACCGCCGAGCAACTATGCCGACGCCGATCTACTGCCGAACGAGGCCCCTCTGCGGGCGACGGCAGATGCTTCCGAGTGGCTGGACGACGGCACGGCCCGCCTGCGCGGTAATGTCCATATCACCCAGGGCTACCGTCAGCTTTTTGCGGACCAGGTGGATGTGGACCGCCGGGACAGCACGGCCTATCTGAGCGGCGCCATCGAGATGCGCGAGCCCAACCTGCTGGTGCGGGGGCGCGCGGCAGAGATTCAAACAGACAGCAAGGCGGCACAGATTGAGGATGCGACCTACGTCATCCATGACCAGTTCATTCATGGCAGTGCCGCCTTCGCCTCACGCGAGGCCAGTGGCGAGCTGAACCTTTCCGGCGGCAATTACACCCGCTGTGAGCCAGGCCACGTGGTCTGGCGCATGAACGGGGGCGAAATCAATATCGACAACGTCGAGCGCCAGGGTGTGGCGCGCAATGTTCGCCTCGAGATCCTCGACGTGCCGGTCTTCTACTTCCCCTACCTCCGCTTCCCCGTGGGGGACGCAAGGCTGTCCGGCCTGTTGTTCCCAAGCATCAGCAACAGCGACGAAAACGGCTGGGACGTTGCAATACCCTACTACTGGAATATCGCCCCACAGATGGACGCGACTATTGTGCCGCGCTATATCCAGTACCGCGGCACCGGCGCGGAAGCCGAGGTGCGCCACCTGCACCGCTGGTTCAACACCGAGATCCGCGTTGCCGGTCTCCCGGACGATGAGGGCGGTGACGACGAGGACGCCCGCGAGCTTATCCGCCAGGGATTCCCCGAGGAACTGGTACTGCCCGCCAAGGGAGAGGATCGCTGGCTCGTCAATGTCGAACAACAGGGCAGCAGTGGCTCCGCCTGGCGCACCGCCATCGATTACACCAAGGTCAGCGATCCCGACTACTTCCGCGACCTGGACACGTCCAACCTGAGTGTCTCAGCAGAGACCGCACTCAGCCAGCGGGCCCAGTTCGGGCTGTTGGGCAATCACTGGGCCGCCAATATCCGCTTGCAGGAATACCAGCAGCTGGTCAAGGACCGCTTCGACACCTACAGCCAGCTGCCACGGCTGGACGTGGATGGCAACTATCGCTGGGGGGACTGGGTGTTGAATCTCGAACACGAGATGACCAGTTTCGATCACGATGAGACCCAGACAATCCGTTTTATCGATGACACCCGCAACCTCGACAGTATCACCACGCGCGAACGCGACTTCGTGACCGCGGACCGCGCCCGCCTGGACTATGAGCTGGACTGGGACCGGCAATGGCTGTGGGGCTACTTCACCCCCGGTGTGGCGCTGCGTTACCTGAGCTATGACCTCGATGACCAGTTTCTGAAGCCGGAAAGCACCGACACTCCCGAAGCCTCTGCCGCGCAATTTACCCTGGATACGGGCCTGTACTTCGAGCGCAACGGCCAGTTCCGTGACTACGAATATGTACAGACGCTGGAACCGCGGCTGTTTGGTCTGGTCAGTTCCAACGCCGAACAGGATGACTTCACCAATATCACCACCAATCCCAGCGACGGCGGCAATGACCTGTTGTTTGATACTTCGCTGTTCACCTTCAGCTATGACCAGCTTTTCCGTGACAGTCGGTTCAATGGCAACGACCGCATCGACGATGCCGACCGGATTGCCCTGGGCCTGACCACCCGCTTTATCGATCCCCGCAGTGGCCGTGACCTCCTCGCGGCCAGCGTCGGCCAGATCTTTTACTCCGACGACATCCAGGTGGGCCTCAGGGACCCCATTATTGAGTCCCCCCGCTCGGAGTTCGCCGCCCGCCTCGAGAGCCGGCCGGTCCAGTCACTGCGCCTGAGCAGCGAACTGATCTACGACGAGGAGGAGGCGGAGCTGAACCGCGGCAATATCACTGCGCGCTACCTGGACGAGGACCTGCGCCTGCTCAACCTGAGCTACCGGTACCTGCGCCAGGAGGAAGAATTTGACGACAGCGGTAACCTGACCCAGGGTCCCATCGAGCAGCTGGACGCCTCGATGGCACTTCCTGTCGCCGGCGGCACCTCACTGCTGGCACGAGCCAACTATGACGTCACTTTCGACCGGGAACTGGAGTACATGGCGGGCGTCGAATATGACAGTTGCTGCTACCAGGTGCGCCTGGCCTGGCGGCGCACATTGGACAACGACCTGGCGGATGTGGTAACTCCTGAGGAGCTGACTTATGACGAAGGCGTGTATATTGAGTTCCAGCTGAAAGGTCTCGCCGGCCTGGGCACCACCGTGACGAACATGCTCAGCCAGGGGATACCCAACTTTGAACAGAGAGAAGTACTGAAACAGTGAAGAAAATAATGACCAAGTCCGTCGCAAAGAAAAGCCTGCTGGCGCTGGTCGCGGCCTGCGCCCTGTTTACCGGTACCGCGATGGCACAGGTGCAGGCGCTTGACCGAGTAGTAGCGGTTGTCGACGACGACGTCGTGATGGCCAGCGAGTTACAACAGCGCCTCAACACCATCCAGAACCAGATTCGCTCCCAGCAGGTCCAGGCACCACCGCTGGACGTGCTCCGCCGCCAGGTGCTGGAGCAGCTGATCATTGAGCGGCTGCAGCTGCAGATGGCGCAACGCGCCGGTGTCACTGTTTCTGACGCAGAGCTGGAGCAGGCCATGGCCCGGGTACAGCAGAATGCCGGCGCCAGCCCTGAGCAATTCCGGCAGCGGCTGGAGGAAGACGGTATCTCCATGCGGGAATTCCGCGAACAGATCCGCCGTGAGATCCTGATCCGCCGGGTGGAACAGGGAAGCGTCAACAACCGGATCCAGATCAGCGACCAGGATATCGACAACTTCCTGCGCTCCAAGGAGGGAGAGTTCTGGAAGTCGCCGCAATACGAGCTGGGCCATATCCTGATCCCGGTCAGCTCCAGCGCCCCCGCCGACGAGGTCGAGAAAGCTCGCAAGAAAGCCGAACGACTGGCTGAGCGGATTTCCGGCGGTGCAGATTTCCGCGAGCTGGCCATTGCCAATTCCGCCGGCCAGAACGCACTGTCCGGTGGCGATCTGGGCTGGCGCAAGACCGTGGAGCTGCCAAGCCTGTTTTCCAATGCGCTGAATGGCCTCAAGGTCGGCGATGTGAGCGAGCCGTTCCGCAGCGATGCAGGCTTCCACCTGCTGAAGATCCACGCCCAGCGGGGTGCCAACGAACAGGTGGTGGAACAGACCAAGGTGCGCCATATCCTGGTCAAGACCAGCGCCATCCGCGACGATGACGACGCCTACAACCTGTTGATCAACCTGCGCAAGCAGATCCAGGACGGCGCCAGCTTCGAAGAGCTGGCCCGCGAGCACTCAGAGGATATCGGCACCATGCTCGCCGGCGGTGACCTGGGCTGGTCCATGCCCGGGCAGTTTGTGCCTGAGTTCACCGAAGCCATGAACAACACCCCTGTGGGTGAAATGAGCATGCCCTTCAAGTCACAGTTCGGCTGGCATATCCTGCGCGTGGACGGGCGCCGCAACCAGGACATGACCGACCAGTACATCCGCAACCAAGCGGCCAACCTGCTGCGCAATCGCCGTTACGAGGAAGAGCTGCAGAACTGGCGCCGCGAAATCCGCGACCAGGCCTTTGTGGATATCAAGCTGCCGGACGCCGGTGACAAGGCATCCGGAGAAGACAGCCAGGCGCAGGAATGATCCCGCGCATCGCGCTCACCCCGGGGGAACCCGGCGGCATCGGTCCGGAGCTGGCAGTCAAGCTGGCCAGCCTGGGCCCCGAGCGCGCGGTGGACCCTGCCGCCGGCAATGGCAGTGAGCACGGCTATCGGCACCACGGCCCGACACAGATCGTGGCAGTGGCAGATCCCGGACTACTTGAGGAAACCGCCGCACAGCTGCGGTTGCCCCTGCAACTGATCCCCTTCGATCCGGCCCAGCCGCCAGCGGACACCCCACCCGGGGCCCTCTACATCCACCCGGTTTCCCTTGCGGCGCCAGCCCGCCCCGGAAAGCTCAATCCCGCCAACGCCCGTTACGTACTCGACACCCTCCACGCGGGCGCGCGGGGCTGCCTGGATCGCACCTTCGACGCCCTGGTAACCGGGCCGGTGCACAAGGGAGTTATCAACGATGCGGGCATACCGTTCAGCGGGCACACCGAGCTCTTCGCCGAGATCGCCGGGGTCGAGCGGGTCGTCATGATGCTGGCCGCGGGCGACCTGCGGGTTGCCCTGGTGACCACACACCTGCCTCTGAAGGACGTCAGCGCTGCCATCACCACAGAGCGGCTCGAGCAGGTAATCACCATCCTGCACCGCAGTCTGCGCGATCAGTTTCGCATCGCCGAGCCGCGCATCGGTGTATGTGGCCTCAATCCCCACGCCGGGGAGGGTGGCCACCTGGGTCGGGAGGAGATCGAAACCATAGCACCCAGCCTGGATAAACTGCGGGCCCTGGGCCTGCGGTTGCTCGGCCCCCTGCCCGCCGACACCCTGTTTACCCCACCGCAACTGGCCCGTTGCGATGCGGTACTGGCCATGTACCACGACCAGGGCCTGCCGGTGTTAAAATTCAAGGGGTTTGGCCACGCCGTCAACATCACCCTGGGCCTGCCCTTTATCCGCACCTCGGTTGACCACGGCACCGCGCTCAACATCGCCGGCCGCAACGAGGCCGATAGTGGCAGCCTGCGCGCCGCACTCGCCCAGGCGGTGCAGATGGCCAGGCTGCGCAATCTCTGAGTTACAGCATTTTTCTATGGACAACTTTTTCCAGCACAAAGCGCGCAAGCGCTTCGGCCAGAACTTTCTGGTGGATGAAAACATTATCGAGCGCATCGTGCGCGCCATTGGCCCCAGGGAGACCGACCGGCTGGTGGAGATCGGCCCAGGCCAGGGCGCCATCACCGCGCTGCTGCTGCAGCGCTGTCCTTCCCTGAAGGCGATCGAACTGGACCGGGACCTCATCCCCATGCTCGAGTTCAAGTTCCGGGATTACCCCGATTTCGAGATCATCGAGCAGGACGCCCTGAAATTCGATTTCGGGACCCTGGCGCAGGACCAGCCACTCAGGATCGTAGGCAACCTGCCGTACAACATTTCCACGCCGCTGCTGTTCCACCTGCTGTCTTTCCGGGGCAAAGTGAAGGACATGCACTTTATGCTGCAGAAAGAGGTGGTTGACCGTCTCAGCG
Source organism: Microbulbifer sediminum (assembly GCF_021729035.1). Taxonomy (GTDB): domain Bacteria; phylum Pseudomonadota; class Gammaproteobacteria; order Pseudomonadales; family Cellvibrionaceae; genus Microbulbifer; species Microbulbifer sediminum. The sequence goes on along the minus strand of NZ_JAJSAP010000006.1, from coordinate 227,347 downwards.
CCACGCCGGGGAATAAGGCTTACGGGCGGCTGAGCGTCATGGTGCAGTATCACTGCCGCGTGCAGGGCCTGTTCCCGGTACCGCCGCAATCCTTCCGCCCGGCCCCCAAGGTGGAATCCGCTATCGTGCGCCTGACACCCCGCGAGAAACCGGAGCTGGCCGCAACCAATGAGGCGCTGCTGGAACGCATCGTCAACGTGGCCTTCCAGCAGCGCCGCAAAACGCTGCGCAATGCCCTCAAACCGCTTTACCCCGAGCTGGACATCACGGCCCTGCCGCTGGATGCCAGCCGCCGCCCGGAGACCTTCAGTGTGAAAGAGTTTGTCGAACTGGCAAACTACTGTGCAACTCTCAAATCCTGAATCGGAATAACAGAAACACAGGGACAGCGTTTTGGCGACCTACGCAATAGGCGACATCCAGGGGTGCTTCGATCCGTTCATGCGCCTGCTCGATAAAATCCATTTCCGCCCCGACCGGGACAAACTGTGGCTGGCCGGTGACATGGTGCACCGCGGCCACGACAGCCTGGGTACCCTGCGTTTCCTCTACGAGCACCGCTCCCAGGTGACCGCCGTACTGGGCAACCACGACCTGCACCTCCTGGCGCTGGCCCACGGCGCCAAGCGCCTGACAGACAAGGAGCACGATCTGGCCAAAGTCCTCCGGGCCAAGGATGCAGACAAGCTTTTGAGCTGGCTGCAGGGACTGCCACTGGTGGTACACAAGAAGGGCTTCACCATGGTACACGCCGGTATTCCGCCCATTTGGAGTGTCACCAGGGCTATTGAGTTGTCCCGGGAAGTGCACCATGCGCTCGCCGATGACGCCCTGGCCAAGGCTTACTTCTACGGCATGTACGGCAACGAGCCTCACTGCTGGAATGACCACCTGCTGGGTATAGAGCGCCTGCGCTCAATCACCAACTATTTCACCCGCATGCGCTTTTGCAAGGCCGACGGCACCCTGGACCTGGTAACCAAGCGCGGCCCCGAAGCCGAGCACAACGACTACCACCCCTGGTTCAGCTTCCCGGACCGCAAAACCAGAAACGACAAGATCATATTTGGCCACTGGGCAGCGCTTGAGGGGCGGGCTGACACGAAGAACGTCTATGCGCTGGATACGGGCTGTGTGTGGGGAGGGTATTTGACCGCGATGCGGCTTAGTGATGAGAAGTTTTTTTGTGCGGATTGCGGCGAGAGATAAATAACTAATTAATCCTAAGCTTACAGGAGCAGTGACTCTTAAACCTCAGAGACTTGACGATACTACTCCACGTCAACAATGAGCCCCTTCAATAGGTAAGCGCAATTACTGCCAAAATAATACTTAAACCGCAAACAACAAGATAACCTAGGTACCATTTGAAAATTTTTAGGCCGCTCACGCTCTTTGAATTTTATATAAATGGTTTACTGCGTGTCCTATTTACTTACAGAGCCCCACAAATCAGTCACCCACCCCTAAAGTAGACTAAGCTTCTTGAGATTCATGATCTTCTTGGGACGGGATAGAGTTCATTTTTTTGCTCCATTCTCCAGCAGAGACCTCAGTTACTTTTTGGCCATCGACCACAAGAACTCTGTCCGCAAAGCTGACTGTATTAGGCCTATGGGCAACGAGCACCCTGGTTAGATGCATCCTATTTAGATTGGCATTAATTTTCTGCTCTGTTTCCAAGTCCAGGCTTGACGTTCCCTCATCAACAAACAATATATCAGGCTTTCTGTAAAGCGCTCTGGCTAAATAAACACGCTGTAGCTGACCGCCAGATAACCCGGACCCTAACTCTCCCACTAGTGTTTCGTAGCCCATAGGCATAGAAGAAATATCATCATGAACGCATGCTAAACCAGCAGCCTGGACAACCAAATCCATGTCAATTCTTTCGTCGAAGAAAGCAATATTCTCCGCCAAGGACCCTCTTAAAAGCCTATCATCTTGAGAGACTACAGCGACATGCCGCCTAAATGAAATAATATTCCTTTCCGTCAACTCCACTCCCCCAACTGAGATAGAACCTACACTCGGTTGTAATATTCCTATCAGAAGCTTGAAGAGGGTTGTTTTCCCTGCTCCGGACGGCCCGACAATTGCAGTGATTGCACCACCTTTTATTGCGCATTTACATTTGTCAAATATCCTGGGCTCTCCTGTTCCATAGCTGAAAGACACATCTCTGACTAAAATATCGCCACGTATATCTTTATCAAAATTAATGTTATCCCTTTCGGACTGCTTCTTAGACTGAACTATATCTTTTAGTCTTCCAGTGTGAACATTCGTAAGCTTATACTCCGCCCACTTATCCACAAGGGCCTTAGATCTGTCGGAAAAGTTTAGGCGCAAAGCTAGAAAGGCAATCAACACGCCCACTGATATATCATCCCGCCCAATTAAAACTACGCCGAAATAAACTATCGCGATAGTTTCTAAGTTCAATGTGAACTGTAGAAGAGCCTTCATCAGCTCAGAAATTCTCTCTATACTCCAAGCTTTGTTTATGGTAAGTGTAAATTTATTTTCCCACTTTGCCTGCTGGGATTTTTCCTTACCAAAAAGTTTGATACTACTGACAGCATTTAGCACGTCAATAAAGCTGCTTGTTTCATCTGCCTGCGCGACCAAATGCTCCCTCTCCAGAAGCTTTTCTTTAGATAGATATATCCATCTAACAGAAAAATAGATAAAAACCCCCAAAATGGCTATCAAAGACAATTCAACACTGAAGTAAAACATTAGTAAAATAGTCGAAAGGCTCATAAAGCCATCAATAACCACCGCTGGCACACCTGTCGTTAAGAAATCTTTAATCGGCACCAAGGAATTCATCCTAGAGATTAGATCACCTATATCTCTCTTTTCAAAAAATGAAATGGGCAATCTCAACATGTGTGAAAAAACATTTCTGGCCAATTGAAAACTTAACAACTGTCCCAAATGAAGCAGTAACAAACCTCGAACGAGCTGAGTTACAAGTGTTACGACAGCCAGACAAAAAATACCCAGCGCAATTAAATTTAAGCCTGCCAAATCCTCCGTATATATAAAATTATCGACAGAGAACTGCATATATATCGGCAGTCCCAGCACAGTGAACTGCAGCAACAAAGATAAGAACACTGCCTTTGCCAGGCCAGACCATAAGCCACGTTGATTTGTAACCAAGTCCGCTATAGAGAAATCATTCCTCTTAGTTAATTTTGAAAAATCAGCTGCAGTAGAAAACTCAATAAGTATCCCCGTGAAACGCTCATCAACCTCTTCCCAAGAAACTTTCTTCTCGCCAATTGCCGGATCAATAATATCGATACTGTCCTTGTTGATAGCCGAAAGCACTACAAAGTGGTTCATATCCCAATGTAAAACGGCCGGTAGCTCCGCATCTCTCAAATACTCAAGCTCAGCACGTAAAGGCCTTGCATGCATACCCAAATTCTCAGCGACTAGCATTATGGACTCTACCGTCATGCCTCTCTTCGAGACTGTGAAATATTTTTTCACATCTTCTAGATCTGTATCCCTGCCAAAGTAGGATGCAACCATTGCCAGGCAGGCAAGACCACAATCAGCAGCTTCTCCTTGATAAACAATAGGCAGGCGCCGGCCAGAGCTTCGCATTCTTTCTATTTGCGCATTCAGCCCATCAATCAAAGCTATTTCCCCTCACCAAAGAGTCAAAGATAGTTGACTCACTAACAACCAAATAACCCCCAACAGAAATCCCGGGAACTAGCATTAAACTCCCTAAGGACGAAAGATTCACTTTCCGAGAAATAGTGGCTTTAGCGACAAATGAAGGTTTTTCCAACTCTAAATGCCCAACGTATTTATCAGGTGAGACGACTGCGGCGCTAATGCTCTCTATTTTAATATTCACAGTTCCGTATCTTTCTTTAGGAAACCCACCAATTTCCATGAAAACCTCACTGCCTAGGCTAACCTGAGACCTAACCTCGGAAGGGAGAACAAACTCTACAGTTAACTTATCGTCCTCCGAAACTATCGAAAACAAGTACTCCCCCTCTGAAACGACAGAACCAACCCCTAAATTGTTAATAGCGAGATATCCAGATCTTGGCGACAGATAGCGATCTACAATTTTCTTGCTATCTCTAATTAATTTTTTTCTCTCTTTCTCTAATAGAATTAGCTTTCTATCCCTGTCCTTTTTTAATTCTCTCACGCGCGAATCTTCCGATCTTAGAACCGCCTTTATTTCACTCAACCTATTTCGGACTATCGCCAGCTCTTTACTTTCTGACAAGTATTCTCTTCGCAGGTCTTCATACTTTATTCTTGAAACAAGCCCATTCTTAAGGAGAGAACTCATCTTTTCTAGATCATTTCCCAATGATTCAACAATACTACCCTGAATAGCACGAACGTTTGAGACACTTGAAACTTCATTTTGAAGCTGCTCAATCTGCATCTTTAGATTATCAACTTTAATTTGGTGAAGATCTCTAACATTTTGTGACTGGCGCTCAACAAGCCTAATTTCTTCATCAGCAAGAGTCATTTCTTCTTTTGAGTAACTTGAATCCCCGCCTTTCCAAACTTGAAGAATCAAATCCCCAGCTTCAACCTTACCCCCGGGATCAGCATACCAATTCGCCAATGTTCCAGAATTCCTGACACTCACTTCCGCATAGCCATCCACTGGAAGTATCCTTCCTTTTATAGACACGACTTTTTTTATCGGAATGAAATAGACGATAAATATCAAAAAAAACATTATCCCCGCCGAAATCAAGGTATAGACCCCATACCCTGCAGGCTTCGGAAAAAAAACTTCTCCGTAGAACCCACCCCTGGATTTTCGCCTAAAATTTTCCCTGAATAAGAATTTAGAAATCATTTATCAGGACACCCTTGCGTTTCTGGATAAAAATTAAATGATTTCTATTGGCACATTTTTAACATCTATATTATTTGAAAACTTATAGTAGCTTTTGCTTTTGTAATATTGCTCCAAACTTTTACCTGAATAATTTCCCTGCCAAATAAAGTCGGCGCTACCCGAAATTAAGAATTGACAGAAAATGTCAAGCAAAGGCAACTGAGGAACTGACTCCTCCATCCATAAAAACTGGCCCATAGGGTTAATTTCTATAAATATATAATCTCCAGATGGAGTCAGAACCATATCGATAGCACCGTAGGCTAATCCCATAGATTTAGCCAGATTGATACATTTAGAGTGTATATCCGAAGGCAACTCGAACAGTTCCATAGGAGGCCTTTCTCCCTCAATCTCACCGAGCCGCCAATCATGCTGACTCGACTTCTGCAGCTGAGAGGCAATACTAATCGCAACACAGGTGCGCCCCATAACTACAATTCTCAGCTCTACATCCTTCTCGACATAATCCTGAAATATAGCAGGGCAACTTTTCACGGAATCATCATCGTCCAAATCTTCTATCTTGATAGGTGTCGTAAATACAGTTAGGTTTTCTTTGGCTGACCTCCACGACATCACATCTAGAGGCTTAAAAATCACTGTTCCACCATGCTTTTTACAGAATGCTCTGACATCATCAGGATCATTCGATATCAAGGTATCGGGTATTTTTAGCCCACATTTTCGGGCAGCACTTAATTGGTTTGCCTTGTACTCCGAATAAACTGCCGACTTATGGTCATTTACCCAAAATGGACTTTCACCACCTAAGTAAAATCCGGAATTAACCAAGCTTTCTAAATTATTTTTAGCAACTGCTCGATCAGCGGCATCGTATTCTGATGAAATTTCTTGGACATAGAGTCTCCTAGACCAAACAACATCAAAATCTGAAAATGTTATATTTACATTTTCACCTTTCGATTCGACCCGCTCTCTTCTCTCATTGCTGATATGGATTGACAATAATTGCTTAACCGGGATATCAGAGTTAGCCCACAAAACAACCTCATGCTTACTGTCTGAAAACCACCAAGTTACTGCATCTGCATGCAGATCCTTAAAGATTGTCGAGATTAAAATTTTCATAGCTCGAACCTGTTATTTATTTTTATTTGGAGACTCTTTAGCTCTTTAGGTGTAATAAAAGTGCTTTTATGATTTATACCCGATTCGCGGCAGGATTTCTATTCTCATAAAGTCAGCTTTGAATGGAAAATCTTTGCTTGCAATGCAATTAAAATAGAATGTAATAGCGTGTAATCGGCGTGCAATTGTGACCAGCATCTCAAAGCCGAAAACAAAAAATATTTATAGCCAGGGGTAGGGTTGCCATTTAAATTTTTTGAGCTTAGCGTAATTGGGCCTCGGCATTTCGTTCAGGCACTTTTAGTAGTACATAAGTAACGAACCAACTAATACTTTAAAAGGTAAAAGCATGAAAAATAAGAAAGAAGAAGTTCGTAACCAAAATAAGCAAGAAAAGATTCTTCTCGGTCGGAAGCTTGCTCGTGAGCTGAGTAAAGACGAAGCGGCAGCTGTTGGTGCGGGGACTTCACCTACCCCCGACCAGTGGGAACCCAAGTACGAAAGATTAAATTAAGTTTTAGGGGCGGCTTTCCGCCCCTTCGTTACATATCTTTGTCTGAGATCGCATTGACCCCCTAATACTTAAAATAGTTACTTCCAGTGGCCAGTTGAGAAATTATCTTTTTGTTTCTTACCTCAAATCTCCTTTCCAATTTCGTTTTTAGTCACAATTCTTCTCGCGTCTGCTACAAAAAAGCATGCTTTAGGTCGATCTTCTCGTAAATCGCGCACTACACTTTGTGTTATTCGATGGATTACCGAGTCTAGGTGCTCGTTCGAATATGAAACTCATAATCGGCGGTGATGTAATGACCGGGCGGGGGGTCGATCAGATACTACCGGGGGCCGGCAATCCCCAGATTTATGAATCGTGGCTTCGGTCCGCCTGTGACTATGTAGTTCTCGCGGAGAATCGCAGTGGCCGCATCTCAACGCCGGTGGCACCGGAATACATCTGGGGTGACGCCCTTGCGATGATGGACGCCCGCAGCCCAGACCTTCGCATCATCAACCTCGAAACCGCCATCACTGGCAGTGACGACTGCTGGCCCGGCAAGGGAATTCACTACCGGATGCACCCCCGCAACCTGGATTGCCTTACCGTCGCGGGTATCGATGTCTGTACGCTTGCCAACAACCACGTGCTTGACTGGGGCTACGCGGGACTGACTGAGACACTGGCCTGTCTCCATAAGGCAGGGATTAAGACAGCTGGCGCCGGCGAAACTAGAGGGGATGCCTGCACCGCGGTTACCGCCAAGTGTGGAGCGCAGAGATTACTGGTATTTGCGTGTGGTCACGGCAGCAGCGGCATTCCCCCTGTCTGGGCGGCCAACACTGGCAAGGCCGGGGTATGCCGTGCAGACCAACTGTCAGCTGAGACGGCTGACAATATTGCTCACCGGATCGACACAATCCGGCAGCCCGGTGATATCGCGATGGTGTCAATACACTGGGGTGGTAACTGGGGTCACGCGGTACCGACAGAGCAGCAACATTTTGCCCACCGGCTGATAAACGGCGGTGTCGATATGGTGTGTGGGCACTCTTCCCATCACCCGAAAGCAATTGAGGTCTATCGCAACAGGCCCATCCTGTATGGCTGCGGTGACCTGATCAACGACTACGAGGGTATCGGTGGCCAGGAGGAGTTCCGGCCGGACCTGCGGCTTCTCTACTGCGTGGAACTCGGTGAAGGTGGGCAGCTGTTATCGCTCGAACTGATCCCATTCCGGTCACGGCGGCTGCGCTTGGAGCGAGCTTCAGACGCGAACCGGCAATGGCTCAGGGAAGAGCTGGAGCGGGAATACAGTGCTTTCGGATGTCATTTTCGGCCGGGCGCGGGGGACGCCAGTTTTTTCCTGGACTGGTAGCAGCCCACGACCTGTCCAGACGTGGGTGCCCCTTTCAGCCAAAGTCAGCCCTTGTAACCCAGCGGATTCTGCGACTGCCAGCGCCAGGTATCCTCCACCATACGCTGCAGGCCATATTCCGCCCTCCAGCCCAGTTCGAGCTCAGCCGTTGTAGGGTCGGCATAGCATTCGGCGATATCGCCGGGGCGGCGCGGCGCCACCTTGAACGGAATCGGGCGACCGGAAGCCTGCTCGAAGGCACGGACGATTTCCAGTACGGAGCTGCCCCGCCCGGTCCCCAGATTATAGGTGTAACAGCCGCTGCCTGTGTCCGTGCGCCCCAGCTTCTCCAATGCCGCTACGTGGCCGCGGGCCAGGTCCACAACGTGGATATAGTCCCGTACGCCAGTGCCATCCACAGTCGGGTAATCGTCGCCGAACACCAGCAGCTCGGGCAGGCGCCCCACTGCCACCTGGGCCACATAGGGCAGTAGGTTGTTGGGAATACCCTGGGGGTCTTCACCGATACTACCGCTCTCGTGGGCACCGATCGGATTGAAATAGCGCAACAGGCTGACCTTCCAGCCCGCATCAGGGGCCGCGCACAGGTCGCGCATAATGTCTTCCACCATCAATTTGCTGGCACCGTAGGGATTGGTGGCGCCGGTGGGGAAGTCCTCGCGGATCGGTACACTGGCTGGATCCCCGTACACCGTCGCCGAGGAGCTGAAAATCAGTTGCCTGACGCCGAACTCCTCCATGACCCGACAGAGAGCCAAAGTGCCCGCAACATTATTCTCGTAATAGCGCAGGGGCTGTGCCACGGACTCACCCACAGCCTTCAGGCCGGCAAAATGAATCACCGCGTCGATCTGGTAACGGGAAAAAATTTCCCGCAACACTGCTGCATCGGCGATATCGCCGCGATGGAAACTAACTGACTGGCCAGTAATGGCCTCGACCCGTTGCAGGGCGGCTTCGCTACTGTTGCAGAGATTGTCCAGCACCACTGGCTCGAAGCCAGCACTGATCAACTCCACACAGGTATGGGTGCCAATGTAGCCGGCCCCGCCGGTCACAAGTATTGCCATGGGTCTGGCCCTTAGTTTTTCAGTTCTTGGGAAAGGGCGTAAGTAGAGCGCAAAACTGCCGCCTGTTTCAACCTGTATTGGGGTCTCTCCGGCGTCTCCCTTTAAGGGGGAGCTATGCTGGAAAAGCGAGAGCAAAAAGTGATTTTCCTCGCCCGGCGCGTCCCGGCAGCGCCGCCCGGTCATCTCGGGACCGGAAATAAAGATAGATTTTGCTTTAAGCGCACCAGCGCGATTCAGCACCAGTGTCGCCCCAGGGCGCCACCATCTCGCCGACAGTCCATGGCCTGGTCACCACCGGCGCAGTATCCCGCGAGCCCGAGCCCCGACTGGAACACGAAGGTCGCCCGACACGCTACAGGGAGTTGTTAATGAACACGATTTTCAACCATTACCAGGAAAGGTACGAGTCGATCCAGGAAGAGGAGCTCAGCATCCAGGACTACCTGGAGCTGTGCAAGGCAGACCCCAGCGCCTATGCCTCCCCGGCGGAGCGCATGCTGATGGCAATCGGCGAGGCAGAGCTGATCGACACCTCCCGCGATCCACGCCTGTCGCGTATCTTTTCCAACAAGGTGATCAAGCGTTACGCGGCCTTCAGTGAATTCTACGGCATGGAGGAAGCCATCGAACAGATCGTGTCCTTCTTCCGCCATGCGGCGCAGGGCCTTGAGGAGAAGAAACAGATACTCTACCTGCTCGGTCCAGTGGGTGGCGGCAAGTCCTCCCTGGCGGAGCGGCTCAAGGCGCTGATGGAGAAGATTCCGATTTACGCCATCAAGGGCTCACCGGTATTCGAATCGCCTCTCAGCCTCTTTTCCCCCGAAGAGGACGGGCAGATTCTTGAGGAGGATTACGGCATCCCCCGCCGTTACGTGAATACCATCATGTCTCCCTGGGCGATGAAACGCCTGCACGAGTACGAGGGTGATATCAGCAAGTTCCGGGTAGTGAAGGTGCGGCCCTCAATCCTCGACCAGGTGGCGATCTCCAAGACCGAGCCGGGCGATGAAAACAACCAGGACATTTCCTCCCTGGTGGGCAAGGTGGATATCCGCAAGCTCGAGGACTACCCCCAGAACGATCCAGATGCCTACAGCTTTTCCGGCAGCCTGTGCCGGGCCAATCAGGGCCTGATGGAGTTTGTGGAGATGTTCAAGGCGCCGATCAAGGTGCTGCACCCGCTGCTGACTGCAACCCAGGAAGGTAACTACAACAGCACCGAGGGCCTGGGGTCCATTCCCTTCAATGGCGTGATTCTCGCCCACTCCAACGAATCGGAGTGGCAGTCCTTCCGTAACAACCGCAACAACGAGGCGTTCCTCGACCGCATCTATATCGTCAAGGTGCCATACTGCGTGCGGGTTCAGGAAGAGATCAAGATCTACGAGAAGCTGCTTGAGAACAGCTCGCTCTCCCGGGCCCCCTGCGCGCCGGATACACTGCGCATGCTGGCGCAGTTCTCGGTGCTATCGCGGATGAAAAACCCGGAGAACTCGAGCATCTACTCCAAGATGCGCATCTACGACGGTGAGAACCTGAAGGACACCGACCCGAAGGCGAAAACCATTCAGGAATACCGGGACAACGCAGGTGTGGACGAGGGCATGAACGGCCTTTCCACCCGTTTCGCGTTCAAGATCCTGTCCAAGGTATTCAATTTCGACGCCACCGAGGTGGCCGCCAACCCGGTACACCTGCTCTATGTGCTGGAGCAGCAGATCGAACAGGAGCAGTTCCCGCCCGAATACCAGGAGAAGTACCTGGGCTTTATCAAGGAATACCTGGCACCGCGCTATGTGGAGTTTATCGGCAAGGAAATCCAGACCGCCTACCTGGAGTCCTACGCCGAATATGGCCAGAACCTGTTTGATCGCTACGTCACCTACGCCGATTTCTGGATCCAGGACCAGGAGTACCGCGACCCGGAGACCGGCGAGATTCTCGACCGCGGCGCACTGAACGAGGAACTGGAAAAGACCGAGAAGCCCGCCGGCATCTCCAACCCGAAAGACTTCCGCAACGAGATCGTCAACTTCGTGCTGCGCGCCCGCGCCAACAACCAGGGCAAAAACCCGGACTGGCGCTCCTATGAAAAGCTGCGCGCAGTGATCGAGAAGAAAATGTTCTCCAATACCGAGGACCTGCTCCCGGTTATCTCCTTCAACACCAAGGCTTCTGCGGACGACAAGAAGAAGCACGCCGACTTTGTCGATCGCATGGTGGAACGGGGTTATACCGAGAAACAGGTTCGGCTGTTATCGGAGTGGTACCTGCGGGTACGCAAATCGCAGTAACCGGCTGTAGGGGTTTATGAGCTACATCATCGACCGTCGGCTCAACGGTAAAAACAAGAGCACGGTGAACCGGCAGCGTTTCCTGCAGCGCTATAAAGCGCATATCAAGAAGGCTGTCGGCGAGGCGATGAACAGTCGCTCCATCACCGATATGGAGAAGGGCGAGCGCATCAGCATCCCCACCCGGGATATTAGCGAGCCTGTCTTCTCCCACGGTCCCGGTGGCCATGTCGATCGCGTGTTGCCGGGCAACAAGCAATTCTCCACCGGGGACCGCATCCCGCGGCAGGGGCAGCAATCCGGTTCCGGCGGTGGCGGTGGCAACGCCAGTGACAGCGGCGAGGGCATGGACGAGTTCGTGTTCCAGATTTCGCAGGAGGAATTCCTCGACTTTATGTTCGAGGGACTCCAGCTGCCCAATATGGTCAAGCGACGCCTTGCTGGCAACGAGTCTTTCCAGGTTGTGCGCGCCGGCATCAGCAATGAGGGTACGCCCGGCCGGCTGAACGTGGTCCGGTCGCTAAAGGCGGCTCACGCCCGGCGCATCGCCCTGACCGGCAGCAAGCGCCGCAATCTCCACCTGCTGGAAGAGGAGCTTGAGCAGGAACAAAGCAAGGATGTCACCCTGCGAGACCAGCGCCGCATCGACCTGTTGCAGCGCGAAATCGCCGACCTGCGCAGCCGCGTGAAGCGAGTCCCTTTCCTCGATGACTTCGACCTCAAGTACAACCTGCTGATCAAGCAACCGCGCCCGCGCTCCCGCGCTGTGATGTTCTGCCTCATGGATGTCTCCGGATCCATGAACCAGGCCACCAAGGACATGGCCAAGCGCTTCTTCCTGCTTCTCTACCTGTTCCTGCAGCGCAGTTATGAATACACCGAGGTGGTTTTCATCCGCCACCACACCAGTGCCAAGGAAGTAGACGAGGAGGAATTTTTCTACTCACGGGAGACCGGTGGCACCATCGTTTCCAGTGCCCTCAAGCTGATGCGCACGGTCATGCGCGAGCGCTACCCGGCCAGTGAGTGGAACATCTACGGTGCCCAGGCCTCCGATGGGGACAACTGGAACGACGATTCCAGTACCTGCCACAAGATCCTCATCGACGACATCATGCCGCACGTGCAGTACTACTCGTACGTGGAGATCACGCCCAGGGACCACCAGGCGCTGTGGGAGGAGTACGAGAGCGTCAAGGCCCTGTTCCCCGAGCATTTCGCCATGGAGCAGATTGTCGATGTACAGGATATTTACCCGGTATTCCGCCAGTTGTTCAGCCAGAAGGTGAGCGCGTAATGTTCGATCATTTCAGCTCTTCCTCGGATTCACAGGCCGAAGGCCCCATATCCACTTCCTCCGAGTGGACCTTCGAGCTTATCCGGGAATATGACCGCGCGATTGCCGAGATCGCGGAGGAATTCGGCCTCGACACTTACCCCAACCAGATCGAGGTAATCAGCTCCGAGCAGATGATGGACGCCTACTCCTCGGTGGGTATGCCGGTGGGCTACAACCACTGGTCGTTCGGCAAGCAATTCATCAGTGTGGAGAATAACTACCAGCGCGGCCTGATGGGCCTGGCATACGAGATTGTGATCAACTCCAATCCCTGTATTGCCTACCTGATGGAAGAGAACACCATGACCATGCAGGCGCTGGTGATTGCGCACGCCTGCTACGGCCACAACTCATTTTTCAAGGGAAACTACCTGTTCCGCTCCTGGACCGATGCCAGCAGCATCATCGACTACCTGATCTTTGCCAAGAACTATATCCGCGAGTGTGAGCAGCGCCACGGCCAGGCCGAGGTGGAAGCCGTGCTGGATTCCTGCCACGCACTGATGAACTACGGCGTCGACCGCTACAAGCGGCCCTACCCGATTTCCGCGGTCGAGGAGGAGCGGCGCCAGAAAGAGCGCGAGGAATACCGCCAGCGCCAGCTGAACGACCTGTGGCGGACCATCCCCAGAATGGGAGAGGACGATGAGGGCAACAGCCCACACCGCTTCCCCGAGGAGCCGCAGGAGAACATCCTCTACTTTATCGAGAAAAACGCCCCGCTGCTGGAGAACTGGCAGCGTGAACTGGTGCGGATTGTCCGCAAGCTCGCGCAGTACTTCTATCCCCAGCGCCAGACCCAGGTCATGAACGAAGGCTGGGCCAGTTTCTGGCATTACACGCTACTGACCGAGCTGTACAAGCGCGGGCGCGTGACCGAAGGGTTCATGATTGAGTTCCTTCAGAGCCACACCAACGTGATCTACCAGCCGGCGTTCGACAGCCCCTATTACAACGGCATCAACCCGTACACGCTGGGATTCAGTATTTTCAGTGACCTGCGGCGAATATGCGAGTCGCCGACAGAAGAGGACCGGGAGTGGTTTCCCGACATCGCCGGCACCAACTGGACGGAAACCCTGCAGTTTGCCATGCGTGACTTCAAGGATGAGAGCTTCATCCTGCAGTTCCTGTCCCCCAAGGTCATGCGGGATATGAAGCTGTTCTGTATCAGTGATGACGACCGTGAAAATGAAATCGTGGTAAATGCCATTCACGACGAAGACGGATACCGCCAGTTGCGGGCCAACCTGGCGGGGCAATACAACCTGGGCAACCGCGAGCCCAATATCCAGGTGTTTTCGGTAGCAAACCGCGGCGACCGCTCCTTGACACTGCACCATACCCAGCATCGCCGCCGCCCCCTGGGCAAGGATACCAAGGAGGTGCTGCGGCATATCCACCGCCTGTGGGGGTTCGATGTACACCTGGACAGCCTGAACGGCGATGAGATCACCGCAAGCTATCACTGCCCTGATGTCGGGCGCGACCGGACAGAACGGGAAGAGGAATCGATGCTGATTCCCAAACCCATCTGAACCGGGGATCTTATATTTCCAGCAGCAGTTTCGCCTTGGCGACCAGTTCGGCGCGGTCGCCCGGGCCCTGGATTACAGCGTCCGCGCCCGCATCCAGCCAGCGCTGCGAATCACTTTCCGTCGCCTCGGTTACCACCAGCACACGTACATTCGCATACTCGTTGCGTGATCGCAGGTGATCAATGATCCCGAAGGCATTATTACGCTCAATGCTGACGTCGATCACCAACAGGGCAGGCTTGGACGCCGCCAGCATAGTGCCCGCCACAAAGCTGTTGCCGGCCACATCGACTTCGCACCCTCCCTGCTGCAGAGCCTGGCGGCCCGCTGCGACCAGTTCCTGGCTCTGCGCCAAAATCAGGACCTTGCGGCTCGCCGCCGCCAGCTCCGCCGGTACCGGCATCGAGTTATCACGCAGGAAGCCGACAAAGTCCTCTACACAGATTCGATGATCACCCCGGCCCGGAAGCTTGTAGGCCTTCAGCTGGCCGCGCTCAATCCAGCGAATCACGGTGCGGAAATTTACCCCGCAATAACGCGCCGCCTCCCCGGTCGTGAGCACATGCAGTTCGTTCATCGTTCTTATTTCCCCCAACATCTGCGGTTACTGACAGGCCATATCGATACCTGCGTCACCGTCCGGCGCCACAAAGCCCCGCCGGCGCGCATTTATGCTGCGATATCGACTCACCCTTATAAAATATGCTGCTCGCTTTAGCAAAATCAGCCGTTAGCTCGGCCTTATAGTGTATTAACGAATGTAATCCCAAGTCCCTCAATAAAATCTCGAAATGAATTGTTGACAGTTAAGACAGGTTCCATAGAATTGACATCATCTCGTGGTCACACTTGTGCCACCCCCGAGTCGCCCACCGACTCAGCCCATCCCCGGGCACAGTCTTTTTCGGCTCATCAGCCGACGCGTATACCCTAAGACTCTGGGCCCCCTTGTTTTTTCGGGGCCTTTTTTTTATCTTGCCGACTCATATTCCCCTCTTTTCCCAACGCTCTCCACGGCGCCGGACGCAAGGATTTACAGTGGTTCAGAGCCAAAACCGGCATAGCAGTTTTCCCGCCGCGAGGCCCACACAATGAAGATCTACCTGGTGGGAGGAGCGGTCCGCGACCGGCTGCTGGGCCGCCCGGTACACGAGCGGGACTGGGTAGTCGTGGGCGCGACTGAAGAGGACATGCGAACCCGGGGCTTCACCCCCGTGGGGCGCGACTTCCCCGTATTCCTGCACCCGGACACCAGCGAGGAATACGCCCTCGCCCGCACTGAGCGCAAGAGCGGCCACGGCTACGGCGGTTTCACTGTCCACGCCGCCCCCGATGTCACCCTGGAGCAGGACCTGATGCGCCGGGACCTCACCATCAACGCCATGGCCGAGGATGACAACGGCGACCTGATCGATCCCTATAATGGTCGTGCAGATCTGGATGCCCGGCTACTGCGCCATGTATCTCCGGCCTTTGCCGAGGATCCCCTGCGCGTCTTGCGGGTGGCGCGCTTCGCCGCCCGCTACCATCATCTGGGCTTCCGCGTCGCTGGCGAGACCATGGCACTGATGCGCGAAATGGTGGACGCCGGCGAGGTCGAGCACCTGGTGCCTGAACGGGTATGGAAAGAGGTCAGCCGGGCGCTCACCGAACAGGACCCGGATGTATTCGTCAACGTGCTGCGCGAATGCGGCGCCCTGAAGGTATTGCTGCCGGAAGTGGACCGCCTGTTCGGGGTGCCGCAGCCGCCGAAGCACCACCCGGAGGTGGATACCGGCGACCACATACTGCTGGCCTTACGCGCTGCGCCAGCCCGCCTGGAAGTGCGCTTCGCCGTGCTGGTGCACGACCTTGGCAAGGGCATCACGCCGGAGGAAGTGCTCCCCAGCCACCGGGGCCACGAGCGTGCCGGCCTGCCTCTGGTCCGCGATGTGTGCAAGCGCTGGCGGGTCCCCAGGCAGCTCACCGCACTGGCCGCTGGTGTGTGTGAGTACCACCTGCATTGCCACCGCGCCTTCGAGCTGCGCCCACAGACGCTGATGAAAATGCTGCGCGCCCTCGACGCCCTGCGCCGCCCGGAGCGCTTCGAGGATTTCCTGCTGGCCTGCGAGGCCGACGCCCGCGGGCGGGAGGGTCTGGCCGACCGCGACTACCCGCAGCCGGATTTCCTGCGCGCCGTGCGCGCGGCCGCCGACGAGGTATCGGTGCAGCCGCTGCTCGAACAGGGCTACGAGGGTGCAGAACTGGGCGCCGCCCTGGACCGGGCAAGGATCGATGCCATCGCCGCAGTAAAAGAAGAATATGACCCAAAGGACGCAGATGCGTAATGCCCTCGTTACCGGTGCCGCCGCCCGCCTGGGGCGCGCCATCGCCCGTGAACTTCACCGGGACCACCGGGTGGTGATCCACTATCGCAGTTCCGGCAACAGCGCCCGAGAACTGGCCGAAGAGCTTAACGGTATTCGCGCGGAATCCGCCGTTGCCATACAGAGCCCGCTCGGCAACAAGGCCGACTGCGAAGCCCTGGCGACGGAGGCGATGGCGCAATGGGGCGGCATCGACGCTCTGGTAAACAACGCCTCGGCCTTCCATCCCACCCCCATCGGCGAAGCCACCGAGTCGGCCTGGGATGAGCTGGTGGACAGCAACCTCAAGGCGCCGTTCTTCCTCAGCCAGGCGCTGGCGCCGAGCCTCGCGCGTGACCACGGCTGCATCGTCAATATGGCCGATATCCACGCCGAGCGACCGATGCCACAGCACACCATCTACTGTGCCGCCAAGGCCGGCCTGGTGATGCTCACCAAAAGCCTGGCCCGGGAGCTGGCACCAGACGTACGCGTGAACGCCGTAGCTCCCGGCGCGATTCTCTGGCCGGAAATCGAGGACGAGCTGGTGGACAGCGACACCCAGGCCAAAATCCTGTCCCGGATTCCCATGGGGCGCACCGGCCGCGAGGCGGACATCGCCCGCACCGTACGCTTCCTGGTCAGCGGCCAGGATTACATTACCGGCCAGGTCCTGGCGGTAGACGGCGGCCGCAGCCTGAATATCTGAACTGGCCGGCGCAGTGCCGACCGGATGCAGCCCGACGAACCCGGCCCCATTTCACTGTCATTTCACCGTGAACTTGCCACAATCACGTTCTGGGTCAACAAATGGACTGAGGTTCCCGGTGAACAGCCTCAAGATACTCCTGATCGAAGACAACCCCACCCTGGCCCGCCAGACCGGCGAATTCCTCGAGGGGCATGGCTGGCAGGTGGATTTTGCCGGTAACGGGCGGCTCGGCCTGAAGCTGGCCCTGGAACAGGTTTACGACCTGGTCCTGCTGGACCTCAACCTGCCGGACATGGACGGTGTGGAACTGTGCCGCCAGTTCCGCCAGCGCGCCACGGTCACGACCCCCGTATTGATGCTCACGGCCCGCGATGCCTTCGACGATAAGGCCCTGGGCTTCCATTCCGGTGCCGACGATTACCTCTGCAAGCCCTTCGACCCCCGCGAGCTGGCACTGCGGTGCAGCGCCCTGGCGCGGCGGCGGGAGCTGCACCGCAATGACGAAATCAGGATCGGCGCACTGCAGGTCCGCGGGCGCGGGCGTGAGGCGGAACGCGATGGCCAGCCCCTCAGGCTCACCGCCATTACCTTCAATATCCTCTGGGAACTGGCCTGTGCCTATCCCGAGCCGCTGAGCCGCGCGGAACTCTGCCACCGCATCTGGGGCGATAACCCGCCGGACAGCGACGCGCTGAAATCCCATATCTACAGCCTGCGCCGGCAGCTGGACCGGCCATTCGCGAGCCCCATGCTGCGCACCATCAGCAATATCGGCTACCGGCTGGAGCAGCCCGGTGAAGGCTGAACAGCCGCAGGCGAGCCTGCAACGCCGGGTGTTTACCGTATTCGGCAGCTTCACCCTGGTGCTCTGCCTGGTCTATACCGGTATCGGGGTCCTGGCAGCCTACGTCATCGAGGACCAGCTGCTCGACAACCTGATTTCAGACGAGGCCGGCTATATCGAGCGGCAATTCCATAGCAATGGCACCCTGCCGGCACCACGGCTGCCCAATTTCACCCTGTACCCCTCCGCCGGAGATGCTCCCGATACATTCCAGGCCGCCCTGGCAGGCGGCCGCAAAAGCGCTGAGCTGTTTGTTACCGGGGAACAGCATTACCACCTGCGGCGACTGGGACTGGAAGGTGGGCCGGTGCTCGCGGCGGACGTGGGCAACCTGCTCACCGTGTCGCGTCAGTCCGGCCACTTGCTGTGGCTGCTCCTGGGAGCACTGCTGGCCACAACCGCATTGGCCCTGTGGCTGGCCCATCGCCTTGCCGCCGGCACCATCCGCCCCCTGTTGCGTCTCGCCCGGGAAGTACAACAGCAACATAATGGCCGCCAGCCGGTCGCCCTTTCTGCCACCGGCAACCAGGACGAGATCGGCTTCCTGGCGCAGACGCTGGAGCGCAGCCTCAATGAACTGCAACAGGCCCAGCAGCGGGAAGCCGAGTTTACCCGCGATGTAAGTCACGAACTGCGCACCGGCCTGGCCATCGCCACCAACACCATCGCCCTGTCCCGGCAGCGCGAACTGCAGGACAGTGAGAAGCATGAACTCTGGTCCACACTGACGGCTATGGAGAGAACCGTCACCACCCTGCTCGCTCTGGCGCGCGCCGAATCGGTCGAGCGCTCCACTTTCGATCTGCGCCCCCTCCTGGAAGAACGGCTGCTGGCCCGACGCGAGATCGCCGCAGGAGGGAGTTTCCAACTGGATCTCGCGCTGCCGGACAACCTGCCGGTCAATGGCAACCCCCGCCTTACCGAGCTGCTGCTGGATATCCTGCTGGACAACGCCATTCGCCATGCCGCCGGGCCCGCACTGCAGATTCATACCAGCGGCAGTGGGCTGAGCTTTATCAACCCGGTTGAGGAAACTACCGATACTGCAAAGCTCTTCCTCGCCGGCACCCGCAGGCCGGGCAGTGACGGCCTGGGCCAGGGACTGTACCTGGCGAGCCGGATTCTCAACGCACAGGGGTGGGGCTACGCGGCCAGCTGTGAACGGCAGCAGTTCTCAATCTCCATCCATCCCGCCTGACATCCGGCCTGGCCCGCCCCATTTTCCAGCACCGCGATGGCCGGGCCCGCGCCCATTCGCCACGATATTTTTCGAGGGATTTCACCAGCGCTTCACACGCACTGCGCCACGATGCTCCTGAAACAGTAAGGAGAACCATCATGGTCAAGAAAATCCTGGTAACAATCTTGTTCAGCGTGACACTGCTCGCCGGCACCGGCTTCTGGCTAAAGGGGTTGATCCCCCCACCGCCGGATCACCAGGCCCTGGCGCAAACACAGCCCGGGAATATCCCCTATCTCCAGCAACCCCGGCCCTCCGGTGACCGCGGCCGAATCCTGATGGTGGTGACCAGTGCCTCTACCATGGGTGGGCACGGCAAGGACACCGGATACGAACTGACCGAGCTCGCGCGGTCCTATTACGTATTTATCGCCAATGGCTTTACCGTGGATATCGCCAGCCCCAAGGGCGGGGAGCCGCCGGCGGTGATCGACCGGGACGATATGGGGCCGATCGAATACGCATTCCTGAATGACCGGCAAGTGAAGGCAAAGCTGCAAGACAGCATCCCGGTGGCACAGGCCAATGCTGGTGACTACCGCGGCATCTTCTTTGTCGGTGGCAAGGGCGCCATGTTCGATTTCCCCGGCAATGCCGATATCCATAACCTGGTGGCATCCATCCATGATAGCGGCGGTGTCATCGGCGCGGTCTGCCACGGACCGGCAGCGCTTGCCGACATCCAACTGCAACCGGGAGTGCCACTGTTGCAGGGGAGACGCGTCAGCAGCTTTACCAACGAAGAGGAACTGTTCCTGATCCCGGACGCGGAGCAGGTATTTCCCTTCCTGCTCGAATCGCGGCTGCGTGAGAATGGCGCCGTGTTCGAGGCGGGCCCGGCCTACCTGCGCCAGGTCAGCACCGATGGCAGGCTGGTCACCGGGCAAAACCCCTGGTCGGTATGGGCGCTCGCCGAGCAAATGGTGAAGACACTGGGCTATCAACCGGCCCCGCGAAAAGTTACCAGTGAAGAAAACACCGTGGAGCTGCTACTGGCCTATGAAACCGATGGCCACGCCGGCGCCCGGGCCAGGCTGGAAACATTCCAGCAGGCTGCCAGCGGTAAGGGGGAAGTAATCAACCGGCGATTGCTGGCGATGCACGGCATTGTCGCGGTGATGCAGGGACGGGTCGGCAAGGCAGTGGATATCGTCCGGCTGCTGTCCGCTGCAAAAAAGTGGCAGCAGGGGAAGCAGGTGTAACCAGGACCGTCGCCCCAGCTTCGTATTTTCGTGTGAGCCGGTCCGGAGCCTTCACTGCCTTTCTGCCAGCCCAGGTGGGCTGATAGAGCCCACCGCCAGTGGGCCAGTCTTCCCCCCCTGCATGGTAATACTGCATCGCACACGCTTTTGACCGGAATTTTCACCTGAATTTTACCGGGCCACCTGCAGACTTCTCCTATCAACCAGGAGAACCACATCATGAGTATGAGACTGAAATTTTCGCAACGAATGATCCTGCTGCCAGGGTTGGCAATCGGCTGCCTTGCCGCACTCTGGTATGCCTTCATAGCGCTGAAAGAGGAGCCGGTAGCCCGGGATGAAATTGTGGCGTCCTATGCTTACCGGGCGCCGGCGGATATCGGAATGTCCATGCAGGAAACCGGGGAAGGCCAGTTTGAGTTTTCGTACCGGAGCTTTGACGGGGCACTGGTCAACGGCCGCATCAGCTACCCGCCCGTAAGACAGGAAAAATACCCCGTGCTGGTGGGCATGGCGGCCATGGGGAGAGGCTATCAGCGCTGGTGGGTGGACTCCTTCAAGGGACGCCCCACGGTGACCCGGGTAAATGAAATCACCGAACTCGCCAGTAAAAAAGGCTATGTGGTGGTCGCCATCGACGCCCGTTTTCACGGCACCAGGAAAGATCCCAACCGCACCCTGGGATCGATCATGAATGACCTGCATTACTTCGGGAACAAACGCGACTACGAGGCAATGATCCGGAACACGGTCCTCGATTACCGGGTCCTGATGGACTGGATCGCACAGCAACCGGACCTGGACGGTGGCAACCTGACCCTGGCAGGTTACAGCATGGGGGCGCAGGTCGCCCTGCTGGCCTCGGCCCTCGACCCGCGCGTGGACCGGGTTATCGCCATGGTGCCGCCACATATAGACGATAAGACGGCTGTCGTGTCGCCCAAGAACCTCGCCGGCCTGATTAAAAAGCCCGGAGTTCTCCTGATCACAGCAGATGATGATGAGTATGCGTCGAGAGAGGACAACCTGCACCTGTACGATGCGATTGCAAGCAAGGACAAGCAGCACCAGGCCTTTACAGGAGGCCATATACTGCCAGGTGATTACATCGAAGCGGTGGGCGGCTGGCTGTAAGGCAGCGCAGCCGTTGCACCCTGCGGGTGGGCCCGCAGCCCCACGCCCCGGCATTGGCACTGGGGCCCGGGTGCAGGGCAAAGTTAATCAGGGCCAGGGGAAATGTACCGGCCAGAGTTTCTGCTTGTCCTTGTCGTAATCTTCCCACATCTCGGCAAAGGTCTCGCCGGTGAGCGGGTGGCGCTGCGCTGGCGCCAGTTCGGCCAGGGGCTGCAGCACAAAGGCATTTTTTACAATTTCACCGCGGGGCAGCTTTACGCCATCGAACTCGCCTGCGAGGTCGTCGTAGGTGAGGATATCGATATCCAGCGTCCGCGCGCTGAACTTCGGGCCACTGCGCACCCGGCCATTGGCATCCTCGATCTCCCGCAGGCGCACGGCCAGCTGGCCCACCGGCAGGTCGGTGTGCAGGCCCACCACCAGGTTGTAGAAGTTGTCGCCGTCGAAACCCACGGCCTCGCTCTCGAATACCCGCGATACACTCAGGTTGCCGAACTCCGCAGCCAGCGCATCCAGGCCGGCGCGGATATGACGGCCGCGATCGATGTTGCTGCCGAGGCTGAGGTATACCTGTGCCACATTCACACTCCTGCGGCGGCGCCGCTGGCCGGGCGCTCGCCGCGTTCGATTATCACACCCACATCGCGGGAACCACGCACGGCGCCCGGCTTGGACAGTCGCAGGCGCAGCCAGGGCACGCTGAACTCGTCGCGCACAATCGCCGCCGCCTGTTCCGCCATAGTCTCGACCAGCAGGAACTCGCTACCCTCGATAAACGCAATCAGCCGCTTGGCCACTGCCTTGTAGTTGAGGGTATGCTCGATATCGTCGGTGCGTGCCGCCTCGGAAATATCGAACGCCATTTCCAGGTCCAGGCTCACGGTCTGGCGCACCTCGCGCTCCCAGTCGTAGATCCCGATAATGGTGTTCACCTTCAGGTCCCGTATATAGACGATATCCATCAGCCGGCCAGGCCTCCTTGCAGTTCCGTCATCGGCCAGCGCGGCCGCACTTCCACGCCCAGGTCCGCCCGCTGCCCGGCGTTGAGACGCAGGTAGCCGGCGTAGGCAATCATGGCACCGTTGTCGGTGCAGAATTCCTGGCGCGGGTAATAGACCCCGGCGCCTTCTTTGGCCAGCGCTTTTCCCAGGCGCTCGCGCAACAGCTTATTGGCAGAGACACCGCCCGCCACCACCAGGGTCTTGCGGCCCGACGCCTTCAGCGCACGCCGGCACTTGATCACCAGCGTATCCACCACCGCTTCCTGGAAAGCCGCGGCAATATCCGCGCAGGTCTGCGCATCGGGCAGGCCATCCTCCAGGGCGTGGTCGCGCACCGTGGTCAGGGTGTAGGTCTTGAGGCCGGAAAAGCTGAAGTCCAGTCCCGGGCGATCGGTCATGGGCCGGGGAAAGGTAAATCGTGACGGATCGCCCTTTTCCGCCAGGGCCGCCAGGCGTGGTCCACCCGGGTAATCCAGGTCGAGCATCTTGGCGGCCTTGTCGAAGGCCTCACCGGCGGCATCGTCCAGGGATTCCCCCAGCAGCTCATATTCCCCCAGGCCGCGCACATCCACCAGCTGGGTGTGGCCGCCGGAGACCAGTAGGGCGACAAAGGGGAATGCCGGCGGGTTTTCCTCCAGCATCGGCGCCAGCAGGTGCCCCTCCATATGGTGGATCTCCACCGCGGGCACGCCCCAGCCGTAGGCCAGTGCGCGGCCCGCACAGGCACCCACCATCAGCGCGCCTACCAGTCCCGGGCCCGCGGTATAGGCAATGCCGTCCAGGTCCGCCGGCGCGGTACCGGACCGCTCCATTACCTGGCGCACCAGGGGCAGCAGCTTGCGCACATGGTCGCGACTGGCCAGTTCCGGCACCACGCCGCCGTAGTCGGCGTGCAGGTCCACCTGGCTGAACAGCGCGTGCCCCAGCAGGCCCCGCTCGCTGTCGTACAGGGCCACACCGGTTTCATCGCAGGAGGTTTCGATACCCAGAATCCGCACTTGGTCTCACACTCGTGGCTGCATCAAAGGGCGCCTATCATACTTGAAAGGGTAGTCAGGGTGCAGGCATTCCCAGGAGGGGAGGCCGCGGGCACCGGGCGGTGGTGAACAGTCCCCGCCAGACCGCCCCAGGCGTCATTTCCGCCCCGGTCCGGGCCACGTGCTTCCTATATATGGGCAGACCGGCGCCACCGTCTCGCAGACACCACCGGAAATGGCTACAAACCGGGCGTTTACAGGCTTGCGATCCCCGGATCAAGTGTTTAGAATTTGCGCCCTCGCTGTGAACCGGCCCCCGGATTGCATCTGCGAGAGCAATTGCCGGAAGGCCGAGAGAAACGAATTTTACAGGTAACTTATGCCCTCTGTACGAATCAAAGACAACGAACCCTTCGATATCGCCCTGCGCCGCTTCAAGCGCTCTTGTGAGAAAGCCGGTGTACTGTCTGAAGTACGTCGTCGCGAGTTCTACGAGAAGCCGACTGCCGTTCGCAAGCGTAAGGCTGCCGCTGCTGTAAAGCGTCACGCCAAGAAGCTGCAGCGCGAAAACCGCAAGTTCCAGCGCCTCTACTAAGCAGCAGCCATGAGGCTGCTCACAGGGAGGCCGGCCGGGGCTACAATCCCGGGGCGGTGATCGACAAACGGCGTGCGAGCTGGACTCGCGCGCCGTTTTGCGTTGTGCTGGACTCGAAATGTACCCGCCGGGAAGCGCTGCACCCGCACCCGGCGGCCCGGATAACAGACCCACCCCGTCGGGCCGGGTCAATAACAACCCTGAAACCGGACGATTAGCAATGAGCACTCTCAAGGACACCCTCGCCCAGTCCACCAAGGAGGCCATGAAGGCCCGTGACAAGGATCGCCTGGCCACCCTGCGCCTGATCAATGCCGAGATCAAGCGGGTCGAGGTGGACGAGCGTATCGAGCTCGACGACGCGCGCATCCTCGCCCTGCTGGACAAGATGACCAAGCAACGTCGCGACTCCATCGCCCAGTACGAAAAGGCCGACCGCCCCGAGCTGGCCGCCGTGGAACAGGCGGAGATCGACGTCATCAAGGAATTCCTGCCCGAACAGCTGAGCGAGGCGGAGATTTCCGAGATCGTCGGCGCCGCGGTGAAGGACACCGGCGCCAGCGGCATGGCCGACATGGGCAAAGTGATGGCCCAGGTGAAGCCCCAGGTGCAGGGCCGCGCCGACATGGGCACGGTCAGCAAACTGGTAAAGGCCAAGCTCGGCTGAGCGGGCCAACCCGATAGCACGCCAGACGGCCACCACCGCGCCGCCCGGCAACCCCAGCAACTCCCGCGGAACCCCTGAATGGCCGGCAAGATCCCCCAGCATTTTATCGACGACCTGCTCGCACGGGCGGATATCGTCGGGGTGATCGACAGCCGGGTGAAACTGCGCAAGACCGGGAAAAACTATTCCGCCTGCTGCCCGTTTCACGATGAAAAAACCCCGTCCTTCACGGTAAGCCCCGACAAGCAGTTCTACTACTGCTTCGGCTGCGGTGCCAACGGCAATGCCATCGGCTTCCTGATGGAATACGACCGTATGGGCTTCCCCGAGGCGGTGGAAAAGCTGGCGGCCAGCCAGGGCCTGGAAGTTCCCCGGGAACAGCTGGCCCCCGGGGTCGAGCAGCGCCAGCGGGAGAGCCAGAGCCTCTACCAGCTGACCGACCGGGCGGCGGACTTCTACCGCGCCCAGCTGCGCACGCACTCCTCGGCGGGGCGAGCAATCACTTACCTGAAGCAGCGCGGCCTGTCGGGCGAGATCGCCCGGGACTTCGGCATCGGGCTGGCCCCGCCGGGCTGGGACAACCTGCTGAACGAACTGGCGGATACGCCGGAGAAGGCTGACCAGCTGGAGCGGGCCGGCCTGGCCATCCGCCGCCAGGACAGCAACGGCAACAGCGCCTCGCGCGGCCGCCACCACTACGATCGCTTCCGCAACCGCATCATGTTCCCGATCCGGGACCAGCGCGGCCGCACCATCGCCTTCGGCGGTCGGGTGCTGGGGGACGACAAGCCCAAGTACCTGAACTCCCCGGAAACGCCCATCTTCCACAAGAGCCGGGAACTCTACGGCCTGTGGGAGGCGCGCCAGGCCAACCGCGACCTGGAACGGCTGATTGTGGTGGAGGGCTATATGGATGTGGTGGCGCTGGCCCAGTTCGGCATCCGCTGCGCCGTGGCCACCCTGGGCACCGCCTGCGGCGAGGAGCATATCCAGCTGGCGTTCCGCCATACCGGCGAGCTGGTGTTCTGCTTCGACGGCGACCGCGCCGGGCGCGCGGCCGCCCAGCGGGCGCTGGAATCCGCCCTGCCCCAGATGCAGGATGGCCGCAGCGTGCGCTTCCTGCTGCTGCCGGAGGGCGAAGACCCGGACACCCTGGTGCGCCAGCTGGGTGGCGAGCGCTTCACACAACTGGTGGAGGAGCAGGCGCGGCCACTGGAAGACTTCCTGTTCGACCTGGTGGGCGAAGGCATCAACCTGCAGACCATGGACGGGCGCGCGCGCCTGTCCAAGCTGGCCGCCCCCCTGCTGGACCTGCTGCCGGCCGGCGTCTATCGCCAGCTGATGTTCCAGCAACTGGCGGCGCGCACCGGCCTCGACCGCGAGATGCTCGAGGAGATCATCGAGGCGGAAAAGGCCCGCAGCCCCGGCCGCGCCCCCGAGCCGGCACCGGCCGCGCGCCCGCCGGAACCCGCCCCGCGAAGTGCACCAGTGCCGGAAGCCCCCGACCCGGGCCCCGGCGATATGCCGCCCCCGCCGCCGGACTACGGGGACGAATTTGATCAGTCCCCGGAAATGGCTCCGCCGGAGCCGGCACCCGCGGCAGTTACCCCCCGGCGACGCAGCGGCCAGTACCGGCTGCCGCCGGAACGCATGCTGATTGCCCTGCTGCTGCACCACCCGGAGCTGGCCGCGCAGATCACAGACAGCGCCCCCTTCCGCAACCGCGGGCTGGAGGACCTGGCCCTGTTCGCCGATCTGGTGGATTTGTTGCGGCAACGGCCAGACTACAATTTGAACCAGCTGCTGGGGTACTGGCGCGCCCATCACGGCGCCGACTCCTGCAACACCCTGGCGGAACTGGCCGCCTCCCAGCTGGTGAGCGGCGTGCGCCAGCTGGCCCGCGGCGACGCCGGGCTGGAATATGACCCACAGGCCGAATTCCGCGACTGCCTGCAGCAGCTGGAGCGCACCGAGAACCGCCAGCACAAGCGCGCCCTGCTGGACCAGCTGCGCTCAGGCGGCGGCCAGCTGAGTGAGGAACAGCGGGCGCTGCTGGCCAACTGGCAGCGCAAGAAAGAGTAGTTAGCGGTGCCGGGCCTTGAAAAGCCAGGGCCCAGCACCATATCGATAAACCCGGACGGGATCGGGAACCGAGCACAACAGACCTTCGCACCAGGCGTCACTTGACAGCCAGAGTGGTTATTGCTATCGCAAATACGCTATAATCCCGCGTCTTTGTCCCGACTTTTTAACCCCCAAGATTTCAGGGTTGTGCATGACCGACAAAACCCAACAGCAGACAACTTCCCGCATTAAGGAACTGATCGCCCGCGGCAAAGAGCAGGGCTATCTGACCTATGCAGAAGTAAACGACCACCTGCCGGAGGACATCTCCGATCCCGATCAGGTGGAAGACATCATCGGCATGATCAACGACATGGGTATCAAGGTGTTCGAGAGCGCACCGGATGCCGAAGAACTGTTGATGGCCGAGGGCGACAGCTCCGCCGACGAGATTGCCGCCGCCGAAGCCGCCGCCGCCCTGGCCGCGGTGGAATCCGATGTGGGCCGCACCACCGACCCGGTGCGCATGTACATGCGCGAGATGGGCACCGTGGAGCTGCTGACCCGCGAGGGCGAGATCGCCATCGCCAAGCGCATCGAGGAAGGCCTGCGTGAGCTGATGGCCGCCATGGCTTACTGGCCCGGCGCCGTGCAGCAGGTGATCGACGAGTACAAGCTGATCGAGGAAGGCGAGCGCCGCATCCCGGATGTGATCGCCGGCTGGCTGGACCCGGCCGACGACGTACCGCCGGGCGCCCAGACCGGCCAGGCCGCCGCCCCCGCACCGAGCAGCGACAAGTCCGATGACGACGACTCCGACGATGACGACGACGGGGATTCTTCCGAGGAGGAGGAAGAGAACGTCGGTGGCATCGACCCGGAAGAGCTCGCCGAGCGCATGAACAAGCTGATCGCCGCGCAGAAGAAGGCCGATGCGGCCATCAAGAAGCACGGCCGCGATTCCAAGCAGGCCGGCGAGGCCCTGGAGGCAGTGGGCGAGGTATTCCGCTACTTCAAGCTGGCGCCGCGCCAGTTCGACCCGCTCTACCAGCAGGTGCGCAGCATCCTCGACGAGGTACGCCTGCAGGAGCGCGCCATCATGCACCTGTGCATCAAGCGCGCCAAGATGCCGCGTAAGACGTTCATCAAGGAGTTTCCGGGCAACGAGACCAACGAGGACTGGATCCCCGCGATCGTCAAGAAGAAGCGCGACTACTCCGACAACCTGCGCCACCTGGCGGAAGACATCATCCGCTGCCAGCGCAAGCTGGCGCAGTGCCGCGAGCAGGCCGGGCTGGAGATCGGCCAGATCAAGGAGATCAACCGCCGCATGTCCATCGGCGAGGCCCGCTCCCGTCGCGCCAAGAAGGAAATGGTTGAGGCCAACCTGCGCCTGGTGATCTCCATCGCCAAGAAGTACACCAACCGTGGCCTGCAGTTCCTGGACCTGATCCAGGAGGGCAACATCGGCCTGATGAAGGCGGTGGACAAGTTCGAGTACCGTCGCGGTTACAAGTTCTCCACCTACGCCACCTGGTGGATCCGCCAGGCCATCACCCGCTCCATCGCGGACCAGGCGCGCACCATCCGTATCCCGGTGCATATGATTGAGACCATCAACAAGCTCAATCGCATCAGCCGCCAGATGCTGCAGGAGATGGGCCGCGAGCCGACCCCGGAAGAGCTGGGCGAGCGCATGGAAATGCCCGAGGACAAGGTCCGCAAGGTACTCAAGATCGCCAAGGAACCGATCTCCATGGAGACGCCCATCGGCGACGACGAGGATTCGCACCTGGGGGATTTCATCGAGGACCAGAACCAGTCG
Organism: Microbulbifer sediminum; assembly: GCF_021729035.1. Taxonomy (GTDB): domain Bacteria; phylum Pseudomonadota; class Gammaproteobacteria; order Pseudomonadales; family Cellvibrionaceae; genus Microbulbifer; species Microbulbifer sediminum. The sequence goes on along the minus strand of NZ_JAJSAP010000006.1, from coordinate 198,628 downwards.
TCCCCGGTGGATACCGCCACCCAGACCGGCCTGCACGATGCCACCCGCTCCGTGCTCGGCGGCCTGACCGCGCGCGAGGCCAAGGTACTGCGCATGCGCTTCGGTATCGACATGAACACCGACCACACCCTCGAGGAAGTGGGCAAGCAGTTCGACGTGACCCGCGAGCGTATCCGCCAGATAGAGGCCAAGGCACTCCGCAAGCTGCGACACCCGTCGCGCTCGGAGCACCTGCGAAGCTTCCTCGACGAAGGATAAGCACCCAAAGCCCGGCACCGCCGGGCTTTTTTTTACCAACAGGTTACACGGTCGTGGCCAGGAAACCGCGCCCGACCAATACCAATGCCACAGGAAATGAACGCCGGAGGGAAACCGCGATGCAGGAAGAGTTCGTCAACAAGCCGGGCAAGACCGGCATCCCGCGCCTGATCGATGCCACCAACTACTCCTGGCAGGGGTTGCTGGCCACCTGGCGTAACGAGGCCGCCTTCCGCCAGGAAGTGAGCCTGGCCATCTTCCTGATCCCGCTGGCCCTGTGGCTGGGCGAGACCGGCATCGAGCGCGCCCTGCTGATGGGCGTCACCCTGCTGGTGATGATCGTGGAACTGCTGAACAGCGCCGTGGAGGCCGCGATCGACCGCATCGGCCCGGAAAAGCACCCGCTGTCAAAGATCGCCAAGGACACCGGCTCGGCCGCGGTATCCCTGTCGCTGCTGATGTGGCTATTCACCTGGGTGTGCATCCTGCTGCCGCGCTGGGCGGGCTGATCACGGCCGGACAGGCCCAACCGCTCCCGGGGAAAACCCCGCCAACGCGCCGTCCCGGCGCAACCCAATTGGCACTCCCGTCTAAACTTTATCCACCGCCGCTAACGCATTAACCACGGAAGGTTTATGGCACCAAAGTTTTTGCCGGCCATGGGGCTGCTCGCCCTGCTCTGCGTCGCCCCCGCGCTCTCCCACGCCCAGGCCGCCGATCGTGGCGAGCTCGCCGTCTTTGCCCAGGTCAAGCGGCTCGCCCAGCAGGTTTCACTGGAACAACTGGGCGGCTTCCAGCAACGCCGCGAGGAATGGCGCAATGCGCCGGTCGGCTACAGCAACAGCCGCCTGCAACTGCACCACGGCGGGCTGGAACTGGACTGGCGCGGCGACGCCCCCAGCCGCTTCGACGGTACCCTGACCGGTTTCCGTGCCAGCCACGACTTCTTCGCCGGCCCCACCTGTGCCGGCAGCCAGCAGGCCGGTATCAGTGCCGGCAGCAGTTTCGCCTCCGGCGACAGCTTTGCCCGCCGCCGCGATGGCAGCAATGGCCAGGTGGGCACCAACGACCTGCAGAGCTATTTTGTTGGCGCTTACTTCAGCGACCTGCGCAACACCGGCCGCTACCTGGACCTGCAGGCCAAGGTCGCCTACCTGCGCGTACAGACCGACACCTATCGCGGCGCCAGCGGCGACACCCACGGCGTGCAGCTCGCTCTGGCCGCGGAAGCCGGCTACGACCTTGCCCTGACCGAGCGCTACGGCATCGAGCCCCAGCTGCAGCTGCTGGCCAACTACACCAACCTGGCAGTGATCGACGCCGGCCGCTACGCGGTCGATTCCGACGTCACCCCGGAGCTGGCACTCCGTGCGGGGGTGCGCGCCTACCGCAGCGACCGCCCGCACTTCGCCTATGCCAACCTGTGGCAGATCCTGGATGGCGACGACGAACTCTACAGCTCCAGCGCCGCAGACCTGCGCCACCAGCGCGGCGCCCGCTGGATGGAACTGGGTGTGGGCACACGCCTGCTCACCCTACCCATGGGGGACCTGTCCCTCGACCTCCGTTACCGCACTTCGGTGGACGATCACGACTGGCAGGGCCTGCGCGCCGGCCTGGGCTTCAACTGGGCCTGGTAGCACCGCGCGACAGGCAAAAGCCGTTGATTTAACGGGAAAAATCGAGTACTTTTCCCGACCGCCTGCCACTTCCGCAGGCACTCCATGGGGGCCCTTAGCTCAGTTGGTTAGAGCATCCGACTCATAATCGGCAGGTCCTGGGTTCAAGTCCCGGAGGGCCCACCATTCCTCTCCCCCTTCCATTCCCATTCGCGCCCAGGCGATAAGCTTCCGGTTGACGCGACCTGGAAAATCAGACTAACTGTACGTCACAGCATGCGGAAAAATAGATCCCGTCGCCCCGCGTGGCACACGTGCAGAAACAATAACAAACAGAAAAGCGCGAACAGTGACGAGTCAGCTATTGGCATTACTCCTGAGCTAGCCAAAGCCCTTCGTCGATACAATGCGCATACAGCCCGATGACAAATCACCAACGCAAAAATGCCGCGAGCAATGCCGCCGTGGGCGCCGACTTCGAAGAGCTGGTGCACTCGCTACTGACCGCCTCATACCCGGCTCTCACCCGCCCTTTCTGGCTTCCTATCGGCCACCTTACCCAGAAGCAGCACAAGTTTGATTTAGGCTGCCGGGAGCAGAAGGTGATTGTCGAATGCAAGTCACACACCTGGACCGAGAGCGGCAATATCCCCTCTGCCAAGCTGACCACCTGGGACCAGGCGATGCTCTATTTCTACCTGGCCCCACGCAGCTACAAGAAGATTTTCGCCATAAAGCGCGACCTGAATCCCAAGACGGGCGAGTCGCTGGCCGAATTCTATGTGCGGACACACTTCCATGTGATCCCCGACGAGGTGGAGTTCTGGGGGTTGACGAAACGAGAAGCCGTATACGCCAGGTGCCCTTTGATGCGACGGGACATATTACGGGTCTGCCTGAAACAAGCTCGACGTGAGGGAATGGATTCTTTGCCGGATCCACGCAGTTGATACTGGTGTCAATATTTTACTCTGACCCCAATTATCCAGCTAAGTTGCCAAGAACTGGCAAATGGCTACACCACCCCAGAACACATTCAGTGCGAGACTTTCTTTGCCAATCATTACTTCAAGAATCCGACACTACGAAAGATACACCTGAGCAAAAAACCACTCCCGCAAGCCAACCCCATTCTCCAAGCGCAACACATGACCATCCTGAAACCATCAGGCAACAGCAGGCAGACCCTAGAGACAGACATCGATGCTTGAAGTACAAAAAAATGGGCGGGCAATAAATACATAAATGCTACATGCAAAAATTGCAGTACACATTTATATTCTCAGTTTAGTAAAGAGTGACACCCACCTAAAAAATAAAAACCGAAGAATTAGGCAAGAAAAATCAAGCCGGGACCTTTACCCGATTACTGAATAAGAATAAACACAAAGAAAAAACAAATTGCTTTTAAAATAGACAAATACAGATTTAGCTATTTGTTACCAGCAATCCATTTTTTCTTAAAATATCCAAATCTTTTTTAATAGAGCGCTCAAACTCTTCTTTCATCTGCCTTACTGATGCTCTAGTCTCATTATCCATCAACACTTTTACTTTCACGTTCTTAGAGCGCGGCTTGGCAACCAATTCATCTTTTTTGCGAATCATCTGACTGCGCCTCCTTGAGCAAAACCAAACTGTATTCTAGTTGAATTCTCTGCGCAAACTGTGACAAAAGCCACCTATAAAAATTCTTTCTTTTCGGGCTGAACAAATTAGGTTTATCAGCTCTAATTGTTATAACGAATGGGTATGTTTTCGATGCAGGATGGTAAACTGGCAGGCATATCGCTGACCCACCACTCTCTTCCTCCATTAAAACGTATTTTCTCTTGCCCGGATTTGCCGCCTCTTTTTTTATGTCAGGCACAACAATCATCTTTGAAGACTTCACACAATTCATTAATGCACTATCAGGGTGCTGCAAGTCTTCAATGTCTGTCTCTGGCGGCCGCTCTTCTGGCGCATGAGCATACCAAACGGTCGGCAACTTATTTTTCACCTCAACAAGCCTGACATCAATATTTACGTTTTTAGTAATGCTCTCAAGGAAGACTTGTAAAGCATTAATTGTAAATAAAATCTGCTGCTCAGGCTTAGTGATAGAATTAAAAATCTCGCTAGCCGATGGCACTTGACCCTTTTTAGAATACCCAGAAAGAGTATCGCTAAACCGTGTCAGCTTGGCTGAAACAATTCTCCCAAAAGTCTCGATTAGAGAAATCGCACCTTCGACAGTGACCTGTTTTTGTGGAGACTCAGATCCAGAAAAAATATTAGGCAGAATCTCTCGAAAAATATAAATAAAACCTAAAGCACCCAAAAAAAAGAATACAAGTTGAGTGTCTAAGGCCGAAACCAGAAAATCTGGGAGAATTTTTTTTATTTCTTCTCTAAATTTATCTACAGATACATAAAGACCAATGAGCGAGGCCGGGAGATAAACAAGCACATCTATAATTAGCCTTCCGTACCAAGCCCCATAAAAGTCACGTACTTGGTCTACAAAGACGCTAAAGCCGCCATTGATTTGCGTAGCTTTCCCCACAATTGTACATCCCCAAAACTCCCACCTAGGCCGCAACACACAAAAAGTCACCGCCGGGTAGAAATACGCATAATATTGTTTTTTATTAATCACCCAGGGCAGCCAAAAGTCGCTTTTTAGCTTGGTATCCTAGGCAATATTTCTAAGCGTGAATTCTATCACTGAACACATGTGCGTTAAACTTTGCTTGCTGGTCGAAAGATGAGCAATATCTTACTTATCAAGTCAAACACAAGGACATTGGGGGTACATGTGCACACCACGAAATTGAAAACATAATAATTTCAATAGGTTAGAAACTCGCTTCAGTTGACGGAGGACTTCGCAGCTCGCACAAACAGCCTTTCACATTGGCACTAAATGAGGCCCAAGCGCGATCAAATATTAGCGGCTTGCCTGGCGGTGAAGTCACCGCGCCCCGCTACATCCACCCTCCGGCAAAAGCGCCTAATCTTCAGAAATGCCGACAGCGTGGCCGGAGCAATACCCGCCGCTGCGGCGCTATAGTCTTGCCTGACGGAGAACACTATGCTCACTCTTAACGTCGACACAACCTGCCGCCTCATCGACCTTGCGAAGGAATTTCACGCCCAAGAGGGCGTAAGCTTTCCCGACGAGCCGGACAATGCCAGTGGGGACTGGGCACGGCAGATCCTGGCCAGCCACGGGGGCGACAAGACTTTCCAGGAGTTCAAGTCCATCGTCGAGGACCTTGAGCCGGACCAGCAGCAGGAGCTGGTCGCACTACTGTGGATAGGCCGCGAGGATTACAGCCTGGGGGAGTGGCAGGATGCGCTGGCGCAGGCCGCCGATGACTGGACACCGCAAACCGCAGAGTACCTGGTCGGCCACCCGTTGCTGGCCGATTATCTTGAGAAGGGGCTCGAGCTATTCGGCTACCGCTGCAACGAATAGCGCTTGGCCTGGTCACTCATCGCTGGTGAGCCGCCCAATATCTTTGGCTGGTTTTCGCGCCTGATAATCCGATCAACCGGCCGGTGGAGACCTGCGGAAAAGTCCGGTACGCTATCGCGAAAACCCGTGCCATTTATCCAATGCCTTGAGCGTCCGGGCAGCAGGTCGAGAATGCGACCGGGTGTGCACCTGAAAGATAAGCACTTTATCGCCAATAAATATGTGCCTCGTGACGAGCTAGCAATATGGCTTCAACCCCTGAAATCCTCAATGCCAGTGCAAGCGCGATCCAGCTTGCACTGGCGCCCGCTTTCCTGCTGACCGGGATTGCCGGGATGCTCGCCGTCATGACTGGCCGCCTTGCCAGGATCATCGATCGCGGCAGGGCCCTGGCAGAGGGTGAGATTGACTTCTCGCTAATCAAGCCGGACTCGATTGCTGGAGAACTCCGAGCCCTTGATCGCCGCAGACACTACTCCAGTGTTGCCATTACAGCCTCCACGATTTCAGCCCTCTTGCTGTGCGTGGTGATCGCGATGCTGTTTGTTGGTGTGATGATTGATGCACCACTGGGTAGCGTCGTCGGAGCCTTGTTTGCTGCCGCGATGCTGGCGCTGATTGCCGGGCTTGCGTTCTTTTTGCGTGAAGTGCATCTGGCGATGCAGAGCATTCGTATACCGGACTTCAAGGTCGAGTAACGCCCCCCGCAGACGCAACTCAATTGACGCAGGTGGCCTACAGGGCCGAGGTGACATTTCCATGAATGAGCAGCCAGCCGCAGTGCATGTACACCGTGCACCGCGGGGCTCTCTATTTAGTTGGAAGGATTACCAGGCCAGATATCAATCAGGCAGGAAGCCGGTTCCATTCGAAGACCGTGCTCTTACCTTGTAGCGGGCCAACGGCTGCAGAATCCATCGGCTTCTGTTCCGGCGCCGGTAGGCTGTTCTGGTCTTCCTCCAGCGATTGCTCGATGGACTGCTCCATTTCCTGCAGGGCCTTGTCCAGCTCCTCAGAGTAGCGTTCCAGCGCCTCGGAGGCCTGCTTGCCCAGCTCCTGGCCGGCGCCCTCCAGTTCTTCCAGCATGCGCTCCACCTCGGCGTTGGCGTCCTTGGTCGATTGGTCGAACTGCCGCGAGAACTCGCGGCTGAGGCGGTCGAACTGGTTGAACATGTCGCCGAACAGGCCGCCGTTGACGCTGCGGGCGGTGCGGTCGTAGTCCACCAGCCAGGTATCGTCGCGGCGCACCAGGTAGGTGACAAAGGAGCGCTCGCTGTCGCGCGCGCCATCGGGGCGGGCAAATTCCGACACCACGCTGGCCTGGTCGCCATCGATGATCACCCTGCCCCAGGACGGGCGGTAGCCGTCCCAGTCGCGGGCGAAGCCGTCAAAGGCGTCCGGGTGGCCCAGAGTGGAATAGCGGGCCACATCGCCGCCATCGCCATCCACCGCCGCGCCCCAGAAAGCCTGGGTGACCTCCTGCGGGGTCTCCGGCCTGCTGCAGCCCGCAAGCAGGGCCAGGACGGAGGCGGCCAGGGCAAAGGCGGCCAGGATTCTGGCGGGGTACTGGATTCTCATACTGGGTCTCTATTCAGGATATGACTGCTGCACGGCGTCTTGGCGCCGGGCCGGGTAATACCGGCAGGCCATTGTAAATCAGGCGCGGCAGGTTGCGCCAAGGGCGGCTGCCGGGTCATGGATGGCGGATACCGGCCCGGTCCCGGGTGAGAACGGCGGCTTGACCGGGGTCAGGAAATCCGACTTACTGTGTAGCGCGGTATCCGGGCACGGGGCCTGGGCAAAACCACGGGGTAGTAGGGAACAGGCGCTGGTTCACGCGCTGGAAAACAACTAGGGATAGATGCCGGTGCATACAAGCTGGCCCGGCCGGGAGGGAACCTGAATCATGTTGGGCACTATTCACTTTGTACTCGCCTGCGCGTGTCTCGCATTTGGAGCGGTGGCGCTGTTGCAGAAAAAAGGCGGGAGGAAGCATCGTTGGCCGGGCTACCTGTACTGCGCCTCCCTGTTGCTGGCTAACCTGAGCGCGCTGTCGGTGTATGAGGACTCAAGCACCGCCGGCCCCTTCCATATTCTTGCCTGGATCAGCCTCGCCACCCTCAGCGCCGGGTTTATCCCGGCCTTCCTGCGCAGGCCGGCCTACGGGTGGATGAACCTTCACGCCTACTTTATGAGCTGGTCCTATGTCGGCCTGGTGTCCGCTGGCGTCGGGCAACTGCTGACGGAGTACTCGACCCTGTCCGGCACCTTCGCCGTCGGCTTGCCGTCCCTCGTCATCGTGGCCGCTGGCGGGTTGATGATTCATTCGCGCCTGCCGGAGACCCTTACCTCGCTGGCCTCACGGAGTATCCAGCCCCAAGAGACAATCTAGCGGCCCACCCTGTTTACGGCGAATACCAGATCGGCGAGGTCCAGGCGCGTTCCTGGATTGTCTCCGGCAGGCTGTCGGGCGGTTCGCGCCCCAGCTTTGCGGCATCGTAGGTGGACCAGCGCGGTGTGGGGATCTCGATTACCCGGGCGTAATAGAAAGCATGTTGTGCCGGGTCGAATTCCTCGTCCGTCCATACTGCGGAGAGCTGGCCGGAGCCGATATCGTTGGTGTAGGTTGCCTTTTCCACATTGACGGTATTGCCCACCGGCGGCACCTTGCCATCACTGCCGGGCTTGCGATCGCCGGACAGCGCCACATCGTAAATTTTCTTGTGCTGCTTGCCGTCCTTGTCCACCCAGCCCTTGATGATCTGGATGCGGTCCAGGTTAGCCCCGGCGCTGTCTTTCATCGCCTGCACCAGGAAGACCGGTTTCCTGCCGCCACTGCCTGGCTCCAGGTTGCCACCCATGGGGACGCCCTTTTCATAGGCAGCCCTGGCCCAGTCGCCCTGCATACTGTCCTTGTCGTAATCCCAACCACCGAAGAAGCGCACCTGCATCCGGGTGCCGGAAGTTGCGTAGGTTTCCTTGCGCTTGATTGCATCCCAGATGGCTTCCCGTGTATTTTCCGGCGCCCACACCGCGGCAAGGCCACCTGAGCTGAATTCCCGCACGCGCTGGTTGTTCACCTCATCACCGGGTACCGGGCCATCCAGCCGGTGTTCCGCTTTCGACTCGATACCAAATTTACCGGTGTAGTTGTCCTCTTCTATGGTGGCCGCGGAATTGTGGGTATCGGAGTCGCCGATCAGTCCGAACACATAGGGGTTGCCCCTGCCCTTGGCGGCCATGGCCAGCCCATCGAGATAGGCCTGGCGGGCGTAGCTGCCTTTCTTGTTCTTGGGGCGTTCCACCCTGGTGGAGGAGAGGGTGTAATCCCAGATCTCGAAACCCGCGAATTCGTCGTTGGGCGCCAGCTCCGGATGGGTTTCCGATGTGCCCTTGATCTGCGAGACTTCGTATACCGGCTCATTCCGGACCCGGGTCTCGATATAGTCCGCCGTCAGTGGCTCGCCATCGAGCGCCACCGGGAACATCAGCCCGTCACTGGCATTGCCGTTATGGGGAATGGCAAACAGGGTGGCGCCGCCCTCGCGCATCTTCGCCATCCATTTCCACAGGTCGCGGGGATCGTCGGAGTCCAGCGCCGAGTAAGGCATATCCGGAACACCCTCGGAGGTGCGGAATACCACCACCCGGTGCAGGTTCAGCTTGTCCGGGTTCGAGGTCCACTCGAAGGCGGGGAAGGTGGTGAACTTGCCCGGCTTGTAGTGCCTGTCAGCAGTCTCCACCATTTCCTGCCAGATGGGTTTGGTAATCGACGGATCCGACAAGGCCGGGTCCGAGTTGCCCGGCTGCATCGAGTCCAGCACACGGGCATAGGCATCGAATGCCACTTTGGTATCGTCCGAGGTAATTTCCTTCGCGATCGGCAGCTTGCTGGCCGGGCTCTCCGGGTCGTACATCTTCTTGAACACGCCCAGGTACTCGGCGTGGTCGGATACCGAGTAGAAATCCAGTGGCCGCTCGATCTGCAATTCGCCACCCAGTGTCCCGGCGGAGATGGCCTCACCCTTCGCCCAGCGGTAGGCGTCATCCGGGGTGGTGGTGGCGCCATTGGTTACTGCATCAAATGAGTAACTGGTGTGGACGTGGAAGTTCCCGAAATAGACGTCTGTGGCTATGTCGCCGGTGACATTGCCGGCAGCCGCATCGCCATCCCTTTCCCCGGTTGCCGCCTCTTTATCAGTGCTTCCAGTCTCCGCATGGCCAGCCGGGACTTCTGGCCCTGCCGACGCCTCACCATTTTCCGCGCCGGCACTTGCATCCGGTTCCGGCGCGGGCTTTTCGTTTTCACCACCGCAAGCGGTGAGCAACAGGGAAAGCAGCAGTAACTGGCTGAAGCGATGCATTTAATCCTCCCGCAGCCGGGCATCGGGGAAACACAATGTTGCAGGAATCATAGGATGGCATTCGAGGCCACGCCGCCTGGCACCGGTGACTGGCGCGCCTATCCTGCGACTTACATCTGCTATTCCGCAACCAGGGTATATTGCCGCGCCGGGCCTGCACCCGCGGCGCGATATGGGAAAGGAGGAGGTGCAATCAGGCAGGGGCGGGAAATTTCCCGCGACGCCGGCAGCGCGCCGGGCATATTCAGTTGCCGTAGCCGGTCATCTCCAGGTAGCCCTCACCGGCGTGGCTGCCGCTGACACTGACCGGGCCCTCCCAGTAGCGCAGGCTGCCCGGGTTCCAGTAATCGCCGGGCCAGGAACGGACTACCAGGTCCAGGTTGGCAGCCGGAACCCGCAGCTGCCAGGCGACCGGCACCCGGCCAAAGCGGCTGTCGCGGTATTCACGGGGCTGCAGGCTGAAGTCGCCGGCACTGAGGTTACGGGTGGTGCCGTCGGCTTCTACTAAAGTGCCGGAAAAATAGGGGTCGGCACCGCGCAGGCGGAACACCATCAGGTGACGGCCATCCTCCAGGTGCAGCGCCAGCCAGTCCCAGCCCTGCTGGTCCGGTTTCAGGTACTGGCTGCTCCACTCCCGGTCGAACCAGCCCCGCCCGCTGACCGGAAAATCCTGGCCATCGACCTGCACCGTGCCGTCAATTGCCAGCATTGGATAGCTGAAATACATCGAGCCGCCGCCACCGGCGGACTTGGCACTGAAGCCGCGCTCACCGTGAAATACCGGGGGCAAACGTGGCTGCAGTTGCAGGCGGTAGGCGAACTCCCCACCGTCCACCGCCAGCGACCAGGGTTTGCCTTCGTCACTTTCCAGCTGCCAGTGGTCAATCCAGGCCCTGAAGGGCCGTACCGTGATGCCGGCCTGGCCGGTGCCGCCGCGGGCACTGCGGGCGGCAAACCGGTGATCACCCGGGCGGCTGAGTGCCGCGTGGGCGAGCCAGACCTCATTGCGGTGCCAGCCGGGCTCAGGGTTTTCAAAGGGCCCGGGCTCCAGACCAAACCGGAACAGTGTCCACTGCACACCGAAGCGCTCGCCACCGGCGCCCTGCAGGTTGGCGGTCAGGTACCACCACTCGAGGCGGTATTGCCGGTGCGCCCCCATATCCTCCGGCAGGCGGACGGTCATACCCGGTAGCGCCTGCCGAAACTGCCCGGGGGCGTCGCTCAGGGCGCCGAGGGATTCCCCTCCCTCGTTGTTACCGGCGCGCTCGCCACAACCGGCCAGTATCAGAGCAAGCAGTGCGAGCCGGAGCAGGCTATTCATTTTTCAGGGTCTCCAGTCGCACCGGGTTGCGCATCAGCAGGCCCACCAGGGCACCGATCAGCAGGCTGGCCAGCCACACCTGCAGCCAGAAACCCGGGTAGAGTTCCAGTGGCAGGGACCAGCCAAAGGCAACCGGATTGATCCGCGCCACCAGCACCCAGCTGAGGAAAACTCCCAGTGGCGTTGCCACGATTGCCAGCAAGCCGGTGACCAGCATGCTGTGGGCCACCAGCCGCCAGCGCAGCTGCCGCCGCGGCACGCCATATACATGCAGCAGCGTATAACTGCGTTGCCGCAGGCGGAATATCACCAGCCCCATCAATGCCAGCGCCGTGCCGGCGAGGGCCAGCGTCAGGATATTCAGCAGCCGGGTCATACGAAAAGTCCGCGCGAAGGCGGCGTTGGCGGCGCGCTTCAGGCCCGGCTGGTCCCGCAGGCGGCCGCCCGCCAGCCAGGGATATTGCTCCGGCCAGTCCTGCCAGCCCGGAGTGGCTGTGTCGCTCACCCCCAGCACATAGGTGGTGTAGCGGCCAGGCAGGGAGTCCGGCACCAGCGCCAGCGGTAGCAGCAGTTCGCCCTCGGGCCTGCCGTAGTCGGCATAGATACCAATCACTTGCCGTGACAGTGAATCACTGCCAAGCCGGAACCGGACCCGGTCCCCGACCGCCAGCGACTGTCGCCGCGCCAGCTGCTCGTTGACCATCACTCCCTGTGCAGCAAGTGCGGCCCAGGGCTCGGGAACCGCAGCCAGCAATGGCCAGTCCTGCACCAGCGGCGAAGCCGGGTCCACAGCCATGACATCCACCGCCTGGCCGTCGAGCAGGCCCCGACCGCGCACCATGGGCAGCACTGTTTTTACCCCAGGCAATCGCTGCAGTTGTTTATTCCAGGTGGCGGTCGCCACGGGCCGGCCGGGATCCAGGTAGAGATCGCCCTGCAGGCGCTGGTCGAGCCAGCGCCCGAAAGTGGACTCGAAGCCGGTGACCATCGCCTGCACCCCGATGGACGCCGCGATGGCGAATGCCAGCGCCACCAGCGGCAACTGCAGCAGCCGGCACAGTGCGCGCATCTCGGAGCAGGACCACTCCCATAGTGACGCCTTGCCGGCCGCGCGGCTGCGCCGTTCGGCCCCCGCCAGCAGCCGATCCAGCAGCGCGGGCAACAACAGGCCGGCGCCCACCAGGCAGCCGCTGGCGGCGAGGAATACCAGCCACAGCTTTTCCGTCGCCAGCAATACCAGCAGGGATACCGCCACCAGCACCAGCGCCACCAGGACCGGGACCAGCTGCCGCCGGCCGCCCTCGGGCGCCGTGTCCCGCTGCCCACGGCGCAGTAGCAGCAGGTCGATACAGGCCCAGCCCACCACCAGCGCCAGGATCAGCACCATGCCGAGCCAGGTCTCCAGCGCGGGCGGGCTTTGCGCCAGGGTGTCCACACTGAAAAGCCCGCTCAGTGTGGACTGGAAACCACCGGCCAGTGCGGATGCCAGCATGCCCCCCAGCCAGACACCGAGGGTGCCGCCCGCCACCGCCAGCAGCAGTACCTCCGCCGCCAGCACCAGCCGTAACCGGGCCACCGGCACGCCCAGGCGCACCAGGATCTCGAGGCTGCGGCGTCGCTGCTCCAGCGCGAAGCGGTAGATGCTGCGCACCAGTAGCGCGGCCACCAACAGTGCCAGCGCCCCGAGGGCATCCAGGTTCAACAGGAAAGCTTCCACCAGCGACTCCGGTTCCACGCCGTAGTCCTCGACCCGGGTGGTATAGCCCGGCGGCAGCGCCCGCCCCTGTAATTCAGCCGCCGGCAGCAGGATCTCGAGCTCGGCACGCCCGCTGGAAGCCAGCTCCGCGGCGACGGCGATATCCGCCAGCAACAGGCCCGGCGGCACCCCCTCGGCCGGTTGCAGCCGGTAATCGCCGCTGCCCGGCAGGGAGAGTTGCCGCCAGCGCGCCAGGTCCCGCGCATTGCCGAGCAACAGTGGCCGCCCGGGCCCGGCCAGCAGCTCCTCGACCACCGCTGCCCCGCCGCTGTACTGGCGCAGGCAAGCGGCCGTGAACGGATCGATGCCCACGATTTCGGGCGCCTCGCTCGCCGGTAAATACACCTGCAGCCGCGGCGAGGCGCAGAGCCCCGCCCGGCGCAGGCGGGCGAAATCCTCCACCCCCACGGCATGACCGTCGGCGCGCAACACACTCAGGCGTGGCTCCAGCGCCGCCCGGGACTGGGCCACGGCGTCCTCCGCGCGACCGGTCAGGGAGCGGACCCCGCTCCACAGGGTGGCGGCGCAGGCCAGGATCAGCAGCAGGCCGGCCAGCTGCCCTGGATGGCGCCGGTAGTGGCTCAGGAAGACAGTGCCGAGTCCCATGGCTCCAGGGCTCCCTGCCGCAGTTCCAGCACCCGGTCACAGCGCCGGGCAAGCTCGGTATTGTGGGTGACGATCAGGGCGCCCAGCGCCCGTTCGCGGATGGCGTCGAAGAACAGCGGCGTTACCCGCCGGGCGGTGGCCTGGTCCAGGCTGCCGGTGGGCTCGTCCGCCAGGATGATTTCCGGCTCCATGGCGAAGGCACAGGCCAGTGCCGCCCGCTGCCGCTGGCCGCCGGAAACCTGGTCAGGATAGCGCCGGGCGATATCGGCGATGCCCAGCCGCTCGAGCAATGCCTGGCCAGTGTGCCGCTGCAGGCCGGCGAGTCCGGCGCGAAAGGCAATATTGCGCTCCACCGTCAGCGTGGGAACCAGGTTGCCATCCTGGAATAGAGTGGCAATGCGCGTGCGGCGTAGCCGGGCCCAGTCGTTCTCTGCCAGTCCGGCCGCGTCCCGGTCGAGCACCCGCAGGCTGCCGCTGTCGGCTTGCAGCAGGCCGTTGAGCAGGTTCAGCAGCGTGCTCTTGCCGGAGCCGGAAGGCCCGATAATCGCCACCGCCTCCCCGCGCCGTAATTCCAGCGACAGGTCGCGCAGCACATTAATCCGCTCGCGGCCATTGCGGTAGGACACGCACAGACCCCGCGCCTGTATCAGGATGTCATTCATGGTTATTCCGGCCGGTAGGGAAGCTGCCCTTTATAGTTGCCACCCGGCGCGTAGTTGCAGGCAATGTAGGTCTTGTACCACTTGCCCGACCGGCACTGGTAAGAACCGCAACCCACCGCCTTGGGCAGCCGGTTGCCCGCACTGTCGAATACCTCGGTGGCATTCCACACCAGCTGGGTGTAGTGCCCCACCACCGGTCCGCGGGAAGTAAAGGGACGGAAACGGTAGTCACCGGCCTCGGACCGCCAGTAATCCACCGCCCGGCGAATGGCACCCTCCCCCACCGGGAAAATATCCGGCCGGGTGGAGGAGAACACGGCCAGGTTCTCGCCTATATGCCGGTAGTGGGGGTTGCCACCGTTGGCGTGGAAGTCCCGCACCCGATTGCGGTTGTGCTTCATGGCGTCGCGCTCGCACATCTGCCGGGCCCAGTTGAAGGCGGTCAGGCTCAGCGCCGAATCGTGCACCAGCATGTCCACCGGCGGCAGGGGCCTGGGACTGTTGGGCAGCTGGCCGCGGTTCAGCTGCTTGCGCACCGCGTTGTGCAGCGGCACCTCCGGGCAGGCATCCCCGTCCAGGCACAGACCGGGATGGACATCCCCCGCCGACGAGGCCGGGCCGGCAGAGACAGGGCTTGCGACAGAGAGAACCAGCGCGCAGAGGCTGGCGAGGAGCAGCAGTTTCATGGGGATTCCATTGCGGTGCGACTCACAAACCTTAGTGATGCGGTGCCACGTGTTCAAGCGTCAGCGGCAGCCTGTATTGGTTGCAGTCCTAGCGCCAGCCTGTTCCCGGGCCAAGCCGCCACGGCGCTGGCAGCGCAGATCACTTGTATAATCGCCCCCCCCTGGGCTAAAACGGCGCCCGCAACCCGTTCTCCCTGCTTTACAACAAGGCCCACAACATGCGCTACCTGTTTGCCCTGCTGGCAATGCTGGTGTCCCTGGGCAGCATCGCTGCCGATAACCAGCGCCCGCAATTTACCTTCACCGCCATCCCCGACCAGAACGAGGCCGAGCTGGTACGGCGCTTCCAGCAGGTGGCCGATTACCTCTCCGCGGAACTGGATGTGGACGTGAACTATATGCCGGTGAAGAGCTATCCGGCCGCCATTACCGCGTTCCGCAACAACCAGGTGCAGCTGGCCTGGTTCGGCGGCCTGTCCGGGGTGCAGGCCCGGCGTGCCGTGCCCGGTTCCGAGGCCATTGCCCAGGGATACGAGGACCAGTTCTTCAAGACCTACTTTATCGCCCACGCAAGCGCCGGCCTGCAACCAGCCGAGGCCCTGACCGATACCCTGCGCGGCAAGACCTTTACCTTCGGTTCCAAGGGTTCCACCTCCGGGCGGCTGATGCCCGAGTTCCACCTGCGTGAAGCCTTCGGTAAAGCCCCCGGCGAAATTTTCTCCCGGGTGGGCTTCAGCGGTGACCACAGCCGCACCATTGCGCTGGTGCAGTCCGGTGCCTACCAGGTGGGCGCGGTGAATTACGCGGTATGGGAAAAGGCGGTGGACAACGGTGAAGTGAATCCGGACCAGGTATCCGTGATCTGGACCACCCCCCCCTACGCCGACTACCAGTGGACCGTGCGCGGCGATATCGACCGGCAACTGGGCGCCGGCTTCAAGCAGCGCCTCACCCGTGCGCTGCTGCAACTCGAGAACGACTCCATCCTGCAGGCGTTTCCGCGCTCCCGCTTCGTGCCCGCCGATAACAGCGTTTACCGGGCGATCGAGGAAACCGCCACTGCCATCGGCCTGCTCGACGAGTTCTGATGACGATCGCGATTGAACTGCGAGACTGCGACCTGTCCTACCCGGCCCCGCATACGGATCAGCCGGAGCAGCTGGCCCTGCATATCGGGCACCTGGCCATCCGTGAGGGGGACCACATCGCCCTGCTGGGCAGGAGCGGTTCCGGCAAGAGCACCCTGCTGCGTCACCTGCGCAGCCAGCTCCCCTACGCCGCCAGCTGGTGCCCGCAGGAGAGCTCCCTGGTGCCGCAGCTCAAGGCGTTCCACAATATTTATGCCGGTGGCCTGGACCGCTATTCCGGGCTCGCCAACCTGAAAACGTTGTTCCTGCCCTCCGCCGGGCGCAAGGCAGAGATCGGTGAGATTGCCACGGCCCTGGGCATCGACGAACTGCTCTGGCGCAAGACCGATGAACTGTCCGGCGGCCAGCAGCAGCGTGTGGCCGTCGCCCGCGCCCTGTACCAACGGAAACCTCTCCTGCTCGCCGACGAACCGGTGTCTGCCCTGGACCGCCAGCAGGGTGAGCAGGTGCTCACGCACCTGCTCGGCCAGCACACAACCGCGGTGGTGGCGCTGCACCATGCCGACCTGGGGCTGCGCACCTGCAACCGCGTGATTGGCCTGAAGGACCGGCAAATCCAGTTCGATACCCCGGTGGATCAGCTGCACGAGGACGCCCTGCGGCGGCTCTACCAGTGAGCGGAACGCTGCGCTTTTTCAGCCAGCGCCGCAGCCTGCGCCGGCTCAGTTTTTACTTCGCGCTATCGGCGCTGCTGTGCCTGGCGCTGGCGGATATCGAGATCAGTGCGCCAGACCCGGGCCGCGAACTGCGGCTGATGCTGGCGGGCCTGTTCAGCCCGCGCATTGCCGACCTGACCCAGTGGCTGGATGCCACCCTGACCACCGTGGCCTTCGCGCTGCAGGGCGTTACCCTGGCCGCGGCACTGGGACTGGTGCTGTCTGCCTTCTACCAGCGGCCCTGGGCCCGCCGGCTGGCCGCGGGCCTGCGCTCGGTGCATGAGGTTTTCTGGGCGCTGATTTTTATCCAGGTGTTCGGCTTTACTGCCCTGACCGGTGTCCTGGCCATCACCCTGCCCTTCTGTGGCACCATCGCCAAGGTTTTCGGCGAGCAGCTGGAAGAGATCGACCAGCGTCCCGCCAGCGCCGTTTCGCCCGGGCGCGGCGGTATCAGCCATTTCTGCTACACCCGGCTGCCGCTGGCCCTGCACGCCATGCGCAACTACACCGCCTACCGCATGGAGTGTGCGATTCGCTCATCGGTAGTGCTGGGATTTATTGGCCTGCCCACCATCGGCTTTCACCTGGAAACCGCTTTGCGCACCGGCGAGTACAGCGCTGCCAGCGCCCTGCTGCTGACGGTACTGGCACTGGTGTATTCCCTGCGTTTCTGGTTCCGCACCCGCTGGCTGCTGGTGCTGGTACCGACGGCATTTATCGCCAGGCCGGTTGCGGCGGAGTGGCATGGTGCCAACCTGATGCGCTTCCTGTGGGAGTGTGTGCCGGCACCGCTGCGCCAGGACTGGCCGCTGGAGAAAACCCAGCGCTGGCTGGGTTGGCTGGGGGAGCAGGTGCTGGCGGGAACCTGGAACACGGTGCTGCTGGCCCAGGTTGCCCTGGTCCTGACCGCCCTGTTCGCACTGCTGGCTTCGCCGCTCAACTCCTCCCATTTTGTCAGTGGCTGGGCACGTCGCGCCGGCGATGGCGTGCTGCTGGTGCTGCGCTCGCTGCCGGAGTACCTGCTGAACTTTATTTTCCTGATCGTACTGGGCCCGTCGATGCTGCCGGCCGCACTGGCCATGACCCTGCACAATGGCGCCATCATCGGCCACCTGCTGGGCCGGCACAGCGACGAGATGCCAGCGCCACCGGTACCGGCGGGCCCATTGGGGCGCTTTGCGTACTTCTATGTGCCCACCCTGTACCAGCGTTTCCTGGCCTACTGCTTTTATCGCTGGGAGATCATCATTCGCGAGACTGCCGTGCTGGGTGTGCTGGGCATCCCCACGCTGGGCTTTTATATCGACTCGGCCTTCCAGTTCATGCGCTTCGACGTGGCCATCCTGCTGATCGGCGTCAACGCCGCTCTGATCCTCGCGGCCGACTGGTTGTCGCGACGCCTGCGCCGGCAGTTCCTGCTGGCACCGCCCCTGGCCAGACCGGCGCTGCAAGTGGAATCCGCTGCCTACCGCAGGCCGCTCCCCGGTGCCTGACCGCCCGGGACTGGTCTAACCTCTGGTTAGGATGCGGCCCCGTGGCCGCGACCGGGCAACTGGCGTGAAAGGCAGCGGAGATATCCCGATGAACTGGTACCTGGCAGTCCTGCGTAAATATGCGGTATTCCGCGGCCGGGCCCGGCGCAAGGAATACTGGTACTTCGTGCTGTTCAACATCCTGATCAGCCTGGTGCTGGGCGCGGTCGACAGCGCCACCGGCAACTTCCACCCCGAAACCGGGCTGGGTGTGGTCAGCGGTATCTACGGGCTGCTGGTGCTGATTCCCTCCATCGCCGTCACGGTGCGCCGGCTGCACGATACCGGCCGCAGCGGCTGGTGGTTCCTGCTGGCGTTGATCCCGGTGCTGGGCACCATCGTGTTGCTCGTGTTTATGCTGCTGGACAGTGAGGCGGGCAGGAACGAGTACGGCCCCAACCCCAAGACCGGCCTGCAGAACACCCTGGACTGAGCGGCCGCGCCGGTTTTCTTACCGGTTTTCCGCCGCAGCCTTGCGGAACTGTTGCGGGGTAACCGAGAACAGCCGCTTGAACTTGCTGCAGAAGTGGGCGCTGTCACTGAACTCGCACTGGCAGGCGATATCGGCGATGCGCAGTCGCGTGTTTATTAGCAGGTAGACCGCATGCTGCAGCTTGCGCTTGAGAACAAAGTCCTGGTAACGCAGGTTCAGGGTCTGGTGGAACAGGCGCGAGAAATGGCTGCGGGAGATACCGCAGAGCGTGGCGGCGGCGTCCAGTGGCAGCGACAGCTGCCTGCTGTCCTTGAAGTGCTGCAGTACGGGCTCCAGCCGCCCTGCCACCGGCGGGCGGCCGGTGCCGCGGTCGGCCAGTAGCTGTGCCAGGTTGTGCAGCAGTAGCTGCATCACCCGGTCACACAGGGCCAACTGGGACGGCTCCTCGTTGATGTCGCAGCACCAGTCCAGAAGTACCGCCAGGCGGCCCAGGTTCTGGTCATCCACCCGGCCCAGGAAGGGAGCAAACCTCTGCAGGTCGGCCTCCGGTTCCTCCCCGTCCAGCAGGCCGGGTCTGAACTGGAGCAGGAAAAAGTCCTGGTCGACGCCCTCCAGGCTGAGTTCATGGACCGCCAGCGAGGGCAGGAACAACACACTGCCGGGCTCAATTTCATAGCGCTCGCCGTCCAGCATTGCGTGGCCACGGGCGCGCACGAACACCATCACTTCCAGCAACCCGTGAAAATGCGGTGCGATTTCCAGCGCATGGCCCGCGGGGAAACGGTAGTGCGCCACCCGGACCGACTGCCCCACAGGCAGGTCGACATTTTCGTACTCCAGGGCACTATGCATGGTCAGTCCCGACAACCGGCTTAACAACTATTTTATATTTATCGAGAATTTTACTTCGGCCTCTCGCGATCGAGATCAATATGATACAGGAAGGGAGCCGTTTTCACAGGAAACGGGCATGGCATACCGCCTGGTCCGGCAGCCGACTTGTACGGGCATCATGGCTCTGTCAACGGTGATTAGCCGCGCTGCGTTTGCTGCGGGAAGGTGAAACCCGGGATCAGCCCCCTCGAGAAACTCCCGTCGGTCCCGCCTCCCGTTGATCAGGCACGCCCCTTGCCGGCCGTCACAGGCTGGCGAGGGTTGCCAGCGCGGTAATCGAGGTAGCAAGGCCTACCAGCAGGCTGTAGAGGAGCCCCAGCAGGCTGTATTTGAACAGGGTCATGCCCCAACCCTGGCCATAAACCCGTTTCTGCATCAGCAGCAGGTAAAGCGGCATCCAGGCCACCAGCAGCGCCCCTGCCCAGCCCAGCGCAGACCGCACCAGGCCGGGGGCCAGCCAGTCTTCCGCCTCGCTCAACAGTTCAACCAGCAGCAGGGCCAGGCACAGGAATGCATGACTGTGCAGGGCCACAATCAGGTGTTCCATATACAGCCGGCGTCGGAACACATAGAGGACCCACAGCATCAGGGAAAAAAGCGGCAACAGCACCAGCAGCATGGAAGGGATGGCACCGAACAGGGCCTCCCGGAACAGGTTGGGGTCCTCCCGGATCAGGCGCGCGTTTTTATCAACCCGCTGCAGTCGCGTGCTCAGCCACTCGTTCAGCCCCGGACTGAAGGCTTCGACGCTGGTCCAGTGGGGTTCACCGGAGACCGCGGCATCTTCGTCGACGGACCCGGCGTCCGCAGGGGGGGCGGCATCGGCTGCTTCCCCGCCCAGCTGCGCAAGGCGCCGGTCCGCCTGCCGGTTGACTTCCTCTCGCGCGACTTCGAGGCCACCGGTCACCACGCCGGGGACATTTTCGTCCTCACCTTCCACGATGGCGCTGTCGAGACCGTCCAGCGCTTCCCGGCGAATTCGCTCGACTTCCTCCACCGTCTCCGCCCCGGCAAAGTTTCCGGTCAGCTTGTCGGTATCCAGCCCGGTGCCCCAGTCGGTGGTCAGGCGCATCACAAAAAAGGTGGTCAGGCACAGGAAGATGAACAAGCGCACGGGACTGACGTAGCGCACCCGCCGCCCGTCAAGATATTCCCTGGTCAGGTAGCCCGGCCGCAATAATAGCGGCACCAGCGTACGCCAGATCCGGGAATCCAGGGCCAGCAGGGTATCGAAAAGGTCACCGATTACACTGGAGAAATGCCGCACCAGCCCCTTTACCGGCTGGCCGCACTGGTGACAGTGCGGGCCGAGCAGCGAGGTATGGCAGTTGGCGCAGGTTTGCGGTGTGTCTGTACCGTTTTCGGTCGTGGGCTCCCCCTGAACCGGGCGCCCTGTGTCCCCGGCCCCGGCCCCGGCCGCATCGGCAATCGCGCTATCAGCGTGCATGGCTTGTGCCTTTTCTGTTTTTATTCTTGGATTATATCCACGCCCGCCAACCCTCGCCCCGCAATCGCGGGACGAGGCCGGCTGGTGGCAGTCCGCCGTCAGCTGTCCTGCAGGAAGCGGGCGATGGTGCGCAGGCCATGGCCCTTGGCGCCCTGGGCCCACTGGTCATTGGCCGACGGCAGGTAGGAACCGGACAGGTCCATATGCACCCAGTTGCGCCCGGTATCGCGCACGAAGCGCGCCAGGAACGCCGCCGCGGTGGAAGCACCGGGACTGCCATCGATGCCGACATTGGCGATCTCCGCAAAGCCGGAGGGAATCTGCTCCAGGTGGAGGCTGTCCAGCGGCAGGCGCCAGGCCTTTTCGTGTTCCGCCGCTGCAGCGTCCAGTACACGCTGGGCACTGTCATCCTCGAAGCTCATCACGGAATTGTAATCGCGACCTACTGCCATCTTGGCGGCACCGGTCAGGGTGGCCGCATCCAGGATCCAGCGCGGCTCTTCCTCCGAGGCAGCGATCAACCCATCCGCCAGTACCAGCCGTCCCTCGGCATCGGTGTTGAGGATTTCCACCGTAACGCCGTTCTTGTAGCGGATAATATCCCCCAGCTTGTAAGCGTGCCCCGAAATCAGGTTTTCCGCACAGCACAGGTACAACTTGACCCGCTTCTTCAGGCCGCGCGCGATCGCCAGTGCCAGGCCGCCACTGACCATGGCCGCGCCCCCCATGTCCGATTTCATCGCCGCCATGTTGTTGGAGGGCTTGATGCTGTAGCCACCGGAATCGAAGGTGATGCCCTTGCCCACCAGGCAGACATCCACCGGCGCATCCGGATCACCGCCGGGGTTATAGTCGAGTTGCAGCATGGCCGGCTCGCGCACACTGCCGCGGCCCACATTGTGGATACCGGCGAACCCCTGCTCTAGCAGGGAATCGCCGGCAATGATCTGGTAATTGATCGCATCCGGGGCCAGTTTCTGCAGCATGTTTGCCGCACTCTCTGCCAGTACCCGCGGGGACACATCCTCCGGCGTACCATTGGTTACTTCCCGCACCCAGCGCGCCGCGGCCTCGCGGGCCTCCAGCTCCTTCAGCTGCCTGCCGGACGACAGGCCCCAATCCAGCCGGTTGTCCTTCAGCGGGTTGTAGTAACCGGCCCAGAAGGCCCAGCGACTCTCCAGGTCCCAGCCGTCGCCGGCCAGCGCCACTGCCGGCACCCCCATGCCATCCAGGCGCCGCGCGGCCCGCTGCGCGGCCAGGTTGGCATCGCCGTTGGTTCCGGTTGTATGCACCGTGGCTGCGGCGCCGGAGAAACTCAGCAGTGCCTTGTCGCCCCAGGCCTCTGCCGCGGGGTTCTGATCCAGCTTGACCTGCATTGCTTTCGTCATAGTCCACCTTGTTGTGAATTGGCTTACAGTTTGTTCCATCGATTTGCGCAATATTCTAACAGGCGCGGACAGCAATGCCGGTCCGGACCGTCCCGGCGCCACAAATCAGCCTTGTTCGCCATCGCGAGTGATTCCAGGAAGTCATTATGGCAACTGCCTGTCATTACCATCCGGCCAACCGGGCCGCATTCTCCTGCGAGCACTGCGCGCGCGGCTTTTGTGCGCACTGTTTCCCCGGCACCACTGCCACCCCCGGCCAGTCACATCGCTGTCCACGGTGCCGCAGGGCCCTGTCGCCCATCGCCGGCAATGGCACAGGCCGCTGGTTCCGTGCCCTCCCTGCGGTGTTGCTCCACCCTATTCCCCTGATCCTGCTGGCTCTGGCAGCGGCCGTCAGCATTTTTCTGCCGGCCGGGCCGCAGTGGCTGCTGCCGGTGACCTGGGGACTGGTGGCAGTCCTCATACTGCTTTTTTTCCTCAAGCGGAGATCCCGGACAGCCGCCGCAAAAGCGCTTTCCCAACCGAACAAGACCGGTCGCCAGGCCACTCAATCAACGGGGGGCAGGGATCGCGAGGACGCCCTGGCCCGGGTAAAAAACCTTTCCATCGAGGGGGATTACAACGGGGCCCGGCGGGTACTGATGGACGCCATGCGGCGATACAACAACGATCCGGAATTAAATGAGCGTTACTACCGCCTGTTACTGGTGTCGAAGGACACCCGCTCATTGCGGGAACTGGCCCCGCACCTGCTGGAGAAGCTGGTGCGGCTCAACCGGGGGCACAAGGCGGCAAAGCTCTACCTGGCCACTACACCCCGGCCAGCCATCGACAAATCCCACCTGCGCCACGCACTGGCGGAGGCGCTGTTCCAACAGCGCAAATTCCATGAGGCGGCACGCCTGCTGAAGAACCTGCACCGCGAGGACAGCCACTACCGACAACTCGAGGCCGCCTACCTGCTGCTGGCACGCATCTATCTCGAGGGACTCAAGCGCCCGGAAGACGCCTCCAGGCTACTGCTCTACCTGCGCCGGGAATTTCCCCAGGGACGCCTGACCCGCCAGGTGCAGTCATTGCAGAAGTGCATAGCCAATACGCAACGACCAGCCTGAAATTCCGGCCGTGCCCCCGGGTCACCACCTGCGCGCCACTATCCACGACCGTGTAATCCGTTGAAATTGCCCGTCACGGAGTGCGACGTTTACAATCGCGCCAGCGAAAAGGAAATTCTGCCTGGTCTAGGGAAAGAACAATGGCGCAGTCCTGTAATTACCACCGCCGTGCGACGGCCGAATGGCACTGTGCGTCCTGTAGCAGGGATTTGTGCCGCAGCTGCATCCCCGGCGCAGCAGCCAATTACCCAGGCGGCCAGCCCGATTGCCCGCTCTGCCGCCAAGCACTCGAATATACCGGTGCCAGCAACAGTGCCCGGCCGTTCTGGCAGATGGGCCCATTCTTTTTCCGTTACGCCCTGCAACCGGGCCCGTTGACGGTCATTGGGCTCAGCGCCCTCGCAAGCCTGCTGATTTCCGGCCTTAACCTGGTATCCCTGGCGATGCTGGTGGGCGCCATGGCTCTGGTCACCCGCTACAACCTGCTGGTGATTGAGACCCTGGCCCGCGGGCGCCTGACGGCACCACCATTGGGCGAAGCCCTGGACGGGCGCAGCGCGCCGATGTTCCTGAAAGTGATCGCCATGATGTTGGTCGCCGGTTTCGTGGGCTACAAGCTGATTCCCCTGGGCGAGCGCACGCTGCAACTCTACTCGATTGCGCTGTCCCTGCTGGCCCCGGCGGCCATGATCGTGCTGGCCGTGGAGGGCAGCCTGCGGGCGGCCATCAATCCGTTGAAATTGTTCTATTTCACCGTGGTGATCGGCTGGCCCTACTGGCTGTTGTGGCTCGCCACCGGTGCCGTATCCTCGGCGCCGGGTTACCTGATCCTGGCCATCGGCGATGAACTGCCCCGGTGGGCGATCCTGCCGGCCATCGCCGCCAGCACCGGGTATTTCTATATCGTCACCAGCGCCATGATGGGCTACATCTGCCTCACCCGGCAAAAGCAACTGGGCATCACGCCCGACATGGAAGATGACTCCGAGTTGATGGACGAGGGGGAATTCGAGCGGGCGCGGACGCTGGCGGAAACCCACATCCTCCTCAGCGAGGGGGATTACCAGGGGGCGCGGCAGGCCCTGGTCCAGACCCTGCGTCGCTACAGCGAGGACCCGGCGCTTAACGAGCGCTACTATCGGCTGCTACTCGCGCAGCACGACACCGGGGCCCTGCGGGAACTGGCACCGCACCTGCTGGAGAAGTTCGTGCGCCAGGACCGCGCCTACAAGGCCGCGGAGCTCTATATAGCCACCGATCCGCCCCCGGTGATCGACAATTCCCGCCTGCGCCACGCCCTTGCCGAGGCGCTCTACCGGCAGCAGAAATTCCGCGCAGCGGCGCGGCTGCTGAACAACCTGCACCGCGACGATCCGGGCTACGGAAACCTTGACGCCGCTTACCTGTTGCTAGCCAGGGTTTACGTGGACGGCTTCAATCGCGAGGACATGGCCCAAAAACTGCTGACCTTTATCCGCAAGCACTTCCCGGACAGCAAGTTGCGGGACGAGATCACCACACTGCAGGGAATCCTGGCCCACTGATCAGTCAGCTGCCCCGGCGGGCTGTGTCAGCTGCAGGATTTCCCTCGCCCGCACCTCCTCGCCCAGCCGGCGGTAGTGCTCCACCAGCGCCATCCCCAGGCGCGGCAACAGGGGGTGCTGGACCTGCTGCCGGTTAAGTCTGTGCAACAGCTCCTCGAGCCAGTCCCAGTTGCGATCTCGCGCGGCGCGGCGCGCCAGTAACAGGTTCACCCGCCCGGTCAGGGCCCGGGGGTTATCGCTCATCTGCAGGTAACGGTAGTAGCCGTCAGCAACAATGTGCCCGTCTACCGATGCATCGTCAGCCAGCCCGAACAGGGCCAGGTTGGCCCGGTGGTAGGCTTCGCTCTCCGGCGCCACTGCGTTCAGCTGGATGGCCAGCTCGATCAGGTCCACGGAACGGGGAAACTGGCGCAACGCGGCCAGTGCCGCCCGGGCGGCCTCGTCGAGCCGACCCTCCTCACGCAGGTGGCGGATACGCTCCAGCGCATGGCGCTCACCGGAAGGCAACTCCGCTTCGTCTTCCGCTCCCTCCATCGGCAGCGCATGCACACCACCGCGGACAGAAACCAGGGCCAGGGCGGTGACAAACCCCGCTACCAGCCCGCCGAAGTGGGCCCAGTAGGCAATCCCGGCATCGCCATAGACATAGCCAAATACTTCCTTGCCCAGCCACAGGGGCAATACCACCAGGGCCGGCGCACTGAACTCACCGAACATGAAGCCCACGGTGTAGAAAAACCGCAGGCGCCGCACACCGTAGACGGCCACAAACATACCCATGACCGACGACACTGCACCGGACGCCCCGACCATGGGCACCGCACTGCCCGCCTCCACCAGCATATGCAGGCCGGCCGCAGCCAGGCCACCGAGGAGGTAGAGGGAGGCAAACCAGATCCCCCCGAGGGCCAGCTCCACCGACAGCCCGAATAACAGCAGGAACAGCATATTGCCAATCAGGTGATCCCAGCTGCCGTGCAGGAACATATGCCCGAACAGGCCTTTCACGTCGGGATCCGCCGGCACCAGCCCCAGCGCCAGCGTGCTCACCCGGTCCCGCAGCCCGGCAAAGTGCTGCCGCTGCTCCAGCCATTCGGTCTCGCCCTCGCTGCGGAGCCGGGGCAGCAACCACTGGTGAAACTCGACATTCCACAGCAGCTCGCGATAGACAAAGTCCTCCCCCATGGCGTCCATCTGTACGCGCCACTCGGGGTGCTCCTCATTCACGTAGATCAGGAAACGCTGCTCCTCCAGGACCGGCAGGTCACTGGAGAAATAGTAATTCTCGGCTTTCTGCCAGCGCTCTTCATCGCCACCCTGGTAGAAGACGAACATCAGCAGGTTGATCGCGATCAGCACGAAGCACATCAACGGTGGACGCCGCCAGTCGGGCTTGTTCTGGACGGGGATTATCAGCAATGGAAGTTCCTTGCAGGTCGCATCATGGTGCCAGTGTCGGGCATCGTCTGGGCCCGATTGCAAAACCGGGTGCTACTTTCGTTTCCCTTAGCGCAAAAAATGTCTCATTCAGCACTGGTCGTCAAATAACTTTCGAGACTCCCGGCATCCACCCGGTCAGGCTCGCGCAAACCGGCACACTGCGCCAAATCCAACATTACCAGACCCGGAGGCAAACGTTTAGCGCCAGGCAAGCCGGTACGCATCGGTCACGGGCACGCCGCGTTACCGGGGCCTGTCCCTTCGCAGGTTCAGAGGTACAGGCGGCTCCCAGCTGCGCACATGCACGTCGCGTTGCGGGAAAGGCACTTCGATACCCCGCTGGTTGAACTCGCGCAGCAGCTCCAGGTTGTACAGGGCATAGGGATCACCGAGCGGCGACACCATATTGCTGTTGACCCACACCACCAGCTTGAAATTCAGTGCGTTGTCACCGAACTCCATCAGCCATACCTCGGTCTTGCGCTGCCAGTCGGTGTGGGTGATGTTCACGCGTTCAGCCGCTTCCAGGGCCGCTTCCCGCACGGCATCCGGATCCGAGCCATAAGCCACCCCGAATGGCACATGGATACGCCGCACCGGATCGTCGAGGGTATGGTTGATCACCCGCCCGGCGACAAACTCGGTATTCGGTACCAGGATGTCGATGTTGTCACGGGTGGTGATACGGGTGGAGCGGACATTGATATCCCGGATGCGGCCGAACACCCCCGACTCCAGCTCCACCAGGTCGCCGACACGCAGGGGCTGCTCAAACAGCAGGATCAGCCCGGAAATGAAATTGGAAAATATCGCCTGCAGGCCAAAACCGATACCCACGGAGAGGGCACCTGCGACCAGGGCCAGCTTCGAGGTATCAAGTCCCAGCATGACCAGGGCTACCAACAGGCCAATGGCGACGAGGCTGTAGTGCAGCACCCGCCCCAGGTTGTACATGGAGGATTCACTGGCCTTGTTTTTTGCCACCAGCCGGCCGAGGAATCGCCGCGTGAGCTTGGAAACCAAGAAGGCGCCTATCAACACCAGCAGGATCTTGGCGATATCCCGCAGCGAAATCGGGTTTTCGGCAATGGAGAACAGCTTGTAGTTGGCCAGTGTGCGCCAACTGTTGGTCACCATGTTGCCCAGGTAGCCGGCGCGCTCGCTGACTGTCCGCCACCAGCCCTGGCGCTGCTGGAATACCTTGAGCGCTGCGGCCTCATAACGCAGCACATCCTCAATCAGCTCATCGATCTGGGTGACCGAGTTACTGACCCGCTCAAAGGAATTCCACCAGCGGTTCATGACCTCACTGTCATCCCGTATCCAGCTTGCGACCTGGCGCTGGCGGACATTGAGTTCCCGTAACGTCGAGTCCACCCGCTCGCGGGCACTCTCCACCAGCTTGCGGCTCTGCACCAGCTTCACATCTTCCGCTTCCGGATCCAGGACCGTGTTCATGGCCTGCAGCTGTTCGAGTTTGTGCCGGCGCAGCGTTTCCTCGGTTTCCTGCAGGGCCAGCTCCATCAACCTCAACTGTCGCTCCATCCGCAGGCTCTGGTCGGTCGAACGTAGCTTCGTTTCCGCCAGCTGCTTCCTTTGCCCGGCAAGCTCACTGATCGCCTGTTCTTTCTTGTCGAGATCCTGCTGCAGTCGCTTGCCCGCAGCCTCGCTGTACTGGAGCTCTGCCTGCATACGCGCCAGTTGCTGCTCGGCAAGGCGGATTTCCTCCTGCCAGGCGGCACTGCGCTCCTCGATCATCTTGCGGCGCTCAATGGTATCGAGGTGCCTCAGCTGGGCCAGCAGCAGGTTCAATGTGGCCACCTGGATTGCGGTGGGGTCGCCGCTGGCATCCCGCAGCGCCACTACCTGCTGGCGCAACTGGTCGAGGGAGGCAGCAAGCGCTTCATCCAGGTTCTGTTCTTCCAGTTTCAAACTGGACAGGCGCCGGCGGGACTTGGTGACGATGGCATCGGTTTCGGCCCACTGCAGGACATTGGGATCCTGCGGGTACTTGATATCCGGCAGGAAGGGGGTCTTGGCGTATTCCCGGTTTCGCGCCCAGGTGCTCTCAATGTCATCCAGCGCCGTACCAATTGACTTTGCCAGCTCCTGCACCGGTTCACTGTCGGGCAGTTTCTCGCGTCGTTCCTGCCAGGCTTCCTCAAGCGCCTTGAGCCATTCCTCCCGCTGGTCGTGGGTGGCATCTGGCCAGGGGGTCCACCAGTCGGGGGAAAGATTGTCGAATTCGGGGATGACCGGGGAGAATTCCTCGGGTTTCTTGGTTCCCGGCAATTGCGCCAGCGCCTGGCAGGAAAACAGGGAGAACAGCAACGCGAGAGACAGTACTGCCACCCAGGCGGGCAGGAATGGATTTGCGCCACGCGCGCACGGAGGGGAAGTTCCCGGATCACCCACCATAGCCTGACTCAGTCCATGAAAAACCTGGCGGCAAAATATGCAGCAGCACGCAGATGCAGTGCGCATCCGCAGACATACCTCTCAGTGTAGTTGAGCGGTTTTGTCGCCGGCCGTCAGCGATAGATGCGTGCCGGGGCGGAGCGGTGGCGGCTGACCCGGTCGCGATATTCCCGGCTGCGGTAGTCCGGGTCCAGGGGGCTACTCTGGCGAATACAGCGCCGGTAGGCATCGCGGTAGCTGCGCTGCTGGCGCCGGTTCATGTCCCCGGTATCAGGATCGACGCTGGCCAGTTCCGCGGCGCGGCTTTCGGGTAGACCGGAACCAGTGGAGCCTCATGGTCACGGTAATAGTTGCGCCAGTTATAGGGTGGCGGCTTCACGCGCAGGAAATCCTCACTGTCGACACGGTCTTCCTGACGATAGAAATAGCCGCCGGCGTAGTAACAGGTCGGTCCACGTGCCGTCAGTTCCTCGGCACCGGAGGGCAGGTTCTGGATGCTCTCCTGGCCGACGACCGCAAGCGGCAGAGCACAGACGAGGCAGGACAGAGCGACGACAAGGCGCATGGGCGGCCCTCACAACTGGCTGGGTCTCTGCTTAAGTCTCTGCAATAGAGGCAGAACCCCGCAGTCAATGTGGGTGACCGCGGGAGGGGACAGGGGTTGGACAGTGCGCCGGCCGGGTTGCAGTCGCTCTGCAACCCGCATGGTCAGTGCATCGCGTCCACCGCCCAGCTACCTCAGAGGAAGTGCTGGACCTTGCTCTTGTAGCTGCGGCTCATCTTCAGCCGCTCACCATTGTTCAGTACCAGGTGGTACTCACCGTTGATGTGTGCGCAGATCTCGCGCACGCGGCCCAGGTTCACGATCGTGGAGCGATGAATGCGCTGGAATTTTGCCGGGTCCAGTTGTTGCTCCAGCTCTTTCATGGTGATGCGCATGACATGGGTCTCGCCGCTGGCATGGACACACATGTAATCGCCGGCGGCATCGATCCAGTCGATGTCGGCAGCGGGTACCAGGGTGATCCTGCCGGCGTCCTTGATGGCAATTTTTTCCGGGAAGCGACTGCCGCCCAACTCACCTTGAAAAGCCCCGGCTGCCAGCTTCTGTTCCAGCACATCCGGCGACTCGCGGGTGAGATCTGCCACGGCTTCCAGCAGCTGCTCACGCTGGCTGGCAATATCGGCACTGGCGATTTTTTCCCGCACCCGCTCCATGGCGATCCGCAGCCGCTCCTCCTCGATGGGCTTGAGCACGTAATCCACGGCGTTGACCTCGAAGGCCTCAACCGCATACTGGTCATAGGCGGTGACAAAAACTACCTGGGGGATCTCCTCCCTCGGCAATTGCTGCACCATATGCAGGCCGTCGATGCCCGGCATCTGGATGTCCACGAATAGCACATCCGGCCGGTGCGCGGGCACCTGCTCCAGCGCCTCGCGGCCATTGCTGCACTCGGCGATCACCTCCACATCCCCGAGCGCCTCCAGCCGCAGGCGCAGGCCCTTCCGGGCCAGGGGTTCGTCGTCAATTACGATGGCTCTCAGTCTGTCTCGGTTGCCACTCATGTCTCGATTCCTGTTCGTAGGGAATTCTTATATGTACCGCCAGCCCTCCCTCGCTGCGGTTGCGGAAGCGCACTTTTTGCTCGGGGCCGTAGAGCGCTCGTAGCCGCTCGCAGGTATTGCGGATCCCGACGCCCTGGCCCGATCCCAGCCCGGCCAGAACCTCCTCGGATACACCGGGACCATTGTCGCTCACCTCCAGCAACAGCTCACCGGCAAATACCCGTGCCTTGATATTGATCTCGCCGCCCCATTCCCGCTGCGAGATACCGTATTTGATGGCATTTTCCACCAGCGGTTGCAGCAACAGGCTGGGAACCAGTGCCCGGGGCGAGTCACCATCCAGGTCGACGTTCACCGTCAGCCGGTCATCGAAGCGTACCTTCTCGATGTCCAGGTACAGCATCAGGGCCTCCACCTCCTTCGCCAGCGTGACCTTCTGCATCGGGTCATTATCCAGCGAGTGGCGCAGGAACTGTGACAGCCGCGACACCATGTCGTTGGCCGTGCGCCCCTGGCTGTCCAGGATCAGCGTGGAGATGGCGTTCAGCGTATTGAAGAGAAAATGCGGGTTAAGCTGGTAACGCAGCATCTTGAGCTGGGCCTGGTGTGCCATGGACTCTGCACGCAGGGCCTTGGCCTGCTGTGCCAGCGAAGTCTGGTAGTACTTGATGCCGTAGTAGAGCGCCGCCCAGGTCATCAGGATCAGGAATGAGTATGAGAACCAGTAAACCGCCAGTACCGCCGGGTGCTCGCCTTTCTCTGTACCGTAGAGCCAGGCCGAGCCGGCGAACTTGATTGCGGCCCAGATGGTCGCGGCCAGCACCACCACGCCGAGGGATCCGAACAGCCGCACCGCTGGGGGCCTGTTCCACAGGCGCTGGAAACCCCGCCGCATAACCTCGGACAGCAGGACGCCGGTCGCGGTGGCCGCGACGATGTAACCGGTGTGCAGCCAGTGGTTTTCCACCCAGAAGAAGCTGCCCACGAACGTGAGCAGCGTGTAACCGCCCCAGCCGGACAGTTGCAGCGCCCGGTATTGCCAGCGGTGCGTGGCCAGCCGCTCGGCCAGCCAGTGAAAGACATTGTTGCCCATATGGTTCCGCGATTGCGCACGGACCGCGATCCGCGCAGAATTCACTGTCGGGAAGCCGCCAACCGCCCCTCTGGGCGCCGGGGGACCTTCCCACTCTGGTCAAACATACTAATTCGCCTCTGCGCCGGGCGAAATACCACCGGGCGCAGCAGCACAACAGACTGCCGCAGGAGCCCCCTTGAATTACTGGCTTTTCAAGTCCGAGCCCGACGAATACAGTCTCCGGGACCTGGCCGCGGAGCCGGGCCGCACGGGTCGCTGGGACGGAATCCGCAACTACCAGGCGCGGAATTTCCTGCGCGACCGGGTGCAGGAGGGGGACGGGGTACTTTTCTATCACAGTGCCTGCCGGCTGCCGGCAGTGGTGGGTACGGCGGAGGTGGTAAGGCCCGCTTACCCGGACCCGGCGCAGTTCGACCCTGAATCACCCTATTTCGACCCCAAATCAACCGCTGGCGAGCCGCGCTGGTTCTGCGTGGATATCCGCTGGCAGGATGAATTCGCGCGGCCGGTACCGCTGGCGGAAATCAAGGCCGACCCCGAACTGCAGGAAATGGTGCTGGTGAAGCAGGGACGGCTGTCGGTGCAGCCGGTGACGCCGGGCCAGTGGCGGCACCTGCTGGAACTCGGGCGGGGCTGACTGGCTCTCTGGCAGCTCAATTGAACCCGGTAACATCCCCCGGCGCGGGCTGCTGGCGGGAGGGGCCATAGTATCTCCCTGGGGCCGGCTAGATAAATTCCGCAATCGCCTCCAATGGCTTCTTGTCGATGGCCGGCACCTCGGCGCCATTCACTGGCAACCCTGCCACCAGGATCATGTAGGGCTTTTCCGTCGCCGGCCGGCCGAGGATTTCATTCAGGAACTTCATCGGGCTCGGTGTGTGGGTCAGTGTCGCCACCCCGGCATTGTGCAGGGCCGCGATCAGCATGCCGGTGGCGATACCGACGGATTCCGAGGTGTAGTAGTTCTTGCGCCGCTCGCCGGCCTCGCCACTACTGAACTTCTTCAGGAACACCACGATCAGGTAGGGTGCGGTTTCCAGGAACGGCTTGTGGGCATCGGTGCCCAGTGGCTCCAGGGCCTCCAGCCACTCCTCGGAGGCGCGGCGCTGGTAAAACTCGCGCTCTTCCTCCTCGGCCGCCAGCCGGATCCTGCGCTTGATCTCCGCACTTTCCACCACCACGAAATGCCAGGGTTGCATATTGGCGCCGCTGGGGGCGCTGCCGGCGGTGCGGATGGCATCCTCGATCACGGCCCGCGGCACCGGCGCGGCGCTGAAATCCCGCACGGTGCGTCGCCGGCGCATCAGCTGGTAAAAGCCACTGGCCCGGCGGCACATTTCCGCCTCTTCCAGCGGCTCGAACTCCAGCGGGGCAAAGTCTTTCCCGGCCATCAGACCACCCCTTTGGTACTGGCAATAAAGAGGCTGAGCAGTGACAGGAAGGTGAGTACGGCCACGATCACCGCCAGCAGCAACAGCGGGCGGAACGGCTTGCGCTCGGTTTCGTTGACACCCGAACGCAGGAACTGGTCGACCCGGGCCTGGTCCTCGTCGGAGAGTTTTTTCTTGTCGCTCATGGCACTCGATTCGTGTTGTTGTTATCGCACCGAGTTTAGGAGAAAGGCGCCGGCGGATAAAGCGTCGACGATGCGGCGCGGCCGCAGGGCAAAAAAAAGCCCCGCAGGGCGGGGCTGACAAGGCTGCTTGGGATACGGGCGGGGGAGGCCGCTTACAGCGGGGCTGCCTACAGCAGCTCCTCCTCGATATCCATCAGGCTGTGGCTGCCGGCGTCGACGCTGGCCGCCAGTGCGCGGGTGCGCGTCAACAGGCGCTGGTAGTAGAAACGTGCGGTCTTGACCTGGCCCTTGTAGAAGCTGTCCTGTTCCACCTTGGGCAGGGCCGCTGCAGCCGCCTTCGCCCACATGAAGGCGTAGGCTACATAGCCAAACAGGTGCAGGTACTCCACCGAGGCGGCGCCCGACGCATGGGGATCCTCCCTGGCGGCCTCGATCATCCGCGCGGTCACGTCGCGCAGGCGCTGCAGCTCTTCGGCCAGCGGCTGCACGAACTCCGCCAGCGGCTCGTGATCGATGTGCGCATCGATAAACGCCTGTACGTCGTCGGCAAACAGATTGAAGAAGGCGCCGCCGTTGGCGACCGTCTTGCGGCCCACCAGGTCCAGGGCCTGGATACCGTTGGTACCCTCGTAGATCTGGGTAATGCGCACGTCACGTACCAGCTGCTCCTGGCCCCATTCGCGGATATAGCCGTGGCCACCGAAGACCTGCTGGCCGATCACGGTGCAGTCCAGGCCCATATCGGTGAAGAAGGCCTTGGCTACCGGTGTCAGCAGGGCCACCATGGCCTCGGCGTTTTTCTTTTCCTCACCCTCGCCGAACTTGGCGATATCCAGCCACTGCGCCACATAGGTGGACAGGGCGCGCGCGCCACCAATCAGCGCTTTCTGGGTGAGCAACATGCGGCGCACATCCGGGTGTACGGTAATCGGGTCCGCCGCCTTGTCGGCCTGCTGGGGACCCGCCGGGGAACGACTCTGGATACGCTCACGGGCGTAGTCCAGCGCGTTCTGGTAGGAGCGCTCGGAGGCTCCCAGGCCCTGGATGCCCACACCCAGGCGCTCGTAATTCATCATGGTAAACATGGCCGCCAGGCCCTTGTTCACCTCGCCCACCAGCCAGCCTTTGGCACCGTCAAAATTCATCGCGCAGGTGGCGGAGGCCTTGATACCCATCTTGTGCTCGATGGAACCACAGTTGACCGCGTTGCGCTCGCCCACGCTGCCATCCTCGTTCACCAGGAACTTCGGCACCAGGAACAGGGAGATGCCCTTGGGGCCCTTGGGGGCGTCGGGCAGCTTGGCCAGCACCAGGTGGATGATATTCTCGGACAGGTCCTGGTCGCCGCCGGTAATAAAAATCTTGCTACCCGTGATGGTGTAGCTGCCGTCTTCCTGCGGCTCCGCCTTGGTGCGGATGATGCCCAGGTCGGTACCCGCGTGGGGTTCAGTCAGGTCCATGGCGCCGGACCAGGTGCCCTCGTACATCTTCGGCAGGTACTTCTGCTTCAGCTCCTCGCTGCCGTGGGCATCCAGCGCCAGGCAGGCACCGGCAGTCAGCACCGGGTACAGGGCAAAGGAAATATTGGCGGCGTTGATCATTTCCTCCACCTGGGCGCCCAGCATCTTGGGCATGCCCATGCCACCATACTCCGGGTTACCCAGCAGGGCGCCCCAGCCACCTTCACAGAAAGTGGCATAAGCCTCCTTGAAGCCCTCCGGCGTGGTGACAACGCCGTCGTTCCACTGGCAGCCCTCTTCATCGCCGGAGCGGTTGATGGGATCCAGGGTGTTGGCGGCGAGCTTGGCCATCTCCTCGAGAATCGCATCCGCGGTCTCGCGATCCACAGCGCCGGCCAGCCCGGGCAGGCGCGCCCACAGCTCATCCGCAGCGAAAACTTCGTGCAGCAGGAAGTTCATCTCCCGCAAGGGGGCCTTATAGTCTGCCATGCTCCGTGTGCCTCATTCAGTTGTTTCAAACATGTGTTTGAATTTATGCCTGCGCCCTCCCCCTGTCAACCGCGATTATCCCGCCACACTCTGGTGGGAGTGGTAACGAGCCAACCCGACTGGCTGTTCATACCCGGGTCGAGCGGCACCCCGGCGCCGGGAGAGTATGTGCGGAAGGGGGGCCCAGTGTCGCCGGGAACCGGGCGGGATGACTGCAGGACAAAAAATGTGCGTGCAGATGCTGGTTCCAGGCGTGTGACTTGGCAGCAGACGCTGCTGGTACGCCCCTCCCTTTCCTGGCAGGACAGGCACTCACACTGCAATCGGGGCGGCAGCGCTCACTGACGGATACCGGGGCTCACGTGTTGCCGTATCCCACAGGAGAACCGCCTGGTCGGGAAAGAACCCCGGGTCGAGCCGTATGGTCGCCCCGGGGGCAAAGAGCGCGGTCAGGCCAGTAGCGGATCCAGGTTCAGGTACGCGGCAGCGCTACGGTAATCGGCCGCCTCGTCAAACGGCACCACGCCGAGCAGCGGGGCCGGCAGGAGATGGTGCAGCGTGGCCAGGTTTTCCTCCGGGCGCGCCATACCCTCACGGGCAAAGTTGGCCACCCAGCCCGCAAGTTGCAGGCCATCGCGCCGGATGGACTCAGCAGTGAGCAATGCGTGATTGATACAGCCCAGCTGCATCCCCACCACCAGGATCACCGGAATATCCAGCTCCCGCGGCAGGTCTGAGAGGAAGGCCCGAGGCCCCAGGGGGGTGCGCCAGCCCCCCGCCCCCTCAATCAGCACCAGGTCAGCGCCGCCACTGATCACACCCCGGCAAACGCCGGCCATGCGACCTGCATCCAACCGTTTTCCCGCCTCCATTGCGGCAATATGGGGGGCAATAGCCGGCTCCAGGGCGATCGGGTTGACCTGCTGGTAGGGCAACTCCATGGTCATGGCTTCCTGCAGCAGCAGCGCATCGGCATTTCGCAGGCCCTCATGGGTGCACTCGCAGCCGGAGGCCACCGGCTTTACGGCGGCGGTTTTGAGCCCGCGGGCGGCAGCCGCCGCCAGCAGCGCTGCAGTCACATGGGTCTTGCCCACCTCGGTATCGGTGCCGGCGACAAAATAAGATCTGGCCACTGGTTCACTCCTGGATTCGCAGTTTTTTCTTGACGCCTCTTTAAACGCCGTCTACTTGCTGATAAATTACCCACATAGAGCAATTATTGATCAAGCCAAAGCTTTATATAGCCCGGTGTTAGGATAATCGCTCCAATAAAGTCCCGGGCACGCCCGGGCTGGCAACCAGGGACAGCGCTGTCAACCAGCATTGCCATTAAAGTCGCACCGCATGCGCTGTACTGCCAGGACCTCGGGCCCTGCCAGCCTGCCCCCATGCGACAGCAGGGAAGCTGACACAACCGGAACCTTGACCAACCAGACGCGTTACCGAGATTATGCGATACATAGCTTTTGCCCTGTTGATGCTTGCCCCGTTCTTCGCCTCCGCTGCCATTACCAAGGCGGACGAGGTCGTGGTTTATAAATCCAAGTCACTGATGCAGCTGAAGAAGAATGGCCGGGTGCTCAAGAGCTACAAGGTTTCCTTCGGCGACAATCCCCGCGGCCACAAGGTGCAGCAGGGGGACGAGCGCACGCCGGAAGGCCGCTATACCCTCGACTGGAAGAATCCGAACAGCCGCTTCTACCGCTCGATCCATATCTCCTACCCCGACAAGCGGGACAAGGCCCGCGCGCGGCGCCTGGGGGTCAATCCCGGCGGCGACATCATGATCCACGGTATCAAGCCCCAGTGGACCGGTATGGCAGATTACCTGAAGAAGATGAACTGGACCGACGGCTGTATCGCGGTCAACAACCGCGAGATGGACGAAATCTGGGCCATGGTGGACACCCCCACTCCCATCTCCATCTATCCCTGATTCCCGCCTTCCCCCGGTTTCCGGGGGACGCTCAGATCACGCCACGGGCGCCCGCTGTACAGCCGGCGCCCGTTTTGTTTAGCCCTTCCCCTGCCTCCAGGTCCAGGTACAGCAACTCATAGCTAGCCGGCAGCCCCGCGGGCGTCCGCCACCGCTCGTAAGCCCCGGCCAGGGCCCGCAACCGGGCCCGGCCGGTAAGCCCCCGGCCCGCGGCCCGGTTGACGTTGTGGGCGCCTATTGTCTTCAGCTCCCGCATCAGCTGCATCGCGGTTTCGAAGTGCAGCACCCGCTGCTCCGCCTGCAGGGACCCGGCGAGGCCCGCAGCAGAGGCCGCGCCGAGCCAGTCCCGCGACGGCAGGAAGCGATTCACGTGCACCGCGCCGTCCACCTCGGCCCAGCTGCAGCGCAGCTCCGCCAGGGTACCCGGCCCCAGCGTGGCCACCAGGCAGCGGCCGTTGCCGGCCAGTACCCGCTGCAGCTCCCCGAACAGCAGTGGCAACCGGTAGCACCACTGCAGCGCCATACTGGAAAACACCAGGTCGACGCTGCCGTCCGCCAGCGGCAGTTGCTCCGCATCGGCGGCAATATAGTGGTCCGCCACCGGCCGCTCGCGGCGCGCGTACTCCAGCATGCCCTCGGCCAGGTCCAGCGCGATAATCTCCGCATCGGGAAAGCGCCGGCGCAACAGCTCGCTGCCGTAGCCGGTGCCACTGCCCAGGTCGAGGATGCGCCGCGGGGCGAACGCCGTTTCCACGCCTCCCAGCAGCTGGCGGCATACCGCCCGTTGCAGGTGGGCCGCACCGTCGTAACTTTCGGCTGCCCGGCCGAAGGAGCGCGCTACCGCGCTTTTGTCGAAGGGGGTGGCACCACTACCGGGTTCATGACACCGCCGCAGTAGCGAACAGACTTTCTCCGCCACCCGTTCCGGGCGGGAAAGCTGCGGCACATGCCCCGCACCGGCAATAACCTCGGTAGCGGCGCCCAGCCGGCGGAATTCACCGGCCGCTGCGGCAGGTACCAGCGCATCGCCGTCGCCAAACAGGTGCAGTGCCGGCACATCGCCATCCCCCGCCCCGGCGACCAGCCTGCGGTTGTCCCAGCGCCCCAGCGCTGCCAGCGCCTCGCGCCAATCATCGGCGCAAACAGGCGCGGCCCACTGCCTCAACTGTTTCATTACCGCGCGCATGGAGCGGTCACCGCGCGCCTGCAGGCCGCAGAACTGGGCCTGTGTCGCCGCGGGGTCGGCGGCAAACGAGCGGCAGAATTCCTCGAAGACACCCGGCTCCATCCCCGGCCAGTCCCCGCGCCGCACGAAGGTGGCGTTGGCCCCGATGGTGCACAGGCCGCGGATGACGTTTTGCCCCAGGCGCCGGTCCCGTGCTGCCAGTCGCAGTGCCAGCATGCCGCCGAGCGAGTGCCCCACCAGGACACAGGGGCCCGGCAGCCGGCCGGCGATATCGGCGAGCAGGGTGTCGTCATCGGGCCAGGGTTCGCCGGCCCGCTCGCCGAACCCGGGCAGGTCAATGGTGACCAGCGGCAGGTCCGTGCGTGCGCGCAGCTCCGTGCACAGCGGCTCCCAGAGACGGCCGTCGCCGCCCCAGCCATGCAGGAATACCAGCGCCAGGGAGTCGTTCACGAGCGACCCCCCGGGCTTTCGCCGTTGATGCCGTATTCGGCCAAGGCGTCAGTCAGGACCAGCAGCAGGTCCTCGATCTGGTTCTCACTGTGGGCGGCAGAGAGGGTGATCCGCAGCCGCGCCGTGCCGGCGGGCACCGTCGGCGGGCGGATGGCTCCCACCAGGAAGCCCCGCTCCTGCAGGCGGCCGGCAACCCGCACCACTGCCTCCTCCTCCCCCAGCAGCACCGGCTGGATGGCAGTGGCGGAGGGCATCAACGGCAGCCCGAGCTCGACAGCGCGGCGGCGGAACTGCCCGATGCGGTCATGGAGCCGGCGCCGGTGGTCCGGGTCGTCCTGCATGATGTCCAGCGCCGCGATGTTGCCGGCGGCAATGGCCGGTGGCATGCCGGTGGTATAGATATAGGGGCGGGCGAATTGCACCAGGTAATCGACCAGCTCGCGGGAGCCGGCCACAAAGGCCCCGGCATTGCCGGCCGCCTTGCCCAGCGTGCCCATCAGCACCGGCACCTCGTCCTGTCCCAGTCCCGCGGCCGCGGCACTGCCGGCGGCGGGGAGCTGCGCGCTGCCCATAACCCCGAAGCCATGGGCCTCGTCGACCATCAACCAGGCTCCGTACTCGCGGCACAGTTGCGCCGCCTCACGCAGGGGCGCACAGTCGCCGTCCATGCTGTAGACGCCGTCCACCGCCACCAGGATGTTGCCGCCATTGCGCTGCGCCCGTTGCAGCTGCCGCTCCAGTGCGGCCAGGTCACTGTGTGCAAAGCGCAGGCTCTCCGCACGGCACAGGCGCGCACCGTCGATCAGCGAGGCGTGGTTCAGCTTGTCGGAAATAATGTTGTCGCCGCGGCCCACCAGGGCACAGATGGTGCCCACATTGGCCATATAGCCGCTGGAGAACACCAGTGCCGCTTGCCGCCCGGTCAGCCCGGCGATCTTGTCCTGCAGCCGCTCATGCACTTCCAGGTGGCCGTTGACCAGGTGCGACGCGGTAGCCCCCGCCCCCAGTTCTGCACCGGCCTGCTGCGCGGCGATCACCGCGGGGTGGGTGGCAAGCCCGAGATAATCATTGCTGCTGAAGGTCACCAGCGGCACGCCGTCCACCTCGGCCTGCGGTCCGGGAGCCGCGGCCAGGGTTTTCAGGTCCCGGTAGAGATTGCGCTCGCGGCGCTCGGCGAGGCGCTGGCGGAGCACTTCCGCCAGCGGTGCGGTGGAGGTCATTTTGCCGCGTCGTAGAAGAAGGGATCGCTTTCCTGTTCACTGATACGCGCCGACAGTTCCGCCTCCACCTCGGCCTCGTCAGCATACTGCTGGTACTCCTCCGGTTTGATGCCCAGGCGCGCGAACAGCTGCATATCCTCGTTGGCCTCGGGGTTGCCGGTGGTGAGCAGTTTCTCTCCGTAGAAGATCGAGTTGGCTCCGGCCAGGAAGGCCAGCGACTGCATCTCGTCGCTCATGGCCTCACGCCCGGCGGACAGGCGCACATGGGACTTCGGCATCATGATGCGGGCCACGGCGATGCAGCGGATAAATTCGAACGGATCGAGGTCCTTTTCATCCTCAAGCGGTGTACCGGCCACCTTTACCAGCATATTGATGGGCACGGATTCCGGGTGCTCCGGCAGGTTGGCCAGCTGCATCAACAGCCCGGCGCGATCCTTCTCTCCCTCCCCCAGGCC
Organism: Microbulbifer sediminum; assembly: GCF_021729035.1. Lineage (GTDB taxonomy): Bacteria > Pseudomonadota > Gammaproteobacteria > Pseudomonadales > Cellvibrionaceae > Microbulbifer > Microbulbifer sediminum. The sequence continues at coordinate 158,438 of NZ_JAJSAP010000006.1, read as the reverse complement.
GACAATGCCACCGGCACAGACCTTCATACCCGCGGCGCGCACCTGGTCCAGGGTCTCGAGGCGATCCTGGTAGGTGCGGGTGGTGATAATTTCGCCGTAGTACTCCGGCGAGGTATCCAGGTTGTGGTTGTAATAATCCAGGCCGGCCTCGGCCAGCTCTTTCGCCTGATCGCCCTTCAGCATGCCAAGGGTCATGCAGGTCTCCAGCCCCAGGGCCTTCACCTCCCGCACCATGCGGGTGACATAGGGCATGTCCTTCTTCTTGGGCGAGCGCCAGGCCGCGCCCATACAGAACCGGGTCGCGCCACTGGCCTTGGCCGCACGCGCTTCCTCAACCACCTTCTCAACCTTCATCAATTGCTCCCGCTCCAGGCCGGTGTCGTAACGGGCGCTCTGGGGGCAGTAGGCACAGTCCTCGGGGCAGGCACCGGTCTTGATGGAACACAGGGTACTCACCTGAACCCGGTTGGGGTCGAAATGCGTGCGATGAACCTGCTGGGCGGTAAACAGCAGGTCATTGAACGGCAGCGCAAACAGGTCCAGGACCTGCTGGCGAGTCCAGTCGTGGCGCACTTCGGCGACCGGCATTTGCTGGGCGGCAGTCACAGGGGGTAGTCTCCCATCGGTTATTGCTGACGGTTTGTTATGGATGGCACAGGTTAAGCCGCCAGTGTAGCGGTGACCGGTACGCTGTCAACCAGATGGCCAGGGAATGGTTTACAGACTGATTTCACACTTTTTGTCACGCCGGCTGGCACTGTGCCTGTTGTGCCAGGCGCCCGCAGGCAATGCGGCGGGGATCTGCACAAGCTGTGCGGCAGAGTTGCCGCAGCTGGGCTGCACCTGTCCCCGCTGCGCCCGCCCCCTGCCGGTAACGGCCACTTGCCCGCAGTGCCTGCGCCACCCCCCGGCGTTTGACGCTGCCCACTGTGCCTGGCACTACGCTTACCCCGTGGCGCAGCTTGTGCGACGCCTGAAGGACCACGGGGATATGGCAGCCGCCCACAGCCTCACCCTGCTCGCGGCAGAACGACTGCGGCCCGACGTCCCGCCTGACATCCTGGTGCCGGTCCCGCTGCACTGGCGCCGCTACTGGCAGCGCGGTTTCAACCAGGCCCAGGTCATCGCCGCAAGGCTGGGACACCACTGGCAGCTGCCTGTTGATACGGGCGCGTTGCGACGACTGAGGTCCGGCCCCAGCCAGCAACAGCTCAACCGCAGTCAGCGGCTGCGCAACCTGGAGGGCTGCTTTGCGGCGCACCGCCGGGTCGAGGGGCTGCGCATCGGACTGGTGGATGATGTCATGACCACCGGCGCCACCCTCGAGGCCGCCGCACGGAGCCTGCGACAGGCCGGCGCCCTGTCCATTTGCACCTTCGCAATGGCCAGAACCCCGTGACACTTCGTCCTCATCGGAAATAGACCCGATAGCGACATCCCGTCACAATAGCGCCCCGCGCCAGTCTGGTACCAGAGTCTCAACCATGACCAGCGCTGCTAACGTTATACCTAGTGACCAGCCGCTCGCATGCCGTCGAGCGCCAGACGGGAATTCCAGCGATGAGTGACAACAAGTTGCCGCACAGCGTGGTGATCAGCGGCACCGGCCTCTGGACACCGCCCCATTCGATCAGCAATGAAGAGCTGGTCGAGGCCTACAATCGTTTTGCCGAGCAGTTCAATACCGAGCACGCTGCGGCGATCGAGGCCGGAGAGGTGGCAGCCAAGCCGCTGTCATCGGCGGAATTTATCGAGAAGGCCTCGGGAATCAAGAGCCGCTACGTGGTCAGCCCCGAGGGCATCCTCGACCCGCAGCGTATGCGCCCCTTCCTGCCGGAACGCGCCGACGACGAGTTGTGCCTGCAGGCGGAAATGGGTGTCACCGCGGCGAAGGACGCCCTCGCTGCCGCGGGCAAGAAGCCAGGGGATATCGACGCAGTCATCGTGGGCGCATCCTACCTGCAGCGGGCCTACCCGGCGATTGCTATCGAGATCCAGGATGCACTGGGCATCGACGGCTTTGCCTTTGATATGGAAGTGGCCTGTTCCTCCGCCACCTTCGCCCTGCAACGGGCAGTGGATGCCATATGCTCGGGCTCGGCAGGGGCCGTGCTGGTGGTGAACCCGGAGCTGGCCTCGCCGCAGATCGACTTCACCGACCGCGACAGCCACTTCATTTTCGGTGACGTGGCAGTCGCAACCGTGGTGGAACGCCGTGAGACCTGCACCAGCAGCGATGCCTGGGAGATCCTCGGCACCCGCGCGAAAACCGTATTCTCCAACAATATCCGTTCCAACTTCGGCTACACGGCGCGCGCCGCGGATGTGGACCCGTTCGGTGATGGCAAGCTGTTTCGCCAGAACGGGCGCAAGGTGTTCAAGGAAGTCTGCCCCATGGCGGCGGCCCATATCGAGGAACACGTGCGCGATACCGGGGGTGAGCCGGCAGAACTGCCCCGCTACTGGCTGCACCAGGCCAATATCAACATGAACAACCTGATCGCGAAAAAGCTGATGGGCGATGCTGCCAGCGCCGAGCGCGCGCCGGTGGTCCTGGACCGCTACGCCAACACCGGCTGTGCCGGCTCCGTGATCGCCTTCCATCTCCATCGTGAGGACCTGCAGCCGGGCGATCGCGGTGTGATCTGCTCTTTTGGCGCGGGTTACTCCATCGGCAGCCTGGTGGTGGAGAAAATCCGGGCCTGAAGCAGCCCCTGTAAAGAATAACCAGATAGACACAAGGGCGGCCGCAGGGCCGCCTTTTTTGTGCCAGCACATTAACGTGCAGGAAGTACTGACCATCCGGCACTAATGGCGCTGACTATGATAAAAACGCGCAAAATCCTTTTCTAGGCGGATGCACAGTCCGACATTTGCAGGTTTTTAATATATACAGACTAGATTTTATCCCAACTGTAGATATAATCGCCACCTCACTGATCTCTTGACCCGTAATGGCCCGGTTTACGGCCCCAACTCCCCAGAAGTCCCATGTCATCTGCCACCACCATCACGCCGCCGGCAATACCCACCGTGGACCCTGCGCCCCACTCACTGTGCCGTCGCCGGGAACTGCTGCTCGACATCTTTGCCATGAACAGCTTCTCCTGGGCGATCGCCATCCCGATTGAGCTCCTGCTGGCCGGCCTGAGCCTGCAGGAGCATATCCAGGTGCGCCTGATGGCTGTCGTGTTCAACACACTGATCGCTCGCCCGTTCGGGGTGTATCGCACGTTGGTGGCGAACCGCTTCGGTGGCCGCGGCCCGCTCAACGCCTATCTGGTGGATACCTTTGTATTCCTGAGCTTCCAGTTCCCCCTTTACGTGGGGAATATGCTGCTGGGCGGAGCCAGCTGGGCCGAGATTGCCACGGCCAGCGCCACCTTCCTGCTGATTGCCGGCGCCCTGGGGCGCCCCTATGGAATGTATCTCGACTGGCTGCGCCGGGCGTGGATCAACTGGCGGTCCCGGGGTAGCGACACCGCCATGACCCTGAATCCTCAGTGAGGTGAACCGTGCTGGAAAACAACATTAAAAACAGTGACCTGACCATTGGCATCGTTGCCGGCACAGCCACGGATACCCGGTTCGGGCTCAATTTCCTGGCCGCACGCCAGGTCCGGGGGATCGGCCTTTCACTGTCCGCCTCCCCCCAGGCCCAGACCAACCTCCAGGCTCTGGATCGTAACGCCCTGACCACGCAGTTGGTCGACGCAATCATGGAGCTGCACCGGGCCGGGGCACGGGCCGCCATGATTTACTGCAATTCACTGTCCGGCGCCGTGAACCTGGACCAGGTGCGGGCCTCGTCCCCAATCGAGGTCATCTCCCCACTGGATGTCTACGCCGAGCTTACCAACCGCTATCGCAACTTTGGCTTGCTGGCGGCCAACTGCCAGAGTTGCGCCAACATCGAGCGGGAGATCCTGGCGCGCAACAACACCGCAAAAGTCATCGGCATCGGCAACCTGCAGATCGTCGAGGACATTGAGGACGCTGTACCACCCGAAGCGATCGTGCGACAGCACGCCCTGGATGACCTGGCCTCGGCGCTGGTCAAAAGTGGGGTACAGATCCTGATCCTGGGATGCACCCACTTCGATTACTTTTACCCGGAGCTGCTGCGGCACTGCGAGGGCATCCACCTGTTCCTGCCCTCCGAGCGCATGCTGGAACTGCTGCGCGGACGCTTACCCCAGGTGGCCTGAGCACCACCGCAGTCAGTACCTACGTACCCCAAACTGGCCGGTTTATCACCCGACCAGCCTTGTATAGTGCAGAGTTTTGCATTATCTAGTAGGGAGGATTGAACCCTATGGCGGCTGTGTCCGCCGGAAACTCCCGGACCGCAGGAATTGGTCCGCTCTGAAGCGAATGGTTACAAGGATGATAACTACCATCGATCGCGCTGGCAGTCGCGCGCGCGCCACGCTCGTGGCGTCCTGCCTGGCGGGTGCCGCGCCGGCCTCTGCCGCCCCACTGCCCGAAGTGCTCACCCATTACCAGGTCGCCCTGATCTGGCCGACACTGCTCGCCATTGGCATGGTGATCAGCGCCGCGATGGCCATGGTCTTCTGGCTCAGAGCCGGTCGGCTGGCACTGGAGTCGCGCTCAACGACCGAGCGTCTGAAAGCCGACATCAACAAGCTCTACCGGCGCGTACAGGCAGCCAACAACGAAATCGGCCGTCGCGATGCCCAGCTCAGTGAGACTCGCGACAGCATTGAGCTGCTCCGGCAAGAGCGGAATGACCTCCACGCAACCCTGAATCACCGGTTACAGCGGCCCCTGGAAGCCGTACAGGGCACACTGAACCTGCTACTGCGGGGCGGTGACCCGGAATCCGCAGGGCTGGCCGAAATGGCCCAGAGACAGCTGGAAGCGGCCATGCAGGCCCTGGCCCAGCTGCACCGCCGGAGCGGGACAGACACCGCTGCCGAGCCTGCCAGCATCCAACCGGCCCGCTCACCAGGCAGCCTGGCCGTGCTGCTGGTGGAGAACGAGGAGCAGGATACCCTCCTCGGCGCGCTGGAACAGCGCGGCCATCGCGTCCTGCGCACCACCAGCGGCATCGACGGTGCAGACGCCGCCGCCAGGGACAAATTCGATCTGGTCCTGATCGACTGCGACCTGCGCCAACTGGACTGTATCGAGGTTACGGGCAAGATTCGCCGGAATTGCGGGCGTGACCTGCCGATCTTCGCCCTGGTCAATGGGCTGCTCGGCGGCGAAAAGGAACGCTACCAGGCAGAGGGCCTGACCGGGGTGCTCGCCCGACCGGTAATGGAGACCCAGCTGCAGCAGTTGCTCAACTGGGTCTCCCGGCGGACCCGGCAGCAGCCCCGCCGCCCGGCCGGGGGAAATAGCACTCGCATGGTCAACACCGCCACCCTGGAGCGCCAACGGGACACACTTGGGCACCTGGCATTTGCTGAGCTGCTCAGCAGCCGTATCTCCATCCTGCCCAAGCGGATCACCTCCCTGACCAGCGCCCTGACCGGTCGACACTGGCTCGACGCCGAACAGCAGGCGCGGTCGGCTGCCGCAAGCTCCGAGGAGGTGGGCCTGGAAGCCATTGCCGCGCGCCTGCGCACCCTGGCAGACTCACTCGGCATCGACAGCGAGCGCGAGCACTGCCGTCACCAGCGCACGGAAATACTGAACATGATGCGCGCGTCCGTGCAGCAACTGAAAACCTGGCGGGAACGCAACGTACACACGGCCTGGGCGCTGAAGTGAGCCGCGAGTGCGGCAATGCGACACGGGGGTTGGCTTGAAAGGCGGCAGCAGGACCGCATTATAATTCAGCGAACCCCTTGTGAGAGAACCTATGACCGAGCAATACCCGATCAAGAGCCAGGAAGCACGCGAGCAGGCCGGGCGTGACCTCGCGACCCTCGTTTACCTGATCCAGGCCATCAGCCTGTTCACTGCAGTCCCCTTCTTCGTCGGGGTGCTGATCAACTACGTCAAACGCAGTGAAGTGCGCGGCACCATGGCCGAATCGCATTTCCGCTGGCAGATTCGCACTTTCTGGTTCAGCTTGCTGTGGTTTGTCATCGGTTCGCTGACGTGGTGGATCTTCGGCCTCGGCTTCCTGATCCTGGGAATCAGCTGGGTGTGGGTGGTCTACCGCGTGGTACGCGGCTGGCTGACGCTGGCAGACAACCGGCCCGCCTACTGATCGTTTCCAGGAGTCGGCCCGCCGCATCATTGCCGGCGGGTCCGGCCCCCACAGCTTCACTCCCGTCAGAAGCCCCCGGCCAGTGCCAGCATAAACAGATCCGGCGGCAGTTGCTGGCCGTTCACGCGCAGGTCACCGCGATTCACCTCCATATGCATCTGCAGCTCTTCTCCGTTCTGTAACAACAGGCCATATTCCCGCAGTGTGATCGCCTGCCCCACCAGGGGCGACTGCATCAGCGCCTGCTCAGCAGAGGTGAAGGTCATGGTCCCCACCATTGGTTGCAGCCACTGTCCCGGTGCCTGCTTTGCTGGACGCATACCCGCGGGCATGCCGAGCCAGTCCATCTCCAGATCCATCAGCATGGGGCCGTTAGCCGACTGGATCGCCGCCTGCTGCTGCAGCTGCAGCGGCCGGCGCATTATCTCTGGCCAATCGCGCTCTACAGCCGGGACCAGCAGAAGGGCGTGCAGGAAGTGCCCCAGGTCCGCCAGCGAGATATCCGGCAGGGTTAACTGCTGCTGTAGTGAAGTGACCGGGGTGGCGGATTGGACCTGTGGAACCTGCAGGTCGGAGTGGACACTCAGGTTGCCGTTGTCGAGCAGCCGGGCCTGTAGCTGCAGGGTGGCGTCGCGGACCTCCAGGGGCCCCGCGTCGGAGTCGGCCCTGAATTGCGGCAGGGACAGGGACAACTGACCGGAGTCACCGGGCACGAAGTGAAACTTGCCCGACACCACCGCGGACGAGAATTTATCCAGGGCAAACTGGCGCCGCTCCACCGCGCCAATCTCCAGCGTACCGGCGAGAGCAGTGCCGGCATAGTCGCTCTCCAGCACGATCTCGGCACCACCGAAAGTCAGCTCTCCACCATTGTCACTGCGGCTGAATGGTTCCAGCCTGAGTACATTGCGCACTTTGTTGTCGGCGCCGACCAGCGACTCCAGCACCGCTGGGCTGTGGTCGAGGCGGCCGTAGATTTTCTCCAGCTGGCCCCGCAGCGATGGGGCCAGCTGCTCCACCGCCAGCCGGGTTTCGCTGTACAGCAGGCCCACACGGGGACCCGCCGACGTGAACACAACCGGGCCGTGCTGGATCTCACTCCGCAGGCGGGTATCACCCTCACGGCCACTGACCCGGGTCTCGGCCGCGGCGCCAAACCAGCCGCGCCGGTAGCCAGTGTTCTCCATCCCCTGCAGCCGCGCGAACTGCTGCTGCCACTGCTGTTCAACCTGGGGACCGATGAATCCCGGGGCAGCGAGGGCAACAATGACCAGCAGGAACGTTAAGGCGAGGAGGGAAATCTTCAGCAGTTTCATCGGCATGGCAATATCTGTGGCTTTGCGCCGATGTTAGCAGATTCTGCATGGCAGGGAGCGCCCGGGGACCGGGCAGGCTCCCCCGGCAGCAAGTCAGCCACCAAGTGCCCTGGCCACGCGGGAATTGCTCTCGCGGCCCAGTTCTGCCGAGATGAAATCGCCTGCCGCCACCAGCCGCTTGAGGTCGACGCCGGTCTCGATACCCAGCCCGTCGAGCATATACAGCACATCCTCGCTGGCGACATTACCGGAAGCGCCGCGGGCATAGGGACAGCCTCCCAGTCCGGCCACCGCGGAGTCCACTACCGCCACGCCGGCCTGTAGCGCCGCATAGATATTTGCCAGGGCCTGGCCATAGGTATCGTGGAAATGCACCGCCAGCCTCTCCATCGGCACCCGGGACGCCACAGTCTCGATCATCCGCCGCGCGGCCTCCGGTGTGCCCACGCCGATGGTGTCCCCCAGGGAGATTTCGTAGCAGCCCATCTCCAGCAGCTCGGCACTCACCTCTGCAACTTTCTCCGGCGCAATATCGCCCTCGTAGGGACAGCCGAGCACGCAGGATACATAGCCGCGCACGGGAATCCCGTCAGTCCGGGCCTGCTGCAGCAATGGACGGAAACGCTCCAGGCTTTCGGCAATGGAGCAGTTGATATTTTTTTGCGTGAAGGACTCGGAGGCAGCACCGAACACCGCCACCTCGTCGGCACGGGCCTGTAGCGCCCGCTCGTAACCTTTCATATTCGGGGTCAGGGCGCTGTAGGTAACACCCGGGCGGCGCTGGATGCCGGCCAGCACCTCTTCGCTGGCCGCCATCTGCGGTACCCATTTCGGGCTGACAAAGCTACCCGCCTCGATCACCGGCAGGCCAGCGGCGCTCAAGCGGTCTATCAGTGCCACACGTGTGGCGACGGAAATTTCCTGTTTCTCATTCTGCAGGCCGTCGCGGGGACCCACTTCAACCATTTTTACTCTAGCTGGCAGGGACACGCTTAATCCTCCGCTACAAAATCAATCAACAGGCTGCCGCCATCTACCAGTTCGCCGGCAGCACAGAAATACTGTTGGACGGTACCGGCCGCAGGGGCGCGCAGGGTGTGTTCCATTTTCATTGCCTCCATCACCAGCAGCGGCTGGTCTTTTTCCACCGTGCTGCCAGCCTCCACCAGCAGGGAGACAATAGTCCCATTCATGGGCGCTTCCAGGCCCAGCGCATGGTCACCGCCCTCACCGATATCTGGCGGCAGCAGGCGGAACTCCACCTGCTGGCCATCGAAAAACACTGAACCGCCTCCCGCAGTATCCACACTGGATAACGCCATGCGGCGACCGTCGGGCAGTGAAATATCCTCACCCGGCAACAGGCGCAGCTGGCCGTCCAGCATTTCCTCGTCGCCGGCAGAGCAGTTCCACTGCAGGCGATCGCCCACCACCGAGAAACTGAGCTGTGCATGCAGGCCGTGGTAATCGACTACATGATTCCGCTGGCTGGTCAGGTTACTGCGCCAGTTATCCCCGGCATGCCAGGGCGAATACTGGTCGCCGGCTGGCGCCCGCTCACGCATCTCGCGCATCTCCCGGCGGTAGATGGCCACCGCCATGGCAGCGCACTTGAGTGCCGTGAGTTTTCGCTGGGGCTGTAACACTTCACCCGAGTGATCGTCGATAAAGTGCGTGGTGACGCGCCCCTCGGCAAAGTCCGGCTGGTTGATCACCCGACGCAGGAACTCGATATTGTGTCGTACACCGGCAATCTGGTATTCGCCCAGAGCGCGGTCCAGCTTCGCGAGCGCCTCGCGGCGGCTGCGGCCATGGCAGATCAGCTTTGCGATCATCGGGTCGTAGTGCACGCTGATTTCGTCACCGTCGCGCACACCGGTATCCACGCGCACCGAATCGGTCTCCCGCGGCGGTCGATGGCGCAGCAGGGTGCCGGTAGCCGGCAGGAAATCGCTGTCCGGGTCCTCGGCATAAATCCGCACTTCCATGGCGTGCCCGTCGATGCGGAGGTCATCCTGCTTCATCGGCAGCGCTTCGCCGGCAGCAACCGCCAGCTGCCAGGCCACCAGGTCCTGGCCGGTGATCATCTCGGTCACCGGGTGCTCCACCTGCAGGCGGGTATTCATTTCCATAAAGTAGAAGTCGCCACTGGCATCGAGCAGGAACTCCACTGTACCGGCCCCCACATAGCCAATGGCGTGGGCCGCGCGCAGGCCCGCCTCGCCCATTTCGCGCCGCAGGTCCTCGCCCAGGCCCGGTGCGGGCGCCTCCTCGACCACCTTCTGGTGACGGCGCTGTACGGAGCAATCGCGCTCGAACAGGTAAACGCCATTTCCCTGGCCGTCGCAGAACACCTGGATTTCCACATGGCGCGGGCCCAGTACGTAACGCTCTACCAGCATCAGGTCATCGCCAAATGCGTTCTTCGCCTCGCGCTTGGCAGCCTCCAGGGCTTCATGGAAATCCGCGGGACTATCCACCCGTCGCATCCCCTTGCCACCGCCACCGGCAGCGGCCTTCAGCAACACCGGATAGCCGATGCGCTCTGCGTGCGCGGCCAGCGTATCGGCATCCTGGTCATTGCCGTGATAGCCCGGTACCAGCGGCACATTGGCCTCCTCCATGATCCGCTTGGCCGCGGACTTGGACCCCATAGCCTCGATGGCGCTGGCGGGCGGGCCGACAAAGATAACGTCCGCTTCTGCACAAGCGCGACAGAAGCCGGCATTCTCGGACAGGAAGCCGTAGCCGGGATGGATGGCATCGGCACCGGTTTGCCGGGCAGCGGCAATCACCTTGTCGATGTCCAGGTAAGATTCACGAGCGGGCGCCGGCCCCAGGCGTACCGCCTCGTCAGCCAGCTGCACGTGCAATGCATTGGCATCCGCGTCCGAGTACACGGCGACGGTCGCCACACCCAGGCGGCGCGCAGTACGGATGACGCGGCAGGCAATTTCGCCGCGATTGGCAATCAACAATTTGCGAATCATGCTTTGCTCTTCATTCACTGGGGCTGCCGGCCACAAGCCTCGGCGGCAGCTCGGTCTTGCTGTAAGAAAGGCGCTTAGTCGTCGCTGCCCTTCATCCACGCCGGGGCGCGCTTGTCGAGAAACGCCTGCAGGCCCTCCTGCCCCTCCGGGGATACCCGCACTGCAGCGATCAGGGCACTGGTCTGGCCCTGTAATTCCTCGTTGACCACCCGGTTGGACATGGACATGGCCAGCTGCTTGGCCATGGCCACCGCGCGGGGGCCGTTGTCGGTAATGGTGTTCACCAGTTTCTGTACCGTCAGGTCCACCTCGCCCTCGGGACAGACTTCCGAAACCAGGCCGATCTCCCGTGCGCGCTCCGCAGAAAAACGCTCGGCGGTGACGAAATAGCGACGAGCCTGGCGGGCACCGATGGCATTGATCACATAGGGGCTGATGGTGGCCGGCAGCAGGCCGATTTTCACCTCGGACAGGCAAAAGCTGGCTCTCTCGCTCGCCACCGCGATATCACAACAGCTCACCAGGCCAACGGCCCCACCAAATGCTGCGCCCTGTACCCGCGCGATCGTAGGTGCAGGGAAGTTATCCAGTTTATGCAGCATCGCCGCCAGACCCGCGGCATCGCGGCGATTGTCCTCTTCCGAGTAGTTCGCCATGCGCTTCATCCAGTTGAGGTCGGCACCGGCGGAGAAGTTCTTGCCCTCCGACGCCAGCACCAGGGCGCGCACTCCGGGCTGCTTCGCCAGCCGGTCGAATGTCTCGCCCAGCTGTTGGATGAGGTCATCGTCAAAGGCATTGTGGATTTCCGGGCGGTTGAGGGTAACCGTAGCCACACCTTCGCTGTCGACTTCGCTCAGCAGCTTGTCTGTCATGTTCAGGTCCTTGTATTCGGGCGTGTTTCAGTGGTTCTTATGGCAGCGGCCTTGCGGCAGTTACATGCGGAATACGCCGAACTTCGTCTCTTCCGGCTCGCGATGTGTTGCGGCCGCCAGGCAGAGGCCGAGCACCCGGCGGGTGTCTGCGGGATCGATTACGCCATCGTCCCACAGGCGCGCCGACGCATAATAGGGGTGCCCCTGGTGTTCGTAGTTGTCAACGATCGGCTGGCGGAATGCCTGCTCCTCGTCGGCACTCCACTGCTCACCGCGCGCCTCCATCTGGTCCCGCTTCACCTGGGCCAGCACGCCGGCGGCCTGCTCACCACCCATCACCGAAATACGGGCATTGGGCCACATAAAGAGGAAGTTGGGATCGTAGGCCCGGCCGCACATGCCATAGTTGCCCGCACCGAAGGAGCCGCCGATCAGGATGGTGATCTTCGGAACCTTCGCGGTGGCCACCGCGGTCACCATCTTGGCACCGTGCTTGGCGATTCCGCCCGCCTCGTACTGTTTGCCCACCATAAAGCCGGTGATGTTCTGCAGGAATACCAGCGGGATCTTGCGCTGGGCACAGAGCTCGATGAAGTGTGCACCTTTCTGCGCGCTCTCGGCGAACAGAATGCCGTTATTGGCGACAATGCCCACGGGGTAACCATGGATCCGGGCAAACCCGGTTACCAGAGTGGTGCCATACAGGGCCTTGAACTCGTCAAACTCAGAACCGTCCACCACGCGCGCGATAATTTCGCGTACATCATAGGGCTGGCGTGAATCTGCCGGCACCACACCGTAAATTTCCTCGGGCGGGTAGATCGGCTCTACCGGGCGCTGAACGTCGAGACCCGGGTTTTTCATCCGGTTGAGGCGGCTGACCGAGCGGCGTGCGAGCTCCAGTGCGTGGACGTCATTGTTGGCGTAGTGGTCGGATACCCCTGACGTGCGGCAGTGCACCTCGGCCCCGCCGAGCTCCTCCGCAGACACCACCTCACCGGTGGCAGCCTTCACCAGCGGCGGGCCGGCCAGGAAAATGGTGGCCTGCTCTTTCACCATGATCGACTCATCCGCCATCGCCGGCACATAGGCACCACCGGCGGTACAGCTGCCCATCACCACCGCGATCTGCGGGATATTCTTCGCAGACAGGTTGGCCTGGTTGTAGAAGATGCGGCCGAAGTGCTCCCGGTCCGGGAACACATCATCCTGGCGCGGCAGGTTGGCGCCACCGGAATCCACCAGGTAGATACAGGGAAGGTTGTTCTGCTCGGCGATGGCCTGTGCACGCAGGTGTTTTTTCACGGTCAGCGGGTAATAGGTGCCACCCTTCACAGTCGCATCATTGGCGACGATGACACAGGGCTGTCCGGAAACAGTGCCGATCCCGGTAATAATACCGGCTGCCGGCACCTCCTCACCGTAGACCTCGTGCGCCGCCAGCTGGGAAAACTCCAGGAAAGGACAGCCGGGATCCAGCAGTGCATCGATACGGTCCCGGGGCAAAAGTTTGCCGCGTGAGAGGTGCTTTTCCCTGGCCCGCTCACCACCACCGCGGGCGATGGTTTCCACCTTATCGCGCAGGTCCGCGACCAGTTCTTCCATCTTGGCGCGATTATCGGCAAAGCTGGGATCGCGGGGATTAATTTTGCTCTGTAGCTGGTTCATAAACTCTGATTCACCTTTACAGGGAAACCTTGTCTGATCTGCGGGAGCGACCGTTGGCCGCGCTAATTCATGCAGGCAATGCTGCATCGGGCTCGGCAAATCGCTGCTCCCACCCAAAACACGGCGGCCGGGAATCAACGGGTTTCGTTGAACAGCTCACGACCGATCAGCATACGGCGCACCTCGGAGGTGCCGGCTCCGATTTCATACAACTTGGCATCACGCAACAGGCGTCCGGTGGCATACTCATTGATGTAACCGTTGCCGCCCAGGGTCTGGATCGCCTGCAGGGCCATCTGGGTAGCGCGCTCGGCGGTAAACAGGATGACCGCAGCAGCATCCTTGCGTGAGTCCTCACCGCGATCACAGGCCTGTGCCACCGCGTAGAGGTAAGCACGGCTGGCATTGAGGTCGGCGTACATATCCGCCAGCTTGCCCTGCATCAGCTGGAATTCGCCGATGGCCTTGCCGAACTGCTTGCGCTCATGCACGTAGGGCACCACCACATCCAGGCAGGCCTGCATGATACCTACCGGCCCGCCAGAGAGGATGGTGCGTTCATAATCGAGGCCGCTCATCAGTACCCGAACCCCGCCGTTCAGCTCGCCGAGGATATTCTCCTCCGGGACCTCACAGTCCTCGAATACCAGCTCGCAGGTGTTGGAGCCCCGCATGCCCAGCTTGTCGAGTTTCTGCGCCTGGGAAAAGCCCTTGAAACCGCGCTCGACGATAAAGGCGGTGATCCCACCCGAGCTGATGCCGGGCTCGGTGCGCGCGTAGATCACATAAGTGTCTGCATCGGGGCCGTTGGTGATCCACATCTTGTTGCCGTTGAGAATAAAGCGGTCGCCTTTTTTCTCCGCACGCAGCTGCAGGCTGACGACATCGGAACCGCTGTTGGGCTCGCTCATCGCCAGGGCGCCGACGTGCTCGCCGGAACAGAGTTTCGGTAGATATTTTTCTTTCTGCGCCTGACTGCCGTTCTTGCGAATCTGGTTGACGCACAGGTTGGAGTGCGCACCGTAGGACAGGCCCACCGAGGCGGAAGCCCGGGAGATTTCCTCCATCGCCACCGCATGGGCCAGGTAACCCATGTTGGAACCGCCGAACTCCTCCTCGACTGTCATGCCCAGCAGGCCCAGCTCGCCGAATTTTTTCCACATGTCGGCTGGAAACTGGTTGTCCTCATCAATCTGTGCTGCCCGCGGTGCCAGTTCTGCCTGGCAGAACTTGTAGACCATGTCACGCAGCATATCGACATCTTCACCGAGGCCGAAGTTGAGGGTGCGATAGGCGGTATTCATAGCGACTCCGTATGTATATCTCTCATCAATGTTCTTTGTTTTTTGCCAGCGAGGCCCGGGTGCGGGCCTCCGCCTCATCCAGTTCACCCATCAGGCTCTGGATATCGCGCAGCTGCTGCTGCAGTTGCGTGCGTTTTTGTTCGATGTGTTGCAGCAGGCGCTGTAGCTGCTCGACATTGCCGTGCTCCGGGTCGTACATGTCGATGATCTCGCGGCTCTCGTCCAGGGAGAACCCGAGCCGCTTGCCGCGCAGGATCAGCATCAGGCGCACCCGGTCCTCGGGGCGGTAGATGCGCGTCTGGCCCCGGCGGGCCGGGCTGATCAGGCCCTTGTCCTCATAGAAGCGGATGGCACGGGTGGTAATCCCGAACTCTTTTGCCAGATCGGAGATGCTGTAGCTGGCGGGCTCGGCCCCTCCCCGGGGATCCGCTTCGGATTTGCGCTGCTCGGACTTCATATCGGTTTCCTGGAAGAATGCCGGGAGACTAGCAGAGCTTTACGTTAACGTAAACGTAAAGGCTGAAGGTGAGGCCGACCCTTGCCCGCAAGCCGGTCACAACTGGAGCAGGTCGGGGATCAGGAGGGAATCAGGCGCCCTGCAGCTGCCTCAGCTGGTTATCCAGCAGCTTTTGGTAGGTGTCGTTCAGCCCGGTTACCGCAGCCCCCCAGTTGGCGGAGTGCACCGCGATGCGCCCCTCCAGGGATGGCGATGAGAGCAGGTCCTCGTGCAATGCCAGGTCCCGGGCCTGCCCCAGCAGCGGCTCGCCAGCGAAGTCTGCGGTTTCGAGCGCCGCCGGTAACACCGCAGTGGCCAGCTGCAGGCCACTGGAGCGGCCAGCTGCCTGCAGCTCGCGCAGAAGCAGGCCGCAGCACACCGCCCGGAAGGCGGCATCGGCGCCGCAGAAGCCCAGGCCCTGCTGGGGACCGGCATGCTTCAGCGTACGGGCGTCATAGATCCTGCCCAGCAACTGCAGGCGCTCGCGCAGCTCCGCCTGCAAGCGCTCCAGCGCCGACCGGCTAAGCTGGTTGCCCAACTGGCTCCAGTTCAGCGGACGCAGGTAAAGGCCCACCTCCACCTCGGGTTCCGGTTCCGGCGCCGGCACAGGGCGGGCCGCCACCACCGGCGTGCGCCGGGCGGCCAGGCTGCCGACGGCCAGGGCCGCGGCGGCACTCACCGGCAGCGCGAACACCAGGCTCAACAGCAGGCTGGCCCACGGATAGCGCACGCCGGCACCGGGGTGCAGGTGGACAATCACGTTGCCGGCGATACTGTCATGCAATACCACCGGCGCACTGACGGCCTCTCCGCTGTCCAGATCGCCTGCCTGGGCCAGGGCATTGGACTCCACGTCCTGGATGGCGATGCCCGAAATTACCGGCAGCTCCAGCATGTTTTTTGCCAGCAGCTGCAAGCTGATACGGTCCCCGGCGACGATACTCTCGAGGCTCTGGCTGGCCAGCACGGATGCGGCCACCTCCGCCGTCGCCCGGTCGCGGTCGATCGCCGCGTCGCGCTGGCCCGCATAGTAGTTGCTGAGCGCCACCGCGCAGAAACACGCCAGCACCAGCCAGATGCCGGCGGCAATCAGCTGCTGGCGAAGGTACCGGGGCATCTGCGCGTAGATTCGCTGGATTTCTTTTTTCAGGGTGCTCATGGGCGCACACATTTTTCTGGTTCTGTTGCGGTGGATTTTAGCGAATATTGCCCCCGGGGCTATAATGCCTGCCCCGCAAAATCACAACACGGAAGGGCACCATGGGCTCGACGCCAGACTACCGGGAATTCCAGCCGTCGCTGGAAACATTGATGCAACGGGCAGCGGACGCGACGCTGCGCTACCTGGATTACCGCTCCGGCAGGGCGCAGATCGGCATTGAGTACCGCGAGGCCGCCCCGTTTGAAGGCCCGTCCACCGCCCCATCCGAGATGCCCCGGGAAGCGCCTGCGGTCTCTGCGCCCTGGTGCGTCACCCTTCTTTCGCCGGCGGCAACGCTGGACCAGCTCCAGACACTGCTGGCTTTCTTCCGTGAACGGGGGTGGGCGCTGCACGCCGTGGACACACTGTCACGGGCGCGTGAGCGCACCGTCCTGCGTTTCCAGCTGGAGGCGGAGCTGGAATTCAACCCGGCCCGGCATGCCTGCCTACAACTGGCAGAAAAGATCGGTGTTGACCTGGTACTGCAGGCCGGCCCCACGCAACGCCCCCCAAGGCTGGCGGGCTTCGACATGGATTCGACCCTGATCGATGCAGAGGTTATCGACGAACTGGCCAAGATTACCGGTATCGGCGACCGCGTCGCCGCCATTACCGAGGCCGCCATGCGTGGGGAGCTGGATTTTCGCCAGAGCTTCAAGAAACGGATGGCCCTGCTGCGTGGTTTTTCCGAGCAGCGCCTGGCAGAAATCGCACCGCAACTGCCCATCAAGGAAGGCGCCCGGGAGCTGTTGCAATCCCTTCGGGCACTGGGCTGCAAGACGACAATCCTGTCCGGCGGCTTCACCTATTTCGCCGACTACCTGCAGCGGGAGAAGCTGGCGGTGGACTTTATCCATGCCAATGAACTGGAGTTCGCAGACGGGGTACTCACCGGCGAGGTGATTGAACCGATCGTGGACGGCCAGCGCAAACGCGTCCTGCTGGGCCAGATGGCCGAGGAACACGGTCTGGGGCTGGAAAGCGTAATTGCGGTGGGAGACGGGGCCAACGATATCCCCATGCTGAACCTCGGGGCCCTGGGTATCGCCATCCATCCCAAGCCCAAGGTCAGACTCGAGGCCCCGCAGGCCATCACCCACTTCGGGCTGGACGCGGCCCTCTACCTGTTTGGCCTCAACGACAGACAGATCGCCGCACTGCGGGCCGGCTGATCAGCCGGCGGCGAAGGCGTGCGGGAGTGGCAGCGACGGCGGCTTGCCGCGCTCGAAGCAGGCCTGCTGCTCGCTGCAACCGGCAAACGCCAGCAGTGCCAATAAACCGAGTACTTTTATCCAGCGCATGACCCCGCGCCTCCTGTCTGCTCTTGTTCTGAATCGCTCATCCCTGAACGGGGCTGGCTACCCGCGGGAGAGGTCGAATATACCCCATCCCCGCCAATTAATCAGACCACTTTACTGCACTTCCGGGTTCCCCGGATAGCCTTGGACGGCGCCACCAGGCGGCTTATTCAACAGCGTTGTCAGTCGCTGTGAACGGTATTCCAGGCGCGCCCGGATGCTGCCTCAGCCCCCCATGCCGGACCCGCAGGGGCGGGCCGGCAGGTGCTGCGGCGCTTAACCGGCGTCGTCACCGTAGATAATGCGGCTGTTCACCTTGACGGTCAGCGGGTGGTAGCCGGGCTTGGCCTCCTCGAAAATCTCGGCAGCCATCTCCTGCTTGCCACTCTCCACCAGGTTGCGGTACAGCGGGCGCAGGAATTTGTTGCGGCCAATTTCAGTGAGGAAGCTTTTGAGGCGCCCGAATGCCGGCTGGTAATCGTTACGCACGGCGATCATCAGCCAGCTGAAGGCAATCTCGTTGTTCGTCGACTCGGTCAGGTCGAAGGCGCTATCCAGCTCCTCAAGCTGCTCGTCGCTGAGCTCTTCCGGCATACCGTCGAGGAAGTACTTCCACTGGTGATAGGTCCAGTCGCCGGTATCGATGTCTGTAGCCGCGACCTCTCCGTCCAGCCACTGCTGGCGCACGGGATCGATCTTGCTGAAGGCGTCGGATTGCGGATGGGGTGCGCCTTCGGGAATACCCGGCTCGAAAATCCACTCACGGATACGCGCCTCATCGAGCTTTTCCGGGTACTGCTTGAGCAGGGTCTTCTGCAGGTACTCGACGAAGTCCTCGGTGGTAATGCTCTCAAAGGCAAAGTTATTGAAGTAGTCCAGCAGGAACTGGTCGAAAGCCTCGCGGCCAATCTTTTGCTCCAGCTCGTACAGGAACAGGGAGCCCTTCTCATAGGGGATGTTGGAGAACACCTTGTCCGGGTCACGGCCGCGCAGGTCGATGGCCATGATCTCGTCGCGGGCATCCAGATCTTCCAGGTCCGCCTGCAGGTCGTCATAGCCCAGCGCCATTTCCATGCGGTAACGCCGGTCGCCATAGATGTTCTGCATGATGCGGTTGGTGAGGTAGGTAGTGAATCCCTCATTGAGCCACAGGTCTCGCCAGCTGGCATTGGTCACCAGGTTGCCGGACCAGGAGTGCGCCAGCTCATGGGCAATCAGGGCCACCAGGCTCTTGTCACCGGCGATTACGGTCGGGGTGATGAAGCTCAGGCGCGGGTTTTCCATCCCACCGAAGGGGAAACTGGGCGGCAGGATCAGCAGGTCATAGCGGTCCCAGCGATAGGGCCCGTAAACCTCCTCGGTGGCCTCGAGCATCGACTCGGTGTCCTCGAATTCTGCGGCTGCGGCATCGAGCAGTTCAGGCTCGGCATAGACACCGGTGCGCTCGCCCATGGGCTTGAACTCCAGGTCGCCCACAGCCAGCGCCAGCAGGTATGAGGGAATCGGCTGCGGCATCTCGAATTCGTAGACGCCGTCCTTTTCCGTCTGCGGGTCATTGTTCGCGCTCATCACCGCCAACAGCTCTTCCGGGGTGCGAATAGTGGCGTTATAGGTGATGCGTACCTGGGGCGAATCCTGCAGCGGCACGAAACTGCGTGCATGGATGGCCTGTGCCTGGGTGAACAGGAAAGGGTGCTCACCGCCTGCAGTCTGCTGCGGCTCCAGCCATTGCACGCCGGAGGCGCCGGGCGAAGTCTGGTAGCGGATGGCAACGCGGGTGGCGTTTTTGGGCAGCTGGATGTTCAGCGGGGTGCCCAGGTCCGGGTCGGTCTCACCCATGGAGAACTTCACCGGCTTCAGCTCCTCCCCATGGCCGGCCCGCACCTCTTCAACCTTGATGTCGCGGGTATCCAGCACCATGGCCGGGTTCTTTCCGGTCTGGCGCTTGAAGTCCAGTATCGCCTCACCCTCGAGCACCTTGCGCTCGAAATCCACGGTCAGGTCGAGATCCAGGTGCTTCACCCGGTAGTCGTCGGTGTTGGCAAAGGAGTGATAATCCACACCGGATTCCGGTGCCGGCGAGTCCGCCTGTCGCTCAGAGGATGATCCGGTGTCGGCGCCATTCGCCGCGGGTTGGGTGGTCTCAGTCTCGGGGCTGGCGGGCTTGCCCGCGGCGCCGTCGGATTCAGGCTTGGAACAACCGCCCGCGAGAACGAGGGCGCTGCATAGCAAACTGCTACAGAGTATGCGGGGCAACATAATATGGCTCCAGGTCAATTCTGCTTATTGGTGCTGTAAGGGGAAATCCGGCAAAGCATACCCAAATGGCCCCCTGCCGGGAAATCATTAGCCCGCGGACCGCTCAGCCGGGGCTTCACTGGCGGCTCTGCGGTGCCTGCAGGGCCGCCGCGACGGGTCAATCGAGACTGAAATCGAAATCCATGTGCTCGGCGGGCGCCTGTACATAGTAGCCCTGAATGTAGTCGGTACCGCTCTGCCAGAGGGTCGGAAGCATACTGGCCTGCTCCACGTGGGGCACGATCACGCGGGTATCCGCTTCGGCCAGCTGTTGCACCATGTTGACCAGGGTATCGCTGCTCTCCCCTTCATCCTGCACTTCACGGACGAAGGACGGATCCACCTTGGCGATATCGAAGGTGACATGCTCCAGGGTCTTGAACGGGTTGAGGCCCGCACCGAAGCGACTGACCACCACCCGGCTACCGAACTCCCGCACCTGCAGGCAAAAGTCCCGGGCGGCGTGGAGGTTGCTGTTGATATCCCCCTGACTGACCTGGAAGGACACCGATTTCGGCGCCACCTTGGCCGCCTTGAAGGCCACTTTCAACCAGGCTGGCAGACCGGTATCCTTCAGCGAGGCTGCGGAGATATGCAGCAGCAGGGAGACATCCTTCCCTTTCGCGCGCTGTACGGCCGCCGCCTTGATCGCCGTCAGTATTACCCAGCGATCCATCTTCACTGCCAGGCTGTCATCGCCCAGCCCCTCCAGGAAAGACAGCGGTGAAAGCTCCTCCTTGCCATCCACCATGCGCACCAGCACCTCGTACATCTGCTCGCCGGTGCCCTGCAGACTCAGTACCGGCTGGTACAGCAATTTGAGGTTGCCGGCCTCCAGCGCCTGGACCACGCGCGCGCGGTGATAGGTATCGGCATCGCCCTCCTGGTCTGCGCCCGGTTCGAACAGTGCGAAACCATTGCCCTGGTCACTGTCCTGCCGAGCCTGGTCATGGGCCTGGAGGGCCTGGTCGATCACCTTCTGGGCATTGCCGGAGGCCTCGCTCAGCAGCGAAACACCGATGGATACGGTGATCTGTAATGTCTTGCCGGCCGCATCAAAAATCGTGTCAGCAATTTTTCGCATCAGCTCCCGGGCCCGGTGCTCGGCACTGTCAGGCGTGGTCTCCGCCATCATCAGGCAGAAACTCTCCTCTCCGTAGCGGGCCACCACGTCGCCGCGGCGCACACTCGACTGCAGCAGCTCCGCCATCTTCTTCTGTAGTGCATCGGCACCGGCAACACCCACAACCTTCTGCACCGTTTCCTCGAAACGGTCCACCTCGATATACATCAGGCCGCCGGTACGCTGGGTGCTGGCGGCGGCCTTGATGGCGGCATCCAGCATGCGCAGGAAGTGCTGCCGGTTGTAGAGGCCGGTCAGCGGGTCGCGGCTCTTGATGTCACTGAGCTGGGCCTCCAGTTCCTCAGTATTGCCGGAACTGGCGGCGATGCGCACCTGCAGACAGCGCTCCTCATCGTATACGGTGGAGAGGACCTCGGCCCGCACCGGTACAGGCCGACCGGATGCCGACCTGGCAGTGAATTTCCATTCCTGAGCCTCGACATCGTTATTGTCGATTGCACATTGCCGGAGGAAGGCCCGGGCATCCTCCTGCTCACCCTCGGTCACCATGTCAATCAACGGCTGGTATTCGACGTCATCCTTGTCCTTGTGGCCGAGGCGTTCGGCCAGGGACTGGTTGGCGTAGACAATCAGGCCGTCAGAAATGTAGGCGATGGCATCCTTGGAACTGTCGAGCAATTCCTGCGAGCGGGCCAGGCTGGCGTGATAACGGCGATCGTGCATGCGCGCCTGGCGCCGGTTGCGCAGCGCAGTGATCTCCCTCTGGATAACCAGCAGGAGGTGCTGGTCCTCATCCACGGTCACTACATCACGAGCTCCCAGCTTGAGGCCCTCCACTACCGGCTGGGCGCCACTGCGCTCGGTCAGCAACAGGACGGGGACGTCTTTCTGCAGCTTGCTGATGGTACGCAATGCCACCGCCGGGGGCAGCTGCTTGCTGGTCTCTGCGGCTATCAGGAGGTCCCAGGTATTGTCCTGGAGCAGTTTGGTCAGTGCCGGCTCGCTGGGCACGTGCTGGGCGCGATTGGGGCGGCCGGCATTGTGCAGCATGCTGACCAGGCGCTGGGCTTCAGAGGGTGTGTCGTGAATTAGAAGGAGACGAATCGTGTCGTTGCTGCTCATTTATTATGCTCTTGATACTTACATCTGCGGCCTGCATACAGGGGCACAGGCCGTCAGTGCGCCGCCGCTGGGACAGCGGCGCAAGAGCGCTAAGTGTAGGTCGCGCTATCGGTCGCTTACAAGGGCGGGCAGCCGCCAGAGGCGGGTATGCGATGGACCTCACACAAAATCGAACCGGGCAATGTTAGCAGTCGCTACTGTCTGGCGTTGCAGGCTCACGGATCTTGTGACACTGGCTGTAACCACCTCGACTTCGTCATAGGCCTTGAACAGGGGCACCGGCAGGATCAGGGCTACACCGTTGTTGTTGCCGTCCCGTGTCAGCAGGGCAGGAATCGGGGCCGAAGAGCGCCCGCCGGAACAGCGCCGGCGCACCTCCACCGGCACCACGTGGCGCGCCAGTATCTCCACCCCGGCGCGGCTGTGATCCATACGGCTCAGGTGCCAGCGAATCACGCCCACCTGCCAGCCATCGGGCATCCGCACCCCCACCAGCTCACCGACCCGCAGGCGTTCGCTGGCGGCAGACGGCAACTTCAATCCCAGGCCGCTGGCACTGCGATTGAAAACTTCCGCCACCTCAGTCTGGTAGTGACGGGCGGCACCACTGGCCTGCACCCGCCGCTCGCTCCTCAGGCTGGGGGCATTGGGCAGGCTGACATCGTAATCACTCAGGGTGCGACCGGACTGGTAGTCCACGGACTCCGCCTCCAGACACACGCGTTCCTCCACCGCACCCAGCCAGGCAGATACATCTCCCCCGGGGCTGCCACTGCCCCCTTCCCGCAGGTTGAAACAGGTGGATCCCAGACCGACGGTGACCAGGCAATCTCCCCGTTCGGGCCGTCGGTTGTCACCGCGACCGACTGCACCGCCCCATACAGAGCGAACTCGTTCCACCAGCGGATCAAAATTCCTCTCCAGGTGCTTGTCCAGCCGCTGCAGGATCCCGGTCAGGTTTACCTTCCATCCGCGGGGCGCGGAAAACCGGCCACTGGTGAGCTCTTCTTCAGCCAGTCGACCCGCGGGCAGCGGCGCCCGGTCGACGGCAGTGGTCGCCATCAGGCCCTGGCCCGGGGCGGACCAGGTTTCCTCCAGTGTTGCCAGGCGGCACCACTCCCGGGTCCTGCGCCAGAGCCCATCCTGCTGCTCGTAATCCAGCTGGCCGGGGTTGGCACTGAAAAACAGCGCCGCCTGCATATAGGCATCTATGGCGCTGGCACGCCCGCGTGAATCCAGCGGATCCGCCACACGGCGCCAGGCAACCTGCTGCGGAAACCCCCGCTGCAGGAGTAATTGCATATTGCGCCAGCAGCGCTCCGGCGGAGCCAGGCCAAACCGGGAGGCCACCCGCAGCAACCGGCCGCAGGCATCCACCGCCCGGTGCAGCACGCGGGCGCGCTTCTGCCGCAGCACGAAGGGAACCCCGGCGGTATCTTCCAGCTGTACCCACAGGCCGGCGTAGGCAACAAACAGCTTTTGCAACACGCCCACCACGGGCTGCAGGCTGCGGCGCAACTTGTCCAGCTGTGTGCCACTGATTGCACTGCGTTGGGTGACGATGGCGTCGTTACAGGAGATGACGTACTGGCGCAGCAGCTCCAGCATGGGCAGGCGGGTGGCCGCCGGCGCGCGCCACTGGCCGAGCTCTTCGAGCAACCCCGACAGCAGCGTGACCAGCCTCTGCTGGTCCGAGGGATGGAAAGGGTGGAGTTCATACTGGCTCAACCACCGGTCCAGCTGGCTTTCGCTGGCACAACCGCAGCTCAGCGCTGGCAGCGCGCGTGATGGTAATCCGAGCTCAATCGCGAAACTGGCGGGGGCCATCCGGCTGCGGGCGGAACCCTTGATATCGTCCTTCATTCTGTCTGTAACCATCCATTGGGCTACAGCAGTATATGAACAGCCAATTTGACCGAACAAGCCTTAAAAGATGCTTTTGGCGCCGATATTGCGACAAGGATCACGCCAAAAGCGCCAAACAAGTCTAACCCGGCATCACCCTTTGGCTGCTGGCGCCGGGGGGCCGGCAATTTCAAAGGGGTGTTTTTGAGCGCTCCCCCGGAATCTCCCGCACCAGCCGCGGGACCAGGTACCCCGGTAGTTGCTCACGCACCCCGCGAACCAACTCCAGGGCTGTCTCGTCATCCACCTCAAAGTGCGCCGCGCCCCGCACCCGGTCCAGCTGGTGCAGGTAGTACGGCAATACGCCGCTGTCGAACAGCGCCTCACCCAGTGCCGACAGGGCGGCCACTGAGTCGTTGACCCCCCGCAGCAGGACAGCCTGGTTTAGCAGGGTCACCCCGGCGGCGCGCAGCCTCTGCAGCCCCGCACGTACCTCACCGTCGATTTCGTTGGCGTGGTTACAGTGCAGTACCAGCACAGGCTTGAGGCGCGTGCCGGCCAGCCAGGCCAGCAGTTCATCGGTAATGCGGCTGGGCGCCACCACCGGCAGACGGGTGTGTACCCGCAACTTATCCAGGTGCGGGACCGCGGCCAGCTCTCCCGCCAGCCGCGCCAGCTGGCGGTCATTCAGGACCAGCGGGTCGCCACCACTCAGGATGACTTCGCGCAGGCCGTCCTGGCCACGAATGTACTCGAGTGCCCCCTGCCACTGCGTGCGGCTCAGGTGATTGTCCCCATAGGGGAATTCCCGCCGGAAACAGTAACGGCAGTTGATGGCACACTGGCCCGCGGCAATCAACAGCAGCCGCCCGCGATACTTGTGCACGACCCCTGGTACCGGGTTGGCGTGCGCCTCGCCCAGCGGGTCGCCGCTGAACCCCGCCGCCGGCTCGAGTTCCGGCGCCCCCGGGAGCACCTGCAGCAATAACGGGTCCTGAGGGTCACCGGGGCGCATACGGCGCAGGTACGGCCGCGGCACCCGCAGGGCAAAGCCGCCAGCGGCGCGCAGGGCGTCGGGCAGCTGTTTCGGGTCCAGCCCGAGCAGGCGCACGAGCTCGGCGGGATCCGTGACCAGGTCGGCCATCTCGTCCTGCCAGCGGCGGCCGGAGGCTTCCTCCCGGGCAATGATTTCACTGGCGGCTGGGACGTGCTGTATCATAGGTGGCTATTCTGTGGCGCAAAGCGCGCAAATTTTAAGCAGTTACAGTGAAATTTAAAGAGCGGGCGGCGTTTTTTATTCAGGCCGCCACGCTTGTCTGATTCAGAGGAACTCATGGCTAGTTATTCCACCAACGAATTCAAGGGCGGTCTGAAAGTAATGCTGGACGGCGATCCCTGCTCCATCGTGGAGAACGAATTCGTCAAACCCGGCAAGGGCCAGGCATTCAACCGGGTCAAGCTGCGCAACCTCAAGACCGGCCGGGTCTGGGAGCGCACTTTCCGCTCCGGCGAGAGCCTGGAGGCAGCCGACGTTATGGACCGGGAAATGGAGTACCTGTACAACGACGGTGAGTTCTATCATTTCATGGAACCGGACACCTTCGAGCAGCACCCCGCCAGCGTCGAGGCCGTTGGCGATGCCGCCAAGTGGCTGAAAGAGCAGGACATGTGCACCGTCACCCTGTACAACGGCACACCGCTGGCCGTAACCCCGCCCAACCATGTAATCCTGGAGATTACCGACACCGATCCGGGCCTGCGCGGCGACACTGCCCAGGGTGGCAACAAGCCTGCTACCCTGTCCACCGGCGCCGTGGTCAAGGTACCGCTGTTCCTGGAGATCGGCGAGACAATCAAGGTCGACACCCGCACCGGCGAATACCTGGGGCGCGCCAAGGAAGACTGATCCCCGCGTTCCAATTGTTTTACCGGCGGCCGCCGGTCGCGATCGAGCGCGGGAGAGCCCCGCTGGTGATCGCGGCCCGCGGCCGCCGGCGCTTGAGGCTCCCGCACAATGACTGATACCAGCTGGCAACCCACCGCCTCCATCGCGGCATTGCGCCAACGCGCCGCCCTGCTGGCCCGGGTCAGGCAGTTTTTCACCGCCCGGGAGGTGCTGGAAGTGGAGGTGCCGGTGCTTTCCCGGCGCGCCACCAGCGATCCCCATATCGACTCCATCACCGCACTGTGCAAGGGGGAGGCCGCCTACCTTGCCACCAGCCCGGAATTCGGCCTCAAACGGCTGCTGGCAGCCGGCCTGGGAGACTGCTACTACCTGGGCAAGGCTTTTCGGGATGGGGAGGCCGGCGGCCGGCACAACCCCGAATTCACCATGCTCGAGTGGTACCGCTGTGACTGGGACGACCGCGCGCTGATGCGTGAGGTGGGCGACCTGCTGGGCGAAGTACTGGGCATCGCCAGGATGGAGTCCCTGAGTTATCGGGAACTGTTTTTGCGGCACCTGGAGCTGGACCCCCACACGGCCACCGAGGAGCAATTGCGCGCATGTACCGCACGACACCTGGAGCTGTCATTTGCGCCCGCGGATCGCGACGAGTGCCTGGACCTGTTGATGAGCCACCACCTCGAGCCGCGCATGGGCAGCGGCATCACTCTGCTGTACGACTTCCCCGCCAGCCAGGCGGCCCTGGCCAAGGTGCTGCCCGACGACAGTGGCACTCCCGTGGCGCGGCGCTTCGAGGCCTACGTGGGCGGCCTGGAGATCGCGAATGGCTACTGGGAGCTGACCGACCCGGCAGAGCAGCTGCGCCGCTTCCAGGCAGACCACCGTTACCGCGGGACACACAAGCTGCACGTCTACCCTTTCGAGGAACGCCTGGTCGACGCGTTGGCGGCCGGAATGCCTGAATGTGCCGGCGTGGCACTGGGTATCGATCGTCTGCTGATGCTGGCGGGGGATTACGACAGGATCGAGGACGTCATCGCCTTTCCCATCGGCCGCGCCTGAGGCGTGTGCCCGGGGCTCAGGGCTCGAACAGATAGCGGCTCACCTGGCCCACGGCGAAAAAGCCCGCATCCAGGTAGGCGCTCTGGCGGTCTTCCGCGGTGAGAGCGACAACGTATTTGTGGTGGCTGTGGACCGCCTGTGCCAGCAGGTGATGGAACAATGCCCGGCCGATGCCCTTGCCCCGCTGGGCCTCTAGCGTTTGCAGGTCGTATATGCCCAGCGCATCGGCGGAGGCGAACAGACAGCCCGAAGCCACTGCCTCTCCATCCAGCCGGGCCAGGTAAAACTTCAGGCGGCTGCGCTTCTGCTCGGGAATCTCCGCCAGCTTCTGGTAGAACTTGCGAATCTGCGGTGCTTCGCGGGTACCATCGAAAGCCTGCGCCTGCAGCTCGCCGTATTCCCCGAGCTGTTCTGCGCCCACGGCCACGATCTCCAGCCGCTCACGCAGCTCCCCTGGCAGTTTTTCATCCGCCGCAAGCCGCTGAACTTCGATGGCCATGGCCACCAGGGTGTCGCGATGGGTCAGCTTGAGCTCCGCCATTTCCGCCTCATCCATGGGCTTGCTGGCACAGTGCCACAGGGTGAAGGGGCTGTGGCGCTCGGCAAAATAGTCCACCACGAATCGCTTCAGGATCATCGCCGGAACGACCGCATTGGTCACCGCCTGGTTGAACGTGTGCGACAACAGGCCACTGTCGCTGCGCACAATGCTGGTGATCTCCCTGGTCTGGTCCGGGTTGATCAACCCGGCGCAATAGCTGGCCCGGGACTCCAGGTTGCGGCAGACAAGGTTCTTGGCGCTGAGACTGTATTTCATGGCTTTCAGGATAGTTGTGTTTACCGGTCCAACGGGCCACCGGCATTCTGCCCGCTGGCCCCCGGCTGGACTGCCGTTGCGCTAAGTCTAGGCACCGGGGAAAGCAATTCCGACCACAAATGAGAACAAATGATCCAGGCGGGTCACCCGGACCTGCCGGTCAGGGTAGCTGACGGTCTACCTGGGTCAGGGCGCAGTGATCCATGGACAGGGCCGGCGCATCACAGCTGGCGTCACAGATAACCCGCGCCGGCACGCCGGCCACCAGCTTCTTCGCCGGCACCGACTTGAGCACCACGCTGCCCGACGCCACCTGTGCACAGCGCCCGATTTCGATATTGCCCAGCACCTTGCTGCCGGCCCCGATCAGCACCCCTTCCCGTACCTTGGGGTGGCGGTCACCACTTTCCTTGCCGGTACCGCCCAGGGTCACTGACTGCATGATGGAGACATTGTTTTCCACCACCGCGGTCTCGCCGATCACGATACCGGTGGCGTGGTCCAGCAATATGCCCTCGCCCAGGGTCGCGGCCGGGTGAATGTCCACGCTGAATACCACCGAGATACGGTGCTGCAGGAACAGTGCCAGCGAGCGGCGCTGCTGCTGCCAGAGCCAATGCGCCACGCGCCAGGCCTGCAGGGCGTGAAAGCCCTTGAAGTACAGGAAGGGCTCATACAGTGAGGAGCAGGCCGAATCGCGCTGCTGCACGGCCCTCAGGTCGGCGCGCACGGCATGGCCGATGGCGGGATCGCTGTCCAGCGCTTCGTCGATCACCTCGCGGATCAACAATGCCTGGGCTACCGGGCTATCAAGCTTGTTGGCGAGATGGAAGCTGAGCGCCGATTCCAGGGTCCCATGGTTGAGGATCGTTGCGTGCAGGAAACTGGCCAGGATTGGCTCGTGCTCCGCCTGTTGTGCCACGTCGGCGCGGATTTGCTGCCATAGTGGGTCAGCCTGCTGGTCGAGGGTATTGAGCTGATGGACTGCCATCGGGTATCGCTCCTTCACCGGCGCCGCTAACTACGCCGTGGCCGTTGTGTGCTGTATCAGACCGCGCCGAGCGTCAGGGTCGGCTCCAGCAGAGCCGACTGCTGCTCGCGCAATGCCAGTATATGTTCCGCCCAGTAGCGCGGTGTGTTGAACCAGGGGAAGGCCTGCGGGAAAGCCGGGTCTTCCCAGCGTCGTGCCAGCCACGCCGCATGGTGCATCTGCCGCAGGCAGCGCAGTGGCTCAACCAGTTGCAATTCTTGAGGGTTGAAACGGCAAAAAGTTTCATAACCCTCGATCACCGTATCCAGGTAGGCGGTCTGGTCCGCCCGACTGCCGGACAGCAGCATCCAGATATCCTGGATCGCGGGCCCGCTCAGGCAATCGTCGAAATCCACAAACCAGGGCGTCTCGTTCCGCCACAGGAAGTTGCCCGCGTGGCAGTCGCCGTGCAGGCGCAGGGTTGACCACTGTTGCTCAAAGAGCGGCGCGATCTGCTCGATGATATGGGCGGTCACCGAGGCATAAGCCTCGCGGTTTTCCGCCGGCAGGAAATCACCGGCAAGGATAAACTCCCGGCTGTCGATGGCGAAATGCTGCAGCGTCAGCGCCGGGCGGTGTTCGAACGGCCGCGCACGGCCGATGGCATGGATACGGCCGAGCATGGTGCCCACCTGCTCCAGGTGCTCAAAATTATCCAGTTCCACCTGACGGCCGCCGCGGCGGGGGAACAGCGCAAAGCGGAACCCGTGCGCCTCCATCAGGGTGCGGCCATCGAACACCAGCGGCGCAACGACCGGGATCTCGGCCTCGGCCAGCTCGAGGGAGAAGGCGTGCTCCTCCAGAATCTGCGCATCGGTCCAGCGACCCGGTCGGTAGAATTTGGCGATAAGCGGCTCACCGTCCTCGACCCCCACCTGGTAGACGCGGTTCTCATAGCTGTTCAGCGGGAAGATACGCGCGTCGGAGAGCAGCCCGGTGGTTTCCACGCAGTCGATAACCACGTCGGGGGTCAGGGCATCGTAGGGGTGTGGGCTCGCGGACATAACGGCAACCGGCTGGATGATGGCCGGCTATGCTAACGCGCGCCCCGGGGGGCGCACAAACCCGCCGAAGAACCATTCCCTCAGCTGGCCGGTGACCGTGTGGCCCGTTGCATCAGGTAGCCCAGCACCGCGGCCAGTATCAACAGGGCCGGCACGTCCCCGAGCAGGTTGTGCCGTTCGGTGCTGTCGACAAGCGCCTGTACCAGCATGATCAGGCCATGCACGACGCTGGACCAGACGGTAAACCAGATCAGGCTGGCGTTGCCCAGCGGATCCCGCGCAGCCCGGATCAGGAACACGCCCAGGGTGGCGTAAACGCCCATGATCATTTGTTCGTATTCATACTGCCGCGGAGTCCAGCCCCAGCCCTCAGGCCAGACCCACATCATCATGGCGTAGATGCCGAAAATGAAAAACAGCCCGAAAACAACCAGGACAACTCTCAGGCAGCTGACGGCGGCTTTAGGTCCCATGACGGCCTCCTTCAGGTTGGTGGTGACGGCCCGGCTATTCCTTCTCAGGTATACGGCAGGCCATCCGGCGGCTGATCATACTCGCCGTGAGCAGAGCCGCCCCTCGACCCAGCCTGTGCCGTGCCAGCGGGCCGCGCGAGAAACAACCCCCGGCACTATCCCGCCGATGGCTCAGGCCTCGGCAACGCCCTGCTCCCGGCGTTCAGCGGGCGCCGGCTCCTGCGCCACCTGTTGCCGGCCTGCGCGCTTGAGCTCGCGCAGGTAGCCGTGCAGGATTTCCGCGTCCAACCCATGCAGCATCAGGCGGAAACCCGCCTGCAGTGTCGTGTGCGGGACCATTGGGTGACGGTTACTGACCAACGACAGGGCAGTTGGGTCATTCAGCAACTTACCAATATAGATGGAAATGGTTTCATCGAGCTGCAGGGAATTACTGGCCCGCCAGAAATCGTGATCGGAGAGGAAAAGGGCATAAAGGGGAGTGTAGAGTTCGATCGCTGTCTGCAGGTCGAGGACACTGGTCGCATACCGGCCTCCCGGTTCCAGGTCAAAATCACCATCGGAAATGGCACTAAAGTCCAGGCTGGCGGGGGGTTGGATTTCACGCCCCTGGTCGGCCAGCTGCTGGCTCAGCTCACCGATGAAATTGTAAATATTGAGGTCGTGAATCAGGAACGTATCGTCCAGGAGGTCTTCCAGCTTCCGCGGCCGCAACGGGCGGGTGCTGCTGATCGCAACGCCTCCCACGTTGTCGGCGATAAACTGCAACAGCTCCGTGCCGATATTGAAATGGCGCAGGATCAGGTAGTTGGCGTCCGCGCGCACAAAGTACCGCAGCCCCCAGTAGATAGTCCGGTGCAGCACCCACGATGAATGCCAGCGCTCAGGAATCAACAGCCGCAACAACTGCACCAGCACAATCGAGAGTCGGGCCAACGGTCGCACCAGTGGCAGCAGCAACCGGCGTGACCAGGTATTATGCCCGGCCAGCAGGGCGCGCTTGGCCCGGTCATGGATAGGCAGGCTGCGATCCAGGTAGAGCACCAGCCAGGGGTTGGGGTCCGTGTGGTTGAGGCTCGACTGCTCGAAGTCGCTGTTCCAGCCCATCAGTAACTCCCCAGCTCTTCCAGCTGCAACAGGTAAAGGCGACCGGTGACACGCGCGGTGTGCGCGATGCGACTCGCAAGCCCGGGCTCCTGCAACAGGCCGGAGTCGAACAGTTCGTGTAGCTGCTGCAGGTGGTCTTCATCGTGCTCGGCGTGGTAAAGGTAGAAACTCACCTGGTCATCCTGCAGCTCCAGGTGCTGCTGCAGGGCGCCGGCAAACATACCGGCAAAGTGCTTACCCAGCCCCTCGATCATGAACATGGCCCCCAGCAGGTCGAGGGGATCCGGCCGGGAAGCCCGCTGCATCATCCAGGCTGACAGGGCGCTGGCACCAATATTTTTCTGTCCCAGGCGCAATTGCTGCACGTCTCCTCCGACCCGTCGGTAATCCTGTTCCAGCATGCGGTAATCCCGGTGCTCGGTACCCGCATGGCGCAGGAACTGCGAGCGGAGCTCGAGATGGTCGCGGCCGATTGAAGAAGCGGCCCGTGATATCCAGCAGGCACCATCGATAACCTGTTGGTAGTGATCGTGCAGTAACAGCCGGTAATCCTCCAGGCGGATGGCACCACGCAGTGCCCGTGCAATAATTGGCACCTTTACCAGCCGGCTCTCAAATTCCGCCCAGGTTCGCCCCAGTTCCCGGACCAGCCTCTGGCCCTCGCTCAATTCATGCTGCATCGTTTCATACCACCGTCAGGCACATAAACGCGGCCAGGCAGCGACCGCTCTCCGGAACAAAGCAAAGGACCCGGTCGCCCTCCCGCAACTCCTCTTCCCTTAACAACCGGTCGAGCAGCAGGAAGATTGAGGCACTGCCAACATTGCCCACCCGATCCTGATGATTGCGCCAGCGATCCTCCGGGATCATTGCACCGGCCTTTTCCAGTAGTCGTTGCATCCGCTGTCCCAGGGCGCGTGCCGAGTAGTGGGGCAAGAAATACCTGACCCTGGCGGGGTCCAGTCCCCTCCGCTCCAGCACCTCCAGGTAATACCCCACCCACACCGGGAACATCCGCTCCAGCAGGTGAAAGTCCTGGCGTAGCGGGAAAGCGCCTCCCTCAGCGGCACCGACCGGGGAACCGAAATGGGACCAGGGCCGCTCTCCACCATCGGGAAGCCGGGAACTGCCAGCGGACATGCAGGCGGGAAAACGATCGGCAAAGGATTTCTGCTCAATCCAGTCAATGCGCAGGCAGGGCGGGCCGGGCTGCGCCTCGGTCTCCAGCAACAGGGCGCCGGCACCATCGGACAGGGTCCAGCGCAGGAACTCATACCGGAAAGCATCTTCGGTGCCCATGGATACAAAGTCGACGGCATCGTAGAAACCTGGCTGGAACCACCGGCTCGAGAACTCGCTGCCACAGGCGGCGGCGCACCGGTGCTCCCCGGCCCTGAGGTTCAGGTAGGCGGACTTGATCGCCATCATGCTGCTGCCGCAAACACTCTGGAAGGAGCCCAGTTCGAGCTGCCCCCGCCCCAATTCCCCATGGACGGCGCTGGCGTGGCCGGGCACCAACATGTCACCCTGGGTAGTGCTGGCGGCGAGATAATCCAGGCTGTTACAGTCCACCCGCGCCCGGTCGCATGCGGCTTCGACGGCCCGCGCAGCCATTGCCGCATTGGTAAAGAGGTGGTTTCCACCCGCGTCTATTGCATAGTGCCGCGATTGAATCCCATTCTGGCGCAGGGTGGCAGCTTTCAGACGCCGGCTGTGAGGCCCGAGCAGGCCAATCCGCCCTTCCATTTCCCGGTTATCCACCGGAGTCCCCGGCAGGAAGCTGCCACTGCCGGTAACAAAGACATCATGCATATGTAGCTGGATATTTATTATTACTGTAAGTCCCGGCCAGCATACCGGAAAAGGAGGGGAGCTGCCCGGATAGGGCCACCCGGCCCCGGGGATTGCGTGTGACCTGGACGCCTGCAGGGTAGGCGTTTCAGGGTTCGGCCAGCTCCGGCAGGTGACACACGACTTCGACGTTATTTCCATCCGGGTCGAGCACGTAAGCCGCGTAATAGTCCGCATGGTATTCCGGCCGCAGACCGGGCTCACCATTGTCCTTGCCACCCGCCTGCAACGCTACGCGATGAAACTCCCGTACAGTGTCGCGATCTTCCGCCCGGAAAGCCAGGTGCAATGCCGGGGTTACGCTGGTACCCCCCCTGATCCACAGGCTGGGCCGGTCGGCCCAGCCGAAGCCGGCCCAGCCGGAATACTCCAGAATCAGCTCGTAATCCAGGGGGGCCAGGGCCAGGCGGAAAAACTCCTTGCTGCGTTCATAACTGTGCACATGCATGCCAACGTGATCGAGCACTGAGAGACTCCTCGGGTTGGGAAGATCAGCCACACATACCGGGTGACACGACCGAAGTGTAGCCAATGAGTC
This sequence comes from Microbulbifer sediminum, assembly GCF_021729035.1. Lineage (GTDB taxonomy): Bacteria > Pseudomonadota > Gammaproteobacteria > Pseudomonadales > Cellvibrionaceae > Microbulbifer > Microbulbifer sediminum. The sequence continues at coordinate 124,972 of NZ_JAJSAP010000006.1, read as the reverse complement.
CCGGAGAGAATGGGAGGTATCACGGGAGAACCGGATCAAATGGCGGCCCGGGAGGAAGCTGAATGACGCACGGTGGCCACGGGAGTGAAAGCGACGACATTCACCCTTCGCCAATCCTGCCTGCCCGGGGGGAAAGGGGCATCCAATCCCGCCGCAGCAGGCCATAGATCAGGGCATCCTGAAAGCCACCCTCCTCCCGGTAGCGTTCCCGCAGAAGGCCCTCGCGCGTGAATCCCTGCCTTTCCAGCAGGCGGATCGAGGCGGTATTGCGGGGATCCACGTCGGCCTCGACGCGATGCATCCCAAGCGGCCCAAAGGCGAACTCAAGCAGGGCCCTAACCGCGCGAGCCATAATCCCCTGCCCGCGGTAGGCGCGCGCCAGGGCAAAGCCGATTTCCCCATGCCCGTTGGCGCGATCTATAGCCGCCAGGGTGCAGGTCCCCACAAGCTGCCCTTCCACATCCAGCCCCCACTGGTACAGGCTTCCCTCGAGAAACCCCTCAACTATGGATTCCAGGAATTGCTCGGTATCCGCGCGCGTCTCCAGTTGCGACAGCGCCATAAATCGCACTACCTCGGGGTTCCCAAAGAGCCGCTGCAGCGCGGGAAGATCGGCGGGTTTCAGCCAGCGCAAACGCACACCGTCCCCGTGCAATGTGGGCAGCCGGGAGTGAAAGCCATCCGGATTCAAGGTGATTCCCCCCGATTTACACCAGCCACTGCCAGAGACCGTATATGGCCACTCCGGCGCCGAAAATAAACTGCGCGGCCAGCAACGCGCGTATTGCAAAGGTGAACCGCACCAGTGGACCCCGTTCCTCACTATCCCGGGTAAAGATCCTGGCCGCCGGCGGCAGCTCCTGCTCCACCAGTTTCAGCCCCGGCTTGGCCAGGGCAAGTAGTTGCCTGCTCCGGGTATCAACAAGCCAGAATACACAGCAGAGGATCAGTACAAAGCCGCCCAGCAGGGTCAGGATAAGTGGGTGGAAGCCTTTCTCAACCGCGGTAAAAATGCCACCCTCGGCAAAAATCGACAGCACGACAAAAAAGTTGAAGGCCTTCAGGCGTTGCTCGGCATTAAAACGATAGTGCTCACAAAGGTATTGCTGCTGGTTCAGGGCATTCATACGGTCCACCAATTTATTCTCCAGAGCCCAGCCGCCGCGGACCGGTCATTTATGTGGAGTGCTGTTTCCCCAATAATAAACAGCCTGCCATATGCATACCAACAAACGGGGTAGCGGGTGGCTGAGCGGCTTTCAGTTGGGAAAATAGCAGGATACAACCGGCCTACATGCGAAGTGCGCCGAATATGGAGTTAACCACAGTCATTCCAGCTGACGAAAATACGAAGCGGACGCTAACCTACGAAGTAGTCGAGCACATCGGAAATACGGTCTTTCGGACAGCGATACACCTCGGTGTAATTACATCGCCGGCAGGATACCGTAGTAAACCTGGATGACTGGATGTCGAACAGTTTGGCGAACCAGCTACCGGCCGCGTGAAACTCCCCGATATCATAGTTTTCATGCCCGCACTTTACACAGACGTGCCTGGTATTCCCCTCGATCCTGAGCGCTGGATTGGGATTCGGCTGCGGCTCCGCATCCCGGATGTCGATCCATTTCTTGATTTCTGCAAAACGCTCCGGGTATTCACTCACGTTAATTGAGCGATAAGCTTCCTCAAGCTCATCCCTCGAGTAAGTAGAATAATCAATCTTCACCTTCCCCCCCTGGGACTTTGCTGCAAGCCGACCCCGTTCCCGGGCACAACGGCGACGTTCATTTTTATATTCAGGGCAGTTTATATCGAAATCCCGGGGCAGTGGGGAGAGCGGCACTGGCGCCGGCGAGCCATGTGCATCTGGCCGGGACTCTCCCCCGCCCCCAAAAAAAAGCGAACCCGCCAGGGGCTCGCTTATCGAAGCCGGAACAATGCCGGTAACAGTGTTTTGGGCAATCAGCGATTGGCCCGCTGCTCGATCAACTCCTCCACCACCGAGGGGTCCGCCAGGGTGGAGGTATCCCCCAGCGAGTCCAGCTCGTTGCCGGCGATCTTGCGCAGGATGCGACGCATGATCTTGCCGGAGCGGGTTTTGGGCAGGCTCGGGGCCCACTGGATGACATCCGGCTTGGCAATGGGGCCGATTTCCTTCACACACAGGTCGATAAGCTCCTGCTTGAGTGCGTCGGAGGGCTCGTGACCCGCTTTCAGGGTGACATAGGCGTAGATGCCCTGCCCCTTGATATCGTGCGGGTAGCCCACTACAGCGGCCTCCGCCGTGTCGTCGTGCAGGACAATGGCACTCTCGATCTCCGCGGTCCCCAGGCGGTGGCCCGAAACATTAAGGACATCGTCAATGCGGCCTGTAATCCAGTAATCACCATCGGCATCGCGGCGCGCGCCGTCACCGGTAAAGTAATAACCGGGGAAGGTGGAAAAATAGGTGTCGATCATACGCTGGTGGTCGCCGAACACCGAGCGGATCATGCTGGGCCAGCTGGCCTTCATCACCAGCGCGCCCTCGCCCTCGCCCTCGATTTCCTGGCCCTGCTCATCCAGCAGTGCCGGCTGCACACCGAAGAATGGCCTGGTGGCAGACCCCGGCTTCATATCCATGGCGCCCGGCAGCGGCGTAATCAGGTGGGCACCGGTCTCGGTCTGCCACCAGGTATCCACGATGGGACAGCGTTTATCACCCACAACGTCGTAATACCACTGCCAGGCCTCCGGGTTGATGGGCTCACCCACCGTACCCAGCAGCTTGAGCGAGCCGCGGTCGGTCTTTGTGACGAATTCATCCCCGGCACCCATCAATGCGCGAATGGCAGTGGGGGCGGTATAGAAAGTATTGACCTTATGCTTGTCCACCACTTCCCAGCAGCGGGAGGCATCCGGGTAGGTGGGGACGCCCTCAAACATCAGGGTAATGGCACCGGCTGCCAGTGGGCCGTAGACGATATAGCTGTGGCCGGTAATCCAGCCCACGTCCGCGGTACACCAGAAGACCTCACCCTCTTTGTAATCGAAGGTGTACTTGAAGGTCATGGTGGCCATCAGCAGGTAGCCGGCGGTGGTGTGCAGCACACCTTTCGGTTTGCCGGTGGAACCCGAGGTGTAGAGGATAAACAGCGGGTCCTCGGCGTTCATGGTCTCCGGTTCGCAATGGGTATCCTGCTCTGCCACCGATTCCCCGTACCAGATATCGCGCTTGCTGTCCCACTCCACATTGGCACCGGTACGCTTGACCACGATGGCAGTGTGGACATCCGGGCAGCTGGCCAGGGCCAGGTCCACATTGGCCTTGAGTGGGATCTTGCGACCACCGCGCACCCCCTCGTCGGCGGTAATCACCAGGCGGCAGTCGCTGTCCAGGATGCGGTCCTTGAGCGAATCCGGGGAGAAGCCACCAAATACCACCGAGTGCACAGCGCCGATGCGGGCACAGGCCAACATGGCATAGGCGGCCTCGGGAATCATCGGCATGTAGATGCATACCCGGTCCCCCTTGTTCACACCGCGTGTCTTCAGCAGGTTGGCCAGGCGACAGACCTGCTCGTACAGCTCCCGGTAGGTGATGTGCTTGCTGTCGGCGGGATCATCGCCCTCCCAGATGATGGCCGTTTGTTCCGCGCGTGCGGGCAGGTGGCGATCGATACAGTTGACGGTTACATTCAGCTCGCCATCGGCAAACCAGACGGCCTGGCCCTTGCCCAGATCCTCTTCCACAACTTTCGTGAACGGCTTTTCCCAGTGCAGGAAATCCCTGGCCTGCCGGGACCAGAAGGCCTCCGGGTTTTCCACCGATTCCCGGTACATTGTCTGGTAGTCCTCCGCGCGGATATGCGCCTTGGCGGCAAACTCTGCGGGCACGGGATGGGTGTGAACTTCGGACATCGTTTTCTCCCTTATTAGAATTATCGGGCTGTAGGCGAACCCTGTGGTTGACATATACCCAGAGGGTAGCGCAACCGCCGGCAACAGCATGCACTTTGGCTGAGTGGCGACTATCCCAATGACTTATAACACTGCCCAAGGGCAGGTGACAACGCTGTCAAGCAGTCTCTCTATCCATGTTAACCCGCCGGGTTGCATGAATGCCGGGCCCGCCATGGATTTACGTGCCATTCTTACCGGTCGGGGGGGGCGCAACAGGCCCCGGCAAAAGTGATCACCTCTTCCCGGCCAACAGGCGGGAGAGATTTTGCATTGTGGCTGTGAAATTACTGCGAACCCACGAGGGACGCGGCGAGCGCGAGGCAGGAACGGTGGCGCCGGACAACGCCCTGTCGGGAGAGCCCGGGCAGCTCACCGAGCAGTTCTTTACCAATGCCAAAGAGAGTTTCCCCTACGGTATCGGGTCATCCGGTGGCGGCAAGCGGGAGCCCACTTGCAGCCAGGACGCGATCTGCGAGGAATAATCACCGCCCGGGATACACAGCCTCAGTTACCTATCAGTCCCTGCAGGTGGGCGACCACACTGCGGCCCAGGGCGTTGAGGGCGTAACCGCCCTCCAGTGCCGATACGATGCGGCCGCCAGCGTGACGCCCTGCCAGCTCCCGCACCCGGTCGGTCACCCAGCGATAATCCTCCTCCACAAAACGCAGCTGCGCCATGTCGTCCTCGGTATGCCCATCGAAGCCGGCGGAAATAAACAGCATCTGCGGCCTGAAGGCCTCAAGAGCCGGCAGCCATTGCTCCTCCACCACCCGGCGCAGTTCCGCCCCGCCCGCGCCCGGCGCCAGCGGCGTATTGACGATATGGGCCGGCAGGTCGCCGGTGCCGGAGAAAGGGTAAAAGGGATACTGGAAGCTGGAGCAGAACAGGTAGCCCTCCTCGTCACGAACGAAGTCCTCGGTACCATTGCCGTGGTGCACGTCGAAATCAACGATCGCCACCCGCTCCAGGCCATGCCGCTGGCGCGCATGTGCCGCAGCGATGGCGATGTTGTTGAACAGGCAGAAGCCCATGGCCCGGCCGCGCTCGGCGTGGTGGCCGGGCGGGCGCACGGCGCAGAAGGCGGAGGGTATTTCGCCGGCCACTACCCGGTCCACAGCATCCACGGTCGCACCGGCGGCGTGCAAGGCGGCTTCCAGGGATTTCGGGCACATGGAGGTATCCGGATCGAGAACCTCGCGGCCCTCACTGGGCGCCCGGGCGAAAATGGACTCCACGTAAGCGGGATCGTGTACCAGCTCCAACTGCGCCCGCGTAGCTGCCGGCGCCTCGAAGTGTCGCAGGACAAAATCCAGCCCACTGCTCAATAGCTGGTCCTGGATCGCAGCCAGGCGCGCGGGCCGTTCCGGATGGCCCTCGCCCATCTCGTGCAGGGAACAGGCGGGATGGGAGAAAAATCCGATGGACATGCTGTGCTCCTGGCGATCGTTTAAGGGGGGACGATCCGTGTTTCGCTGCAACTATGCCCGGTTTTCGTTACCGAGATCCAGTATCAGCGTCACCTCATCCAGGTCGGCGCCGGGCGCCGCCTGAAACCCGCGATTTTCGAATACAGCCAGCATCGGGTGGTTGTCCCGGCGTACAAAGGCCACCATGCGATCGATACCCCGGCTGCGGGCGATCGCCTCCATTTCCTGCAGTAACGCCGTGGCGATACCCTTGCCACGGCGACTCTCCTTGATCACAAAGGCCACCTCGCAGCTGTTGTCCGCGGGAATGTAGTAGTAGCGCCCCACACCCTGGATGACTTCCGCTCGGCCCTGGCGATCGGTAAAGCACAGCGCCAGGTCGCGCCGCTGGTCCACACTCACCAGGCTGCAGGATTTTTCCCGGGACATCTGCGTGACATGATGGTTGTAACGCATCAGCAGTGTTTCGCGGTTATGGGTATAAAAGAATTCCTGCAACCGGCGCTCGTCCGCGGGCCTCAGGGGGCGCAATGTGTAGTGAATACCGCCAAAGACGAACCGTTTCGACTCCACCGGCCCCAGCTCCGGCACCGAGGTGGGCGCCTGCTCCTGGTACTCCGGAACCCAGTAGAACTTACGCACTTCCTGCAGCAACTCGCGACGGAACCTCGGATGGGCGATGCGGATAAGCTCCAGTGCCCGCTCGCGGATGCTCTTGCCGTGCAGTGAGGCGATACCGTACTCGGTGACGATATAGTGCACGTGGCCGCGCGAGGTCACCACCCCGCCGCCCGGGGTTATGGTGGTGACGATACGGGAACGCTTGCCGTCCCGGGTGGTTGAGGGCAGCGCTATGACTGGCTTGCCACCGCGGCTGAGCGCCGCCCCGCGGATAAAGTCCACCTGGCCGCCGATTCCACTGTAAAACCTGCGCCCGATCGAATCCGATACCACCTGCCCGGTAAGGTCCACCTCGATGGCTCCATTGATCGAAACCATCTTGTCGTTGCGGGCAATCCTGGTGGGCGAATTGGCATGTTCTGCCGGGTAGAATTCCACATGCGGGTTACCGTCAACAAAGTCATACAGGCGCCGGGTTCCCATGCAGAAAGTGGTTACGGCCTTACCGCGGTGAAAGGTTTTTTTCCGGTTATTGATCACCCCGCTCTGCATCAGGTCGATAATACCGTCGGATATCATTTCGCTGTGCACCCCCAGGTCGCGGTGATTACCCAGGTAACGCAGTACCGCATCGGGGATCCTGCCGATACCCAGCTGCAGGGTGGCCCCGTTATCCACCAGCAGCGAGACGTACTGGCCGATCTGCTCGGTCACCTGGTCCAGCTCTGGTGGCGGTATTTCCGGCAGCTCCTCCGCCTGTTCCAGCCAGGCATCGATTTGCTGGATATGCACAAAACTGTGACCGTTGGTGCGCGGCATACGTGGATTGACCTGTGCCACCACCCTGCGGGCAAAGCGTACCGCCGCCGAGACCACATCGACACTCACCCCCAGGGAGCAGTAACCAAGCGCGTCCGGCGGGCTGACCATGACCAGGGCCACGTCCAGGGGCAGGATGTTTTCCCGAAACAGCTGGGGCACCTCGGACAGGAAACAGGGAGTGTAGTCGGCACGTCCCTCGTCGATGGCATCTCGCACCTTGTCGCCGCCAATAAACAGCGAGTTGACCTTGAACAGGTTGCGATAGCGAGGCTCGGCCCAGACATTGTCCGACAGCGTGAGGATATGAGTCACCTCGATATCGTGCAGGCCGTGGCTATGTTCGATCAGGTCCGCTACCAGCGCATTGGGGACAGCGGCATTGGAGCCGATAAATATCCGGCAGCCGGATTTCAGCAGGCGTGACCACGGCACCGCGTCTCCGGATCTCGGGCAGCTAAGCATGACAGTGCCTGTCGGATTGCGGGCGACCCGGGGATAATAGCCTGGCCGGTCCCGGCTCCACAGGAGAAGCCGGGACCGGCAGGCGGGAGAGGCCAGCGGAGGACTACCGTCACTACGCAGGTCGCTCTCGCCGGGGAGGGGGGATTACCGGGGAATCAGGCCTCAGCCAGCTGCAACGGGATGGTGTTGGTGCTGCGCTCGACGCGGTTGTGCTCATCCAGGTAGACCAGTCTCGGACTGAATTCGTCGGCCTCGGCCTCGGTCATCTGCGCATAGGAGGCAATGATGATACGGTCGCCCACCTGCACCCGGCGCGCGGCGGCACCATTCATGGAGATAATACCGGAGCCGCGCTCGGCCAGGATCACATAGGTATGAAAGCGCTCGCCATTGCTGACGTTGTAGATATCGATTTTCTCAAACTCGCGCAGGCCCGCCAGTTCCACCAGGTCCTGGTCAATGGCACATGAGCCGTCGTACCAGAGTTCAGCCTGGGTGACCGCGGCCATGTGCAGTTTGCACTTCAGCATTTCAATCTGCATCGGGTTACCTCCCCTTCACAGCTCCAGCGAAACATTGTCGATCAGGCGCGCGGCACTGGTGTACATCGCGCCCAGGATGGTGATTTCAGTATCGTCGTGTGCGGCCGGCTCCAGGTTGCGGCTGTTGCAGATGGAAAAGTAATCTACCTTGAAACCGGACTCGCTGATGCGCTTTGATGCCTCTGCCTCAAGCCCGGCAAAATCCCGCCGACCGCTCTCGATCTCCCCTTTCACCCAGTTCAGGCACTGGTTGAGCACCGGCACCCGCGGTCGCTCCTGGGCGGTGATATAGCTGTTGCGCGAACTCATGGCGAGCCCGTCCGGCTCCCGGTGCACCGGCGCCGCGATGATTTCCACCGGGATACACAGGTCTTCGACCATGCGGCGGATAACCGCCAGTTGCTGGAAATCCTTGATCCCGAACACAGCACTGTCTGGCTGCACGATATTGAACAGCTTGGCCACCACCGTGGTGACCCCCTCGAAGTGCCCCGGGCGGCTCGCACCGCACAGCACGTCCGTCATGGCCGGGCAGACGACCCGGGTCTGCTGGTCCATGCCATTGGGATAGATCTCATTCTCGTCCGGGTGGAAGAGGAAGTCGCAGTCGGCCTCCCTCAGGCGCGCCATATCGTTTTCCAGGGTCCGCGGGTACTTGTCCCAGTCCTCATTGAGGCCGAACTGCAACCGGTTGACGAAGATTGACACCACCACCATGTCGCAGTGCTGCCGGGCGGTTTCGACCAACTGGATATGCGCGTCATGGAGATTGCCCATCGTGGGCACGAAGCCGATGGTCTTGCCGGCGCGGCGGGTTTCGGCCAGCGCCTCGCGCAGACTGGCCACGTGATGGAATACTTGCATCGCAATCACTTCAGAGGGTGGCAGAAAGAGGGACTCGAACAGCGGCGCATCATACCCGCAGGGTAACCTGGGGACAATATAACCAGCGCCACAAAACCACGCATCTTCGGCAGATATCGGCGAAAATGCCGCGAAAAGCGGGCAAACTCGCCAAACCAGAACAATCCCTCGGTTTTAGACAAGCGCTCCCGGCAGGGGCCGGCACCCGCTGAACTGAAAACTGTCGACTGGTTCAGGATTGATTCAGTCGCGCCCCGGCACACTGTGCCCCACTGTACGAGAGGTGGCCCCTTGCGCCTCGATCGCACGATGGAGACAGAGCCATGAAAAAACTGATCACTGTAATCGCGACCACCAGCCTGCTTCTGGCTGGCCCGGCGCTTGCCGACCGGGAAGGCCGCAGCGGCTTTCGCGGCTACCAGAAAGACTCCCAGCTGTCCGGGTCGGCCTTCGATAGCGCCATGCGCAAGCACCGCCGGGCCGAGCGGGAGGAGCACCGCGAGGGCCGCAGGGACCATAAACGCAAGCGCCACGATCGCGGCGATTACGACGGCGATCGCCGGGGACGCGACCGCGGCGACTACGACGGCGATCGCTATCGCCACAAGAAGACTGGCAGGGGCCATGACGACCATCGGGGACGCGGCCACGACAAGCACTGGAACAAGCACCAGCGCAAGCACTGGAAGAAGCACCAGCGCCGGCACTGGGCGAAGCACGATTACGACCGCCGCCACTACCGCAAGCACAGGCACCACTGGCGCCCGTCACGCTACAGTTACGGTTACCGCTGGCGCCACCTGCCGAGCAACTTCGTGCGCATCAGCCTCGGTGGCATCGGCTTCTTCTACAGCGATGGCATCTTCTACCGCCGCCATGACCACGGCTACGTAGTGGCCCGGCCGCCCATTGGCGCGGTTGTTTACAGCCTGCCGGGGGCAGCGGTGTCCCTGAGCTTCGGCGGCCTGGACTACTACGTGGCGTACGACACCTTCTACCGGTGGGATCACCGTCACCGCGGCTACCGGGTAGTCGAGAACCCCGGCTTTTACTGAGCGGCCCTCAGCTGGCAACCCCTAAACCCCAACTTCCAGGCGGCCCCCGGGCCGCCTTTTTTATACCGACGGAGTCGGCCCGCTCCCCCTACCGCTGGTCTCCCATTTCTTCGCCACGGAACCTGCCGGGCCTCCTCCCGCCCAAGAAACAGACGCAATCGCTTGAAAGGCATCTCAAATGGCGCCATAACACGTGCAGTGTGAGAAAAAGTGAGTAGGCTGTGGGATCAGGGTGGCGGCCGTTTCAGTGTGACCGCCGCCACGACAAAAACCGAATTAAAGTTTAATTTTTTCCGCAGAAATCAGGGCGATTTTTGAATCTATAGTTATTGCTTTCAGCAAGCGATGGGCCCAAGATTCGCGCCCCGAACAAACCCAACTGATAAGGCGCCATGAAGCAGCAACAAGTACAAGACTGGACCTGTGAGGACTCGGCCGAGCTGTACGGCATTCGCAACTGGGGTGCCGGTTATTTCGACCTGAACGACAGCGGTGAGGTCACCGTTAAAGTCCCCGTCGGCGAGGGTGAGACCCGCGCTGTCTCCATGATGGAGATCGCCCGGGGCGCCATGGAGCGCGGCCTCGGCATGCCCCTGCTGTTGCGCATCGAGAACCTGCTGGATGCGCAGGTGGCGCTGATCAACCAGTCTTTCGGTCGCGCGATCGAGAGCTGCGGCTACAACAATGTCTTTCGCGGCGTCTTTCCAATCAAGGTAAACCAGCAGTGCCAGGTGATCGAGGAAATCGCCCGCGCGGGTCACCCGTTCAATCACGGTCTTGAGGCAGGCAGCAAGGCTGAGCTGATCGCCGCCCTGTCAACGCTCGACAATACCGAGTCGCTGATCATCTGCAATGGCTACAAGGACGAGGAGTTCATCAATCTCGGCCTCCAGGCCCAGCGGCTGGGCGTGCAGGTATTTTTCGTGGTGGAAACCCCCTCCGAAGTGGAGACCATCATCACCTGCGCTGAACGCGAGCAGGTGCGCCCCAATATCGGCGTGCGCATCAAGCTGGCCTCCAAGGTGGGTGGCTACTGGAACGCCACCAGCGGCGACCGCAGTATTTTCGGCCTGGGCAGCAATGACCTGATCGCCATGGTGGACCAGTTGCGCCGTCACGATATGCTCGACTGCCTGAAGCTGCTGCACTACCACCTCGGCTCACAGGTGCCCAACATCCGCGACATCCGCACCGGGGTGCTGGAGGCCTGCCGCTACTATGCCGACCTCGTTGAGGAAGGCGCCGCAATGGGCTACCTGGACCTGGGCGGCGGCCTGGCCGTGGACTACGACGGTTCCAAGACCAATTACACCCACAGCAAGAACTACTCCCTGGACGAGTACTGCGTGGACGTGGTCGAGGCGATCATGGGCACACTGGACAGCGAGGGCGTGGCACACCCGGTGATCATTACCGAGTCGGGCCGGGCAACCGTAGCCTACTCTTCGATACTGCTGTTCGATATCCTCGACACCACCCGCTTCGAGCCGGTGGAGCTGGAACACACGAAAATCACTGACGATGATCACCCGATGCTGCGCAACCTGCAGGATGCGGCCAGCAATGTCACCGCCAAGAACCTGCAGGAGAGTTACAACGACGCCCTCTATTACCGGGATGAGGTCCGCTCATTGTACCTGCACGGCCAGGTGAGCCTGCGCGAGCGCGCGAACGCCGAGAACCTCTTTTTGCAGGCAGCGCAGAAGATCCGTACCCTGCTCGACGAAGCCGAGGAAATCCCGGTGGACCTGCAGGCCCTGCCGGAGGTGCTGTCGGACATCTACTATGCGAACGTCAGCGTGTTCCAGTCGCTGCCGGACATGTGGGCTATCGACCAGGTGTTCCCCCTGGTGCCTATTCACCGGCACGACGAGGCGCCCACGCGTTCGGCGATCATCGCGGATATCACCTGCGACTGCGACGGCAAGATCGACCGCTTTATCGGTCGCCAGGAAGAGCAGAAGACATTGCCACTGCACCCGCTGCGCGAGGGAGAGGACTATATCCTTGGCACTTTCCTTGTTGGCGCCTACCAGGAAACCCTGGGGGACCTGCATAACCTGTTCGGCGATACCAACGTGGTGAATGTGCGTATCAACGACGACGGTAGCGTCGATTACAACCGCGAAATCCACGGCGACAGCATCGCGGACGTATTGAGCTATGTGGAGTACCGTCCGCAGGATATGTTTGAGCGTTTCCGCAAGCTGGCGGAGCGTGCGGTCAAAGGCGGACGCATCAGCCCGCAGCAGCGCAAGCAGATCCTGCACACCTATACCGCCAGCATGAGTGGTTACACCTATTTCGAAAAGTAGTGCAGAGCAGGGAGAGGGCCCACCCAGAACCCGCAGGCCCCTCCCGCTGCGTTACCGCAAGAATAACGGCCAATGGCCGCGTGAAAAAATTAACGGAGGATTTTCATGGCCAATGTACTGATTGTCGGCGCCGGTGGTGTCGGCCAGGTTGTCGCCCATAAATGTGCCCAGGTGGAGGATGTCTTCGAGAACATCACCCTGGCCAGCCGCACCAAGAGCAAGTGCGACAAGATCGCCGCAATGCTGCCGCGCAAGATCAACACCGCCGAGGTGGATGCCGACAACGTGAAGGAAATGGTGGCGCTGATCAACAAGGTCAAGCCGGACATGGTGATCAATGTCGCCCTGCCCTACCAGGACCTGCACATCATGGACGCCTGCCTCGAGACTGGCGTGCACTACCTGGATACCGCCAACTACGAGCCCCCGGAAGAAGCCAAGTTCGAGTACAAGTGGCAGTGGGCCTACCAGGAGAAGTTCGAAAAAGCCGGCCTGATGGCACTGCTCGGCAGCGGTTTCGATCCCGGCGTCACCAGTGTCTTCACCGCCTACGCCAAGAAGCACCACTTCGACCGTATCAAGACGCTGGACATCATCGACTGCAATGCCGGTGATCACGGCCTGCCGTTCGCCACCAACTTCAACCCGGAAATCAATATCCGCGAGATCACTGCCAATGGGCGCTACTGGGAAAACGGCGAGTGGATCACCACCAAGCCCCTGGAGGAAAAGCGCGAGTTCGATTTCCCCGCCGGGATCGGGGAGAAGGACATCTACCTGCTCTACCACGAGGAGCTGGAGTCCCTGTCCAAGCACTTCCCCGAGATCGAGCGCGCGCGTTTCTGGATGACCTTCGGAGCCAGCTACCTCAAGCACCTGGAAGTCCTGCAGAACGTCGGCATGACCAGCATCGAGCCGGTGAAATTCCAGGGCCAGGAAATCGTGCCCATCCAGTTCCTCAAGGCGCTGCTGCCGGACCCGGCCAGCCTGGGGCCGCTGACCAAGGGCAAGACCTGCATTGGCAATATCGTGCACGGCACCAAGGATGGTGAGGACAAGGTTTACTACGTATACAACATCTGTGACCACCAGGAATGCTACAAGGAGGTGAAATCCCAGGCCATCTCCTACACCACCGGTGTGCCTGCGATGATCGGCGCCAAGATGATGCTGGAAGGCAAGTGGATGAAGCCCGGCGTATGGAACCTGGAGCAGCTGGATCCGGACCCGTTCATGCACGACCTGAACCAGTACGGCTTGCCGTGGCAGGAGACCTGGCTGGACAAGCCGTTCCAGTAATCGCGACCTTTTAATATTGCACCGCCGCCTTCGGGGCCTGGCTTCAGGTTCCGGCGGCAGATCTCGACGACGACCACCTATGGACCTGACCCCTCGTAAAGACTATTTCGGCAACTTCGATCCCACCCGGGTGCCGTCACCCTGCTTTGTGGTGGATGAGGCCGCGCTGCGCGACAACCTGGCAGTGCTGGCTGATGTACAGCAGCGCAGTGGCGCGAAGGTGCTCGCCGCCCTGAAGGCTTTCTCAATGTTCCGCACCGGGCCGATCATCGCCGAGTACCTCAGCGGCACCTGTGCCAGTGGCCTTAACGAGGCGCGGCTCGGCTACGAGGAATACGGCGGCCGCGACCAGGGCAGGGAGGTCCATGTCTTCAGCGCCGGTTACAAGGAAAGTGAGCTTCGGCAGATCCTGGGGTTCGCCCACCACGTAATTTTCAATTCCTTTTCCCAATGGAAGCGCTATCGGACCTTGTGCCTGGATGCCCAGCAGCAGCGCCCGGAATTGCGCTTTGGACTGCGCATCAACCCGGAGCACTCCGAGGGCACAACAGCCCTCTACGATCCTTGCGCACCCTGCTCGCGCCTCGGCATCCTGCGCTCCCAGTTTGAGGGCGAGGACCTCACCGGTATCAGCGGATTGCATTTCCACACCCTGTGCGAACAGGATTTCGCGCCGCTGGCCCGCACCATTGCGGCGGTGGAGGATAAATTTGGCGAGCTGCTGGCGCAGATGGAGTGGGTAAACTTCGGCGGTGGCCACCACATCACCCGCGGCGACTACCAGGTGGACGCACTGGTAGAGGCCGTGAAAGAGTTTTCCGCGCGCCACGATGTACAGGTTTACCTGGAACCCGGTGAGGCCATTTCACTCTTTGCCGGGGTGCTGGTAGGTGAAGTGATTGACCTGACCTGGAACGGGGTGGACCAGGCCATCCTGGATGTGTCCGCCACATGCCATATGCCCGATGTGCTGGAAATGCCCTACCGCCCGGACATCACGGGGGCTGCGCGACCCGGTGAACTGCCGCACACCTACAAGCTCGGCGGCCAGAGCTGCCTCGCCGGCGACAGTATCGGGGAATACAGCTTTGCCGAGCCCCTGCAGGTCGGCGACCGGCTGGTGTTCGAGGAGATGGCGTACTACACCATGGTCAAGACCAACACGTTCAACGGGATCCCGCTGCCCTCCATTGCACTGTGGAACTCTGCCACTGACGACCTGGAGGTCGTGAAGGAATTCGGTTACGAGGATTTCCGGGAACGCCTCTCCTGAGCCGGCAGCCCCTCCTCACCAGCTTATACAGACAGACGGAAATGACAGATGCTCTCAGACAACGACTACCCGATTTTCCTGGGCTCCGAGATCGAGCAACCCCGCGCTGAGGATGCTCTGTTCCATATCATCCCGATTCCCTACGAGGAGACGGTGTCCTACGGCGGGGGCACCGGCAAGGGGCCGGCAGCCATCCTCGAAGCCTCCTGGCAGCTGGAGACCTTCGACAATTTCTCCTCCCCGAGCGAGCTGGGAATCCACACTCGCTCGCCAGTCAATGTGAGTGGCGCGCCGGAGCAGGTGATGGAGAATATCGCTGCCGCCACCCGCGAGGTGCTCGAGCTGGGCAAGATGCCGGTGGGCATTGGCGGTGAGCATTCGGTCACCTGGGGCGTGATCAAGGGTTACCTGGATGCCGGGATTGAGGATTTCGGCGTGGTCCAGATCGACGCCCATGCCGACCTGCGCGACCGCTACGAAGGGCAGAAGCACAGCCATGCCAGTGTCATGCGGCTGGTGGTGGAGGCCGGTATCCCGTTATTCCAGCTGGGCATCCGCGCCTACTGCGAGGAGGAAATGGGAGCGAGGCAGAAATACGGCGTACATCACCTGGACGCCCACGAGCTGGTACCCACCAACGTCCAGGAGTTTGCGCTGCCGGAGGATTTCCCGTCGAAAGTGTTCTTCACCGTGGATGTGGACGGCATCGACCCGTCGGTCTTTCCCTCCACCGGCACCCCGGTACCGGGCGGCCTTGGCTGGTACCAGACGCTCAACCTGTTCGAGTCCGTGGCCCGGCAGCGGCAAATCATCGGTTTCGACCTACTCGAGTTCGCCCCCATCGAGGGTTTTCACGCCTATGACTTCGCCGCAGCCCAGCTACTCTACAAGCTGATGGGCATTGTGCAGCGCAACCGACCGTGACCGGGTGTTCGCCGGTAAAGCGGGCAACAATTCTTAACAAATGGCCATGGCGCCGGCCCACAGAAGCAGGTTAAAATTTATACAGATGTAAGTGCTCGCTTCGCCGGAGAGTCCATGAAATCGCTGAAAACAACGCTGTGGGTAGCCGCCGTCCTCGTCCTGACCGCGTTTGCCTTCGCGCCCGCCGCCGACGCCCGCGGCGCCGGCTACGAGCGCCACGGCTCCGGTCACCATCACTTCAAAGGCCACCATGGCCCGCGCCACTGGGGCCACCATCGCGGTCCGCGGATCTCGCTGGGACTGGCCTTCCCGGTCCTGCCCCACGGTTTCATCAACCTGCGGGTGGGCGACCGGCCCTTTTTCTACCATGGCGGCCATTTCTATCGTCACGGCCCGGCAGGCTATGTTGTGGTATCCGCGCCCCTGGGGGCCGCGGTGGCCTCCCTGCCGGGAAGTGCGGTGCGGGTTGAGATTGGCGGCGCGATTTTCTACCAGTACGCCGACGCCTATTACCAGTGGCATCCCGCGCGCCACGCTTATGTGGTGGTACCGCCGCCTGTGGGCGCAGCAGCCCCGTTGGCACCGGCAACGCCTCCGGCACCGGCAAGCGGTCCGGTCGACCCCGGCACAGGTTACGCTCCTGGAGAAGTGGTGGACAGCCTGCCTACAGGCTATACAGCGGAGATTATTAACGGTGTGCAGTACTACCGCTACGGTGACCAGTACTTTATGCCCACCCGGCGCGACGGCCGCGAAGTCTATGTAGCGGTGCAGGTCTACAGGTCCAGTAGAACCCCGTAGCGGGATGCGACAAGGGCGATCCGCCTGGATCGCCCTTGATGTTTTGGAGAGGTAGCGCCTGGTCAGTCGTCGCCCTGGTAATACTCCGGCGCCAGGTTGTCGAAACGGGTGTACTTGCCCACAAATGCGGCGCGGCAGGTGCCGATCTCACCGTTACGTTGCTTGCCGATAATCAGCTCCGCCATACCCTTGTCGGGGCTGTCCTCGTTGTAGTACTCGTCGCGGTAGATAAACAGGATCACGTCCGCGTCCTGCTCGATGGCGCCCGATTCCCGCAGGTCGGAGTTCATCGGCCGCTTATTGGGCCGCTGTTCCACGCCGCGATTGAGCTGTGACAGGGCGATGACCGGGCATTCGTATTCTTTCGCCAGGCCTTTCAGGGATCGGGAAATTTCCGAGATCTCCTGGGTACGGCCCTCGGTGGCCCCCTTCACCTGCATCAGCTGCAGGTAGTCCAGCATGATCAGGGCCGGCTGGCTCTTCGCCTCGGCCTCCTCCCGGCTCATCTGCGGATTCTCCCGCAGCAACTTGTTGGTGTGATCGCGCACGGTGCGCTTGGTCCGCGCGCGCACCTCGCTGGGGGACAGCGCCGGCGTGTCATCAATATACAGGGCTTTGCCCTTCATTTTCTGTACCGCGCTGGAGAGCTTGGGCCAGTCGTCTTCCTGCAGCTTGCCATTGCGGATCCGGCCCTGGTCGATACGGCCGATGGAGGACAGCATCCGCATTACCAGCGAGTCGGAGGGCATCTCCATGCTGAACACAAGGGTAGGCCGCTCCTGGCTGAGCATCGCCGTCTCGATGAAGTTGAGCGCCAGCGCGGTCTTGCCCATGGACGGGCGCGCCGCGAGGACAATCAGCTCGCCCGGCTGCCAGCCTGAGGTGCGCTGGTCCAGCTCGGTGAGGCCGGTGCCAAGTCCGGTCAGGTCACCCTCGGTCTTGAACAGCTCGTCGATCCGCTCGACGGTCTTTTTCAGCAGCGCATCCACGCCGACAAAACCGCCATCCTTGGCCCGGCCCTCAGCGATCTCGGCCACACGGCGCTCGGCCATCTGCAGCAGGTCCGCGGAGGCCAGTCCGCCGGGGTTGAAGCTGGTGCGGCTGATCTCGCCGGCGGCGGCGATCAGCTGGCGCAGCATCGAGCGCTCGCGCACGATCTTGGCATAGGCGACGATGTTCGCCGCGGAGGGGGTGTTCTCGGCCAGCTCGGCCAGGTAGGCGGGTCCGCCGGTATCTGCCAGCAGATCACGGCTGGCCAGGGCCTCGGCCAGGGTAACGATATCCAGCGGCTGTTCGGCGTCCGCCAACTGGGTCATCACACCGAAGATCACCCGGTGGCTGGCAACGAAGAAATCCTGTTCGCCGAGCTGCTCCGCCACACTGTCGATGCGGCTGGAATCCAGCATCAGGCCGCCCAGCACCGACTGCTCCGCCTCTACCGAGTGCGGCAGCGGGGAGGTTTCGTTGGTCTGCAGCTCTTCTTCCGGTGCGGCGTATTCTTCGTTCATTGCAATAATTGACTACCAGAAACAGATCGGGCGCTGGATCCACAGGGAATCCAGCGCCCGATTGTAGCGCGACTGGACCGCTTGTGGGCACTCCCGTGGGGGCGAAACTGTTTCACCCGCGGGACGCCAACGGCCCGGCAGGGCGAACCCTCGGCCCGCCCTGGCTGCCAGATAAGCGCGTTGCGCTTATTCTGCGACGATCACTACCTTGACGGTGGCAACAACGTCAGCGTGCAGCTGAACGTCGATGTCGTACTCGCCGGTCTCACGCAGGGTGCCTTCCGGCAGGTTGACCTCGGCCTTGGCCACTTCTACGCCCTCGGCAGTGATGGCATCAGCGATGTCACCCGCACCGACGGAGCCGAACAGCTTGCCTTCGTCGCCAGCGTTGGCAGCGATGGTTACGGCCAGGCCGGACAGCTTCTCGGCACGCTCTTCAGCAGCCTTGACCTTCGCGGCGGCAGCGGCTTCCAGCTCAGCACGCTTGGCTTCAAATTCGGCGATATTGGCGGCAGTGGCGCGGATGGCCTTGCCAGTGGGCAGCAGGAAGTTGCGGCCGAAACCGGCTTTGACCTCAACGCGGTCACCCACGTTGCCCAGTTTGCCTACTTTATCGAGCAGAATAACTTCCATCTCGGTTTCCTCAATTTCAGTATTGTGCGGCGCGCCCCTACTTGGCGGAACGTCCGCGAATATCAATCCAGCTATCGATCAGTGCCAGCCCACAGAGGAAGCCGGCCAGCGGCAGGGCCGCAATGACCAGCGCCACATATAGCGCCACCAGCGGGCCTCGGCCCCAGCCGCGCTGGGCCACCAGCCAGTGGATCAGCGCAATGCCAGCCAACACCAGCGGGAAGGCCACCACCGCACCCCAGAAGGCAAGTCCCGGGGTCAGCAGGCAGAATACCCACAACAACATGGCGGTGGCCGCCAGCGGTAACGGCATGCGCAGCTGGTGGAACTCCTGGCGGAGGCCGCCGGGGTTGTACAGCAGCGCCTGCCACCACCGCCCCAGCACCAGGGCCAGGGTCGCCGTAATCGCCGATACCAGGGCCAGGTAACCGGTCGCCAGGGCCTCACTGTCGAAGACCTGGCGCAGCTGGTCAGCCTGGGCACCGCCGGATTCAGCCGCAGCCTGCAACAGCGTCTCCAGCAAACCGCCGCTGAAATGCGAGGTCGCCAGGATCCCTGCCGCGGCCACCGCGGTCAGCACCACCAGGGCCGAAGCCCAGGAGCGGGTCCCGCGCAGCGCCAGGGCACCGCAGAAAACCGCCACCAGGTGCGTGGCTCCCAGACCGGTCATCAGCGGCGAAAAAACCCCGCTCATGCCCCCGGCAACCACCGGCAGCAGAGCCCAGGCCAGCACCATCAGGCCGTCGTTGGTCCCCTTGCGCAGGCTCACCAGAGCCAGCGCCGCCGGGCTGATCAGGGGGATACCCACCATCGCAGTGAGCACCGCCCGCACGCGCCCGCGCATAATAAACTCAGCCAGGGCGCGCATCTTTAGATAGCTTCTCTTGTTACGTTTCTAAGCAAAACAGCTGCTTAGGATTCGTGGCTGTCCGTGTACGGCAGCAGTGCCAGGTAACGAGCGCGCTTGACCGCAGTGGCCAGCTGGCGCTGATAACGGGCTTTGGTTCCGGTAATACGGCTCGGTACGATCTTGCCGGTTTCGGAGATGTAGGCCTTCAGGGTATCGAGATCTTTGTAGTCGATACGCTTTACACCTTCTGCGGTGAAACGGCAGAACTTACGACGACGGAAAAAACGTGCCATCTGGTAACCCCCTTACTCTTCGCTTGCCTTGTCGGAAGATTCCTCTTCCTTGGGCTTGGATTCACCGGAAGACTTGTCGTCCTTCTCGGTACGCTCGCGGCGCTCGCTGCGCTCGGCGCGGGCGGCCTTGCGCTCGCGGCTCTCTTTTTCCGCCTTCATGATGGGGCTCTCTTCGGTGATCGCTTCATCTTCGCGGATCACCATGTTGCGCAGCACGGCATCGTTGTAACGGAAGTTGGTGGTCAGCTCTTCCAGAGCTTCTTCGGTGCACTCGACGTTCATCAGCACGTAGTGCGCCTTGTGGATCTTGTTGATCGGGTAGGCGAGACGGCGACGGCCCCAGTCTTCCAGGCGGTGAACCTGGCCACCGTTGTCCTTGATGGCGGCGGTGTAACGCTCCACCATGCCGGGTACCTGTTCGCTCTGGTCCGGGTGAACCAGGAATACAATTTCGTAATGACGCATTTTCGCTCCTTACGGGTTAAACAGCCTCCCGGACATCCGGTGAGGCAAGGAGTGCAATGGCCCCAGTTGCGGGGGCACATCGCGGGCGGCGTATTCTATGCAGTTGCCCCCCTGGTTGCAAGTTGATCAATGGTTTTGCCGCCGCTGCCACCAGCCCGGGAAATGTGGCCAACCGGTTTCATCGTTCCGGTCATGGCCGCCCCCACCGCCGGCCGTTAACGTCCACGATATCCCTCCAGGAACCCGGGAACTTCCATGCCCCCAACCCTCGAGACACTTGACCACCAGTTCGGCCCGTTCCGCGTGCCGGTCAGCCTCTGCCGGCCCGCCCCCGACGCACCAATGCTGCTGGTGCTACCGGCCCTGGGCGTGCCCGCCTCCCGCTATCAACGCCTGCAGGACAGACTGGCTGCGGCTGGTTACGGCAGTGCAGTGACCGAGCTGCCGGGCACCGGCGCCAGCCTGCCGCGCCCATCGCGCCGCGCCGACCTCGGATACAGCGACCTGGTCCACCGGTTCCTGCCATCGCTGCTGGAACGGCTGGCCCCTCCGGCCGCCATCGTCGGCCACAGTATTGGCGGCCAGGTAGCGACACTGGCAGCGAGGGAGGGACTGACGGGTGAGGCACGCATTGTCACGGTAGCGGCCGGGCACCTCCATTACCGCTGCTGGCGCGGCAACATGCGCCTGAAAGTGCTTGGCCTGGCAGGGCTGGCCTGGTGCAGCGGCCACCTGCTGGGCTACTTCCCGGGCCGGGCACTGGGTTTTGGCGGGCGGGAGGCGCGCGGGGTGATGGCGGACTGGGCGACCTCGGTTCTCAGCGGACACTTCCCGCCCGAGGCCCGGCCCTCCGTCCGCTCCGGGCGCGGGCCCTCCCTGCACCTGGGCATCTCTGGCGATGAGTTTGCCCCGCCGGCAGCAACCGCCCGCCTGGCATCGCTGCTGGGAGGGGAGGTTCAACATGTCGAACTGCCGCGAAGCGCCGGCAACCCGCACCTGAACTGGCTGCGGGAGCCTGAGGCCATCGTTGCGGCACTGCAACGCTGGCTGCAATAAAACCGGCACGCGTCCCTGTGCGCCGGGAAAAACTGCCGGCCCCGCCTGTCGACAGGGCCACCGAGGAAAATCAGAAGGTATAGGTAACGCCGAGGCTTGCCTCTGTCTTGTCGTGGTCGTACACCTCGAAGTTTTCATCGTTGTTGGTGTACGTCAGCTTGCCCGCCAGGCGCAGCCGTGGCGTCACCAGCCACTGGGAGCCCAGCCAGGCTTTCAGGCGGTCGGCTTCCCGCTGCTGGACCCGCACAACACCATCGGTGTCAACCAGCCGGTTTTCACCATCATAGGTACTCAACCGGTACTCCGAGCCAGTGGACAGCAGCCAGTTTCCCGCTAACGGCCACTGGGCCTCGGCGCCGAAGGTATGCCGGACCGGAGAGTAGCTGTAGAAGTTCTCGCCGGTAGCACCGGCAACCAGCAGATCTTCGCGATCGTTCAGGTCCAGCTGGTAACCCACTTCGAGCTGTGCTCGGCCAAGGGGTTGCTCCCATTCGGCCTCGAAACGCTGGCGAGTGCCATCCAGGTACTCGTAACCATCGCCACCGGAAAACTGCGCGGGGACAAATGCCAGCTCCAGCTCGCCGTCACCAATACGCTGGCTGGCCCGGGCCTCGAGGCGCAGTTGCTGGAAAACTTCTTCCCCGTCGAGAGCCACCTGCTCCACTGCGCCACCCAGCTCCAGCTGCCACGCGCCCCAGCGCATGTCCCGGGCCACGCCGGTGCTGACACTGCTGAGATCGAGGGAGCTGTACTCCGAGTATCCGCGCTGGAACGCATAGCCCTGCAGGCGCCAGCCATCGGTGGCTGTGCCGGCCAGCCGGTACTGCCCCCAGGCGAAGAGATCCATGTAGGTGTCCTCTCCCCCGGACCCCCCCCCCAGGAGCTCATCCCGCAGGGCATAGACGTTGTCATCGTGGCCCGCGGCCAGCTTCAGTAGCGCCGAACCGCGCCTGCCCCCGCTGCGCGCGGTGCCTGTCTGTGGCTCGGGCCTGGAGGACTCGGCGAGGCCCTCCAGCCTGGCGAGTCGTGCGCTGGCCAGGCGGCGCAGCTTTTCCGAGCGGGAGGCCACCACCATTTCATAACGCTGGCCCGCCAGGTCCCGGTCGCCGCGCTTTTCTGCTACCAGCCCGAGCTGGAACAAGGCCAGGTCACGCCATTGTGGACTGTCGAGCAGGGATTCGAACCAGTCACCGGCCTCGCCATAGCGTCCCAGCTTGAACAGGGTCACCCCCATGTTGTACGACAAGTTGTCACTGCGGTTGCCCCGCGCACGGGCGGTCTCGAAGCGCTCCAGGGCTACGCCGTAGTCTCCGCGCTTGAACGCGGAAGTCCCCTGGGAGAAAGCATCCTGCTGGGCGCTTGCCAGGGTCGCGCCGGAAGCGAGGCAACAGGCGGCCAATGCATTTATTATCGTGCGCACAAAACACCTCTTTTACATACACAAAAAGGCCGGGCATTGCTGCCCAGCCTGGAGTCAGGTTGCGGTCAGGCGACCTCAGCCACCCGTGGGGGTATCCACCTCAGGGGTTTCAACTTCGGGGGCCTCCACGTCCGGGATATTCTCCAGCACCTCGTTGAGCTGGTCCTGGATATCCTCGGGCAGGCTCTCGATCACGTCCGCCGGGATATCCTCGAGGATTTCCTCAGCGGAGGCTCCCCCGGACAGGGCATTGTTAATGGCTTCCCGGGCGGCCTCATTGGCATTGGCAGCCGCTTCGGCCAGGGCTTTTTCGGCGTTCATGGCCGCTTCTTCAGCGCCCTCGACCGCCTCTTCAAGCTCTTCCTCATCACCACCGAGTTCGCCGTTGCGCGCGGCCTCGGCTACCGCCAGGCCACCGTCCTCGATCGCCATGCGGGCGACATCACTGGCCTCTTCCGGCAGCTCGATATCGTTGACGGCGTCGGCGGCGTTCTCGTTTGCCTCGACCACGGTCACTTCAACATCCAGGTCACCGCTATCGGTTTCTTCCTGGGCCAGGGCCGGCATCGCGGCCTGGGATGAAAAAAATACGGCTGTAAACAGCAGTTTTTTATAAGCTTTCATTATCCACCTCATCGTGGTTCGCTCTTCAACGTCTATTTAAATTGTTTGCATTCCCTGTGCATCCTGCCCCCGCACTTCGGCACCATTACCGTCGGGGACCGGCACCCGGAACTCCCGGCGGGCACCGTCGTGCTCAATCTCAATCAGGATCACGTCATTGACGCGACCGGTGCGCTGCTGCACAGGAAGCGTCAGACGGTTGGCTCCGGCTTTCAGGTCCGTACGCCATTGCAAATCACGCTGATTTTCGAACCCCCGAACCTCCAGGTGCTCGGGCATTACTACACGGATTTTCGCGCCAGCCAGCGCCCGCCCGCTGTTCAACGCCAGCGTTACCGGCACCACGTCAGGCCTGGCTGTTTCGGCCAACTGCCCGACTGGACCGGCCGGTGCGGGTGACTGCCGGGGCAAAGCCAGGAAGACGGCCAGCAACAGGCTCGCGGCCGTGGCCAGCTTCCAGCCGGTGGCATTCCCCACCAGTCGTGCCGGGCGCGACTGCCTGATTGCACCATCCAGCACGCGGGACTCGAAGCCTGCTGTCGGCTCGGGCGCCGGCATACTGCGCAACAGGCGGGCGATCCGCAGGTCCTCGGCATATTCCCGGCAATCGCCACAGCGACGCAGGTGTAACAGCAGTCCCGGCTCATTTTCGGGCTTGAGCTGCTCGAGCTGCTGCTGTGCCAGTCTGCAATCCATCATCATTCCCTCCCGTTTGTCCCTTAACACGTTTCGGGAACGGTTTTGGTTCCCGCTTCCAGTGCCAAACGCAATTTTTTTCGCGCACGATGCAGCCGCGACTTCACTGTGCCGACGTTCAGGTCTAGTATTTCGGCCACTTCCAGCACCGCATACCCTTCCACATCGTGGAGCAGCACCACATCCCGCCAGCCACTATCGATTGAAAACAGGGCGCGATTGAGCTCGCGCTGCAGGATCAATTTTTCCAGCTGCTCACACTCACCGGTCATGCGCTGATCAAAGAGCGCGTCGTCAGCGGAAGGCTCGGCATTATCGTCAATCGGGGAATTGGCATTGCGGCGGTAGAGGTCGACAAAGCGTCGATACAGCACCCGGACCAGCCAGGGGCCCAGCTTATCCACCTTTTCCAGCTCGGCGACTCTGGGGAATAGGCGGGTGAGGACATCCTGCACCAGGTCCTCCGCCTCGTCGCCATGCTGCGTCCAGCGGTAGGCCATGCGGTGCAGAAGGCGCAGGTGCGGACGCACCAGGGCGGTAAACCGGTCCTCCGGTCTTTTCGGCCAGCGTAACAACGTCATCGGGCTTACCCGCTCCCCCTCGAACCTGCAAACAATCTGTTTACTCTTACACGCACGGCATCACGAAAAGGTTCCCGCACCAGCGAAATTATTTTCACTTCTTTCCCCAATCGCAGCTTCACAGGCCAGACCTCCCGCGGGCTTCCGAGGAAAAATTTCCAACAGCAGCCGCAACGGGAACCTTTTGCTGTGAAAATCCGGGGCCCCTGCGCCGGCAATGGCCTCCCGCCTGCAGTGGCTTCGACAGGCCACCTATCGGCTAGTTTCACGGCTGCTGATCCGGAGATACGCTGGCCTCGCCCGTGTGGATAGCGGGTTGGTGGCCCAATCCCCAACCGCCTCACCCAGGGGCTGTACCGCGCAATCCATGCCCGGCAAACTCCCCAAAACGGAGCGGGCGCAGCGCCGCCCTTCACTACTCCTGCGCCCCGTGCGAATATTTACCCTGCGGTATCGGTTTACCGGCTGTGCGGTAGCCCTTGCCCTGCGCCACCACTAAAACAATCACAACAATGGTAGTGATGCTATGGATTCTCTGGTCACGCTCTTCGAACGTGCTGTATCGGCGGAGACCTGCCAGCAGCTGATTCGCAAGTTTGATGAAGCCCCGGATAAACAGCCGGGCCGCATCGGCTCCGGTGTGGACAGAAGCAAAAAGGACAGCTCTGACCTGTATATCTCCGGGCTCGAGTCCTGGCGCGAGGAGTGCAGCACTGTCAACCAGGTAGTACTGCGTGCCCTGATGGGCTATTGCCGGCGCTACCCGCACATGCTGACCGGCGCACTCTCCCCCACCATTTATGATGAAGGACTGCAGGCACCCCGCAACCTGACCAGCGACGATATTGGGCAGCTGCCTGAAGAGCAGCTGCAAATGCTGGTTTCGGGCATATTCCGGTTTGACGGCATCAACTTCCAGCACTACCGGCAATCAGTCGGCGGCTTCCGCCACTGGCATTCGGAACATTACCCTCACCCCACGGACGCCGGACAGAAATCCCTGCATCGGGTCCTGTTCTGGCTCCTGTACCTGAATGATGTGAAGGAAGGGGGAGAAACCGAGTTCCAGTACCAGGACATCAAGCTCAAGCCCCGCCAGGGCAGCCTGGTACTCTCCCCTTGCAGCTTTACCCATACCCATCGCGGCAACGTTCCGATTTCCGGCGACAAGTACGTGCTCACCTCCTGGGTAATGTACCGCCCGGCAGCCGAACTTTACGGCACCGGGCCGTAACCCCGCGCTAAACGCCCCCGGAGGTATAGCCGGTAACCCGGCCCGCCGTGCGCGGGCAGATATCGCCATATGTAGACTGCCGAACGGACAGGCGTTGCCGCGATGCCGCAGGGAGCCCTTGCCTGGGGGAGCAGCGAAGACAGCCATTGGGGAGCCGGCCGGTTTGCACCTGCCAATTCAATACGCGCATCCGAAGGGGCTGGCTCACCAGCAAGACCTGCCGACTTTTGCTACACACAGGCATGCCCACAAGCTCCTGGCCCGCACACCATTCATACACGATCGGAATCATGCACTTCTTTTGCTGCCTGATAGTTACACAGCCCTGTAAACGCCCAGCACCTGATGCCGCAACATTAGGATGCAAAACATAAAGGATATGGAGAAGTAACGGAGCCCGTCAGCTGGACAACAAAGATTATTCTTGACTAACTCGATCCCTGTACCGAATTTATCTTTGGCGTGCATTCATAAAATGAAGGGTTGAGCACAGGAGTAAATGTTCGGTAAAAATGGTGGCTTCACGATATAGACAAGGGAGAGGTCTACAGGCTTCGATGAAGCCACCAGGAAATCAGGAGACGGGCGACTGACAGGCCCAAGCCGGCGCCATCTGCCACCTGCCCTCAGAAAACGTAGCTGACCCCCAGGCTGAACTCGGTTTTATCAAATGTGTAAATATCCCGGTTCTCACGGTTATCGATATTGACCACCTTGCCATCGAGACTGAACCTGGGGCTGAGCCGGTATCGCGTCTCGATCCAGGACTTCAGCCTGTCGGACTCACGCTGGTAGCTGATCACCGAGCCGTCATCACGGGTGATCCGGTTTGTGCCGTCATAGACGCTCTGCCGAAACTCCATGCCGGCGGACAGGGTCCAACGCCCCAGGATCGGCCACTCCAGCTCGCTGCCCAGCGAATGTCGGGCCGGGGAGTAACTGTAATAGTCCTGCGCTTCACGCTCCAGGTCTGCGCGGTCGTTACTGTCATACTGGTAAAACGCCAGCAGCTCGCCGGCCAGCAGGGGACGACGCCACTTGAGCGCCACGCGCTGGCGCCAGCCATCCAGGTATTCGTAGCCTTCACCGCCAAGATAGTAGCCCGGAAGGTATGACAGGGACAGGCTACCAATGCCAAGGTTACGGGTCAGCCTGCTCACCAGGTTCACCTGGCGGGAGACCTGGTCGCCCCCCAGATAGATGAATTCGCCCGCCAGGCCCACTTCGGTGTCCCATCCCTGCCAGTGCTTGTCGCGGGAAAGCGCTGCACTCACGCTGTTAAGGTTCAGGCTCTCCAGTTCCCGGTAGCGGCGGCTGAAAGCATAGCCATGCAGGCGCCATCCATCCGCGGGGGTTCCCCGCACGCGGTACTGCCCCCACACAAAACCTTCGGTAAAGCTATCCTCTCCCATTTCCACATCGGCAAGCAGTTCGTTTTGCAATGCGTAGGCATTGTTGTCGTAACCCGCAGAGAGACTCGCCAGCCCCAACCATTGTCGGTGGATTGCACCGCGATCGTCCGCTGCGAGCGCGTTCAGGCGACTGCTTGCGAGCTTGCGCAACTTTTCTGAATCGGCAGTCTCCGTGACCTTCCGGTAGTGCCTCGCAGCGAGTAGCGGCCGATCGCGCTTTTCCGCTGTCAGCGCCAGGTTATAGCGTGCCAGGTCGCGCCATTCCGGATCGTCGAGAAGCTGATAGAAATAACTTGCCGCCTCACGATAACGCCCGAGTTTCACCAACGTGACGCCAATATTATATTTCAGTCGCGCGCTGTTATTGCCGCGCGCTTCCAGCGATGAGAAAGCCAACAGTGCTCGCTGGTAGTCACTGGCCCTGAAAGCTTTGACGCCATCCTCGAACTCGGCCGCAACCGGCGACTGTGATGTAACACCCAGCACAGCCAATAGTGCCAGCCTTTGCAGGTAGTCCTTTACCTTCACTTTCTTTACCCCGTGTTTACCGTACCCGTATTGCCAATTGCAGTCCCGGCACGGGAGCAGTCCCCCCGGTGCCGGGCACACCTACATTCCGGTATCACGTATCCGGGCTATCGGTAGCGCTATCCTTTGCATCCTGGATCAGGGTGCCGATATCAGCCGGCATCTGTTCGCGCACGTCAGCCGGCAGACTGTTGAGGATATCCTGCATCATCTGGTCGATGATCCCCTCGACCTCCGCGCCGGTGAGACCGTTCTTGACCGCCTCCTCGATCGCTTCCCGCGCTGCCTCTGCGGCCATCTGCGCATCCGCCACCGCGGCATTGGCCGCCGCAGTATTGCTGCTGGCCAACTCGCGGCTGCGGGCCAGCGCCTCCGCAAAGCGCGCCCTGGTCTCCGCATCAACCTTCGCCCCGGCTTCTCCCGAGGATTCGCCGGTATTGGCAGCCTCGATTGCCGCGATCACGGCGGCCAGCTGCTGTTCAGCCACTTCCCGCAGCTCGGGCGGAAGGTCAATATTGTTCAGGACATCCTGCGCATCCTGCGCACTCTCGGCCACAGACAGGGTGATATCCAGGTCGGCCTGGCTTTCGACTTCCTGGGCGTAACCCGGCACGGCCATGCAGGCGCCGGCGGCGAGCCCCAGGACCAGTAGATTTTTCCGCAACATCTTCCTTTACCTCTTTTGGAAAACCCAACCTGCAATCAGGTTGTAGTGATAGACGCACCGCCGTCATCCTTTGATGGCGGTGGGATTGAAAACTCCAGCGCCTTGCGCGCGCCCTCGTGCTCGATTTCCACCCGGATAATCCCCTCGGGTGTACCGCCTGTTACCAGCACCGGCAATGACAGTCGGTTGCCTCCGGCGGGAATATCTGCCTGCCACTGCAACGTGTCGATATCGCGGTAACCCTCGAGTGTCGCGCCGGCAGGCAGCCTGACCCGAATCGTTGCGCCCGGGAGCTGGCGCGGACTATCCAGTACGATATGCACCGTTCGCGGGGTCGCCGCTTCCCAGTCAGCCAGCGCCGGGACAGGCGCGTTCACACGGAGGCCACCTTTAGCCAGGAAAAGCCCCAGTAGGCAGAAGGCGGTTGCCGCCACAGGCCAACGCATCGGCCTGAACCACCACATCCGGGATTCGCTTCGCTCATGCCGAATGGCCAGAGCCGCCCTCAACACCCGCCGCTCAAATCCCACCTCCGGTTCCGGGGCCGGCATTTCCCGCAGGAGGCGCTGCAACCGGTCGTCGCCCAGCGGCCCGGGACAGGAGTGGCTTAGAGGTTCCTTTGTTGACATGGTCTGCTGCTCCTTTGCCCCCTAACACGCTTCAGAGATCTGGAGGGTTCCGGGCGCGAGGCTTTTTTTCAGTTTCGCCCGGGCGCGATGCAGACGGGATTTCACCGTGCCCACATTCAGTTGCAGGATGTCCGCCACCTCGATGGCGGTGTAGCCTTCAACATCATGAAGTAGCACGATATCGCGCCATTCCTCATCCAGTGCCCACAGGGCTCGCTGTAGCGCGCGCTGTAATTCGGCGCGCCGGAAGTCATCATTGCCGCGGGCCGGAGCGCGACGTTCAAGGTCATCGCTTTCCAGTGACAGGTTCGCGTCAATGGGAGAAGCACAGCGACGCCGGTATAGATCCACGTAACGCCGGTACAGAACCCGGACCAGCCAGGGACCCAACCGCTCAACCGCCTCCAGCTCTGCCACGCGCGGCACGAGCCGCACCAGTACATCCTGCACCAGGTCTTCGGCCTCGTGTGCATTCATGGTCCACCGGTACGCCATGCGGTACATCCGGCGGAGGTGCGGTGAAACGAGGGAGACAAACCGGTCCTCCCGGGACTGTGGGGTATGGAAAAGACGCGTCAGCCAGGTATTCAAACCACTACTCCCGATTGGCTGGGACTTGGGGTAACGCCGGCCCAATGCGAAGCCCCGGTCGGGGGAAGGGCATACTGCTGAGGCGGCCTGTCGCTGTTACACGAACGGGCAGGACAGAGGGTTCCGTAAAATTCTGCCGCAGGGGAAATTTAGCAGGGGGAGCGTTTATTCAGGCGCAATACGGGACGAAGACGTTGATTACCGCCGGGTTTTGCGAGGGATTTCAATAGGCTGGCGAGAAACCCCTTGCCCGGGGCAAGGGGGATAGGGACAAGGGGGGTTAGGGAGCGATGCGGGGACTCTACGACCGGATGGATTCAGCTAGAGCGCTGGCGCACCGCCTCAAACAGGCAGACACCGGTAGCCACCGAGACATTGAGACTGCTCACCTCTCCCGCCATGGGGATACGGATCAGGTGATCGCAGTGCTCCCGGGTCAGGCGACGCAGGCCAGACCCCTCGGCACCCATGGCGAGGGCTATGCCGCCCCTGAGGCTGGCAGCAAAAACATCCTGATCACCCTCTCCGGCGGCCCCGAAAATCCACACGCCCGCCTGCTGCAGTTGCTGCATGGTGCGCGCCAGGTTGGTGACCGTCACCAGCGGCAGGACTTCGGCTGCACCGCAGGCAACCTTGCGCGCAGTCGGCGTGAGGCCGGCGGACTTATCCTTGGGCACAATGACCGCGTGCACCCCGGCGGCTTCTGCGGAGCGCAGGCAGGCACCCAGGTTATGGGGATCGGTGACGCCGTCGAGGATCAACAGGAAGGGCGCCTCGGAATTTTGTTCGAGGGTTTCCAGCAACTCCTTGAGGAAACGCTCATCATAGACCTTCGCGGCCCCGGTACATACGGCCACCACGCCCTGGTGATTGCCCTCGCCCCCCACTTTTTCATCCAGGGCCCGGCGGTCAGCGTAGCGCAGTGCAATGCCGTTTTTTTCCGCCTGGCGGACCAGTTTTTGTAATTTCTGATCCCGCCGCCCACGGAGCAGCAGCAGTTCCTGTACCTGCTGGGGGGCGCTTTTCAGGAGAGCCTGCACCGCGTGCAGACCATAGACGATCTCTGTGGCCATAAATCCAATTCAACTGGTTGGGTCAACGGGAGCGTGTAAGCGCTGACTACTTTTTCTTTTTACCGCGGGCGGCGACATGCTTTTTGCGCACTTTCTTTTTGCCCTTGCCGTTACCGGCCTTGGCCTTCGCTGCTTTCTGTGCAGCCTTGCGTGCCGCCACCGCGGGGCGCTTGCCACCCTTGCGGGGCGGGGTGCGCCGCGGACCGCGCCGGCGCGGCGCCTCTTCACCCGCCTCATCTTCTGCGGGGGCGGGGGCTCCGGTCGCCGGCGGGGTCGGGGCAACCGGCTCGCTCTCTTTCGAGCCTACCTTGCGCTTGCGGAAGGGCGTTTCGCCCGGGGGGGTCTCCGGGAGCTTCTTCCAGGGACTGCCGGCGGCGCGTGAGGCTTTATTCTCCCCGCCCCGTGCCGCAGACTTGCCGCCCCCTGAACCGTTGCGCCGGCCGCGCTCCTCCTGGTGTTCCACCGCCAGCTCCATGGCCCGCGGGCTGACATGTGTTTCCTGCTTTTTACCCCGGCTCTCCTTCGGCGGGAGCTTGCGCTTGGGGCTCTTCAACAGCTCTTCCAGGGTGAAATCCACCTTGCGCTCCTCCAGGTCAACCCTGGCCACCCGCACGGTTACCGAATCCCCGAGGTGATAGCGCACGCCGCTGCGCTCGCCCACCAGTCGCTGGTGGGCCTGCTCGAAGTTGTAGTAATCCTTGGGCAGCGCGGTAACGTGCACCAGGCCCTCCACATAGAGCTGGTCCAGTTCCACAAACAGGCCAAAACCGGTCACCGCACTGATCACGCCCGGGTAAACCTCGCCCACATGATCCTGCAGGTATTCACACTTCAACCAGCTGACCACATCGCGGGTGGCATCATCGGCACGGCGCTCGGTCATCGAGCAGTGCTCGCCCAGCTGGACCATGGCGGCCATATCGTAGGGAATGATATTTTCCCGCGGGATCGCCTCCGCCCCTGGCACGGGGTGAACTTTTTTCGCGACCGCCGCCGGATTGGCGCTGCCGTTGCGGATCAGCCAGCGCAACTCGCGGTGCAGCAGCAGGTCCGGGTAGCGCCGGATGGGGGAGGTAAAGTGGGCATAGGCCTCGTAATCCAGGCCAAAGTGCCCGCGGTTTTCCGGCTGATATACCGCCTGGTTCATCGAGCGCAGCATCATCATCTGGATAATGTGTGCATCGGCGCGCCCCTCTACCTGCTCCATCAGTACCTGGAAGTCCATCGGCTGGGGCTCGGCCCCGCCGGGCAGACGCAGGCCCAGCTCCCCCAGGTATTCCCGGAGGTTACTGAGCTTTTCCTCCTTCGGGGTATCGTGCACCCGGTAGAGTGACGGTAATTCGGACAGCTCCGCCAGCTTGGCCGCACAGACATTGGCCGCCAGCATGCATTCCTCAATCAGCTTGTGGGCATCGTTGCGCTGCACCGGCACGATGCGCTCGATCTTGCGCTGCTGGTCGAACAGGATGCGGGTCTCGGTGGTTTCGAAATCGATGGCACCGCGCCGGTCCCGCGCGCCGCGCAGGGCCCGGTAGAGGTCGTGCAGGTTGTCCAGGTGCGGGGTAAGTGCGGCAAACTGCTTGCGCAGGCCACTGTCACGGCTGTCCCGCTCCTCGATTATCTGGCCCACCTGGGTATAGGTCAGGCGTGCGTGACTGCGCATCACGCCCTCGAAGAAACGGAAGTCACGGATCTCGCCGCGCCGGTCGATCTGTACTTCACACACCATACACAGGCGATCGACCTCCGGGTTCAGCGAACAGAGGCCGTTGGAGAGCTTCTCCGGCAGCATCGGCACCACGAAATCGGGAAAATAGACCGAATTGCCCCGGCTGTGTGCCTCCTCGTCCAGGGCACTGCCCGGATGCACGTAATGGGACACGTCAGCGATGGCCACCAGCAGCTTCCAGCTGTTGTCGGGCAATAGCTCACAGAACACCGCATCATCGAAATCACGGGCATCCTCGCCATCGATGGTCACCAGCGGCAACTGCCGCAGGTCCACCCGCGCCTTCTTGTCCTCTTCCTCGACCTCGTCGGCAATGGCGTCCACTTCTTCCTGCACCGCTGCCGGCCAGGTATGGGGAATGCCGTAGTTACGGATGGCGACATCGATTTCCATGCCCGGGGCGAGGTGATCTCCCAGCACCTCCTCTACCTCACCCTGGGGGAGGCTGTCGCGGCTGGGCTGGGTGACGATATTCACCACCACATACTGGCCATGCTCCGCATCGGCGATCTTGTCCGCCGCCACCATGATGTCCTGGTTGATGCGGGGGTTGTCCGGACGCACGAAGCAAATGCCGTTTTCCAGGTAAAGGCGCCCGGCCAGTTGGTAGGTGTTGTGCTTGAGCACCCGGATCACAGCGGCCTCGCGCTTGCCGCGGAAACCACCCGGAGTCTCGCGTACCAGCACCTCGTCGCCGTCGAATACTTTGCGCATCTGCCGGTGGGACAGGAACAGGTCGTCCCCGCCATCCCGGGGGGATACGAAGCCGAAGCCATCGCGGTGGCCAATCACGCGCCCCCGCACCAGGTGCATCTTGTCCAGCACACCGAAATCGCCGGCCCGGTTACTGGCGATCTGACCGTCACGGGACATGGCAATCAGGCGGCGCCGCACACCCTCGCGGCGATCCTCGTCATGGATATCCAGCAGCTCTGCCACCGTTTCCCAGGACACTGGCTCGTGCTGCTGTTCCAGTAGCTGCAGCAGGTACTCGCGACTGGGCACCGGTTTGTCGTATTTCTCCGCCTCGCGCTGGGCGTGGGGATCGGCATGATTTGTTGGTTTGTCTCGTGTCAAAACATCATCCGTTGTTGGGGAACCGCGACTCATCCGCGGTCGCCGGGGTCATCCGGCTGGATCTGCAGGCGGCGGGGAGTTGTGAATGTGGCCGGGACCCGGCCGATCGGTGTTGCCGCTCGTTGCTGGCATTATAAGCGATTTTCCCCGCTATACCCGACCATACCAGAAAAAGTTGAATTAAACGCAAAAAGGCCGTTGACACCCCCCGGCCAAGTCTCTATAGTTCGCGACCTCAACGCAACACGCCGTTGAATTGCCCAGGTGGCGGAATTGGTAGACGCGCTAGCTTCAGGTGCTAGTGACCGCAAGGTCGTGGAAGTTCAAGTCTTCTCCTGGGCACCAATTCCGAAAAGGCCGACTCGCAAGAGTCGGCCTTTTTTTATTTCGATTCCCCTCCCATCCGGGGGCAGCCCACCCGGTCACAGAGCCTGATTGACACGCCCGGGAAATTCTTTATATTGCGCACCCTCAACGGCACACGCCGTTGACCTGCCCAGGTGGCGGAATTGGTAGACGCGCTAGCTTCAGGTGCTAGTGACCGCAAGGTCGTGGAAGTTCAAGTCTTCTCCTGGGCACCAATTCCAAAAAAGGCCGACTCGCAAGAGTCGGCCTTTTTTTATTGCCTGCCCATCCGGATTGATGACCCGGCGCCGCGCTCGGCAGCCGGGCGTTTATTGCCACAACCTCAACCCGTGTTGCGCATTCCCGCGGCGATACCGGCAATGGTCACCATTAACGCGCTCTCCAGCACCGGGTCACTGTCTCGGTCCCGCAACCGCGCCATCAGCTCCGCCTGCAGCAGATGCAGCGGGTCCGTGTAGGGATCGCGTACGCGGATCGACCAGCGCATCACCGGATTATTGTCCAGCAGGCTTTCATGGCCGGTCAGCTCGTGCAATGCCGCTACGGTATGGGCCAGGCGCTCCCGCAGCAGGCCGCCGAGGCGCACCAGCTCACTGTCGTCGGTGAGTCGCTCCTCGTACCAGGAGGCCACCCGGGTATCGGATTTCGCCAGCACCATCTCCAGCATATCCACCGCTGTCTGGAAAAAGGGCCACGCCTCACTCATGGTTCGGAGCGTAGCGGCACCCTCGTCACTTTTCAGGGCAGTCTCCAGCGCCGCGCCGGTTCCCAGCCAGGCCGGCAGCATCAGCCGGATTTGCGTCCAGGCGAAAACCCAGGGAATCGCGCGCAGCGTCTCGACCCCGCCGCCGGGCTTGCGTCGCGCCGGGCGGCTGCCCAGGGCCAGCCGACTGAGCTCGGTCTCCGGTGTGACAGTGCGCAGGTAGCCCACCAGCGCCGGGTCGTCACGCACCACTTCCCGGTAACTGTTGACCGACACCTCGGTAAGCCGGTCCATGGCTTCCCGCCACTCGGGGCGCGGCTCTGCCGGCGGCAGCAGGGTTGCCTCCAGGGTGGCGGCAACATACTGCTCCAGGTTATAGGCTGCAACGGAAGGCCGCCCATATTTGAAGCGAATCATCTCGCCTTGCTCGGTGACACGGATACGACCGGCAACAGACCCCGGCGGCTGCGACAGCAGCGCCATGCGGGTAGGCGAGCCACCACGGGAAATCGAACCGCCACGGCCGTGGAACAGGGTCAGCGGGATACCGTGTTCGCGGAAAATCGCCGTGAGCCCTTCCTGCGCCCGGAACTGGGCCCAGGCAGCACCCAGGAAACCGGCGTCCTTGGCGGAATCGGAGTAGCCGATCATCACTTCCTGCCCCCTGGCAACACGCTGGCGATAAGACGGAATCTCCAGCAGGGCACTCATGATATCCCCGGCGTTATTGAGGTCGTCGAGGGTCTCGAACAGCGGCACCACACGCATGGGCTCCTGCACCCCGGCGATCTTCTGCAACAGCATGACCGCCAGCACATCGGACGAGGCCCGCGCCATGGAAATCACATAGGCCCCCAGCCCTTCCGGCCCCTGCTCGGCAATCACACCGCAGGTTTCCAGCACCTGGCGAACCTCATCATCACAGAATTCACTTTGGTAGAAAGCACTGTCCACCAGCGGCCGGCGATTCTCCAGCTCTGCCAGCAGGAAGCGCTGCCTGGTCGGCTCGTCCCAGTCTGCGTAACTGCCGAGCCCGAGGTAACGGGTTATTGCATCGAGTGCATCACTGTGGCGGGTGGATTCCTGGCGGATATCCAGGCGCAACAAGGTAATGCCGAAACAGTTGAGCCGTCGCAGGGTATCTTTCAGCTGGCCGTCAGCGATGGCCGACAGCCCTACTTCGCGCAATGAGCGATCGATCAGGCGCAGCTCTCCAGCCAGCTGTGCACCGTTGGTATAGCCCTCCCCCGCCGGCTCCGGGTTGCCGTTGACGCGGGACTCCATTTGCGCCCGGGTGACCTGCAGTCGGTCGCGCACCTGTCGCAATAGCAATCGGTAGGGTTCATGGCTTGGCCCGGTACGCGCGAGCAACTCATCACTGGCGCGATGCATGGACAGGTCTGCCAGCAGGTTTTCCACGTCGCGCAGGTAAAGGTCCGCGGCCATCCAGCGGGCCAGCTGCAGCACCCGGCGGGTGACGCCGGCAGTGACATTGGGGTTACCGTCGCGATCACCGCCCATCCAGGAGGCAAAGCGGATCGGTACCCAGTCCGCCGGTAGCGGGTCCAGGCCCGCCAGCTCCAGCTCCGCCTCAATCTCTCGCATGACTCCCGGCACCGCGCGCCACAGGGACTGCTCGATGGTGGCGAAGCCCCACTTGGCCTCATCCACCGGCGTAGGGCGTTCGCGGCGGATCTCGTCGGTGCTCCACGCGGACAGGATCTGCTCGCGCAAGTGGCGGCGCAGGTTCTCCGCCTCCTCTTCGGTGAGGTCGGGCCGGTCCTGGTCGGTGAGCAGGTCGGCGATCCGGTCGTACTTGCGAATCAGGGTACGACGGGTAACTTCTGTCGGGTGCGCAGTGAGCACCAGCTCCACAGACAGCTGCTCCAGTGTCGAGCGCACCTTATTCCGGTCGACATCGGCTTTTTTCAGTTCCGCGAGTACCTGCCGCAGGCCCTGGTCGGTATCCGGGTCGCCGGGAAAACGCTGGTGATGCCGGTGCAGGCGTTCGCGATGGCGCTGTTCGGCAATATTGGCGAGGTTGAGGAACTGGCTAAATGCCCGCGCCACCTCCAGCAAGGTATCGTCATCAAGGGGGTCCAGCAATTCACGCAGGCGCCCCGCCTGCATCTCCCCTTGTCCGCGGCTTTCAACCGCCGCCTGGCGGATGGTTTCAACCGTATCGAATAACGGCTCGCCGGCCTGCTCCCGCAGCACTACACCGAGTTCCTCACCGAGCAGGCGGACGTCTTCCCTGAGGGGGGCATTCTGGTCTGGATTCTCGGACACCTTTTCTGTCACTCCTTGGTTGCTGACGGGATATTGAATAAACATGTTCGCATATTTCAGCAAAAAGGACATGGAGGCCGCTATGACGCACATACCGCAAAACACGCACCGAAAGGATGGCGGAGAGGCACTTACGGGAATTGGGGAAACAGGATTGTTGCTATTTGAGGTTTTCGTGGATCATCCGCGCGCTACTGACAAGACTGCCAATGGTACCGAGCAGGCCCAACAGGGAGGCGGCGATCAAATAGAGTGAATTGCCCGAGGTCACCGCAATAACTCCCACCAGCAGAAGTATGAGCAGCGTCACCGGCAGGCGATATATCATCCAGGCACTTTCACGACCGCTCGCCAGCAATTGCTGTAACCCCTCCGGGCTTTCTGCGTGGCGGACAAAATAAGCAAAACTGTTATTAATGATGTGGACTTTACCGTGTTCAACCCGGATCAGACCCTGCACCGCCAGCTGCTCCAGGACCTGTGTATTGGCGGGATTGACCCGGCGCCCCCGCGCCAAAAAATAGAGTGCCAGTCTCTCCGCCTTCGAACAGGCCTCCCAGTGATACCTGAAGAGAGCGCCAGCCTTGATCAACACACAATGAATGGTCGCCCATTCCTGCCCCGATTTATCCCGATCATAAAGTTTTCGCCATCGCCACTCATCACAGTGTTCATCGCCCCCTGCCGGCCCGGATGGTGACAGGTCTGCAAGCAGCGGGGACAGCAGTCGAGTGGCCGAACATTCATACCTGAGGAATGGCAAATCCAGGTTGGAAGTGAGCCGGGCCGGCAGGACGACACGGAAGTCCATCAACTCCTCAGACCACTGGGACATCTCCATTGCTGCCAACGGCTCACGACCGGACGCCAGGTTGCGCTTGTTCAGCAACAGGGTCTCGTAGCTGTGGCACTCCATATACAGTCGCAACCCGGCAAGTTCTCCAGCGCCTCGCACAGCCCGCAACTGGCGGATCAGTTGCAGCAACTGCGCCCGGTCACCCGCGCGCAGCAAGCAGGGGTCCAGCTGCGAGAGCGCTACTGAAATACCCTCGGCACCCTCCTGGAGCGCAATCCTGACCCCCGGGAATCGCCCCGGTGAGGAGTGCTCTTGAGACAATATCGGGCATAGGGAAACCAGGCGCTCAAGTGCCGGCAGGGAACCGGCAGGATCCCGTTGCAGCCGCTGCAGCAGGGTATCCAGGTCATTCGCCGGGGGCGGGTTTCCGCGTAAGTCCAGCACCAGTCGTTCATCGGGGCATATATCCGGAGCGCCTCGTTCATGTTGGGAAAGATGCTCCAGATGCGCCAGCATGGCCCCGGTCCCCACCATTCGCGGCGTAATCACCCGCCGGTAAAACAACAGCCACAGCCAACAGATCAGTACGAAGACACCTGTCAGCACGACTATGTCGACAAGAAGCTGCAACCAGCTCTTCCCCCCGGAATTTTCACTGTCACCAGGAAGCCCGGCCTCGTGATACCGGCAATCGTCCGATTGCTTCTCCTCACCAGCCTGGCTTCCGGCTCCTTTTTTCTTGCCACCACTCGCCGTCCCCAGAAGGTAGCGCTCAATCCACGAAGCCACACCGGTAGTAAATGTCAGCTGGCTGAAAGTGCCGATATGCTCGGGCATGACCCCTTTCTTGTTAGCGCGCAGTTCCTCCCTTGCGCAGGCCAGTGAGTCTCGCCACTCCGCCGACAGCGGCATCAATTCCAGTGGATCGGCACCAAAGCGCTCAATCGAATTGGGGTAGCGTGTTACCGCAATTTCCTGTAATTCCCGCAGCTCCTGGTTCAGGCGAGCCGGATAGAGGTTGCGTTCGTAGTACCATCCCGAGATCCCTCGCAAGGGAAGATCTGCCACCCGCTGCAGCTGAATAATCACCAGTACGGCGCCACAAAGGTAGATAATCAGCAGGTTCGCCGCGCCACAACCATACAACCGGTTGCCGGGCACAGCGGAATCCCGCATGCGCGCCAGGCGCAGGAAACACCGGTAACCCCAGAACAGGCAAGCCACCAGCGCCAGCGCTGCACCAGCTTCTGCCGCCCGGCCCCAGAGCAGGGAATTTCCGTATTCGTGCTGGGCCACGGAGCCGATCCTGAAACCCACAAACAAGGCTGCAGTCAAAATCGATGTGTACAGCATCGCATTGTGGCGGTTTAGTGAGGCAGGAACTCCCAGCAACTGCTTTATCCGGTGACTGGGCATAAAAATGGGAATCAGGTAAAGCAGGAAGGCAGCCAGCACGAGGACAGATCCGATGCCTACAGTAATCGACAGGAAGAAATTGGTCATCAGGCTGTCGGTGCTGTCATCTGGAATAAAGACCACTCCTACCCATTGGCTGATCGGCAGCTTCTGCAGCACAAAGTCACCAGAGCTGCCACGGTAGTAGCCGGCACTGGCAGAGCGAAACAATCCCGCCCGAATCCGGTGGCTCACTGCCGCAGTGCCCTGCCCCGAAAGGAACAGGTTTTCGACCATGGACCTCCGGTGATCCATATGGAACAGTACATCGCCGGTTTCCCGGTCCACGACCATGAACACCATGTCCTGGATCAGCCGTGGGTCAGCCCACTCGGTCAGACTGAGCGATGGCAGCAGGACATCTGCACCGAGGATATAATCTCCTGTCGATGGCCCCGGCTCGTTACCGTTACCCGCTTTCTTCTTAAGGGGTACGCCCAGCGTGGTTCCACGAGTGCCGGTATTGATATTCAGCAATCTCTGCAAATAGAAATTTTTCTCGCTAATTGCATTGTCATCGGCTTCCGTTACGGGAGCCGGCATGCAGTGCCGTCCGTTTTCTTCCGGGCGAGCAGCGACACCCCGATTCCGAAACTTTTCGGACCAGCCCTGCCGTGCACGAACCCGGCGAAAGTATTCCCGGTGAGAGAGATTGAAGCTGCGCGGGTAGTTGTTACTTTCAATAAGGTAAAAGGTGGGCAAGACCTGCCAGGCGCGATGATCCATGAGGAAGACTGTCAGCAGCTTGGCTCCGCCGTCACGCTGCCATATTTCTCCCGGCAAATATCGTTCCGCGCGCTCTCCGGGCCTTTCCCTCAACAGCCTGGCACCATTCCCGTAAAGATTGGTCAGTGACAGGGGCGGCAATTCCGCTTCCGGCTCAGAACACCCGCGGCAGTGCACGGGACCGCTGAAGGTTTTCCAGCCAGGCGCGCTGCCGGTTTCTCCGGACTCAATGTCCTCCGGCCTTTCCTTGCCACTCCCATCCCGACTTACCATGGCAGTGACCCGCCGCCATCTCCCACCGGCGAAATTCTGGCATCCATCGGGAAGTGTCAGGAGCGCTGAATCTTCCTGCTGGCCACTGGCGAGCCCGCCATTGCCCTGTGAACGGTCCTCCCCGAGTTGTGCAGTCAAGTCGAGCAAGCGTGCATAATAAGCATGAAAGGTCTCAAGCTCCCTGAACAGCCAGAAGAGTTCCGTTTCCAGGTTGGCACTTATTGAACCCAGCAGAGTGCGCGCATTGGCCTGTTTCTGCTCAGTCGCAATTTCCCGCTCACCATAGGCTAGCCAAAGGGCCACCAGCATGACAAAAGCAGCAAAAGTACAGGCCAGTGTCCCACCGTAGAAGGCCCTTCCCAGAGGTTCATTGGGGGAGATCAGGAGTAGTCGTGCAACAACCCAGAATGCCATCAACAGCATCAGGGAGAGAATCAGCAGACTGAGATTCCAACGCCGGTCTTCCTTGATATCCAGCAACTTATCCGGAAGGACACCGATCAGGTAGAGCGGCTCGCCCGGAATGCCAACAGACTGTAGCGTTTCGCCATTCCCTTCCGCTGGCATCCTTATCCTGACAACCACATCGCTGTGTAGCAGAAATGGCTGTATGTATAGTCGGGCAGGACCGGCACTGAGCTCGATGTCCAGGTAGTGGCTGTGTCCGGGTAGTGGCGTGCTGGCATTATTCTCTGCGCCTCCCCCCTTCTCCGACACCAGTTTCAGCAAGCTGCGGCTTTCGATTTCGCGCACCTTGCGACTGATTGCCCGCGTATCGACCAGAGACAGCCCCGCAGCCCCGCCTACACTTCCCAGAACGCGATTCTGCCCGTCGACCACCAGGTACAGTACAAAATCGCGCCCCGGCGCACTAAGCACCTCGTCCATATCCACCCGATAAGTGGTGTCGTCGCCCCGGTATATATCCACCTGGTCACCCGCAAGGACAAAGTGGCTGATGACAAAGCCAGCCTGGGGTTCCCGAACCTTATCGGCCGTGCCACGCTGCTCCTCAGCCCCAGAATCATCTGGCGCCACATGTTTATCGCTATTGGCCTTGGAGGCATAGCTTGGGAATATCGACCGGATAGTGGCAAGATTTTCCTGGCTTGTATGCAGGAGTACAAGCTGGTTAAGCTTGTTATTGAATTCCTTGACGGTTCTCTGAAGAGTGTGAAAATAATAAGTATTGAGAAAAGACTCCTGGCGCACCTGGTAGCGGTGAAAAAGAAATATCACCGCCAGTACCCCGGCAGCCAGCAGCAACAGCCACATCTTTCTCGGCTTACGCCCCTGGCTTCCTCCGGTTTTTTTCTTTTCTTCAGTCGCCGCCATCGGAACTGACCCAGGAATCTCCCATTTGATCCGGCAGGTCGGATCTCCCAGCCCCCGTTTCAGCTGCACTGAGGGAATAACGCTTGTATTCGCAGCCTAGTGGAGGTTCCGCTATTACGCTAGCGCCGGGAGAGCACTGCCTTAATCGCGGCGGGAAAAGCAGCGCGGCGACAAGGGCGTGGCAAGGATCGGTGGGTGATACCAGCTCGCGGGCACCCCGGCGGTCCCGGCGGTATTGCGGGCGCGAGGGTTCAAATAGCTGACCACTGTTGCAGGTAGACAACCGAGATATAACGCAGTCCCTTGCCGATCCCCACCAACACCACAAACAGCCATAGTCGCACTCGCATGATGCCGGCAATCAGCGTCAGCGCATCACCCCCCACCGGCATCCATGCCAGCAGCAAGGTCCAGAAGCCATAACGCTGGAACCAGTCCTGGGCACGCGCAATCTGCTTACGCGAAAAATAAAACCAGCGACGATCCTGGAAATGCAACAGGTAACGACCCAGGACCCAGTTCACTACCGCGCCGAGCGTGTTACCCAGCGTAGCCACAGCCACCAGCAGCGCCGGGTCACCGCCATCGCGGAGCAAGGCAAACAGTATCACCTCGGAGTAAAACGGCAGGATGGTAGCCGCCAGGAGAGCGGAAAAGAAAAGAATCAGGTACTCGATCATCCCCCGCTGCGCCTCCGCAACCAGCGAAACAGCGCGAACTGTGACGGCAGGTAAAACAGGTATTCCGGGTGCCATTGCACCCCCAGGACGGGCTGGCCTGATTCACTTTCCACCGCCTGGGTAAAACGGTCGAGATCCTGGCCAACGATGCGCAGGCCCCGGCCAAGGCGGTTGATCGCCTGGTGATGCAGGCTGTTGACCCGCAATCGCTGGCGGCGGGTCAGACTCGAGATACTGGAACCTTCCGCCAGGAAAACCTGCTTTGTTGGGAGCAGCCCGGGGCGGTTGTACGTCTTGCGGCGCAACGGCCGGATATCCAGGTGCAGGTCGCCACCCAGCACCACGTTGATCAGCTGGGCTCCCCGGCAGATGCCGAGCAGCGGAAGGTCGTGCCGGAGCGCATATTTGATCCAATGAATTTCAAGCAGGTCACGTTCTGGGTCTGACTTCACCTTTTCCCGCAGGTCGCCGTGGTAGTGCTCCGGACTGATATCATCACCGCCACCAATTACCAGCCCCTGCAAGGGCCTGCCCGACGGCTGGTGGCGAACGCTGATGCGCTCCGGTATCGCGCCGGCCAGGCGCAGCGCCAGGGCGGCGCACCACCAGCCCGGAGACCAGCGGTTGGAAGTACCCGTTACACCAATGCGTGGTCGCTCAGCCATTCCGCTACAAATCCTGTCCATTTTCCCCGATTGATGCCCAGCAAGTGCTGGCTCTCTGCCAAATAGGCCTCCCCCAGTTCCGCCAGCGCCTCCGGACGCGCGGCGAGAGACTCCACCACACACCAGGTATTCCAGCATGAAGCCAGCGACCAGCCCGGTTTTTCAACCTGGCAGTTTGGCATACGGTAATGGAATGCCGGGCGCGCTTTGATCTTGGGGTCGTCTACCGCACGGCGCACCCGCGTTTCATCGATTTCCGCCAACAACGGCAGCATATCCAGGGCACGGTTGCGGGTGGCATTATGCTGCAGGTAGTCGCGAAAGATATCGTCGAGCGTCGGCTTTTCCCGCTCCAGCAACTGGCGGACATAAGTTTCGGGGTAGAGGTCGATATACGGGCTGGCACGCCGCGCGAGATCAACCTGGTGCTCCTGTACCAGCCACCACTGCAACAGCGCGAAAGCGCGCAGGTAAGCATTCAGGGTATCGGCATTAAGCTGAGGCGCTTCGGCGTTGATGTGAACCCCATACGCAGCAATCAGCGATTCCTCGGTACCCGTGGCACCGGCTTCGCGCAGTGCCCGGGTCAACGGCTCCAGGGCTGCCAGCTGGTCGAGGGGCAATGGGGGGCATACCACCTCGATCGGCACCACCAGGGATGCCGCCTGGCTCAGCAATTCCAGCCAGCCGTCGCTATGCTCCTCCGTACCGGCGTCCGCAGCCTGGCGCTTGAGGAAATCCCAGTCGATTTCAATATTGAACCGGCCCAGCTCGCTGTGTAGCGACAGTTCGGCTACGGAATCGGACCGCAGCTCACCGCC
Organism: Microbulbifer sediminum; assembly: GCF_021729035.1. Lineage (GTDB taxonomy): Bacteria > Pseudomonadota > Gammaproteobacteria > Pseudomonadales > Cellvibrionaceae > Microbulbifer > Microbulbifer sediminum. The sequence goes on along the minus strand of NZ_JAJSAP010000006.1, from coordinate 81,446 downwards.
CATCGCCGACTGCACCGCTTCTCCCGCCTGCTGCAATGTCACGCCGGAAAACTCCAGCTCAAAGCCCACCCGCCGCTGTTCACCACTGGCGGCGGTGAGACGGATAGGCGCCTGGAATAGCGTCGCGCTCTCGGGCATTACTGAATGTCCTCGTTTAACGGCAAGTGATATTGGTTCTTCCACGCCTTGTGGCAACCAAGTTAACATTGAGAGCGTTAAATGACCTAACGTCACATCCGGTGCGCCCCCCGGGGCTACACTGCCTTACTCCCTGAAAGCTACGGACTGTCATGGCAGATGAGTTTACGATTGGCGGCGTGAGTATCGCCCGCGGAGAAACACGCCGCATAGAACTTCCCGTGGTAAGGCTCTATACCGGTACAGACATGGCGATACCGGTATACGTGCAGCGCGGCAAGAAACCGGGACCCACCATGTTTGTCTGCGCAGCCATCCACGGCGACGAGCTGAATGGAATTGAAATCATCAGCCGCCTTATTGGCAGCCGCAGCCTCAAAAATCTGCGCGGCACCCTGATTGCCGTGCCCGTGGTCAATGTCTACGGCGTGCTGGAGCAGTCCCGTTACCTGCCGGACCGCCGCGACCTGAACCGCTCATTTCCCGGATCGGCCAAGGGCTCCCTGGCCGCACGCATGGCCCATGTCTTCCTCGAGGAAATAGTCTCCAAATGCGACTACGGTATCGACCTGCATACCGGAGCCATCCATCGCAGTAACCTGCCACAGATCCGCGCCAACCTGGATGATCATCCCACCCGTGATATGGCCCGGGCATTTGGCGTGCCCGTATTGCTGAACAGCACCCTGCGCGATGGTTCCCTGCGCCAGGCGGCGGCCGACCTTGGCGTGCGTATCCTGCTGTACGAAGCCGGCGAGGCGCTGCGGTTCGATGAGTTCTGTGTCCGGGCCGGCTACAAGGGCATCATCAACGTGATGCGGCACCTGGAAATGCTGCCGCGGGTCAAGAAAAAGGGCAATATTGAGCCCTTTGTGGCGCGCCGCAGCGGCTGGTTGCGCGCCACCAGCAGCGGCATCGTCAACTATCGCAAGGACCTGGGTGACCATGTCCTCAAAGGTGAGGTGCTGGCCTCGATTTCCGACCTGTTCGGTGAGGAAATGGACCGGGTGATCTGCAATACGGACGGGATCGTTATCGGCCGCCAGAACCTGCCACTGGTGCAGGAGGGCGATGCCGTGTTTCATATCGCTTATTTTCATGAGCCCCACGAGGTCGCCGAGAACCTGGAACTGCTGCAGGACAGCCTGCTGCCCGATGAAAATTACTGAGCAGGCCACAACGAACAATGCCGGGCCCTGCCCGGCATTGTTCATGCAGTCAGCATCATCAGCAGTGCCCTACTGACGCTCGCGCAGCGCCTCCAGGACCTCCTTGCTCGGATAACCCTGCACTTCCACGCCGATCTCTTCCTCGAACTGCTGCACCGCCTTGCGGGTGCCGGAGCCGGCCTTGCCATCGATTTCGCCCTGGTAATAGCCACGGGCCTTCAACAGCTTCTGCATTTCCTCCACCTCCGCGGGATCCAGCGGGGTAAACGGGCGCGGCCAGTCCCGCACCAGTCCCTTGCCCCCGCCAATCTGGTCCGCAAGCAGGCCCACCGCCGTGGCATAGCGATCGGAGTTGTTGTAGCGCTTGAGCACAAAGAAATTCTTCAGCATCAGGAAGGCAGGGCCCTCGCGGCCGGCGGGCAGCTTCAGCTCGGCGATATCCCCGGGACGCGGGAAGGACTTTCCATTGACACGCTTTACACCCAACTGCTCCCACTTGCGCAGAGGCAGCTTACCGGCCGGCAGCTTGCGCTCGGGAATCGTGACCTCATAGCCCCAGGTTTCACCACGGCGCCAGCCGTTGCTGGACAGCAGGCTCGCCGCAGTAGCCAGAGCATCGGGCACGGAGTTCCAGATATCACGCTTGCCGTCGCCATCAATATCCACGGCATAGGCCTGGTAACTGGTGGGAATAAACTGGGTATGCCCCATGGCACCGGCCCATGAACCGACCAGGTGCTTCTCGTCGATATCACCACTCTCAAGGATCTTGAGTGCCGCCAGCAGTTGCTGCCGACCGAACCTGCTGCGCTTGGGATCAGCATAAGCCAGCGTCGCCAGCGAGCGCACCACACTGCGGATCACCTTGTCGTTATCGAGGATGGCCCCGAAGCTTGACTCGATGGACCAGATCGCCAGCAGGACATTGGGATTGACCCCGTAGCGTTGCTCGATCTTGTCCAGCCATGGCTGCAGCTCCTCTTTTTTGGCGCGCCCCATGCGGATCGCGCGCTTTTGCACCCGGTTGTCAAAGTACTGCCACACCGGTGCCTTGAATTCGGGCTGGTAGCTCGCCTTGTCCAGCACCCACTGGTCCGGCGCATCGATGCCCTCGAAGGCACGGTCGAACACCTCGGGCGAGATACCGTTTTTCAGGGCGGTCTGACGAAACTCCCTGACCCATTGCTGGAAGCCCGCGTCAGCGGCCAGTAGCGGCAGGGAGAACAACAGGCAGGAAAGCAGCACTACCGGGGCAAGGAAAAACCGGCGGCGCGATAACAGCAGGCTGGACATGCAAACTCCTTAGACAGTCAGATCCTCGCCCAAGGGTAGAGCCAGCCGCGACAAACGGAAAGTCGAATCGCGCGAGGCGTGACAGCGGTCAAGCAACGACCGGGACACCGTGGACTCTGTCACCCGGGGTGCCCGGTCAGGGAATGACGTAAATCAGTACCGCGAAGAAGTGCAGGATACCGCCGGCCAGCACAAACAGGTGCCAGATTGCATGGTGGAAGCGCAGGCTGCGCCAAAGGTAAAAAGCGATCCCACCGGTGTAGCAGAGCCCGCCCAGCAGCAACAGCCACAGGCCGCCGGGGGCCAGGTTGTCCAGCAGTGGCTTGGCCGCCACCACCACCACCCAGCCCATCAATGCACTGAGGGTGATCGACAGAGCGCGCACTTTTTTCAGCGGCGTGAACTGGATCAACAGCCCTGCCAGCGCCAGGCCCCAGATGATACCGAACAGCCACCACCCCCAGGAGCCCGCCGGTGAGGACGCCTCGCGCAGGGTCACCAGCGTGAAGGGGGTGTAACTGCCGGCTATGAGCAGGAAGATGGAGGCGTGATCAATCGTGCGCAAGACTTCCTTGGCACGCTCGTGGGTCACACTGTGGTACAGGGTCGAGGCACCGAAACAGAGAATCAGTGTCGCTGCGTAGATGCTGCAGCTGACGATATGCCAGGCATCACCGTAGACAGCGGCAAAGCCACACAGGACCCCGAGCCCGGCGATGGCGAGCAGGGCGCCGATTCCGTGGGTGACACTGTTGGCGATTTCCTCGGCGAGACTGTAACGCGAGACGGCGGTACTGGACGACATGGGCTCCCCTGAAAACTCAAGTCCGGAATATGGCACTCGGATGTGACCAAAAATTTAAAACGGGTTCCATCATCGACAGACAGGCAGGGGAAAGCAAGGGGCACGCCGGACCGACTGTCCACAAAACTGGCAGGAAGGGGGTGGAGAGGAAACACGCTCGCGCCATGCGCGACCGGACAGGGCCCGGCCGCGCCAGCGCCGCCCATCACACGCTGGGGCTGTGAATTCCCATCTCGCACAGCGCCGAGGTTTCACGCACGATGGTCTCACTGCGGTCCGGGCCGGTGGAGACGATATCGATAGGCGCACCCACCAGTTCCTCGATACGGGCGATATAAGCGCGCGCATTGGCTGGCAGCTCCGCTTCGCGGCGCACACCGAAAGTGGTCTCGCTCCAGCCGGGCATGGTCTCGTAGACCGGCTCGACACCCTGCCAGCCGGCGGCATCGAAGGGCACCGGCACTTCCTCGCCGGCGCTGTTGCGGTAGCCGGTGCAGATCTTCACCTCATCCAGGCCGTCGAGCACATCCAGCTTGGTCAGGCACAGGCCGGAGATGCTGTTGATGCGGATGGCATGGCGCACCGCCACCGCGTCGAACCAGCCGGTGCGGCGCTGGCGCCCGGTAGTGGCACCGAACTCATGCCCCTTTACCCCCAGGTGGCGACCCACATCGCAGCCCAGCTCGGTGGGGAAAGGCCCGCCGCCCACACGGGTGGTATAGGCCTTGGTGATACCCAGTACGTAGTCCAGGTACAGGGGACCGAAACCAGAGCCAGTTGCGGTACCGCCGGCGGTAGTGTTGGAGGAGGTGACAAACGGGTAGGTACCGTGGTCGATATCCAGCAGGGAGCCCTGCGCGCCCTCAAACAGGATGTGCTCACCCCGCTCCCGGGCGCAGTGCAGCCAGTCGGCCACATCCGTGATCATCGGCACCAGCTGGTCGCGCCACTCCCTCGCCTGGGCCACCATGTCGTCATAGCTGACCGGGTCGACCTTGTAGTACTGCGTCAGGGCGAAGTTGTGATACTCCAGCAGTTCTTTCAGCTGCGCACAGAAGCTGTCCCAGTTGCACAGGTCACCGAGGCGCAGGCCGCGACGGGCCACCTTGTCCTCGTAGGCAGGACCGATCCCGCGACCGGTGGTGCCGATGGGATTGTCACCGCGCGCTTTTTCCCGGGCCTGGTCAAGAGCCACGTGCACCGGCAGGATCAACGGACAGGCCGGGGACAGGCGCAGGCGCTCGCGCACCGGTACGCTCTTGTCTTCCAGCTCGGTCATTTCCTTCAGCAGTGCCTCCGGCGACAGCACAACACCATTGCCAATCAGGCAGGTGACACTGGGGCGCAGGATGCCCGAGGGGATCAGGTGCAGCACGGTTTTCTCACCGTCGATTACCAGGGTGTGGCCGGCGTTGTGCCCGCCCTGGAAGCGCACTACCAGCGAGACTTTCTCGGTCAGCAGGTCGACGATCTTGCCTTTGCCCTCGTCGCCCCACTGGGTGCCCAGCACTACTACATTCTTGCCCATTTACCTAATTCTCTGCGTCAACGTGATACCGCAGTGACGACCGGGGGCCGCCCCTGCAAATTCAATAATCTTAGTCCGGTTCAGCTCCGCGGCTGCACCACCCATTCGCCGTCGCGCTCCACCAGCTCGCGGTCGCAGCGCTCAAGCATCTCGCCTGCGCCAACATCGGGCATGGCGCTAATCACCACCTCACCTGCACGGCGCAGGGCATCCACCTTGCGCCATAGGGAGTCACCCTCGTCATGTGGCGCGAAGATTGCGCCCGGCTCCGGCTCCGAATCCCGGCCCAGTGTATTCAGGGCCACCAGGTCCGTGCTGAAACCCGTGGCGGCGCGCTCGCGGCCGAACACCGCCCCGATACCGTTGTAGCGGCCCCCGTTGGCCAGCGCCTGGCCGTGTCCCGGCGTGTAGGCGGCGAACACCAGCCCGGTCTCGTAGTCGTAGCCACGCACCTCACTCAGGTCAAAGAAGAGCTCCACGGCCGGGTAGCGCCGGGCCAGGGCATCGGCCACCTGCTGCAGGTCCTCCAGCGCATCGCGCAGCGCCTGCGGCGCCTGCGCGAAAAGCTCCCGTGCGCGGGCCAGGCAGCTGTCGCCACCGGCGAGGCCGGGCAGGGCCCGCAGCCAGCCGGCGATACGGCTGTCCGCGACATTGCCTGCCACCCAGTCCTGGATATCCGCGCTGGCCTTGCTCTGCAGCAGCCCGAACAGCTCACCCTGCTGCTCGGTATCCAGCCCCGCCGCCGCCGCCAGGCTGCGGTAGATGGCGACATGGCCCAGGTCCAGGTGTATCTGCCCCACGCCCGCCGCCACCAGGCTCTCGAGCATCAGTGAGATGACCTCGATATCGGCCTGCAGGCTCTCCACCCCGTAGAGCTCGGCCCCGATCTGGATCGGCGCCCGCGAGCCCATGGCGGTACGGGGGCGAGTGTGGAGGACCTGCCCGGCATAACACAGGCGGTTGGCACCGGCGCGCGGAAAACTGTGGGCGTCGATGCGCGCGGCCTGGGGCGTGATATCGGCGCGGATGCCCAGGGTGCGCCCGGACAACTGGTCGGTCACTTTGAAGGTGCTGAGGTCGATATCGCGGCCCATGCCGATCAGCAGGGAATCGGTAAACTCCACCATCGGCGGGATCACCAGTTCGTAGCCCCAGCTGTGGTAGAGGTCCAGCAGGCGCCGGCGCAGGGTCTCGATGCGCTTGGCGTCCGCGGGCAGGATTTCGGCGATGCCTTCCGGCAGCATCCAGCGATCTGGTTGGGTCATGATTGCAACAGGCGCTGATTGTGAAGCGACGGGAACCGGCCTGACAGGCCGGAAGCCCACAAAAAAACCGGGCGACGCCCGGTTTGCGTGATTTTACCATCAACTGGCGCACAGAAGGTAGGGGTAAAGGCCGGGCTTGTGTGCCTGCCTTTACCCCTTTCCGGCCAGGGACGCCACAGGACTAGTCCCGGCCCCCGGCGTCCTTGTCCTTGAGATAACGGAAGAACTCGCTGTCCGGCTCGATCAGCAGCATGTCCGCGCGATCGTTGAAGGACTCCCGATAAGCCTTGAGGCTGCGGGTAAAGCGATAGAACTCAGGGTCCTTGCTGAAGGCCGCCGCGTAAATGGAGGCGGCTGTGGCGTCGCCCTCACCGCGCAACTCCTCGGCCCTGCGCTCGGCCTCAGCCTCGATCTCCACCACCTGGCGATCGGCGTTCGCACGGATACGCTCGCTGGCTTCCTGGCCCTTGGCGCGGTGGTCGCGGGCCTCCAGCTCCCGGCCGGCGCGCATACGCTGGAACACGGATTCCGACACTTCCGGCGGCAGGTCGATGCGCTTCACCCGCACGTCGATCACCTCCACGCCCAGGTTGGTCTGCGCCACCTCATTGAGGTTCGTGGTGATTTCGGACATCAGCTCATCGCGCTGGCCACTCACCACCTCGTGCAGGTCGCGTACACCGAACTGGTTACGCAAGCGGTTATTGATCTGCTCGGAAAGCAGGCGTACCGCGTTGCGTTCGTCACCGCGGGTGGCGACGTAGAAGCGGCCCACGTCAAAGATGCGGAACTTCGCGTAGGAGTCCACCATCATGAACTTGTTTTCCGAGTTGAGCATGCGCACCGGCTGCGAGTCCACCGTCTGGATACGGGCATCGAACTTGCGCAGCTCGTGAACCAGCGGGATCTTGAAGTAGATGCCCGGCTCATAGTCCGTACGCACCAGTTCACCGAAGCGCAGCAGCACCGCTTTCTCGGTTTCCTTGACCACAAAGGCACTGGAGGAGATCGCCAGCACGGCCAGCAGCAGCGCGGCAATGATAACGAGAGTTCTGTTGTTCATAATCCTCCCCCCTTACCGGACGTCACGATTGCGACGATTGTTGGCGGCCTCGGTGCGCAGGCGATCGACTACACGCTGGTAGACCTCGTCCACGACCTTGGTTGAAACACCCTTGCGCTGGGTGGCGCCATCGGCGCTGCGTTCCGCCAGCTTGTCGAGTGGCAGGTACATCATGCTATTGCCGTCCTCGACATCCACCATCACCTTGGAGGTGTTGCTCATCACTTCCTGAATCGTATCCAGGTACAGGCGCTCGCGGGTCACCTCCGGGGCCTGCTGGTATTCCCCCAGCAGCTTTTCAAAGCGCACCGTCTCACCACGGGCCAGCTCTACGACACGCGCCTTGTAGGCCTCGGCCTCCTCGATCCTGCGCTGGGCTGTACCCCGTGCCACCGGGATGACCTGGTTGGCATAGGCCTGGGCCTCGTTCTTGAAGCGCACCTCGTCCTCGCGGGCCTTGGTGACGTCATCGAAGGCATCCTGCACCTCGCGCGGCGCCTTGGCATCGGTCAGGTTGACCACGTCGACGCGAATACCGGTCTGGTACAGGTCCAGGTACTCCTGCAGGCGTGACTGGGTATCGGCAGAGACCTCGGTCCGGCTCTGGGAGATGACCCCGTTCAGGGTAGCGGAGCCCACCACGTGGCGCAGGGCACTGTCGGTGGCTTCCTGCAGGCTCTTCAGCGGGTCGGCAACGCGCAGCACATAGGACTCCGCATCATCGATGTGCCACTGGACGGTAAGCACCACCTCGACGATGTTGGCATCCTCGGTGAGCATCTGGCCGGTGGTGCGCTCGGTGCGCACCTCGGTCATGTTCACCTTGGTGACGTGGTCGATCAGCGGCGGATTCCAGTGCAGGCCGGACGTTTCGGTGGTGTGGTACTTACCCAGGCGCAGCACCACCGCAGACTCGTTGGCGTTGACCTGGTAGAAACCCAGCAGGCCGTACAGGACGGCCACCACGATGGCCACCAGCGCCCACGGAAAGCGCCCGGCCTCCCCGCCGGCAGCGGGACCACCGCCACCAAACAGGCCGCTCAGCTTGCGCTGCAGCTTGCGCAGCAACTCATCCAGATCCGGCGGACCGCCGTTGGGGTTATTACCACCACCGCCGCCCCAGGGGTCCTTGTTATTACCACCCGGCTCGTTCCAGGCCATCGACTTACTCCAACTCTCTGAGAATCTTGTTTATAGCGGCGCGATTCTAGCATTGATCGCCACCAGTTTTCCGTCAGTCTGACGCCCGCCACTGCGGTCCGTCGCCCGCATCGGCGTAGGGTGCCAGCAGCCTCTGCAGGTCGCTGCGGGGCAATACCAGTTCCAGCCTTAAATCACCGTTGTCGCAATAGGCCTCATGCCTGACAGCATTGATTTCATACAGCTGCGCCCGTAAGCGCCCATGTCGCGGCGCCACCAGCAACTCCCCATGCACCATCTGCTCACCGATGCGCTCGGAAATCGCCTCTACCAGCAGGTCGCAACCGGCACCGGTAGCGGCGGACACCCAGACCGCCCGCGGCACGCCATTGGCGTCGCGATCGATAGTCGGCTCTTTAGCCGCCAACAGGTCGATCTTGTTGTACACCACCAGTTGCGGCAAGTCAGCGGCGTCAATTTCCTCTAGTACCAGCTGCACCTCCTCCATCAGGTGCAGGCGATCCTCGGCAGCTGCATCCACCACATGCAAGAGCAGTGTGGCATTGGCCGCCTCCTCCAGGGTGGCGCGAAACGCCTCAACCAGCCGGTGCGGCAGGTGCGACACAAACCCTACCGTATCCGCCAGGATCATCGCGCCCACACTCGGCAGCTCAACCCGCCGCATGGTGGGGTCAAGGGTGGCAAACAACTGGTCCCTCACGTATACGCCCGCATCCGTAAGTCGGTTGAACAGGGTTGACTTGCCCGCATTGGTGTAGCCCACCAGGGACACCGTGGGCACCTCGGCGCGGGTGCGGGCGCGGCGCCCCTGGTCGCGCTGCCGACGGACTTTTTCCAGCCGTTTCTCAATTGAATCGATGCGGGCACGCAACAGGCGGCGGTCCGTCTCCAGCTGCGTCTCACCGGGGCCGCGCAGGCCGATACCGCCTTTCTGGCGCTCGAGGTGGGTCCAGCCGCGCACCAGCCGCGTGGCCATATGTCGTAGCTGCGCCAACTCCACCTGCAGTTTGCCCTCATGGGTGCGGGCGCGCTGGGCGAAGATATCCAGGATCAGGCCGGTGCGGTCCAGCACCCGGCAGCCCAGCTCGCGCTCGATATTGCGCTCCTGGCTCGGCGACAGGTTGTGATCAAACATCACCAGCTCTGCGCCGTGCTCCTTGACTGCCCGCTGGATCTCCTCCAGCTTGCCCCGGCCGACAAAGGTGCGGGGATCAGGCTTGGTGCGCTGGCCGAAAATGAACGTGACCGGGTCCGCACCGGCGGACAGGGCCAGCTCTTCAAATTCACGTGGATCTTCGGGGCTGTCGACTGCCGACAGCTCCAGGTGCACCAGCACCGCCAGCTCACCGGACTCCGGTCGTTCAAAAAACAATGGGAATTCTCAACTGTTGCCCGAGGGGTACGATCACCGCACCCGCGGCAAAATAAGGCTTGTCAGAGGCGCCATTTATCCTGGCACATAACCGCAAAAGCCCCGGCGGGCCGGGGCACACGTTGTGTTTCGGGAGAAACGGGATCAGGCGAAGCTGTCGCGCTCACCGCCTTCACCAGCTCCCTCGCCGGCTCCGCCCTGGGCTGCCGGGTTGAGCAGCGGCACCCGCACTGCGCGGGATGGCACCACGGTAGAGATGGCGTGCTTGTATACCATCTGGCTCACGGTGTTCTTCAGCAACACCACGAACTGGTCGAAAGATTCAATTTGCCCCTGAAGCTTGATGCCGTTTACGAGATAGATCGAAACCGGGATACGCTCTTTACGCAGAACATTGAGGTAAGGGTCTTGTAAGCTGTGCCCTTTTGACATCTTTTTTCTCCTTGTCAAAAGCTGGAAGCCGTAAACAGGCCATAATCGCGCTCGCGAACGCCGCGAACTAAAGAACGGTTACGGTTGAATACGCGTATAAAATGAGCCGGAAATCGCCGGACTCTGTGATAATGACTGACTGATCCATACCGACCTGAGGACGGCACCCTCACGTTATGGCTGCTCAGGCAAGAAATTTCAAGGCTTCCGCCAAGATTTCGTCATTTTTGCGCAATGTGCCATCCGGCGCCTGCAGGTAAACCCGCGACAGGTCCGGCCAGCGCCGCAGCCAGGTAAGCTGGCGCTTGGCCAGTTGCCGGGTGGCGGCGATACCCGCCTCGACCATTTCCTCATAGTCGAGTTCACCGGCCAGGTACTGCCACACCTGCCGGTAGCCCACCGCGCGAATCGCCGGCAGGTCCCCGTGCAGGTCGCCCCGCGCCCGCAGGGCGCGCACCTCATCCACGAACCCCCGCGCCAGCATCTGCCGGAAGCGCTGCTCGATACGCCGGTGCAGCAAGGCGCGGTCCCGCGGCAGCAGTGCCAGCTGGGTCACGCGGTAATGATCCCTGACCGGGTCCCGCGCCTGCTCCCGCCGCAGCTCGGACAGGGGGCGCCCCGTAAGCCGGTAGACCTCCAGGCCGCGCTCGATGCGTACCGAGTGATTCGGGTGCAGCTGCGCAGCCAGCTCCGGGTCCACCTGTGCGAGCTCCGCGTGCAGGGCCGGCCAGCCCTCCCGCGCCGCACGTGCCTCGATCTCGGCACGCACTGCCGGGTCCGCCGGCGGCAGCTCAGCCATTCCTTCCCATAGAGCCCGAAAATAGAGCATGGTTCCGCCAACCAGTAGCGGGATACGGCCGGCAGCGCTGATCTCGGCCATCGCTGCCAGGGCGTCGCGGCGGAAGTCACCGGCGGAATAGGATTCGGCGGGATCACAGATATCGATCAGGCGGTGGGGATAGCGTGCCAGCTCGCCGGCATCGGGCTTGGCGGAACCGATGTCCAGGCCCCGGTAGACCAGGGCCGAATCGACACTGATTAACTCCACGGGTAGCTGGTCGCTGATCGCCATGGCCAGGTCGGTCTTGCCCGAGGCTGTCGGTCCCATCAGGAAGATTGCGCGCGGTCGCCCGCCTGCGGCTGCATCACTCAAATTGCTGTCATCCTGTCGCGCCGTCACTGGCCGCGCATAAACCACTTGTCCATATCCCCGAGCTTCACCTGGGTCCAGGTGGGGCGGCCATGGTTGCACTGCCCGCTGCGCTCGGTGCGCTCCATATCCCGCAACAGGGCATTCATCTCCGGTACCGTCAATTTGCGATTGGCCCGCACCGAGCCATGGCAGGCCATGGTGGACAGCACCTCGTTGACCCGCTCGCCAATCCGGTCACTGCCGCCCTGGGCCAGGAGGTCGGAGAGCACATCCCGCACCAGCTGCTCCACCTCGGCACCGTGCAGCATGGTGGGCACCTGGCGCACCAGCAGGGTCTCCGGACCCGCGCGCTGCAGAACAAAGCCTAGCGCGGTAAAGACCTCGCTGCGCTCCTCGAAGCAATCCGCCTCGCGCTGGCTCACCGCCAGGCTCACCGGCACCAGCAGTGGCTGCGCCTGGATACCGCCCGCCGCGTGCGATGACTTCATCTGCTCGTAGACGATCCGCTCGTGGGCCGCGTGCATATCCACCACGATGAGTCCCTGCTCGTTCTGCGCCAGGATATAGATGCCGTGCAACTGCGCCAGGGCAAAGCCCAGTGGCGGTGCCTCGCTGTCAGCAGCTTCAGGCGGCAGGCCCGGGTTCAATTCCTGTGGCAGCGGCGCCGCGCCGGTGGCGGGCGCTTCGGCCACCCCGGCGGAGCCTGCGTATGGCTGGTGCAGGGCCCCGTAACCCTGCATCTGCCCCTGTAACCGGTCCGGCGACGGGGCAGACGACAGCGGCATCCGCTGCTGGCCGGCAAACTCCCCCGCCGCGGTCCCGGACACCGCAGCCGCCGGGGTTGGCTGTAGGGGCTGCCCCGTGGCGTCCCCGGCATTATTGCCATCCCCACGATCCCCCGGGCGTACCGAGGCCAGTGCGCGGTGCAGGCTGCCGAAGAGGAAATCGTGTACCAGGCGGCTGTCACGGAAGCGCACCTCGTGCTTGGTGGGGTGTACGTTGACGTCCACCGATGCGGGATCCAGCTCCAGGTACAGGACAAACGCCGGGTGGCGGCCATGGTAGAGCACATCGGCGAAAGCGCGCCGCACGGCGTGGCTGACCACCTTGTCGCGGATGGCACGGCCGTTGACGTAGAAAAACTGCAGGTCGGCCTGGGAGCGGGAGAAAGCGGGCTCGGCCACCCACCCCCACAGGCGCAGGCCACTGCGCTCCACATCGATATGCAGGGCATTTTGCATGAACGCGGGTCCGCACACCTGCGACACCCGCCGCTCCATCTCCACCCGACCACTACCCGCGCGCAGGTTGTGCACGCCCTTGCCGTTGTGGCGCAGGGTGATGGCAACGTCAAAGCGCGACAGCGCCAGGCGCTTGATGGTGTCGTCTACCCGATTGAACTCGGTCTTTTCTGTGCGCAGGAACTTGCGGCGGGCAGGGGTATTAAAGAAGAGATCGCGCACATCGACCGTGGTACCGCGCGGGTGCGCGGCCGGAGCCACCTGCGCCTGCATGTCGCGGCCCTCGGCACTGACCTGCCAGCCCTTGCCGCTGTCGTCGCGACTGCTGGTCAGTGCCAGGCGCGCGACCGAGGAGATACTGGCGAGCGCCTCGCCACGGAAACCCAGTGTGGCCACCGCCTCCAGGTCCTCCAGGGCGTGGATCTTGGAGGTGGCATGGCGGGCAAGGGCCATGGGCAGGTCATCCTTGCCGATGCCCTTGCCGTTATCCCGTACCTTGATCCGCTTGATGCCGCCGTTGTCGATCTCCACGTCCAGGCGGCTGGCACCCGCATCGAGGCTGTTCTCCAGCAACTCCTTGATCACGGACGCGGGGCGCTCCACCACCTCGCCGGCGGCGATCTGGTTGGCGAGGCGCGGTGAGAGTTGCTGGATCTTATCGTGCATATACGGCAATGACGGCCTGTTGCCAGGCTGTGCTTCAGAGTCTGTTGTGTGTCGAGGCATCAGCCCGAGGGAATCGTCAGCGTCTGGCCCACCCGGATCACCGAATTTCTGATCCCGTTGACGCGCTTGAGCGCAGCCACCGAGACGTTGTAGCGCAGGGCTATCGCCGACAGGGTATCGCCGCGGGCGATGGTGTGCTGGCGCTGCGGGCCAATATTGGCCGCGAGCCAGGAACCGGCAGGCGGGCGGCTGCTGAAGTGCGCCACTATACCTGCACTGAGTTTTTGTGCCAGCTTGCGCTGGAATGATGGGTCACGCAGGCGCCGGGCCTCGTGGGGATTGGTGATAAACCCGGTTTCCACCAGGATCGAGGGGACATCCGGTGAACGCAGCACAGAAAAGTTGGCCTGCTCCACCTGCTTCTTGTGCAGGTGGGTAACCTGCCCCAGTTGCGACAACACACTCGCCCCCACATCCAGGCTGGCATTCATGGTTGCTGTCATGGACAGGTCCAGCAGCACCCCGGCCAGGGTGTCATCCTTGTCGCCAAGATTTAGGCTGCCCGCACCGCCAATCAGGTCCGACTCATTCTCCCGTTGCGCCAGGAAGCGCGCCGTTTCACTGGTGGCACCCCGGGAAGATACCGCGTACACACCGGCCCCGCGGGCATCCTTGCGCGTAAAGGCGTCGGCATGAATGGACACAAAGAGGTCGGCGCGCATCTTGCGCCCCCTGTTCACCCGCTCACGCAGCGGAATATAGTAATCACCGGTGCGCACCAGCTTGGCGGTAAAGCCCGGACGGCTGTCGATCGCCTTGTGCAGCTGGCGGCTGATGGCCAGCACCACATCTTTTTCGCGCAGGCCACCGGGACCGGACGCACCCGGGTCCTCGCCGCCGTGGCCGGCATCAATGGCAATCACTACATCGCGCTCACGACTGACCTCCAGCAGCGATTTCTCCTCCTGCTCGGCATGGTCATAGAGATCAATCACGAGGCGGTCAGGTTTCTCCTCCAGCCGCCGCAGGGCAAAGCTGCGGGGCTTGGTTTCCTGCTTCAGGTCCAGCACCACGCGCAGGTCTTTCTTGTTGTGCTGGGCATGGCGCACCTGCTCAATGGGTGTGTTTTCCAGTTCCAGCTCACCAAAGGCCGCAGCCAGGCGGGTATCGCTCACGTCGATCACGACACGGTGCGGGTCACTCAGGGTAAAAAGCTTGTGCTCCGCCGGGCCACTCAGGTCAAACACGAGACGGGTGTGGTCCGGGGCCCGCCACAGGCGCACCCCCTGCACCTCCGCAGCCTGCACAGGACCGGCGGTAAGCAGAATGATTGCGATGAGGGACAATACAAGCGGGGCGGCTGCTCGCCGGCCGCCTCGCAGGGGAGGCAAACCGCAAAGCCGCTGGAAAAGTGCCGCTGCCCGCACACGCGCCGGGTCGCAAAGTCGACGCCACACTCGATTCATGGTTCAGCCCCGTTAACGTTATTCTTGGTGGTTGCTGCTTTTCCCTGCCTTGCTGGCCGGTAAGTTTATCCCAACAGGGGAGCGATTGCGCTCAGCACACGCTCCCCCTGCCCTGACTGTGTATACAGATGCAGGGCCCGCCCGCGCTGCGGAACCGACAGCTCCACTACCAGGTCCGCGGGCGGCAGCACGCCCGCACCCCGCTCCGGCCATTCCACCAGGCTGAGGCTGCCGGGGGAGAAGTAGTCACGCACCCCCATAAACTCCAGCTCCTCGGGATCGCCCAGGCGATAGAGGTCAAAGTGGTATACACGCTGCGCCCCTGCTTCGTATGGCTCTACCAGGGTGTACGTGGGGCTCTTGACCGCCCCGCGATGCCCGAAGGCACGCAGCACGCCACGGCAGAACGTGGTTTTGCCGGCACCCAGCTGGCCGTGCAGGTGCACCGTCATCCCGGCAGGCATGCCCACCGCCAGGCAGGCGCGGCCCAGTGCCTCACCCGCCGCCACAGTGGCTTCTTCGTCAACCAGCTCCCGGTTCAGTTCCATCAGTCCACCAGTTTCCTGACCCACGGCAACAGGTCGGTAGCGAGCAGCCCCCGCTGGCCGTCTGCTGCCGCGCGGTTACCCGCCTCGCCATGGAGCCAGACTGCCAGCTGCGCTGCTTTTGGCAACGGCATATGCTGGCCCACCAGCGCCGCCACGACACCGGTAAGCAGGTCCCCCATGCCACCGGAAGCCATACCCGGGTTGCCACTGTTGACCAGGTCGACCCCGCCATCGTGGGCTATCAGGGTCCCCGCCCCCTTGAGTATCACCACACCGCTGAATTTCTGCTGAATTGCCAGCGCGGCGCCGCGGGGATCCGCGAGAACCTCGGCCGTGTCACAGCCCAGCAGGCGGGCGGCCTCACCCACATGGGGAGTAAGCACCCAGTCGTCGCGGCGGAACCCTGCCAGCACCCTGCCGCCGGCGAGGATATTCAGGGCATCCGCATCCAGCACTACCGGGACCTCCGCGCGGGCGGCGCGTGCCAGCAGCTGTTCTCCCCAGGGCTCCTGCCCCAGTCCCGGCCCCACCGCAATCACGCTGGGGGCCTCCAGCAACGGCTCCAGCTCCTGGCCGGAAATCACCGGGCGGGCCATCACCTCGGGGCAGCGCGTCAGCGCCGCCGGCAGGTGCTCCGGTCGCGTGGCGAGGGAAACCAGTCCGGCCCCGGTCCGTGCCGCCGATTCCGCGGCCATCATCGCCGCGCCACCGAATCCACGGTCGCCGCCCACCACCAGCACGTGGCCGAACTGGTTCTTGTAGGCATCCACCGGGCGGCGCGGCAACCGCGGCACACTGGCGGCGTCATAACGCCGCGCCAGGGGATCAATCTCCCGATAGACCGAACCCGGCGCACCCAGGTCGGCGAATAGCACTTCGCCGCTGAGTGCCGCGCCACGGCCACAGAAAAGACCGAACTTGCGACCGATAAATGTCACGGTGATGTCCGCCTGGACCGCAGTTCCGGCAGCACCACTATCAGACTCCACCCCCGACGGCATATCCACCGCCAGTACCGGCGCGGGTGAGTGGTTGATGCGCTCGATGGCGTGTGCCATGTGCTCGCGCACCGCCCCGGAAAAACCGGTCCCCAGCAGCGCGTCCACGATCACCGTGTTGGCGTCGGCACTGTCCAGCTCCGCCAGCGAAGTTACGATATGCACCCCCTCGCGCTCGGCGTAACGGCAGGCCTCCAGCGCATCGCCGGAGAGCTTCTGTGGGTCCACGCAGGCATAGACCGTCACGGGAATCTGCTTCTCGGCCGCCAGGGCCGCAATCACATAGCCATCCCCGCCATTGTTGCCACCACCGCAGAACACCTGCACGCGGCTGGCCTCGGGCCAGCGGGCCAGCAACTGCGCAAAGGCGGCGCGTCCGGCGCGTTTCATCAGTGTAATCGAGGGAATCCTGAGCGCAGCGATGGTGCGCCGGTCCAGGTCACGAACCGAGTCGGCACTGTAAAGAGGGTGTGGGAGTTCCATTAAGCTTCCCTGGGAGTCTCCGGTGTGGTTAATTTTTAATCTGTGGCAGAATAGCCGCCGCCGGGCGTTTCCCGGCCCCGTGGGACACCCCGCAGTATACCTTTCCGGGCGTATAATTTGTCCCTTGTCCTACGACCTCGCCGCTGTATGCGGACCGGCTGACCGGAGCCCCATGAGCCAAGACCACGCCACCGACAGACTGCTCACCGACCTCGCCGCCCGGATCAAGGCCTGGGGGCGCGAGCTGGGTTTCCAGCAGGTGGGGATTACCGACTGCCAGCTGGAAACCCACGGCGAGCGCCTGCAACAGTGGCTGGAAGCCGGCCACCATGGGGACATGGACTGGATGGCGGCCCATGGGGCCAAGCGCTGGCGGCCCGAGCTACTGGAGCCGGGCACCCTGCGCGCCATCAGCGTGCGGCTGGACTACCTGCCCCCGGATACCGAACCCGTACGGGTACTCAAGGACCCGGGCAAGGCCTATGTTTCCCGCTATGCCACCGGTCGCGACTACCACAAACTTATCCGCAAGCGGCTGGCCAGGCTCGCGGCACAGATCGACGCCTTCTGCGCGGAAAACGGGCTGGACGCGCACGGGCGCGCCTTTACCGACAGTGCGCCGGTAATGGAGCGGGCGCTGGCGGAAAAGGCCGGGCTGGGCTGGATCGGCAAGAATTGCATGGTGCTGAACAGCGGTGCCGGCTCCTGGTTTTTCCTCGGTGAAATTTACACCAACCTGGCCCTGCCGGTGGATCACAGCGTCCAGGCGAACCAGTGCGGGGAATGCACCGCCTGCCTGAAAGTCTGCCCCACGGATGCCTTTGTCGGCCCCTACCAGCTGGACGCACGCCGCTGTATCTCCTATCTCACCATCGAGAACAAGGGATCGATTCCGGAGGAATTCCGCGAGCCCATGGGCAACCGCGTGTTCGGCTGCGACGACTGCCAGATCATCTGCCCCTGGAACAAGTTCGCGAGCCCCACCGCCGAGGCGGATTTCCACCCGCGCCACGGCCTCGACGACGGTGGACTGCTGACCTTATTCGGCTGGACCGAGCAGGAATTCCTGGAGCGCACCGCTGGATCGGCCATTCGCCGCATCGGCTACGAGCGCTGGCAGCGCAACCTGGCGGTGGCGCTGGGTAACGGCGACCCGTCCCCGGAGGTCATCGCGGCACTGGAACAAGGGCTGGCGACAGCCACCCCCCTGGTGGCAGAGCATATCGAGTGGGCCCTGGCCCGGCTGCGCAGCGGCCGGCGGCGCAAAAGAAAAATCAGGCGTGGCCCATGAGGAGAAGCCTGCAGCTCCGCTGGCGTGCTAGATGCGAAAGAAATGATCGCGGTAGTGGCGCAGCTCGTTAATGGAGTCGCGAATATCATCCAGCGCCAGGTGGCTGCTCTCCTTCTTCACTCCCTCCAGCACGTCCGGACGCCAGCGACGCGCCAGCTCCTTGACCGAACTGACATCCAGGTTGCGGTAGTGAAAATAGCTTTCCAGCCGGGGCATATAGCGCACCAGGAAGCGGCGGTCCTGGCCGATGGAGTTGCCGCACATGGGGGACGCCCCCTCGGGTACCCACTGGCTGAGGAAAGCGATGGTCTCCCGCTCCGCATCGCGCTCGGAGATGGAGGACTCGCGCACCCGCTTCACCAGACCGGAACCGCCGTGTTGCTCTGTATTCCATTCGTCCATCGCGTCCAGCAGCGCATTACTCTGGTGAACGGCCATGGACGGCCCCTCGGCCAGTATGTTCAGCCGTGAATCAGTGACGATGGTGGCAATTTCAATGATGCGCTCTTTTTCGGGATCGAGTCCGGTCATCTCCAGGTCGATCCAGATCAGGTTGTTCTGGTCCAATGCGGGTCTCCTCTGCCTCGCTGAAAGTTACCGCAACTCTCGACGGATGCAAACTATACAGAGAAAACCACGCCGGCGAGTACAGTCGGGCTATAATCCGCGACGAATCGCCAATGGCCCCGACTGTCCACGATGAGCAAACGCAAACTGAACCGGCGCCAGAAGTGGCGCGTTGAAAAAATCCAGCAGGAACGCGAAGAGCGCGCCCGCAGACGCGCGGAAGGTGTCGAGCACGCCCTCGAGGAGGGCGACCTGGGACCGGAGCAGACCGGCCTGGTGATCGCCAACTACGGCACCCAGGTACTGGTGGAAAGCAGCAGCGACTCGGAGTTGCGCCAGCGCTGCCATATGCGCGCCAATATCGACACCCTCGTGACCGGTGATCGCGTGGCCTGGCGCCCGGCCCTGGGCGAGGGCAGCGGCGGCACCGGTGTCGTCGGTGCACGCCTGGCACGGCAGTCAGAGCTGCAGCGACCAGATCGCTACGGCGACCTGAAGACCGTGGCTGCGAATATCGACCGCATCCTGATCGTGGTCGCGCCCTACCCCGAACCCTTTGCCAACGCCATCGACCGCTACCTGGTGGCCGCCGAGACCACCGGCATCCCGCCACTGCTGGTACTCAACAAGATTGACCGGATCGACGACAGCAACCGCGCCGCTCTCGAGGACCTGCTGGCCCCCTACCCGGAGCTGGGATATCCGGTGCTGCGGCTGTCCACCAAGACCGGTGAAGGCCTGCCGGAACTGCTGCAGACCCTGGCGCGCGGCACCAGTGTATTTGTAGGGCAGTCGGGCGTGGGCAAGTCGTCCCTGGTCAACGCGCTGCTGCCCGAAGCGGGCGCGCGCACCGGCGAGCTGTCGCAGGCGACCCAGAAAGGCACCCATACCACCACCGCAGCGGAACTCTTTCACCTGCCCACCGGCGGTGATCTGATAGACTCCCCCGGCATTCGCGAATTCGGCCTCTGGCACATGAGCGAGGCGGACCTGCTCGAGGGTTTCATCGAGTTTCGCCCCTTTATCGGCCACTGTCGCTTTCGCGACTGTCGCCACCAGGGAGAGCCCGGATGCGCCATCAACGCCGCCCTGGCCCGTGGCGATATCAGCGAGCGGCGCATGAACAGCTTTATCCACCTGCGCAACAGCCTGCAGGAGGAGTGATCGCCAGCCACTATGGAAGCGCCTCTCGGCAGGGGCTCGCCGGTAACCGTATGAGAGGAGACGTACTTTGTCCGCAACACTGCCACTGATTATCGAACCGGAGCAGCTCGCGGCCCAGCTCGAGCGCGATGAGCTGCTGCTGGTGGACCTGAGTTCACCACAGAACTACGCCAGCGGCCATATTCCCGGTGCCGTACACCTGCCATTCCAGGCCCTGCTGGCGGGCACGCCGCCGGCACCGGGCAAACTGCCGGGCGTCGATCGACTGGCACAGGTATTGAGCGCCATCGGCCTGCGCCCAGAGCACCATGTCGTGGCGTTTGACGACGAGGGCGGCGGCTGGGCCGGCCGCTTTCTGTGGACCCTGGAAGTCATCGGCCACCGGCATTACAGCTACCTCAATGGCGGCATGCACGCATGGCGTGGCGCCGGCCTGCCCCTCACCACAGATGCCCCGCAAATCACCCCCAGCGAAGTCACGGTCAATATCGACTCCGCGCCAATCATGGAGGCAGAAGAAATCCTCCGGCATCTCGATTCACCCGCTTTCTGTATCTGGGATGCGCGCTCGCCGCAGGAATACAGTGGTGAGAAAGTGGTGGCAATGAAAGGCGGGCACATACCCGGGGCGATCAACTGTGAATGGACACGGCTCATGGACCCACAGCGCGACCTGCGGATTCGCACCGACGCCCGGGAGCTGCTGGCAGCACTGGGGATCGATGACAGCAAGGAGATAGTGACCCATTGCCAGAGCCATCATCGCTCCGGCTTCACCTGGCTGGTGGGCAAATCACTGGGCCTGGACATCCGTGCCTACCCCGGCTCCTGGAGCGAGTGGGGCAACCTGCCGGATACACCGGTGGAGCAATGACCAGCGCACTGGCTCATTCCAGGTTTTATTTTAGGGTTTTTTAGCTAGGAGCCTGCCTTCAGGCAATTTGTATGCATCCAAAAGTTTTTACCACACTGCAGTACCTGACGCCGCAACACGCCCTGTCCCGCGCCGCCGGCTGGCTGGCCGAGACCCGCATCAAGGCAATCAAGGATCCGTTTACCCGCTGGTTTGTCGAGAAATACGGCGTCGATATGAGCGAGGCCCGGGAGCCGGACTGCACCGCTTATGCGAATTTCAACGATTTCTTCACCCGCGCACTGAAAGAGGGTGCACGCCCGGTGGTCGAGGGGGAGAACAGCATCGCCTGTCCCGCTGACGGCGCCATCAGCCAGCTGGGCGAAATCCATAATGGCCGCGTCTTCCAGGCCAAGGGTCACGATTACAGCCTCATGGAGCTGGTGGGCGGCGATGCCCAGCTAGCGGCAGAGTTTACCGGCGGCCACTTTGCCACCGTATACCTGTCGCCCAGGGATTATCACCGCGTGCATATGCCGGTGGACGGCACCTTGCGCAGCATGACCTACGTCCCGGGCCAGCTGTTTTCCGTGAACACCGTGACCGCAGACAATGTGCCGCGGCTGTTCGCCCGCAACGAGCGGGTTGTATGTGTTTTCGACACCGCGGCGGGACCGATGGCCATGATTCTCGTCGGAGCGATGATTGTCGCCAGTATCGAGACCACCTGGGCCGGCCTGGTGGCCCCCCTGAAGCGCCGGGTGCAAACCATCAGCTACCGCGACAGCAAGCCGGTCGAACTCGAGAAAGGCGAGGAGATGGGGCGCTTCAAGCTGGGTTCCACCGTGATCATGCTGTTCGGCGCCGATCGGGTGAACTGGCTCGAGTCGCTGTCAGCGGAAGACGAGGTCCGCATGGGCGGACACTTCGGGAATATTGTCTGACACCTGCCGCACTGGCCCCGCCCAGACTCGGGGCCCAATCCCTCCACAGAAGAATTGACTGAATATGGTCCAGCTTCCCGCATTCATGCGCGAACGCGCCCACCTGGTATTTTTTGCCCTGCTTGCCGTGGCCGCTTCGGGCTTCGGACAGACATTCTTTATCTCCATTTTTGGCGGCGCCCTGCGCGAGGAGTTCGGCCTCAGCAATGCCTGGTACGGTGCCACCTACAGCGCTGCCACCCTGGTTTCCGCCATTGGCCTCCTGGCCTGCGGCAGCCTGGTGGATCGCTGGCCCCTGCGCCGGATCACGGCAGTTGTAGTGACCGTGCTGGCGCTGGCCTGCCTACTGATGGCAAGCGCCAGCCATGCCCTGATGCTGCTGCCGGGTTTTTTCCTGCTGCGCTTCGCCGGCCAGGGTTTCATGACGCACCTGGGCATGACCACGGCGGGGCGCTACTTCAGCAGCAACCGCGGCAAGGTCATCGCCGTGGCGGCGCTGGGCTTCCCGCTCGCCGAGGCCCTGCTGCCCACTGGCGGTGCCTGGTTGATTGAGGCATTTGGCTGGCGCAGCGCCTGGCTCGCGTCCGCGCTGGCCCTGCTCTGCCTCGCGTTGCCCGCCCTGCTGTGGCTGGCCCGGACCGAAAGCCGCTCCCCCGGCGACAGCACCGGCGACGGGGACCCCGGTGAGGGATTCAGCCGTGGACAGGTGATGCGTGACCCGGGCTTTTACCTGCTTCTGCCCGCGGCCTTGATGACACCGATGGTGGTCACCGCAGTGCTGTTTCACCAGGGCGCAATCGGCGAGGCGCGAGGCTGGTCACTGACCCTGCTGGGCTCCGCCTTTGGAGGTTACGCTGCCGGTCACCTGCTGATGCTGTTCCTGGCGGGCAGCCTCGTGGACCGGTTCGGCGCACAACGCAGCCTGCCGCTGGCTCTGCTACCGATGGTAGCGGGGCTGGCGCTGCTGGCATTTTTCGAGAAATCCTGGGTACCCATGGCTTACCTGACACTGCTCGGTATCACCCAGGCGGGAACCGGTACCGCCGCTGGCGCCATGTGGCCGGAGCGTTATGGAACCAGGCACCTGGGTGCGATCCGCGCTGTTTCACAGGGCGCAATGATCCTGTCCACTGCCATCTCGCCGTTGCTGGTGGGGATATTGCTGGATGCCGGGGTCGGGGTCGCGCCACTGGCGGGCGCACTTGGGACTGCGGTGGCGGGGTCAATGGCACTGGCAATGCTGGCCCCGGCGGCACGGCGATAGCTCTCGCCTGCCCCACACCGCCGCCAGCATTCGCCTAGCGTGAGAACAGCCGGGTAAGCGCTGCCCCAATCCCGCGGTTTTGCAACAGGTAGCGATCCCGCACCGCAGCCACGTCCACATCGGGGTACTTGCTCGGCTCCAGGTCCTGCAAGATGGTAATCTTGTCCCCCGGGCCCAGTTTGCCACGCTCAATCAGGCGCTGCTTGCGGTCGTCATCTACAGCCAGGTCCACCAGGCGGGGCTTCGGCAGCTTCTGTCCATCACAATCCAGTACCACCATTACCCGCGGCCGCAGGCGATGGTGGTAAGTCTGTTCTACGACCACGGCCACCTCGCCTGTGGACAGCTCCACTTGCGTGCCGGTGGGATACAGGCCGATCGCCTGGATAAACTCCACTACGAGCTGCTCATGAAAAGCTATTCCGCGCAGGTCGTAAAGCTGTGCAACCGCGCGGGACGGGGCGACCGGGAAAGCCTCACCCCGCGGGTTGGTGGCTTCGTCATAAAAAGTGACGATGCCGCACATGCGGGCCAGCACCGGGATATTGTCGCCGCGCAGGCCGCGCGGGTATCCACTGCCATCGTGGCGCTCGCAGTGACAGTGGACAATATTTACCACCTGCGGGTCGAGGCGGGGCTCAGCAGACAGGAGTTTCACGCTGTGGTCGACGAAGCGGCGATACTCACGCTCGACCTTGGCATTGCGTCGCCCTGCCCGCAGGACCCGGTCATCAAGATGCAGCTTCCCCACGTCTTTCAGGAGGCAGGCAAGTCCCAGCAAAACCAGCTCGTGACGGTCGAGGCCGATATGGCGGCCAAAAATAATCGCCCATATGCCAGCACGCATCGAGTGCTTGTAGGTAAATTCATCTTTGGCCCGAATCCGGGCAAGCCAGGCCGCTGCGTCGGGACTGCGGAGCACGTTGTCCACCAGTTCCTCCACGACCGCGGTGACCTGGGTTATCGGCAAAGGCCCCCGACTGCTGACCTGAACCATGACTTCGTGCAGGCATATTTCGAGCTGGCGGAACAATTTTTGCGCCTGCGACGCCACTTTGCGTGCAGAGACCGGTGGCGGATAGGCCTGGTGGGAAACCCGGACTGGCCGGCAGGGTATGTTGGCAGGAGCTTTGGCGCGGTTCCGCGATGAGAGTGCTGCGGGCTCCCTGCCCTCACCAGCGTTCAGGCGCTTGAGCCTGCGCAAGTTGGCACCCACATCCCCCACCGTCTTGGTGATATCCACATAGACGTAGCGGCAGTACTTCTGCAGCTGGCGCACTTCCTCCAGATCACGGATATAGAAACCCTGCAACGCAAAGGGTGTATGCGTCCAAGGCCTGTCGAGCCGGGACACAAACATGCCGCGCTGTAACTGTTCCGTGTAAACCTTGACCTGCTGGATCGCCACGCTAGTGAGGGTTTCCGCCAAATTTTATTTGTTTCACATTATTTTATTGATACGGCGCACATTGATGGCCGTACCAGTTCGTCTTTATAGCACGAGAATCCACTTTGGTGCACGGTCCGGGTACATATAGCGACAGATAGAGCCACTATCCCGCCAGGATATCTACGGTTCCCGGCGCTACTGGCTACTGGCTACTGGTGGTAGCGCGGTGAGAGCTCGCAGACTGCTTCAATCATGGCGCGCGCGTGCTCGGGGTCCACTTTCGGTGTAATCCCGTGCCCCAAATTGAAGACGTGCCCGGAACCACGCCCGAACGATTCCAGCACCTCAGTCACTTCAGCGCGAATTTTCTCCGGAGGCGCATACAGGACCGCCGGGTCCAGGTTGCCCTGCAGGGCCACGCGATCGCCGACCCGCTGGCGCGCAGCACCAATATCCGTGGTCCAGTCCAGCCCCAGGGCTGTGGCACCGGTGTCTGCCATGGCTTCAAGCCACTGACCGCCCCCCTTGGTGAACAGAATTGCCGGGACAGGACGCCCGTCCGCCTCCTTGATCAGCCCTTGCAGAATACGCGCCATATACTGCAGTGAGAATTCGCGGTAAGCGCCATGGCTCAGGGCGCCGCCCCAGGTATCGAAAATCTGTACAGCCTGGGCACCGGCACGGATCTGGGCATTGAGGTAGTCGGTCACGGAATCCGCCAGCACCGAAAGCAGGTGGTGCATAAGCTCCGGCTGGGAATACAGCATTGCCTTACAGCGGGCAAAATCGCGACTGGAGCCGCCCTCCACCATATAGGTGGCCAGGGTCCAGGGACTGCCGGAAAACCCGATCAGGGGCACCCGGCCATTCAATTCGCGGCGAATGGTGGCCACGGCATTCATGACATAGTCGAGGTCACGGGCGCTGTTGACCACCTCCAGCGCCTCTATTTCTGCCCTGGAACGCACCGGCTTGCGGAATTTGGGCCCCTCGCCCTCCTCGAAGTAGAGCCCCAGCCCCATGGCGTCGGGAATGGTCAGGATGTCGGAAAACAGGATCGCGGCATCCAGGGGATAGCGCTCGAGCGGCTGCAGGGTCACCTCACAGGCCAGCTCGGTATTGCGGCACAGATCCATGAAACTGCCGGCTTCGGCGCGGGTTGCGCGGTACTCAGGCAGGTAACGGCCCGCCTGGCGCATCATCCATACGGGAGTGCGATCCACCGGCTGGCGCAGCAGGGCGCGCAGGAATCGGTCGTTCTTCAGTTCGGGAAACTTGCTGTCGGACATGGGTACACAGGCCGCGGTCGAAAAATGGGCGGCCATTGTACAGAGGACTACAGGACTAGGACAGTGGGGGGGTGGATACTGCGGAAAACCGACCACCGCGCCAATCCTGGCGGCGGCAGCCGGCTGACACACGTCAGACGTCCAGGTAATCGAGGATGCCCTCAGCAGCCTGACGCCCCTCCCAGATGGCGGTCACCACCAGGTCCGAGCCCCGGACCATGTCGCCACCGGCGAACACCTTCTCGTTGGAGGTCTGGAACTTGAACTCCTGCTCCTCCGGTGCCACGACACCACCCCAGTCGGCGGTATCAATATTGTGCTCACCGAACCAGTCCGCCGGGCTGGGACGGAAGCCAAAGGCCACCAGCACGGTATCGGCGGGGATGATTTCTTCGGAACCGGGCACCACCTGCGGGCGGCGACGGCCATTTTCATCCGGCTCACCCAGCTCGGTGGTCACCACCTTGACGCCCTCGACCTTGCCGTCACCGACAATTTCCACCGGCTGGCGGTTGAACAGGAAGCGCACGCCCTCCTCCTTGGCATTGGCCACCTCGCGGCGGGATCCGGGCATATTCTCCTCATCGCGTCGATAGGCACAGGTAACACTGCGCGCCAGCTGGCGAATAGATGTGCGGTTGCAGTCCATAGCGGTGTCGCCGCCACCCAGCACCACCACACGCTTGCCCTCGACCGAAATAAACTCGTCCGGATTTTTCTCCCAGCCCATGTTGCGGTTTACATTGGCCACCAGGAACGGCAATGCGTCGTACACGCCCGGCAGGTCTTCACCGGGAAAGCCGCCTTTCATATAGGTGTAAGTGCCCATGCCCATAAACACGGCATCGTAGTCGTTCAGCAATTTCTCAAAGCTGATGTCCACACCAATTTCCGTATTGAGGCAGAACTCAATCCCCATTTCAGTGAAGATCTCGCGACGCCGCTGCATTACGGACTTCTCTAGCTTGAACTCGGGAATGCCAAAGGTCAGCAGGCCGCCGATTTCCGGGTATTTGTCGAACACCACCGGCTGCACACCATTGCGTACCAGCACATCGGCACAGCCGAGCCCCGCGGGTCCGGCACCTATCACTGCGACACGCTTATCGGTCTTCACCACATGGCTCAGGTCCGGACGCCAGCCCAGGGCAAAAGCGGTGTCGGTGATGTATTTTTCCGCGTTGCCAATGGTCACGGCCCCGAACCCGTCATTGAGGGTACAGGCCCCCTCACACAGGCGGTCCTGCGGGCATACCCGGCCACACACTTCAGGCAGGGTATTCGTCTGGTGGCTCAGCTCGGCCGCCTCCATCACATTGCCGTCCGAGATGAGCCGCAGCCAGTTGGGAATGTAGTTGTGTACCGGGCAACCGGTCTCGCAGTAGGGATTACCGCAATCCAGGCAGCGGTGCGCCTGGTTGGCCACCTGCCGCTCGCTGTACGGTTGGTAAATCTCCACAAACTCGTTGGTGCGGGTGATGATGTCTTTTTTCGGCGGGTCGGTACGGCCCACATCGATAAACTGGAAGTCGTTATTCAATCGCTCTTTCATATTTTCATCACCCCTTTATTCGCCGCGCTTGCGTACATCCGCCAGCAGGCCGGCGAGACTCGCTGCCTTCGGCTTGACCAGCCAGAAGCGATGCAGGTAGTCATCGAAGTTGTCCAGCAACTCCTCACCCCACGCACTGCCGGTCTCCGCAACATATTCCTCGATCACCTCACGCAGGTGGCTCTGGTTGGGCTCGAGGGTCTCGCTACTGATGCGGCGCAATTCGATCAGCTCGTGGTTGCATTTGTCGAAGAAATCGCGCTCCAGGTCCAGCACATAGGCAAAGCCACCGGTCATGCCCGCGCCGAAGTTGACCCCGGTCTTGCCGAGCACCGCCACCATGCCGCCGGTCATATATTCACAGCAGTGATCGCCGGCACCTTCCACCACGGCAAAGGCACCGGAGTTACGCACCGCGAAACGTTCACCGGCGCGACCGGCGGCGAACAACTTGCCGCCCGTGGCACCGTAAAGACAGGTGTTACCGACAATGCTGGTTTTCTGTGATTCAAAAGTACTGCCCACAGGCGGGCGAATCACCAGCTTGCCCCCGGCCATACCTTTACCCACGTAATCGTTGGCATCACCGTCCAGGTACATCTCCAGGCCGCCGGCATTCCAGACGCCGAACGATTGCCCCGCAACGCCCTCGAGTCGCACTTTCACCGGCGCTTCGACCATGCCCTGGTTGCCGTGGCGCTTCGCAATCTCGCCCGACAGGCGCGCACCGATGGAACGATCGCAGTTGGTCACGCGGTAACTGAATTCGCCACCTGCGAGCTTGTCGATGGCCGGCAACATATCGGCCACCATACGCTCGGCCAGCTCCCCTTTGTCCCAGGGATCGTTCTGCGCAACCTGGCAGGTCTGTGGCTTGCTTGCCAGCAGCTCGTCTGTGTGCAGCAGCGGTGACAGGTCAAGCTTTTTCTGCTTGCTGGTCTCGCCTTCCAACGCTTGCAGCAGGTCCACCCGCCCGACCAGCTCGTCCATGGTGCGCACACCCAGCCGCGCCATCCACTCACGGGTTTCCTCGGCGACAAACTTGAAGAAATTCATCGCCATCTCGACGGTGCCGATATAGTGCTCGTCCCGCAGCTGCTGGTTCTGGGTGGCGACACCGGTAGCGCAGTTGTTCAGGTGACAGATACGCAGGTACTTGCAGCCCAGCGCCACCATCGGTGCGGTGCCAAAGCCGAAACTCTCGGCACCCAGCATGGCCGCCTTGACCACATCCAGACCCGACTTGAGGCCGCCGTCGGTCTGCACCCGTACATTGCCCCGCAGGTCGTTGGCACGCAGGGTCTGGTGGGTCTCCGCCAGCCCCAGCTCCCAGGGCGACCCGGCATAGCGGATCGAGGTGATCGGGCTGGCGGCGGTGCCGCCGTCGTAACCGGAAATGGTGATCAGGTCGGCATAGGCCTTGGCCACACCCGCGGCAATGGTGCCGACACCGGGGCGGGACACAAGCTTCACGGACACCAGTGCATCCGGGTTGACCTGCTTGAGGTCGTAGATCAGCTGTGCCAGGTCCTCGATCGAGTAGATGTCATGGTGCGGCGGTGGCGAGATCAGGGTCACGCCGGGCACCGAGTAGCGCAGGCGGGCAATCAGCTCATTGACCTTGCCGCCCGGCAGCTGGCCGCCCTCACCGGGCTTGGCCCCCTGGGCCACCTTGATTTGCAGCACCTCGGCATTGACCAGGTAATGCGGGGTCACACCAAAGCGCCCGGAGGCGATCTGCTTGATCTTGGAGACCTTGTCAGTACCGAAACGGGCCGGGTCCTCACCACCCTCACCGCTGTTGGAACGCCCACCCAGGCGGTTCATCGCCTGGGCCAGGGACTCATGGGCCTCCGGCGACAGCGCCCCCAGGGACATGGCCGCGCTGTCGAACCGGCGCAGGATACTCTCGGCCGGCTCCACTTCCTCCAGCGGTACGGGCTGCACATCGTCGCGGAGCGCCAGCAGGTCCCGCAGGGTTGCAACCGGCCGCTTGTTTACGAGCTCGGCATAGTCACGCCATGCGGAATAGTCGCCGGTGCGCACGGCCTGCTGCAGCGACTTGACCACGTCCGGGTTGAAGGCGTGGTACTCCTGCCCATAGACAAACTTGTGCAGGCCGCCGGGGGAAACCGGCTTGCGCGATTTCCAGGCGTTCTTCGCCCGCGCTGCCATATCCTCCTGCAGGTCGGCGAACCCCGCCCCCTGGATGCGGCTGGCGGCACCGGGGAAGCAGAGGTCGACAACCTCGCGGTCCAGGCCCACCAGCTCGAACAGCAGGGCGCCGCGATAGGATGCCACCGTGGAGATGCCCATCTTGGACAGGATCTTCAGCATCCCCTTGATGATCCCGTTGCGGTAGTTTTTCTGCGCCTCGGCGGCGTCCAGCAGCAACTCACGGGTCTCGATCAGGTGGTTGATGATGCTGTAGGAGAAATAGGGGTGCACCGCGGTAGCACCCACGCCGACCAGGCAGGCCAGCTGGTGTGAGTCGCGGGCACTGGCGGTGTCCACCACGATGTTGGAGTCACAGCGCAGGCCGGCATGCACCAGGTGGTGATGGACGGCGCCGGTGGCCAGCAGCGAGTCGATCGGCAGTTTGTCATCGGCGATTTCACGGTCGGAGAGGACCACCAGCACGATGCCGTCATCCCGCACCGCCTTTTCCACATCCGCACAGAGTTGTTCAACCGCCGCCTTCAGCCCCAGCTTCGACGGATCGTAGTTCAGGTCAAAAATTCGCGACTCGAAACCCACCCGGTTGACGTCCAGCAGCGCCGTGTACTTCATATGTGACAGTACCGGCGAGGACAGGATCACCCGGTTGGCGTGTTCCGGGGTCTCCTCAAACACGGACTTTTCCCGCCCCAGGCAGGTTTCCAGGGACATGACAATGGTTTCGCGCAGCGGGTCGATTGGCGGGTTGGTGACCTGGGCGAACTGCTGGCGGAAATAATCGTAAATAGAGCGATTGTGGCGTGACAGTACCGCCATCGGGGTATCGTCCCCCATGGAGCCGACGGCTTCCTGGCCAGCCTCTGCCATCGGGCGAACCACGGAATCGCGCTCCTCCAGCGAGGAGCTGAACAGCTTCTGGTAAACCTTGAACTGCTCGTAGGAGAAATTATTGTCCACCGGCGCGGTCACCAGTGTGGAGCGAATCCGGCGCGCCTTGTCCTTCAACCAGCGCTTGTACGGCTGGCGCTGCTTGAGCATGTTGTCGATATCTGCGGTATGTTGCAGCTTGCCCTCGCGGGTATCCACCGACAGCATCTGACCCGGTCCCAGCCGGCCCTTTGCGACCACATCCTTCGGGTCGTAATCGTAGGTGCCGATTTCCGATGCCACGGTAATGAAGTCGTCTTTGGTGATGACCCAGCGTGACGGGCGCAGGCCATTGCGATCCAGAGTACACACCGCATAGCGGCCATCGGTCATTACCAGTCCGGCGGGACCGTCCCAGGGCTCCATATGCATGGAGACATACTCGTAAAAGGCGCGCAGGTCGGAATCCATCCCCTCCACGTTCTGCCATGCCGGCGGCACCAGCATGCGGACCGCATGATGCAGCTCCATGCCGCCGATGGTCAGCATTTCCAGCATATTGTCCAGGCTGGAGGAGTCGGATCCTTCACGGTTCACCAGTGGCGCCAGCTCCGCCAATTCCGGCAGCAGCTCACTGGCGAATTTCGGCGTGCGGGCGACAGACCAGTTCCGGTTGCCGGTGATGGTATTGATTTCACCGTTGTGGGCCAGCAGGCGGAACGGCTGCGCCAGCGGCCAGCGCGGCATGGTGTTGGTGGAAAAGCGCTGGTGGAACACACAGATGGCGGTCTCCAGTCGCGGATCGGCCAGCTCCGGGAAGAAACGGGGCAGGTCTGCCGGCATCATCAGGCCCTTGTAGGACACCACCTGGGCGGACAGGCTGGCGATGTAGACCTCGTCCAGCTGCTGCTGCGCCAGCTTCTGCTCGGCGCGGCGACGGGCGACAAACAGGCGGGCGTTGAAACGCGCTTCGCCCATGGGCTCTTCGGCATCATTGACCAGCAGGTGCTCAAAACGGGGCTGCGACTCGCGGGCGATGGGCCCGAGGCAGTCGGCGTTGGTGGGCACGGTGCGCCAGCCGGCCACGCGGAATCCCTGCGCCTCCAGCTCTGCGGCGAGAACTTCCCGGCCGGCCCCGGCGATTTTATCGTCCAGGGGAAGCATGACAGCGCCGACTGCGTAGGTATCAGTCAATTCGACGCCACAGGCGCTGCGCGCCTCTGCGCGCAGGAAAGCGTCGGGTTTCTGGATCAGCAGGCCACAGCCGTCGCCGGTCTTGCCATCCGCGGCAATACCGCCGCGGTGCGTCATGCAGGTCAGGGACTCGATTGCTGTTTCGAGCAACTTGTGGCTGGCAGTGCCCTTTAAATGGGCAATCAGGCCGAAGCCACAGTTGTCCTTGAACTCGTCCAACCTGTAAAGACCGCTACCCATAGATCTCCTCGCATTATCTTTCGACCGGGCCCAGACAAAAAAAGCCCTCGCTAGGGGCTTTTTTCTTCTTAGCATTTTTCTCGGCCACTTTTTCCAAAGGGCGCGCAATATTACTTGCGCCCTCCTGAAATTGCAAGAATTGGCAGTCTTATCTTCTGTACAGAAAGGCAAAAACCGACTTATCTTCTTTTCAAATCCGCTTTTGTTAAACAGTCCTCAGCTACCGGGATTTGGGGCTCGTGCTGTCATACCGCTCCGCATGCCCGCAATGACTCGACCAGTAGTTCACGGGGGGTGTCCTCGATCACAGCCGCGTCACCCACGCGCCGTAAAAGTACCAGTCGTAACCGGCCGTCGATCACCTTCTTGTCCACGGCCATGGCCTCGAGGAATTGACCCACTGTCATCTCCCTGGGAGCTCGCTGCGGGAGCTTCGCCTCGGCCAGCAATCTGCGCAGCCGTTCGACCGCATCCGCCCCGATATCGCCACGCAGGCACGAGAGCTCCGCGGCCATTACCATTCCGGCAGCCACGGCCTCCCCGTGCAGCCAGCGACCATACCCCTGCACCGTCTCGATCGCGTGGCCAAAGGTGTGGCCAAAATTGAGTATCGCCCGGCGCCCGGCCTCCCGCTCATCCTCTGCCACCACTGCCGCCTTCGCACGGCAACTACGCTCGACAGCATAGGCCAGCGCCTGTGTATCCCTGGCCAGCATGCGCGCCATATTCTGCTCGAGCCACTCGAAGAATGGCGCATCGCAGATCATCCCGTACTTGATGACTTCGGCGATCCCGGCGGCCAGCTCCCGCGCTGGCAGGGTTGCCAGGGTATCCATATCCGCCAACACCAGGCGGGGCTGGTAAAAGGCCCCGATCATGTTCTTGCCCAGGGCGTGGTTGACACCCGTCTTGCCACCGACGGAGGAGTCTACCTGCGCCAGCAGGGTCGTCGGCACCTGGATAAAATCCACCCCCCGCTGGTAGCAGGCGGCGGCAAAGCCTGTCATATCTCCCACCACGCCGCCGCCCAGCGCCACCAGCGTGGTACTGCGGTTATGGCGCCGCTCCAGCAGGCGATCAAAGATACGGTTGACGGTATCCATGGTCTTGAATGCCTCACCGTCCGGCAGTTCGATCGTATCCAGCAGGTCGCATTCGGGCAGGCTCTCCAGCAGTTGTGCCAGATAAAGTGGCGCCACTGTCTCGTTGGTGACAACACAGACCTGCCGGCCACGGATATAGGGGGCAAGACACCGGGGTTTACCCAGCAGGTTTGATCCGATCACGATGGGGTAGCTGCGCTCACCCAGCTCAACATTCAATTCGTGCATGGCGCCCTCCGGTTGGCGACGGAAAAGCCCCTGGGCCGGGGCGTAAATCGGGTTACCAGTCTGTATCAGCAGATTGCGGCGACGGGCACTTTAGCACGCCAGGGAGGGAAGGGTTGAGCCGGCACGGGGGGTGCTGTCGGCTCAGTCGCGCAGTGAAGGCCCGGCGTGCAGGCGGGCAGCAACCTTCAGCGCCGCCTGTCGGGGCGTGCAGTGATCGGTATCGCAGATGATATCGGCGACCTCCCTGTACAGGGGGTCGCGTTCCCGCAGCAGCTCCTCGATCCGCGCACGGGGATCCGGCACCTGTAACAGGGGACGATTGCTGTTCTTGCTGGTGCGCTCGAGCAGCTGGTCGACACTCGCCTGCAGGTAAACCACCAGCCCGTGCTTGCGCAACTGTCGCCGGTTCTCTTCCGCCAGGACAATACCGCCGCCGGTGGCCACCACCTGTACCGGGCCACTGGCGAGTTCCCGCAACACATCACTCTCGCGGCGGCGAAAGCCCTCCTCCCCCTCAACATCAAAAATCCAGGGGATATCCGCCCCGGTGCGCTCTTCCAGCACCCGGTCAGAATCGGCGAAGGGCAACTGCAACTCGGCAGCCAGCAGCTTGCCAATGGTGGACTTGCCGGCCCCCATGGGGCCGACAAGGAAGATGGCGCGGTTGATCACCTTGGTCTACTTCGAGAAAAAGAGGTCGTCTTCCATGATGCGCGGGGTGATGAACATCAGAAGCTCGCGCTTGTCTTCGTTGCGACGCGTGGTTTTGAACAGGTTGCCCAGGTAAGGGATGTCGCCCAGCAGCGGGATCTTGGTCTCGCTCTCAATGGTCTGGCTCTCAAAGATACCGCCCAGGACGATGGTTTCCCCGTTGCGAACCAACACCTTCGTCTGCAGCGAGTTGATATTAATCGCCGGGATTGCGCTGCCGCTGACCAGGTCCTGGAACAACTCACCCACACTGTTCTGGTCGATCACCAGGTCCATGATGATGTTGTTGTCCGGAGTGATCTGCGGTGTCACATTCAGCTCCAGTACCGCTTCCCGGAAGGTTACCGAGGCCGCACCGGAAGAAGTCGCCTCAAGGTATGGGATCTCGACACCAGACTGGATACTGGCCTGCTGCTTGTCCCCGGTTACCACCTTGGGCTGGGAAACGATTTCCGCCTTGCCGACATCTTCCAGGGCTGACAGCTCGAGGCCCAGGAAAAAGTCTTCCTTCAGGATGGCATACGCCACGCTGCCAGCGGGATTGGTTATGCTCAGGTCGGAGATGACGGGGTTAAAGGCTGCCTGCGGAGCATTGACGTCCGGGACTGCGCCGTCGCCGGTACGGAAGCCGGAGGCCTGGCGACCGGAGCCGATGCCGATGGTATCGTCGCTGACGTCGTGGTCTTCGGTGTAATCCCAGCGGACACCGAACTCGCGCATAAAGTCCGTATTGGCATTGACGATACGCGCCTCGATCATCACCTGGCGAATGGGGACGTCAATCGCCTCGATCAGCTGGCGGAACTGGGCGATCTTCTCCTCGGTATCGGTCAGGATAATAGTGTTGGTGCGCTCATCGACGATGGCACTGCCGCGGGCAGAGAGAATGCTGCGCTCGCCTTCATCGTCACTGCCGCCGGCAAAGTTGCCCTGACCAGCACCACCACCCTGGCCGCCACGCCGCTCACCCCGGAACAGACTGAAAAGTTCCTTCGCGTCGGCGTAGCGCACCTGTATGTATTCGGTCCGCAGCGGAGCCAGCTCCTGCAGCTGCCTGCGGGTCTCCAGCTCCTGGCGTTCCCGCTCGGCGATCTCAGCGGCCGGGGCCACCATGACCACATTGCCCTCCTGGCGTTTGTCCAGGCCCTTGGCACGCAGTATCAGTTCCAGCGCCTGGTCCCAGGGCACCCCGTCCAGCCGCAGGGTGATACGGCCGGTCACTGTATCACTGGCCACCAGGTTGAGGTCGGTGAAATCGGCAATCAGCTGGAGCACCGAACGCACCTCGATATCCTGGAAGTTCAGGGACAGCTTTTCACCGGTAAACTGGAACTCCTGCGCCTTCTCGCGCTGCTGGGCCACGGTCAGCGGTTTCACGCTGAGAACATATTCATTGTCAGCCTGGTAGGCGAGGTAATCGTAATCGGAATCTGTCGGGTCAACGGTGATGACAGTATTGCGACCGTCGTAATCCACGGTAATCGCGTTCACCGGCGTTGCGAAATCCGTAACATCGAGCCGCTGGCGGAGTGAATCCGGCAGGTCCGCCCCCAGGAAAGTGAGGTAGATCTTGCCACGGGTGCGCTCCACATCGATATTTACCGCGGGATTGCTCAGGCTGACGATGACCTTGCCCTCGCCACTTTCACCGCGACGGAAATCCACGTTATTGATCGCGACATTGGAGGCAGCGCGGAAACGCTCCTGCCCGCCAAGATCGATAGCACTGGAGCGCTGGCTGGCGGCGCGGGACGGTGCCGAGGCCACGCTGGCGGTAGTGGCGGAGTCGGCTCCGATCTCCATAACCACCTGGTTGCCCTGGCGCTCGCTGGTATACACCGGCAGCTCGTCGAGATTGACGATCAGTCGCGTGCGGTCATCACTGGATACCACAACGGCACTGCGTGCAGCGCCCACACCGAGGGAGTACTTCTTCTGCGGCAGGGCACTCTCCACACCGGCAAAATCCATCACAATGCGCGCCGGCTCCTCGATGGTGTAACCGGTGGGTTCTGGCGGGGTGTCAGAGAAAGACAGGCGTAGCTGCAAGCGGCTGCCCGGCAGTTCCGAGAACTGGATATCGTTTAACTGGTTCGTCTGAGCGTGAAGCGCAATCGGAAACAGCGCCAGTCCCAGCAACAGCGCCTTCAATGGGGCCAATACCTTGGCGAGCTGCTTGTTATTCATTAGTTGTTGTCCTTCTCTTCCAAAGTCAGAGCGCGCGGCCGCTCGAGCCAGCCGCCGGTGCCATCGGGCACGATCTCCAGTACATCCACCTGTGATTGCGAGGCGTTGACCACCTTGCCGTGGTTCTTGCCCACATAGTTGCCCACGGTAATGCGGTGGATACCACCGTCACCGTCGTCGATAAGGGCCCACAGTTGTCCGCCGCGGGACAGTGTTCCCACCATGGTCAGCGCATCGAAATTGAACTGCTCCAGCAGCTCCCGCTGCCGGTCCGTGTCCGGCGCCACATCAAGGCGGCGCCCGACCAGGCGCTGATCCGACTCCAGCATCGGGCGAGAAAATGGACTACGCTCCGCTGCCGCACTGTATACATAGGGGCTATAAGGCGTGAAGGTCGGAATCGGCTCAATCTGGCCCTTGGGTTTCTGCTTGATTTGCGTCATCTTCTGGCGCAGATCACTGTGGCCGCCATCCAGGCTACAGCCTGCCAGCGCCATCAATCCCAGCAAGGGGATCCAATGCCTGTTCATCCTTCGCCCTCCTGCTCTTTGTAGCGGTAGGTCTTGGCGTTGATGGCCATATTAAGCAGGGCACCGCCATCCTTGCTGGTCTCTATGGTGAAATCGTGCAGGGTGACGATCCGGGGCATTCCCGCGATACCGCTTACAAAGGCGCCAAACTCGTGATAGCCACCCTGCACCTCGATGCGGATCGGCAGCTCCACGTAGAACTCCCCTACCTGCTCCTCCTCCAGCGCGATTTCCTGGATAGTGAGGCCGCTGCCACGACCGTATTCATCGATATCCTCGAGCAGCCCCGGGACCTCGGTGTCCTTCGGCAACTGCTGCAGCAGCGCACCGAAAGTCTCTTCCATTTCGGCCAGCTGCTCCCGGTAGGCGTCAAGATTGGCAGCCTCAAAAGATTTTTTCTCGAACTCGACAAATAATTCTTTTTCCTTGTTCTGGGCGAACTCCAGCTGCTGGTAGCGGTCACTGATAAGGAAATAGTACCCGGCTCCGACGATCAGGGCCGACACAATCACCAGTAGCGCCACACGACCCGCCAGAGGCCAGACGCCAACGCGGGAAAAGTCGATATCGTTGATATCGAGCTGGTTAAGCTGCTTGAGGGTATCCTCCAATGCCATGAGCCAGTTCCTTTATTTGCCCGCTTGCGCGTTCTGTTCTTCTTCCGGCTCTTGGTCGCCGTCTTTTTTGCGCCCGGTCACATCGACTGTCAGCTCGAAAGCGCTGGCCTGCTCACCGAATTCAGGACGGGCAGTAACCCCTGTCAGGTTGGGTGATTCATACCAGTCGGAGCTGTCCAGGTTGCGCATGAAGGAAGACACACGGTTATTGGACTCGGCCACGCCGGCGACCTCGATGGTTTTACCACTGCGCTTGAGCCTGTCCAGCCAGAGGCCCTCCGGTGTTGCGCGCACCATCTCATCGAAATAACGCACTGACAGCGGACGGTTGCCCTGCAACTCCTGGATAACGCGCATGCGGTCAATCAACTCCTGGCGGCGCTTCTTCAGGTCCTTGATCTCGCTTACCTGCTTGTTGAGCACGTTGATTTCAGCCTGCAGTATCTGGTTGCGCTCATTCTGGTTGGCGATCTGGCCGTCGACGGTTTTCATCCACAGGAAGGACGCCGCCCCCGCAGCCAGGACCACAGCCACCAGAACCTGGGTAAACTCTTTCTGCTTTTGCTCGCGGTATTCCTGGCGCCAGGGCAACAGGTTGATATTTGCCATGGTTAGAACTCCCGTTCGCGCATTGCCAGGCCAGCCGCAATCATCAATGACGGCGCCTCACTCGCCAGCGCCTGGCGGTTGACCCGCGAGGCCACTGCCATATCGTGGAAAGGATTGGCCACCACCGTGGGCTTGCCCAGTTTCTCGCTGACCAGGTCCGCCAGCCCCTCCATCGCCCCAACACCGCCGGCGAGCAGGATGTAGTCCACGTCGCTGTAGGATGTCGATGAATAGAAGAACTGCAGCGAGCGGGTCACCTGCTGGATCACAGCATCGCGGAAAGGCTCCAGCACTTCCGGGTAATAGTCATCCGGCAGGCCGCTGCCGCCCTGCCGCTTGGCCAGCCCCGCCTCTTCGGCGGACAGGCCGTAGCGCCGCTGGATTTCATCGGTGAGCTGGCGACCGCCAAACAGCTGCTCACGGGTATACACGGTTTTGCCATCGACCAGCACGGACAACGCGCTCATGGTCGCACCGATATCCATCACCGCCACCACCAGCTGCTCCTGGGGCGGAAACTGTCGCTCCAGCAGGGTATAGGCACGCTCGATGGCATAAGCTTCCACATCCACCACGGCTGCCTGCAGCTCAGCGGCAGCAAGAGAGGTGACCCGCTGGTCGACATTCTCACTCCGGCATGCGGCCAGCAGTACTTCGACCTGCCCCTCACCGCGACTGGCAGGCCCCTGCACCTCAAAGTCGAGGTTTACCTCGTCCAGCGGGTAGGGAATGTACTGGTCTGCCTCCAGCGCAATCTGCGCCTCGAGCGCGTCGTCATTGAGGTCGGCAGCCATTTCCAGG
Source organism: Microbulbifer sediminum (assembly GCF_021729035.1). GTDB lineage: Bacteria > Pseudomonadota > Gammaproteobacteria > Pseudomonadales > Cellvibrionaceae > Microbulbifer > Microbulbifer sediminum. The sequence goes on along the minus strand of NZ_JAJSAP010000006.1, from coordinate 43,086 downwards.
GTCTTGGTGATTACCGCCGACCCTGACACGGCAACGGCGGCGCGGCGCAAGCGGGTTTTCGAGCGACGTACAACTTTGCGGATTGCTTCCGCCGTCGCCTCGATATCATTGATATTCTTGTCGACGACAGCATTGGGCGGCAGGGGCTCGACTGCATAGCATTCGACCCGGTATTTGCTGCCGTTGCGACTCAGCTCCAGCAACTTGACCGCGGTCGAGCTAATATCGAGGCCCAGCATGGCCCTGGGGCCTTTGTTGAGAAAAGGGAGCATCCCCATTTTTCTTATCTTTTCCGTGGGTTATGAGGGTTTGATGTTATAGCACTTTAAATTAATGCTGCAACCAGGATTTGCATAGGTATTAGCGCACAATCTTCGTATAATTGTTAATCTGACCCGGTTAAGACCTGAACAGACTGAACAGAAGTACTTTCATGACCGAAAAAGCCCGCAACCGCCTGCTTTCGTTGCTCTGGCTCGCCCTGGCCGGGATCGCCGCCGCCAGCATGGCGTTTTCCAGCATCTTTATCTACCTGAAGCCTGGCCTGCCTTCCATTGAGAGCCTGCGCGATATTCGCCTGCAGACCCCATTGCGCGTCTACTCGCAGGATATGAAGCTGATCGGCGAATTCGGCGAAAAGCGCCGCACACCGATCACTATCGAGCAGACCCCGGAAATGTTCGTCAAGGCGGTACTGGCGGCAGAGGACGCGGGATTCTACTCCCATAAGGGCGTTTCCATTAAAGGCCTAATGAGAGCTGCCTCACAAATCCTGCAAACCGGCTCCATTCAATCCGGGGGCAGCACCCTCACCATGCAGGTGGCCCGCAACTTTTTCCTGAGCCGGGAGCAGCGCTTCCTGCGCAAGTTTAACGAGATCCTGCTCTCACTCCAGATCGAGCAGGAGCTCAGCAAGGACCAGATTCTTGCGCTGTATATCAACAAGATCTTTCTCGGCAACCGCGCCTACGGCTTCCAGGCCGCCGCGCAGGTTTATTACGGGCGCGACATCAACGAGCTGAGCCTGGCCCAGTGGGCCATGATGGCCGGTCTGCCCAAGGCACCCTCGACCTATAACCCTATCGCCAACCCCACCCGCGCCCTGGTACGCCGCAACTGGATCCTGAAGCGGATGCTGGACCTCGGCTACATCAGCCAGTCCGATTACAAGAACTCCATTACAGCGCCGGTGACGGCCCGTTACCATGGCCGCGATCTCGACCTGAATGCACCCTACATTGCCGAGATGGCGCGCAAGGAGGCAGTCGACCTGTTCGGGGACAGTGCCTATACCGAGGGCTACCAGGTCATCACCACAGTCAACAGCCGGCTGCAGGAGGCCGCCCAGGACTCGCTCCAGAAGGGCCTGGAATCCTATGACAGCCGCCATGGTTATCGCGGCCCGGAGCAGCGCCTCGAAAAAGAGCTGCTGGACGACAGCGACCAGATGGTCGACCTGCTGAACGAGATCCCGGTACTGGGCGGGCTGGAACCGGCTGTGGTCACCACGGTGGAACCCAAACGCCTGCAGGTGCAACTTCGGGACCGCAGTGTGGTGGAGGTCCTGTGGGAGAACGGCCTGAGCGGCATCCGCCCGTATATTTCCGAGAACGCCCGCGGGGCACGAATCGAGTCCGCGGAGGAGATGTTTGCACCCGGAGACGTCATCAGGCTTCGGCGCGTGGAAATCACCCCGCAGGGACAGGGGGAAGTCGAAGTTGACGCCGAGGAAGAACTGGCGGGCAGCGGTGAGCGCCAGCCTGTCGCCGATCCCTTTGCCGATCCCGGCGAACCTGCGGCGGTCCTGGACGAACCGGAGGTGCGGGTCGAATGGCACCTGGCACAGGTACCGGCGGCACAGGGCACCCTGGTGTCCCTGGCGCCGGAGGACGGCGCGATCCGCGCGCTGGTCGGGGGTTACGACTTCCGCCAGAGCCATTTCAATCGCGCCACCCAGGCCGCACGCCAGCCGGGCTCAAGCTTCAAGCCCTTCATCTATGCGGCGGCAATCGAAAAGGGCTATACCGCAGCCAGCATGATCAACGATGCGCCGATCATCTTCGAAGAGACCAACATGCAGGATGTCTGGCGCCCCGAGAACGATACCGGCACTTTCCTGGGCCCCACCCGCCTGCGCAAGGCCCTGTACCGGTCACGGAACATGGTGTCGATCAGGCTTCTTCAGGCACTCGGTATTGACTATGCGCTCGACTTTGCCGAGCGCTTCGGTTTTGAGCGCAGCAAGCTGGCCCGCAACCTCACCATCGCCCTGGGCAGCTCGGCACTGACCCCGCTGGAGATGGTCAGGGGGTACGCCGCCTTCGCCAACGGCGGTTACCGGGTAGAACCCTACCTGGTTGACCGGGTGCTGGATGTCAACGGGGAAACCATCTACGAGGCACTGCCCCTGACCGTCTGTCGCGATTGCGACGAGCCGGGCGACCTCGGTGAAGCGCCTGCGGAAGGCGGGACAGCCGCGGAGCCCATCGATCTCAGTGATGCGCGGGCAGAGGAGGAAGCGCCCCTGCCTGACGAGGAACCGATTGAACTGCGCACACTGCAGGTCAATCCGCTCAACGCCGACCCCACGGCGCAGGCCCTGCCGCGGGCGCCGCGGGCCATGTCCGAGGAAACCGCGTTTATCATCGACTCGATGCTGAAGGACGTAGTCAAGCGTGGCACCGGCCGCAAGGCCCTGTCCATGAAGCGCGGGGATATCGCCGGCAAGACCGGCACCACCAATGGCCCCCGGGACGCCTGGTTCTCCGGCTACAGTCCCCACCTGGCAACCAGCGCGTGGGTGGGCTTCGACTCCAACAATGAACTGGGCAAGAACGAGTACGGTGGCTCGGCGGCACTCCCGATCTGGATCGACTTCATGTCCACGGCTCTCGAGGGACTGCCGGAACGGCACCTGCCGCAGCCCGACAACATAGTCACTGTGCGGATCAACCCGCGTACCGGCCTGCGTACCTCGCGGGGCGGTATGTTTGAGGTGTTCCGCGAAGATCGCGTGCCCGGGCACGAATCCTATAGCTCCTACCGGCCAGGCTACCCCTCTGCCGGGAACAATTCCGGTAACAGCGAGGAGGAAGAGGAGTCCCTGCCCGAGGAGCTGTTCTGACCTGAAGTGCTGAAATCCTGGCAGGCTCGCACGGGCCTGCTTTTCCAGCACAATAAAAAACGGGGCCAGCGGGCCCCGTTTTTTATTGTGCTGGATGCGTGAACACGGCCTCTACTGCCGCTTGCGGTACTCCAGGCAGGCACGCTCGAGAGCGCTGAAATCAGGAATCACCGCCTCCTCCCCTGCCACGGAGACGTGCATCAGCTCTCCCATTGCACAGGGGTGGTTGCGCCCCGCCAGCTGGTCGGGGGTCACACGCACCAATCTCGGCGTACCCCGCAATACCATGGCAAAGAATGGCAGCCGCCCGCTGGGGTTACCAGTGGCCAGTACCGCGATGCGACCGCTGTCGTCCATCGACGACAGTGATTGGCCACGCATCACCTCGAACGACAGGACCGGTAAGCGCTGCTCCCGCCAGTTAATCTCGCCCAGGTACCAGTCTGGCGCATCATAAGCGGACACCGGCGCCTGCAGGGCGATCACCTCGGACAGGATATCCACCGGCACCAGCAGCTGGCCATCGGCCAGGGGCAACAACAGGCTACTGACCTCCTGGGGCATTTCCAGCGAGAGCGCTTCTGTTCCACTCATACACCCACCTCTCTCACGATCGTCTCTGTCCCCGTCACTGGCTGGCCGACTCTGCGGTATATTCGCGGATCGCGTCCAGCAGTACTTCTTCCTGGTAAGGCTTGCCGAGGTAATGGTTTACGCCCAGGGTGAGGGCGTGCTCGCGGTGCTTCTGCCCGGTCCGCGAAGTGATCATAATGATGGGAATGTCCCGCAGGCGACTGTTGCCGCGAATATGCCGCGCCACTTCAAAGCCATCCATCCGCGGCATCTCGATATCCAGGAGGATGACGTCCGGCAGAATATCCTGCAACTGGATAACTGCATCCTGCCCGTCCTTGGCTGTATTCACCAGATACCCCTCGCGCTCCAGGAAGCGTGTGGTTACCTTGCGCACGGTCACCGAGTCGTCCACCACCATGACCCGCTGCTGGGTCTCCTCCTGTTCGGGCCGGACGCGCGGGGCCAGGGCCAGGGTCGGCTCCGGCGGACGTGCCAGCAATGCAGCCTGCTGGCGCAACAGCGCGTGGGCATCCAGGATTACCACCACGGTACCGTCACCAGTAACAGTGGCGCCCGACACGCCCTGTACGGTGGCAAACTGCGGTCCCAGGCTCTTCACCACGACCTCACGGCTGCCGAGCACCGCATCCACCTGCAGCGCCATGGCATGGCCCTCAGAGCGCACCAGCAGTACCGGTAACTGCGACTCGTCCAGGCCCAGCTTGGGGCGCGCCTCGGACTGCAGGAGGGTGCCAAAGTAATTCACCTGGTAGGGTTCACCGGCATACTCGAAACGCGCATCAGGTGATTTGTAATAGTGCTCCAGCTCGTATGGGCTCAGGCGCACGATACCTTCAATAGTATTCAGCGGCAGGGCAAAAGTATCATCACCGACACTCACCATCAGTGCACGGTTGACCGACACGGTGAAGGGCAGCCTCACAGTAAAACTGGTGCCGTTACCGTACTGCGATTCAATATGGACGGTACCGCCAATCTGCTTGATCTCAGCAGACACCACATCCATACCCACGCCACGGCCGGAAATCTGCGTCACTTGCTCGGCGGTGGTGAAACCGGCCTTGAGGATGAACTGCAGGATCTCGTTGTTGGACAACTCCGCGTCGGCACGCATCAGGCCACGCTCAATGGCCTTTTCCCGCACCTTCATCAGATTGATACCGGCGCCGTCATCAGAAATGGTAAGCACCACCTCACTGCCCTCTCGCTCCAGGGCCACAGTAATGCGGCCTCGCTCGGGCTTGCCCGACTGGGTGCGTAATTCAGGGGATTCGATACCGTGGTCGACGGCGTTGCGCAGCATATGCTCCAGCGGCGCGACCATCCGCTCAAGCATGGAGCGGTCCAGTTCGCCTTCGACGTTGGAAAACACCAGGTCCACCTGCTTGCCCAGCTCGGCACTGACCTGTCTCACAATACGGCGCAGGCGCGGCACCAGGCGCGAGAACGGCACCATGCGACTGCGCATGAGCCCTTCCTGCAGCTCGGTGTTCACACGGGACTGCTGCAACAGCAGGGTTTCGGTATCACGCGCCTTGTTGCCAAGCGTATTGCGCAACTCAAGCAAGTCCGAGGTGGACTCCAGCAGGGAACGCGACAATTGCTGGATGGACGAATAGCGGTCCATTTCCAGCGGGTCAAAGTTGTCATCCTGCTCGGCAAGCTGTTCCTGGCGGAACAGGATCTGCGCCTCTGTTTCCATATCCAGACGGCGTAATTGCTCGTTCAGGCGCGTGATGGTTGAATCCATCTCGTCCAGCGCGAAACCGAATTCACTGACCTGCTCCTCGAGGCGGCTACGGGAAATCGAGGTCTCACCGGCCAGGTTGACCAGCTCCTCCAGCAACTCCGCCGCGACCCGCACCATTTCCTGCGGCTGGCCCCGGTTACCGGATCGCTGGTCGTTGTCCCTCAGGCTGTCCTTCTTGCGTACAAACGGCAGGACGTTGCCGGCCGATTCGGCCACCGATGCAGGCGACGGCCCCCCTTCGACGGCACCGAGCAATGCCGGCACCGGCGCCTCTTCCGCTACAGGTGCTGAAGTTTCCGGGCCCTCACTCACAGGGGCCTGCATTTCTTCCGGCTCGCCCGCATCGGGTGAACCGGTGTTTTCACCCTCGATGACTTCCGCAACCTGCGGCAGCTCGGCCACCTGGTCATCGGCCCACCTGGTATCCAGCAGCAGGGCAAACTCTTCCAGAGCGTCACCGCCCATCCAGGCGCGCACGGTATCCACACCGGCAGCGATGCGATCGTAGATTCCATGTGCGTCAGTAAAGAATCCGGCGGACGGATGCTCGCGGGGTGGCATGCTCTCAATGACTGTCTCGAAGCGGTGTGCCACCTCGCCCAGCCCCATCAGGCCGGCCATACGGGCACCCCCCTTGAACGTGTGCAGCACACGCTTGAGGGCCTCGGCACGGCCATAGTCCGCGGGATCCGCTTCCCAGCCCTGGATCAACTCTTCCAGTTCGTCGACCAGGTCGCCGGCCTCCTCCATAAATACATCGACCACGTCGGGATCAATGTCGGCCAGGAGGGTAGTTGAATGCCCGCCTTCAATCCCGCTATCGGCAGTTGCTGCAGCAGGCTGCCCTGCCTCAGGGGCAGGACGCTGGTTCTCACCGGCGGCATCAGGCGCAGGATCGCTGGCTCTCTCCCCCAGCAGTTCCGGGTCGAGCCCAAGGTCACTGAAATCTTCCCGGCCGGCCAGGTCGTAATCCTGCTCCGCACCGCCGGTAGTCGGCAGGTCATTACTGTCGATTCCCAGTTCGGCCAGCTCGCTGTCAGCGCCTTCGGGCCCTGTAAACCGCGCAACCGCCTCTTTATCGACATCGTTACTGCTGTTAATGACACCAGACTCGGTCCCTGTGTCACCGCCTATCGGCAGGTCGGCGCTGTCGATTCCCAGATCTGCCCAGTCAAAATCGTCGTCCTCTGCGGGGCTCTCGGCCTGAGCATCGTGCGCCAGTGAGCGCAACGCCTCACCAACTGCATCGCTCACATCCGGAAGGTCCTGGGCCGCGGCCACTGCGTCCACCAGGTCGAGCAGCTCACTATGCCCCTGGTCAAGGGTTGACCACAGTGCAGGCTCACCCTCCAGCCGACGGTCCAGGACGCGGCTATAAACTTCCAGCAGCAGCTGGGAAAGCTCCGCCAGTGTGGGCAACTGTGCACGGCGAGCTGCCTCCTCGAGTATCCTGAGCTCCTCTGCAACCGGTTCAAGCTGTGTGATGTTATCCGGCTCGGCGCGCCACGCCTTCAACACCTCGTCCGCGTCCAGCAGCACTTTCATGCCGTCGGCCATGATCACGGCCAGCAGCTGCGGATCGACCTCGCGGGGCTCACTGGCTTCCCGCTCCCGGATCAGGTGGCCTACGGACCGCTCTTGCAGTTCAGCGGTACGGGCGAGAAACTGCTCAGACTTCTCTATGTGGATCGGCTGCTGCCCGCGAATCTGCATAAGTACGGTGCGCACGTAGGCCGCAGCGTCCTCGAGCAGCTCATAAATATCCTCATCGATACGAACCTGGTAAGTCCGCAGCTCCTTTACAAACCGCTCCAGTGGCGCGACCAGCTCCGCGACCGGGGTTACCTCTGCCATGTGGGCTGAACCCTTCATGGTATGCAAGGCACGGTGGAGTGGATCCGAAGGCACATCGTAGACCGGCGCAGCCTCTTGCATTGCTGCGAGATACTCGTCCAGGGTAGCGAGATGGGTCTCGGTTTCCTGGGCAAAGATCTCCCACAACTGCGCATTGTCGTCAAAATCGCTATCAAGGAGTTCCGCCGCGCCAGTATCCTGCGCAGGGCTGTCACCAGCGGCTGGCTCCGGCGCCGGCAGGTCCGCGGGGATCTCGCCCCGTGACAACTGGCTCGCCCACTCCTGCAACTGGCTGGTGCGTTCCGGCTCCGGATCCCCGGTCTGGCGGCGGAACCCCTCGATCATTGAGGGCAGCTTGGCGCAGACGTGTTCAATCAGGTGGGCATGGGCGCGCTGCGGCTTGATCGTTTCATCGATAACCCGGTTGAGCATGTTCTCAACTGACCAGGCCAGCTCGCCAATATCGAGGGCCTCGACCATTCGGCCTGATCCCTTGAGGGTATGGAAGCCACGACGGAACTCGATCAGCGCATCCTGGTCGGCAAAGTCCGCCGCCCAGCGCGGGAAGTACTCACCGATGGTTTCAAGAACCTCGGCAGCCTCCTCGAGAAAGATCTCGATAATTTCGTCGTCGATGAAACTTTCGTCGTCATCGTCGGCAAAAGCGGTCGCAGCCGCTGGCGCCGTCGGGGCATCCGCTTCGGCAGGCTCGGCCGGGACCTCGGCGGCCTGGGGCTCTCCCGTGAAAGTCGCCTCGGCCACAGGAATCTCCGTGGCACTTTCCGTTTCAGCCACGGGCGCGGCGGGCGCCTCATATTCATCAAGGCCGGCTGCCGGGACATCCGCCGTCTCGGAGAACGGCACGGTTTCGCCGGTTACTTTGCCCGTCTCATTACCGGCACTTTCAGGTCCCGCGACCTGGAAGCCCAGCGCAGTGACACTGTCCTCGGCCAGCGCCAGGAGCATGTCCGCATCCTCGATTCCATCTGCACGGCGCTCGAGGTAGTACTCGACACTGGTAATCGCATCCGCCAGTGTATCCAGCAGTTTCCACTCCGGCTGTTCGGCTGCATCGATCAGGCGTTCGCGGATATAACGGGTGCAGGCGGAGACGATATCCGCGGCGCGGCGATAACCCACCATCTCCAGGCCACCGCCCACTTCCTGCAAACGCTCCGGGACGGTATCCAGGTGTCGCACATCCCAGTGACTCGCAATGAACTCGACTACCGACTCCTTGACCGACTCGAGTCCTGTGCGGGCCTCCCGCAACACCGAATCCGTCGCATCCCCCATCAGGGGTTGCTCGGCATGTTCCTGGTGCTGGCGACTGACTACGGCGCCAAGCGATGAATCCAGCTGGACCACTTCACCGGCCGCCTGGAGCAGCAAATCCTGCGGGTCTTCACTGCGGGAAGCATCCCGCAGGTTCTCGTAAATACCACGGGCACGCAGCCGCTGCTTCTCCAGTCCCAACACGCCCAGCGTATCGGCGACACGCTGGGCAATGGTGGCGATATCGGTCAGTGAGGCCGCTTCGTCGCCCGCCCCTGTCGGCTCCAGCGCCTCGCACACGCTCTGTAGCTCTTCCCGCAGGGCGCCTACCGCGGTACCCATGGCATCGGGGCCCATGGCCAGTGCCTCGCCGGTATCAGGGCGGGGCGTGCCCGGGACAGCCCGGTCCAGGGAGAAAGTGCGGTACAGCTGCTCGCAGCGCGGGCCATTCGGTCCGGCCATATAGACGTAGAACAGGAGGTTTCGTACCAGGCCCTGGTCCAGGGGCGCATCCAACACCTGCCCCCCACGTCCCTGCAACAGGCGGAACTCCACATCGATCCGCCGCAGCAACTGTCGCAATGCCGGCAGTACATTGACCCGGTGTTCGCCAATCGCCTCCAGCAACCCGTCGAGGATCTGCCACAGAGGCTGGCGCACGCTGCCGCTGTACAGCAATTGCATCTTGCTGGCGACTTTCTGCAGGTAAGCCAGGTTGTCACCGCTGTTAACATCCCGGATCAGGCCTGCGGCCGCGACGTGGTACATCTTCCGCAGCTTGGAAACCAGGTCCTGGAGTCGGGCATTGTCCGACAGCAATGGTTGGCGTGCGCCGGCGACCGTATCCAGGGCGGACAGGTCAGGGGAGAAGAGCCCCCCCTCGGTAATCAGGCGCTCGCGCCGGACGGCGCGCAGGTCGTTGAGCAGCGGCAGCAACAGCACTGCATTGTCACGGCGCTGGTAAGCAACCTTGTCCAGGTACAGCGGTAACTCCAGCAGGGCACGCATGAGGAACTCACGCGTTTCCTCGCTGTTTTCCACCTCATCGGCCGCCAGCGCCTGGATCAGCTGCTCCATTTCCTCGGCAAGCATGGCTGCACCGGTCAGTTCGGCCATGTGCAGGCTGCCGTGGACCTGGTGAATCAGCTCAAGACAATTCTGCAGCAGCGAGGGGTCAGCAGCGCCCTCACCCGCGTAACTTTCCAGGGCATGACGGGCCTGTGCCAGCGTCTCGTTGATCTCCCCGGTCAGCCAGTCAAGGGCCTGGAAATTCGGATTGTCGTGACTCACGCCAAGTCCTCAGTAATTCTGTATTTCGTCCGGCGCCGGCTGTGTGCGGCGGCCGGGCCGCCGGCCCCGGGCGTCAGGCCAGGGCGCGGTCCTCACGCTCAGTCGCGCCCTCTTCCTCACCGTCGAGCATCGGGAAGTCATCCTCGCCCATGTCCGGCAGGTCCACATCGTAAAGCTCGTCACCGGTGTCCACGCCGGTATCCTCGGCCGGGAGCTTGAAGCCGGCAACGGACTCACGCAGCGCGGTGGCGGTTTTCGCCAGGTTACCAATGGACTGTGCGGTGGCCTGGGTACCCGCGGAAGTCTGCGAGGTGATCTCCTGAATCACGTTCATCGTGTTGGAGATGTGGCCAGCGGAAGAGGCCTGCTGCCGGGCAGCATTGGAGATGTTCTGGATCAACGCGGCCAGGTTCGTGGATACGCCCTCAATTTCTTCCAGGGCAACACCCGCGTCCTGTGCCAGGCGGGCACCACGCACCACCTCGGTGGTGGTCTGCTCCATCGAGGTAACCGCCTCGTTGGTATCGGACTGAATCGCCTTTACCAGGCCCTCGATCTGCTTGGTGGCACCGGCGGAGCGCTCGGCGAGACGCTGAACTTCGTCCGCAACCACCGCGAAGCCCCGGCCTGCGTCACCGGCCATGGAGGCCTGGATCGCGGCGTTAAGGGCGAGGATGTTCGTCTGGTCGGCAATGTCGTTAATCAGGCTTACGATATCGCCAATCTCCTGGGAGGATTCACCCAGGCGCTTGATCCGCTTGGAGGTGTCCTGGATCTGCTCGCGGATGTTGTCCATGCCCTTGATGGTGTTCTGTACCACCTTGGCACCGTTGCTGGCGATCTGTACCGAGCGCTCGGCTACCTGGGCAGACTCGGCGGCGTTAGCCGATACCTGGTCAATCGTCACGGCCATCTCGTTCACCGCCGCTGATGCGCCGGCGATTTCCTGGGCCTGGTGCTCGGAGGCCTCGGCCAGATGCAGGGCGGTCTGCTGTGTCTCCTCGGACAGGCCGGATACCTCCTGTGCGGTGCCATTAATCCGCGATACAAGGACCCGCAGCTGGTCAATCGTATAGTTGATGGAGTCGGCAATCGCACCGGTGAACGCTTCGGTTACTGTGGCACTGGTGGTCAAGTCACCGTCGGCCAGGTCAGCGAGCTCGTCCAGCAGCTGCATAATTGCCTGCTGGTTGCGTTCATTGGTCTCGGATTCCTCACGCAGGCTACGGCGGGTACCGGAGAAGGCGGTAATCATCATGCCGAAGATCAACAGCACGAAGACACCGGCGAGGATGGCGATGGTCGTGTTATTCGGCTGGCGCTCCGCGGACAGGTTGACGATGCGGTCGTTAAGCGAGTTCAGGGACTCCAGCAACTGCGGCGAGGAGGCCAGGATACCATCGGCGGCCTGGCGTGCCGCAAACAGCGCCGGGGTAGCCTCGAAGATTTCCCGCACGGAGGAGCTCACGAATTCGAACAGCTCGGTAATCTCGTTGAGTGATTCCCGGGCCTCTTCATCGGTCACCCGGGAGATCCCCATCACCACGTCACCGCCCTTCATGCCTTCAACCACCTTACCGAACAGGCTGGCATCGGTGTTGAACTGGTCCGCCGCGGATTCGGCGTCTTCGCCACCCTGCAGCATCTTGTCGATGTTCCGGCCGATACGCTCGGCGCGCCAGACCTGCAACTGGGCCTGCTCAACCTGGTTGGCAGGGGCGTTATTGGCCAGCAGGATCTCCACGATATTGTTGTGCTCCGCCTGCAATTCAGGCAGGGAGTCGTTCAGGGTGCTGGCGACATCGTTCAGGAAGATGATGGTGTCGCGGTTGCCGATAATGGTGTCCGCCTGGGACCGTACCTGGCGCCAAATTTCACCATATTCCGCCAATTCGCTGCGCAGTGCCTCGCGGGTGGATTCATCGGCACCCTGCAGCTGGTTCCAGGTGTTCGACATATCCTGGATCACACTCTCCAGCTCAACGAACGCCTGTTCGTCACCGGCAGTGGCGGCGGGTGCATAAGTCACCACCTGGTAGGCCAGGGCCCGCAGTTCGGCCACCTGCTGCAGGTACTCTTTGTCCCGGTCACCCTGGGACTGCACCAGGTAAATACTGACGATCAGGCCCGCCAATGCGGCGAGCACCAGTAGACCCAAGAACAGCGCTGCCGGGTTGCGGCGCAGCGCGGAAAAGGAACTCTGGGAGCCTGTTTTCATAATTTACTCCTGGCGGGCCCCGCTAGGCTTGGGACCGACTTATTTTCACCACTGTTGAACCGAAAATCGATTGGTATCCCGGCAGTAAACGCCAAACCTGCCGGCGACACCTGTTGCGAATGAATCCCCTGCGGGACAAACAGAAATACCGCGGCACCTAGTGGGCCGCGGCATCCATAAACTGGTAATCATTAATCAAAGCGAGCATATCGAAGACCAGCCAGCGATCCTGCTGTCGCACGAACTGCCCGCTGATCATGGGTGCGAAAGGTTCCAGCAGGTCACCCGGCGCACGGCGTGCATACTCCAGCGCCAGATGCTGCATCCCGTGCAGCTCATCAACGATGAGCCCGGCATAAATTTTCCCGTGCTCGACCACCAGTACCCGGCGCTGCTGCCGGTTACTGCTCAGGTGGCCACCAAAGAACATCGCCAGGTCAAATAATGGCAGCAGTCGCCCGCGCACATTGGCAACACCGCGCACCCACGGCTGTGCGCCGGGGATAAACGTGTGTTGCGGGACCTCAAGCAATTCCACCACCTCATCCATAGGCGCCACGAAGCGGTGCCCCAACAGGGAAAAGCCGATACCACTCCAGTAGGGTTTTACTTCCTGGCGGCCGGGCAGGCCTGCGGCCTGCGCCTTTGCGCGGTTGGCAATATCAACCAGCGCGAGATAGGGGGACTGTTCAGACTGCACCGGATTGTCGCTGGCTTAAGCCAACACCTCCTCGATCACACCCAGCAGCTTGCTCTCGGCTACGGGCTTGGTCAGGTAGGCGCGCGCGCCCTGGCGCATGCCCCATACGCGATCGGTGTCCTGGTCCTTGGTGGTGACCATGATGATCGGGATACCGGTGGTATGGTCGTCCTTGCTCAGTTGGCGGGTAGCCTGGAAGCCGTTGAGTCCCGGCATAACAATATCCATCAGGATCACGTCGGGACGCTGCTCGCGCGCCACATCCACGCCTGTTTCACCGCTGGTCGCGGTAAGCACAGAGTGCCCATTCTTCTCCAGGATGGTCGTCAGCTTGTGCGTCTCTGTGGGAGAGTCGTCAACAATCAATACCTTAGCCATTTCTTCCCCGTGACATTCTCTGGCCGCGCAAGTCACCTTCCCCAAAAAGTGCATAGTGCCTGCAGCGGTCGTTCTGGTCTTGGTGGGTGAACAGGATACCGGAGACCGGCAGCCACTCATCCCGTTAATTTTTTATTGCTGTCTTATCCCGCTTTCAACTTACCGCCGACGCAGCGGGCAACCGGCAAACCGATTATGTTACGCCAGCTGAGCATCCGAAGACACAAGTCCCCGCCAGCCTTACGCCGCATGATGGGGTTTCGCATGAGCGGATATGGCCCCCATCAGTTCGCTCTTGCTGAACGGCTTGGTCAAATATTGATCACAACCAACCACCCGTCCTTTCGCCCGGTCGAATAATCCATCCTTACTGGAAAGCATTACCACCGGGGTAGCGCGGAACTCGCTGTTGTTCTTGATCAGCGCACAGGTCTGATAGCCGTCAAGCCGCGGCATCATGATATCGACGAAGATGATATCCGGACGGGAATCGGCAATTTTTGCCAGTGCATCGAAGCCATCTGTGGCCGTGACGACGGTACAACCCGCTTTTTGCAGTAGAGTTTCTGCGGTGCGGCGGATCGTCTTGCTGTCATCGATCACCATTACCGTCAGGCTTTCCCAGTTCAGCTCCATAGTGTTGTTGTTTCCCCTGAATATTTATTTTCGGCACTGGTAACCGCTCTTAATTTGCTGCCGCGCCGTTTCTTCGAACCACTCGCAGGGTCTGGGCGGCCTGGCAGTATCCACATTCACCGCCAGGGTCGCACGCCAAGGGGAACTTTTAACATAGAACTAACGCACAATCCACCGGTCCAAAGCGGGTTCCGACAGCCTGCACATTTAATCGCCAACCCTTCTTCCAGGGCCATTTTGGGCAATTCTCGCGCGAAACGGTTGCCACTCCCCTGATCAAACCTTACTTTAACCACGGGCACAGATGACCAGCAACGGAACTCCCTATCTATGAGCCAGACCCTCGGCGTGGTGATGGACCCCATCGCCAAAATCCAGTTCAAGAAAGACACCACTCTCGCCCTGCTGCTTGCAGCACAGCGTAGCGGCTTCCGGCTTTGCTATTTCGAACAAGGCGACCTCTACCTGGAGGACGGCCGCCCCATGGGCCGCGGGAGGCCCCTGGAAGTCTTCGACAACCCCGAAAACTGGTTCACGCTTGGCGACGTTGAGGATATGCCGCTGGGAGAGCTCGATACCCTCTTGATGCGGTTGGACCCCCCTTTTGACAACGAATACCTCTACTCCACCTACATCCTCGAGGGTGCCGCGCGTGAGGGATGCCTGGTGGTCAATCGCCCGCAATCCCTGCGCGACTGCAATGAAAAGATTTTTGCCACCACCTTTCCCCAGTGCTGCCCGCCCCTGATCGTCAGCCGCAACATCCAGCGCCTGCGAGACTTCCACGCCACACACCGGGATGTAATCTTCAAGCCCCTGGATGGCATGGGCGGCGCCGGCATCTTTCACGTCAAGCCGGATGGCAGCAACCTCGGCGCGATTCTGGAGACACTGACAGACGATGGGCGGCGCCAGATCATGGGGCAGCGCTACATCCCCGAAATAAAGAACGGCGACAAGCGCATCCTGGTGGTAAACGGCGAAGCGGTCCCGTATTGCCTGGCCCGCATCCCGGAAGCGGGGGAAACCCGCGGCAACCTGGCCGCAGGGGGACGCGGCGAGGCCCGGCCGCTGACCGACCGCGACCGCTGGATTGTCGAACAGGTGGCACCGGCACTGAAAGAGAGGGGCCTCCTGTTCGTTGGCCTGGACGTAATCGGCGATTACCTGACCGAAATAAATGTCACCAGCCCTACCTGTGTCCGTGAAATCGATGCGGCTTACGGCACCGATATCGGCGGCTTACTGATGGACGCGATCACAGACCAGCTGAAGAAAAAGGGATAAACTGGCCGCCGGCCTGAGTGCGCCCCGGCAAAATCGCCCTTGCGCTGGGCGCCGACGGCCACGCTTGCCGGCACCATTGCTGTACAACAGCGATCGCCGCACCCGGGATACCCGAGAAAAACAGCGGGCAAATAATAAGCAGTACACAATCACCGGTATGAACTCGACCGCCAGTAACAACAATCCGCAGGCACCCCAGGGCGAGCGTTTTGTCTTCGCCCTGTTCCTCGCCTGTGCGTTTCACGCCGTGGTCATCTTTGGTGTGGCATTTGCTGCACCGGAAGGTCGCCAGGCCCCGCCGACACTGGAAGTGACCCTGGCCCAGCACCACACGGCCCAGGCGCCAGAGGATGCGGATTACCTGGCCCAGCACAACCAGCAGGCCAGCGGTACTGCCGACACGCCCAGGGAACTGTCGAGTAACCGCCGTGCGGACATTGCCGACACCCGGATCCAGGAGGTTAACCCCCTGCCACAGCAGCAGGCCGCGCGCCCGGCGGATCAGCGTCGCCAGCTCATCACCACCGTCGGCGACAGTCCCCGCGAGGCACCGGAGCTCCCGGCCGAGGACAAGCGCTCTGACGAAAAGCGCGGCGACGCACCCACCGACCTGCCGCAGGTAAACCCTGAGATCGCCAGCCTGCAGGCCCGCCTGGACAAGATCCGGCAGACCATTGCCCAGCGGCCGCGGGTGCGTCGCCTCACCTCGGTAGCCACCAAGGCGTCCGCCGACGCTGCCTACCTGCACGACTGGCGCGAGAAAGTGGAATCCGTGGGCAACAGCAACTTTCCCGAGGAGGCGCTGCAGGAACAGATTACCGGCAGCCTGCGAATGATGGTGCGGCTGCTGCCTACGGGCGCAGTTGAGGAGGTGATAATCCTCGAATCCTCGGGCGAACGCGTGCTCGATGATGCCGCCCAGCAGATCGTGCGGCTGGCCGCGCCCTTTGCCCCTTTCCCCACGGAAATCCGCAAGGAAGCAGATCGGCTGGAAATCATCCGCACCTGGCGCTTCGAAATGACCGGGTTTTCCACCGCGGCCGGCAAGATGCCCTCACGGGGCTAGGCTTGAGCCTCGGCGCCACCGCACACTCCGACTAGACTGACGTTATGCCCCGAGACAACATCGACAGCGACCTGACCCACTCCAGCCTGAAGGGCCAGTTCCTGCTGGCCATGCCCGGTATGCAGGACCCTCGCTTCAGGCACACCATCGCCTTCGTCTGCGAGCACAACCCGGACGGCAGCATGGCAATCGTGGTCAATGTACCGAGCAAGGTGCACTGGAAGGAGGTCTTCGAGCAGCTCTCCCTGGAGGACGCCAGCCTGCGAGGGGACGAGATCGTACTCCTGGGGGGACCCGTTTCACCGGAACAGGGGTTTGTGCTGCACGGCACCGGCACCCACTTCGACTCCACTGTCGAGGTCAGCTCCGATATCAGCCTCACTGCCTCGCGGGATATCCTCGAGTCACTCGCCACCGGGCGCGGCCCGGACGATGTGCTGGTGGCCCTGGGCTATGCCGGCTGGGGCCCCGGTCAGTTGGAGCAGGAACTGGTGGAAAATGCCTGGCTGACCCTGCCCGCAGAGCCGGAAATCCTGTTCGCGACCCCACTGCACAAGCGCTGGGAAACCGCCGCCGCCCGGCACGGCATCGACCTTTCCGGTATCGGCTCGCAGGCGGGCCACGCCTGATGGGCCGTACGGATAAAACCGTCACCGCGCTGGCATTCGATTTCGGCACCCGCTCCATTGGCCTGGCGTTTGGCCAGAGCCTGACGGGCAGCGCCCGCGAACTCGCCCCAATGCCGGCCCGGGACGGCAAGCCGGACTGGGACCGGGTACAGGAAGTCATCGCCGAATGGCAGCCCCACTACCTGCTGGTGGGACTGCCACTGAACATGGATGGCAGCGAGAGCGAATTCTGCGCCCGCGCTCGCAAGTTTTCCCAGCGGCTGCACGGCCGCACCGGCCTGCCGGTGGAGCTGGTGGATGAGCGCCTCAGCACCCGCGCCGCCAAGGAGGAGGCGTTCGAGCGCGGCCACCGCGGCAACTACGCCGAAGACCCGGTGGATTCCATCGCCGCGCGCATATTCCTCGAGGACTGGCTGCGCGCCCGGAGTGCGTCAGACTGAGCCGCGTGGTTTCCCGCACCAGCGCCGCCGTCTGGTAGAATTGCCGGCCCATTCCCCAACCGAACCAGGCAGTATGGCTATAGACCGCATCCGCATCGCCACCCGGCAGAGCGCCCTTGCCCTGTGGCAGGCCAATTTCGTCAAGGACCAGCTGGAGCTCCACCACCCCGGCCTCGCGGTGGAACTGCTGCCACTGACCAGCCGCGGCGACCAGCTGCTGGATATCCCGCTGGCCAAGGTGGGCGGCAAGGGCCTGTTCGTGAAAGAGCTGGAAAAAGCGATGCTCGACGACCGGGCCGATATCGCCGTGCACTCAATGAAAGACGTGCCGATGGAGTTTCCCGAGGGCCTGCACCTGCCGGTAATCTGCGAGCGCGAGGATCCACGCGACGCCTATGTGAGTAATCACTACGCCCATATCGACGAGCTGCCCGCGGGCGCCGTGGTCGGCACCTCCAGCCTGCGCCGCCAGTGCCAGGTGCTCGCCCGCCGCCCCGACCTGCAGGTGAAGTTCCTCCGCGGCAACGTCAATACACGCCTGGCCAAACTCGATGCAGGCGAGTTCGATGCCATTATCCTCGCCTCCGCCGGCCTCCTGCGCCTGGAGATGCGCGAGCGCATCCGCGACTTTATCGCTCCCGAGATCATGTTGCCGGCGGGCGGCCAGGGCGCCGTGGGCATCGAGTCCCGCCTGGACCCCGAACTCGACCGCCTGCTGGCACCACTGCATCACCCGGATACCGCCGATCGCCTGGCGGCCGAGCGGGCGCTGGTGGCGCGCCTGAATGGCAGCTGCCAGATCCCCATCGGATGTTACGCCGAACTGGAGGGCGACCAGCTGTGGCTGCGCGGCCTGGTGGGTGATCCGGACGGCCGCGAAATTGTCAGTGCAGAAACCCGCGGCCCGCGCACCGATGCCGCCGTACTCGGCACTGCCCTGGCCGAGGAACTGCTGGCGGGCGGCGCAGACAAGATCCTCGCCGCACTCTGATCCCATGACCGGTGCATTGCGCGGTATGCGCGTACTCACTACCCGCCCGACACACCAGTCTGGGGACTGGTGTGCGCAGCTCTCCGCCGCCGGAGCAACGGTAGACACCATTCCCATGCTGGCCATCGAACCGGTCGAAGCCGGCCCGGCGCACCAGCGCATCAAGGACCAGATCCTGGACTTCGACCAGGTGGAGCACGCCATTTTCGTCTCGCGCAACGCGGTACGGCTGGCATTCGACTGGCTCGACAGTTACTGGCCACAGCTGCCCGTCGGGCCCAGTTACTACGCCATTGGCGCCGCCACCGCACGGGACCTGGAACAACACGGCGTCAGCTGCAGCAGTGCCGGTGGCGGCATGGACTCTGAAAGCCTGCTGGCACTGCCGTCCCTTCAGCAGGTGGATGGCCAGCGGGTGCTGGTATTCCGCGGCGCCGGCGGCCGCACCCTGATCGGCGACACCCTGCGCGAGCGCGGTGCCCGCGTCGACTACTGCGAGCTATACCACCGCACGCTCCCGACGACGGCTACAGCACAACTGGCGGACTATCGTCACCGGCCCGACGCCATCACTGTCCACAGCGGCGAGACACTGGACAACCTGGCCCACTGCATCCGCGCCAGCGGGCGCGAAGCGCTCTACCAGGTCGCCCTGGTCTGCCCAAGCGCTCGGGTGGCAGGACACGCCCGGGAACTGGGATTTACCGACGCCACAGCCGCTGCCAACGCCGGCGACCGCGCCATGCTGGGCGCCCTGGAAGCGATCTTTTCCCGCTGAGCGGTGCTCGCCGCCCCGATAGCGGTAAAAAATTTCAAATCCGCGTCAGACATCGTATAAACGATGCCGCGAGTCGCTATAATTTCACGACATTTTTCACTGCAGTGCCTGCCAGCTCATGACTGACGACAACTCAAAAAAGTCCGGGGATCACAAAGATGTGCCCGTGGTCACGGAAAAGGCGGAGCCCAAGAGCAACTTTGCCAAGGCGGCCGCGGACAAGAAAAACGGCGACGGGGGCAGCAAGAAAGCCGACCGCTCCGGTCGCGGCACCAGCTGGCTCTGGCTGCTCCTGTTCGCCGCGATACTCGGCGGCGTAGGCGCCTGGGCCTGGTATAACTGGCCGCAATTCCAGTCGGGTGTGTATCAGGCCCTGGAACTGCTGCCCGGGGGCGACAGCGGTGAACAGGAGGCAACCGCAGAGGCGCCCAAGGCCGATAACGCGCCCGCTGCCGACGCCAGCCTTCCCACCCCCGACCAAACCGCGCCACCACAGCCGGTAAGCCCCGGGGGCCAGGTCTCGCCAGCACCGGGCCAGTCCGGCTCGCCAACCGATTCACAGGCCACCCAGCAGGCCATGGCCAATATGATCCAGGAGTTAAACCAGCAGCGCACGGCCATGGCCCAGATGCGCCAGCAGCTGGCCCAGTTGCAGCGGGAACTGTCCGCGCAATCCAGCCGCCTGGGCGAGCTGGGCAATGTCAGCCGCACCGACTGGCAGCTGGCGGAGGCGGATTACCTGCTGCGACTGGCCAACCAGCGCCTGCTGCTCGAGCGGGACAGCCGCGCAGCCATGGGATTGCTCGAGGAGGTGGACCAGATCCTGCGCCGCGTGGACCGCCCTGACCTGTATGGCGTCCGGCAGCAACTGGCACGGGATATTACCGCGCTGAAAATGGCGGAAGATATCGACCAGCAGGGTCTGTACCTGCGCCTGGGCGCGCTGCAGGAACAGATGGTCAAAGCCAGCATCCAGCCTGAATTCGACCTGGCGATGGGAAGCCCAACCGAAAAGGCCGAGGAAAAAACCGCAGACGCGGCGCAGCCGGCCTGGGAACGCAGCTGGGACAACTTTACTTCCTTCCTGAAAGACTCGGTGCGCATTCGCGATGGCGATATCGATCCGGTATTGCTATCGCCGCAGAGCGAGGCACGTTTCCGCCAGAGCCTGCGGCTGAACATGGAGCAAGCCCAGCTGGCGGTATTGCGTGCAGACAGCACCGTCTACCGCGACTCCCTGAAGAGTGCGCGCCAGCTGCTGCTGGATTACGGCATCGCCAACCAGCGCCGCGATGCCCTGGTGCGCGAACTCGAGGCACTGGCCAAGGAGCCCATCGAGGCACAACTGCCCGACCTGAATGCCTCCCAGAAAGCACTGCAGGACTATATCGAGCGACTGCATAACACCAGTCCGGGGCCAGCTGAGGACAGGGGGGCAACATCGTGAAGCGCTTTCTCTTCTCCGCGCTGGCATTCCTGCTCTTCGGGGCCTTCCTGACCGAGATGATCCGCACCTACCCGGGTTATATGCTGCTGGCCGTGGGCGGCAAGCGCATTGAAATGAACCTGTGGGTCGCAGTGGGCGCTGTCGCCCTGGCGATGCTGCTGCTGTTTCTCGTGTTCTGGTTGCTGCGCAGCCTGTTCCGGGGTGTCGAGGGCGGGGTCAGCCGCATCCGTTTTGGCCGTACCCGGGTGGCGCGACGCCGGCTCACCAACGGACTGGTGGAATTTATGGAGGGCAACTGGGCCCGGGCCCGGCGCCAGCTGCTGAAATCCGCTCCACGCTCCGACGCCCCACTGATCAACTACCTCGCAGCCGCCCGCAGCGCCTTTGAACTGGGCTACCGGGACGAGGCCAACGAGCTGCTGGCCAAGGCCGAGGCCAGCGGCGAGGATACGCGGCTGGCGGTGGCCCTGAGCCAGGCGCGGATGCAGCTGCTGGACAAGCACTACGAGCAATGCATCGCCAGCCTCGAGCGCGCCAAACAGGTGGAACCCAAGCACCCGGCGGTGCTGCAGATGCTCAAGCAGGCCTACTACCAACTGGAAGACTGGAACCACCTGCGCGACCTGCTGCCGGACCTGGAAAAGCACGCCAATATGCCCGAAGAGGAAATGCAGCAGCTGGAGCAGGAGGTCTACCAGCACCAACTGCTGGAAGCCGGCGCGCGCCGTAACGCAGAGAAACTGTCAGATATCTGGCAGAGTTTCAGCGGCCGCTGGCAGCGCAATATGGACCTGCGCGGACTCTACGCCGAGCAACTGCACCGGGTCGACCGGGACGAAGAGGCGGAAAAGCATCTGCGCTGGATCCTCAACCACGAGTGGCGCGCGGACCTGGGCCGCCTCTACGGTTGCCTGACCGGCGCCGATGCCGGCGCCCAGCTGACAGTGGCCGACGGCTGGCTGAAAGAGTACGGCGAGAATGCCGACCTCTATACCTGCCTGGGGCGACTGTGCCTGCGCAACGAGTTGTGGGGCAAGGCCCGGCAGCACTTCGAAAAAAGCCTCATCCTGCGCTCAGACCCGGCCACTTCCGCGGAGCTGGCGCGACTGCTGCACGCCCTGGGTGAAAGGGAGGCGGCGGCGGAGCTCTACAAGGAAGGCCTGATCCAGGCAGTTTCAAACCTGCCACAACTGCCACTGCCCGGGCAGTCGGTCTCCCTCACCTGAGACACCGGCCGGGCAGTGACGGCTCCTACACTCTAATCATCCCGCTCCAGCAACAGGGTGTAGGACATGACCAGGCCGCCGAAGCTGCGGTTGGGGCAGACCTGCGTCACCCGCCAGCTGTCGCGGTTCAGTTCCAACACTTTCTCGTTTAGTGCATCGATGTCCACCTGGCTCGACCAGAAGCTGCGTCGACGGAACTCGAGTATTTTCTGCACCTTGCTCTCTCCCTTCTTTTACGACAATGACATGCATCACCGGCCCCGCTTCGCAAAATAGCCCGGAGCGAGACCGACAGACTGCCTTTCCTGACTTTTTTCGCCACAACTTGCACATTGTGGACAGGCCACCAGATCCGGCCTGTTTTGCGCTTGCCACTTCCCGGTCACTTATGTACAACGGTTTTCATTGCTAACAAGAACACATGGCTATGCTGATTTACAACCCGGCTGTGGGCGACCCCCTCTGTGCGCGCTCCAGCGACTTCCACCTCAGCGAATGGTTCGATAATTGAGTTGACGCTATCGGGCACGGTAGCGGAACCCCACGATTTTCCCTCTTGACCTGCCCACAAAAAATCATCGAGTTGTATTTGGTGTTTAAGCCGGCGGGACCAACCCCCACTGAAAAGCTCACTCCTCCCTTCAGGAATGCCGCAGGTGTACTGCGTCAACCGTACGGCGGAGCCGCGTGAGCGAAAACAAAAATTCATAACTACACAACAATCCAAGGTGCGCCCATGAAGAGATACAGCAAGAAACTGATCGCCCTGGCCATTGCCGCTAATGTGGCCCCGGCCGCGCTGCAGGCCCAGGAGGCCGGCAGCAACGCTACACAACTGGAGGAAATCACGGTTACCGCCAGTCGTCGCTCCGAGTCGATCCAGGAAATCCCCTACAACATCACTGCCGTTACCGGTGAGGACCTGCAGAATGTCGGCGCCGACGACCTGACCAAGATGTCGCAGTTCATCCCCGGCATGCAGATGATCGATGCGGGCGCTCGCAGCACCGGCCTGGTGACCCTGCGCGGCATGAACGTGGGCGGGCTGCAGGCCTCCGAGAACCAGGGCGGCAAGGACATTATCTCCCGCTACGTCAACGACACGCCGCTGCTGATCGACTTCAAGCTGGTAGACATCGAGCGCGTGGAAGTACTGCGTGGTCCGCAGGGCACCCTGTACGGACGCGGCGCCATGGGCGGCACCCTGCGCTACATCCTCAACAAGCCCACCACCGAGGCAGTCGAGGGCTCCGTGAGCACCGAGTTCTACCGGAACAGCGAAAGCGATGGTGTATCCACCGAGATGAGCGGTGTCTTCAACCTGCCGCTGTCCGATACCCTGGCCCTGCGCGTATCCGGCACCCGCGTCGACGATGCCGGTTTTGTCGACTACGAGAATGTGCTGGTCGAACCTGGCGTAAGCAACGCCGAGCGCACCATCAAGGACGCCAACACCGAGGAAACCAACTCCGTCCGCGCCGCCCTGCGCTGGGAGCCCAATGACACTTTCTTTGCCCAGGCCAGCTACTACGTGCAGGACCAGGCTGCCGGCGGCCGCCAGGCGGTGAACCCGGAATTTACCGGCGGTGACTTCAGCTCCGCGCTGCGCTACGAGGAAGTCCGCGAGAACCGCGATGACCTGTTCAACCTCGAGGTGGGACTGAACACCGAACTGGTGGAAATCTTCTCCACCACCTCCATCGCCGAGTACGAGGGCACCGGCAACCGCGACCAGACCGACCTGCTGTGCGTGGATATCTGGCCGGGCTACTGTGATTTCCCGGAGTTTTCCGGCTACACCGTGGACGACAACAATTCCGAGTCGCTGGTCCATGAGACCCGTTTCCTGTCCACTGAAGCCAATTCACCGGACTGGCTGGACTGGATCGCCGGCGTTTATTACGAGGAGACCGACACCCTGCTGGACGCCCGCGAATATACCCCGGGCTACCAGGACTGGGCCGGCATCGATACCGGTTACGGGGAGCTGGAGTACTGGCGTTTCGCCGACAGCACATTCGAGGAACGCGCGCTCTTCGGTGAAGCCACCTTCCACGCCAGTGAGCAACTGCAGATGACCCTGGGTGCACGCTATTTCGAGCAGGAGGAGACCTTCGCCTACGACTGCAACCTGTTGCCGGTTTACTGGTACTGGACCCGCGATGCTGTAGAACCCGAGTGTGTCTCCGGTAGCGGCGAGATCGACGATACCGTCTTCAAGTTCAATGCGGCCTACGATGTCACCGCAGACGTGATGCTGTATGCGACCGTCGCCGAGGGCTTCCGTCGCGGCGGCACCAACGCCGGCCCGCAGCTGCTCGACAGCGAACGCACCTTTGGTTCCGACCGGGCCCTGAACTACGAACTGGGCTGGCACACCACCCTGGCCGACGGCGCGGTGATCTTCAACGGGGCCATCTTCCGGATTGACTGGACCGACCTCCAGGTTCCCACCAAGTCCCAGGAAGCGGCAATCAATATCACCAAGAATGCCAGCGAGGGCCAGATTGATGGTATCGAGCTGTCCACCCAGGCGGCCGTCACCGATAACCTGACCCTGAGCGGCTGGGTGACCTACTACGACCATGCGCTGAATGGCGACGCTCCGGAAATCGACGGCTTCGATGGTGACGCCTTCCCGGGGGTTCCCAACCTGCAGGCGAACATCGCGTTCGATTACTTTATTCCCGTTCCCACCGGTGAGCTCACCCTGCGCGGCAATGCCTACTTCAAGGACGAGGTACAGAGCCGCCTGAACAGCCTGGGCGACAACTTCGACAACGAAACCCTGGATGCCTACCGGGTCTTCAACCTGTCGGCGGACTACCGTCTCGACCAGTGGCGCGCGTCCCTGTTCCTGGACAATGCCACCAACGAGTATTACTTCTCCGGTGTGCGCAGTGCCAAGCGCTACGGTGAGCGCGGCCAGTTCTACTACGTCGGCCAGCCGCGCACCATGGGGGTCAATTTCTCTTACGAATTCTGACAACCACCTCTCACAGGATGATTCAGCGGGGCCCCGGCCCCGTTTTTTTTGTGCCCGTTTTCCAGCGCCGGGTAAAAACCGCTAACATCGGCTGGAAGCGCGGGCGATGCGCAGCCCTGTGCCAGCCACCAGACCAGAGGTACAGATTCCATGCCCGACACCGATATCGCCGCGCGCCTGCAACAGGTGCGTGACGCCGTGCAGAGACGGGACTGGCGCACCGCCACCCGCCTGAGTATCGAGGTGCTGCAGCGCGACCCGGACCAGCCGGATGCCCACCTGGTGCTGGGCCTCGCTGCTGCCGAAGGCGGCAAGCCGGGTATGGCCCTCAAGGCCTTCGACCGTGTCCTGCAGCTGGATCCCGGGCGCCACGACGCACGCGCCCAGAGCGCCCGCTGCCTGGTACAGGCCGGGCGGCACCGGGAGGCAGAACAGGAAGCGGACCGCTGCGCTCCCGAGCTGGCCGACAGTGCCAAGCTGCTCGACCTGGTGGCGACGGTTTACAGCCATATCGGCAAGCAGGACAAGGCCGCACCCTTGTTCCGCCGCGCCGCCGCGCTGGCCCCGGCGGATATGGCCATCCTCTCCAATGCCGCCTCGGTGGAGGTTTTCCTGGGCGAAAAGGAACGCGCCCGCGCCTACCTCGAACAGGCGCTGCAGCAGGATCCCGGCCACTACCGCAGCCACTGGCAGCTGTCGAAAATCCATCGGGCCACGGACCGGGGGCATATCGAGGCCATGGAGAAGCTGGTATCCGGGCTCGGCACCAATCACCCCGGCCGGCCGTTCCTGCACTATGCCATCGGCAAGGAATACGAGGACCTGCAAGACTGGAACAGCGCCTGGACCCACTACCATGCCGGCGCCGAGGCCCAGCGCCGCCGTATCGGCTACGCCCCGGCCGCCGACCGGACCCTGTTCAAAACCCTGCGGCGGGGATTCGACCGGGACTGGCTTGACTCCACGGACCGGGCAACAACCGCCGATAACGATGCGACCCCGATATTTATCGTGGGCCTGCCACGTTCCGGTAGTACCCTGGTGGAGCAGATCCTCGGCAGCCACTCACAAGTTCAGCCCCTGGGAGAACTGCACCAGTGGCCGCTGGCAGTAAAAAGAAGCTGCGGTGTCGCGGTGTCCGGGCTGGTCAATGCCGAGATCGCCGCGGCCGCTGCCGGCATCAATCCGGCGGAAGCCGCTGACACTTACCTGGAGAGCATCCGCCACCTGCGCGGTGATGAACCCTGCTTCACCGACAAGTTACCGGGCAACTTCCTCTACCTGGGGCTGCTGGCCAGGGCCTTCCCCCAGGCTCGCTTCGTCCACGTGCACCGCAACCCGATGGACAGCTGCTTCGCCATCTACAAGCAGCTGTTCGCCGATGCCTATCCCTATTCTTACCGGCTGGATGAGCTGGCGGACTACTACGTGGAGTACCGGCGCCTGATGGACCACTGGCAGGCGCTACTGGGCAATCGCCTGTACAACGTGGACTACGATGTGCTGGTGGTGGACCAGCACAGGCAGACTGAACAACTGCTGGACTACCTGGGCCTGCCGTTCGAGGAAGCATGCCTGCAATTCCACCGCTCCGCGGCCGCCGCTGCTACCGCCAGTGCCGCCCAGGTGCGCCAGCCCCTCCACGCCCGCTCTGTGGGACGCTGGCGGAAATTTGCCGGGCAACTGGCGCCACTGCGCCAGAAGCTCGAGCAGGCAGGGCTTTCCCTCGACTGATCCCGGTCCCGCCTGATCCGGGTATTCGGGCCCTGCGTAGAGTGCTTTTACTAATGGCCGAAAGGAAAAGCCCGATGCCCGGAACCGCAATACCCCGTGTAATCCTGCTTCTCGCGGCCAGCCTGCTGCTGGCCGCCTGCTCCAGCACCGATATCTCCGAATATCGCGACCGGCAGCCACAGCTTGTGGCGGAGGAATTCTTTCGCGGCCCTCTGACTGCGCACGGTATTGTCAAGGATCGCTCGGGTCGCGTCACGCGCACGTTCACTGCGGAACTTAAGGGCAGCTGGAACAATGGTGAGGGCCTGCTGCAGGAACGGTTTGTGTTCGACGACGGCGAAGTACAGTTCCGCGACTGGCACCTGGTACCCACCGTAACCGACAGTACTGGCGTGCGTACATATACCGGCTCAGCGGGTGATGTGGTCGGCCCGGCGGCAGTGCGCGTCAGCGGCAACGCCATGTTTATCCGCTACACCCTGCAGGTACCGTGGAAAGGTGACACCATCGAGGTGGATGTCGATGATCGCATGTACCTGGTATCCGACCGGGTATTGATCAACGAGTCCAGCCTGAGTAAATGGGGCTTCAACGTGGGCGAGATTGTGCTGACCATCATCCGGGGGCAGCAACCCTGAGCCACCACGCGCACCATGCTGCCAGGGATTAGCCCCACAGCCTGGGCCCCACCACCCCCAGCTCAGAACATAAAGCGCCAGCGCCAAATTGAGCACCACCAGCGCGGTGGCATGCCAGCGGGTAAGGCGTCCTGCCTGTCCGCCACCCGCGTGCCGATAGCGGAACCAAACCCGCTGGCAACATGGTCACAGGCATCGCGATACGACGGCTGTTCACGATCACCGGCATCCCCACCTGGTTACCGGACAGCCCGCTCCAATCCGCTTCAACCCGGATGCTCGGTACTGTGGCATCACCACAGCCGAATCGCTGGCAGGTCAAAGGGGACTGGTTGTATTACACCGAACACCGCGTAACGACGCCTTCGTGCTGCGAATCAAGCTGGGCGATGGCAGGCGGGAGGAGCGGCTGCTGGCACACAACCGATTCCGGTTGCATTTCGACCTGCACCCGCGGGAGGCACGGATGCTGGGCGTCAGGTCAATGCTGGCGGAGAGCGACATCGTCAAGCTGGCACTGGCGCCAGCAGCACAATGAGCGTAATCCCGGTTGTTACGCTAGGCTGCCAGCAGACCGCCGAACAGGATGACCGCACCGATCATGATCAGGCCCTGGACGATGGCAATCAGGATGGCTTTCAGGAAGCCGGTGCCCAGTACCAGCATATAGGCAATGGCGGCGAGCGGGATCGTGATCAGCATGCCCCATTCCGCCGTCACCCCGGGGATCATGCCGCCCACGAAGCGCTGGATGATCACGGCCAGCAAGAGCGCGAACAGGCAATAGAATGCGCCGGTGTTGCGCGCGCCGAGCATGACGGCAGCCATCTTCAGGGGCAACACCAGGATGGCAACCACCACGATCAACAGGATGATAAATTCCACTTTAATGCTCCCTATGCTGTAAA
Source organism: Microbulbifer sediminum (assembly GCF_021729035.1). Classification (GTDB taxonomy): domain Bacteria; phylum Pseudomonadota; class Gammaproteobacteria; order Pseudomonadales; family Cellvibrionaceae; genus Microbulbifer; species Microbulbifer sediminum. The sequence goes on along the minus strand of NZ_JAJSAP010000006.1, from coordinate 15,134 downwards.
CAGGTGACAAAGGCGAAGGCCGCCTGACCGCGGACAGGCCCGGCCCGATCCACTGGCGCATCTTCAGGCAAAATGACGGCGCCCCCTGTGGCACAGGGCGGGCCATTACCATCCCGCGAGTGACGCCGCTTCTTCCCCCCATCCACGCCGGGCCTGACCCGCGCGCGAATCAATTTGCAAAAATCCACCACGCCATCATAGCGGGCATCCGCACATTACGCATGGAGTCACAACGAAGGTGGAGTATCCCGACAGCCACATCGAAAAGGAACCGCGCCCCTGTAAGTCGGCATATAAGAAGCTGCCCGGCCCCTGCGCACAGCAGCAACATGGGAACTAGAACAGCGAGGTGGCGACAGCAAGTGCCTTACCGGCCTGCAGGCCCAGACAGAACACCAGGATACCCGCGGCAATCACGCCCAGGGTGATCAAGGCGCGCTTTTCAGGTGCGGGAACCCCTCCCCACCATTGCACTAGCTCTGATTTCATTTGCATCCTCCTTTGCTTCGGCTGTTTCCGTCCGGCAGCAATCATTACGGCGCATCCCTTGTACCGGATTATGCACGCCCCGCCACGGCATGCAAAAACCTCTTCACGCCAGTCCCGCAAAGCCCGGTATCGGGACGCTTCAAACGTAAGCGGGCCCATCAGCAGCGGAACCAATGCGTTCAACCGGTAAGGCAAAGAGACCCAGACGGTGCCCTGGAAAATGTCCTAGGCGGCTCCACCCCGTGGCGGCCGCCTATATGCAGCCACACTTTTCACCGCCAGGCCCAGGACACCCGCAGCCAGAGCCGCAAACATGACCGGGGTCCAGGGGGCGTCGAGCACCAGCAGGGTCAGACCCGAGACACTTATCCAGGCCAGCGGAATTATCCCCGCGGCCCACAGGAAAATGCCGCGGAATAACACCAGTACCACCCCCAGGGTCACTATTGCAGTGGGCGCAGGGTGGATGGCGAAGGTTTCCGCCTGGAACCAGTCGAAGCCAACTAACGGGGCGATCAACGGCATCCCTAACAGCCCCAGCAGCCCCAGCAACATGCCGAGCATCACTGCCGGGGCAATGGCTCGCGCCGGGCGATCAATGCCGAACCCGCTGGCCCCGGCTGCGGCGAGTAGGGTTCCCTGGAGCACAAAAGCCCAGCCGATATCCCGCCCTGCCCAGTTAAGCTCTCCATAGCGCTGCATGAAATAAGCCACGCCCACAAACAGCCACGGCAGGGCGAGCAGCAGGCAGGCAAGGCGCGCGCGACCGCGCAGGGCGAGGAGCAGCACCGTGCCGCCCAGCAACAATGTCAGCAGGTGCAGCGGCCAGAAATCCTCTCCCATCCGTTCCAGCAGGCGATAATAGACATCCGCCGTAAACGGGATGAAATCCTCCAGCCGATAGCTGGACCATGCACTCATAGCGACTCGATATGCCGGACCATTTTCTGTCGACAGCCCGGGGATGGCATTAGGGCGTGGCCCGCCTGCATATTCTCGTTCAGGTGATCGACCCGGGTGGTGGCGGGAATGGCACAGTTCACCGCTGGGTGGCTGACAATAAACTTCAGCAGGAAATCAGCCCAGGTCCGGCAGCCGCATTCTTCCCTCGCCCAGGCCGGAACTTTTTCACTGCGCTTCAGGCCCTTGATCAGGCGACCGCCGTCGTAGGGCCGGTTGGCAATGACCGCGATCCCGCGCTCCCGGGCCAGCGGCAACAGACGGCTCTCCACTTCCCGGTGGGTAATGTTGTAGGTCAGCTGGGCAAAATCGATATCCCCGGATGCCATTACCCGCTCGAACTCCCGGTGGCGGCGCCCGTGGGAGGTGGTGATGCCGATGTACTGGATCTTGCCCTCGGCCTTCAGCTCGCGCAGGGCTTCCAGCTGCTGTTGCCAGTCCACCAGGTTGTGCACCTGCAGCAGGTTGAATTCCGGCAGGCCCCAGCGCGCCGCGAGCTGCTGGAACTGCTGCCGGGCAGAGCCACCCGCCGGGCTCCAGACCTTCTCGGCGGAAAACAGGGACTCGGGGACACCCAGCTTTTTCAGCGCGTAGCCCATCACATCCGGTGCCGAGCCATACATGGGGGAGGAATCCACCAGCCCGCCGCCGTGGCGGAAAAATGCCCGCACGACTTCCGTGCGGGCATCAAGCAATTCCGGGTCGCTGCCCACGTTGAATGTCCGCCAGGTACCCAGCCCGATTACCGGCAGCTTCTCGCCCGTCGCGCGGATTGGCTTGCGAACCAGTCCTTCGGCTGCAGCCCGTGAAAGCACGGGCAACATTGCCATGGCAGCCAGCGCGGAGGACAGCAGTTTAAGGAACCGCCGGCGATCAGTGCGCACTTTCGTGTTTCCCTTCATGCGTGTTGCCTCCCGGATTGAAGTGCCGCCCGGGCCTGAGAAGACCCGGGCGCAGCACGACGGTTGTTAACAGCAGGATAAAACAGGCCAGGACGAACACCTTGTTCACAAACCAGTTGGTGCGCCAGATGGTCCACTCAGGCTGCACCAGGAAGTGGGCAAACTTGATACTGATAATCAGTATCTCCAGCACCGCTATCCCCAGCGCAAGGCGATACAGGTAAGTGGGCCGCACCAGTAATGCCCAGCCCAGCCATACATGGACTACCGGCCAGAAATCCCAGTATATGTAGCGCATCCAGGGCTCACCGATCGCCAGCGCATAGCCGATGGGAAAGAGATATTTTATGAAAACGGTCCAGGCCGCGAGGATAAACAGGAAATGGGCGAGGAAGGTCACCCAGCGATTCGCGGACAGCCCGGCCGGGCTTTTACTGGCCATGGTCACCTCCCGGTATCATCCTGACAGTTCCTTTCCTGGCGGCGGATCCAGGTCTGCTCAAAAAATCCGGCGACAGGAGAACCACCGCCGGCCGGATAACAAAATGCCGAGCCCAACTCAATTGCCGGTGGCCGCCTGCAGCTCCTCCTCCAGCTTGCTGCCCTCCACGGAACGCGGCTGGTGGAACCGCCCCAGGCCCAGGTAGACCACCGGGGTCAGGTACAGGGTAAACAACGCCGCCAGGCCCAGGCCGCCGAACATTACCCAACCGATGGCGCTGCGCGCCTCGGCGCCAGGCCCACTGCTGAGAATCAGCGGCAGCCCACCGAGCACCGTGGAAAGCATGGTCATGGCAATGGGCCGCAGGCGCACCCGCGCCGCTTCGGTAATCGCGTCGTATACGCTGTGGCCGCGGTCGCGCAGCTGGTCTGCAAACTCCACCAGCAGGATGCCGTTCTTGGCCATCAGGCCAATCAACATCACCAGGCCGATCTGGGAAAAGATATTCACAGTGGTGCCGGTCAGGAACAGGGCGTACACCGCCGCCGCCAACCCGAACGGCACGGTGGTCATCACAATCAGGGCGCTGCTGATCCCTTCAAACTGGGCGCACAGCACCAGGAACACCACCAGCGCGGCAATGGCATAGGTCATCGCCACTTCCCGGGAACTCTCCTCCAGGGTATCGGCCTCGCCCAAGAACAGGATGCCCACGTCGTCCGGCAGTATCTCGCTGCCAAGGGCGCGCAGCTCTTCGACCGCGCTGGCGAGCGGATAACCCCGGGCCAGGCCCATATCGATCTCGATCGCGCGGCGCTGGCCGTGGCGGTCCAGCTCGGCGGCCACACTTTCCTCGCGCAGGCTGACCATGCTGGACAACGGCAGCAGGCTGCCACTCTCACTTTTCACGTAGAGGTTCACCAGGTCTTCCGGCGACGAGACCGTACTGTTGGCAGCCTCCAGCATGATCGGCACGGCCTGGTCACCCACGTTCAGGTCCACCACATCGAGCCCGTCGACCACCGCCCTGAGGGTAACGGCGATATTTTGCAGCGGCACGCCCAGGTCTGCCGCGCGGCGGCGATCGATCTCGATCGACAGCTGTGGCTGGGTGGGCCGGTAACTGATATCCGGCTGGCTCAGGTGCGGGAGGCGGTCCTCGATGGCCCGGGCCATTTCCCGGGATGCCTGGTAAATGCGTCCGTAATCGTTGCCCACCAGGGCCACTTCGATGCCGCCCCCACCGCCTCGCAGGGACAGGCTGTTGGGGCTGCTGACGCGGATACGGGCACCGGGGATTTGCGCCAGCGGCCCGGCAATCTCTGCGGCCAGGGCCTGCTGTGAGGTCTCCCGCTCTTCCCAGTTCGCCAGCGGCAGGGTTACCCGGGCGCGGTTGGGGTCATAGCGCCCGATCAAGGTGATGATATCGGTGGCATCGCCCCGCGCCACCAGCGGCCTTACCACATCCTCGATATGTTCGGCCTGACGCGCGATATAGTTTTGCCCCACGCCGTCCGGGCCGGTGGCGTCCACGCGGATCAGCCCGCGGTCCTCGGATGGCAGCAGTTCCTTGCCCAGCACCAGGTAGAGCCCGCCCGCCCCGACGGCGAGCGCCAGCGCCACACCAAAACTGACCCGCGCGTAGCGCAGGCAGGTGGCCAGGCTGCGCTGGTAGGCGTTCGCGATACGCCCACCAATACCCGCCAGGCGATGGTAGAGCGGGTGCTCCCCACGGTTGCCGGCGATGCGCGCCGTGAGCACGGGTACCAGGGTCAGAGCCACCACCGAGGACAGTGCCACCGCCGTGGCCAGCACCAGGCCGAATTCCCGGAACATGCGCCCGGCGGTGCTGGGCAGCAGCGAGATGGGGATAAACACACTGACCAGTACCGCCGTGGTGGCCAGTACCGCAAAGATGACCTGACGCGTGCCCAGCACCGCCGCCGCACGGGCGCCCAGCCCCTGGGCGCGGTGCCGCTGGATGTTCTCCAGTACCACGATGGCATCGTCCACCACCAGGCCCGTGGCCAGCACAATCGCCAGCAGCGTGAGGATATTGATGGAAAAACCCATCAGCCAGATGCCCGCCAGGGTGCCCACCAGGGCAATGGGAATAGCGGTACTGGGTACCAAGGTGGTGCGGATATTACCGAAGAACAGCCAGATGGCGGCGAGTACGATGGCAACCGTGTAACAGAGACTGGTGACCACCTCACGCACCGAACCCTCGATAAACACCGCCCGGTCTTCGGTCACGGTGATCTCGAGGTTGTCGAAGCGCTGGTTGAGGTTCCCCACCACCCGCCGGACCTGTTCGCTGATATCGATGGTGTTGCTCTGGGCCTGGCGCACGATGCCCAGGCCGATCACCGGCCGGTCGTTCAGGTACACCAGCGACTGCACATCCTCGGGCCCGAACGCCACATGCGCCACATCGCCGATGCGGGTACTGCCGCTGATCACGATATCCCGCACCTGCTGTTCGGTCACTGCAGACGCGTCGGTACGCACCAGCAACTGCTGGTCTTCCGAGCGGAAACTGCCCGAGGGCACGTCCAGTGGCGCCTGCTCCAGCACCGCCGCCACATCACTCACCGACAGGCCGAAGCTGGTCAGGCGCAGCGGGTCCAGCACCACCCGCAACACCCGCTGGCGCTGCCCGGAGATGGGCACGTCGGCCACACCGGGTATCGAGATCAGCTCCGGCACAATGTCCTTCTCGATAATGTAGGTCAGTGCCTCGTCGCGCAGCCGGTCACTGGTCACCGCCAGGTTGATCACCGGCTCCGGCTGGTCGGCGGCCTTGACCACCACCAGCCGCTCCACGTCCTCGGGCAGGTCCCGCTGGGCCTGGTTCACCGCCTCGCGCACATCCGCGGCGGCAGTATCCAGGTCGACATTGGCATTGAACTCCACGTGGATACGGAAGTTGTTTTCCTCGCTGGAAGACTGGATATTCCTGATCCCGGATACCCTGGCCACCGCCCCCTCGACAATGCTGGTAACCTCGGAATCCATGGTTTCCGGGGAGGCGCCGGGCATTTCGCCGCGGATCGACACCACCGGCACATCCACGTCGGGGAGCTCTCGCACTTCCACCGCGCTGAAGGCGGCGATACCGGCAATGGCAATCAGCAGGTTGAGCACCAGCACCAACACCGGCCGGCGGATTGCCAGGGAGGCCAGGTCACTGCGGTGCGGCTGAATATGGACGCCGGGAGTATTGTCGCTGCCCACGGCTTACAACCTCGCCATGTTGGCTACCGGCATTCCCTCACGCATGCGCTGGGTACCCTCGGTCACAATCGCCATATCCTCGGGCAGGTCCGCGTCCACCAGGATGGCACCCTGGAGGCGCTGCACGACGGTGGCCGGGACCCGCCGCGCCTTGCCACCCTCCACGGCCCACACAAAGGCGCCATCGTTGCCCCACTGCAGGGCCACCTCCGGCACCACCGGGTAACGGCCCGCGGCCAGCTTCATGGTGACCCGGAAACTCATGCCCGGGCGCAACCGGTCGCCACGATTATCGACCCGCGCGCGGACCGTGAAGGTCCGCGTGTCGGGGCTCACCCGGCTGTCGATATCGATGACCTCCCCCCGGTGTTGCGGGTCGCCGTTGGCCCAGGTGGCGACGGCAATGTCCTGCCCCTGGTCGATCTGGCCCAGGAACAGCTCCGGCACCTGGAACGTCACCAGCAGCGTGCTGCGGTCATCGATGGTGGTGATTGCCGTAGAGGGATCGACCCGGGCCCCCGGATCAATGTTGGTAATACCGACATACCCGTCAAAGGGTGCCTCGATCGAGCGGTGGTCCAGTGCCACCTCGGCCCGATCCAGGTTCAGCCTGGCGCGCTCCACCGCGCTGCGGGCATCGTCGACGGCATTCTCGGTGACGGCACCCGACCCCTGCGTCCGCCGGTAACGGCTGTAGAGGCGTTTTGCGTCTTGCAGTTCCACCCGGGCCAGCTCAACCGCGAGCCGCTGGTCGCGCTCGTCCAGCCGCACAATGGCCTGGCCCGCCTCGACCCGGTCCCCGGCCTTCAGCGTGACCTCGACCACCTCACCGCTCACTTCCGGGTACAGGGTGACGCTTTTATCGGCGCGGGAGGTGCCCACGGCCTCAATCCGCACCAGTCGTGGCTGCCAGAGCACGGCCTCTGTCACCACCGGCTGGGCCCGGCCCTCTCCCCGCGCCCCGGCTGCCTCGCTGGCCGGTTCACATCCGAACAAACTAGTCAGGGCCAGGAGTACGGCGCTGGTCATGGCCGCGCGGCACGGGCGGCTGCGCCCTTCGTCAGCTGTATTCAAGGGATCTCCAGTAGTCTCTTGTCATTATCGGCGAACGTAACGCCCAGCTTACTGCGGCCTGTTCACCTTTGCATCCGTCGGATACATGCGACCAACACCCGCCGGTGCGGCAACGGATGCATACGGCAGAAACATGCCAGCGGGTCACTGAACTTTCCGCACGGCACACCTTGCCAGGTTCATCTGTTTATCTACGATGCTCGTAAAGGAAAGCATTGGCCACTGATCCAGGGACGTTGTACGCCCATGAAAACAACTGCCGCCACCCTGCCACTGCTATTGCTGTGCGGGACCGCAGCCGCTGCTGACATCACGGTCCGTTTGCAGAACCCGCCCCCGGCGGGCACCCTGGTGTTGCAGGTCTACGACGACCCGGATGCATTCGGCAAATTCCGCGGTGCCGCGCGGGAAGTACGCTACACCATCCAGCCCGGCGAAACCTATGTGATACCGGACGCCCCTGACGGGGAAGTGGCGGTGCTCGCTTACCTGGACGAGAACAACAACCGCGCCCTGGACAGGAACTTCATCGGTATTCCCCGTGAGCCGGTGGGCCTGTCCAACAACTACCAGCCCAAGGGACCGCCCAGCTTCCGGCAGGCAAGCTTCTCCGTACGGCGGAACGACAGCAACAACGTCAATATCGCGCTTTACAGCATCCTCGGCGATGCCGGCCAGTGGGGCGTGGGCCTTGGCGTGATCGGTCGCGGCAGCCCCTATGTGGGGTCGGATGCCAGCGTCATCCAGCCCATACCCGCCATCACCTACTTCGGTGAGCGACTGCAGTGGGTGGGCCCAAGCCTGCGCTACGGGATACTGGGCAGTGACGATCTGCGCGTGGCGCTGAGCGCCTCCTACCGGGTGGGTGCTTACGAGGAAGACGACAGTGACTTTCTCAAGGGCCTTGGCGACCGCGACAGCACATTGATGGCGGGGCTCGGCCTGGTCTACGAGGGCCCCAGTGGCTTCGAGTTCGACCTGGGCTATGAACACGACGTGCTCGACCAGATCGGTGGCGGCACCGCCGTGGCCCGGGTATCCCGGGGCTTTCAGTTCGGCAACCTGCGCCTGGCGCCGCAACTCGGCGTCAGCTGGCTCAGCAGCGAGTTGGCGAATTACGATTTCGGTGTACCGGCCTCTGCCGCCCTGCCCGGCCGCCCCGCCTACAATGTCGGGAGCGCCGTGACCGTCGAACTGGGCCTGGGTGGCTTTTACGAACTGACCGAGAACTGGCGCGTGGTACTCAATATCGCGGTGGAAAACCTGGACAGTGATATTACCGACAGCCCCATTGTCGATGATGACCGGCTCATCAAGGGCTTCGGGGCAGTCACTTACGCTTTCTAGGGCACTGCAGGCCCGCGCAGGCACCTGCCCGCTATCCGGCGGATTTTGAACGGCCTTTGCACCCGGTTACTCCCCTTGGGCGGACAGCGCCGAGTCCCGTGCCTCTTTCGCTTCCCGCAGGATCTTGATCCCGCCGCGAACCACCACCAGTGAAATAATGGTGCCCACAACCAGGTCGGGGAAACGGTTGCCAACAACAGCCACCAGGATTCCAGAAGTAATCACACCCAGGTTGGCGATGACGTCGTTGGTGGAAAATATCCAGGATGCGCGCATATGTACGCCCCCGTCCCTGTGCCGCGATATCAACACCAGGCAGGTAATATTGGCCAGCAGGGCAAGGGTACCAACGGACATGATCAGCAGGCTTTGCGGCTCACTGCCAAACAGGAGCCTGCGCAACACCTCAAACAATACACCCAGCCCGAGAATTACCTGAAGTACACCACTGACCTGTGCCGCCCTTGCCTGCAGAAGCACCCCCCTGCCTACGGCATAAAGCGCCAAGCCGTATACCGCGGCATCCGCCAGCATATCGAGGGAATCGGCAATCAGACCCGTGGATTGCGCCAGCCATCCCAGCAGCAACTCAATGACAAACATGCCGCCGTTAATGACCAACAGCAGCACCAGCGTCCTTCTCTCGAGCTTCTCCGCCTGCCCCGCCCCGCAACCGCATTCTGGCATCCTGTACAAATCCTCACGAAACAATTACAGCGATATCATGATATAGGGGCATTCAAGCATATCCGGCCAGTAGCCTTCCACCCGGAACAATTACCGGCCAGCTCAGTGCGGTACCACCTCATGAAGGCTGGAGCTCAAACGGGTCAACCCTGGTGCCCTGGTGAAAAACCATTTTCCAGCACCCGTTTTCCAGCCTCCACAGTGAGCTTCTGCGGGAAAAGGTTCCAGAGCCGTCCCCGTCATTGACAATAAAAGCCCGATAAACTGTCTGCACGATGTCGTCCGCCAGCTGGCGACATTCCCAGTCCCGGGTCATGGCAGACCAACCTTTTCCCTCAGGTAAGCAGGCCAGGACTTCATCAAGACCAAAATAGGCCCCGCCAGCACCGACTTCCCTGAAATCCGCTGAGAGCAGTTTTGTTAACTCCCCAGGCGATCTTCTAACCTCAAAGCGCAGTAATGCTTTCTCTCGCCTTATTATTTCTTCTTTGAGTGCCATCGCCCTGCCCCGTTTACGCCAACATGGCTTCACTGGGTAACCATGAGGTTCACATTGTAGCCGCTATTCAGGCTTCACTGATCGTCTGCTTTGGTCTACCAGGGCACGCGGCACCTGCTTGTGGATCAACACTCCCCCGCCAACAGCGATTACTAAAGCCGGCAGGCCAACCGCAACGAAACCGGGAAACAATGCAAGCATCGTAGCGAACTGCCCAACCCCGACCGCGACCAGGCCCACATAAGACCAGCTCATGAAGTAGGCGTGATACAACATCCAGGTATTTCGGGGGCTGCGCAAAAGCGCGGGAACAAACCCTGCGCTTAAAGTCGCCAGGCTTACCAAAGCCAGCACATGGAAAGGACCCGGGCCTTTCGAGTCCTCGTATACCAGCAATGCACTCAGATTCGCCAATAACAGTGCAGCGCTATACAGGTAACCCAGTATTCGGTGGTTCTCGCCACCCTTTTTTTGCAGAAAAACGAGGGCACCGATCGCAAGAGCGGCGACTGCGAAGATTATATGAGCTGTCCCAAACATAGCGTATCATCCCTGATGGACCCGGCAATTCTTGCATATCACGCCCCGGGAAGCGGAATGCCCCGCAGCCTCTCTGCCAGGCCTGCCTTTACACCTAATTGCGCCTGTGCCTCTCTGCTCCCGCTCGGGTCGCCCTCCAGTATCAAGACGACAACACATAAGGCCAAGCTTTGCTGAAACCACTGCACTTGCTAATTTCGAGCGCGCTGGATAGTAGATCTGCGGGCGGTGCTATCCGGCCTGGCAGCACATGCCCGCGAGCGCGTCCCTGCGCTGGAACTCAGCATAAAGCTGGGTTAAATAACCGAGCGCCAACGGTTATGTCAGTGACACACTGGCGGTTAGGCATCTACAACCCGGCAGTAGCAATAAATAAAATGCTGATCAGTGCCGAAAGGCGTTCGGTGATTTTCGTATTCATGGCCCAGCAGCACAAATGGCTCTCCAAATTGATCGTGCAAGGATCCAGCGCTATAGCGCTGAACGGGTAATCCACTGCACTTTTCGGGGCCATCCGTGGCAAACGTTGACACAATCACATGCCCACCCGGCTTTACTGAATTCAATACGGTTTTTACGTACTGATCCCTTTGCACCGATGTTGTCAAAAAATGAAACACAGCCCGGTCATGCCATACATCAATAGAATGCTTAGGCAAACTCAGCCGTATAACATCTTCCACTATCCAACGGACTTTGTTCGCCGCTACGCCCAACCTTTTTTGGGTGACCTCCAAAGCGGATGAGGATATATCCAGAACACTTAAATTACGATATCCCGAAGCGATCAGGTCATCCACGAGCAATGAAGCGCCGCCACCCACATCCATAATGTGCGCTTCAGGATCAGGCTCAAGTTTTTTTATAAGATCTAAAGACGTCTTCGCATGTGGCTGGAACCAGCTCACCTCATCACTCGCCTTGGTCTTATAAACATGTTCCCAATGGCCTTTCTCACTCATACAAGAATTTCTGCCTAATGAATAGATATTTTTTAACGCCGCTTGCTTGGGGTTTTCGTCCGGTTCTTGTGCGCCGAGAGTAGCACATGCACCCCCGAGAGGCACCTCAAGGAGCCGGCGCAATCTGCCTGCGAGAGCTATAGGGCTCAACACTCAAACTTGCTCCACATTTGCTGCAGCTCTTCTCTCGCAGCCTTATATCAAAGGCGCTGACACCTCTGGCAGCCTGCCCTGCCCTGCCCGGCCCTACACAGACTACACCGAAGCGATAGAGCGCACCCAAAGGGCCAGCACCCGGTAGCCGTGGAATCCAGAGGCCAAGGTTACTATATCTCCTTAACAATATTTTTTCACAGATCTATGTGTATCAAGGTGAAAATATACTGAATAATTACAAGTAGAATTAACTTCTGGTTATTAATAATAACGCACTGCCCCCCAACCCTTATGGTGACGCTATAGACGTCGGCCGACGCAATGCGCAGGAAGTTCAGTGCAGGCCACGCCTTACGTGCCCGTAACGAATTCGATGGCCTTGTTATCCGGCATGAGATTCCACAAAATAAGAACTAGGCTAAAAATCCCGCTCAGGAACCTGCACCAAGTATGGCTCCAGAAAGCGAAGGTGCGGCGGCTCTATCTCGTAACAATCGTACATTGAATCCTAAGATTCTACCTGGAACTCTTACTGGATCGCACCAATATCAAATTTCGTGAATGCATACCTGTCCGGCAATTGCCGACTTCCCTGAGCATTCAGCTAGGAATCGGCGAACACCAGGTTTTCTGTCAATCATCTTTAAACGTGGGTAAGTCTTAACATTAACGCCGCGAGCAGCGGCAGCTTGCTTTGGGCGCTTTATGCGCAAAAATGGGAGCGAAGCGACCTGCGCATAAAGTGCACAAAGTAAGCTGTCCGGTGGAGGCCCGCAGGGCCGGAACGAAATGCCTCGCCTTGTTATGTATGTTACCCACGGACATAGATAGCGGCGCTCTTGGGCGGAGCTTGGTACTCCCACCCCATTGATGAAATGCACTGATTAGCCAGAACCCTGACTCGCCTCCAAAATACATTATCAAATAGTTGACTATCATCCATGTAAAGTTCTTGAAACTGCGTGCCAGAGTGGCTCTCTAAATATTTATCAAGCTCGTCAAATGCTAAGCGTTGCGAAGCTGAGGCTAAACTCAAAGACAATCCTTCTGCATAAGCTGCCTCAAAATCCAGAACCAGCTCTTCTCCTTTACATACGAAATCACGAAACAGCCCCAGCTGGATTTCTGGGCTTAAAGCCAAAGCATAAATAGCTCGTTGAAGTTCAGTCATTTCTCGAATACATAACGCCCGTAACAGGGGCGACCAATGCTATGCACATTTTGTGCGAAACTGGGAGCGCAGCGACCCGCACAAAACGTGCATAGCGTTGGGCGTCCCGCGGAGGCCCGAAGGGCCGTAGCATACTGCTTGCGCTTGTTAGGGCTTGATATCACTGCTGCGTTCTTTGTTGCTTTTATGTAGGGATACCCTGCTATTCAGTGAGCTACAGCTTACAGCTGAAGCCACTTTATAATTTCCTTCTTCAGCGCTCACCTCAGCAAGGACTAGCTTTTGACCTGTATCGTCAATGGCACTTGGGCTTACATACGCGTTGCCCAAATCAACGATGCCTTGCGTACAGATATGGTAAGCCACTTCATACTTACCTTTTCCAATTTCCGCATTCCCTTGTGCCAATAAGGACTCAATTCGAGCTATATCTGCAGATAAAGAAGAATGTGAAATGAGCAATATCGATGCTAGAAAGTATCGATTCATAGCCAAGAGCCCTAACGCCCACAGCAGGGGCGCACAAGGTAAGACGTCCCGCGGAGGCCCGAAGGGCCGTAGCATACTGCCTGTGATTGTTAGAGTTGGCGGACTCAGAACCTGGAATCGTTCTCACAGGGAATACCATCATTGTCTCCATCCATTTTTGTATTAGGGCAGTTTCTTATGAAGAAAACCGCCTCTTCTCTGGATGTCATTTGGCTACAATGCTGCCGGCCATCACATTTAAATTTTTGATATGAAGCCGGGCTGGATTTCACTGGCTCCTTGGATGGAGAAAGTTTGATTGTTTCCATGCCATCTACAGAACGACCAACCTTCTCTACTTCGTAGTCTCCCCATCGGGCCTCATGAGCAGCGAATTTTTCTTGGTAGAGCTTCCAGCCAGCGAATACCAATAGGCCGAAAATTACTATTTTTCATTATTACCACTCAAAACTCTAACGCTGTTGTTTAGCGGCGCCCCGCCAGGGGCGTCCGGTGGAGGCCGCAGGCCGGAACGACCTACAACAAATTGTTAGAGATATTTTTTTGCTTATATTCATCAACTAGAGAAAAGAAAAGGTCGACGGATTTGTCATGCTCTGGCTTCTTTGCCATTCGGCAAATCTCGTCGATTGAATCTCTGAGTATTGGCGCTTCCGGGTTAACAGAAAAAGCAAGGATCATGCTGCACCAGCCAATGCAGGAACTATCAAACCCCAACTTATTTTTCACCCAAATATTAAAATCGGGAAAAAACGCTGGCGACGTCGTATCAGGTATACCTGAATCTTTCATCGCGACGCAGTAGCCTGTCAAAAATACATTGATGGAGCTTAGCGTTACTTCACCAACATACATTCCAGTTCTGGAACGAATACGGTCGATGATGTCGTAAATACTGTATTCAGTCATAGCCTCTAACGCCAATGATAAGCGGCGCCCGACTAGGGCGTCCGGTGGACGGCCGCCAGGCCGGGAACGAACTTAATTGATTTGTTATGGGTCAATAAGCATCCCTGCGAGGTAGGCAATTGCGTTTATACCCCAGACGGGGAGATAGAGATACTTCACCTCATTTCGATGAAACCATCGAGCGCCTTCGACGGGGACGCGATTGAAAGCGAAAGCAGTAATCATCAGTAAACACCAGGTTCCCTCAAACTCGCTCCCGCCTTCAAACAGCCACCAGAAACCTCCGAGCATTGAGACACTCAAAATCACAAGGGCGCCGAATAGCAGCAGGATCACAGTTTCTATTCGCCGAACTAAAAGGGATTTTGACCGCTCGAATTGCATATCTCGCATTACCCATAACGCCTAAAGAAGCCGCGCGCTTTTCAGCGTCGGCTTGCTTTACTTGTTAGGTGATTTGTCTTTATTGACCGCTTCTTGCGCAACAGTAAATAGCTTTTCTCCCAGTTTCTCGAGAGCTTCTATTCGAGCTTCTTCTTGTCCAGTGCTCCAATCGGTGTACATGTAAGGCCGAACAGTTTTATATTCACCGTAACCCTCAGCCACAGTGTAGAGATAACCATTATCTATATCAAAAAGGGACGCTTCATAAATAGAATATGAATCCCTGTGGTGGGCAGGCACAAACCACATTGCAACAATAGTTAGATTTAGAATACTGGCTGGGTTAACGTACTGGTCTGTTACGGTACTGTCATTCAAAAATAGTATTGCGTCCGCCCCAAGGCGCGCACCCGCTAATCTAGATTCTTTTAAATAGCACCCACTGTCTGCTCGGTAATTGCAAGTCGGCCTCAAGGACTGCGGCACTATTTCTAAAGATTTAACAAAACCAATATCTTTTAATTTTTCACCCCATTTTTCTATTATTTTCCTTTCTTCAATACCTACAGAATTCCATCTGTAAGGAGGAATTACAGCCACGTTAATCGGAGGCTGGGCTTGTGGCCTTAAATTTCTAATTTCTTCAACGGTATTTGCATCCGAAAACTGATGCGTAGGTATTGCTCCCCTACCGTTTTGTAGTGCATCTGACATATCTGTGGATGCGCAAGATGCCATAAAGAGAACTACAGGAAGCAATAATATTTTTCTCATTTTTAACCTCTTTGTATAGATTTACGACATTCACCTAACGCCAGTGGTAATGGGCGGCAACGGAGCACAGCATAGTTGGCGTCCCATTGACCACCTTGTTATAAACTCTGCT
>NZ_JAJSAP010000005.1 GCF_021729035.1 Microbulbifer sediminum | reverse complement strand
TTTCTTACCCATGGTACACCTCCGTGTTAGGCCGAAACCTAACTATACAGGGTGTCTACTAAACGTGGGTAAGTCTTTTATTTAACGCCGCCGGCAGGGGCAGCTTACGTTGTGCGCGTTTTGCGCGAAAATGGGAGCGCAGCGACCTGCGCAAAACGTGCACAAGGTAAGCTGTCCCGCGGAGGGCCCAAGGCCCGGAGCAAATTGCCCGGCCTTGTTATGAGCGCTTACGGAGTACACCTTTTACTCCACCCAATTTAATCGGCCCAAATTTCCTGAAAAGCTGATCCACTAAAAGCGGCAATCCTAAAAATACCGTGGTAAGTCCTATCCAGCTGAAGCTAAACAACAGGTAGAAAAATGCAGCTGTGCCTAGCGCTGAGGCCACCACTGCCTCCAGCATGTTTGCCCACCAAGGTTGATGGAAAATTGATACACACGCCGAACAAATATAATTATTGCTTAAAACTGGTACGTTCAGTGTTTTCTGAGAGCAGTTGGGGCATTTCCTTCTAAGCATGCTCGATTAGCTCATAACGCTTTTGTTTAGCGGCGCCCCGACAGGGGCGTCCGGTGGAGGCCGAAGGCCGGAACGAACTACAACAATTTGTTAGGCATGTTCCCCGATCCATACTTGGAAGATCCAAGCTGCCAGGCTTGGCCAGCTCTCTTCCTTTAACCCGTTGTGAGACCAAAATACGACCTCGCCGGTTGGAGTTAAGCAGTAAAAGTCGCTGTTGTCTTCGCAGAACGGAATCAGCCGTGTTGGGATACCAAAGCCTCTTGCAGTGGCGACTACCTCAGGTAAATGGGTATGACTTTCCGGTTCGGTAATCGTCGCAGGCTCTAGTGTGCCGAGCACCACATCACTAGCGTTCAATAGGTAAGCTCGATATTCCGGTGGAAAAGTTACACCTAAGCCAAGCTCAACCTCTTCAACATCTCGATTGCTCGGAAGTGGCAGCGGGCGAGGAACTGACTCATTTAGCTTTCTCAGCTCTGCAATGGCTTCTTCAATGTTTCTCATTTTTGCCTAACGCCGCCAGCAGGGGCAGCTTAACTTGTGCGCGTTTTGCGCAAAAATGGGAGCAGAGCGACCTGCGCAAAACGTGCACAAGGTAAGCTGTCCCGCGGAGGGCCGGAGGCCCGGAGCAAACTGCCTGGCATTGTTATAGCTTTGCGTACTTGTAAGTCCCCCAGCAACCGAGCACTACAGCTGTGGAGCAGTATCCAAACAATATAAAGCTTCGTAAGGACGGAGCAAGCCAAAGAGTAACGCAAAAGGCACCCAAAAATCCCGCACCCATTAATGGGAGCAAACCGAGCAATCCATAGCGCTTGAGCAAGACAAATGACGGCACTCCGATAATGAGAGCTAAAGGATATGCAATTGCGAGACCTACCACAGAGACAATTAAAGAAGTGACTAGTGCGCCCTGCCAATCAGCGTTAGGGCCTTGAATTAATACATTTATCAACGTGGCGGCTACTACCGCAGGAACCAGTAGCAATGGACCTGCTGCTAGAGCGAACACCATTCTTCTTGTTGTCTCTGAGTACACTTTCATTCTATGGCTCAGCTATAACGCTCGGTTTAGGGGCGGTTGGAGCGTAGCGTAAGCCGTCCCAGCCGTGTATTTCGCGGCGACTACAACCGCTTGTTATGTCATTGGTATATTAATTATGGCTTTTCTGAATAACACAACTTAAGCAACTGCTTTACTTTGTCAAAGGTTCCATCAACTAGCGCCTCTGCACCTGCAATCATGTCAACTTTCTTATTTCGATCAAATATTGGAAGTTGGCGAGCTGCCATATCTGGAAGGTAAAAAGAAAGATTTTCTGTGCCTTTCAGGTAATCACTCCAGTGTTCAGCAGCAACGAATTGGTTATTGTTGTGATACACACCGGCTCTATATTCCGACAGCCTATTGACCCACCCCTCATGAATTTTTTTAACAAGATTTGCCGTCTCAGGAAAACCAAGGTCATCGTCGTTTAATTTTTTCCGTAAATTATTCCATTTCATGGACTTTGAGCGATTAGCACTAATAATGGAGATCATTAACATCGCCGTGTAATCAATCATTGATACAAGATTAAATACAATATCATCAAAGCAAAATGAAAGTGGAAATAGATGGTTAATTGTGTTCGGGTATATTTCAGAGCGCCCCTGACTGAAGATTAAATCTATCGAACTTTGAGTGGTGCCTTTTAGGTGATTATAGTTCCACTGGACAGCGGAAGATCGATAAATCAAAGCATTTGTCCGTTCAATAATCGTGGTACGGACAGGATTTTTCAAATCAGCATAATGCTCATTTAAGTGAATACGCATGTAATCACGAATTGAAGCTTCAAATTCTCTATATTCTTCATCTTTCATTGCGCGATTTCACTCGACGACATAACGCCAGCCATAAGCGGCGCCCTGACAAGGGCGTCCGGTGGAGGGCCATAGGCCCGGAACAGAATTAATGGCCTTGTTATTGGGCTGCAAGGCACCTGGGTTACGGCTTGGTGTAGCCATACTTGCCCGGGTCCTCAAAAATGGTTGCCACTGTCGCCGCTGCCTCTTCCCTCGAAAGCTCTACACGTTGCAATAGAGCAATCGCTTCTTCTTGATCGCGAGACAAAATGGCCACATCAAACTCATCCATGATACCGACATGAAAGAGACGTTCATTGATGGTCATTCCAGCCAGTTTGCTCATAATCGTCTAAAGACCCTATAACAGTTTATTCAAAAGACGCATCTATATATCCATTCGTCGTCTATCTACAAATAGTGATGCGTGAGTGTTATCAGATAACTCATATTTTTCAATACATTAGAGCCTTTTCGAGGGTGGCAGCTCAGGCAAAAACGTGATGCGTCTTGCTATCCAGCTGAGCCACTAACCCTGTCTTCTCCGAGAATGCGCTTTAAAATCAATAGGTTAGAGGGGCTCCTCGGGTAGATACACGACGCGTCTCGTGATCTGGGTCTTTTTCCTGACGTTCCTGACTAATTTTGGGCTCGGCTCGCTATTGTGGGATACAAAAAAAGCGGGCTTTCGCCCGCTTTCAATACCTCTCTTCCTGTGAGCGACTACTTGTCGTAGTTGTCCTTGTTTATGGCTTCTTGGTTGTTCCTCTTACCATTGAAGCGCACCACCGGTCTGGTATTCGATAACCCGCGTCTCAAAGAAGTTCTTCTCTTTCCGCAGGTCCATGATCTCGGACATCCACGGGAAGGGGTTCTGGGCGCCCGGGAACTGTTCCTTCAGGCCCAGCTGCGAGAGCCTGCGGTTGGCGATGAAGTGGAGGTATTCCTCCATCATGTTGGCGTTCATACCCAGGACCCCGCGCGGCATGGTGTCGCGGGCGTAGGCCACTTCCAGTTCCATGCCTTCCAGGATCATCTGGGCCACTTCCTGCTGGAACTCCGGGGTCCACAGGTGCGGGTTTTCCAGCTTGATCTGGTTGATGACGTCGATGCCGAAGTTCAGGTGCATGGACTCGTCGCGCAGGATGTACTGGAACTGCTCGGCAACGCCGGTCATCTTGTTGCGGCGGCCCATGGACAGGATCTGGGTAAAGCCGCAGTAGAAGAAGATGCCCTCGGTGACGGCGTAGAAGGCGATCAGGTTGCGCAGCAGCTCCTGGTCGGTTTCCACGGTACCGGTCTTGAAGCTGGGGTCGCCGATGGACTGGGTGTGCTTGAGGCTCCAGGCCGCTTTCTTGGCGACTGAAGGAACCTCGCGGTACATGTTGAATACCTCACCCTCGTCCATGCCCAGGGACTCCACGCAGTACTGGTAGGCGTGGGTGTGGATGGCTTCCTCGAAGGACTGGCGCAGCAGGTACTGGCGGCACTCCGGGTTGGTGATGTGGCGGTAGATGGCCAGCACCAGGTTGTTCGCCACCAGGCTGTCGGCGGTGGAGAAGTAGCCCAGGGAGTATTCCACGATGCGGCGCTCGTCCTCGGTCAGACCTTCGGGGTCTTTCCACATGGACACGTCCTTGTTCATGTTCACTTCCTGCGGCATCCAGTGGTTGGCGCAGCCGTCCAGGTATTTCTGCCAGGCCCAGTCGTACTTGAAGGGTACCAGCTGGTTGAGGTCGGCGCGGCAGTTGATGATGCGCTTCTCGTCCACCTCGATACGGGCGGCGCCCATTTCCAGCTCTTCCAGGCCCGGGGCCGGGTCCATGTCGGCTACGGCGGCCCGTGCCGCTGCCACGGCGTCGGAAGCCGGCGCGGTGGTAACGGTGGATTGGGCCGCGGGCGACGCCGGCGCACTGTGGGATTCGTAGGCGGTTCCCGGTTCGGATACTTCTTGTTGCAGTGCGCCCGGCGCCGGTCGCGGTTCGGTGCTTTTCTTTTCTTGTGACGGTTGTTCGAGATCGTCCCAGCTAAGCATATGTTGGCCTTTCCGTCTTTTCTGCTGCGTGAATTGCTGCGTGTGTTCGTTTTAGCTCATTGTCTGGCAACGCTGTTACTTGCTGCGAAGCCAGTGTGCAGGGAAATCGCTGCGAAACTGTAGGCACCATGGACGGTGCCTACAGAGCTACAGGGATGTATCTATGCGTTTTCGCGGCGGTTTCCCTGTGCACTGGCGCCACTGCGCCAGTGCTTTGTCTTTGCAGTGCGGTATTTTTAACGCACTTCCGGGCAGGGCTTCCTGCGCCAGATCAAGTTTGCGGTGGAATCGGGTCTCCACCATTCGGGCTTCGAGTGCTGCCGCTCCCCGGTCCGTTACTTCCCGCGCTTCCCCCATAGAAGGGCAGGGGACCGGGGGCGCAGCTTATGGTCCTGACCGATTAACGGTTAGACGCTCTCCCCCGAGAGACTTTTAGCCACCACCGGTGCATGAACACCGGTGGCAAACCTGCTTACTGGCAGGCCTCGCAGTCCGGGTCGTCCAGGGAACAGGCCTGGGGTACCGGGGCTGCCTGCGGCTCGGCGGCCGGGGCCGCCGCTGCCGCGCCGTTGGTGGCGCCGGCACTTACCGCGTTCAGGTTGCCACTGTTCACGGTGGATTTTTCCGTGCTGGTGGCGGCCAGGGCGCGCAGGTAGTAAGTGGTCTTCAGGCCGCGGTACCAGGCCATGCGATAGGTCAGGTCCAGCTTGCGGCCGTCGGCGCCGGCGATGTACAGGTTCAGGGACTGGGCCTGGTCGATCCACTTCTGGCGACGGCTGGCGGCGTCCACGATCCAGCGCGGCTCCACCTCGAAGGCGGTGGCGTACTTGGCTTTCAGGTCCGCCGGCACGCGCTCGATCTTCTGTACCGAGCCCTCGTAGTATTTCAGGTCGTTGACCATCACCTGGTCCCACAGGCCGCGGTCTTTCAGGTCGTGCACCAGGTACGGGTTCACCACGGTGAACTCGCCGGACAGGTTCGATTTCACGTACAGGTTCTGGTACGTGGGCTCGATGGACTGGGAAACCCCGGTGATGTTGGCGATGGTCGCGGTGGGGGCGATCGCCATCACGTTGGAGTTGCGCATGCCCTGGGTTTTCACCTTGCTGCGCAGGCTGCCCCAGTCGAGGGTGCTGTTGGTGTCCTGCTCGATGTACTGCTCACCGCGCTGCTCCGCCAGGATCTTGATGCTGTCCAGCGGCAGGATGCCCTTGCTCCACAGGGAGCCGTCGTAGCTCTGGTACTTGCCGCGCTCGGCCGCCAGGTCGCTGGAGGCGGAGATGGCCTCGTAGCTGATGGCTTCCATGGTGATGTCCGCGAACTGCACCGCCTCGTCGCTGGCATAGGAGATGCCGGCGCGGTACAGCGCGTCCTGGAAGCCCATCAGGCCCAGGCCCACCGGGCGGTGGCGGAAGTTGGACTGGCGCGCGGTGTCCACGGAGTAGTAGTTGATGTCGATGACGTTATCGAGCATGCGCACGGCGGTGTTGACGGTCTTGGACAGCTTGGCGCGGTCCAGCTGGCCGTCTTCACCGATGTGCTGGGCCAGGTTCACGGAGCCCAGGTTGCACACGGCGATCTCGTCGTTCGCCTTGGTGTTCAGGGTGATCTCGGTGCACAGGTTGGAGCTGTGTACCACACCGGCGTGCTGCTGCGGGCTGCGCAGGTTGCAGCTGTCCTTGAAGGTGATCCACGGGTGGCCGGTCTCGAACAGCATGCCCAGCATCTTGCGCCACAGGTCCAGTGCGCGCACTTTCTTGTGCAGCTTCAGCTTGCCTTCGGCGGCCAGCTGCTCGTAGTGCTCGTAGCGCTCCTCGAAGGCGGCGCCCACCAGGTCGTGCAGGTCGGGGCAGGTGGCCGGGGAGAACAGGGTCCACTCCTTGTCGTCGAACACGCGCTTCATGAACAGGTCCGGTACCCAGTTGGCGGTGTTCATGTCGTGGGTGCGGCGACGGTCGTCACCGGTGTTCTTGCGCAGCTCCAGGAATTCCTCGATATCCAGGTGCCAGGTTTCCAGGTAGGCACACACGGCGCCCTTGCGCTTGCCGCCCTGGTTCACCGCCACGGCGGTGTCGTTGGCCACTTTCAGGAAGGGGACCACGCCCTGGGACTTGCCGTTGGTGCCCTTGATGTAGGAACCCAGTGAACGCACCGGGGTCCAGTCGTTGCCCAGGCCGCCGGCCCACTTGGACAGCATGGCGTTGTCCTGGATGGCGCCGTAGATGCCGTGCAGGTCGTCCGGCACCGTGGTGAGGTAGCAGGAGGACAGCTGCGGGCGCAGGGTGCCGGCGTTGAACAGGGTGGGCGTGGAGCTCATGTAATCGAAGGAGCTCAGCAGGTCGTAGAACTCGATCGCGCGCTCGTTCGGGTTTTCCTCATTGATGGCCAGGCCCATGGCCACGCGCATGAAGAAAATCTGCGGCAGCTCGAAACGGATGTCGTCGCTGTGCAGGAAGTAGCGGTCGTACAGGGTCTGCAGGCCCAGGTAGGTGAACTGGTGATCGCGCTCGCCCTTGATGGCGGCACCCAGTGATTCCAGGTCGAAGGTGGCCAGGGCCGGGTCCAGCAGTTCCAGCTCGATGCCTTTTTCCACGTAGGCGGCCAGGGTCTGGCTGTACAGGTCTTCCATCTCGTGGGCGGTGGCGTCGTTGGCCACACCCAGGAAACGCAGCGCCTCGGCACGCAGCTTGTCCAGCAGCAGGCAGGCGGTGGCGTAGGTGTAGTTGGGTTCCTGCTCGACCATGGTGCGCGCGGTGATCACCAGCGCGGTGTTGATGTCTTCCTGGGAGACACCGTCGTACAGGTTCCGCAGCGCCTCGCTGAGGATGGCCTCGCCATCCACGTCCTTCAGGCCCTCGCAGGCCTCGGCGACGATGGTGCGCAGGCGGTCCAGGTCCAGCGGCAGCAGGCTGCCGTCGTCCTGCTTCACGCGGATGCTGGGGTGGGTCTCGCCGGCCTGGGCGGCGGCTTCTTTGTGCTGCTCCTTCTCGGCGCGCAGGCGGGCGTGCTCCTCGCGGTAGAGGACGTAGTCGCGGGCGATCTTGTGTTCGCCGGCGCGCATCAGGGCCAGTTCCACCTGGTCCTGGATTTCCTCGATGTGGATGGTGCCACCGGAGGGCATGCGGCGCTTGAAGGTGGCGGTGATCTGGCCCACCAGCTCCTGCACTTTCTCGTGGATGCGGCTGGAGGCTGCGGCGGTGCCGCCCTCTACCGCGAGAAACGCCTTGGTGACAGCGACGGAGATCTTGCTGTCGTCGTAGGGCACCACGGTGCCGTTGCGCTTGATGACGCGAACCTGTCCCGGCGCGGTGGCGGCGAGGGTGGTGTCGCTACCGGCCTGATCCCTGGATTTGCCGTTCTCGGAAGGTACGGCTTGAGAGCGCCCTGTCTCTGTGTGCATGTAGATCTCCGCAAGTGTGTACTGTGTTATTTCCGCTTGTTGTCCGCGTAACCTGCGCGGCCTGTTGCGGGGGTGCCCGCCACCCCGTTTTACCCACCCGGCACCTGTCGGTGCGGGCGGAGGAGGGCGAACAGGCCATGCCCCCGTCGGTGCCGTCTTTGCCTGTGGCTCCCGGTCAACGACCTGTTACCTATGGACGCGACACGTCCGGGTGCCTGTGGCGGAAAATTCCGCCCGGGTACCTCTGGATTCGTCTGGATAACTTCTGACTGACTGAATGGCGCCGAACTGATTGGCGCAGAGTCGTGGTAAGCCCCCGTCAGCTTGGGGCTGAATTGGGAGTAAAACCCTATATGTTGGGGTTGCCTCTCGACTGCGCAACAAGATAATGCGGTAGAGGCCGGTTTTCAAGGCGGATAACTCGGGGGTTATCTGTGGATAAATTGTTAGTAGGCGGTGAAGGTCAGTAGCTACTGTGCCGCCAGCGCCCGCCGTTGCTGGAGGTGTCTAAAAGGTGACCAGCTGTGAAGAAAAGCCGGTGTTTTTAAGAATTTTTTTTAATAGTTTTGCGCCCCTAAATTAACCTGGGCAATAACCGGTTTGACCTGTCTAGTCAGTGAGCAAAGTGGTACTTAAGCGTTCACTTTGTCGTGGTATTTTGCGCCAGCGGGCTGTGTGAATGAGCGCGCGCCAGTGGCGTGAAATTCATCAGTTTTTTTGTGCCGTTGCCATTTGCGCCTGGTTGTTTTTTGAACGCAGTTCCGGCATCGGGGCGCGTTCGCCAAGGCGGTGGAAAAATAACCGGCCAGCGCCGGTCCGGTGTGCACAAAAAAAGAACACCCGGGAGTCTCTGCCCGCCGCCGGGGCGCGGGAAGTTACACGGGGTTGCCCTGCACATCAAATCATTTTTGGCGCCAACATAAAAAAAGCGCCCGGCCGGTGCAACCGGCGCGGGCGCCCTGGGTTCGCTACTGTGAAGGGTTACCGCAGCAGAATGTGAAGCGGGAAAATCAGTTGCTGTTTTCCTGCAGGAATTCCATCAGGGCCTTCTGTGCGTGCAGGCGGTTTTCTGCCTCGTCCCAGACCACCGAGATGTTTTCGTCTTCCAGCAGTTCCGCGCTCACTTCCTCGCCGCGGTGGGCGGGCAGGCAGTGCATGAAGATCGCCTCGCTGTTGGCGTGGCTCATCAGCTCGTGATCCACCAGGAAGCCCTCGAACGCCTTGAGGCGCTGCTGCTGCTCGGTCTCCTGGCCCATGGAGGCCCAGACATCGGTCGCCACCCAGTCGGCATCGCGCACGGCATCCTGTGGCTTGCGCACGATGCTGACCCGGTCACCGGCGGTGGCGACGATAGACTCGTCCGGGTCGTAGCCCTCGGGGCAGGCGATGCGCAGCTCGAAGTCGAACTGGCGCGCGGCGTTGATATACGAGTGGCACATATTGTTGCCGTCACCCACCCAGGCCACCACGCGCCCGGTGGGGCTGCCGCGGTGCTCCACGTAGGTCTGCACATCCGCCAGCAGCTGGCAGGGGTGGAAGCTGTCGGACAGGGCGTTGATCACCGGCACCCGCGAGTGGGCGGCGAAGCGTTCCAGCACGTTGTGGCCGAAGGTGCGGATCATCACCATGTCCACCATGCGCGAGATGACCCGGGCGCTGTCCTCGATCGGCTCGCCGCGGCCCAGTTGGGTGTCGCGGGGGGACAGGAACAGGGCGCTGCCGCCCATCTGTGCCATGCCGGCCTCGAAGGACACGCGGGTGCGGGTGGAGGATTTCTCGAAAATCATCCCCAGCACCTTGTCGCGGAAGGGCTCGGTGGCAATGCCCTGGGCGCGCAGGGCCTTGAGTTCAATGGCGCGCTCGATCACCGTGTCGAGTTCTTCCCGCGTCAGGTCCATCAGGCTGAGAAAGTGTCTGATCGCCATGGGTCTGGTCTCCCTTCTTTGATTGCTGGCGTTTTGTGTTGTCCGTTTCCCGGTGGTGTGCCTCAGGCGGCCTGCCGGGCGAATTGCAGAATCAGGCCGCTCACAATGTCCGCCACCTGGCGACACTCGCTGTCGCTGAGGGTCAGCGGCGGCAGCAGGCGCAGTACATTGCCCGCGGTGACATTGATCAGCAGGTCGTGGGCGCGGGCCTGTTGCACCAGCTCGGGGCAGGGGCGGTCCAGCTCGATGCCCACCATCAGGCCCAGCCCGCGGATATCGCGCACGGCCTCGCAGCCGCCCAGCTGTACCCGCAGTTGCTGCAGCAGGCTGTCGCCCAGTGCCGCGGCCCGTTCCACCAGGGCCTCGCTTTCCAGGGTCTCCAGCACCGCCAGGGCGGCGCGGCAGGCCAGCGGGTTGCCGCCAAAGGTGGAACCGTGGCTGCCGGCACCGAACAACTGCGCCGCCACACCGCTGGCCAGGCAGGCGCCAATGGGTACGCCGTTGCCAAGTCCCTTGGCCGTGGTGACCACATCCGGGAGTATGCCGGCGTGCTGGTAGGCGAACAACTCGCCGGTGCGGCCGTTGCCGGTCTGGATCTCGTCCAGCATCAGCAGCCAGTGGCGGGCGTTGCAGAGCTGGCGCAGTTGCAACAGGTAATCGCTGTCGGGCACGCGGATGCCGCCCTCGCCCTGTACCGGCTCCACCAGTACCGCGACAATATCCTGGTGCTGTGCGGCCAGTGCCTCGATGGCGGCGATGTCGTTGAACGGTACGCGCAGGAAGCCCTCGGGCAGGGGCGCGAAGCCCTGCTGGGCCTTTTCGTTGCCGGTGGCGGTGAGCGTGGCCAGGGTGCGGCCGTGGAAGGCGTTTTCCATCACCACGATGCGCGGGCAGGCCAGGCCGCGCTCGTTGCCCAGCTTGCGCGCCAGCTTGATGGCGGCCTCGTTGGCCTCGGCGCCGGAGTTGGAGAAGAACACATTGTCCATGCCCGACAGCGCCACCAGCTTTTCCGCCAGCTGCTCCTGGGCGGGGATGTTGTAGAGGTTGGAGACGTGCAGCAAAGTGTGGGCCTGGTCCTGCAGCGCCGCGGTCACCGCCGGGTGGCAGTGCCCCAGGCCGCACACGGCGATGCCGGAGATGGCATCCAGGTAGCGCCGGCCGCTGTCGTCCCACACGTAATTGCCTTCGCCCCGGACCAGGGTCAGGGTTCTCTCGCCGTAATTCTGCATCAGTGCGGGGGTGGCCACTTCGCTGTCTCCTCTGCCGGTGGGCCTGTCGATCCGGGTGCCGCAGGAAATTCGGCTTTGATGCCTGCAATCCGCAGTTTCCCCGGGTTGGCCGGCAATACTACCACAAGGATGATGGCGGGATAGTCACTGGCGCCGGGAAACGTCGTTTTTCGTATGCGGCCATACACTAGGGTACAATGCCGGCCAGCGCGCAACCGCCCCCGCCGGCACCGCGCCCCAATTCATTATCGACCGGTACCACTACCCGAGGTTAGCTATCCCTATGGACACAATGGAGAACATCAAGCAGCAGATCGCCGACAACGCCATCCTGCTGTATATGAAAGGCAGCCCCAACGCGCCCCAGTGCGGCTTTTCCATGCGCGCCTCCCAGGCGCTGATGGCCTGTGGCAAGCGGTTTGCCTACGTCGATGTACTGTCCAACCCGGATATCCGCTCCGAGCTGCCCAAGTACGCCAACTGGCCCACCTTCCCGCAGCTGTGGGTGAAGGGCGAGCTGGTCGGCGGCTGTGACATCATCATGGAGATGTACGAGAGCGGCGAGCTGAAGACCCTGGTGGAAGAGGCCTCTGCCGAGAGCGAGGACGGCGAGTAAACCTTGCCGGTCCCCGGGACGAAAAAACCGCGGCGAGTGCCGCGGTTTTTTTATGCCCGTTATTTGGGGCGTATTTATGCCGGCCCGGGAAACAGCCCTTATTCGTCGGAGGCTTTTTCCATCTGTGTCTGCAGGTAATTCTGCAGGCCCACACGGTCGATCAGCTCCAGCTGTTTTTCCAGCCAGTCCACGTGATCTTCCTCGGATTCGAGAATTTTCTCCAGCAGTTCGCGGCTGCCGTAGTCGCGCACGGATTCGCAGTAGGCGATGCCGTCGCGCAGGTCGGGAATGGCCTTGGACTCCAGCTTGAGGTCGCACTTGAGCATCTCCTGCGGATCTTCGCCGATCAGCAGTTTGCCCAGGTGTTGCAGGTTGGGGATGCCCTCCAGGAACAGGATCCGCTCGATCAGCCAGTCGGCGTGCTTCATCTCATCGATGGATTCGTCGTATTCCTTCTTGCCCAGCTCTTTCAGGCCCCAGTTGTCATACATGCGCGCGTGCAGGAAATACTGGTTGATGGCCACCAGCTCGTTGCCCAGCGCCTTGTTGAGATGTTCGATGACCTTGGGATCGCCTTTCATAGCTTTTGCTCCTGTGCCCGCACTGCAGGGTGAATACCCGCGGGAATGTCCTGTTGTGAGTTGTCTGCTTCCGCGCCGCCTGGAAATTTTTCCGTGCATTTATTCTAGGATCGACGGCGTTGATCCGGTGGAGTTTGCGGTGCTGCCGGCGGCAAGTCAAGGGCAGGGGGAATTCACGCAGACACTGTATATAAAGGGTGAAACACAAATTTGGCCGAAAAGCGGAACGAAAATGATTCCTCTTTAGATACCCTGCGCAAACCTTCCCGATAGTCATTTTTATTCAGCTCGCGGGACTGGCGAAAACCGCTGGTGGCGACGAGTGCCTGGCCTGTTAATTAGTCAGCGCCCGCGCGATTTCGTCGACGCGGGATTTTATCGCCTCGATATCGGCGCTGCTTTCGATAAAGGTCTCGCAGTCCTGTTCCAGCCGCCGTACGTAGTTGAGCATTGCACGGCGGTCCTGTCCGCGACCGCAGGCCCGGCTGAGGTGTAACAGTGAATGCAGCAGGTGCCGCATAAACACACCGTTGGCGCGGCCGTGTTCGCAGATTTCATCCAGCGAGGCGTCGAGCAGGTCACCAAAAGTGAGTTCACGGGTAACCAGTCGCAGGCAGCCCTGCTCATCGGTAAAGCAATTGGCCGGTTCGGGGCGCTGCAGCACCGTGCCCAGCCCCTCCACCAGTCGATCGACACAGGTGTAAGCCGTAAAGGGATCGTTGATGCCTGGCGACAGGGCGCGCACAGCAATCTGTGACAGTTGGCGGATCGAAAAGACAATGTCCTGCTCGGCAGTGGGCTGCGACCCCAGCTCCACCGCCGAGTGGATGCCGGCGAACAGGGAGTCTATGTCTTCCGGCGAATGGTAAACGCGCCCGAGCACGCCCCAGTGGTTGACATAGGCGCCGGCGTGACTGGTGATCTGCAGGCAGCAGTCGTGTTTTTCCGCGAGGGACTTCAGGGCCTGGCGGTTGACCAGCTGTACATAGCCGCCACCGCCACTGGGAATATTGATCCAGCCCGTGCCCAGTTCCAGGCGCTCCTCGTCGAACTTCTCTCCTTCCGTATCTTGCGAGGACTGCGGGTACTCGCGGTCGATGGCCCGGTGGAATTCGCGGTTGATCTGGTGGGTGATGTTGTCCACCTGGATGGTGAGCGCCACGTTGTGGATGAAGTACACCAGAAACAGGATGCTGGCCACCGCCAGCAGCATCGCCACGTGCACTGCCAGGTCGTAGTTACGGACATCGCCTTGGAGCGTGTCGATACTGCGGATGGTGACCAGCGCATAGGCAAAGGTGGCGAGGAAAATACCCAGCGCCACCTGGGTGCTGCGGTCACGGATAAAGTTGCGCACCAGCCGCGGGCCGAACTGGTTCGAGGCCAGGGTAAGGGCCACCACAGTGATCGAGAATACGGTACCGGCGACGGTAATGGTGGAGGAGGCAATGGTGGAGAGCAGGGCGCGGGCGCTGTCGGCGTCGCTGATGCTCAGCCAGTCCAGACCTGTGAGGTCGCCAAAATTGACAGTGCTGTCCAGTAGCCGCAGGACAATGGCGAGCAGGATGGCCAGCACGATCATGCTGGCGGGCACCGTCAGGAAGCTGGTGCGCAGTCGTTCGCCCAGGTGCTGGAAATAATACCGCATGGTGTCCCGATGGTGGCCGTGGCAGGTGTCCTTAGCTTAGTGCACCCTTGCCGGGTATTGCTGCCTGCGGGGTCGGGGAAGCGGCTGGTGGGCCTTAAGGGGGAGGGGAGGCGACCACCGGCGTGGCCACCGTAATGCTGTCAGCCGGCGGAGTAGAAGAGTGCGCTGTTGGCGTTGGCCATCACACCGGCGCCCATGGTCTCTTCGATGATCTCCTGGGTGAGTTCGGCGCAGCGCCCGCACTGGGAGGAAACCCCCAGCTGGCGACGCAGGGCCTTTACCGAGGTTGAGCCGTCGTATACGGCTTCCTTGATCTGGCGGTCGGTAATGCCTTTACAGATACATACGTACATGGCTGCTTCTACCCGTGGCGCAAGATGGCCCAAATAAGAACGATGCGCGGATCGTATTGCAATTGAGAATGAGTGTCAATAAGGTTCTGCGAATGTCTGGTTTTTATTCTAGTTGGGTGAAATGTGACCCACAGGGCAATTTCGGCGAATTGCTGACCTGCCGGTTCCGGCCGGTGGTGGGAATTCTCCGCAAAGGCAATGAATTAGCGGCCGGGACCATTGAAGACGTCGCTATCGACACCATATAAATTTTCTATGGGACTGGTCGGGGCGGCTGTGTATCATTGCGGCCCACTATCAAATCCATGGCAATTTATTACTTCCGTATATAAATTGACCGTTTCGACGTTTTAATTACCAATCCAACACTGGAATGAGGAGGCTCTTATGGCAGTTCTGGTAGGCAAACCTGCTCCGGACTTCACCGCTGCCGCGGTACTGGGTAACGGCGAGATCGTTGAAGACTTCAACCTGGCCGAGACCATCAAGGGCAAGAAGGCTGTGATCTTCTTCTACCCGCTGGACTTCACCTTTGTGTGCCCGTCCGAGCTGATCGCGTTCGATCACCGCTTTGAAGAGTTCAAGAAGCGCGGTGTCGAGGTGATCGGTGTTTCCATCGACTCCCAGTTCTCCCACAACGCCTGGCGCAACACCTCCGTCAACGACGGTGGCATCGGCCCGGTCCAGTACTCCCTGGTTGCCGACGTCAAGCACGAGATCTGCCAGGCCTACGACGTAGAGTCCGAGGGCGGTGTGGCCTTCCGCGGTTCCTTCCTGATCGACGAGGAAGGCGTGGTACGTCACCAGGTAGTCAACGACCTGCCGCTGGGCCGTAATGTGGACGAGATGCTGCGTATGGTTGACGCCCTGGCGTTCCACCAGGAGCACGGCGAAGTCTGCCCGGCAGGCTGGCAGGAAGGCGACAAGGGCATGAACGCTTCCCCGGAAGGCGTCGCCGCTTACCTGAGCGAGAACGCCGAGAAGCTGTAAGCCTCTCGCCGACGGTGTGCCCTGAGGGGCGCACAGACGTCAGGAAACCGCCCCCCGGGGCGGTTTTTTTGTGCCTGTTGCGCAATTTGCGGGCGATGCACTGCACGCGATTTGTGATTACAATGTCTCTGATTTCGTGACAGGCAGCACAGCGGTCGAATTTTCCCGCGGGCTGCTAGTCTTAGATGTAAATACTGTGACCTGCCGCGGTGGCCTGAAGTACGGCATGAAATCCTCGATCCTTACCACAATCTGTCTCTGCTGGCGTCGACCGGGCTCGGTGCGCTGGTACCTGGCCCTGTTACTGTCCGGTTTCTGGCTGCCCGCGACGGCGGGGGATATCAATGCCAGTGCCAAGGAGTTCGACCGCTATTTCCACCAGTTGATGGAGAAGCAGGGCATCCCCGGGGCCGCATACGTGATTGTCAGTGGCGACGAAGTGGTGGCGATGGACACCCACGGGGTTCGGCTCAAGGGCAAGCGGGCAAAAGTTGACCGCCACACGATATTCCGCCTGGCTTCGGTCTCCAAGACGTTTGCCGCCAGCATGGCCGCGGTGCTGGAGCACGAGCAGAAATTTGACTGGGGCGACAAGGTAGTGCGCTACGTGCCGGAGCTGCGCTTCAAGACCCCGTCCCTGTCCAAGCAGCTGCAGGTACAGCACCTGCTGAGCCACTCCTCGGGCCTGACCCCCAACGCCTACGACAACTACCTGGAAGACAACCAGCCACTCAGCAAGATCCTGCCCAAGTTCGCCAATATCGACCCGCGCTGTTCCCCGGGCAAGTGCTACGGCTACCAGAATGTGCTGTTCAGCCTGATCGAGGACGTGATCCAGAAAGCCACCGGCGTCTCCTACGAGCGCCAGCTGGATAACCGTTTCTTCACCCCGCTGAACATGAAGGATGCCTCCCTGGGCTGGGAGCGCTTCATGGCCTCGGACAACCGCGCCGCGCCCCATGTACAGACCGGTCGCGGCTGGCGCCCGGTGAAGGTGGAGCGGGAGTATTACCTGGCCGGGCCGGCGGCGGGGGTGAATGCCAGCATCTCCGACATGGCCCAGTGGCTGAAGGCGCAGATGGGCTACTACCCCAAGGTGCTGTCACCGGAAGTGATCGCCGACATCACCACCGAGCGGGTGGAGACCCGCCGCCACATGCGCCACCGCATCTGGCGTGACTACCTGTCCCACGCCGGTTACGGCCTGGGCTGGCGCCTGTATACCATCGGCGACGACCGCATCATCTATCACGGCGGCTGGGTGGCAGGCTTCCGTGCCGCGGTGGCCTACTCGGAGAAGCTCAAGATCGGTATCGCCATCCTGATGAATGCCGAGTCGCGGGTGATCTCCGACCTGACCGCCAATTTCGTGGTGGACATCACCGGCAACGGTACCCTGTCTACCGCCCTGGCCGGCGAGTAGCGACCCGCCGGTCCGCAACCTCTGCCCCTCCAGGCGCCGCGGCCCTTGAAACCCGGGGCGGCGGCCCAATATAGCTCCCTGTTCTGAATGAAGTGACAGGGGAGACCTATCCATGACCGTCGAGGCCCAAAAAGAGAGCCACGGTTTCCAGACGGAAGCCAAGCAGCTGCTGCACCTGATGATCCACTCGCTCTACTCCAACAAGGAGATTTTCCTGCGCGAGCTGGTTTCCAACGCTTCTGACGCCGCCGATAAACTGCGCTTCGAGGCCCTGGCCAAGCCAGAGCTGCTCGAAGAAGACCCTGACCTGCGCATCCGCATCGAGTTTGACAAGGACGCGGGCACCATCACCATCTCCGACAATGGCATCGGCATGAGCCGCGACGAGGTGATCGAGAACCTGGGTACCATTGCCCGCTCCGGCACCGCCAGCTTCCTGCAGAACCTCACCGGTGACCAGCAGAAAGACGCGCACCTGATTGGCCAGTTCGGGGTTGGCTTCTACTCCGCGTTTATCGTCGCCGACAAGGTGGAGGTGTTTACCCGTCGCGCCGGTGCCGACGCCGCCCAGGGGGTGCACTGGGAGTGCCACGGCGAGGCCGAGTACACCATCGAAAACGTGGAGTGGCCGCAGCGTGGGACCCGCGTGGTACTGCACCTGAAAGATGATGCGAAAGAATTTGCCGACGGCTGGCGCCTGCGCTCCATTATCAAGAAGTACTCCGACCACATCGCCATCCCGGTGGAGATGCTGAAAGAGGAGGCCCCCGCCGCAGAGGGCGAGGAAGAAAAGCCGGAAGACAAGCAGCCGGAATTCGAGGCGGTCAATGCCGCCCAGGCCCTGTGGACCCGCCCGCGCAGCGACATCAAGGCGGAGGAATACCGCGAGTTCTACAAGCATATTGCCCACGACTTCGACGATCCACTGACCTGGAGCCACAACCGTGTCGAGGGCACCCTGGATTACACCAGCCTGCTGTATATCCCCGCGCGCGCGCCCTTTGACCTGTACCAGCGCGACGCTTCCCGCGGCCTCAAGCTGTACGTGCAGCGCACTTTCATCATGGATGACGCCGAGCAGTTCTTGCCGCTGTACCTGCGTTTTGTGAAGGGCGTGCTGGACTCCAACGACCTGCCGCTGAATGTCTCCCGCGAGATCCTGCAGAAGGACCGCAACACCGACGCCATCAAGAGCGCGCTGACCAAGCGTGTGCTGGATATGCTGTCCAAGCTGGCGAAGAAGGACGGGGACGAGTACCAGAAATTCTGGGACCTGTTCGGCAATGTGCTGAAAGAGGGACCGGCGGAGGACTTCGCCAACAAGGAAAAGATTGCCAAGCTGCTGCGCTTCGCCACCACCCACACCGACGAGGCCAAGCAGGACCAGTCCCTGGAGGATTATGTCGGCCGCATGCAGGATGGCCAGAAGTACATCTACTATGTGGCCGCGGACAACTTCGCCACCGCCAAGTCCAGCCCCTACCTGGAGGTGTTCCGCAAGAAGGGGATCGAGGTGCTGTTGCTCACCGACCAGGTGGATGAGTGGTTTGTCGGCCACATGCACGAGTTCGATGGCAAGCCGTTCCAGGATGTGGCCAAGGGCGCACTGGACCTGGGTGAGGCCGAGACCGATGAGGACAAGGCCGAGCGCGAAAAAGTCGAGAAGGACGCCGGTGCGCTGGTGGAGCGTGTCAAGGAAGTGCTGGAAAACCGCGTCGAGGACGTGCGCGCGACCACCCGCCTGGTGGACTCGCCGGCCTGCCTGGTGGTGAGCGAGCAGGACCTGGGCCCGCAGATGCGCCGTATCCTCGAGCAGGCCGGCCAGTCCCTGCCGGAGGCCAAGCCGATCTTCGAGCTGAACCCGACCCACCCGCTGGTGCAGCGGCTGGACCAAGAGCAGGATGAGGACCGCTTTGCCGACCTCACCAATATCCTGCTGGACCAGGCCAACCTGGCGGCGGGGAACCAGCTGGCAGATCCGGCCGACTATGTGCGTCGCCTGAATACGCTGCTGCTGGAGCTGAATACCTGAGGCGACGGCATCATCACCTGCGGGAACGGCCGGTTACAAACCGGCCGTTCCTGTTTTCGGGTGGTGAACTTTTACACGATCTGCCCGCCAGACCACAGTCTTGCGTGCAAACTGACCGAAAATCACTTTTTTTTCCTGCCGTCGTTGGGCTGGACTGGCTCGACCTCTATAATCCGCTGAACGACAACAAATACCATTCCCCTATCTAATCCCATCGGACAGGTATGACACAGACGGAAACCTCTAATCCCCTTTCCATTGCCGTACTGGGCGGCGGCAGTTTCGGTACCGCAATTGCCAATATTGTTGCCGGCAACGGTCACGACACCCGCCAGTGGATGCGCGACCCGGAGCGTGCGGAGAGCTGCCGCAACCTGCGGGAAAACCGCTATTACCTTCCCGGTGTCACCCTGCACCCGGGGCTGAAAGTCACCAGCGACCTGGAAGAGGCGCTGGACGGTTGCCGGATCGTTTTTGTCGCCATCCCGAGCAAGTCTTTCCGCGAGGTGGTGCAGCGTGTGGCGCCGCTGCTGGACCCGGGTACCATGCTGATTTCCACCACCAAGGGTATCGAGCACGACAATTTCCACCTGATGAGCGATATCCTGCGGGAGGAAACCACCGGCATGCGCGTGGGTGTACTGAGCGGCCCGAATTTCGCGAAGGAAATTGTTGCTGATCACTATACCGCCACCGTAATCGCGAGTGAGGACGAGGAGCTCTGCAGCACCATCCAGAAAGTCCTGCATTCAGAAACCTTCCGGGTCTACTCCAGCAACGATGTGTTCGGGGTGGAGCTGGCCGGTGCACTGAAGAATATCTATGCCATCGTCACCGGTATGGCGGTGGCGCTGGATCGCGGTCAGAACACCATCAGCCTGCTGATTACCCGTGCACTGGCGGAGATGATGCGCTTTGCCGAGGCCATGGGGGCCGACCCGATGACCTTTATCGGGCTGGCCGGGGTAGGGGACCTGATCCTCACCTGCTCTTCGGACCTGAGCCGCAATTACCGGGTGGGTTACCTGGTGGGACGTGGCCGGGCACTGGAGGAGGCTGTCGCAGAAATCGGTCAGGTCGCCGAGGGCGTGAACACGGTTCGGCTGATTAAACACAAAGCGGATGAATTGGGCGTCTACATGCCCTTGGTTTCCGCCATTCACGCCATATTATTTGAAGAGCGCCCGATCCCGGAGGTAATACGCGATTTGATGTCGGGTGCACAAACATTCGATGTAGCCTATTCGGCTAAACCCTGAGGGCAATAACTATATGGATAATGAAGAACTGAAACACAACATCACCTCCGGCAACCAGTGGATGCGCCTGCTCTACATGGTGCTGTTCGCGGTACTGCTGGAGATTGCCGGCTTTGTCATGCTGGCGGTGGTGGTCCTGCAGTTCCTGTTCTCAATTCTGACCGGCGGCCCCAATGACAACCTGCGCCGCCTGGGGGACCAGATCGCGTCTTTCGTGTACCAGACGCTGCAATTCCTGGTGTACAACACCGAGGAAAAACCCTTCCCGTTTGCCGAGTGGCCCGAGTCCGATATCGAGGACCTGTCCGGCTACGAGAGTGCCGAGGAAGTGCAGGGTGAAGTGGTGTCCGGTGAGCCGCAGGGCAAGAGCATGTACGACCCCATCGAGCTGGGGGCCGACGACGAAGGCGAGGAGAAAAAAAGCGAGGGGAAAAAACCCGAGAGCAAGACCTCTTCCGGGAAGAGCAGTTCCACCAAAAGCAGCTCCTCGAAAAAGAGCGGTGGATCCAGGAGCAGCTCGGCCAAGGGCAATGGCGGCGCCGCCGCGAGCAAGGACACCGATAAGAAAACGGATGCGGGCTCCGACAAGGGCGACGACGACAGCGACAAATAGTCCGCAGTCACAGGCGGGCCCTTAGCCCGCTATTGGCACGCAGGGAGGTCAACCGTGCAGTTACTGATATTGCGCCACGGCGAGGCCGAGCCGATGGTCGGCGAAGACAGTGAGCGCCAGCTTACCGATCGCGGCCGGGCCCAGGTGGCCTGGATCTGCGACCAGCGCGCCGACGAACTGGCTCAGGTGCGTGCCATCTGGGCCAGCCCGTTTGTGCGGACCCAGCAGACCGCGCAGATCGTTTCCGGCCGGTTGCGCCAGCCGGTGGAAACCCAGCCACTGCTGGTGGGAGACACCGATCCGCGCGAGGTGCTGGAGGCCCTGGGCCGCGCCGCGCACTTCCCGCTCTTACTGGTCAGCCACCAGCCGCTGGTGGGCTCGCTCGTCAACGGCCTTTGCGGCAGTCCCGGCGCCCACCCGATGGGCACTGCCAGCCTGGCCTGCCTGGAGTCCGAGGTCTGGGCGGACGGTTGTGCCGACTTGTCCTGGCTGCAGCACCCGGAGGCCTAGCGGCCCGGGTTGCGTGCCCCGGGGGCCGCGATTTTGTCCCCGGGTCCTCTATCGACACTCCTGCTGGCCCGCGAAGTCATTGCTTACCCGCCCCGGGGCCGGCACCATCATTCGCTGGTTTTTAACGATGTTGCACCATGACCGACTCCCCGCGCGAAATTACCCTGGAATTTGACCACAAGGCCATTGCCGCCCGCCGCTGGGGCGATCCCGATGGCGCGCCGGTGCTGGCCCTGCACGGCTGGCTCGACAACTGCGCCAGTTTTGACCGGCTGGCGCCACTGCTGGACGGAATCGACCTGGTGGCGATCGATATGGCGGGCCACGGCCAGAGTTACCATCGATCCCGGGATGCCAACTACAACATCTGGGAAGAGGTCGAGGATGTGGTGGGGGTGAGCGAGGCCCTGGGCTGGCGCCGCTTTGCGCTACTCGGCCATTCCCGCGGCGCGATATCCGCCATGCTCACCGCGGGCACTTTCCCAAAACGGGTCGAGCGCCTGGCGTTGATTGATGGGCTGGTACCGCCGGCGGCCAGGGCGGAAGAGGCCCCGGAGACCCTGGCCCGCGCCATTGCCCAGCGAGCCCGTTATGGCGCCGTCCGACCGCGGCAGTTCACCAGCCTGGCCGAGGCCACCGAGGCGCGCCGCAACGGTATGTTCAAGTTGAGCCGGCAAGCTGCCCGGGCCATCGTCGAGCGTGGCACGCGCGCCAGTGCTGACGGTTTCACCTGGAGCAGTGACCCGCGTCTCAAGGCCACTTCCACCGGCAAGCTCACCAGTGACCAGGTGCGCGCTTTCCTGGAGAGTATCCAGCAGGCGGAGATTCCCGTGCGGCTGGTGCTGGCAATGGATGGTATCGAGGGGATGCCCGCGCGGATGCGGCCGCTGCTGCAGCAATTTACCAACATCGCCGTGCGCGAGATGCACGGCGGCCATCACCTGCATATGGAGGAGGGGGCGGAGGAGATCGCGGACTGGTTTGGTCCCTTCCTCCGCGGTGAGTAATTCCTTACCCGGCGGGAGCCGCCACTGGAAGGGGTGGGGTGGCTGTACAGCCTGGAAATCTTGCCGAGGGAGCAGCCGTTGGCCGCGACCGCAAAGGTAAAAGGCTGGGCGGTTGGCGGCCAACCCCGGCTCAGAAGGGCAGCCGCTTGGAATAACAGCCCTGGTCCATCTCCCGTACCTCCACCGTGACCGCCGGCACGCCCTCGGCGAACTGGCACAGGGCATTGAACACCGCCGAGCTGAGTTCCTCCCGCTCCCGGTCGGTGCGCCCGTCCAGCAAGCGCACTTCCGCGTGAATAAAGCTGCCGCCTTTTTCACCGGCAATAAAGTGCCGGTAGGCGAGTGCGCGGGTCTTGATGGTGTGGGGGGCGAACAGGCCCGAGCGGTTCATCGCCTCCTGCGCGGTGCTGACCAGCGCGGCGATGGAAATGTTGTCTTCCAGCTTTTCGGCGTATTCGATCACCAGGTGGGGCATGTTGTCTCTCCGTGAATCCGGGGGCCGTGCGGCAGTGCCACTGCGGCACGTCCCTATGCCGCGTGTAGGCAGTTTAGCGAATCAGCGACAGGAATTCGGTGCGGGTCGCCTGCTGGCTGCGGAAAGAGCCCAGCATGGCGGAGGTTTTCATGACCGAATTCTGCTTTTCCACGCCCCGCATCATCATGCACATATGTTTGGCCTCGATGATCACGCCCACGCCGGCGGCACCGGTGACGTCCTGGATGGTTTCGGCGATCTCCACGGTGAGCTGTTCCTGGATCTGCAGGCGCCGGGCGAACATGTCGACGATGCGTGCGACCTTGGACAGGCCCAGCACCTTGCCGTTGGGGATGTAGGCCACATGGGCCTTGCCGATAAACGGCAGCAGGTGGTGCTCACACAGGGAATAGAGCTCGATGTCCTTGACCAGGACCATTTCGCTGCAGTCGGACGGGAAGATGGCGTCGTTGACAATATCCTCGAGGGACTGCCGGTAGCCCTGGGTCAGGTACTGCATCGCCTTGGCGGCGCGCTTGGGGGTATCCTTCAGGCCCGGGCGTTGCGGATCTTCCCCGATTGCCTCAATAATTCGCGCGTAGTGTTCGTTCATCTGGTCCAGTTCCAATATCTCAGCCCGAGGGGCGGGTGCGCTACCCTAAGCTTTTGTCATGTGTGAGTAAAGATCCGCCGGGCGGCCTTGCAGGTTTTACTCTGCGCCAGGGCCAGTGGATCAGTACCCCCGGTCGGATTTCCGCACCGGCCCAGTCAGTAAAAAGGATAGAGAATGATCGAGAAGCGTGAGGCCTCCCTGCACGAGCTGCACACCCTGCTGGACTTTGTGCGCTGGGGCGCCAGCCGGTTTGCCGAGGCCGGCCTGTGGTTTGGCCACGGTACCGACAACGCCTGGGACGAGGCCCTGTTGCTGGTGATGCACACCCTGTA
This sequence comes from Microbulbifer sediminum, assembly GCF_021729035.1. Classification (GTDB taxonomy): domain Bacteria; phylum Pseudomonadota; class Gammaproteobacteria; order Pseudomonadales; family Cellvibrionaceae; genus Microbulbifer; species Microbulbifer sediminum. The sequence goes on along the minus strand of NZ_JAJSAP010000005.1, from coordinate 417,644 downwards.
CCTGCCCGTGGACAGCAAGCCCGAGGTACTGCAGGCCCGGCTGACCATGGAGGAGCGCCGTGATGTGATGGCCATCCTCGAGCGACGGGTGCAGGAGCGCCTGCCGGCCCCCTACCTGACTCACGAAGCGCATTTCTGCGGCATGACGTTCTATGTAGACAGTCGTGTTCTGGTGCCGCGCTCCCCCATCGGTGAGCTGATCCGCAATGGTTTCGAGCCCTGGCTGCAGGTGGAGCCACTGGCCGTCCTGGACCTCTGTTGCGGCAGTGGTTGCATTGGCATCGCCTGTGCCGAGGCTTTTCCCGGGGCGCGGGTGGATCTCAGTGATATCTCCAGTGGTGCGGTGGAAGTGGCACAGATCAATATCAACCGCCACCAGCTGAACGAGCGCGTGCGCGCGGTGCAGTCGGACCTGTTTGCCGGGCTGGAGGGCTGCAGTTACGAGCTGATTGTGTGTAATCCGCCCTACGTGGATGCCCGTGACCTGGCGGAAATGCCGGCGGAATACCAGGCGGAGCCGGAGATCGCGCTGGGCTCCGGCGACGACGGGCTGGACTTTACCCGTCGGCTGCTGCTCGAGGCCGCCGACCACCTGCAGCCGGATGGGCTGCTGGTATGTGAGGTGGGTAACAGTTGGGAGGCGCTGGAGCGGGTCTTCCCGGAGGTGCCGTTTATGTGGCCGGAATTTGCCGACGGTGGCCACGGGGTGTTCGTGATCAGCCGCGAGGACCTGCTGGCCTATCGCCCGTATTTTGAGGCGAGCTGATTGCGGTGCCGGCACAAGCCGGCGCAATCCTCTATAATGCCCCGCCTTTGCCCGATAAATGCACGTGGATTGCCCGGGCACCGAATAAATCACTGAAGACTGAGCGGAAGTCACGGAAGCGAATCTATGTCCGGCAATACCTTTGGCAAGCTGTTTTGTGTCACCTCCTTTGGCGAGAGCCACGGCCCGGCTCTGGGCTGCATTGTCGACGGTTGCCCGCCGGGGCTGGAGATCAGTGCCGAGGAGATCCAGCTGGAACTGGACCGCCGCAAGCCGGGCACTTCCCGCTATACCACCCAGCGTCGTGAGGCGGACGCCGTGCAGATCCTGTCTGGCGTGTTCGAGGGCAAGACCACCGGCACGCCCATTGGCCTGTTGATCGAGAATACCGACCAGCGCTCCAAGGATTACTCCAATATTTCCGAGCAGGTGCGCCCGGCCCACGCCGATTACACCTACTGGCAGAAGTACGGTATCCGCGACTATCGCGGCGGCGGTCGTTCGTCTGCCAGGGAAACCGCCATGCGGGTCGCCGCCGGGGCCATTGCCAAGAAATGGCTGCGCCAGCGCTACGGCATCGAGGTGCGCGGCTACCTGTCGCAGCTGGGACCCATCCGCGTCGAGAAGCTCGACTGGGAGCAGGTGGGACAGAATCCCTTCTTCTGCCCGGACGCCGACAAGGTGCCGGAGATGGAGGCCTATATGCAGGCACTGATCAAGGAGGGCAACTCCATCGGCGCGCGTATTTCGGTGCACGCCAGCGGCGTGCCGGCGGGCCTGGGCGAACCGATCTTCGACCGCCTGGATGCCGACCTGGCCCACGCCCTGATGAGCATCAACGCGGTCAAGGGGGTGGAAATCGGGGCCGGCTTTGCCAGTGTGGAGCAGAAGGGCACGGAGCACCGCGACGAGATCACGCCAGAGGGCTTCCTGTCCAACAACGCCGGCGGCGTGCTCGGAGGCATCTCCAGCGGCCAGGACATCGTGGCCCATATCGCCCTGAAGCCCACCTCCAGCCTGCGTATTCCCGGCCGGAGCATCGATATCCACGGCAACCCGATCGAGGTAATCACCAAGGGGCGCCATGATCCCTGCGTTGGCATCCGTGCGACGCCCATCGCCGAGGCCATGATGGCGCTGGTGCTGATCGACCATATGCTGCGCCAGCGGGCCCAGAACGCCGATGTGGAGCCCGGGGTGGTAGCCAGCAGCAGTGACAGGTAGTTCGAGCAGATATAAAAAAGGCGGCCAGTTGGCCGCCTTTTTCATTTGCCTGCTACCCGGTTACAGGTGCAGGTTCAGGCCCAGGTAGGGGCCGCTGATTTCCAGGTCGCTCTGCAGCTGGTCCAGTTCCTTCAGTTCCAGGGTCATGCTGCGGTAGCCGCCCTCGAGGGCCATATCCAGGCCCGGAGCGAAGTCCCAGCGCACCTTGGCGGTCAGGTCGGTAAGGGTATCGCCGTTGTAACCGGTCACATTGCCCTGGGTGACCACGGACCAGCCGGTGAACGGCAGGTCGAAACGGGCCATGCCGTAGGCCATCGGCAGCACGCCGGCCAGCTCGATGTTTTCGGACTGGATAGCGCTCTCCACCTGCATCTCGCCCTTGTACTGGCGCGCGGTCAGGCCCACGTCCAGGTTCACCCAGTTGTCGAGGATCTCGTAGTAGAGGGTGGCGTCGGTGTGGCTCAGGTCCAGGTCGGTGGCAACGTCGGTGCCGGCAATAAACGTCTCGTCGCCGAAGGTTACAAACCGCTCCAGGCGGGTTGAGCCGTCGGTCTTGATGGCGCTGTGGGACAGCATGATGTTCGGGACCAACGGCACCGGGTGCTCGAGTGCGGCCTGCAGGAAGGTGACGTTGTCCTCGGCGGGCTGGAATTCCTCGATGCTGAAGTCGTCCACCCCGACACTGCCGCTGTAGGACGGCATCCACACGCCGGCGCTGGCGTCAAAACCGAGAATGGTATCGGCGCTGGCAGCGCCGCTGGTGAGTGCCATGCAAATGGCCAGGCTGAGTTTTTTCATTGTTGCCTCCTTATTAGAATTGGCGCCTAGTTTACTATTTTTTTTATGGCGGTCGGCCGCCAGCGAAGGATTGCCGGGTAATTCTGTGACCGGTCTCTACTTTTTGCGGGATGCTTGTGACCCGTTTTCCGCTGCAGCCTGCAACAACAGCTGCTGCAGTGCGCTGGCGGCGTTGCTGAGGGTGCGCGCGCGGTGATTGATCACCCCGAGGTTGCGCAGGATGTTTAGTTTCTCCACCGGCAGCACGGCCAGGCTGTCGTCCACCAGGGTGCGGGGCAGTACGCTCCAGCCGAGGCCGACCCCGGCCATCATCTTGATGGTCTCGAGGAAGTTGGTGGCCAGCTTGGCAGTCAGCTTCAGTCCCTGGGCGTCGAACTCGCGCTTGATCAGGCGGCCGGTATAGGTGTTGAGGTCGGGCAGTATGGCGGGGTAGCGGGCCAGGTCGGCCAGGTCCAGGCCCGGCATCTGCGCCAGCGGGTGTTCCGGTGCCGCCACCACCACGCAGGGGTCGGGCCAGATTACGCGCGCCTCCAGGTTCGGGTATTCCTTCAGGGCCAGGGTCACCACCGCCAGCTCGTACTCCCCGGCCATCAGGGCCTCGTAGGCCTGCTCCGAATCGACAAAATCGATGTCCAGCGCCACATCCGGGTAGCGGTTGCTGAATTCCTTCAGTACCGGTGGCAGGTGATGCAGGCCCACATGGTGGCTGGTGGCGATGCGCAGACTGCCGGCCACCTCGCCCCCCAGCGCACGCAATTCGCGTTCGGCGTCACTCACTTCATTGAGGATGTGGCGCGCCCGCGGCAGCAGGGCGCGGCCGGCATCGGTAAGCTGCAGGCGGCGGCCGATGCGGTCGAACAGGGGCGTGCCCAGCTGCTGCTCAAGTGCCGCCAGCCGCTTGGAGACTGCGGGCTGGGTCAGGTGCAGCTCCTCGGCCGCGTCAGATACCGAGCCCTGCTCGGCAATACTCAGGAAGGCCTTCAGCCACTGTATTTCCATGTTCTCTCCGTCAGGGGAGCCCGGGCCGGTACAGCCTGAACCATTCCAAATGCGACATCTTCTTATAATAAATATAAATTGATGTTATGCAATGTCCCCCCTAGACTGCCGCAATCACAAGACTGAGGAGAGACGGCCATGGCCGGGCAGACGCTTTACGACAAACTCTGGCAGGACCACCTGGTCAAGAGCCGCGAAGACGGCACCGCACTGATTTATATCGACCGCCACCTGATCCACGAGGTCACCTCGCCGCAGGCGTTCGAGGGCCTGCGCCTGGCGGGCCGCAAGCCATGGCGTACCGACTCTGTGGTGGCCACACCGGACCACAACGTGCCGTCCGACAGCGCCGAGCGGGCCGGCGGCATCGATGGTATCCGCGATGAGGTCTCGCGCATCCAGGTCAAGACCCTGAATGAGAACTGCAATGACTTCGGCATCGTGGAGTTCGGTATCAATGAGCCGGGCCAGGGCATTGTCCACGTGATCGGGCCGGAAACCGGGGCCACCCTGCCGGGCATGACCGTGGTCTGCGGTGACTCCCACACCTCCACCCACGGTGCACTGGGGGCGCTGGCCCACGGTATCGGGACTTCCGAGGTGGAACACGTGATGGCCACCCAGTGCCTGATCCAGAAGAAAATGAAGAACATGCTGGTGCGCGTCGACGGCGAGCTGGGTCCGGGCGTGACCGCGAAAGACGTGGTACTGGCGATTATCGGCAGGATCGGTACCGCCGGCGGCACCGGCTATGCCATCGAGTTTGGCGGCTCCGCGATCCGCAGCATGTCGATGGAAGGCCGCATGACCATCTGCAACATGGCCATCGAGGCGGGCGCCCGCGCCGGCATGGTGGCGGTGGACCAGGTCACCCTGGACTATGTGAAGGGCAAGCCCTACGCACCGAAAGGCGAGCAGTGGGAGCAGGCGGTGGAGAACTGGAGCCGCCTGCACTCCGATGATGATGCGGTTTTCGATACCGTGGTGGAGCTGGCGGCCGGGGAGATCGAGCCGCAGGTAAGCTGGGGCACCTCGCCGGAAATGGTGGCTTCAGTCAATGCGCGGGTGCCGGACCCGGCCGCCGAGGCGGACCAGACCCGTCGCACCGGTATCGAGCGCGCACTGGAATACATGGGGCTCCGTGCCGGCCAGGCGATCGGTGACATCAAGCTGGATCGTGTGTTTATCGGCTCCTGCACCAATTCCCGCATCGAGGACCTGCGCGCCGCCGCAGCGGTGGCGAAAGGCCGCACCAAGGCCGGCAGCGTCAAGCAGGTGCTGGTGGTGCCCGGTTCCCAGTCGGTGAAGGCGCAGGCCGAGAAAGAGGGCCTGCACGAGATCTTCACCGCGGCCGGGTTCGAGTGGCGCGAGCCCTCCTGTTCCATGTGCCTGGCGATGAACGCGGACAAGCTGGGGGCGGGTGAGCATTGCGCGTCCACCTCCAACCGCAATTTTGAGGGGCGCCAGGGTTACGGTGGCCGCACGCACCTGGTAAGCCCGGCCATGGCGGCCGCAGCCGCGGTTGCCGGCCACTTTGTCGATGTGCGTGAGTTTGTAGCGGCGGGGGAGACAGCCTGATGAAAGCCTTTACCCAACACCAGGGCCTGGTCGCCCCCATGGATCGTGCCAATGTGGACACGGACTTGATTATTCCCAAGCAGTTTCTCAAGTCGATCAAGCGCACCGGTTTCGGCCCCAACTTGTTTGACGAGCTGCGCTACCTCGATGAGGGCATGCCGGGCCAGGACTGCTCGAACCGGCCGCTGAACCCGGAATTCCCGCTCAATCACGAGCGCTACCAGGGTGCCTCTGTGCTGCTGGCGCGGGAGAACTTTGGTTGCGGCTCCAGCCGTGAGCACGCCCCCTGGGCGCTCGACGACCACGGCTTCCGTGCCATTATTGCGCCGAGCTTTGCCGATATCTTCTTCAATAACTGTTTCAAGAACGGCCTGCTGCCGATCGTGCTTGCCGAGGAGGTTGTCGAGCAGTTGTTCCAGGAAATGTACGCACAGGAGGGCTATACGCTCACCATCGACCTGGAGCAGCAACACGTGGTCAAGCCGGGCGGGGAGCGCATTCCGTTCGAGGTGGACAGCTTCCGCAAGCACTGCCTGTTGAACGGTCTCGACGATATTGGCCTGACGCTGGAGGACGCGGACGATATCCGCGCCTATGAGGAAAAGCGCCGCGCGCAGGCACCGTGGCTGTTTGATGCGGTGAAATAATTAACTGTCACCAGCCGGCTCTCGTCGGCACGGTGCGCGAAAAAGATAAAAATACGGGAGCCGCCGGTTGGTGGTATCCGTCACAAGAAAAGGCAAAATCGTGAGCAAGAACATCATGATCCTCCCGGGCGATGGTATCGGCCCGGAAATCACCGAGCAGGCAGTGGCGGTACTGGAAGCCGCGAATAAGAAATTCGACCTTGGCCTGAACTTCAGGCAGGGCAAGATCGGCGGTGCTTCCATCGACGAGTTCGGTGAGCCGCTGACCGATGCGACCCTGGACGAGGCCGGCGAGTGTGATGCGGTGTTGCTGGGGGCCGTGGGCGGTCCCAAGTGGGACACACTGGACCGCGAGATTCGCCCGGAGAAGGGCCTGCTGAAAATCCGCAGTCGCCTGGGCCTGTATGCCAACCTGCGACCGGCGATTCTCTACCCGCAACTGGCCGAGGCCTCGTCGCTGAAGCCGGAGGTGGTTTCCGGCCTGGATATCCTCATCGTGCGCGAACTGACCGGCGGTATCTACTTCGGCGAGCCGCGCGGCATTCGCCTGCTCGCGAACGGCGAGCAGCAGGGCTATAACACTTACGTCTACAGTGAGTCGGAAATCGAGCGCATTGGCCGCACTGCCTTCGAGGCGGCGCAAAAGCGCGGCGGCAAGCTCTGTTCCGTGGATAAGGCCAATGTGCTGGAAGTGACCGTGCTGTGGCGTGAGGTGATGGACCGGCTGGCACCGGAGTACCCGGATGTGGAGGTGACCCATATGTATGTCGACAACGCGGCCATGCAGCTGGTGCGTGCACCCAAGCAGTTCGACGTGATGGTGACCGGCAATATGTTCGGCGACATCCTCTCGGACGCCGCGGCGATGCTGACCGGCTCCATCGGTATGCTGCCGTCGGCATCACTGAACGAGGCCGGCTTCGGTCTCTACGAACCCTGCCACGGCTCGGCGCCGGATATCGCCGGCCAGGGCATTGCCAACCCGCTGGCGACTATCCTGTCAGCGGCAATGATGCTGCGGTACTCGCTCGGCATGGGTGAGGCGGCGGACGCAATCGAAAAGGCCGTGAGCAAGGTTCTCGACGACGGACTGCGCACCGCGGATATCTACACTGAGGGAAGCAGGAAGGTATCCACCGCGGAGATGGGCGCAGAAGTGGTGGCCGCTTTCTAATTTCAATAACGAAGGTCTATCCGTTAATTACAGGAGCCTGCTTGCAGGCAAACCGGACACACAGGAATCACAGGATTATTGAAATGAAAAAAGTAGGTTTTATCGGCTGGCGCGGCATGGTCGGCTCGGTACTGATGGGCCGTATGCTGGAAGAGAATGACTTCGCCCATATTGCCGAGCCGGTATTCTTCTCCACTTCCAACGCCGGCGGCAAGGCGCCGAACATCGGCCGCGAAGTGGCCCCGCTGGGTGACGCCTTCGATATCGACGCGCTGGCGGAGCTGGATGCCATCGTCAGCTGCCAGGGCGGTGACTACACCAAGAAGGTCTACCCGCAGCTGCGTGAGAAGGGCTGGGACGGTTACTGGATCGACGCCGCCTCCAGCCTGCGTATGGACGACGACGCCCTGATCGTGCTGGACCCGGTTAACCGCAGTGTGATCGACCGCGGCATCGACGCCGGTGTGAAGAATTATATCGGCGGCAACTGCACTGTCAGCCTGATGCTGATGGGTCTCGGCGGCCTGTTCAGGGAAGGCCTGGTGGAGTGGGTTTCTGCCCAGACCTACCAGGCGGCCAGTGGCTCCGGTGCCAAGCACATGCGCGAGCTGATTTCCCAGATGGGCGCCATCCGCGACGGCGTCGCCAGCGAGCTGGCGGACCCTGCCAGCGCCATCCTCGACATCGATCGCAAGGTGGCGGAGAGCATGCGTTCCGGTGAATTCCCCACCGCCGAGTTCGGCGCGCCGCTGGCGGGGAGCCTGCTGCCATGGATTGATACGCAGATGGAGAGCGGCCAGAGCCGCGAGGAATGGAAAGCCCAGGTCGAGGCCAACAAGATCCTCGCCACCGACAGCACCGTACCCGTCGACGGCACCTGCGTGCGCATTGGCTCCATGCGCTGCCACAGCCAGGCATTTACCGTGAAGCTGAAGCGCGATGTGCCAATGAATGACATCGAGCAGTTGATCGGTGGCGCCAATGACTGGGTCAACGTGGTGCCGAACGAGCGCGAGGTCACCCTGAAGGAACTGACCCCGACCGCGGTCACCGGCAAGCTGGACATCCCGGTGGGTCGCCTGCGCAAGCTGAGCATGGGCCCCGAGTACCTGAACGCCTTCACCGTGGGCGACCAGCTGTTGTGGGGCGCCGCCGAGCCGCTGCGCCGCGTGCTGCTGATCCTGCTGGGCAAGTTGTAAGCCCGGTAGCAGGCCGGCTTGCCCGGCTACAAGGCCCCGGCGGGAGCAGATCCCGCCGGGGCTTTTTGCTATCTGGAGCACGCGATCCGGAATCCCTTGCGGCCAAGGCTGTTCCCGGCCTCCAGCGCAGGTATAATCGCCGCCTTTCTGACCAACCCCAGCGGAGACCTTAACTGCCATGTCCGAAATCACGCCGGAAACCGAGCGCGAACTGGTAATCATCGGTGTGGATAACGCCGCCTTCTCCCCCTTGCTGGAAATCCTGGAGGAGCGCAAGACCGTGCTGCCAGAGCAGCTGCGCCTGCTCGAGGAGGAAGACAGCGAGGCGGATCCGCAGGTATTCGCCAACCGCAATATCACCGTGCAGTCGCTGGAGCAGTTTGCCTTCGGCCCGCAGCAGGTGGTGCTGCTGCTCAAGGGCGGTGCGGCGGGGCAGGCGGCGCTGGCTGCGGCCGAAGAGGCCGGGGCCTGGGTGCTGGATGCCTCCGACAACACCCGCGGCGACGAGAGTGTGGCGGTGGTGCACCCGCTGCTCAATGCCGGTGCCATTGCCTCGGCGGAGCGCCACGTACTGGCCCTGCCGGCCTCCGGCGCGGCCATGGTGGCCGAGGCCCTGCTGCCGCTCCGCGACCGGGTGCAGGCAGTGGAGGTGCAGCTCAACCAGCCCGTGTCCGCGCTGGGCAAGGCGGCTGTGGACTCCATGGCTGCACAGACCGCACGCATGTTCAACGCGCAGGAAGTGGATGTGGATCCCGAGGTGGGGCACCGGCTGGCATTCAACCATCTGAGCTCCAGCGACGCCTTGCTTGAAAGCGGCCATAGCCTGCGGGAGCTGGCGCTGGTACACGACCTGCGGCGTCTGCTGGGTGAGGATATTGCGGTCGACGCCTGCATCAACACGGCATCGGTCTTTCACGGGCAGCTGGCCAACCTGCGCGTGGTGCTGAAGGACGAGGCGGACCTGGAGCAGCTGCGGGCGCTGCTGCGCAACGGTACCGGCCTGAAACTTGAGGATCGCCCCTCGGCACAGGATGCGGTCGGAGGGGATATCACCCTGGTGGGGCGCCTGCGGCAGAGCCTGCTCAGCCGGCGCCAGGTTAATTTTTGTGCAGTATCCGACAATTTGCGCAAAGACCTGGCAATCAATTGTGTACAGATTGTCCAGTTGTTGCTAAAAAACCACTGATATTTAATACTTAGCCGCTATAGTGAAGGTTTATTCTCAACATTGCTTTTACTTGGGGGTGGCGACTTAATCGCCAGCGGTGAGAGGCAGTCGAAGCGCCAGCCGCTTCATTGGGTATTTACTGTACAGTAACCCGGCGCCGGGCGGGGCATATTCCGCGGGCGAGCCGGTGATTCTAACAATAAAGGGAATCGGATATGCGTGTGCGAAAGCTGGCGCTTGCTGTGGGTATGGTCAGCGCACTGGGTGGCAACGCGGCTCTGGCGCTCGGGCTTGGTGAAATCAAACTGAATTCGACGCTCAACGAGCCCCTCGATGCACAGATTTCACTGCTGCAGACGCGCGGTCTTGCCGATGGCGAGATCAAGGTCCGCCTGGCCAACCCCGAGGATTTCGAGCGGGCGGGCGTTGACCGCACATACCTGCTTACCGATCTCGAGTTCGAAGTCGACTATTCCGGTGCACAACCGGTGGTTCGCGTTTCCAGCAACCGCCCGATCCAGGAGCCCTTCCTGAATTTCCTGGTGGAAACCCGTTGGCCCAGCGGCAGGCTCCTGCGTGAGTACACCCTGCTGATGGACCTGCCCGCCTTCTCCAGCAGTACCGCACAGCAACCGGTACGCGCGGCTGAGCGCGAGCGCCAGCAGGTGCGCCGCCAGCCTGCCGCCCCGCGGCCGGCACCTGCCCCGGCGCCGCAGCAACGTCCCAAGGTGCAGGAGCAGGACCCTCGGCCGACCCGTGAAACGCCCGAAGAACCCCGCCCTGAGGCGCAACAGCCGGCTGCCGAGGAGCCGATGGAGCTCGAGCCCCGGGCGCAGCAACGCCAGTCCAGCGGAGCGCAGGATGAAGGCAGCCGGGTTTACGGCCCGGTGTCCGCCAACCAGACCCTGTGGGAAATCGCCCGTGATTCCCGCACCCATGGCGACGTCACGGTGCAGCAGACCATGCTGGCAATCCAGCGCCTCAACCCTGAAGCGTTTATCGATGGCAACATCAACCTGCTGAAGAAGGGCGCCGTGCTGCGCCTGCCCGAGGTCAGTGAAGTGCGTGCCGTGTCCCGCGGGGACGCGGTTGCCCGGGTGGCATCCCAGAATGAGGCCTGGCGCCAGCGTATCGGCGCTGCCGAGGAAACCACCGGGGCGCCGCTGGATGCACGTGCAGCCAGCGAGGATACCGGCAGCAGTGAGGCCGTCGAAGGCCGCGTGAGCCTGGCCGCGCCGGGTGACAACGAGTCGGTCCAGTCTGGTTCCGGCAGCGGTGTCGAGGACAGTGCAGCGCTGGAGGGCGAGCTCGCGGTCAGCGAGGAAGAGCTGGACAAGTCCCAGCGCGAAAATGAGGAATTGAAGGAGCGGATCTCCGAACTCGACGAGCAGATCGACACCATGGAGCGCCTGGTGGAGGTCTCCAACGAGGAGATGGCTGCGGTACAGGCCGCCGCCGGAGAAGCCGCTGAAGAAAGCGGATTGGCGGAAGCCGAAGATGGCGTGGCCACCGATGATACGCTGGCTGCTGAAGAACCCACTGCTGCTGAAGCTGAAGATGTCGCAGCGGACGAGGCAGCCGCTGATACTGCGGGCAGCGAGGCCGCGCAGTCCCCCGAGCCACAGGATGCCCGCAACCGGGTTGTCAGTGTGCAGACCAAGCCCGAGCCGACCCTGGTCGAGCGGCTGATGGATAATATCCAGCTGATTGGAATCGGGGTTGGTGTCTTGCTGCTGGGGATCGTCGGTTTTGTCAGCTGGCGTCGCCGCAAGGAGGAAGAGGAGGCCATGCGCCAGGTTGAGGCCGAGATGGCTGCCGAACGCGCCCTGGCTGACGCCCCTGAAATCGACGAGAAAGACGAGCACCTGGCGGCGGTGGAATCCGTCGAGACCCAGGACAGCTTCGATATGGACCAGTTCGGTGATATCGACACTGGCGACCCCATATCGGAGGCGGAAATCCACCTGTCACTCGGCCAGTACGGTGACGCCGAGGGCAAGCTGGTAACCGGCCTGCAGCAGGATCCGCAGAATGTCGATGCCCGCCTGATGCTGCTGGAGGTGTATGCGCACCAGCAGGATATCGACAAGTTTGATGATCACTATCGCCAGCTGCTGGGTGTGAGTGATGGCCCCGCAGCGGACCGCGCGGCTCGGTTGCGCGAGAGCATTGACGGTGCCGGCCCCTTTGAGGGTCCGGAAGACAGCTTCACCAGTGAATCCCTGGAAGCGATGCAGCTCGATGACATGAGCTCTTCCTTTGACGGCGATTTCAGCGGCGACTTTGGCAGTGCCGACAGCGCCGGTGACCAGGCTTCCGGCGACAGCGACCTGCTGGACGACCTCACCATGGACCTGGGCGATGACAGCGAGTTCTCGGCCGCAACGGATGCCGGTGGGGAAGAGGAATTTTCGCTCGACCTGGACCTGGGTGACGATTTCAGTAACGACAGCGGCAAGAACGACAGTGACGATGGCTTCGATTTCGATGACCTGATGTCGGCAGACCTGGGAAGCGATTCCGGGAAAGCGGAGCAGGGCGCGGCCGAGCCCGCCACCGACGATCTGGACTCCCTGTCGCTGGACCTGGACGGTGACTTCGGCAGTGCTGAGGTTGCCGGCAGTGATAAGTCCGGTGGCGCGGAAGCCGCTGGCGAGGAAGACAGCGGGCTGGACTTCGACCTCGACCTGTCACCGATGGACGAGGCCGGGGACGAAGATTCCGGTGACCTGGAGTTTGGCGCTGCGGCAGCGGAGACAGCCGGCAGCGATACGGCTGATTTCGGCACACTCGAGTTCGAGGGTGCGTCCGATGACAGCTTTGGTGGCCATGACGCTGAAACCAGCGGTGCTGAAGACCTGTCACTGGACGACCTGGAAGGTTTCGGTGATGAAATGGGATCCGGCCTGGACCTGGATTCCATCGATCTCGACGAATTCGACAGCGACCTGATGGCGGGCTCCGATAACACGGTTACCGCAAGCAGTGAGGCCGCGTCCGCTCAGGAAAACTCTACACTCACACTGGAGCCCGAGGTGGAAACGGCTGGTGACGCCGTTGCTGAATCTGCGCCCGCCAGTGGCGGCGACAGTGGCAGCGCCGCATTCAGTGACCTCAACTTCGACCTGGAAAGCGACCTGGATTCAGAGCTCAACCTGCTGGAAGGCAGTGACGAGTTGAGCACCAAGCTGGAACTGGCGCAGGCGTACGTTGATATGGGTGACAAGGATGGTGCCAAGGATATCCTGGCCGAGGTGGCCGAAGAGGGCAATGACGAGTACAAGTCACGGGCCCGCGAGATGCTGGAGCGTCTCTCGTAAGTTGCCGCCAGCGAGGAAAACCCCGCACTGGCTGCGGGGTTTTTTTATGGCCTTACTTTACCGATTGCAGGCAAGTTTCCATGCCCTCCGATTACCAGTACAAACCCAATGGTGAGGTGCCTCCCGGCGAGGCGTTGCCCCCGGGGCTGCGGCGTATTGCCCTGGGAGTGGAATACTGCGGGGCGCGCCTGCATGGCTTCCAGAAGCAGAAGTCCGCTGACGCCACAGTGCAGGCGTACCTGGAGAAAGCCCTGTCCGCAATCGCCGCCGAGCCGGTGACCCTGGTCTGCGCCGGGCGCACCGATGCCGGCGTGCACGCCACCAGCCAGGTGATTCATTTTGATACCCACGCCGCCCGGCCGCAGCGCGCCTGGGTCCAGGGCGTGAATACCAAGCTACCCGACGCCGTGCGTGTGCGCTGGGCGCAGGAGGTACCGCCCCAGTTCCACGCCCGCTTCTCTGCCCGGGCGCGCAGCTACCGCTACCTGATCCACAGTGCGCCCACCCGCTCCGCCCAGGCGGCCGCCGAGGTGACCTGGACCCAGCATGCGCTGGACCTGGACGCCATGCGCGCCGGTGCGCAGCACCTGCTGGGGGAGCACGACTTCACCAGCTACCGTGCCAGCCAGTGCCAGGCAAAAAGCCCGGTGCGTGAGGTCACGCGGCTGGATATCGCCAAAGTGGGGCAGCTGATCGTCATTGAAATCAGTGCCAACGCCTTCCTGCACCACATGGTGCGCAATATCACCGGTGTGTTGATGGCTGTCGGGCGCGGCGAGCGCGCGCCGGCGTGGGTGCGGGAGGTGCTGGAGGCCCGGGACCGTACCGCAGCCGGTGTCACCGCGCCGCCCTTCGGCCTCTACCTGGTGGATGTGCAATATCCGGCGGAGTTCCACTTGCCGGCGAGCGAGCCGGGCCCGCTCCTGGTGCCGCTGCCCCTGGGCGGCCTGTCGCCGCCCTGAGTGGCAGCCGGGGACAGGCCGCCACCAATCTGCTAGTATCGCTGACTCCCTTTTGATTGAACCACCGGTCGGTTGCGTAACGCGATGCAAGTGAAAGTGTGCGGCATAACCCGCGCGGACGATGCGGCGATGGTTGCCCGGGCGGGGGCAGATGCCCTGGGCCTGGTTTTCTACGAGCGCAGCCCGCGCTATGTCACCGTGCCCCAGGCGCTCTCCATTGCGGCGGTGGTACCGCCGTTCCTTACCCTGGTGGGCCTGTTTGTCAACGCCAGTGCCGATGACGTGAACGAGGTGCTGGCCACGGTGCCCCTCAACCTGCTGCAGTTCCACGGCGACGAGACTGCAGAGTACTGCGAGCAGTTTGGTCGTCCATATATCAAGGCCCTGCGTATGAAAGACGACCTGGATGTTGTGGCCGCCATGGCCGAACATCCCGGTGCGCGGGGATTCCTGCTGGACGCCTACCGTCCCGGGGTCCCCGGTGGCACTGGCGAGTCCTTTGACTGGCAGCGGGTGCCGCAGGACAGTGGCCAGCAGATTGTCCTCGCCGGTGGGCTGACACCGGATAATGTGGCGACGGCCATCCGCACCGCGCACCCGCAGGGTGTGGACGTGAGCGGTGGCGTCGAGTCGGCGCCGGGCATCAAGGATGCCGACAGGGTTCACACCTTTATCGCCGCGGCGCGGCAGGCGTTAAACGATTGAGCGGTCCTCCCGGCGAAGCCAGTTGCGGGACCAGCGGTAACAGGAGCAGTGAGAGTGAGCGATAAGAAGTCGGTGGATTATTCAGCCTTTCCGGATGCGCAGGGACATTTCGGTCCCTTTGGTGGCCGTTTCGTGTCCGAGACGCTGATCGGTGCCCTGGACGAGCTGCAGGCGATGTACAGCAGCCTGAAAGACGACCCGGAATTCCAGGCCGCGTTCGACTACGACCTGGCTCATTACGTGGGGCGGCCCTCGCCACTGTACCTGGCCGAGCGCCTGACCGCAGAGGCGGGCGGGGCGCGGATATGGCTCAAGCGCGAGGACCTGAACCACACCGGTGCCCACAAGGTGAACAACACGGTGGGCCAGGCGCTGTTGGCAAAGCACAGCGGCAAACGGCGTGTAATCGCCGAGACCGGTGCCGGCCAGCACGGTGTCGCCACGGCCACGGTTGCGGCGCGGCTGGGACTCGAATGCGCGGTCTATATGGGCGCGGAAGATGTAAAGCGACAGTCCCCGAATGTCTACCGCATGAAGCTGCTGGGAGCCGAGGTAATCCCGGTGGAGTCCGGTTCGAAGACGCTCAAGGACGCCATGAACGAGGCCATGCGCGACTGGGTAACCAATGTCGACGACACCTTCTACATCATTGGTACTGTGGCAGGCCCGCACCCCTACCCGCAGCTGGTGCGCGATTTCAATTCGGTGATCGGCCGCGAGGTGCGCGCACAGAGCCTGGAGGAGTTCGGCCGGTTGCCGGATGCACTGGTGGCCTGTGTCGGCGGTGGCTCCAATGCCATCGGCCTGTTCCACCCGTTCCTCAGCGACAGCGACGTGAAGATGTACGGCGTCGAGGCGGGCGGCGAGGGCCTGGCCAGCGGCCACCATGCGGCACCGCTGAACGACGGCGTCCCGGGCGTGCTGCACGGCAACCGCACCTACCTGATGGAAGATGACGATGGCCAGATTATCGAGACCCACTCGGTGTCCGCCGGTCTCGACTACCCGGGCGTCGGGCCCGAGCACGCCTGGCTGAAAGACATCGGCCGGGTGGACTATGTGGTGGCCGATGACCAGGAGGCGCTGAATGCCTTCCGTATGCTGACCCGCAAGGAGGGAATCCTGCCGGCGCTGGAGTCCAGCCACGCGGTAGCCTATGCCCTGAAACTGGCCGCCGGAATGTCCCCGGAGCAGAACATTGTCGTGAACCTTTCCGGCCGGGGGGACAAGGATATTTTCACCGTGGCTGCTATCGACGGTATCGAGGTCTAGGCGACGGGCCAGCACAGAATTGCAGAAGTGGCGCCGCGAGGGCGCGGATCAACAGGAATTGAGCGAGTGACACAAGACAACCGAATCGACCGCCGTTTTGCCCGCCTGCGGGAAGAGGGCCGTAAGGCACTGGTGACCTACCTGGTGGCAGGGGACGGCGGCCCGGAAAACACCGTGCCACTGATGCACCAGCTGGTGACATCCGGGGCGGACCTGATCGAGCTGGGCGTGCCTTTCTCGGACCCCATGGCCGAGGGGCCGGCGATCCAGCGCGGCCACGAGCGCGCCCTGGAGCACAAAACGTCCCTGCGCAAGTGCCTGGAGATGGTGCGGGAATTCCGGCGCGAGGACGGCCAGACGCCGGTGATCCTGATGGGCTATGCCAACCCGATCGAGAAGATGGGGGCCGAGCAGTTTGCCGACGCTGCCCTGGAAGCCGGTGTCGATGGTGCGCTGACAGTAGACCTGCCGGCGGAAGAGGCGGGACAACTGAACGGGTTACTCAGTGAGCGCAACCTGCGCAATATCTTCCTGCTAACCCCCACCACCAGCGACGAGCGGATCCGCGCGATCACAGGGCTGGCCAGCGGTTTTATTTACTATGTGTCACTGAAAGGGGTCACCGGGGCGGGCAACCTGGACCCGGAGGCGGTGCGCACGAACCTGGAACATATCCGTGGTTTCACCGAGCTGCCGCTGTGTGTGGGTTTCGGTATCCGCGACGGCGCCTCCGCCCGGGCGGTCAGCGAGGCCGGCGATGGCGCGGTAGTGGGGAGTGTGCTGGTCTCGGCGATCGGTGAGGCCGCCGATGGCACTGCCGCGCGCGACGCCGTGGCGCAGCTGGTGGGGGAGATTCGCGGGGCGTTGGACGCCTGATCCCCACGGTTGTGACCGGCTGGCCAGAAAGCCCCTGTGGGCGGCTGAACTGGCTGCACCCGGAAATGGTGTTAGTGTTTTAATTCTCGTCCTCAAAGCCACCGGCCAAGGACAGGACTTGGCCCTCAGAAGCATCGGGATTTGGAAACAAAATGAGCTGGTTAGAAAAAATCGTTCCCGCGGTCATCCGCACCGAGCGCCGTCCCGGCGCCAGCAAAGTCCCGGAGGGAGTGTGGAAGAAGTGCGTCAAGTGCGACGCCATGCTCTACCGGCCGGAGCTCGAACGTAACCTGGATGTCTGTCCCAAGTGCGACCACCATATGCGAATTGGTGCGCGCCGCCGGCTGGACATTTTCCTCGATGAGGAGGGGCGTGAGGAGCTGGCGACCGACGTGGTGCCGGTGGATCGCCTGAAGTTCAAGGACGTAAAGAAGTACAAGGATCGCCTGACCCAGGCCCAGAAGAATACCGGCGAAAAGGACGCCCTGATCGCCATGCGTGGCACCCTGGAGGGCAAGCCGCTGGTGGCGGTGGCGTTTGAATTTGCTTTCCACGGCGGTTCCATGGGTTATGTGGTGGGTGAGCGCTTTACCCGTGCTGCCCAGCTGGCCCTGGAAGAGCGTATCCCGCTGGTCTGCTTCTCTGCTACCGGCGGCGCCCGCATGCAGGAGGCCCTGATTTCCCTCATGCAGATGGCCAAGACCTCCGCGGTGCTGGAGAAGATGAAAATGGCCGGTGTGCCCTATATCTCGGTCATGACCGACCCAGTGTATGGTGGTGTGTCCGCGTCCCTGGCGCTACTGGGGGATATCAATGCCGCCGAGCCGGGCGCGCGCGCCGGTTTTGCGGGGCCGAATATCATCGAGCAGACCATTCGCCAGAAGCTGCCGAAGGGCTTCCAGCGGGCCGAATTCCTGCTCGACCACGGCGCTATCGACATGATTATTCCCCGCACCGAGATGCGCACCACGCTCGCGCGGTTGCTGGGCAAGCTGTCCGGCGCCTGAGCCACATCCGCGGGCGCACCGGCCGGCGCGCCCGCTTCCCCTTTTCCCCTGTTACCGGCGCCGGTCTGGCGGCATACTGGTGCCCGCACTATCGATACGGGGTTTTCCATGAGTGAACTGCAAGCCTGGCTCGAGCGGCTGGAAAGGCTGCACCCGACGGAAATTGAACTGGGCCTGACCCGTGTGGCAGCAGTGGCCCGCGAACTTGGAGTGGAAAAGCCCGCCCCGCGGGTGATCTCGGTGGCCGGCACCAATGGCAAGGGTTCCTGCGTGGCCACCCTGGAGGCGCTGCTGCGCGCCGGCGGGCAGCGGACCGGGGCTTACAGCTCGCCGCACCTGCTGCGATTCAACGAGCGGGTGCGTATCGACGGCCGCGAGGCCACCGATGCGGAGCTGGTAGAGGCTTTCGAGCAGGTGGAGGCGGCCCGGGACGGTACCAGCCTGACTTACTTCGAATTCACCACCCTGGCTGCCCTGTGGCTGTTCCAGCGTGCCGGTATTGACTATGCCCTGCTGGAGGTAGGGCTGGGTGGCCGCCTGGATGCGGTCAACCTGGTGGATGCGGACCTGGCCATCATTACCAGCGTGGCGGTGGACCATGAGGCCTGGCTCGGCAGTGACCGGGAGGTAATCGGTCGTGAAAAGGCCGGGATCCTGCGCCCCGGGGCCCCGTTCGTCTGTGCCGACCCGGAGCCGCCGCTGTCGGTGGTCTCGGCTGCCGGCAGTATGGGGGCCGATGGCTATTTCCTGGGTTCGGAGTATCACCTCGACGACGGCCGGTTCCGCTTCGGCGGGCGGGAGATCCGCCTGCCGGCGGATACCGCGCTGCCACGCCCCAGTATTGCCGCAGCGCTGGCAGCGCTGCTGGTGCTGGATGCCATGCCGGCAGTGGCGGATGGGGAGATTACCGGGATACTGGCAGGGTTACAGTTGCCGGGGCGCTGCCAGCAACTGGCCTGGCGGGGCAGGGAGCTGTTGCTGGACGTGGGGCACAACCCCGCGGCGGCCGCCTACCTGGCCCGCTGGCTGGCGGATCACCCGGTGCCGGGCCGGACCCGGGCACTGGTGGCGGCCATGGCGGACAAGGACCTGGCGGGGCTGTTCGCGCCGCTGGCTCAGGTTGTGGACATGTGGTTTCCGTCCCTGCTGCCGGGCAATGAACGCGCGGCCGGTTGCGAGGCATTGCTGGCGGGACTGGAGGCGGCGGGGGTACCCGCCACACGGGTGGACAGTGGCTGTGCTGCGGTGGTGGCGACGCTCGACCGGTTGGTCGGCGAGACCGGTGACGGGGACAGGTTGCTTGTCTTCGGTTCTTTCTTTACCGTTGCAGAAGTTTTACAACATGTAAGAGATGACATCGATGGCGAGTCGTGATCGCGCCCCGGGCAAGCGGGGGCGCCTGGATGATGGCTTCAAGCAGCGTATCGTGGGAGCGCTGGTATTGACCGCGCTCGCGGTGATATTCCTCCCGTCCCTGTTTGACCGCGAGGGGAAACGCTATATCGATGCCACCAGCCAGATTCCACCCGCACCGGATATCCAGCCGATCGAGATCGCCGAGCCCGAGCCTGTGGCCGATGCGGCGCCGGCACCGCATCCCGACGATGCTTTCCAGCCGGCCCTGGTTAGTGGGCCGGAAGAAGCGCCGGAGGAACCGCAGGCGGCGCCCGCAGGGGGCGCGTCCGCCAGCGCTGAGGAAGCCGACCAGCCGTCTGCACCCGCAAACGCCACCGATGCGCCGGTCCTGGATGCCAGCGGCCTGCCTGTGGCCTGGGTGGTGCAGGTGGCCTCATACAGTCGTGGTGACCGTGCCGAAGCCCTCCGTGATCGGCTGCTGGATGAGGGCTACAAGGCGTTCACCCGGGATGTGCGCACCGATAAGGGGCGCTACACCCGCGTTTTCGTCGGTCCCAAGACCAGCAAGGCCGACGCCGCGGTGGTCAAGCGGGAGCTCGACAAGTTGCTGGAGGTGCAGACCCTGGTGCTGCGCTTCAAGGCCTGATGCCGGACTTTACGGTCAGTTTTGTGAGTTCCTGTTGCCGAATAGCGGAAACATTGGGTTGCCGCTCCTAATCAATGGTGCTTTTGCGAACAGCTTCACGCGCCCGGTCCGGTAAGTTAGAATGCGCGCTTCTCGCGGCAGCTGCCGAGGCAGGTAGGTTGAATGAATTGGGCTGACTGGACCATCCTGGCAATCGTGGCCATATCCACGCTGATTGGTCTGAGCCGGGGTTTTGTACGTGAAATCCTCTCCCTGCTTACCTGGGTAGCCGCCTTTGTGATCGCGATGATGTTCCGCGATGAACTGGCCCCGTTGCTTTCAATGGTGGATACCCCCTCCCTGCGGGCCATCGCCGCCTTTGCCATCCTTTTCCTGTTTACGTTGCTGGCGGGTGCCGGCCTGAATATGACCCTGTCGGCCTTTGTCGAGGCCACCGGCCTGTCGGGAACGGACCGCACGCTGGGCATGGTGTTCGGGCTGTTGCGGGGCAGCATTATTGTGCTGGCACTGCTTATCATGGCGCCGGCGCTGATCCCGGTGGAAGGGGATCCCTGGTGGCAGGAGTCGGCACTGATTCCCCATTTTCTTGCATTCGAGGGGCATGCGCGGCATACCGCCGAGGCGGTCCAGGGCTTTTTTGTAAAATTGTTTTAACCGGGCGGCGCTGCCGCCCCCATGACGACCAGTAGGGCTAAGACTATGTGTGGTATTGTCGGTATCGTCGGTAAGAGTGACGTCAACCTGCAGTTGTACGATGCACTCACCCTGTTGCAGCATCGCGGGCAGGACGCCGCCGGCATCATGACCTGTGACAGGGACCGCCTGAACCAGCAGAAGGCCAACGGCCTGGTCCGGGATGTGTTCCGCGCGCGCCATATGCAGCGACTCACCGGTAACTTTGGTATCGGTCACGTGCGCTATCCCACCGCTGGCAGCTCCGGCCCGGCCCTGGCCCAGCCCTTCTATGTCAACTCTCCGTACGGCATCGCCATGGCCCACAATGGCAACCTCACCAATGTGCGCGAGGTGGTTGAAGAGATCTACCTGCAGGACCTGCGCCACATCAATACCGATTCCGACTCCGAAGTGTTGCTCAACGTGTTCGCCCACGAGCTGTACAAGCTGCACAAGCTGAAGCCCAAGGCCGAGGACATCTTCACGGCCATGCGGGCGGTCAACAAGCGCGTGCGCGGTGGCTATGCCTGTGTGGCCATGATTGTTGGTTATGGCATTGTGGCGTTCCGTGACCCCCATGGCATCCGCCCGCTGGTTTACGGCAAGCGCGAGACCGACAAGGGCACCGAATATATGGTGGCTTCCGAGTCTGTGGCACTGGATGTGGGCGGTTATACCCTGGTACGGGATGTGGCCCCGGGCGAAGCCATCTACATTGAGCTGGACGGCACCGTGCACTCGGAGATCTGTGCCGAGAACACCTCGCTCAACCCGTGCATTTTCGAGCATGTTTACTTCGCCCGTCCCGATTCCATCATGGATGGGGTGTCCGTACACAAGGCACGCCTGCGCCAGGGTGAGCACCTGGCGGAGAAGATTCTGCGCCAGCGTCCGGACCATGATATCGACGTGGTGATCCCGATCCCGGATTCCGCCCGCACTGCCGGACAGACCGTGGCGCATCGGCTGGGGGTGAAGTTCCGCGAAGGTATGGTGAAAAACCGCTATATCGGCCGTACCTTCATCATGCCTGGCCAGAAGCAGCGCAAGAAGTCCGTGCGCCAGAAGCTCAATGCCATCGAGCTGGAATTCCGCGGCAAAAATGTGCTGCTGGTGGATGATTCCATCGTGCGCGGAACCACCTGCAAGCAGATTATCCAGATGGCGCGCGAGGCGGGTGCGGCCAAGGTTTATTTTGCCTCTGCAGCGCCGGCGGTGAAGTACCCCAACGTGTACGGTATCGACATGCCCTCGGCGCAGGAGCTGGTGGCCCACGGTCGCACCACCGAGGAAATCTGCAAGGAAATCGGCGCAGACTGGCTGATCTACCAGGATCTCGAGGACCTGGTGGAGTGCTCTGCCGAGGGTAACGACAAGATCGACGAGTTTGACTGCTCGGTGTTTAACGGCAATTACATCACCGGCGATGTTGACGACGATTACCTGGAGCAGCTGCACGCAGCCCGGAACGACGAGGCCAAGAACGAGAAGGGTAACCAGAGCTCGATCTGAGCCAGCCGGCCGCGCTCCTGGCGGCCCGACCCCTGATCCCGGCGCGGGCGTCGGCCCGCTCCCCCGGCGGGCCGCGGCTCCGCCACCAGTCCCCTGCATTTCCCCGGCAAAGCATGCGAGCTCCGCATTTTGCTGCCAATTCAGTTAACATAACCGGCCCAGAAAAATACCAACCCGGGACGGTGTATGTTCGAAGACGACGATTACTCCCTGGAGACCCTGGCGGTGCGCGCCGGCCAGGTACGCTCACCGGAGGGCGAGCACTCCGAGGCCATGTTCCTCACCTCCAGTTATGTTTTTCCCTCCGCGGCCGAGGCCGCCGCGCGTTTTTCCGGTGAATCCCCCGGCAACGTCTATTCGCGCTATACCAATCCCACCGTGCGTATGTTCGAGGAACGTATCGCCGCGCTCGAGGGCGGTGAAGCTGCGGTGGCCACTTCCAGTGGCATGGCTGCGATCCTGAGCCTGTGTATGGCACTGCTGAAAAGCGGTGACAAGGTGATCTGCTCGCGCAGTGTATTCGGCACCACCACGGCGCTGTTCACCCGCTACATGGAAAAATTCGGCGTGCGCGTGGCGTTCGTCGATCTCACCGATATGCAGGCCTGGCGCGAGGCGCTCGACGGCGATACGAAGCTGCTGTTTATGGAGACGCCGTCCAACCCCCTGTGCGAGGTGGCGGATATCCGTGAGCTGGCGGAGCTGGCCCACAGTGCCGGTGCCCAGCTGGTGGTGGATAACTGTTTCTGTACCCCGGCCCTGCAGCGCCCGCTGGAGCTGGGTGCGGATATTGTGGTGCACTCCGCCACCAAGTACCTGGACGGGCAGGGCCGCTGCGTCGGCGGCGTTGCCGTGGGCCGCAAGGAAGTAATGGATGAACTGGTGATCTTCCTGCGCACCGCCGGGCCCAGCATGAGCCCGTTCAACGCCTGGGTATTCCTGAAAGGCCTGGAAACCCTCAGCCTGCGCATGCAGGCCCACTCGAATAATGCACTGGCGCTGGCCTGGTGGCTGGACGAGCAGGACGCGGTGGAGAAGGTGAACTACACCGGCTTGCCCAAGCACCCGGGTCACCTGCTGGCAGCGAGCCAGCAGCGCACCTTTGGCGGTGTGCTGAGCTTCCGCGTACGCGGCGGGCGGGAGGAGGCCTGGAAGGTGATCGACGCCTGCCGGATTTTCTCTGTCACCGCCAACCTGGGTGACGCCAAAAGCACTATTGTGCACCCCGCGACCACGACCCACGGCCGCCTGAGCGAGGAGGACAAGGCGCGGGCCGGTATTACCGAGAACCTGATCCGGGTCTCGGTGGGCCTGGAGAATGTCGACGACCTGCAGCGGGACCTGGCCCGCGGCCTGGCAACCCTGGGGTGAGCACTGCCGCAGCGAGAGGGCCGCGGCGCCATTTGTGATTTCCCGCGCAGAGCAGGGGATACAACGACCTATCATTACAGGTTGTTGCCATCGAAAGTCCTGTGCCCCGCGCTTTAAAGTGGTTGGCGGGATCGGCGGGGATACCCGCCACATGTAAAAGAACCGAGCAGTAATGGATTAGCCGTGCAAAAGATCATTTCCGCAGTTGTCGCCGATATCGGCAAGGTGTTACTGGGCAAGGACCACCAGGTAAAGCTGGCCCTGGCCTGCCTGCTCTCCCGCGGGCACCTGCTGATTGAGGACCTGCCCGGCATGGGCAAGACCACCCTGGCGCACGCCCTGGCCCAGGTGCTGGGACTGTCCTACAAGCGGGTGCAGTTCACCAGCGACATGCTGCCTGCGGATATTGTTGGCGTTTCCATTTTCGAGCGGGATAGCGGCAACTTCCGCTTCCATGAGGGGCCGGTGTTCAGCCAGCTACTACTGGCCGACGAGATCAACCGTGCCTCGCCCAAGACCCAGAGCGCGCTGCTGGAAGCGATGGAGGAGCGCCAGGTGAGTGTCGACGGCGAGACCCGCCCGCTGCCCCAGCCCTTTTTTGTCATCGCCACCCAGAACCCCCTGCACCAGTCCGGCACTTTCACCCTGCCGGAATCCCAGCTGGACCGCTTCCTGATGCGAATCAGCCTGGGCTACCCGACGCGCGAAGCGGAACGGGCCCTGTTCCAGGGCGTGGACCCGCGCGAGCAGTTGCGCAAGTTGCGGCCGCGGCTGGACCGGGCCGGGTTGGCTCAGCTACAGGGGCTGGTGGGGCAGGTCAAGGCATCGAGCAGCCTGCTCGATTACCTTGAGCGACTGGTGCTACACACACGCCAGAGCCAGGACTGCCCGGTGGGCCTCTCGCCGCGCGGCGCACTGGCCCTGCTGCATGCGGCACGCGCCTGGGCATTGATCCACGGTCGCGGACATGTACTGCCGGAAGATATCCAGGCGGTATTGCCAGCGGTGGCGGGCCATCGCTTGCAGAGTGAGAGCGGCGATGGCGCGCAGCTGGTGGAGCGTCTGATTCGCCAGGTCGACGTCATCGCGGCCTGACTTCAATGGCAATTACCCGCAAGGCGCACGATGATGGTGCCGGTTCCTGGCGCCGGCACTGGCGACTGCTGATGTCCGATTGGCTGGACCGGCGCGCGCCAGCGGCACCTGAAGCCACCCTGGACCACCGCCGGCTGTTTATCCTTCCCACCCGTGCGGGCCTGGCTTTCCTGCTGGTGATCGCGTTGCTGTGGCTGCTGGCGACCAATTACGAGAACAACCTGGTTTTCGCGCTGACTTTCCTGCTGGTCAGCCTGTTTGTGGTGCTGCCCCTGCACACCTTTGCCAACCTTGCCGGCCTTGAGATCCGGCTGCTGGGCACCGGGACCGCCTTCGCCGGTGATTTTGCCGCGGCGCGGATCGCAGTCGTTCGCGGCAAGCGGCGTCGCGGCGAGCACATCTCCATTGGCTGGCCGGAATCCGAGCCAGTGGTTGTGCAACTGGCGGCAGATGAGGAGACCGAGGTGGAGGTTACGCTCCCGGTGGCGCGCCGCGGCCTGGTGCGCGCTCCGCGGCTGCGGGTCGAGAGTCGTTTTCCGCTGGGGCTGTTCCGCTGCTGGAGCTGGATCGACCTGGATATCGAGTTCCTGGTCTACCCGCAGCCGCAACCGGCCGGGCCACTGCCACTGGGTGTTGCACTGGCAGAGGGTGAGGCGGAGCAGAAGCGGCGCGGCGGCGACGACTTTGCCGGGCTGCGTCCCTATCAGCCCGGCCAGTCCCTGCGCCAGGTGGCATGGAAGCAGTTTGCCGCCGGCCGGGACCTGTACAGCAAGGACCACGAAACCGGTATCGACAGCCGCCTGTGGCTGGACTGGGACCTGCTGGCCGGCCGCGATGTGGAGACCCGGCTGGGCAACCTGTGTCACTGGGCCCTGGAGGCCGACCGCCAGCAGCTGGCCTATGGCCTGAGGTTGCCGGGGCGGGTGATCGAGCCCGGCGTCGGCAGTGACCACCGCCGGGAACTGCTGGCGGCACTGGCGCGCTTTCCGGTACAGGGGGCGTGATGGCATATAGCGAACGTTTGCCGCGGGAGAGCCTGTTGTGGATATTTGCGGCGCAATTTGCAGTCCTGCTGCCGCATTTTGCACGGCTACCGCTCTGGATTGTGGGCGGCTGGTTGCTGGCGGCCTGGTGGCGCACTGAGGTTTCCCGTGGGCGCCGCGAACTGCCCGGCAAGCCGGTCAAGCTGTTGGTGGTGACGGCCGTGGTGGGGGGGCTGTTACTGTCCTACCGGCAGTGGTTTGCGCTGGAACCCATGGTGGCACTGCTGGCGGTGTCCTTTACCCTCAAGAACCTGGAACTGTTAACCCGGCGGGATGGTTTTCTCAGCCTGCTGCTGGCGTATTTTGTCGCCGCGACCCTGTTTGTTTTCGACCAGGGGATTCCTCACGCGTTATACGGTGTCCTGGCCGTGCTTGTGGTTACGGCCGCACTGGTGGCGCAGGCGGGCGCGGGCAGTGCGGGGCCACGGCGCGCCATTGGCCTGTCCGCACGCCTGCTGGCACAGTCAGTGCCGTTGATGCTGCTGCTGTTTGTGGTGATGCCTCGACTGGGGCCGCTCTGGGCCGTGCCGCAGGAGGACGCCGGTGCGTCCACCGGGGTCTCGGACAGTATGTCGCCGGGGGATTTCGCCAACCTGTCCAGATCGGATAAACCTGCCCTGCGAATTACCTTTGATGGGCCGGTGCCGCCGCCGGAGCAACGTTACTGGCGTGGCCTGGTTTACGCGGATTTCGATGGGCGCCGCTGGAGCCAGGGCTTCGGTGTGGACCCACGGGAGGGTGGCCGGGTTTACTGGAGCGACAGCGAACAGGGGTTGCCGGAAGTCGGCCCCCGGTATCGCTACCAGGTCATCCAGGAACCTACCCGCAGCCGGTGGCTGTTTGCCATGGCGCGCCCGCACTCGGTCACTGACGGGGTCGGGGAGACCCGCGATGATCGCCTGGTACGTGCGGAGCCGGTGTTCAGCCGCCTGGCCTACGAGGTACGTTCATGGCCCCGGGATACCATTAACGATGTGCCGCCGTTAAGCGACTTCGAACGGCGCCGCAACCTGCAGCTGCCGGAGGGGGGAAATCCACGGGCGCGGGCCTGGGCCCGGCGCCTGCGGGCGCAGGACCTGTCTGCGGGGGAGATTTCCGATGCGGTCCTGTCAGTGTTCAACCGCCGGTTTATCTATACCCTGTCCCCTCCCACCCTGGGCGCGGATTCGGTGGATGCGTTCCTTTACGACAGCCAGCGGGGGTTCTGTGAGCATTTTGCCGGTAGCTACGTATTCTTGATGCGTGCCGCCGGTGTCCCGGCGCGGGTGGTCGCCGGCTACCAGGGCGGGGAGTGGGTCGACGGCGAGCAGTATCTGCTGGTGCGCCAGTACGATGCCCACGCCTGGGCCGAAATCTGGACCGAGGGACGCGGCTGGCAGCGGGTCGATCCTACGGCTGCAGTGGCGCCAGAGCGGGTACGTGATGGCCTGCAGAGCGCGGCCGCGGATGAGTTTATGCGCGATGCCCTGTTACCACTGCATCGATTCCCCGTGCTCAGGCAGTTGCGCCTGCAGTGGGATATGATCAACTACCGCTGGTACCGGGCAGTAGTCAGCTTTGACAGTGAGCGGCAGCAAGACCTGCTGCGCGACCTGCTCGGCCGGGTCACCAGCGTGCGCCTGGCGCTACTGGTGGGGCTGCCGGCAGTGCTGGCGCTTCTGGGAGTGGGCGCATGGTTGTGGCTCAGCGGCCGCGGCCGGCGCCCACCGCCCGCCGCGCGCCTCTATCGACAGTTCTGCCGCCGCCTGGCCCGCTGCGGGGTTGAGCGTCGCCGGGGCGAGGCGCCGGAAGATTTTGTTGCCCGGGTGCATCGCGAGCGGCCGCAATTGGGGCCCATGGCGGCGAGCATCACCACTGCTTACCAGCGGGCGGCCTACGCCGACGATCCCGCGGCCCTGAAGCAGTTGCGCCGGCTGGTGCGTGGCTTCTGGCCGTCACTGCGGCGCGGGTAGGGCAAAGTTACCAATATTCGGATTCATTTAATGTCGCTGTTCAGATTGCCGGCCAGGTTACATGCATTCCTGACGGGATACGGATGCACGTCCCTGGCAACCGGGCTCCAGGTGATCCTGCTGCCCTGGATCGCAGTTGCGGTAGTGGAGCTGCCGGCACTGCACCTGGGCTGGGTCCAGGCCTCGGTGCTGCTGCCCAACCTGCTGTTCCTGTTGTTGGGTGGGGTGCTGGCCGATCGCCGTGATGCCGCCACGGTGTCCGCTTTTGCCTGCCTGGGCCTGGCCGCGTGCCACGGCGCCCTGTTGTGGTATTTCTCCCTGCGCCTGCCGGACCTGACGGTGCTGTTGCTCTACGGGGCGGGCCTGGGGGTCTGCACGGCGTTCCTGCAGCCGGCCCGTGACAACCTGGTGCAGCGTAGTGCCCACAGTGACAGCGGGCCGGTTTCCCACGACCGGGTGCAGGCGACGGTGACCTGGATGATGCTGGCCCAATACGGCGGCCAGGCAGTGGGTATGCTGTTTGCCAGCCGTTTCGACCAGTGGGGCGTCGCTCCACTGTTATCCCTGCAGATCAGTGTATTACTGCTGGCTGCGGCGGTGCTGTATTCGCTGCGTTTTCGCACTTCGGCCCGACCCTTTGAACGGGTGCTGCCACTGGCACTGATCCGCGAGGGCCTGGAGGAAGCCTGGCGCAGCCCGGCCCTGCGCGAACTGATTGCGCTGGTGGCATTCAATGGCTTGGTCCACATTGGCGTTTTCCTGGTGGTGTTGCCCCTGTTGGCCGCTGACTATGGCCACGGTGCCAGCTATTACGCGACGCTGCAGCTGGCATTTGTGGCTGGCACCGTGGCGGCGACCATCGTCATGCTGCGGCGAGGGCAGGGTGATGCGCCCGGGCGGGGTATTCTCATGTGCCTGCTCTATAGCGCGGTGTTGCTGGTGGGGATCAGTATCGGCCCGACGGCAATCGGGCTATTGTTACTGTGCTTCTGCTGGGGGGCTGTGGCGGCGGCATCCGCTGCCCTCGGGCGGGCCATCGTGCAGCTGCTGGCACCGGCAGAGGTGCGCAGCCGCATCATTTCAATCTACCAGCTGGCCCTGTTCGGTAGTGCCGCTCTGGGCGCCCTGGGTGCCGGTGCGGTGAGTGAGTATGCAGCGCCGCTCACCACCCTGTTGTGGGCCGGCATCCTCAGTTTTGTCGCCTTTGCGCTGGCAGCCGTGAATGGGTCGCTGCGACGGCTGCGGGTCTCCGGGGACAGCGCCTAGCCCTGTCCCCGGTGCTGGCATGCCCGGGTTGTCACCAGCGATTGGTGATCCACAGCGTCTGGTAGGGCGCCAGTGTCACCGAGCCCAGCATATCTTCAAACATCTGGTCGCTGATCAGGTCCTTCCACACATCGGTTCCGATCAGGTTGATGCTCGACAGGGTGATGGTCTGGTCCGAGTCGGAAATATTGTTGATACAGAAGATACTCTGGCGCCGATCCATGCTCTGGCGCCAGAAAGCAAAGATCTGTTCCCCCAGGTGCAGGGTGAACTGGGTGGCGTTGGGGTGAAACGCGGGCTGGTCACGTCGCACCTGGATCAGCTTGCGCAGGCGATTGAAGACCTGGTGGTGGTGGGACCCCGGATCTGCCAGTTCCCGGTTAAGGTCCTCTTCACACCACTGGCGGCGATTGATGGCGCGGTTGTGGCCGTGTTCCTCCATGCGCCGGTAGTCATTGGTGCTGCCTACCAGGCTGTGCAGGTAAAAGGCCGGAATGCCCTCCAGTGCGAGCATGATGGTGTGGGCACACACAAAGCGCTCCAGCTGCAGGCCATCTTCCCCGGCGCTGGTGCCGCGCATTGCATCGAACAGCGAAATGTTGATTTCGTAGGGTTTGCGGTTACCGTCGTCCAGCGCACGCCAGGAAATCTGCCCGCCGAAATTCTCCATGGTCTGGATCAGCGCTTCCTGTTCCTCGTCGCTGAGCAGCCCCTCAACCGGTCGCAGGCCGATCCCATCGTGGGAAGCGATAAAGTTCAGGTAGGTAGTGCCGTTCTGTGCCGGTGGCATGCTCATCAGCCAGTTTTTCAGGTGATGGCAATTGCCTGATACCAGGGTATTCACCAGCAGTGGCGGCAGGGAGAAGTTGTAGATGCAGTGTGCCTCATTGGCATTGCCGAAATAGGAGAGGTTTTCGCGGTTGGGAATGTTGGTCTCGGTAATGATGACCGCATTGGGATCCGCGTGTTCGATCAGCGTGCGCAGCAGGCGCACGATTTCATGGGTCTCCTCGAGGTTGATACAGCTGGTACCCAGCTTCTTCCACAGGAACGCCACCGCATCGAGGCGGAAAATCCGCACACCCATATCGAGATACATCCGGATGATATCGACCATCTCCAGCAGCACTTCGGGGTTGCGAAAGTTGAGGTCCACCTGGTCGTGCCCGAAGGTGCACCAGACACAGCGCACCTCCTCTCCGTTGCTGACGGCACGCAGTAACGGCGTGGTTCGCGGGCGCACCACGCCGGAGAGGTTCTCGTTCGGGTGTACACAGAAAAAGTAATCGCGTCCGGGAGAGACGTCGTTCTGGAAGTTCTTGAACCACTGGTGCTCGGCCGAGCAGTGGTTGATGACCAGGTCCGCCATCAGGTGGAAGTCGGTGCTGATGCGCAGTACATCGTTCCAGTCACCCAGGTCCGGGTTCACCTGCTTGTAATCGATTACTGCAAAGCCGTCGTCACTGGAGTAGGGGAAGAACGGCAGGATATGCACGCTGTTGATCAGCATGGTGAAGTGGGTCTTGAGGAAATGGTGCAGCGTCTGCAGGTGATGCTGGTTCTCCCGCTGGATCGTATTGCCGTAGGTGATTACGACAATATCGGTCTGGTCCCAGAGGTTTTTGTGCGCAAGGGGGCTCTGGCATTCTTCATCCAGTCGCATTACCTGCATCAGCCGTTGTGCCAGTGCTTCCCCGTCCCGGTCCGGGTAGATCACCGCCAGGTGTTCGCAGAGCTTCTTTTGCAGCAGTTCGCGGATCGGCATTTCATCAGTCAGTGCGTTCATGAGGCTTCCCGGCTTGTCATGTTCCGTATTCTTCGTAATCCATTTCCACAGCACTCTTAAGCTCCTGCAGGAACTCCGGTGCGGCGCTGGTAATCCGGCTCCAGCTGGGGATGAACGGTGTCTCCATGGGATTTTCCAGGAACGTCTGCCCCGCCTTCATCAGGTTGCGGGCAAACAGCTCCACGGTCTGCTCCTCGCGGTGGATATCGAAATCGAGGCCGTTGATGATG
Source organism: Microbulbifer sediminum (assembly GCF_021729035.1). Classification (GTDB taxonomy): domain Bacteria; phylum Pseudomonadota; class Gammaproteobacteria; order Pseudomonadales; family Cellvibrionaceae; genus Microbulbifer; species Microbulbifer sediminum. Next base: position 387,017 of record NZ_JAJSAP010000005.1, on the reverse strand, counting down.
GCGTCGTTACGATAGGTCTCGACAAAATCCAGTGCGATGCGGAAGTAGGTAGCCTTGATACTACGGAACGTCTCGGTGGAAAAGACGGTGCCCTGGGTGGCCAGTTTGCGGAACAGCGACTTGGAGATATCGATGGACATCTTCGACAGGCCCGCGTCTTCGTCATCGAAAGAGACTTTCTGGTGCTTGTGGTCATAGCTGTGGGCAATATCCACCTGGCACAGGCGGTTGGTGGAATAGTTGCGGTGCATCTCCGACAGCACGCCGATCTCTAGGCCCCAGTCGCTGGGGATGCGAAGGTCATTGATCACGTCGCGACGGAAAGAGAATTCGCCGGCCAGCGCATAGCGAAAGCTATCCATGTAGTCGAGGTATTCGGTGTGCCCATAGATTTTCTTCAGGGTCCGGATCAGGGGCGTCACCAGCAGGCGGCAGACGCGACCGTTGATTTTTCCTGAGGCCACACGGGAGTAATACCCCTTGCAGAATTCGTAGTTGAAGTTGGGATTGGCGATGGGATAGAAGAGCCGCGCCAGCAGCAGGCGGTCGTAGGTGACGATATCGCAATCGTGGAGGGCGATGGCCTCGCCACGTTTGGAGGCGAGGATATAGCCCAGGCAATACCAGACATTGCGGCCCTTGCCTGCTTCCCGAGGTGCCAGGCCGCGTGCCTCGAGCTTGGCATCCAGCTCCCGCAGGCGTGGGCCGTCGTTCCACAGGACCCGCACATGCTGTGGCAATACGCTGAACTGTCGCAGTGCGTCGCGATACTGGGCCTCGTCAGCGCGGTCCAGGCCGATGACGATTTCAGACAGGTAGGGCACCTGCTTGAGCTGCTCGAGGATGGCCGGCAGGGCCTCGCCCTCCAGCTCAGAGTACAGCGACGGCAGCAGCAGCGACATGGGGCGCTGGCGGGAGAACTCCATCAGCTCCCGCTCCATCTCGTCCAGCGTGCGGTTGGACAGATTATGCAGTGTGGTAATGGAGCCATTCTGGAAAAAGTCGGTCACGGGCGCCTCCTGTAGGGCCTGGGCAATTCTCGTTTTCTCGCGCTGAGTCGGGTCAGTGATTGCGTTATCGATGTTAGTGGTCGGTGAATGCGGGTCACGGTTTGTTTGCAGCGAGCTATTCGACCAGAGGGGCGATGGACTCGCGCCAGCCTTCTGGCCCCTCTTGCTGGCTGATGATCACGCGCCTGGACCCGGTTTCCTCCAGTTGCGGTGGTTGCCGGTGCGGGCCGCGAATGATCACGGCAATATCGGCTACTGCCAGCATGTCCAGGTCATTGGGGCTGTCGCCGGCGGCCACCACCATGTAGTCGCCCGGCCGGGCGTGGCGGTAGCATTCGAGTAACTGCAGGGTTGCGCGGCCCTTGTCGGTATCCCCAAGCAGGTGGAGAAAACGTCCGCCCTCGAGTGTTGTGAGGCCGGCGTCGCGGGCGCGGGCGCAGAATGCCTGTTTTTCCTTGTCGGTGCCGCGCCACAGCAGCGGTTCGGAGTAATGGCGTGTCCTGGCTGCCTCTGCCTGCTCCAGGGACAGGCCGGTAGCATCGACGATTTGCCCCGGGGTGGCATTGGCGAAGCCAAGGTAAGGTGCCCCATGGGCCCGGCTGTCCCTGTCCAGGTACTCCAGCAGCGCCTTGCGGTGCGCGCCCGGTTCCAGTACCCAGAAGCCGGCTTCATCCCGGGCCCCGTCTGGTGCCTGGGGAAAATAGCCCGCGGGAATAAAGATGGCGGAACCATTCTCGACAATAAAGGGATGCCGGTTTCCCAGTTCGCGGCGGATTTCAATCATTTCGTCGCGGGTCTTGCTGCTGTTCAGGATCACTGGAATGTCATGATCGTCCAGCCGGCGCAGCAGGCCATCGACGGCTGTGTGGGAGTAGGTGAAGTGATCCAGCAGGGTGCCATCCAGGTCGCTGACAATCAGCCAGTGCTTGTCGTGCGTTTCTTCTTGTGCCATTCACGTCTTTCCCGGTCACTTTTCTACAGCCTGTGGGTAAATAGAATCCAAAAATAGTGCCAGTCCGGAATTATGGGCCAGTGCAGCGCTGTGAAGGCCCTATCGCTGTGCGCGCAGGCGCCTGATTCCCCATGTGTCCTGGCGGTCAGTCATCTTTACTGATGTGGTGCCGCAATATGGTGAAAGTGGGTAAGGGCTCGAGATGAAAGTTGCACGTTATTGGTGCGTTTTCTCCGCTGGGGAGATCAATGCACCGTTGATGGGCGCTGCGGTAGTGTCGAATGTGGAGGCCGTTATGGCAAAAGGCAAGGAAAAGGAAAGTGGCGACAACCGGCAGTGGTCGGACAAGGTGACCCGCACCAGTGATGCGCTGGACCTGGAACAGGGCGTATTCACGCTCGATGATCCGGCCGAGATCGCCCGCTCACTGAAGCATTCCGCGGAAGCGAGCGAGCGGCGCAAGTCGGATCCCTATCGCTCCGCCATGTCGATGTTGACCTTCTACATCAACCGTGCGGGGAAGAAGCTGCCGGATGAGCGGCGCGAGGTCCTTGAACAGGCCAAGGACGAGTTGCGGCGACTGTTTGGCAGGAATAAAAGCCAGGGGTGACGAAAGCTGTCCGTGATTACAGGGGAGGCCTATTTTTTCGATTTGTGGCGGCCGGTATCGTGAAACTGCCACAGTACATTAATGATCTTCCAGTCGCCGGCATTGCTTTTGTACAGGTGCATGTAATCGATCCACTCATCTACCGTAAGCTTTACCGAGGCCGTCCGCTGGTCAATATCGAAAATCTTGATTTCGACCCTGGGCTCCTCTGGGAACCGGTCACCATCCCTGTTGTAGACCCTCGCCAGCTCCAGCATGTCATCGTAATCTGTTTCCAGCACGAACTCATTGCCCTTGTCGTCGAGCCAGAAGGTCCGCTTCGCCAGGTCCCTGTCCAGTCCCCTCTTGGCCAGGTCCGGCCGAACCTTATGTTGGGACTCAATATAATCCAGGACGGCTCTCCTGATGGCCTGCTCATCCGTGGACGGGCTCGCATGGGAGGCGGCCACCAGGAAAGTCAGGGTCGAAAGCAGCAAAACCTTGAACATAAATAATCCTTTTCAGTACACGAGGTTTTCTCTGGTTGAGAGGGGCCTCTCAACATTCCAAATTCCTTTATCCAGGTGCGTGGCAAGGCAAGAAACGGCCCTGGCCACGAAAGCACATATCTAGCCATAAATGATCAGTGATGGCTATGGCCGAGCTGCATTTCCGGGCGCCCTGGGAATCAGGGGGGAGTACGCGGGTGCAGGAAGAAGCGTTTCAGGAGGGCTCTTCTGGTGTTCGTGATAGGGGAAGGAAAACTGCGAGGGGGCAGGCAATCCAAGACAGGGACCGGCGGCAGCGGCCAGCCCCTGTCAGCGGGACATTACTGGGATTGCACCCAGGTGCCATCCGGGCGGCGGCAGGCAGAGCCCTGCGTGACAACCGGCTCGCCGGAGCCCATCACCTCGGCGGTGAACGGGCGGCAGTAGCTGTCACCGCGCTGACGGACCGGGCCCGGGGTGACCGCGTAGGTCTCGTGACCCTGCTGGCTGTCCCAGGTGATGCGCTGGCCCTCCGGCGCGAATTCCAGCGCCTGCGCCACACAGGCCTGGTTGCGCTGGTCCATGCGCTCACCGATCTTGCCACCGATCAGCACCCCGGCAATGGCACCGCCGATGGTGGCGGCGGTGTTGCCGCGGCCATCACCGATCTGGTGGCCGATAACACCGCCGATAAGGCCGCCGAGTACACTGCCAACCTTATCGCTGTTACAGCGGGCGGCGGTGGGCTGCGGCGCGGGGCGCCATTCGGGGCGGTATTCGGGTTCCGGTGCGCGCTGGTCAAACCAGGGCGGCAGTACCACTACATCGGTGCGCTCGTGGTGACGTCCGTCGTAGTAGCGGTCGCCGCGGCACTTGCGCTCTTCCTCGTAGTCGCCATTGCGCTTCCACTTGCGTTCCACCTTGCAGTTGCCGTCCCAGTACTCCTCTTTGGCGGCATAGTGGTCGTGCTTATGCTTGTGTTTGTGCTTCTTCCAGCCGCGGCCCTCAGGCGGTTCGGCGAAGACGGCAGCGGACAGGCTGCCGCACAGCAGCAGGCAGGTCAGGGTCGCCAGCTTTTTCATGCGCACCTCATGGTTGGTTCTTGTCTGGTTCTCTGGTGTCTCCCTTCGCGACAGCGGCCAGGTGCCGGACGCGCAGGGAAGATGGCAGCCGCGGACGGGAGCCGGTGTTATGGCGTCTATTTTACCAATTGGTTCCATGGTAATGGAGCGGCAGGCTTCGCGACTGCGACGGGGGTCACCCTTTCCGCAGTGGCCGCTGGTGCCAGGATTGGCCGGGAGGGGGCCGGCGGGCGCTGATCCCGCCGGCGGGAGGGGAAGGTCAGGGGGCGCGGCAGCCCAGGCAGCGGGCATAGAGTGCCCGCGGGTCGCGGAAACTGCGCAGCTCGGCCAGGGGTTCCAGGGCCGGCTGCAGGCTGCTCAACCAGGCGCCCAGGGGCAGGTTGGCCTCGAGGCTGGCCGCAACACTGGCATCGATATTGTCTGAGAGTGCCTGCAGCAGGCGCTGCCCGGGGGTGAGTTCACGCTTGATCTCCACCACCTCGTACTGCTCCAGCTCGGCCAGCTGGGCGGCGGAGGCGATGGCGTCGTTCAGGTAGCCGAGTTCGTCCACCAGGCCCAGCTGCTGGGCGGCGCGACCGGTCCATACCTGGCCCTGGGCGATCTTGTGTACCTCTTCGGGCGTGGAGCCACGGGCTTCGGCGACAATGCGCAGGAAGCGGGAGTAAGTGTTCTCGACACCCTGCTGGAGGATGTCGGCGGCCGCATCCGGCAGGGGGCGGTCGAGGCGCATGGCGCCCGCCATTTCGGTGGTGCCCACACCGTCGTTGTAGATGCCCAGGGACTCGAGGGATTCCTCGAAGGTGGGGAAGGCGCCAAACACACCGATGGAGCCGGTGATGGTGGATGGGGCGGCCCAGATGCGGTCAGCGCCGGTGGCAATCCAGTAGCCACCGGACGCCGCCACGCTGCCCATCGAAAGCACCACCGGGATACCGGCATCGCGCGTTGCCAGCAGCTCCTGGCGGATGGCTTCCGAGGCGAACGCTGAGCCTCCACCACTGTCCACGCGCAGCACCAGTGCCTTCACCTTCTTGTCCCGGGCCTGCCGGATCAGCTTGCCCAGGGAGGCGCTGCCGATCTGGCCTGCCGGGGCCTCGCCATCGACAATGGCGCCGGTGGCGGCAATCAACCCGACCTTGTTTTCGGCCGGGGTCGGAATCCGCGTCAGTTTCTGGTGACGAAGGTACTTGAGGGCATTGATACCCTTGTAGCCAATGTCGTCGTCGCCGGCGCCGATGCTCTCCTTCAGGGCATCGATGGCCACGCGGCGACTGGCGAGTTCATCCACCAGCTGCTGGTCGAAGGCGGCCTCGGCCCAGCTACCTTCGTGGGCGGCCAGGTGTTGGGGCAGCTCGTTGACAAACCCGTCGATAGTTTCCGGGGGCAGGTTGCGCAGACCGGTTACCTGCTCGGTGTACTCGGTCCACAGTTCATTCAGCCAGCGCTGGTTGTTGTCCCGCGAGGCCGGGGACATGTCGTCACGGGTATAGGGCTCGATAAAGTCCTTGTAGTCGCCCACACGGAAAACGTGGAAGTTCACCTTGAGCTTGTCCAGCGCGCTCTTGAAGTAATTGCGATAGCTGCCGAAGCCGGTAAGCAACACCGAACCCATCGGGTTCAGGTAAACCTTGTCGGCGTGGCTGGCGAGGAAATACTGCGCCTGGGTGTAGTTATCGCCGACGGCATAGACCGGCTTGTCGGCGGCCTTGAAGCGCTGCAGTGCGGCGCCGACCTCCTCCAGCTTGCTGAGGTTGGCGCCCATCATATAGTCCAGTTCCAGCACCACGGAGGAGATGCGCTGGTCCTTGGCGGCGAAATCGATGGCGTCGACAATATCCTTAACCCGGGTCTCTACCGGGCCGGGCGGGCCGCCCAGCAGAGCGGGAAGGCTCCTGGGGGGGGACAGCTCATCCACCAGGAAACCGGTGGGTGCCACGCGCAGGGCCGCGCCCTGGGGAATGGTGAGCTGTTCCTCCTTGCCGAAGATGGCAAGGCCGATAAACAGCAGTATCAGCAGGAAAATCAGGTTGGTGAACACGCGGCGGAGCCAGGTGATGGCGGCGCCGATGCCACCGAAAAACCGGCGGAGTAATCCTTTGCGATGGGTTGATTCGGTCAAACCTCTTGTCTCCTTGTCTTGAGAGCGGGTCGCACGCCGGCACCCAGCGGCGAGTGCTGTATTGGGGCGGTGTGCGCAATCTACACCATTCGCTGCCAGCGACTGGTCATCATGGCAGAGAAGAACAGGGTAAGGCTAAGTACCAGCAGTACGCCATCCTGCCAGCCGCGTCCGGGCATCATTACGTCGACAATACTGGCGCAGATGTAGATCAACAGGATAAAGCAGAGCCACAGGTAGCTCCGGTACTGCTGCTTCAGCATTCCCGGCAGGACCAGTAGCAGTGGCATCGTCTGCAGGACCCACAACGTGATCGAACCCCCTTCCAGGAACAGGTTCCAGACCACAAACAGGGCCAGCAGGCCGATATAGCAGATCCAGTTCAGGCGCAGCCCGATTTTCAGTTTGCGGGCGACAGGTACGCTCATTGGCCGCGTTCTCCCAGTTTTTTCACCAGTTCCGCGACCCGGGCCCCCTGGGCCCGGCACAGTGCGGTTTCGTCTTCGGTCAGCTGTGCATCCTCGCTGCCGCCGGCCCAGTGCGAGGCGCCATAGGGCGTGCCGCCACTGGTCGTGTGCATCAGTCGCGCCTCGGAATAGGGGATACCGGCAATCAGCATGCCGTGGTGCATCAGGGGCAGCATCATCGACAACAGGGTGGTCTCCTGGCCGCCGTGGATACTGCCGGTGGAGGTAAACACGCCGGCGGGCTTGCCCACCAGGCTGCCGTCCAGCCACATGTCCCCGGTCTGGTCGAGGAAGTGGCGCAGCGGCGCAGCCATATTGCCAAAGCGGGTGGGGCTGCCCATCAGCAGGCCGGCGCAGTCGCGCAGTTCTTCCGGGCGGCAGTAGGGCGCGCCCTCATCGGGTACCGGTGGTGCGCTGGCCTCGGTATCCGGCGATACCGGCGGTACGGTGCGCAGCCGTGCGGCGACGCCTGCGGACTCTACCCCGCGGGCGATCTCTGCCGCCATACGCGCGGTGGAGCCGCTGCGGCTGTAATAGAGAACCAGGATGTACGGTTCGGGATCCCGGGCCATCAGAGTAGCTCCAGTACGTTTTCCGGTGGCCGGCCGAGCACGGCGCGATCGCCCTTGACCACGATGGGACGCTGGATCAGCTTCGGGTGCTCGACCATGGCGGCGACCAGTTTCTCATCGGGCAGGGATTTGTCTTTCAGGCCCAGTTCTTTATAGGCATCCTCGCCGGTGCGCAACAGCTCGCGTGCGCCAATGCCCAGTTTCTGCAGCAGGGTTTCCAGCGTGGTGGCATCCGGCGGCGTCTCCAGGTAGAGGACGACCTGGGGCTCAACACCCTTCTCCTGCAGCAGTTGCAGTGTCTGGCGAGATTTTGAACAGCGTGGGTTATGGTAAATCGTCCACATGTCTTGGGTATCCTGTTATGGTTTGGCGTATTCTATGGCTTGATAAAAGGCCCTGACAAACATCCATGTCACTGCCGGCGCGGAGGTATTCGCCGCAGAAACAGAGAAACGGACATCCCATGACCGAACAGGTACATCGCTGGCGTCGCTTTCTGGTCTCACTGTGGACGCTGTTCAACGAGAAGAACTGTCGCCAGAATGCGGCGGCACTCACGTATATGACCCTGTTCGCAATTGTGCCGCTGGTAACCGTCAGCTATGCCATGCTGTCGCTGTTCCCGGATTTTGCCGGGCTGGAAAATCGCCTGCAGCAGCAGATCTTCGAGCACTTTGTGCCCGAGAGCGGGCGAGAGGTGCAGGAGTACATCAGCAGTTTTTCTTCCCAGGCCCAGCGCCTGACCGGCGCCGGTGTGGCCATCCTGATGGTCACTGCCGGCCTGATGTTGCGCAACATCGAGGCCACGTTCAATGCAATCTGGGATATTCCGCGTGGGCGTAGTGGCGTCTCCAGCTTCCTGCTGTACTGGGCCATCCTCAGCCTCGGCCCCATCCTGCTGGGTACCGGGCTGGCCATGTCCACCTACGTGATTTCCCAGAAGCTGTTCCTCCCGGAAGAGGGCACCCTGGGGCTGGTGCCGATGGCCCTGCGCCTGCTGCCTTTTTTCTTTACTGCTATTGCCTTTACCCTGCTGTTCACCGCGGTGCCCAACTGTCGCGTACCCCTGCGCCATGGTATTGCCGGTGGTGTGATTACGGCTTTCGCCTTTGAACTGGCAAAAAACCTGTTCGGGGTGATGGTGGCGCGCAGCTCTGTACAGGCGATTTACGGTGCCTTTGCGTTCGTGCCGCTGTTCCTGATGTGGATATTCCTGTTGTGGATGATCGTGCTGGCGGGCTGCGTGCTGGTGCGGATGCTGTCGGTGTACGACGCGGCCGCCCAGGGGCGCAAATACTCTGATGTGATGGCAGCCCTGGTGTTGCTGTGGGAGGCATTCCGCAAGTACCAGCATGGATTGCCGATGCGGGATCGTGATATCTCCCGCGTGGGCATCAAGCCGGCACAGTGGCGGCGGATTCGCGAGGCCCTGCAGCGCCATAAAATCTTTACCCAGACCGAGCGCAATGACTTTGTCCTGCAGCGGGACCTGGATTCCATCTCCTTGATGCAGCTGGCCAGCTGGCTGAACCCGGCACCGTTGACCTCCGCGAGCCATGCCGGACTGCAGGGCCAGCCCTGGTTTGGCGAGGTGGAGACTCGTTTCAGTGCGGTGCGTGAATTTACCGGTGAACAGCTGGCAATCAGTGTGGGAGAGTTGTTTCGCAGCGCCAGCGATGACGATCAGCCTGGAGGGGCTGGCCGCGGGCGTGCAAAGAATGGCAATACCACAAAGACCAGAAAAACCAGAAGCAGGCGCGGGAGTGACAAGAGTGCGGCTGAGAGCAGCAAGTCCACGGGCAAAGCCGGGAAACGTGAAAAAGAGAGCATCGAAAGTAATGAAGCCATGGGCAGCCTGTCTTTTTTTGGCCGCCGCAATAAGCGGGTGTGACAGTGGCGCGGGAAAGCCGGCGCTGGCCACCCTGGATGGCGATGATGTAGATACCGGCGGCAAGGTACTGCTGGTGAATTACTGGGCCGAGTGGTGTGCGCCGTGCCGTGAGGAGATCCCTGAGCTGAACCGGTTCGATCGCGCCCATGGCAATGTGCTGGTGCTGGGCGTTAATTATGATGCACCACCGGCGGCGCAGGCCCGCGAACAGGCTGAAAAACTCGGTATCGAGTTCCCGGTACTGGCCGCAGACCCGGCGGGCAGCTGGGGCCAGCAACGCCCGTCTGTATTGCCCAGTACCCTGGTCATCGACAGCGAAGGCCGCTGGGTGACCACCCTGGTGGGGCCCCAGACCGAGGATGACCTCGCCCGGGCCGTGGGGAACCTGGCCGGGGAGGAGAGTACGCACTGACGCCATATGCCCACTGGTGATAACCGGCTGTGGTTTTTGTGTTGCAGCATGTGGGTAAACAGCCTGCGCCCGGTCGCCCACGGTGATCTGCTTCTAAGGGTATAACGAAAGCAACTATATATTGGCGCGGCCTGCTTGGTAGCATCCCGCGCAATTTTTTGGGCTGATGATACCGGGGTGGCAATGCACCTGACTTCCTTTCTGTTCCTTGCGCTGTTTTTTGTGCTGCTGTGGCCGTTGAATCGCTGGCACCGGCGGCACGACAGCCTTGCCCCGGCGGTGTTCGCCGGCCTGGTACTGGGACTTCTGTTCGGCGGCCTGTTGCAGGTTGCCCGGGACTGGGGCGCGATGCCGGCGGAGGTGCTGCCCTGGATCGCGGTGCTGGGCGACGGCTATGTAAACCTGCTGTATGTCCTGGTGATGCCCCTGGTGCTGGTGTCGATCCTGTCGGCAGTGGTCCGGGTAAGCAATACCCAGTCGCTGGGGAAAATCAGTGTGTCCGTGTTGGCGGTGCTGCTTGGCACCACAGCGGTGGCGGCACTGGTCGGCGTGGCCATGGCACAGCTGTTCGGGTTGTCAGCCGAGGGATTGGTGGAGGGATCCCGCGAGGCCGCCCGTGCGGAGGTACTGGGAGAGCGGATCGGTCGCGTCAGCGAACTCAGCATCCCGGAGATCCTGGTCTCCTTTATCCCCGAGAATATCTTCTCCGACCTGGCCGGTAGCCGCGACACCTCGGTGATCGCGGTGGTGATTTTTGCTGTTTTACTGGGGCTGGCGGCCCTGGGGGTGCGCCGTGAGAACCCGGAGCAGGGGGCTAACATTGAATCGGCCGTATCGGTGGCCCAGGCCTGGATAATGAAGCTGGTGCGCCTGGTGATGGCATTTACCCCTTACGGCATCATGGCCCTGGTGGCGGAGCTGATTGCCAGCTCCAGCTGGGCGGATATCGTCAACCTGCTCAGCTTTGTGGTGGCCTCGTTTGTGGCGATTGGCCTGATGTTCCTGGTGCACGGGTTGCTGCTGCTGGTCAATGGCATCAGCCCGCTGCATTATTTTGCCAGGGTGTGGCCGGTACTCGTGTTCGCTTTCAGCTCCCGTTCCAGTGCCGCCACGATTCCGCTCAATATTGAGACCCAGATCGATGAACTGGGCAATTCGCCCGCGATCGCCAATTTCTCGGCCTCCTTCGGCGCCACCATCGGCCAGAACGGTTGTGCCGGCATCTACCCGGCCATGCTGGCAGTGATGGTGGCGGTGCCCATGGGCATCAATGTGCTTGACCCGCTGTGGCTGACCAGCCTGGTGGCGGTGGTAGTGATCAGTTCGTTTGGTATCGCCGGTGTAGGCGGTGGCGCCACCTTTGCCGCACTGGTGGTGCTTCCCACCATGGGTCTGCCGGTTACCATTGCGGCGCTGCTGATTTCCGTGGAGCCGCTGATCGACATGGCACGTACGGCGCTGAACGTCAATGGGGCCATGACCGCCGGCACCCTTTCCCAGCGCTGGCTGGGATCCAGCTTGCCGCCGGTGGAAGAGCCCCTGAGGGACTGACGCGGGGCGAACTGGACCAGACACGGGAAGGAAAGTAGGAGAGTTTTCATGGCGCAACAGCTTCCGCTGGTGATGATTCCCGGCACCATGTGTGACCGCCGCCTGTGGCAGGCACTGTGGCCGGAACTTGAGCCCCTGCAGCCGCAGCACCTGGCAATTCCGGCGGGCGACAGTGTCGCGGCGCTGGTCCGGTCGCTGGCGGCGGCGCTACCGGACGAACCGGTGAACCTTCTGGGATTCTCACTCGGCGGGTACCTGGCGGCAGCGTTGGCCACCACCTACCCGGAACGGGTGGCGCGCCTGTTTATCTGTTCCAACACTCCCCGCGCTCTGCCGGATGCCGAGCTGAAGCAGCGTCGGCAGCTGCTCAACTGGGTGGCCCGCCATGGCTATAGCGGTATCAGCGAGCGCAAGATCGCCGCCATGCTGGCGCCCGAAAACCGGGACCGGGAGGATATTGCCCGGACCATGCGCGCCATGGATGCCAGCCTGGGTGAAAACGTCCTGGTGGAGCAACTGGGCGCAACCAGTGAGCGGCGGGACCTTGTTGATGCACTGGTGAGCCTGCCGTTGCCGGTGACCTTCTGTTACGGCGAGCATGACACCCTGGTCACTCGAAGCTGGGTCAATGAACTGCAGGAGCAGCGGCCGGATGTGGTGGTGCGGGAAGTGCAGGGGGCAGGTCATATGCTGCCGCTGGAGCAGCCACTGCCGCTGGCCCGGGAGATCCGGCACTGGCTGGCCGCATGACCACTTTCTCCCGGCCGGGTTCCCGCGGGTTCAGGTTCGATTCAGTCATTCCCCACTAAAGTGCTCCCGTCGATGATCAACGGGAGACCGATCATGCTTCTGAACAAGAACTTCCTTTTTGCTGTGCTGGTGGTTGCCCTGGTGGGCTTCAGTGTCACCGCCAGTGCCGGGGGCAGTGGCTACTATGGCGATCGCGGGGAGTACGATTTTGCCCGCGTGACCGATGTTATCCCGGTCTACAACGATATCCAGGTGGTCGAGCCCCGCACACAGTGTTGGGATGAGCAGGTGGCCTACCCGGGCCGCGGCTCCGCCGCCAGTACCCTGATTGGCGGCCTGATTGGCGCGGCCGTTGGCAACAAGGCCGGCCATCACCGCCGCGGCCGCAATGCCCGGACGCTGGCCGGTGCCGCAATCGGTGCGACCATTGGCCATTCCATCAGCAGTCGTAAAAACGCCCAGTATGTCACCGAGCAGCGCTGCCAGAGAGTGGACGAATATGTCACCCGGCGCGAGCTGGTCGGGTACGATGTCCGCTATCGTTATAATGGGAGGGAATATATGACTCGCACCGATCGCCATCCGGGCGATAGAATCAGGGTCCGCGTCGACGTCGCCCCCGCCTGGTAATGCCCGTGAGCGGGGGAAGATCGATGCCCAGGGACGAAGTAACCAGTACTGCCAGAGTATCCGGTACTGCAGGTACCGAGAATGTGCGACCAGGAGCTGCAACGTGAAATCCATCTGTGCCCTTTGCCGTCAGACGCGTGTTGTATTGGCACTGCTTATTGCTCTGTGCGCCGCGCCCCTGCAGGCGGCTATGCCGCCTGTGGCCGCGCCGGGGGCTGAGCACCTGCATGTGAGGATCCTCAAGGTCCAGAAGCGCGAGATATCCCGCGAACAGGCGGCGGCGCTGGTCAAACGTCGCTACGGCGGCAAGATACTGGCGGTGTCTGAAACCAGCCGCAAGGGCCGCCCCGCCTACCGGGTCAAGGGCCTGTCGGATAAAAGCCAGGTTTATGTGGTCTACGTGGATAAGCAGAGCGGCCGCATCATGCGCTGAGTCGCCGGCACAACGAATTTGAGCAGAGGGGGAAGGTATGCGCGCACTGTTGGTGGAAGATGAGGAACTGCTGCGCCAGCAGCTGGCAAATTCCCTGCGTGAGGCGGGCTACACGGTGGACGAGGCCCCGGACGGCAATGAAGCCCTGTATTACGGCCGCGAGTTTCCCTACGACGTGGCGGTGATGGACCTTGGCCTGCCGGGCGTCGATGGTATCCAGGTGATCGAGACCCTGCGCCGCGAGGACAAGCATTTCCCCATCCTGATCCTCACTGCCCGCGGCCACTGGCAGGAGCGGGTCAAGGGCCTTGAGGCCGGTGGCGACGATTACCTGGTCAAGCCTTTCCACACAGAAGAACTGCTGGCGCGCCTGAATGCACTGGTGCGACGCTCTGCCGGATTTTCCTCCCCCAGCATCAAGGCCGGCCCCATTGTGATGGATACTTCCTCGCAGCGTGTGCGGGTCGAGGATGCCGAGCTGGACCTCACCTCGTTTGAATACAAGGTGCTGGAATACCTGATGCTGCACCCGGACGAGGTGGTCTCCAAAACTACGCTGACCGAGCATATTTACGAGCAGGACTGCGACCGCGACAGCAATGTGATTGAGGTGTTTATCGGACGCCTGCGCAAAAAGCTGGATGCGGCCGGGGCGTCCAGTCCCATCCAGACCCTGCGCGGGCGGGGTTACCGCTTCGTGGCTCCCGAATAGCCAGTGTAACCGGTCAGGCAACCCGTGCTCTCCTCCTGGCTCAACTCCCTTAAGGGACGGCTGTCTCTGGTCACCACACTCGTGCTGGTGGCCTTTTTGTTATTGATTTCCACAGTACTTGAACACGCCTATCGCACCTCCCTGGCCGAGGCGAAGAAGCGCGAGCTGCAATTACATACCTACACCCTGCTGGCGGTGGCTGAGGCGGAAGGGGACAGCCTGCAGTTACCGCCGGCGCTACCGGAGCAACGCTTCAACCAGCCCGACTCGGGCCTGGTGGGCGCGGTGGCGGACCAGCGTGGGCGTATCATCTGGCGCTCGGAGTCGGCAGTGACCATGCAGCAGTTGCCCTCCCATCCATTACCCCAGGGGCGGGAGGTTTTTGCCCAGATGAGCCTGGGGGGCAACGGTCTCTACAGCACCTTTCGCCAGGGGGTGGCCTGGGGCCTGGAAGGGGATCAGCGTTACACATTTATCGTAGTGGAGGACGCGGCCCCGTTACTGGCGCAGGTGCAGCAGTTTCGCTCCACCATCTGGCGCTGGCTGGGGCTCGGTGCCTTGCTGCTGATCGTTACCCAGTGGCTGGTAATGCGCTGGGGCCTGGCACCACTGCGCGCGGTGGCGGAATCACTGCGGGAGATGCAGCGCGGTGGCAGCGACCGCCTGCAGGGTAATTTTCCCCGAGAGCTGAAACCGCTTACTGACAACCTGAACCTGCTGATCGAGAACGAGCGGCGCCAGCGCGAGAAGACCAGGCATACCCTGGCCGACCTTGCCCACAGTCTCAAGACGCCGCTGGCGGTGCTGAAAGGCCTGAACTTTTCCCGTGATCCGCGCGAGGCCTATACCAGCCTGATCGAGCAGGTGCAGCGCATGGACAGCATCATCAGCTACCAGCTGCAGCGGGCCGTGGCCAGCTCACCCAAGTCGATCCTGCGCGGGGTGGAAGTGCGACCGGTGCTGGACAAGATCCTTGACGCCCTTGTGAAGGTATACCGGGACAAGCCGGCCGAGGTAACCGTGGAATGTGCGGAGGGGACACTCTTCTACGGTGATGAGGGCGACCTGATGGAATTGCTGGGCAACCTGCTGGACAACGCCTACAAGTACGGGGGCGGCAGGATCGCGGTACGGGTGGCCAATGGCGGGGACAGCCGTGGGCTCAGCCTTGCGGTGAGTGACAACGGCCCGGGGATCAGCGCCGATTACTGGCACCGGGTCACCGAGCGGGGTGTGCGCGCCGACCAGCAGCAACAGGGGCAGGGCATTGGCCTGGCGGTGGTGGTGGATATCGTCGAGAGCTACAAGGGCGAGATTTCCGTCAGCGAGTCGGCTCTGGGTGGGGCAGAGATACGGGTGGAACTCTGAGCGGCGCGTCGTGGCCCCTCAGAACCACTCCTCGCGCATCTCGAACGGTACCGCATTGCCACTGTCCAGCAGCGCCAGCTGGGGAACGATTTCCGGCAGTTCCCATTCAACGTAATAGCGCGCTGCCTGCAGCTTGCCCCGGTAGAAATTGCGCTCGCCTTCCCGGTCCGCCTGTTCCAGTGCCAGGTCCGCCACCAGCGCCTGGCGCAGCCAGATCCAGGCCGCCACCACGCGCCCGAAGGCATCCAGGTAGACGGTGGCATTGGCCAGGCCGCGATCGGCATCGGCCTGCAACTGGCCCATCAATGCCAGGGTGGTGGCGTCCAGCCGTTGCAGGTGTTGCTCCAGGTCTTCGGCCATGGAGGCCAGGGCCTCGCGGTCGCGCGCCTGCATGGTGGTCTGGCGAATCTCCTCCTGCAGCAGGCGATAGGCCTCGAGCTGGTCCATGGGCAGCTTGCGCCCCAGCAGGTCGAGGCCGTGGATGCCCTCGGTGCCCTCGTGGATCGGGTTGAGGCGATTATCGCGATAGAGCTGTTCCAGAGGGTATTCGCGGGTATAGCCGGCACCACCGAGTACCTGGATGGCGAGCTCATTGGCTTTCAGCCCATAGCGGGACGGCCAGCTTTTTACCACCGGGGTCAACAGGTCCAGCAGCTTTGCCGCCCGCTCGCGCTGCGCGCTGGTCCCGGCCGTGCGCTGGTCCTCGAACAGGGACGAGGCGTACAGGCACAGTGCCAGCCCGCCTTCCGCATAGGCCTTCTGGGCCAGCAGCATGCGCCGGACATCCGCGTGGCGGATGATGGGCACCTGCTTTGACTGCGGGTTGCGGTTGGAGGGGAGCCGGCCCTGGGGCCGTTCCCGGGCGTATAAGAGCGAGTGGTTGTAGCCCTGGTAACCGAGCACCGCTGCGCCCACACCCACGCCGATACGGGCCTCGTTCATCATCTGGAACATATAGCTCAGGCCCTTGTGGGGTTCCCCCACCAGGTAACCCACGGCGCCGTCCTCCTCACCGAAACTCAACACTGTGGAGGTGGTATTGCGGTAGCCCATCTTGTGCAGCAGGCCAGCCAGTTTCACATCGTTGCGCTGCGCGGGCTTGCCGTCGGCGGCGGGCAGTACCTTGGGTACGATAAACAGGGAGATGCCCTTGACCCCGGCCGGGGCGCCTTTGATCTTGGCCAGTACCATATGCACGGTGTTGCCGGTCAGCGACTGGTCGCCCCCGGAGATATACATTTTCTGGCCGCGAATGCGGTAGGTGCCATCGCCGGCTTCCTCGGCAGTAGTGCGGATATCCGCCAGCGCCGAGCCCTGGTCCGGCTCGGTCAGCGCCATGGTGCCGGCACAGCGGCCGTCCAGCATCGGTGGCAGGAATTGGTCTTTCAGCGCGTCACTGGCAAAGGCATGCACCAGGTTGGCGGCACCGATGGTGAGAAACGGGTAGGCGGCCGAGGCCACATTGGCGGCACTGATGGTGGCCAGGCAGGTGCGCAGGACCACTTCCGGCAATTGCATGCCGCCGTCCCCGAAATCGTGGTGGGCGGCCAGGAAACCGGCCTCGGCAAAGGCATCCCACGCCTGCTGGGTTTCCTCCACCAGGTGTACCCGCTCACCGTCGAAAGTGGGCTCGTGGGCATCGCCGCGGGCATTGTGGTTGGCGAAGAACTTTTCCGCCACGGTGCGCGCCGTCTGCAGGGTGGCGCGGAAGGTGTCCCCGGAGTGTTCGCTATAGCGGGGCCGGTTGAGCAGCTCCAGTGTGTCGAGAAATTCATACAGCAGGAAATCGATATCGCGGTCGTTGAGCAGTTGCGCGGTCATGACTACCCCTCTGGTCCGGTGACGGTGTTTCTTGCCATTCAGTAGACCGTTGCCCGGGACATGGCGCAATGACCTTTACGCTAATCGCGGCGGCCTTTAGTTACCAGGGCGCCTGATTTTTTGTGGGCGCGGCAACTCTCAGATCCCCCGGTCTATTCAGCCAGGTTGCCCACCGGCAGCTGCTCGCTCTCCCCGCCCGGTATCACCTACTGCCACAGCTCACGGGCCAGGCCCGCGGTCTCCCGGCGCCGTCCGTCTGCCAGCCAGCGGGCGATGCTCTCCGCCACGTCCGGCCACCGGACCTGCACGGCGGTGGGGTTACTTTCCAGCCAGGCGCGGATCGTGGTGGCATCGATCCGGTTTACCACGGTGGCCAGCTGCAGTCGCGCCAGGGCCATGGCGTTGGCTTCCTGCTCGAACTGGCCCGCCAGTGGGCGGGTCAGAATCGGCTTGCCCAGGGTGAGGGTCTCGGCGATCAGTTCAAAGCCGCTGTTGCAGATTACGGCGCGGGCGCTGGCCACATCCTGCTGGAACTCCTCGATCGCCGGCGCCTTCAGCTGGATATTGCCCGCCACCTGCATATCGGTGGGCAGGCCGTAAGCAATGAACTGGTGCGGCAGCTTGGCCAGCTCCCCCACCAACGGTTCATGGTGCTCAAACGGCAGATATACCAGAATATGCTCGCCGCTCTCGGCCTGGCCGTGGGGGCGCGCAATCGGCGGCAGGATCGGGTGGCCGAAATGGTGCCAGTGCATGCCCAGGCTCTGCTGCACCGGTGCGAAGACCCGCATGATGCTCCGGGCCGCCCAGCCGAACCGGGGGGCGGGAATGGGGAAGTTGAACGCATACTGGTGCCCTATGCCCAGGCTGGGCACGTCGCGGCGCTTTGCGGCCCAGGCTGTCACCGGTTCGAAGTCGCTGATCACCAGGTCGAACTCCCTGACCGGGAGCGTGGCGATATCCCTCCACAGCTGGCGCGGGCGCAACTGGCGCGCAGTAGCCAGCTGGTCGATGCGGCCCTTGCGGTTGACGAAGGTCAGGCCCTCGCGCCACCAGAAATCGCCGAATGCCTCCATGCGGAACAGCTTCTCCGGTGGGCGGCCGGAAAACAGCCACTGGATCTCGAGCTGGGGGTGGTTTTTGAATGCCCCGGCCATGGCGCGGGCGCGGGAGATATGGCCGTTACCGGTGCCCTGGACACCATAGAGAATCTTCACATGACAGCTCCGCAGATTAGCAGCCCGACACTGCTGCCGAGGGCGGCGCCGGCGCAGACATCGGTGGGAAAGTGTACGCCCAGCCCGACCCGGGAAGTGCCCACGCCGGCGGCCCAGAAATAGCCCAGCAGCCACAGCGGGTTCACCGCCTGGGACAGGACGGTGACAAACAGGAAAGCCCCGGAAGTGTGTCCGGAGGGCAGGCTGAAACGGTCGTGGGCGACGATCACCGAACGCAGGCCCGGGATTGCCTGTGGCGGCCGCAACCGGCGTGTGGTGTTCTTGATTGCCCAGTAAAGCGACCGCTCTACAGCATAGGCGGTGCCGCACACATAGAAAAACTGCAACGCGGCGGCGGTAGTGCTGAACAGGGCCAGCACCAGTGGCGAGACCAGGTACAGCCACCCGTCCGCCGAGCGGGACAGCCACAGGTAATTCCTGCGTGAGGCCGGCCGTGTCGCCCGGTCTGCCATGTGCAGCACCAGAGACGCGTCGATCGTTTTCAGGGTCACGGGTAAGCTTCGCATGCAACCAACTTACGCAGGCTGTGTTGCGCCGAGTTGACCGGTTGATGTCAGGACCGTGAAATGTGCCGCGAGCGGGGATGAGGTTGGATGTGCTGGAGAACGGCTCCGCAACCGGGCGGGGCTGCGGAGCGGGCATTGCCGGCGGCAGTCAGTCGATCCCGATCTTGATCGCGCCGGACCCCGGCAGCTTTTCCACCAGTTCGGCCCCGCAGAGCTTCGATGGGGTGTAGTAGCCGCCCGGGCCCTCGTAGGTGAGCAGGTGCTCCATCACGGCAAGGGAGCCATGTACGGTGACGTCGTAGCCATTGGCGGTAACCACCCGGCCGATCTTGCGTTCGCCGCGGCGGTCGTTGCGCACTTCACCCCAGACCCAGGTCTGCTGTTCCGCGCGCTTCTCCTCGTCCGGGCCCTGTACCGACTTGTCCACCTTGCCCTTGAGCCAGTTCTGTACCCACTCCATGCGCAGCAGCCAGCGCAGCTTGTTCAGCCGCTTGAGCTTCTTTGCCCGGCGCGGGCTCATGGGAATGTAGACCTCGATATTGGGAATCTGGGTGGTGTAGTAGGCTGTTACCACGTCACCCCAGGGAATGGCTACGGCGAATTTTTCGCCGCGGCCGAAATCGATCTTACGTGTCAGTTCGGCGTGCTCAATGATTTCCACCTTGCCCTGGCGGCGCACCGCACTGCCCACGCCCAGGCTCTCGATCGAGGTCTTGGCGGTACCGGGACTGAGGCCGGAATCCGAATCAAAGCCCAGGGTCAGGTGGGTGGCGGTGGGAATGGCGTGGTGCAATGCCGCCGCCAGGCAGTCGGTGGGGATGACATCGAAACCGGTACCGGGGCAGAGGACCACCCCGGCGGACCGGGCCTCGCCGTGCAGGTCGTTGGCCTGCTGGTAGACACGCATTTCCCCGGTGATGTCCTGGTAATGGGTGCCGGTGGCAATACAGGCGCGCATCATCGGCTCTGCAGTAGCAGAGAACGGGCCCGCGCAGTGAATAACCACATGAATGTCCTGCAGCATGCGCTCCAGTGTCTCGCTGGCATCCAGGCTGATGGCCATTGCCGGCACGCCCAGTTCTTCCGCCAGCGGTTGCAGTTTACTGGCACTGCGACCGGCAAGGATCGGCCGATAACCCTTGGCTACGGCGGCACGGGCGATCAGCTCACCCGTATAACCGTAGGCTCCGTAAATCATTATTGTTTTGTCGTTCACCGAGTGACCTTATTCACTAGCTGCTTGTGTTGTTGGATCAGTTCCAAACCCGGAGTCCGTGCCGGGGTACTTCAGGGTGGGAATTGCGCCCAGCGGCGCGTGCAGTTCCATTACATCCGGACAGCGGGATCGCCGTCACGATACTCCACGGGAGGAACGCAACATTACTGGCGTGGTAACCGACTAGTCAAATGCCTTGACCAGGGCGAAGCGGGGAACGGTATCCCCGCCCTTGTCGATGGTCTCGGCAAACATCCCCAGCGGTCTTACCCAGACGCCGTACTCGCCGTAGAGGGCCCGGTAAACCACCAGCTGCTCGCCGGTTTCGCTGTGGGTGGCCACTTCCATCACTTCGTAAAGTGGGCCTTTGTAATGGCGATAGATTCCGCGTTGCATGATTTGGTTCCGGGCTTTGTTCAGGCGAGGTGGTGGGGGGAGAGTTGTAGCTGCTCCACACGGTTACCGTGCAGCACGGCCATGCCGCTGTAACGGCGTTCGCCAGTGGATGTGAATTCGAATTCATACTGTCGCTGCAGAGCCAGCTGCCCGCGCCGGTTGCGCCGTGGGCGCGTGCGCACCAGCACCACCGTATCGTCCAGTAACTGCACACCCAGCTGGTGGCAGTGGGACGCGGCAGCGCGTCGCGCCAGCTCCTTGGCCGCCATTCCGGCCCAGAAGTACCAGCCCACCAGCACCAGCAGGAATACCCAGAGAAGATCGCCCAGTGAGTAATACATGTCCACAAGCTTGTTATGATTGGCGGGCAAGAATAACACGAAGGAGTCGTTATGCCCGGCACCGTACTGATCACCGGTTGCAATCGCGGACTTGGCCTGGAGATGACCCGCCAGTTCTCTGAGGATGGCTGGCGGGTCTTCGCCACCTGCCGCGATACGGCCTGTGCCGATGAACTGCGCGCCCTGGAGCAGCAGTATCCCCAGCTGGAAGTCCACTGCCTGGATGTCACCGATTACCGGCAGATGGCGCAGCTGGCGGAGAAACTGGGAGACCAGCCGATCGATATCCTGGTCAGCAATGCCGGCTACTACGGGCCCAAGGGAACCCTGTTTGGTCGCGTTGATCGGGATGAGTGGCGCAAGGTACTGGAGGCCAACACCATCGCCCCCTACATGCTGGCGGAGACCTTCTGTGACAATGTCGCCCGGGGCGAGCGCAAGCTGATTGCGGTGCTGTCCAGCAAAGTGGGCAGTATTGCCGACAACAGTTCCGGCGGCGGGTATATCTATCGGACCTCCAAAACCGCGGTCAACCAGGTGGTGAAGAGCCTTTCCATTGACCTGCGCGAGCGCGGGATCAATGTGCTCGCCCTGCACCCGGGCTGGGTGCAGACGGATATGGGTGGGCCCAATGCCCTTATTTCCGCGGAGGAAAGCGTTGCCGGGCTGAAAGAGGTAATGCTGGGCGCCGGCCCGGAGCAAAGCGGTCATTTCATTAACTACGACGGCACGGAGATCCCCTGGTGAGGATGGCGAAAGCTTCTCACGTGCTTGTAATAAATCGGTTGGTGCCTGCGACACAGGGGATAATCTGCGGGTCCGCGCGGCAGCGGGTCCCCCGGTACCTGCGGCGTGCGACCCCGGGATTATCCTGTAGTGGTCCCGGCAGCCCTTTGCAGTCGGCAGGTTGGGCCATTGATACAGGAGAAATGAGTGAACGAGCAGACGGCAGATGATGCCTCTTCAGGTGCGCAGAGCCGCGATTTGGAATCCCTGGCGGATCCCGTGTACCTGGAGGAACTGCGCCACCAGATGCAGCGGTTTGCCACCCTGCAGCTGGGAGACCCGCACCTGGCGGAGGACGCCGTGCAGGAAGCCCTGGTCGGGGCGCTCAAGAATGCCCGTTCCTTCGGTGGCCGCTCGGCACTGAAAACCTGGGTGTTCGCGATCCTGAAGAACAAGATTGCCGATGTGCTGCGCCAGCGCAGCCGCTATGTGGAGGCGGACAGCCTGCTGCGTGCGGATGCCGAGGAGAGCGACCTGGACGAGCTGTTCAACAAGCGGGGACACTGGCGCGCCGAGGAGCGACCGGCGAAGTGGGCGGACCCGGAAGCCGCTGTGGATGACCGCGAGTTCTGGCGCATCTTCGAGGCCTGCCTGGATCACCTGCCGGGACGCCAGGCGCGGGTCTTCATGATGCGGGAGTTTATCGAGCTGGAGAGCCATGAAATCTGCGCGGCGGTGGAGATCACCGTCAGTAACCTGAATGTCACCCTGCACCGGGCCCGCCTGCGGCTGCGCGAGTGCCTGGAGAATAACTGGTTTGCCCGTGGGCAGGACCGGGGAGGAGAAGCGTGAAGAGCTGTCGAGAAGTCACCAGGCTACTTTCGGAAGCACAGGAGAGACAGCTGGACGGGGGCGAGCGCCTGGCCCTGCGGTTGCACCTGATGATCTGCGGTGCCTGCCGCAATTTCTCCCACCAGATGACCAGCCTGCGGCATATTGCCCGCGCCTATGCGCGCGGCGCGAAAGACGAAGGGGCGGGGGGGCCGCCCGGGAAAGGCCGCGGCAAAGACACCGACCGGCAGTAATGCGCACTCCCCGACACCCGGCCCCCCGGAATCCATCCGCAGGCCCTTACGCCCCAGTCTCTGTCTCCGCCGCGGTTACATCGCCGGGTTCAAGTTCCGGCAGCGGCCGGTCGCCGCGGATCAATTCCTCCTTCCAGCGCCGCGGCCACTTCTTGATCCGCGCCTCCAGCCGCAGCGCCGCCGACTTGTCCGCCGCGCCACACTGGAATGCCAGTGACAGGGGCCCGCGCCCCCGCAGGGCCTTGGCTGCCCTGGCTCCACCGGCGTCATGCTCGGCGAAGCGTCGCTCCACATCGGTGGTGATACCTGTATACAGGCTGCCGGCGGCGGTGCGGATCAGGTAAAGGGACCAGTCACTCAAAATACATTTCCACGGATTAGCTTGCGGCTATTTTCCATTATCGGCCAGCGGAATGGGAGAGGTGCATCGGCCCGGCGGCAGCACCTTATAACCGCCGGCTATTGACCCAGAAGCTTTTGCTTGCCACAAACTCCATGCCTGTGGAGTTTCAGGCAATGATCAACCACTTATCTGATATCGACTGCGAGCCGGAATCGGCACAATAGCCTGCATGGACTGACCCGCTGATAGTGGCGGGGAAAACGGATTCCCCGGCGGCCGCAAGCTTCAGGCAAGGATGGCTGGCTGTCGCGGCCGGGTCAAGAGGGCCGGTGTAACAACCAGGAGAGCTTTCGGGAGTGTTGCCATGAGTAGATTGAAAAAGACCGCCGGTGAATGGATGCGGTTACCGGCAGCCGGGCTGCGGGCCTTCGTGGTGGATGCGAGCCTACACAGAATCTCCGCCAGCTATTCGGGCAACAAGCGTTGCCCGGCGGACGACCAGCCCCGGGGTTTAGTGTCGGGGCGCTGACACAGATTTACCCGCGACCGGACAGCGACCCGGCCTGACGGTGAGGACACGACTATGTGCAAGCGAGTTTTTTTTGCGACGTGCAAGCGAGCTTTGTTTACGACCTTCATCGCCTTCCTTACGGCGCTGGCCTTTACCGGGCCGGCAGTGTCTGAGCCGGAAGGTTTTGGCTACGAGATGAGCCAGTGGAGGTAGACCGCGGCAGTTTTCAACCAGTTTTCGCGCAGTGGTTATTTAGATTTTCATCCTGGATTTCCCTGTAACCCCTTTGGCCCCGGTTAATTCTCTGCAGGTTCCCACCCCATGCCTGCAGTGATCGGGGCCGCTTTTTTCCCTTTCCCTTCTCTTTACTCTGCTACCCGGCGCCGCACCCTGTCTTCTCTCCATTTACGCTCGCGAATTCAACGTAGCACGTATGCCCGCTGAGCGGCCTGTGGCGTGAACTTGCAGGAAGAGTTTCCGTAGCTCCCGCGGCGTTTTTCCGTCATGCTGGTGGCGCTACCGATTCCTCGCGGCGTCCTTGATATCCAACAGCTCCGCCAGCACTGGCCTTTGCCCACCGCCCACCAGGTCTTCCAGGGTGTATTCCTCGAGCGTAGCGAAAAAGCTCTCAAGTGCCCGGCCGAGAATTACCTTGAGCTGGCAAGCTGGTGTGATCACGCACTGGTTATTGCTGCCGAAACATTCCACCATCCGGCTTTCGTCCTCGGTCTCGCGCACCAGCTTGCCGATATTGATCGCCGCCGGCTCCAGGTTGAGCCGCAGGCCGCCGTTCTTGCCGCGCACCGCCTGGATGTAGCCCCTGGCGTTCAACTCCTGGACGATTTTCATCAGATGATTCTTGGAGATCCCGTAGCTGTCGGCGATTTCCGAGATGGTACACAGGCCCTCCCTGTGCACTGCCAGGTAAATCAGGATGCGCAGCGAATAGTCGGTGTAGCGGGTGATGTTCATGCTTCATTCTCTGGGGTTCCGGCGCCCGGCCGGGTGGTGGGAATGCGCCAGATCATTACCAGCGCCACGCAAAAACCGGCGGCAAGTGCCGCCAGCAGGGGCAGGCTGGCGTCCAGAACCCACAGCAGCAGCCAGTTTGCCGTGATCATCGAAGTGGCCAGCCACTTGCTGGAGCGCGCGAGTGTCCGCTCGCTCTGCCAGCGACGGATAGGCGGTCCGAAGCGACGGTGATTCACGAGCCAGTGGGCCAGGCCGGAATCCGCCTTGACGCTGAGCCACACACAGCACAGCAGGAACGGTGTCGTCGGCAGCAGCGGCAGGAAGGCCCCGGCTGCTGCAAGTGCCAGGCAGAGCCAGGCACAGAGCAGGTAGGTGCTCTTGCGCACCCCCCTTTCCCGGTAACTCACCAAGGTAGAAGTCATGCGGTCACTCGATTCATAAGATGCATATAGTTTACATCTTATGGGGTGGTGACTACAATCCGCCATAAAGATGCATTTCAAATGCTTCTTTGCGGGGTGACCCCCGCACCTTCCAAAAAGAGTTAATGGGTAATGGGAGACTCTGATGAACTTTCTTGACGTGCCACTGGAGCAGCTGGCCCGGGACATTCCCGGTGCCAGTGCCGTGTTTAACCGGCGGGGGCTGAGTTTCTGCTGCGGGGGGGACAGGCCGCTGGGCCAGGCAATTATGGCGGAGGGGCTGGACGCGGACGCGATCCTCGCCGAGTTGTCCCGCCTGGCGAGCCGGCAGGAAGAAACCCGGGACTGGGGACAGGCCAGCGATGCGGAACTGATCAACCACCTGCTCGAACGATTTCACCGGGTGCACCGCGAGCAGCTGGCCGAGCTGCGGCGGCTCGCCGATCGGGTGGAGACGGTCCATGGCGACAAACCACAGTGTCCGCGGGGACTGGCGGCGCACCTGCAGAAGGTGTCCCAGGAGCTGGAACAGCACATGGCGAAGGAGGAGCAGATCCTGTTCCCGATGCTGGCCCGGGGGCAGGGTGCCATGGCCGCCGGCCCGATCCAGGTGATGCTGCACGAGCACGACGAACATGCGGCGGCTATCGAGGGCATCGACCGCCTGACTGATGGCATCACGGCGCCGGCGGGCGCATGCAATACCTGGCGCACTCTCTACCGGGGGCTGGAGTCCTTCAGGGCCGACCTGCAGGAGCATATCCGGCTGGAAAACGACATCCTGTTTGCACGCAACGTACAAAGCACAAGCCCGCGCGCAAGCTGAGGGCTCAGGGGGAAATCATGAAGAAGTACTACCAGCTGTGGTGGACGCTGATTGCGATCCTGGCAGTGACATTCGGCATCCTGGGTTATGTCGGCAAGGAGGTTTACCGTGCCGCGCCGCCGATCCCGGACCAGGTGGTGTCCGCAGAGGGCACGGTAATGATGACCCGGGAGAGCATCCTCGACGGCCAGTCGGCGTGGCAGTCGGTGGGGGGAATGCAGCTGGGCTCGGTCTGGGGCCACGGCGCCTACCAGGCGCCGGACTGGACTGCCGACTGGCTGCACCGGGAGCTGGTGAACTGGCTCGACCTGGCCGCGCGGGAGAATTACGGCAAGCCTTACGATGAGCTGGACGGCGCGCAGCAGAATGCCCTGCAGTATGCGCTGAAGCGGGCCTACCGCAGCAACAGCTTCGACCCGCAGACTGGCGAGCTGGTGCTCTCCGAAAGGCGGCTAGAAGCCATCCGCGCCACTGCGGGGTACTACCACCGCCTGTTCGGCGATGCGCCGGAACTGCGGCAGACGCGCAGCAGTTACGCCATGAAGGAGGCGACCCTGCCGAATGCCGAGCGCCGCGAGCGGCTGACCGAGTTTTTCTTCTGGACGGCGTGGGCCGCGGCGACCGAGCGGACCCCGGGTGGGGCCACCTATACCAACAACTGGCCCCACGAGCCGCTGATCGACAATGTGCCGACCGCGGAAAATATCGTCTGGTCAATTGTCAGCGTGGTGCTGCTGATCGCCGGCATCGGCGGCCTGGTATGGGCCTGGTCTTTTGCCCGCAGCAAGGACGAGGAGGATCCCGTGGCGCCCGCCACCGATCCCCTCACCAGCTTCGCCCTCACGCCTTCGCAACGGGCACTGGGCAAATACCTGTTTATCGTGGTGGCCCTGTTCACTTTCCAGGTTTTCCTGGGCGGCTTTACTGCCCACTACACGGTAGAGGGGCAGGGCTTCTATGGGATAGATACATCGAAGTGGTTCCCCTATAGCCTGGTGCGTACCTGGCACATCCAGTCGGCGCTGTTCTGGATCGCCACCGGCTTTCTCGCGGCGGGCCTGTTCCTGGCGCCGATCATCAATGGCGGGCGCGACCCGAAATACCAGAAGCTTGGTGTCGACATCCTGTTCTGGGCCCTGGTGGCGGTGGTCGCGGGCTCGTTTATCGGCAACTACCTGGCCATCGCCCAGGTGATGCCGCCCGAGTGGAGTTTCTGGCTGGGACACCAGGGCTACGAGTACGTGGACCTTGGCCGCCTGTGGCAGATCGGCAAGTTCACCGGCGTGGCCTTCTGGCTGGTGCTGATGCTGCGCGCCATCGTGCCGGCGCTGCGCCAGCCGGGTGACAAGCACCTGCTCGCCCTGCTGACGGCGTCGGTGGTAGCCATCGGCCTGTTCTACGGTGCCGGCTTCTTCTACGGCGAGAAGACCCACATCTCCATCATGGAGTACTGGCGCTGGTGGATCGTGCACCTGTGGGTAGAGGGCTTCTTCGAGGTCTTTGCCACCGCGGCGCTGGCGTTCATCTTCTGCAGCATGGGGCTGGTGTCCAGGCGCCTGGCTACTGTTGCTGCACTGGGCTCGGCGTCGCTGTTCATGCTGGGTGGCATACCGGGCACCTTCCACCATCTCTACTTCTCCGGAACCACCACCCCGGTGATGGCGGTAGGCGCGACTTTCAGCGCGCTCGAGGTGGTACCGCTGATCGTGCTGGGCTACGAAGCCTGGGAGCATTACAGCCTCAGGAGCCGCGCGCCCTGGATGCAGCAGCTGAAGTGGCCGCTGATGTTCTTCGTCGCCGTCGCGTTCTGGAACATGCTGGGTGCCGGCGTGCTGGGCTTCTCCATCAACCCGCCGATCGCGCTTTACTACGTGCAGGGCCTGAATACCACGGCCACCCACGCCCATGCGGCGCTGTTCGGGGTCTACGGTTTCCTCGCGCTCGGCTTCACCCTGCTGGTATTGCGCTATATCCGCCCGTCACTGGTGTTTGACGAGAAGCTGATGAAAACCGCCTTCTGGTGGCTGAACGGGGGCCTGGTGCTCATGCTGTTCACCAGCCTGCTGCCGGTCGGCATCATCCAGTTCGTCGCCAGCGCCTCCGAGGGACTCTGGTATGCGCGCAGCGAGGGTTTTATGCAGGGCGGCCTGCTGCAGACCCTGCGCTGGGTGCGCACCGTCGGCGACGTGGTGTTTATTCTCGGCGCGCTGGCGGTGGCCTGGCAGGTGGTCAAGGGACTGCTGGCCACTGACAGCACGATTTCCGGCGACAGGGCGGTCGCCGGCCGCGGGGGCTTTCCGGAATATGCGGGAGAGACCACACCGGGATTCAGCGCCGGCGCCGAGATGACAGCCGGTCAATTGGCTGACAGCGGCGAGACGCGCTAGCGCGGTCCCCCTCAATCCTAACCGGGGAGCCTGGCTCCCCGGGCTCACTGAACCAGGGCGATGCATTGCATCGCCTTTTTCTTTCATGGCGGTCGCGGCGCCCGCCGGGCTGCCCGCCCCCTGTACCCATTCTCTGAGATCCTCTGCCCGCCTAGAGACTGAACAGGTCCCCCTGGTCCCCGGGTGCGGCCGGCGGCTGGAAGCGGCTGCAGTCCAGTTTCAGCTTGCGCCGGTTTAGCCCCAACTTCCTGATAGCCACGCGAAACCGTTGTTGCAACAGCTGTGCGAAGACCCCGGTACCCGTCTGACGCTGGGAGAAATCGCTCTGGTAATCCCGCCCGCCTCGACTCTGCTGCACAATACTCATCACGTGCGCGGCGCGCTCAGCGTAGTGCACTTCCAGCCACTGGCGAAACAGCGGCGCCACTTCGTGGGGCAGGCGCAGCAGGATATAGGCTGCCTGCGAGGCCCCGGCATCAGCGGAAGCCTCCAGGATTGCCTCCAATTCGCTGTCGTTCAGTGCCGGTATTATCGGTGCGGCCATTACCGCGGTGGGAATTCCGGCAGCCGACAGTGCCTCCAGGGTACGCAGGCGTGCAGCCGGCCCGGCTGTGCGGGGCTCCAGCCGGCGTTTCAGGTCCCTGTCCAGGGTGGTTACGCTGATGGCGACCTGGCAGAGGTTGTCCTGTGCCATTTCCGCCAGTAATGGCAGGTCGCGCAGGACCAGCTGGCCCTTGGTGACAATGGTCACGGGTTGCCGAAAGCGCTGCATTACCTCCAGCAGCTGGCGGGTAATGCGCTTCTGCTTTTCCAGCGGTTGGTACGGGTCGGTATTGGAGCCCAATGCAATCGGAGAGCACTGGTAACCGGGTTTGCGCAGGGTCTGCTCCAGCAATGCGGCGGCATTGGCCTTGAAGAACAGGCGGCTTTCGAAATCGAGTCCCGGTGAGAGGTCGACATATGCATGGGCTGGCCGCGCATAGCAGTAGACACAGCCATGCTCGCAGCCGCGGTAGGGGTTGATCGACTGGCTGAAGGGCAGGTCCGGCGAATTGTTGGTGGCAATAATGGACTTCGCTTTTTCTTCGATGGTCTCGGTGACCAGGCGCTCGAGAGACTCAATATCGGTCTCCCAGCCATCACTCTCGCGCGTGCTGACATGGTGGACGAAGCGGCCGGCCAGGTTGCTGGCCACGCCGCGACCGGTATGTACCTGCAGCGGGCTGAAGGGATCTTCGTTCGCCATCTTGGAGGTTTACTTCCCGGTAACTGTATATACATACAGTTTATTGTGGCGGGCTGGGTACATGCAAGTGTGACCGGCAGGGCATACAATGAAACCCTGACATTCCCCTATCGCAACCGGAAGCAGTTTATGGATTTAGACGTGGTAGATACCATTCGCGCCTTTGTGGTGCAGGTGTTACAGGTGTTTGCACTGCTGTTTGCGTTCGCACTAGTGGTCCTGGTGCTTTACATCATCTATGTATACCTGTCCGATATCAGCCAGACCAAGCACGCCATACGGCGTAACTATCCGGTCATCGGGCACCTTCGCTACAAGTTTGAGCACCTGGGCGAATTCTTCCGCCAATACTTCTTTGCCCTGGACCGGGAAGAACTACCTTTCAACCGGGCCCAGCGCAGCTGGGTCTACCGGGCGGCCAAGAATGTGGATTCCACCCTGGCGTTCGGTTCTACCCGGCCGCTCAACCAGCCCGGGGACGTCCTGTTCCTGAACCACCCTTTCCCCACCCTGGAGAAAGACGCTGTGCCCCCAACCCCGGTAACGGTGGGGGAGGGCTATGCCGCCCAGCCCTATACCACCAGCTCTTTTTTCAATATTTCCGGGATGAGCTTTGGGGCGCTGTCGGTACCTGCGGTGACGGCATTGTCCCACGGGGCGGCCAGGGCCGGGATCTGGCTCAACACTGGGGAGGGTGGCCTGGCACCACAGCATCTCGCAGGTGGATGCGATGTGGTCTTCCAGATCGGTACAGCAAAATACGGAGTGCGCGACCAGGACGGGCGACTGTCCGACGAAAAGCTCGCTGCCGTGGCCGCGCACGAGCAGGTGCGCATGTTCGAGCTGAAGTTGTCCCAGGGCGCCAAGCCGGGCAAGGGGGGCATTCTGCCCGGGATCAAGGTCACCCCGGAGATCGCGCGTATCCGTGGCATTCCCGCGGGGGAAGATTCCATCAGTCCCAATGCGCATCCGGAATTCGGCGATGTCGACGGCCTGCTGGACATGATCGTGCATATTCGCGAGGTCAGCGGCAAACCCACCGGGTTCAAGTGCGTGATCGGTTCCAGTGACTGGTTGCACCAGATGTGCGAGGCGATACAGCGGCGCGGCCTGGAGAGTGCGCCGGACTTTATCACTATCGACAGTGCGGATGGTGGCAGTGGGGCGGCGCCGCAAAGCCTGATGGACTATGTGGGGTTGCCCCTGAACCGCAGCCTGCCGCTGGTGGTGGACCTGCTGGACCAGTACGGTTTGTGCAAGCGTATCAAGGTAATCTGTGCCGGCAAATTGCTGACCCCTTCAATGGTGGCCTGGGCACTGGCGATGGGTGCGGATTTCGTCAACTGCGGGCGAGGCTTTATGTTTTCGTTGGGATGTATCCAGGCAATGCAATGCAACAAGAACACCTGCCCCACGGGTGTAACCACGCACAACCCGGACCTGCAGCAGGGCCTGGATCCGATAGACAAGGCGGAAAGAGTCTATAACTACGCACGCAACATGGCCTATGAGGTGGGCTATATCGCCCACTCGTGCGGGGTGCCGGAACCGCGGCAGTTGCGCCGCCATCACGTGGAGGTGATCAATGAGCGCGGTATGGCGGAGCCTCTCAGTCAAGTGGTGCCGGACGTCAAGCCCAAGTCCGTGATTGCCAGCGACCGGGGAGTTGAGTAGTGAACGGTGTCACCACCCTGGTGGGGCAGGGACTCTATATGGCTGTGGCCGCTGTGGCCGGCCTGGCACTGGCGCGGGTGCTGCGCACTGACAACACCCTCGGCTGCCTGATCGCCGGGGTGCTGGCGGGGCTACTGTTGCCCGTCATCGATTTTGATACCGGTATCCGTGCGGATAACCTTCAGCAGCTGGTGTTTTTTGTCATCCTGCCGGTACTGATTTTCGAGGCAGCGTGGCGTATCGAGCCAGAGGTGCTGAAGCGCTGGCTCGGTCCAATATTGCTGCTAGCGACCCTGGGCGTGGTGATTACCGCGCTGTTGACCGGGGTGTTGCTCTACTACGGTATCGGCCATCCGGGATTCCCCTGGGCCGCTGCTTTCCTCACCGGTGCCACCCTGGCCGCCACCGACCCGGTAGCGGTGATCAAGCGGCTGCGCCAGACGGATGCTGGTGAGGAATTACTGACGCTGGTGGAGGGGGAAAGCCTGTTTAATGATGCCGCCGCCATCGTACTGTTTTCCCTTGTCCTGGGGATGGCATCCCATAGTGTGATGGAGGGTGCTGCGGTCACCGGCGAGCCCCTGGCGGGCTTTGGTGCCGTCGCACTGTATTTCGCAGTGATTTTTTTGGGTGGGCTGGCGCTGGGTTTGGTCTGTGGGCTTGTCACCGCGATTGTCGTGCTGTTCCTGCGGTCCGCCGGTGCAGGGCTGGTGACTCTGGTACTGTCTGCCTTTGGCACTTTTTACCTGGCAGAACATGTGGCGCATGTTTCCGGGATATTGGCGGTGATGATTTGTGCCATTGTTGCACGCACCTGTCTGCGAGAGCAGGAGAGCACCTACCTTGCTGATGCCGCACCAACCTGGGAGTGGCTGGCGCTGCTGTTCAGCGCACTGATATTTGTGATTATGGGGCTGGTGATTACCCCTGTCATGTTTACCGAGTACTGGCTGGCGATGCTGATAGCTATCGCCGCTGCGGTGGGTGCGCGTGCTCTGGCGATATTCCTGGTGGCGCCATTGAGTGGTTTTGTGGGGCCGCCGATTCCCAAGCCCTGGCGGGTGCTCCTGAGCTGGGGCGGCCTACGTGGGGTGATTGCCCTGGCGCTGGTGCTGTCCCTGCCCACCGAGCTGCCCTACTGGTATGTGGTGCAATCGATGGTATTTGGGGTGGTCCTTTTTTCCCTGTTGTTGCAGGGGACCACCAGCAGTTTCCTGATCCGCAAGATGGCCGAGGCGGATGCTGCGGTGAAGGCTAAAGCCCAAGAGTGATTACCAGCTCGTTGTCCCCGATGCTGATCTCCTTTAAAGCCATGCGTGCCAGGCGTTGGCGCATGCTTTCGTCATTCAAGCGATAGATGGGGTGATTGCGATAATATTCGCGCAGCGCCACCTGCACCGCGCTGCGCGCCCGCGCCTGCTGCTTTTCATCGAGCCCATCGATTTCCAGTTTTTCCACTTCAATCGACTGCAGGTAAAACTCGCCGTTCTGGGCCACGAATGAGGGTACCCCGGAAACGTCCGCGGTGCCGCGAAAGGTCCTGCTTCCCTCCCGGGACTGGATGTCCAGACTGATATCGAGCCCCGCATTGACCCGTCCGGACCCGGCCTCCAGGTCAATGCGAGGATTTTCCAGGGTCAGGTCGAAAATCACCAGATAGGTGCGGGTGACCGGCAGGCTGCGCTCCAGGGTTTCCTGTATCTGAGCCTCGCTGATCCTCACCTCGACTTCCTTGCCGGAGAAATAGAGGTAACCCGCTGCCACAAGAAGGAGCAGGGCAATCAGCAGCGCTGTTACAACCCGTGCCATGGAGGATCCCCGTAACCAGATTGGAGTGATATTGCGCGACAGATTGCGACCTTGGTCGGGTTTCGGCCCGGTCGCGGTTGCGGGAAATTGTAGCAGTGCGAGCCTGGTTCGCCGTGAGGTACCCGTGGCGATGCCGTCGGGCCTGGATTCCAGTGACACCGCCTGGTACCAGCTGGTGCCGGGTGGCTCAAGCGAGAGAAAACAATGAATAACGAAGCGAATTTCACAACTGGCCTTGCGGTTGCCACCCGTATTCTGCTGGCGTGGTTTTGCCTGCTTCAGGCTGGCGGTGCCGGCGCCGCCTGTCGCGACAGCGTGGTGTTGGTGCACGGCAATACCGGGGCACCTGGCGACTGGGACAATACTTACAATGAATTACTGGCGCAGGGTTACGATGCGGGGCAGATCCATCGTCCGGACTGGGGCTCCA
Source organism: Microbulbifer sediminum (assembly GCF_021729035.1). Lineage (GTDB taxonomy): Bacteria > Pseudomonadota > Gammaproteobacteria > Pseudomonadales > Cellvibrionaceae > Microbulbifer > Microbulbifer sediminum. The sequence goes on along the minus strand of NZ_JAJSAP010000005.1, from coordinate 354,042 downwards.
AGACCTGTGCCGCCTGCAATAACCACAGCGGATCGGAGGAGACGCCGGTCCGTAATGCTATCGAGGCGGCAATCGCCGGTTCCTGCAGCGGAAAGATTGACGTGATTGGCCACTCAATGGGAGTGACACTGGCGGCGCAGCAGATAATCAAGCTTGGCAGACAGGGGCAGGTGGATACTTTTGTCGGTGTCGCCGGCGCCTACCGGGGCCTGTGGACTTGCGGTACCTACCCCTTCAATGTTTACAACAGTACTTGTGGCACCTACGGCCTGTCGGTATCGAGCCCGTTCCTGGACTGGCTCTATGGCAGGAACATTGCGGCGCGGGTGTACAGCATCAAAAGCTGGTCTGACCAGATTGTCTGTGCCACCGGTGTGTGCACGGTTGGCGGTATTCACTCCAGCCGTATCGCCGGTGAGCGGGCCACTTACAGTTACCCCTATGGGCACTTCGGGCTGCAGGAATACACCTACGATCGACAGGTGTCACTGATCCACTAGGAGGCGGGAGCGCCGGATCCCCCGGGGGGATCCGGCGCTTGGCGAGCTTTACCTCACTGGATAATTCCACAGGCAACGCGGGCACCACCGCCCCCAAGGGGTTTCGGCTGGTCCGAATAATTGTCACCACCGACGTGGATCATCAGTGCGCGGCCCTTCAGGTCCGAGAGTTTCAGCCGCGGTGCCAGCACCGGGCTGGTGGCCTTGCCGTTGCCGTCCACATAGAGTGCCGGCAGGTCACCCAGGTGGCCCGTGCCCCAGGGGAAGCTGTGCCGATCGGTCTTCTTCGGGTCAAAGTGGCCGCCGGCGGACAGTGCGGGCACAACCTTGCCGTTTTTCTCGGCCGGCTCGCAGCTGGGATTCTGGTGCACATGGAAGCCGTGCAGGGTGCCGGGCGAAGGCAGCCCCTCCAGCATCGGGGTGAAAACAACACCGTATTTGGACTGGGTAGCCACCACCTTGCCCACGGGCTTGCCGACGCCATCCTTGCTGACGGCGTGCATTTCGATCACTACGTCTGCGTGCGCGAACGCTGCCAGCGATAATGCGGCGGCGCCCAACAGGGAACGACAGCTCAGATTCATGTTTGGCTCCTGTGTATGTTCCAGTGTTCCCGGTACGGCGGTTCCGGCAGTGCCTGGATTGCCGCAGCGGGGGTTGGCGTGAAATTCAATGCCAAAGGCCTGTCACCAGAGTCTAGAACCGTTTCGGTAGAACTGCCCGGTCGGATCACACCATCGGGGCCAGGAGGGCGCTGGAATAGGTGCCGGGCCGTGTGGCGGTGGCCCGGCGAGTGTGGGGGGTTACTGCCAGTCGAGGATAACCTTCCCGGACTTGCCGGAGGCCATGGTGTCAAAACCCTGCTGGAACTGGTCCACCGGAAACTGGTGGGTAATGACCGGGGTCAGGTCCAGGCCGGACTGGATCAGGCTGGCCATCTTGTACCAGGTCTCGAACATCTCGCGGCCGTAGATGCCCTTGAGGATCAGTCCCTTGAAGATCACCTGGCTCCAGTCGATGGCCATCTCACCCGGTGGGATGCCGAGCATGGCGACCTTGCCGCCGTGGTTCATGGCCTCAAGCATATCGCGGAAGGCCACCGCCACGCCGGACATCTCCAGGCCCACATCGAAGCCCTCGCTCATGCCCAGCTCGTTCATTACATCAGAGAGTTTTTCCCGGCTGACGTTGACGGTGCGGGTCGCGCCCATCCTGGCCGCGAGCTCCAGGCGATAGTCATTGATATCGGTGATGACCACGTGGCGCGCGCCCACGTGGCGGGCCACTGCCGCCGCCATGATACCGATGGGGCCGGCACCGGTGATCAGCACGTCCTCGCCCACCAGGTCGAACGACAGGGCGGTATGCACCGCATTGCCGAACGGGTCGAAGATGGAGGCCAGTTCGTCGGAAATATTATCGGGGATCTTGAAGGCGTTCAGGGCGGGGATCACCAGGTACTCGGCAAAGGCCCCCTGACGGTCCACGCCAACTCCGTAGGTATTGCGGCACAGGTGGCGACGGCCAGCGCGACAGTTGCGGCAATGGCCGCAGGTGATGTGTCCCTCACCAGAGACGCGGTCGCCGACTTCAAAGCCGGCGACCTCCTGGCCCATGCCGACGACTTCCCCCACGTACTCGTGCCCCACCACCATGGGGACGGGGATGGTCTTCTGGGACCACTCATCCCAGCTGTAGATATGCATATCGGTGCCACAAATGGCGGTTTTGCGAATCTTGATCAGCAGGTCGTTGTGGCCGGGCTCCGGGACTTCCTCTTCGGTGAGCCAGATGCCCGGTTCGGATTTCAGTTTGGAGAGTGCTTTCATAGTTCGGTGCCAGAATATGCATGGATCGCCGCCACCGGCCGCTCCAGTACCCGGTACAGCCATTCAGCTCACCGCTGGAGCGGCCGGTGGCCGCGATCGGAAACAGAATTAAATAATATTGAGCTCGCGGCCCACTTCCACGAATGCGTCGATACAGCGATCGAGTTGTTCGCGGGTATGCGCGGCAGACATCTGGGTACGGATACGCGCTTGCCCTTTGGGCACCACCGGGTAAAAGAACCCAATGACGTAAATGCCGCGTTCCAGCATCTTGTCCGCCATCTGCTGGGCCAGGGCGGCGTCACCGATCATGACGGGGATGATCGGATGGTCTGCGCCAGCCAGGGTAAAGCCGGCCTCGGTCATACGCTTACGGAAGTAGGTGGAGTTCTCGTGCAGCTTTTCCCGCAGCTCGCCGCCCTCCATCAACATGTCCAGCACTTTCAACGAGGCAGTGACAATGGAAGGTGCTACCGAATTGGAGAACAGGTAGGGGCGCGACCGCTGGCGCAACAAGTCGATGATTTCCCGGCGCCCGGACGTGAAACCGCCGGAAGCACCACCAAGGGCCTTGCCCAGGGTGCCGGTGATGATGTCCACCCGGTCGATCACGTCGCAGTACTCATGGGTGCCGCGCCCGTGCTCGCCGAGGAAGCCCACCGCATGGGAGTCATCCACCATCACCAGGGCGTTGTACTTGTCCGCCAGGTCGCAGAGGGCCTTGAGGTCGGCGATGACGCCGTCCATGGAGAAGACCCCATCGGTGGCGATCAGCTTGGTGCGCGCACCGGCCGCGTCCGCCTCCTTCAGCTTTGACTCCAGGTCCGCCATGTCGTTGTTGGCATAGCGGTAGCGCATGGCCTTGCACAGGCGTACACCGTCAATGATAGAGGCGTGGTTCAGGGCGTCGGAAATAATCGCGTCTTCCGGTCCCAGCAGGGTCTCGAACAGGCCCCCATTGGCGTCGAAACAGGAAGTGTAGAGGATGGTGTCCTCGGTGCGCAGGAACTCAGACAACCGGGATTCCAGGGCTTTGTGAATATCCTGGGTGCCGCAGATAAAGCGCACCGAAGCCACGCCGAAGCCGTACTGGTCCAGCCCCTCCTTCGCCGCGGCGATCAGGTCCGGGTGATTGGCGAGCCCCAGGTAGTTGTTGGCACAGAAGTTGAGTACCTCGGCCTCGTTATTGACCTGGATCTGTGCGGCCTGCTGCGAGGTGATGATGCGTTCGCGCTTGTACAGCCCGTCCGCCTCGATCTGCTTGAGCTCGTCGCGCAGGTGCTGGAAGAATTGCTCTGGCTTGGACATGGTCTTCTTTTTAGCTCCTCAAACTGGCGCTTTTGGCGCTTAGTCTAGCTGTTAACCGGCCAGTTCGCAGGCCTTGTGGGCCGTAACGGGATCCTGGCTGGCGCGGCAATGGGTGGCGAATTGTAGTGCCTCTTCCGCGGTGTCGAACAGTAGTTGCCACAGCAGCTGCTGGTCGGCCCGTCGCAGGGCGCGTACGGCAGTGCGGTTGCGCTGGCTGGCAATCTCAATTTCGATGACTTCTGTGCTGTTAAGCGATGATTCGGACATGGTCCCTCCATTAAAAACTGGAGGGCTGACGAGGAAGCGGCGAAATCGGGTTCGCGTCTCCGGTTGGATTGCTCCTAAGAGCCCCATCTCTCCCGCATATTGATTGCCACAAGTGACAGATAATGTGCGGTGAGAAAACCACCTTGCCCCGGTCGGCAGGTTGGCGTTGGCGTCAGCCACTCTCTTGATGTCGGGAGCAAAGATAGCGGGGTGCGAATAGGCAGTCAACCGCGCCACCGGGAGGTGGCGCGGCACAGAATTTTATGCGGGCAGTTGCACGGATTTCAGTTCGATAAACTCGTCCAGCCCGGCGTCGCCGAATTCACGCCCGTTACCGGAGCGCTTGTAGCCGCCAAAGGGGGCATCGTAGTTGAACTCGCCCCCGTTCACGAAGCACAGGCCCGCCTCGATCCGGCGGACCACCGGCAGCGCGCTTTCCGGGTCTTTGGCCCAGACGCCGCTGGACAGGCCGTACTCGGAATCGTTGGCAATGGCGATAGCCTCGTCCATATCCCGGTAGGGGATCAGGCAGGTTACCGGGCCGAAGATTTCCTCGCGGGCGATGGCCATATCATTGGTGACATCCGCGAACACGGTGGGCTTGACGTAGAACCCACGGTCAACCCCTTCCGGCTGCTCGGCTCCACCGGTCACCAGGCGCGCGCCCTCGGCGATACCTTTCTCGATATAGCTGCGAACGATGTCCCGCTGGCGCGCGGAAGACAGGGGCCCCATGAAGTTGTCCGGGCCGGTGCCAAGGGTGATTTCCTCAGCCACGCGCCGGGCGATCTCCACCGCCTCCTCGTAGCGGTCCGCAGGCACCAGCATGCGGGTCAGGGCGGTGCAGGTCTGGCCGGTGTTGATAAACACATCCTCGCAGCCCCAGCGTACCGCAGTTTCCAGGTCGGCATCGGGCGTGATGATCAGTGGGCTCTTGCCGCCCAGCTCCTGGGTTACACGCTTGACCGTGGGGGCCGCCGCCCGGGCCACCTCGATGCCGGCTCGGGTGGAGCCGGTGAACGACACCATATCGATGTGCGGGTGCGCCGACAGTGCCGCGCCTACTACCGGCCCTGCGCCCGGCAACAGGTTGAACACCCCGGCAGGCAGTTTCACGGAGTCAATGATTTCCGCCATTACATAGTCCTGCAGCGGGGTCATCTCTGAGGGCTTGGTGATCATGGTGCAACCGGCGGCGAGTGCCGGCGCCACCTTGCCCACGAACTGGTGCAGGGGATAGTTCCAGGGAGTGATAAAACCACAGACTCCCACCGGCTCGCGCAGCACCAGCGAATGTGCCGCTTTCTCGGTTTTTTCCATCAGCGCGGTGCGTTCGGCGTAGTAGCGCATGGAGTAAATCGGGCCCTCTACATGCAGCCACTCACTGATATGGGGCGGGCAACCCAGCGCCTGGGATACGGCCTGGACCAGGTCGTCCTTGCGCGCCTCCATGGCATCGGCGATGGCATTGAGGTAATCGCGACGCTCGGCAGCGCTGCTGTAGCGCCAGCTCTTGAAAGCCTCGCGGGCGGCCGCCACAGCGATATCCACATCCTCGGCGGTGCCCTGGACCACCTTGCAGATCTCCTCCTCGGTGGCAGGGTTGATCACCGGGTGCAGGTCACCGCCGCGGGAAGCCTGCCACTGGCCGTTGATATATAGTTTGTCCATTTGCATCTTGCTGAAGTCGATCATGGTTGAATTACTCTGCAATCGCTTGTCCGCAGTATTTGCGTGTTCGCTTGAATAACCGCCCTCAGGGCGCGGTGATTTCGATCAGGGTCGGTGTGTTGCGCTGTAACGCCTGCGCCACCGCCTCGCCCAGTTGTTGCGGCTGCTCAATCCGGCAGCCTTCGGCACCGAAAGATTTTGCCAACGCAACGAAATCCGGGGTGACCAGGTTGACGCCTTCCTGGGGCACCCTGGCCTCATCCATAAAGTCACGGATCTCACCGTAACCGGAATTGTTCCAGACCAGGATCGGCAGCGGCAACCGCTGTTCCACCGCCACCGCGAGTTCGCCCAGGGTAAACATCAGGCCGCCGTCGCCGATCAGCGCCACCACATCGCGTTCCCCGGCGAGGCGGGCACCCACGGCCGCAGGCAGGGCAAAGCCCAGTGTGCCGTAGCCGGTGGTGCATGTGATGTGGCTGCGGGCACTGTAGAGCGGCAGCGCGTGGTTGGTGTTGTAGGCCAGCTGGGTGGAGTCGGTGACCAGTATCCCGTCTTCCGGCAGGGCTGCACGCAGCGCCTCGACCCAGGGGAAGCGGTCTTCAGAGCCCGGCCACCACTCCTGGCGGCAGGCGGCCACCAGTTCCGCGACCTCTTGTTCTGCACTGGCACGATGAGCTGCTTCACCTTCCGGCAGTTGTCCGGACAGCTGCGTGAGGGTGGCATCGGCATCGGCGCAGATGGCCAGGTCCGGGGCGGCATTGCACACCAGCTGGGCGGGATCGATATCCACGCGAATCAGCCGGCCCTTGAATGCATAGTTGTCCCGTACCAGGTTGCGATCGGTTTCCGCCAGCTCGGTGCCCACGGCCAGTACCACATCGGCACTCTCCACCCGCGCCCGCACACAGTCGAAGCTCAGGTTGGCGCCGCCGCAAAGTGGGTGGCGTTCATCGACGATGCCCTTGGCGGCCAGGGAAAGGAATACCGGTGCCGCCAGCTGTTCTGCCAGCCGGGTGGCGCTGTCGGTACATGCCTGGGCGCCGCCGCCCAGCAGGATCGCCGGGCGTTCCGCCCGGGCCAGCCAGTCTGTGGCTGTTGCCAGGGCGCCGGGGCCCGGCGCGGGCAGTGCGGCTGGCGGACATGCGCGGTAATCATCCAGGTTGCCGGGCATGGGTGCCGGGAACAGGTCGATGGGGATTTCAATATGTACCGGTCCGGGGCGGCTCGAGGTCAGCACCTGAAATGCCCGGGCCATCACCTCTGGCAGTTGCCCGGCGTCGGTAAGGGAGTGTTGCCAGATACAGTAGCCACGGCTCACGTCGCTCTGCCGCGGCAGTTCGTGGAGCCGCCCGCGCCCCATGCCCAGGTCCTCGCGCCGGTTGACAGCGGAGATGACCAGCATGGGAATGGAGTCGGAATAGGCCTGGGCCATGGCGGTGGCCGCATTGGTGAGGCCGGGCCCGGTGATCAGGAAGCAGACGCCCGGCCTGCCGCTGGCCCGGGCATAGCCATCCGCCATAAAAGCGGCGCCCTGCTCGTGGCGCGGGGTCACATGTTGCAGGTCGCTGCCCGGCAGGCCCCGGTACAACTCGATGGTGTGGACGCCGGGAATGCCGAAGACTTTTTCTACCTGGTATTGACGCAGCAGGCGCATCAGCACCTGGGCACAGGTTGGCGCGGAGGACATATCTGCTCGTTCCTTTTTGTGATTGGTATGAAGTGGCAAGCAGCCTAGCGGGCACCACAGGGGGGCGCAAGCGCCCGCAGAGTCTGCACAAAGCGCGGAAAAATCGCCGGATAATTGTGCTTTGCGCCCCGGCCCGAGAAGGAAAATCGCGCAATCGGGGACAACCGGGAAAAGGCGGCGCAGACGTTATAGACTAGCGGAATGGTGAACCGTACAGGAAAAGGAAAAATACTGGATGGAAATTGATCAGTGGCGTCGTGAGTATGTCAGTGGCGGCCTGAGCCGTGAAGACCTTCTGGAGACACCGGTGGAGCAGTTCGATAAGTGGCTGCAGGAACTTACCCCGGCAGGCCTCAAGGACCCGAGCTCGATGAGCCTCGCGACAGTGGACGCCAGTGGCCGGCCCTCCCAGCGCATTGTGTTGCTGAAGGGTTACGGGGAGCAGGGCTTTACCTTCTTCACCAACCTGCAGAGTCAAAAAGCCAGGGACATTGCCGCCAACCCGCAGGTGTGCCTGCTTTTCCCCTGGCACGCGCTGGATCGCCAGGTGATCGTCTACGGTCGCGCCGAGGAACTCGGCCGCGCGGAGGCGGAGACCTATTTCCACTCCCGCCCACGGGATAGCCAGCTGGCCGCCTGGGCCTCCCACCAGAGCGAGCCGGTAGCGTCCCGTGACAAGCTGGAGAGTGCGTTCCTGGAAGCCCGGAAGCGCTACCCGGATGAGGTGCCGTTACCGGATTACTGGGGCGGTTACCGGGTAGTGCCGGATACCGTGGAATTCTGGCAGGGGCGGGCCAGTCGCCTGCATGATCGCTTCGTCTATCGCCTGCAGGCCGATGGCAGCTGGCAGGTGGAGCGCTTGTCGCCGTGACTGGCACCCGCGCTACAGATCCGGACGCGCTGCGCAGGGACTGGGCGCGGCGCGGTTATTCCTTCGGGCTCTGGACCGATCCCCCCGGCCAGCGCTGGGACGACTTTGTCCATGACGTGGACGAATTATTGCTGTTGGCCGAGGGGAAACTGGAAGTGGAAATGGGGGGCCGCACCTGGCGGCCCGCTATCGGGGAGGAAATTCATATTCCCGCCGGCACCAGCCACTCGGTGCGCAATATCGGCGATACGACGGCGAAGTGGTTTTACGGTTACCGGGGCCCCTGACTCTGGCCGGGGCTGTGTATGTGCCGCCCCGGTTTTCATTCCATTGCCTTCAGGCTGCATCTCATCACTTCGGTAGCCTGCGGTGACGCGATAATATACGCTTTAACTCTCCCCATGCCCGGCCCCGGAAAGCAGCTGCGCGGCACATGCCTGGCTTGTTAAATGGTGGGCTGGTTAAAACGGAATAATAAAAACGGGATTTTTGACCTATGGCGGTAATCGGTATTGACCTGGGCACGACCAACAGTGCCTGTGGTGTCCTGACGGATGACGGAGTGACCCTGATTCCCAACCGGCTGGGGGAGTTGTTGACGCCCTCCGTGGTCGGCCTTGATGAGTCCGGTGAACTGGTGGTGGGGAGGACAGCGAGAGAGCGGCTGATCAACCACAGTGACAGGACCGTGGCCGCCTTCAAGCGATTGATGGGCACAGACCACAGGATCAAGCTGGGCCGGCAGCTGTTCAATGCCACTGAACTCTCCGCGGTGGTGTTGCGGTCGCTCAAGGAGGACGCCGAGGCCTATCTCGGCGAGCCTGTCAGCGAGGCGGTCATCAGCGTGCCTGCCTATTTCAACGATAACCAGCGCCATGCCACCAAGCAGGCCGGAGAACTTGCCGGCCTGCGTGTAGAGCGGCTGATCAACGAGCCCACCGCGGCTGCCATCGCCTACGGGCTGCACGACCGGAGGGAGGGTAACTTCCTGATCCTCGACATGGGCGGGGGAACCTTCGATGTATCCATCCTCGAATTCTTTGACGGCATTATGGAAGTCCACGCCAGTGCCGGTGACAACTTCCTCGGCGGCGAGGACTTTGTCGAGGCGATGATCGAGGGCGTGCTCACCGAGCAGGGTATGGGCCGGGAGGCTTTGTCGGCCCGGCAGTTGCAGAACCTGTATATGCAGATGGAAACCTCCAAGCGGCGTATCAGCCAGAAGCCGGAGCAGATTCTGGAGCTCGAACTGGGCAAGCAGAAACTTGAATGGGTGGTAACCGCCGACTGGTTTGAAAAACTGAGCGCACCACTGCTCCTGCGCTCCAAGCGCCCGATTGAGCGCGCCCTGCGGGATGCCGAGCTGCCACCGCAGAAAATTGACGAAGTGGTGCTGGTCGGTGGTTCCACCCGGCTGGCCCAGTTTCGCTCCCTGGTGGGCCGGATGTTCGGTCGCTTGCCCTCCTGCCACCTGGACCCGGATACGGTCGTGGCGATGGGCGCGGCAATACAGGCCGGGCTCAAGTCCCGCAGCGCAGCCCTGGAGGATATCGTGCTTACCGATGTCTGCCCTTACACATTGGGTACCGGGGTGCTGAACGAGGACAGCCCGGACCAGGGCGATTATTTCATGCCGATCATCGACCGTAACACGGTGGTGCCCACCAGTGTGGTGCGCCGGGTGTGGACGGCGCACGATAACCAGGCCCAGGTGAACGTGAGGGTTTACCAGGGAGAGAACCGCCTGGTGAACAAGAACGTCTACCTGGGGGAAATGCAGATCCCGGTACCGAAGGGTGCCAAGGGCGAGGAGTCCGTGGATATCCGCTACAGCTATGATATGAACGGACTGCTTGAAGTGGATATTACCGTGACCTCCACCGGTAGGACCCACCACAAGTTGATCGAGTTCGCCCCGGGTGCCCTGTCCGATGAGGAGATCCAGCGCTCCCGGGAAAAACTGGCCAAATTGAAGTTCCATCCCCGTGAAGAGGAAGAGAACCGGGCGCTGATTGCACGTGGCGAGCGCCTGTATGAATCCAGCCTCGGTGACAAGCGGGAATACCTTGCGCGGATGCTGGGCGAGTTTGACCGGGTGCTGGACTCCCAGAACCCGGCGGAAATCCGCAAGGCGCAGCTGCACTTGCGGGAAGTGCTGGATCGCCTCGATGGCGAGGACTGGATCTGATGAATCCCTGGCAGGTCCTGGATATAGCGCCCAGTGGTGATCCCCGTGCGATCAAACGCGCCTATGCAAAAAAACTCAAGCAGACCCGCCCGGACGAAAAGCCGGAGGAGTTCCAGCAGCTGCACGCAGCCTACAAGCAGGCACTGGGCCTTGCCGCTCAAAAAACGGATGCGACCGCCGGGGAAATTCATGGTGGAACGGCGCCACTGGCTGCACCGGGACAGGAAGCCGGCAGCGATACGGGCGTAACATCCCGGGGGGCGTCCCTGCCTGAAACACCGATAATGCCCGACACGGCCGTCACCGAACCGGGGCAAGGGGCGGCGCCAGCGCACCAATCCCCAACGGGACCGACATCGGAGCCCGATCAGCCCGATGCTCCTGGGTCCGCCGATACGGGAGATGCAGAACTGCAGCGCAATGCCCGCATCGATGAATATCACCGCGTGCTCGCACGGGTAGATTCAACGCTCGAGCATCGCCAGCGGGTCAACGACCAGGCAAGCTGGCAGTTCCTGGCAGAAAGCCCGTTTATCCTGGAAGAGGAATACAACTGGAACCTGGGCCTGGGGGTTTTCCAGCGAGTCGCACAGTATTCTGCTGCCGTGGCCAGTGCGGCCCAGAGGTACACGGACAGGCCTGGTATAGACATCAGGCTGTTACAGTACTTCGATTCCCTGTTCGCCTGGTCAGAGGACCCCGCATATCTCAGTGAGCACTTTGATGCCGTACTGGTGGATGCCGTTCTACCACGCCTCGACGAGTATGCCGCAAGGGCCGGTGATCCACAGCGGGGACTGCGAGGTGGCCGCAAGCTGGTACTGGAGCGGGCAACCCCGGAAGAGGAGCGTTTCCCCGAATACTATTTTGGCAGTTTTCTTGCCCGTGCCTTTGCCGTGTTGCTGGATGTATTTCTGGTCTACGTCGCACTCGGGGTAATTACCTCAGCGGTCCTGATTAAGCACGGTGCCAGCGAGGGGGATGCGAGTAGTACTGCGCTGATGGTCTCGGTCGGTGGGTACCTGTTACTGGCATGGCTGGCGGAAAGCTCGCGTTGGCAGGCCACTCCGGGAAAATACCTGCTTGGTTACCGTGTCACCAACCGCCAATTCCGGCGTATGGGTTACGCCCATGGGCTGTGGCGGATCGTGAGTTTTACCCTGACACTACCGCTCTACTGGCTGGCCTGGCTGGTGAACTGCTTCCTGAACGGCAACCTCCTGCACGACCGCCTCAGTCGCAGCTATGTGATCAACTGGCGCAAGAGCCGCGAGGAGGCTGGTGGCTAAGCAGGCCCCCCCCCGGCCCGGGATTGACGCAGGGCCGGGTTTCCCGCAGATAGCTGCTCCGGTGCGGATTGTTGTCCTGTTAGCGTATTGACCAGGTAGTCTGGTGGCCGATCCGACAGCTATCTCCGGTGCACTAAAAACGCCCAAAATTTTGATCACTATAGCTCCGGGAAATAGGCGTTATTCACTCTCTTGATGCGCGTCTGACAAGGGCGCGGGCGGGCAAGCTCCCATTCCATGCAGACAGGACTTATTGCGGTAACAGGCCGTGATTTCTGGACAAAACTGCTTTCTCATCCCAATGACTGGTTGTAAGCTTTTGGCATCGCATGTTGTTGTCCTGGCATGTGGTGAAAAATACGCGGTCACTGGTCGAGCCTTCCAATAATAACAACAGGGAAGGCATGCAGTACGATCGCAGTGCATCCGTTGTGGCGATAAAAATAAGTAGTAATGCAATGGAGAGAGAAAATGGGACGTCAGTTCAATTCAAGGAGTGTATCCACGCTCGTATCCACGTGCTCGGTAGCAACCCTGTGGTTTGCGAGTGGCATGTCCGCCCACGCTGCAGAGGGTGCAGTGGGCACCATTATGGAAGAGGTACAGGTTACTGCCCGCAAGCGCGCTGAGGCCGAACGCCTGCAGGAAGTGCCGGTAGCGGCCACCGCCTACTCCGGAGACCAGCTCGAGGCCCTGCAGACCAAAGACCTGCAGGACCTGTCCTTCAAGATGCCGAACGTGCAACTGGACGATGTCGGCACCGTCAAAAACACGGCCAACTTCACTGTGCGCGGCCTGGGCGTCAACAGCTCCATCCCTTCCATTGACCCGACCGTGGGCGTGTTCGTCGATGGTATGTACATGGGGGTGAACGCCGGTGTCGTCACCGACATGTTCGACCTGGAAGGCATCGAGGTGCTGCGTGGGCCGCAGGGCCTGCTGTTCGGCCGTAACGTGACCGGTGGCGCGGTGGTGATCCGTACCGCGCGTCCCACGGAGGAGTTCAGCAGCAAGTTCAAGCTGTCCACGACGGACAACCTGGATACGATTGCTGCAGCAAGTGTAAACGGCGCAATTTCCGAGACAGTCAACGGCCGCTTCACTGCCTACTACAACAATGACCAGGGCTGGTTCGAGAATGTCTACACCGGCAATGACAGTGCTGGCGCCTCGGACAGCTGGTTTATCCGGCCGAGTTTCAGCGTGGACATTTCGGAAACTGCCGAGCTGCTGGTGCGTATGGAGCACGGCCGCATGGACTCTGACGGTGTGGTGGCGCAAAACCGCGGAGCTTTCGCAGCCAATTTCCCGCTTTACCCGCTGTTTGGGGTCGACGTCTCTGGCTGGGACAACAGTGACGATTCCTTCGAGGTCGCGCAGAACGAGGAGGGCTTCCAGGAGGATGAGTGGAGCCACGTGATCACCGAGTACAATCAGGACGTGGCGTTCGGTAACGGCACCATCACCAATATACTCGCCTGGCGGGAATATGACGCCGTCGGTACCGGCGACATCGATTCCCTGCCCATTACCGCTTTCCACGCCAATACCCGTGTCGACCAGAGCCAGCTGAGTAATGAGCTGCGCTATGCCGGTCGCTTCGGGGCTACCTCGCTTACCACCGGCCTGTACTGGTTTAGCCAGGACCTGGAATACTATGAAAACCGCCTGCTGCCGCTTTCCGGCCCGCCGGGTTCCGGCGGCTTCGACTGGACCGGTGGCGGTATCCAGGATCATGAGGCCGTGGGCGTTTTTGCCCAGGCAGATATCGACCTGAATGAGTCCTGGATCCTGACCCTTGGCGGGCGCTACTCGACCGAGGACAAAGAGGCGAAGATTGCCACCATTCCCGTTGACCTTTGCACCCTGGATGACTGCATGGCCTACGATTTCGAGGATGCGGAGAGCTGGGATGCGTTTACCCCGAAAGTGGGCCTGCAGTGGAACCTGGCTGACAATGCCCAGATTTATAGTTTCTGGACCAAGGGTTTCCGCAGCGGTGGTTACAATATGCGTAACACCGGGCCGGGTGAACTGCCCGGTCCGACTGACCAGGAAGAGCAGACCAGTTTTGAGATCGGCGGCAAGGCCGAGTGGTTTGACGGTCGCTTGCGTACCAATATGGCGCTGTTCCACAACACCATTGATGAAATGCAGCGGGAGGAAAACCTGAGCAACCCAGTGGTCGGTGTGATACAGATCATTCGCAATACTGCCGATGCCACGATTCGTGGCGCCGAGCTGGAGGCGATGGCCGCAGCGTCCGACACGCTGTTGTTCACTTTTAATGTGGGCTACGTGGATGGGGATTACGACAGTGTTCGCGGCGACATCAGCGGTGACGGCCTGGTGAACGACGTGGACCTGGGCCTGGATATCCCGCGCCTGGCCCCGTGGACCTATGGCATCGGCCTGGTCCATGACCTGGACCTGGGGGCCGCCGGTACCCTGACCTCGCGGGTCAACTTCAACCATCGCGACGAAGCGCCCTATACCGACAATAACCTCGGTATGCTGTCCGCCGCGGATATGCTGGATTTCAGCCTCGGCTATAGTCCTGATGCCGGTAATTATCGTCTCGCTTTCTTTGGCAAAAACATGCTGGATGAAGTGACGGAGGGTAACAATACGCAGCTACCGTTGAATCTGGGCGGGCCGGGCGCCAGCTTTACCCCCCTGAACAAGGGGCGCATTATGGGCGTGGAACTGACCTTTGACCTGTAACTTCACCCATCCCTCCCGGATGGCATAGACTGAAAGCCCGGCATTGCCGGGCTTTTTTGTCGGTGCGAACTGGTTATTGGCCGTTGTACCGGAATGTTTTGTACAAGTAGAGGAAGAATTCCCGATGCGCTACATCGATCTGCCAGAAACCGGTGATCCCGACGTCATGCAACTGGCGCAGGGGGCGCGGCCAGAACCGGGGGAGGGTGAGGTGCTGATCCGGGTCGCGGCGGCGGGCGTCAACCGGCCGGATGTGGCACAGCGCCAGGGACTGTACCCGCCGCCACCCGGGGCCTCGCCAGTGCTCGGCCTGGAGGTGGCGGGGGAAGTGGTAGCGGTGGGCAGTGGCGTGTCCCGCTGGCAGCCCGGCGATCGTGTCTGTGCACTGACCAATGGTGGTGGTTATGCCGAGTTCACGGTGGCACCGGCGGGACAGTGCCTGCCAGTGCCTGAGCCCCTGTCGATGACCGAGGCGGCAGCCCTGCCGGAGACCTGTTTTACCGTCTGGAGCAACGTGTTTGACCGTGGCAGGTTGCAGCCGGGTGAGGTCTTCCTGGTACACGGCGGCTCGTCGGGGATCGGTACTACCGCGATCCAGCTCGCCAGCAGCCTGGGAGCGCGTGTGTTTGCCACGGCCGGCTCGGCTGAGAAATGTACAGCCTGCGAGGAGCTTGGGGCCGAGAGGTGCATCAATTATCGCGAGGAAGATTTTGTCGAAGTAGTCCGCGAGCTGACCGGCGGGTACGGGGCTGACGTGATCCTCGATATGGTCGGCGGGGACTATGTAAACCGCAACATCCGCCTCGCGGCGGCCGATGGGCGTATTGTCAATATTGCGTTCCTGCAGGGCGCCGAGGTCAGGGTAAATCTCTGGCCGGTGGCCTCCAAGCGCCTGGTGCTCACCGGCTCTACTCTGCGGCCCCGTTCGGCAGAAACGAAGGCTGCCATTGCCCGGAACCTGGAAGAAACGGTGTGGCCGCTGATCCATAAGGGCAGGATGCGCCCACTGGTTGCGGCAACTTTTTCATTGGAGGATGCACCCCGGGCCCACAGGCTGATGGAATCCAGCACCCATATTGGCAAGATTGTCCTGGAACTGTAATGGGGGCCGGCGATGGGCCGCTACCGGATGTGTCCCGGCCGGCGACCTCGCCGGTAGCCACATTGGCGTAGGCCTTGTAGAGATTGCTGATCTTGCGCACATAGGCCACCGGCTCTGAGCCGCGCGCGTAACCGTAGCGGGCTTTCTCGAAGTAGCGCGGTTCCTCCAGCTTCAGCATTGCCACTTCCACGTTGTCGAACCACTTTTCCGGATCCAGCCCCAGTTGCTCGGCCAGCTTCTGGGCATCCAGCACATGCCCCAGGCCCGCATTGTAGGAGGCGAGGGCGAACCAGAGTTTTTCGTCCGTGGGCAGTGGATCGCGAAAGCGATTGCGGATCCACTCCATATATTTCACGCCGGCCTGCAGATTGCGGTCCGGTTCAAACAGGGGTGGAGGGTAGCCCATATCCTCACCGGTGCGGGGCATTACCTGCAGCAATCCCTGGGCTCCGACAGGGGACTCGGCCTTCGGGTTGAAGTTGCTCTCCTGCCACATCTGGGCCGTCACCAGCCGCCAGTCGAAGTCGTGCTTGAGGGCAGACTTTTTCACCAGCTCGTCATAGGGCGACAGGTCTTCGCCCGGTACTACACGGGCGCTGATTTTCTGTACCAGGTTTTTGTTGGGCTTGAAATAAGCCGCAAACAGTTTTTTATACTCATCGCTGCGACTGAAGCGCTTCATAAAGCGGTTGACCTGTTTTAGCAAGTCTTTATTGCCCTGCTTAATCATCCAGCCCTGTGGCAGGGGGTCGCTGATCTGCAGGCCGATCACCAGTTGCGGGCGCAGGGCCGCCTGGATGTCGGCAATATAGGTATCCTCAATGGTGGCATCGAATTCGCCTTCGGCCACTTTGTTCAGGATCGTGGCAAATGACATCTCCGGTGGTGCCACCTCGACTTCCACATCGATACCGCTTTCCTGCAGTGTGCGCGCGGTCTTGATGAAAGCGGAATAGGCCCGCAGTGTGAGCGTCCTGCCGGAAAGGTCCGCGAGTGTCTTGATTGGCGGACGACTGGTATTGCTGATGATGTTCTGCGGTGTTTCCAGGAAGGGGACACTGAATTGCACCCCTTTGTCGATCCGTCTCTGGGTAATTGTGGTGGAGGCCCCGGCAATGTCGGCCCGCCCGTCGACGACCCAGTCCACCAGGTCTTCCTCGTCGGGCACCACCACAACCTTCAATTGCAGGTCATGTTTGTCGGCAAAGGCCTTTGCCATTTCGTAATCGAACCCTCGCAGTACGCCCTTCCAGAGGTAATAGCTGATGGGACCGTTATAGGTGGCAAAACGCAGTACCCGTGACTTCTTGATGGCATACCAGTGGGAAGTCCGCTCGGGGATCTCCGTGACCAGGGTGCGGGTGAGGAAGTTGTTGACCCGGGTCTTCAGTCGTTTGGCATCGCGGCGTACTGCCCAGGCGATATCCTGGGGCTCGCTGACCTCCGCGCCAATCTTGAGGTCATCACGATATCGCAGCGTGTCCTCGGCGATGCGCTTGTGCAGGATGGTCACCGCATTGTCGACCTTGCTGACCATGTTGAACAGTGTGTCTCGTTCGTCATTGAGGTAAACCTCGCGCACACTGAGGTTGGCATCCGGGTGGGCTGCCACCAGTTCATGGGCGCGTTCAGCATAGGTGCTGCCCGCCAGCACGATCAGCTCGGCGCCGCGGAGGTTTTTTACATCGCTGATGTCCGGACCTTTGAGGCCGCTGACCAGCACATCGGAGGATTGTGACAGGGGTTGCGTGAAGCTCACAATCTCCCGCCGCGCCTCGGTGTCGGTGAAGTTGTCCACGGCCATATCGGCCCGGCCCTCATTGACCATCTCCAGGGCCTGTTGTGGCGATTCCGCAATCAGCCAGCGGGACTCGAGCTTAAGGCGCTCGGCCAGCCGGTTGGCGAGCTCGCGGTGGGTCTGTGTCACGATGGCCTTGCGCGGCAGGTAGCCCTCGTTGCCCCCGGTCAGGCTGACAAAGCGGATGACTCCACGCTTCTTCAGCGCCTCCAGGTCGCCGGTTTCAATATATTCCGGTTGGCTCTCCCGCCCAGGCTGGGCTTTTTCACTCTCTGGCTCTCGGGGGGCCGCTTTACCATCAGCCGGCGCTAGCCCGGACCTTTCGCTGATCGAGGGGCCATCGTCACGGGGGGAGTCTGCGCCCTTCCCGCAGGCGACCAGAGCCAGGCAGCTGAGCAGGGCGGTCAGGAAAATTGCGTAGCATCGCAGTGCGCACCGTGATGCTGTCTTGTCAGTCACCATCGCGAACTCCGGCAGACGTCACTGGCCCCAAGTGTAGAGTCGGGGTGCGTGCGAGCCATTTCCCGCTCATATTGCCCTGCAGCGGCAGTATCTACGGGAGTGGGTATTGAATCCGGCGGTGGTTGACGCCCTGGTCATGGGGCTTCGGAACCCCTGGCGATCCGTGTGGTAGCAGCGAGGTTGTGGATACATCTGTGACGGTCACTGGTTGCCGCTGATTGCTACCGTGTCGGCCTGGCGCTGCATTGGTTTGTGTAGCGGGGGCCAGGGGGCGGAAGTGCAGCCCCTCATGTACATCCTTCCGGGGTTGGAATGGATTGGTGGCGGATGTGTTTGCAGCGCCCCGGTTGCCGGTGGCGCTATTCGGAGACCTGCTCCACAACGGCGGTAAATTCACCGTCCGCCAGGCGGGTGTGCAGGCGTTGCCCTGCGGTGAGGCTGCGGGCCTGTTTCTGCACCTCTCCCTGTTCATTCCTGACAATGGCGTAGCCCCGTTGCAGCACCGCCAGCGGACTCACGTTGTGCAATAGCTGGCTGCTGTGCCCTAGCTGTTCCCGTCGTTTTTGCAGGAATGTTTCCATGGCGCGTTGCAATTGCGCCGCCGCCGAGCCGGCAAGCTGGCGTCGCCGCTCCAGTTCGCGCTCCGGGTGGTAGTGGGCGAAGGCCCGGCTGACCAGCTGTAATTCCCGCTGGCGGTTGTGCAGGTGCTGCTGCACCGCGCCCTGCAGCCGCAGCTCGAGGTGGTCGAGGCGCTGGGCGCGATTCTGCAGCTGTTCACGGGGGTGGCGGATGCGGTTGCGGGTGGCCTCCAGGCGCTGTCTCAGGTGACGCAGTTGTATCTGTGTCGCGCGCAGCAGGCGCTGGCGGAGGGCTTCCACGCCCTGCCACAGTTCCACCGCATTGGCGCTGGCAATTTCCGCCGCTGCGGAAGGCGTCGGGGCGCGCAGGTCCGCAACCAGGTCAGATACCGTGGTATCGGTCTCGTGACCAACGGCCGAAATGACCGGAATAGGGCAGGCGGCAATGGCCCGGGCGACGATTTCTTCGTTGAACGGCCACAGGTCCTCGATGGAGCCACCGCCGCGGCCCACGATCAGGAGGTCGTGCCTGCCAGAGTTGCCGGCGCGGGCGATGGCCGCGGCTATCTGGCCGGCGGCTTCGCGGCCCTGCACCTGGACCGGCCAGAGACCGATTTCCGCCGCCGGGTGGCGCCGCCCCAGTACGTGGATCATGTCCCGCACGGCGGCCCCGGTGGGCGACGTTACAATGCCGATATTACCGGGGAGGAAAGGCAGGGGGCGCTTGCGTGCCGGGTCGAACAGCCCCTCGGCCTGCAGGCGGGCTTTCAGCTCCTCCAGCTGGCGCATCAGTGCACCCAGGCCGGCCTCCTCCATATGCTCGACGACCAGCTGGTACTCGCCGCGCCCCTCGTAAAGGCCGACTCTTACCCGGAGCAGGACCTCGCGGCCGTTGTCGGGACGGAAGCGGACCGCCCGGTTGCGGCCCCGGAACATGGCGCAGCGCACCTGGGCGCGAGCATCCTTCAGGGTGAAGTACCAGTGCCCGGAGCTTGGGGCGGCAAAATTGGAGATCTCACCACTGACCCACAGCAGCGGAATGCTGCTCTCCAGCAGGTGCTTTACCTCCCGGTTGAGGTCGCTGACGGTCAGGACGCTGCGGTTGGGGCGGTTACCGGGAGGGTGGGATTGGTTGCCTGTGAGCATGTAAGTCTCGCCAAAGTCCTCGGGGCGGGCCAATATTGCAGTAACGCGGTGGCAGGTAAAGGTATTTGGTAAAAAAAGCAAATAGTCTTTTGACGCCGGCGATCTTGCCGCTATAATCGCGCCGATACCCAATCCCGCTATTTCGAGGTTTGAGTGTCCATGTCTGACTCTGGTCTGCGCATCGCGCGCGAAGCTCTCACATTTGACGATGTCCTACTTGTGCCCGGATATTCCGACGTCACAGCCAAGGACGTTTCCCTGAAGACCAAACTGTCCCGCAATATTTCCCTGAATATCCCGCTGGTATCCGCAGCGATGGATACGGTCACGGAATCGCGCCTGGCCATCGCCCTGGCCCAGGAAGGCGGCGTTGGTATCATCCACAAAAGCATGTCCATCGAGGACCAGGCGCTGGCAGTGCGCGCGGTCAAGAAGTTCGAGGCCGGCGTGGTCAAGGACCCGATTACCATCGAGTCCAGCGCCACGGTGCGTGAGCTGATCGCGCTCACCACCCACCACAATATTTCCGGCGTCCCGGTAATGGAAAAGGGCAACCTGGTGGGGATTGTCACCAGCCGCGACGTGCGTTTCCAGACCGACCTGGACGCCACCGTAGCCAGTATCATGACCCCCAGCGAGCGACTGGTGACCGTGAAAGAAGGCGCGGCACCGGGCAAGGTTCAGGAGCTGCTGCACCGCCACCGTATCGAGAAGGTGCTGGTGGTAAACGGTGATTTCGAGCTGCGCGGCCTGATTACCGTCAAGGATTTCAACAAGGCCGAGCAGTACCCCAATTCCTGCAAGGACGCCGATGGGCGCCTGCGAGTGGGGGCCTCTGTCGGCACCAGCCCGGACACCGACGACCGCGTGGCGGCGCTGGTGGAAGCCGGGGTGGACGTGCTGGTGGTGGATACCGCCCACGGTCATTCCCGCAATGTGATCGAACGCGTGCGCCGCATCAAGGAAATGCACCCGCAGGTGGACGTGATCGGCGGCAATATCGCCTCCGCAGAGGCCGCGAAGGCGCTGGCAGAGGCAGGCGCGGATGCTGTGAAGGTGGGAATCGGGCCCGGTTCCATCTGTACCACCCGTATCGTGACCGGTATTGGCGTGCCGCAGATTACCGCCATCGCCGAGGTGGCCAAGGCGCTCGAGGGCACCGGGGTGCCACTGATCGCCGACGGTGGTATCCGGTTCTCCGGAGATATTTCCAAGGCCATCGTTGCCGGTGCCCACTCCGTGATGATGGGTTCGATGCTCGCAGGCACCGAGGAGGCGCCGGGCGAGGTTGAACTCTTCCAGGGGCGGACCTACAAGTCCTACCGCGGCATGGGTTCCATGGGTGCCATGTCCCGAACCCAGGGCTCTTCGGACCGCTACTTCCAGGATGCCAGCAAGGGCGCCGAGAAACTGGTGCCCGAGGGCATCGAGGGCCGCGTGCCCTACAAGGGTCCACTGTCTGTCATCGTGCACCAGATGATGGGTGGCCTGCGCTCCGCGATGGGCTACACCGGCAGCGTGGATATCGAGACCATGCGCACCCGGCCCCAGTTCGTGCGGGTTACCGCAGCCGGTATGGGCGAGTCCCATGTGCACGACGTGCAGATCACCAAAGAGGCGCCCAACTACCCTGTCGGTGGTCGTTGATAGCCCCTTTATTTGAGCAACTATCATGATTGATGGCGAGCGGACCCACGGGGTCCGCTCGCAGTTTCTGGGCCTCCACCCTGTAACAATCGAGTAAGCCATGTCCCAAGATATCCATGCCAGCCGAATCCTGATTCTCGACTTCGGTTCCCAGTACACCCAATTGATTGCCCGTCGCGTGCGCGAGCTGGGCGTATTCTCCGAGATCCGCGCCTTCGACATGACCGACGAGGAGATCCGCGAGTACAACCCGCAGGGCATCATCCTGGCCGGCGGCCCGGAGTCGGTACCGGAAGAGGGCTCCCCGCGGGCACCGGGCGCGGTATTTGAACTGGGGGTGCCGGTTCTGGGTATCTGCTACGGCATGCAGACCATGGCTCATCAACTGGGCGGTGCGGTGCAGGGCAGCAATATCCGTGAATTCGGCTATGCGCAGGTACGGGTTGAGGGCAGCTCCGCGCTGCTCGATGACATCAAGGATCACCTGGATGGCGATGGCCACGGGCTGCTGGATGTGTGGATGAGCCACGGCGACAAGGTTGTGCAGATGCCGGAGGGCTTCGAGCTGATGGCCTCTACGGATTCCTGCCCGATCGCCGGTATGTATCATCCCGAAAAGCATTTCTACGGTGTCCAGTTCCACCCCGAGGTGACCCACACGCTGCAGGGCATGCGCATCTATGAGCGCTTCGTCATCGGCCTGTGCGGGTGTAAGAAGCTCTGGACCCCGGCAAACATTATCGAGGATTCCATCGAGAAGGTCCGTGCCCAGGTGGGCAAGGACAAGGTGTTGCTGGGCCTCTCCGGCGGGGTGGACAGTTCGGTGGTGGCGGCGCTGCTGCATAAGGCCATTGGCGACCAGCTCACCTGTGTGTTCGTGGACAACGGCCTGCTGCGCAAGCAGGAGGGCGACCAGGTGATGGAGATGTTCGCCGACAACATGGGCGTCAAGGTGATCCGCGCGGACAAGGAGGACCTGTTCCTGTCGCGCCTGGCGGGCGAGGACGAGCCGGAGGCCAAGCGCAAGATTATCGGCAATACCTTTATCGAGGTGTTCGACGAAGAGGCGGCCAAGCTCAGGGATGTGAAGTACCTGGCCCAGGGCACTATCTACCCGGACGTGATCGAGTCCGCAGCGGCCAAGACCGGCAAGGCCCATGTGATCAAGTCACACCACAATGTCGGCGGCCTGCCGGAAGAAATGCAAATGGAGCTGGTGGAGCCGCTGCGCGAGCTGTTCAAGGATGAGGTGCGCAAGATCGGCCTCGAGCTGGGCCTGCCCTATGACATGGTTTATCGCCACCCCTTCCCGGGGCCGGGTCTCGGCGTGCGCATCCTCGGCGAGGTAAAGAAAGAATACGCCGACATCCTGCGGGAGGCGGATGCTATCTTTATCGAGGAATTGCGTAACGCGGACTGGTACCACCAGACCAGCCAGGCGTTCGCTGTGTTCCTGCCGGTCAAGTCCGTGGGCGTGGTCGGCGATGGGCGTCGCTACGAGTACGTGGTGGCACTGCGCGCCGTCGAGACTGTCGACTTTATGACGGCCCGCTGGGCGCACCTGCCCTACGAACTGATCGAGAAGGTGTCCAACCGCATCATCAACGAGATTGAACATATTTCCCGCGTCGTCTACGACGTCTCAAGCAAGCCACCCGCCACCATTGAGTGGGAATAATTGAGGGGGCAGCGAGGAATCTCACCTCGCTGCCCTGCGCCTACCTGCCGGACTTACCTGTCAAGACTTTCCACAAGATTCCTTCCCGCCCGTCGTCGTTGGATTTAGCGCGTCCTGTTGCTAATCATATTTCATTGACTTCTCTAACTTGTTGATTTTTAACAGTTTATCGCTTTGGTTAAATTTTCTTCACAAAGAGGTTGCAGCCGGTTCATGCGGCTTGGCGGGATTTTCCCGATACTTGCTCACAGAGATATCCACAGAATCTGTGGACTGCGTAGACTCATGAATGGCATTTGTCCAATAAGAAAGCGGGAGTCGTTTACAGGGTCGGTCGCGGCATGGGGATGCCGACTTGGGCAATGTGCGCAGCGCGCCGGGAGATCCCCGGCGCGGCATGGAGTGGGATCAGCGGAAGCGCATTTCCACGCGGCGGTTCTGGGCCCGGCCGGCTTCTGTGTCATTCGGTGCCACTGGCTGTTGCTCACCATAACCGTTGGCTGCAATGCGGCCGGCATCGATACCATTGCTGATCAGGAAGGCCCGCACGGCATTGGCGCGTTTCTGTGACAGGCGCAGGTTGTAGTTGTCGTTGCCGAGGCTGTCGGTGTGCCCGGCAATCTCCACGGCCGAGCCGGGCTGGTTGCGCAGGGCCCGGACAGCCTGTTGCAGGTCATCGCGGGCGGCGGGGGTCAGGCGATCGGAATTAAATTCGAAGCGCACGTCCTCGAGGGTGATGGTCTGGTTGGCGATCACGCAGCCCTCGCTGTCCACCTGGGCGCCGGGCAGGGTATCGGGGCAGCGATCGTCACGGTCGAGCACTCCGTCCCCGTCCGAGTCCGCCATATTGACCTCGACCGGGCCGCGTTCCGGCGGTGGTGGGGCCAGGGCGATGACGGGTGGCGGCGGGCAGCGGAGTGGTATGCTTATCCCAAAGCCCAGTTGCCAGTCGTTCCGGCCATTCTTGAAAAAGTCGTGGACGTAGCGCACCTCTGCCCGCAGGCGGATACCGCGGCGGGAGATTTCCTCCGTGGTAATCCCGGCGGCCAGGTTCGCAAAGCCCTCGGTGTCATCGTCGACGTCGGGAATTACGTCGTTACGGGCGACGCCGACGCCGGCAAGCAGGTAGGGCGTATAGGCCTGCCGGTCGCCAAAGTGGTACGAGACATCAAATCCCACGCCGTAGTTGTAGAAATCGGTGAATTCATTGTCGGTTTCAAAAATGGCGCCGAAAACCTGTACCTCGTTATACCAGGGGCCCTCGTAGCCCCAGCCATAGGCTGCCCGTAATCCCAGCGCGTCGGGGTCGGTATTGCGTTCGCTATCGACACGGGAGAAATAGGGCAGCAGGTCCAGGTAGCCATCTTCAGGGCCCGCAGCGCCGGCTGGCAGGCTGGTGGCGATGGCCAGGGATAGCAACAATGGGCGTGAAATCTGCATCGGGTGACTTCCTTGTTGGAGTTATTGGCGTCATTCCGCGGTGCGGCCGATTCCGGCAAAATTTTTCTGTCAGCACCGCGCCTTTGAGTTATTTAGTCCAGACGCGTCAGTTATCCAAGTAATTGGCGCAGAAGCGGTCATTTTTAATGACACAAGCGCAGAGAGGGGGAGAGGAGGCAGGTGGGGTGTGCCGCCGTTCCGGGCAGTGGTGCCCTGGCGTTGCGTCGGCACAAAGGGTTGAGTCAGGTTGGCTTACTGCAGCTGGTGGCGAAAGCTGATCAGGGCTGCGGTGACAGCGACGTTGAGACTCTCGACGTCATTGTGCATGGGGATGCGGATGCTGTTCGAGCACTGCTTTGCCACTGCATCGCTTACACCATGGGTTTCGTTACCGAGGACAAAGATATTCGCCTGTCCGGTGCCGATGCCCGCCAGGGTTTCACTGGCGTGGGAGGAGAGCCCGTATACCCGTGCGCCGCTCTCACGGAAACGGGCCAGGGCGGGGCCAAGCTCATCGCAGCGCAGCAGGCGAGTCTTGAACAATGTGCCGGTGCTGGCCTTGATGACCAGCGGATCAATCTGGGCACAGCCCTTGCGTGGCAGGATGATGCCGTCGATGCCCCCGGCGCAGGCGGAACGGATGATCATGCCCAGGTTCTGGGGGTTGGTGATCCCGTCGAGGGCCAGCAAT
This sequence comes from Microbulbifer sediminum, assembly GCF_021729035.1. Lineage (GTDB taxonomy): Bacteria > Pseudomonadota > Gammaproteobacteria > Pseudomonadales > Cellvibrionaceae > Microbulbifer > Microbulbifer sediminum. The sequence goes on along the minus strand of NZ_JAJSAP010000005.1, from coordinate 329,163 downwards.
TCATAGTGGTTGCCCTGTCGCTCCTGGAGGAAATCTGTGGCGTTCCCATACAGCGGCGGGGCCAGGTCCAGGGCAACTCCCTGGTCCTGGCGCGCATTCCTGGAAATGCGCGAGAGTGATTTGCGGTCGTGGTGTGCAACCTCGATGTGCCGTTCACCGGCCAGCTGTTCGATACGCGCCATCACCGCGTCCCGCCGGTTGCTCACGGCCAGGTGCAGCTTGTGGACCGGCAGGGAGAAATCCTCCAGTGCTTCCAACACCGGCTTGCGTCCGTAGATGGTTAGCAGGCTGTCGTAAAAGGCCTTTTTGCGGCGATATTCCGGCGAATCGTTCAAGGTTCTTGTTCACTCAATAGTTGTTCTAGCCTGGCTGCGCTGTCGCGATCCAGATGGCCGCGCTGCGCAACTTGCACGCAGGCTCGCCCCAGCTGTCGGTAGCATTGCAGCAGCACCGGATCCGTGGCTTCGAGGGCAGCCAGGTGAGCCTGTACGGTATCGATATCACCGCGGGCGATGGGGCCGGTGAGGGCGCCTTCGGGACCCAGGCGCAGGTTGTTTTCCAGGGTCTGGGTGGCGATTGGGCCCAGCATTGCCAGCGCCTGCTCACGACCGATGCCGGCGCGCTCGTAGGCTCGCAGGCTCAGGTCGAGCAGCGCGGTGAGGTAGTTGCAGCCCAGCACCGAGGCGGCGTGGTACAGGGATTTGTCAGCTCCCGCCAGTGACAGCGGCCGGCAGTCCAGGGCCACAAAAGCTTCTTGCAGCAGGGTGACCGCGGTCTCGTCACCCTCGAGGGCAACCGTGCTGCCGGCCAGAGTGTGCAGGGACTGCTGGGGCTCGGCGAAACTGTGTACCGGATGGGCGCTGGCCAGTGCCGCCGGGTGGCAGGGCGCCAGGGTCGAGGCATCGAGAGCGCCGCTGCAATGAAACACCACCGCTTCGCGCGCCAGTCCGGATGTGGCCAGCTCCCGGGCCGCCGCAGCGATCTGGCGGTCACCGGTAGCCAGCAACCAGCAGTCCGCAGGGGGCATCTGTGCAATGTCAGTGAAAACCCGGGGCAGTGCCCCCGGGTTACCGGCAGCAATAAATTGTGCTGCGGCCCGGCTGCTGCCTTCGCTGCGGTTGCAGACGGCCTGCACCCGGAAGAAGCCATTTTCCTGCCACAGGCGACCGAGGGTGCGGCCAAGCCTGCCGGCACCGACAATATTCAGCGTGCGCATCAGTTGCCGGCGAGACAGTTCAGGTAAGCGTTCACCGCATTGCCCAGGCCCATGGCGATGGCGTCCACCGTCAGCGCATGGCCGATGGAGACTTCCTGCAGGCCGGGCAGGTTGCGGTAACGCGGCAGGTTGATCAGGTTCAGGTCGTGCCCGGCGTTGACCCCCAGCCCCTGCTGCAGCGCGTGCTCGGCGGCAGCGCAGTGGGCGGCGAAAATGCTGTCGAGTTCCGGGCTCTGGCTGGCCACAGCCTCTGCATACGGGCCGGTGTAGAGCTCGATACGATCCGCGCCGACCTCGCGGGCCAGGCCGATCTGCTCCGGATCCGGGTCCATGAACAGGCTGACACGGATATTGGCAGCCTTGAGCCTGGCGATGATCGGCTCCAGCCTTTCACCGTCACGGCGCAAGTCAAAACCATGGTCGGAGGTCAGCTGGTCGTTACTGTCGGGAACCAGGGTGCACTGGTCCGGGCGGGTTTCCAGCGCCAGTGGCAACAGGCCCGGGTAGTCGGCCAGGGGCTCGGCAAACGGGTTGCCCTCGACATTGAACTCGACGCCATTCAGTGGGCGACACAGCTCTGCCAGGTCGCGCACATCACCCGGGCGGATATGGCGCTGATCCGGGCGCGGGTGCACGGTCAGTCCCTGGGCGCCGGCATCCAGGCAGACGCGACCATGGGCGACCACATCCGGGTAGTTCCCCTCGCGGGAATTGCGGATCAGGGCGATCTTGTTGAGGTTTACGCTGAGGTCAATCACCGGTTACTCCTGGTCCTTGCTGGCGACAGTGCTGTCGTCGATGCGCTTCGCCTCGAGGATGCGCACGGGCGTGTTGGGAGCGTCGGGGAAGGCGCGATAGAGGCCCCGCGGCTCCTCACCGATCCGGTCGACCACTTCCATGCCACTGACGACCTTGCCGAAAACCGTATACCCCGGTTTGTCCGCGCTGCCGTCCAGCCGTGTATTGTCCCCGTAGTTGATGAAGAACTGCGAGGTTGCGCTGTCAGGCTCTTCTGTCCGGGCCATCGACAGGGTGCCGCGCACGTTCTGCAGGCCGTTGTCGGATTCGTTGACCACCGGCTCGCGGGTCTCTTTCTCCTGGAAGTCGAAGGTATGCCCCCCGGTCTGGGCCATAAAGCCCGGTATTACACGGTGGAAAATTACCCCGTTGTAGAAACCACTGTCCACGTACTGGAGGAAGTTTTCCACGGTCGCGGGGGCTTTATCGGCGTAGAGCTCCACCCGCACGGTGCCCAGGTCGGTCTTCAGCTCCACCAGCGGCCGCTTGTCGTCGGCCAGGGCCGCGATGGCCACCAGCGAGCCGAGCAGGGCGGTGGCAATTGTCTTTATCATTTTTACCAACTCCTTGGCTGGGGCGGGCTACTGGGGAGCCCGCCACGATCAGGTCAGTTCGCCCATTCGGAGCGGCGCCGGCGGGGCCGCAAGTGCGGGGCGATCATCGCCAGAATAGCACCCAGGCCGACCGACATGGCACCGTACATATACCATTTATGGCTTTCACTGCCGGACAGGCGCTGGATTTCCGCCTCGGCCATGGCCTGTTCCTGTTTCAGCAGCTCGTGCTGGTTGAGCAGCTTCTGGTGGCGCTGGTTGAGGGCCACGGCATCGGCAGAGAGTTTTTTCAGTTCCTTGAGTTCCTTCGCCAGCTGCGCGGACCTGGCTTCCTGCTTGTCCAGGGCGGTCTCCAGTTGCTGGTTCTCGGCTTCCAGGCGCCGTACCTCGCCGCCCAGGTTGCCCTCCATCTTCTCGAAACGGTCCAGGTTGGCCTGGGCACGCTCCAGTTTGATCGAGGCGACTGGATCGGATACCAGGTACTGGCGGCGTACCCAGCCCTCTTCTCCACCGGGGGTGCGCACGCGCGCCCAGCCTTCCTCCGGCGCGTCCTCAAGCAGTGTCAGTTTGGTGCCACTGGGCAGGCCGCTGTTGAGGATGCGGAACTGGTTGCCTTTGCCGGAGCGCAAGGGCACGTGCAGCTGGTCAGTAATATAGCGGGTGCCACCGCTCTGTGCGGAGGCGGGCAGGGTGGTGGCGAGCAGGGCCACGGCGAGCAGGCTGGTCAAGGATTTCATCATTTTGATACAGCTGTTTTTATCGTTGCGTGAATTGAAACGGTTTGGTTGTCGGGCTTGCCGGTCAGGGCAGCACCAGCTTGTAAGGCTTGACGGTAACCGAGGCGTAAACCCCGGCGGCCATATAGGGATCCGCGTCCGCCCAGGCGCGGGCTTCCTCCAGGGACGGAAACTCGGCCACGACCAGGCTGCCGGTAAAACCGGCTGCGCCAGGGTCCTCGCTGTCGACGGCCGGGCAGGGGCCGGCAATCAGCAGGCGGCCCTCATCCTTGAGGCGATTGAGCCGCGCCAGGTGTTCCGGGCGCGCGCTCTTGCGTTTCTCGAGGCTGTTTTCCACATCTTCACTAATGATTGCGTACCACATGAATTAATGTGCTCTTCTATCCGTTGAAAATTATTGGAATCTGGATGTCTATTGCTGGGTGACGATCTCTTCCAGCTTCAGGCCCGTCAGCTTGCCGATCCGCCGGAACAGGAAAAACAGCACCAGCATCAGGATTACCGTCGCAGGCAGTGCGATTACCGGAAAGCTCAGGGCTGTCATCTTACCCAGCTCAGCATTGAAGGCCTCGGTTCCCGGCGGGCTCTGCAGCAGGACCTTGGCGAGGATGTAGTTAAGCGTCGAGGACAGGAAGAAGGACCCGGCGATCATCCAGGAGGCCTGTTGCAGCGTGCGCTCGAAAGCGACTTCATTGCCCTTGCCGGCGAGTGCCTCGGCCACCTTGGCGGTGTCGAGGATGCGGTCGTTGTACAGCAGGGTCCTGACCAGGGGCCAGGGAGTATACAGTGAGGCGACCGTGGCGATTCCCAGCAACCCGGGAATGGCCGCTTCCTTGATGGCGATATATTTGGCATCCAGCTCCAGCAGGCTGATGCCGCCGGTCAACAGGATGCTGATCACGCCCAGGGCAGAGAAAAAGTTGACCTTGCCCGAGCGCATCAGGTCGCGGGCGCCGTAGGCCAGCGGAAAGGCCAGGGCTACCACGATCGCCCATTTGGTGCCCAGCCAGTCATCGCCAGACAACTTGGTCAGGATCACGGTGGGAATGACAATATTCAGCAGCAGGTTCGCGAGCAGGCTCTCCCGCTCGGGCTTCCGGGCCCCGGTCGCACCCTCGCGGGGGGCGGTTGAACTGGAATTGGTTTCGGTCATGCTCGGTTCCGGTGATAATGCCACGACAGCCGGCTGCAGTTCCTGCGCAAGATAAGGCCTGTCGACCGGCCGTACCCCTTGTGGAGGTACAATGAATGATGCCCGGGTTCCGATTCCGGGACCGAAGGGTCAGTGTGCCCCGGGGCTTGTCCCTCTTCCGGCCAGGCCGCGACAGAGGCGCGACTGAATCAAATATGACAACGGGGCCGGCTGGAAGTTCCGCTTTGGGCGGTGCTGGGCCGGCACTGTCCGGCCGGGGGATACCCGGGAGAAGTTCAATGGCGACAACACTTTCCACTCCTGCCGAGCTGGCCACAGCGGGCCGGGTGGACCTGCACTGCCACAGCACGGCGTCGGACGGTATTTTAAGTCCTGAGGCGCTGGTGTCGAGGGCGAAATCCCAGGGAGTTTCGCTGCTGGCTCTCACCGACCACGATACAGTGGCCGGACTGGCCGCCGCGGAGGCTGCGGGTGAGGCCGAGGGAGTGGCAATAGTGCCCGGAATTGAGCTGACTGCCAGCTGGGGGCGGCGCCAGGTGCACATTGTCGGCCTGAACGTGGATGCTGCGGCCCCGGCCCTGCGGGGCGCCATCGAGCAGCGGTGGCGGCTGCGCCGCGAGCGCGCCGCCCGTATCGCCGCCTGCCTGGAGAAACGCGGTTTCAGCGGGGCCCTGGCCGGCGCAACCGGAGTCGCCGGAGACGGGGTGCTGGGGCGGCCACACTTTGCCCGCTGGCTGGTCATGGCGGGACACCTGGAGAGTGAGCAGCAGGCATTCAAGCGCTACCTGGGCGCCGGCAAGGCCGGCGATGTCAGGGTCGAATGGCCGGACCTGGCTCAGACCGTCGAGTCGATCCGGGCTGCCGGGGGCACGGCAGTCCTTGCCCATCCACTGAAGTACGGTCTTACCAGGACCCGCCTCGGGGCGTTGCTGGAGGCCTTCCAGGACCTGGGCGGCGAGGCGGTGGAGCTACTGTGTGGGCGCCAGAACCCGTTGCAGACCGCCGACCTGCGTCGCCTGCTGGAGCGCCATGGACCGCGGCTGCGGTGCTCTCTGGGCAGTGACTTCCACCGCCCGGACCAGCCCTGGCGGGAGCTGGGCTGCGTGTACCTGCCGGCGGACGTCGAGCCGGTGTGGAATCTGTGGCAAACTAGCGCGTCCGAGCGGGCCCGGGGCCCGTTGCAGCATTGATCAGAGGGGGGGGAATAGTGGCGCAGTTTTTCCAGATTCATCCGGAGAACCCACAGGGTCGGCTGATCAGCCAGGCCGCGGACATCGTCGCGGCCGGGGGGGTAATCGTGTTCCCGACGGATTCGGCTTACGCCATCGGTTGCCGGTTGGGGGAGAAGCTGGCGCTGGAGCGCATCCGCGCGTTGCGGCAACTGGACAAGCGGCATAACTTTACCCTGATGTGCCGGGACCTGTCCGAGCTGGCCAGTTACGCCAAGGTGGACAACCAGATGTTCCGGTTGCTGAAAAACCACACGCCGGGCCCCTATACCTTTATCATGCCGGCCACCGCCGAAGTGCCCCGCCGGCTGATGCACCCGAAGCGCAAGACCATCGGCCTGAGGGTGCCGGACAACGCCATCGTGCAGGCACTGGTGGAGCGTCTCGGCGAGCCGCTGATGAGCTGCAGCCTGATTATGCCCGGCGACACCCAGCCGCTGACCGATCCCTATGATATCCGCGACACCCTCGAGCACCAGGTGGAACTGGTTATTGACGGTGGCTTCTGTGGCCTGGAGGCGACTACCGTGGTTGACCTGACCGGGGATGAGCCGGAGCTGGTCCGGGAGGGCTGCGGCCCGCTCGAAGAAATTTTCGGTTGAGGGGCCCGGTGCAGACCGCCGTACCAATGTATAATCCCGCGTTTGCGTTTTCGAGGGGTGGGCAGCGTGTCCAGTGAAGAGTTGATTGCCGAGGCCGAGGAGCAGGTGCTCGCCGAGATCGCCGAAGCCGAAAAGAGCGAGGCGGACGGCGGGAATGCCCGCGATACCGATGCGGCCACCCCCGCGGGCGATGAATCGGAACCCCGGGGTACTGGCGATGGCCACCCGCGCCAGGACGAAATGCCATTCGCTATGGTGCAGGGGCAGGCATTCACCGACCTGCCTTCCGATCTCTACATACCCCCCGATGCGCTGGAAGTGATCCTCGAGGCATTCGAGGGGCCATTGGACCTGCTGCTATACCTGATCCGGCGCCAGAACCTGGATATCCTCGAGATCAATGTGGCGGACATCACTCGGCAGTACATGGGGTACGTGGAGATGATGACCGCCATGCGCTTTGAGCTTGCGGCGGAGTACCTGGTGATGGCGGCCATGCTGGCCGAGATCAAGTCGCGCATGCTGTTGCCGCGGCCACCGGCGGCGGAGGAAGAGGAGGGGGAGGATCCCCGTGCCGCGCTGATCCGGCGGCTGCAGGAGTACGAGCGCTTCAAGACGGCGGCGGAGGATATCGACGAGATGCCCAGAATGGGTCGCGATATCCACCAGGCCGCCGCACAGGCCCCGGATCGCAACATCACCCGCCCCGACCCGGAAGTGGACCTCAAGGAGGTCATGGTGGCGCTGGCCGAGGTGCTGCGCCGGGCGGATATGTTTGAGAGCCACCAGGTGGAGCGGGAAAAGCTCTCGACCCGCGAGCGCATGACCCAGGTGCTGGACAGGATCCGCCACCGCCAGTTTGTGCCCTTTGTCAGCTTGTTTACGGTGGAAGAGGGACGCCTCGGCGTGGTGGTCACCTTCCTGGCGGTAATGGAGCTGATGAAAGAGTCACTGGTTGAGCTGGTACAGAACGAGGCGTTCGGCCCCATTCACATACGTGCCGCGGGGCAGGAGCCGGACCAGGTGACCGAACCGGTCGACGAGGACCCTCGCCATGCCGGCGAAGAAGCTGTCGACCTGGTGCCGGAGTGAGCCCGAGGCGGATAGCGCCCGGACACAGACCATAGATATTGACAGGCCCGCGGCGGGAGCCCGCGGGCCGGTTGGACCAGAGAAAGAGAAATGACCATCGCCCCCGAATTGCTGCGCCGTATCGTTGAGGGCGCCCTGCTGGCAGCGGGACAACCGCTGAACGAAGACAAGCTGCTGTCCCTGATCGACGAGGGGGAGCGGCCCGAGAAGAGCGAACTGCGCCAGGTGCTGCAGGATATCGCCGACAGCTGTGCCGAGCGCGGTTTCGAACTGCGCCAGGTGGCCAGCGGCTGGCGCTACCAGGTGCCCGAAGACCTGGCACCCTGGGTCAATCGCCTGTGGGAGGAAAAACCGCAGAAATACTCCCGTGCCATCCTCGAGACGCTGGCGATCATTGCCTACCGGCAGCCGATTACTCGGGGTGATATCGAGGAGATTCGCGGCGTCGCGGTCAGCTCCCATATCGTCAAGACGCTGACGGAGCGCGGCTGGATCAAGGTGGTGGGGCAGCGGGATGTGCCGGGCAAGCCCTCCCTGTATGCGACCACACGGGAATTCCTGGACTACTTTAACCTGCGCAGCCTCGATGACCTGCCCACCCTGGCAGAGATCCGCGATATCGAGAGCCTGAACCAGTCGCTCGACCTGGGCGACGGGACGCCGGTGAAGCAGGCCGAGGGGGAAACCGAAGCCGCCGGGGAACAGGGAGCGGAGCCAGCTCCCAGCGACGAGGGCAGCACCGAAAGTGGTGCCGGGACTACGCCGGAAGCTGCTGCTGCAGATGGGCAGGCTGCGTCACCCGGGGATGAGACCGAAGCCGCCGTACCCGGCCAGGTTGGTCCTGCCGAGGAGGCGGGCGACAGCACCGCTGAGGCAGCTGCCGTTGCTGACAGTGAATACGACAGCTCGCCCGGCGAGGGTGAAACCGCGGAAAGGGCGATTTCGCCCTTGTTGCCCGATGATGAGGAGAACCCCGACGGCGGGGAGCCGGTAGCTGCCGGCGACAGCACCCGCGACGCGGACACCGGTGCGCCCGCTCCGGATGAGGATGCGCCAGAAACCGCGTTCCCCGGTCAATCCCGGGACGAACTCGCTGCCGGGGAGGAATCGGCAGAAGTGGCGGACAGCGGCGATACTCTCCATGAGAGCGTCCCGGACAGTGACATGGGCGAGCCAGAGCCTGTCGCATCGCAGGCCGGGGAGGGGGATTCCATTGCGGCTTCCCTGCCGGCCAGCACGCTGTTTGGTGGCGCCGCGGACTCCGGGCAACCGGAAGCTGAAACAACAGATGAAGCCGAATCGCAGGAAACTGTGCAACCGGAAACCACGAATTCATGAGTGAAGGTACCGTGCCTGCAGGCGAAAAACTGCAGAAAGTACTGGCCCGCGCCGGGCAGGGATCCCGACGGGAAATGGAGCGCGCCATCGAGGCTGGCAGGGTAACCGTCAATGGGCAGGTGGCCAAGCTGGGTGAGCGGGTTACCGATGAGGACAGGATTGAGCTGGACGGCAAGCGCCTGGCTCTCCAGGAGGAGGAGCGTTGCCGCGTGATCCTCTACAACAAGCCGGTGGGTGAAATTTGCTCCCGACACGACCCGGAAGGGCGTCCCACAGTCTATGACCGACTGCCACGCCTGCGATCCGGTCGCTGGATCTCGGTCGGCCGCCTCGATTTCAATACCAGTGGCCTGCTGCTATTTACCAACAGCGGCGAGCTGGCGCACAGGCTGATGCATCCCTCCTCGGTGATCGACCGGGAATACCTGGTCCGCATCCAGGGGCAGGTGGACGACGAGATGAAAGAGCGTTTGCTCACCGGCGTGCTGCTGGATGATGGTGTCGCCCGTTTTACCGATATTGTTGAGAGCGGTGGCGAGGGCAATAACCGCTGGTTCTATTGCGTGGTGATGGAAGGCCGCAACCGGGAGGTCCGGCGCCTGTGGGAATCCCAGGGGGTGCGGGTCAGCCGCCTCAAGCGGGTTCGCTATGGCAATGTATTTATCCCCTCACAGGTGCGTGTCGGCCAGTGGATCGAGATGGAGCCCTCGGATATCGATGACCTCTGTGTCACAGCGGGGCTGCCGAAGCTGGGGCAGCGCCCGTTGACCCAGGCCGAAAAGCAGAGCCTGCAGCGACAGCGTCGTAAGTTGCGGAAGCCGCGGGCGGCGCCACGGCGCCATCCCCAGCAGGGCAGGGGGGGTAATGGCAAGCCCGGGGGCAGGGACTGACAAGTGACCGCTGTTCGGCCCGCTACCGAGAACGGACGAAAAAAAGCCCACTTGTGTGGGCTTTCGTATCTCAGCGGTCGTGGCGGTTTTCTTCCAGCGTTTCCTCGCCCTCTTCCTCGATAATCTCGGTCTCCATTCCCTCATCCATATCGCCGGGGTCGGTCTCCATGCCGGAATCGCCGCCGGTTTCCGGCGCCAGGGCCTCATCGGAGCCGCTGTCGATCTCCGTCCCGGACGCCGGCAGGTCAGTGGAGGACTCGATGTATTTCTTGAGTTTATTCAGGCCCCGCTCGTAGGAATCGCTCACCATATCCTTGACCACCAGGCCCATCCAGCGGGCAATGGGGCCGCTGCCCATGTCACTGCTGAACGTCCAGGTCACATTGGTACCGCTGCCCTGGGGTTCCAGTTGCAATTCGGCCATGGCCGTACCCTGGGCGCCGAAATCCAGGTGTGTGCGCACCATTGAATTGGGCTTGCTGTCGATGATGGTCTGGCTGCCGCGACCGACATTGGGGTTCTCGCTGCTCCAGGACATCTTGTTGCCGACGCCCTCGGTTGGACCACTGATGATGTAGCTGGTGGTGGGGTCAATGGAGTACCACGGTGACCAGTTGTTGAAGTTACGCAGGTTATTCAGCGTGGGGAATATCGCTGCCGGCGGCTTGTTGATATAAACACTGCGTTCAACGGTAACCTCGCGAGGAAACAGGAAGCCGGCCAGAACCAGCAGCACGAGCAGTCCAATGATGTAAAGTATCCAGCGCATATACAGGGCCTTTTTGATTATCGATCCTATCCGGCCTGGTGTATCAGGCCGGCCCGGTCTCGGGGTATGGGTAGACAGGGAGTTTAGCGCCTCGATCGCCACAGGCCAACGTGCGGGCCGGCCTGCATTCCCACATCGGTTACATATCCAGTGACACCAGGGGGAGGGCGATGTCCACGCAGAGGCCACCGCCGGTAGCGTTGGCCGCAGTGATAGTGCCGCCGTGCAGGTGGATGGTGCGCTGGGCTATGGCCAGCCCCAGGCCCACGCCGCCGCTTTCGCGGGTGCGGGCATCGTCGGTGCGGTAGAAAGGCCGGAAGATGGCCTTGAGCTCCTCCGCCGGCACGCCGCTACCGCTGTCCTGCACCCGGATATGGCAGGTGTTTCCGTCGGCGAGTACAGTTGCCGATACCTGGCTGTTTTCCGGGCTGTACTTGATCCCGTTGCGCAGGATGTTCTCCAGTGCCGCCGTCAGGCTGCTGCCCCGGGTGGCCACCAGCAACTCACCGCCGGAGGTGGAAAGCTCGATGGCAATGCCGCGCAGGCCCGCCTCGTGGCGTAGGTCCTCTTTGAGGGCGCCGAGCAGGCTGTTGATTTCCACGACATCGTCGAGCTTTCGTTCCTCGCCGCCGGCCACAGGCAACGACAGTATGTCGGCGATGATTTCCTCGAGATAGTCCGCCGCCTTGCCGATCTTTTCCAGCTCTGCTTCCAGGCCGTGGGTATCCTTCTGCCGGGCGATCCCCAGGGCAACCTGCAGGCGGGCGAGTGGGGAGCGCAGCTCGTGGGAAACATCCTTGATCAGGCGCCTCTGCTCCGCCATCGACTCCTGTACCTGCGCGGTCATGGAGTCAAAGTCCCGCGCGAGATCCGCCAGTTCATCGCCGCGCTTCTCGAGGGCGGGGGACACACGATAGTCCAGTTCCCCGGCGGCGACACGCCGGGTAGCGATACGCAACTTGTCCAGCGGACGGCTCAGGTAGCGTGCGAGCCAGTAGCAGACGGCACCGGAGGCAAGCATCGACAGCAGCAAAATAGGCCAGAAGTTGCGCCACAGGAACAACAGCAGCAGCTCTTGCTTGCTCTTGCCGGCAATGAAGGCAACCCGCAGCCCGCCGCGCTCCCGCAAGGGGATGAAAAAGCCCACGGTGGGCTTGTTGTCCACCATGGTGCGTAGCTCGCGATTGCGAAAATGCAGGTTCTGGAACAATGGCGCCATGTCGGTTGGGAGGGGGCGCCCGAGTATTTCCGTGCCGTCCGGGGCGATGGCAAACACGCGGTCGCGGAACTCGCGGGGCTGGCGCTCCAGCCAGTAGCGAAAATGCTCCGGGCCGTGGCGGCGCGCCCGGCGAAGGTTACGTGTCAGTTCACCCATCATCGCCGATACTTCCCAGCGGTCCTTCTGCCGCGGGTCGCCGAATTCGGCCATATGAGTAACGTAAATGGTGGTCACCACCATCACCATGGCGGTCACCCAGGCGCCGAAGAACATTTTCCAGAACAGGCTGCGCATCAGGCTTCCGCGCCCTCAGTAAGCATGTACCCGGCGCCGCGGATATTGATAATCAGGTCGCGGCTGGCGCCGTGTTCTGCCAGCTTCTTGCGGATGTTGCTGACATGGACGTCGATGGAGCGATCATAGGGCATCAGTTTGCGGCCGAGGGCGCCTTCGGTCAGTGTCTCCTTGTTGACTACCTCCCCGGCATGCTGGACCAGGACTTTCAGCACAGAGAACTCGGCACCGGTCAGGGACAGCGCCGTGTCTTTCCAGAAGGCCTGGTGCTGTGACGGGCGCAGGCTGAGTGAGCCGCTACTCAGTTGCTCTTCATCGGTCGGTTGTTCGGCGCGCCCCCGGCGGAGCACGGCGCGCAGCCGCGCCGCCAGCTCGCGGGGATTACACGGTTTCGGGAGATAGTCGTCGGCCCCCATTTCCAGGCCCACAATGCGGTCGACAGTGTCTCCCTTGGCTGTCAGCATCAGTACCGGCAGGGCTCCCGCCGCGCCGCCCTCCTCGCGCAGCTTGCGCAGTACGTCGAAACCGTTATGGACCGGCAGCATCACATCCAGCACCAGTGCATCGAATTCCTTGCTGCGGGCTAGATCCAGTCCGCTGCCGCCATCATTGGCTACTGTTACCCTGAACCCCTCCCCGGTGAGGTACTCGTCGAGGAGTTCGGTCAGTTCGAGGTCGTCGTCGACCAGTAGGACTCGGCTCATAATTTATCCCATCAGCTCAGTGCGGCCATTATATGTAAAGCCCGCCGGCCTTGGATTCAAGTAGCCCGGGGTTTAACCGTTCTTAACAGTTGTTTACCCCGCTTATCCCCTATTTACCGCGGGTGGGCCTACTATGCCCTTACTGACTCAGGACAACTCACACCAAGCAAGAGGAATGAGTGATGCAGCGGAGCAACTGGAAGAAAATTGCGGGCAGCCTGATCCTGGCCTCGGCCGTCGCCGTCCCCGGCATGGTACTGGCGGGGGATCATGGCCAGCACCACGGCAAGGGCCATCACCGCCAGGAGATGTTCGACCGCATGGCGGACAAACTGGAGCTTACCGAGGGCCAGAGGGCGCAGCTTGAGGCGAATCGCGATGCCAATCGCGCGGCACGACAGGAGCTGCGCAAGGAAATGCATGAACTGCGCGAGCAGGTGCGGGAAGCCCTGGACGCGGGTGCCGACCAGGCAACCCTGGACAGCCTGGCGGCCAAGCTGGGTGCGCTTGAGATCGAGAAGATGCAGCAGCGGCGCGAGCGACACGAGGAATTCCAGGCAATCCTGACTGACGAACAGAAGGCAAAGCTGGAACAGATGCACAGTGAGCGTCGTGAGCGCAGGAAGGAGCGCCGCCAGCGGCGCGCCGACAGCGAGTAGGGCGCTATCCAATCAGTCAAGTAACCGTCCTGTGCGCGGTGCCGGGTGACCCCCCAACCACCCGGCCTGTGCGCGATCCTTGCCCCCGCCATGCGGGGGTTTTTTATTACCTGGCCATATTGCCGGGAGGGACGGCTGCGCTTGCTGTGAACAGGTATTGTTGGGAAAATACCGCGCCTCGCTAGGCGGAGCTGCCTGACCAGGCGGTCATTGGCGTTCGCACGGGGCGGAATTCTGTTGATAGGAGTGTTTGTGAGCAAGATCGGCTTGTTTTTTGGCAGTGATGAGGGCAACACCGAGAGCGTGGCCGAGCGTATCCGCGCCCGCCTGGGCGAGGAGCGTGTGGAGGTGCACGATATTGCCGATGTCACGCAGCTTGAAATCGCCGGGTACGAGCAGCTCATTTTCGGTATCCCCACCTGGGACTTTGGCCAGATCCAGTCCGACTGGGAAGAGTTCTGGGAAGACGTTCAGGAGATCGACTTCAGCGGTAAAACTGTCGCGCTGTTCGGCCTGGGCGACCAGTTTGGCTACGGTGACTATTTCCTCGATGCCATGGGGATGCTGCACGATGTGATCGTCGCCAACGGCGCGGCAATTGTGGGGCACTGGTCGACAGAAGGGTACGAGTTCGAGGCCTCCAAGGCCGAGATCGAGGGCGAGGGCCGCTTTGTCGGGCTCGCCATCGATGAAGACCAGCAGGAGGAGCTGACCGCGGGCCGACTGAACCAGTGGTGCCGCCAGGTTGCGCGGGAGTTCGGCCTGCCGGGCGGAGCGGACAGCGTAGCGGCGCTGGACGATTGAGCCCACTCATGCAGACAACCCTTTCCTTCGACGACTTCTGGGCCTGGCTGGCCGATCATCCTAACTGCATCCTGCGGGCGGGAACCGCGGATTCGGTGGTATACGATGATGATGACTACTACTGGCGTTTCAGCCGCGAGGATGCCCGTACGCTGCTGGTGCAGGTGGTGCGGGGCAAGCGACTGGTGGCCGAGCTGTTTATCGAGCCGGAGCATGTGAACACCGTGCAGGTCAGCCCCGGTGAAAAGGGCGAGTTCAATTTTGATCTGCTGGTGGAAGTGCAGGGCCAGCCGCAGGTGGCCTATTACTTTGTTATGACCCATGCCCTGGAAGAGCCGCAGCAGCACGTGCCGGAGGGGCCCCGCGGACGCCTTCACTGAGGCGCCCGGCCGGCAGAGCTGTGTCACAGTAATAAGTTACACAGTATTTCACGATACATGTCTTTCAGGCGGTCCAGGTCATCCGCGCGCACGCATTCATCGACTTTATGGATCGTCGCGTTGACCGGCCCCAGCTCTACCACCTGTGCGCCTGTCGGCGCGATAAAGCGGCCGTCCGACGTTCCTCCTGCGGTAGACAATTGTGTCTCCTCCCCGGTTACAGTCCTGATGGCCGACTGCGCCGCCTCCACCAGCGGGCCTGCGGCGGTGAGGAATGGCTGGCCGGAGAGCCTGAAGTTGGCCTCGTACCTGAGGCCATGTGAATCGAGAATGGCGCGGGCGCGCTGCTGTAGCTGTTCCGACGTGGTCTCGGTGGAGAACCGCCAGTTGCAAATCACCTTGACCTCACCGGGGATCACATTGGTGGCACCGGTGCCGCCACTGATATTGGAGACCTGGAAGCTGGTGGCCGGGAAAAAGTCATTGCCGTCATCCCATTTCTCCACGGCCAGCTCCGCCAGCGCCGGGGCCAGCGTGTGTACGGGGTTTTCTGCCAGGTGCGGGTAGGCCACATGGCCCTGGGTTCCGAAGACGGTGAGCTCGAGGCCCAGTGAGCCGCGGCGTCCGTTCTTGATCACGTCGCCGACCCGGTCGGTACTGGAAGGTTCACCCACCAGGCAGCAGTCGATTTTCTCTCCCTGTTCCTCCAGCCACTCGACAACTTTGACAGTGCCGTCGGTCGCCGGCCCTTCTTCATCGCTGGTAATCAGGAAAGCGATGCGACCCTTGTGGTCCGGGTGTGCTGCAATAAACTCTTCGCAGGCGATGACCATCGCTGCCAGTGAGCCTTTCATATCCGCGGCACCGCGGCCATAGAGGTAGCCGTCTTCAATTACCGGTTCAAACGGGGGATGCTTCCAGTTTTGCTCGGGGCCGCTGGGTACCACATCGGTGTGGCCGGCAAAGGCGAACAGCGGGCCGGCACCGCTGCCGTCGCGGACTGCCCAGAAATTGTCGGTGTCGCCGCGGCGCAGGTGAGTGGTTGTGAAGCCGATTCTTTCCAGGCGCTCCAGCATCAGTGGCATACAGCCGGCATCCTCGGGGGTGACAGACCTGAGCCGGATAAGGTCGCTGGCGAGTTTCAGGGTGGGGGTCATCAGTTCTCGATTCCTTTTCGAACAGGAGCGGGGCGAGCCCGGTGTTCACCGGGGGGGCTCTGGCCGGGCCGGGGCCCGGCGCTTCTGGCATCAGTTGCTGTGCAGGGCTTCGTTGAGTTCCACCGCGCTCTTGTTGGTCAGGCATTCAACCGCGCCGTTGGTGGAATTGCGACGGAACAGCAGGTCGGGTTTGCCAGCCAGGTCGCGGGCTTTGACGTGTTCAACCAGCTTGCCCGTTTCGTCCAGCAGGGCCACCTTGGTGCCGGCTGTGATGTACAGGCCAGCTTCCACAGTGCAGCGGTCCCCCAGCGGAATACCGATACCGGCATTGGCTCCCAGCAGGCAGTTTTCGCCGACGGAGATAACGATATTGCCGCCGCCGGACAGGGTGCCCATGGTGGAGCAGCCACCGCCAAGGTCAGAGCCGGCACCGACGAACACGCCAGCGGAGATACGGCCCTCGATCATGCCCGGTCCTTCGGTACCGGCGTTAAAGTTGACGAAGCCCTCGTGCATGATGGTGGTGCCTTCACCCAGGTAGGCACCCAGGCGCACACGGGCAGTGTGCGCGATACGCACGCCCGCGGGGACCACGTAGTTGGTCATCTTCGGGAACTTGTCCACACAGTCCACATCCAGCAGCTCGCCCTTGAGGCGCGCTTCCAGCTGTCGTTGCGGCAGCTCTTCCAGGTCGATGGCGCCCTGGTTGGTCCAGGCTACGTTGACCAGCTTGCCGAAAATACCATCGAGTTTGGTTTCGTGTGGTTTGACCAGGCGGTGGGACAGCAAGTGTAGCTTGAGGTAGGCCTCGGGTACTGATTCAGGTGCCGCATCACTCTGCAGGAATACAACCACCAGCGGTCGCTGGGTATTGGTGAACTGGCGCAGCACTTCTGCCTGTGCGCCGGCACCGGCCGCTTCCATTCGTTCTGCCAGCGGCTGTAGTTGGGCCGGGTCCAGAGCCATGCTCTGGTTGCCGTCCTCGATACCGAGGGTTTCCCTGACGGCGGTTGCAACTGCCGCGTCCGGCTGCAGCATGGGGCGGGGATAGAAGACTTCCAGCCACTCGCCTTTACGGTTACAGGTGCCGACGCCAAATCCGATGCTGTATGTGTCGCTCATAGGTGAGTACTTCCTTAATTGACCAGTTCTTTGAATGCCGCTTCCTTGAAGCCGAAGAGGACGCCCCGGCCGGAAACGGTGACCGGCCGCTTGATCAGGGTAGGGGTGTCCAGCGCAGCAGTGAGGGCCGACGGGTTGTCCATCGTATCCTTCTGCGTCTCGTCGAGTGCGCGCCAGCTGGTGGAGCGGCGGTTCAGCACCTGCTCCCAGCTGTAATCTTCCAGCCACTGTTGAAGCGGTACGTTTTCCATGCCATCTTCACGAAAATCGTGGAAACGGTATTCAACACCATTGGTTTCCAGCCACTTACGGGCTTTCTTCACGGTGTCGCAGTTCTTGATGCCGTAGAGAGTAATCATCGAAATACCACTAAGCTTTCCTGGTTTTCTTGGGGTTCTTGCGCGCCGGGTAACAGGTGGTGCAGATTTCGCATACGGTGCCGTCGCAGCCGCGGGCGGTGCAATACTCCCGGCCGTAGAAAATGATCTGCAGGTGCAGGCGATTCCACCTGTCCCGCGGGAAAAGACGTTTCAGGTCTTTTTCCGTCTGGGTGACATTTTTGCCACTGGTCAGCCCCCAGCGCTGGGCCAGCCGGTGGATATGGGTATCCACGGGAAAGGCGGGATGGCCGAAGGCCTGGGCCATCACCACACTGGCGGTCTTGTGTCCCACCCCGGGAAGGGTTTCCAGTGCTGCGATGTTCTCGGGTACCCTGCCATGGTATTCATTGACCAGGATCTGGGATAACTTGCTGATGGCCCGGGCTTTTTGCGGTGACAGTCCACACGGGCGGATCACCTGCTGGATTTCCTCCACCGGCACGCGGGCCATATCCCGGGGATTGTCGGCAAGCTCCCACAGTGAAGGCGTAACCTGGTTGACGCGTTCGTCGGTGCACTGTGCCGAGAGCAGTACTGCTACCAGCAGGGTATAGGGGTCGCGGTGATCCAGTGGAATCGGGGTCTCCGGATAGAGCTCCTCGAGTTTGTCCAGGATAAAGTCGACCCGTTCCTGTTTGAGTAAGTTCTTTGCTGCCATTAAATTTGCTACTTCTGATCGCAAATGGTCTGGCCATCTGCCGATTCCCGCCAGCCAGTTCAGCTGACCTTTTTTCCTCGGAGCGGCCCGGATTCAACTACAGAATTCGCGAATGCGTCCGGCTGCCTCGATGCATTCTTCCAGTGTTGCAACCAGGGCCATGCGCACGTACTCCCGGCCCGGGTTGATACCACCGGACTCACGCGCCAGGAAGCTCCCCGGTAGGACGGTAATGTTCTGCTGCCGGAACAGCTCCCGCGCAAACGCCTCACCGTCACCCACCTGGGGCCAGAGGTAAAAGCTCGCCTCGGGGGCTGAAACATTGAGGCAGTCGCCGAGGGTTTCCAGTACTGCGGCGAACTTCTCCCGGTAAAGTGCCCGGTTTTCTGCGACGTGCGCCTCGTCGCGCCAGGCGGCGATAGAAGCGTGCTGGTGTGGCAGGGGCATGGCACAGCCATGGTAGGTGCGGTACAGCAGGAACTTCTCCAGCACCCGCGCGTCGCCGGCGACAAACCCCGAGCGCAGGCCCGGGAGGTTTGATCGCTTTGACAGGCTGTGAAAGACCACGCAGCGACTGTAGTCACTGCGCCCCATAGTCTCGCATGCCTGCAGTAGCCCGGGGGGAGGATTGCCCTCGTCAAAATACAGTTCGGAGTAACATTCGTCCGAAGCGATGGTGAAGTTGTGGCGATCGGCCAGCTCGATCACCTGGCGCAGCGCATCCTGGTCGAGCAGGGCCCCGGTGGGGTTGCCGGGCGTGCAGAGGTACAGCAGTTCGCAGTCCTGCCAGACCGCTTCCGGCACTGCGCCGAAGTCGGGGCGGAAGCCGGTCTCTGCAGTGCAGTTGAGAAAATAGGGAGTGGCCCCGGCGAGCAGGGCCGCGCCCTCGTATATCTGGTAGAAGGGGTTGGGCATCAGCACCTTGCTGCCCGGGGAGGCGACGGCCTGGGCAAAGGCGAACAGCGCCTCCCGGGTGCCGTTGACCGGTAAAACCTGGGTGTCGGGGCAGACGCTCTCAAGCCCAAAGCGCTTGCAAAGCCACTCGCCAATGGCGCCGCGCAGGCTGTCGAGTCCCCTGGTGGCCGGATAGGCGGAGAGCTGGTCCAGGTTCTCCACCAGTGTGTCGCGAACAAAAGCGGGGGCCGGGTGCTTGGGCTCGCCGATCGACAGCGCGATATGGGGTTTGCCGGCGGGGACCAGGCCGTCCTTGAGTTTTGCCAGCTTGGCAAAGGGGTAGGGCTGTAGCTTGTCCAGGTTCGGGTTCATCGGTCTTACTTTTTTATGGCGGCGCATTTACTGTGCCGCTGTTGCCTGAGGAGTCTTGTTCGCCACGTGCCGGTTCGCTCGCGGCAGCTTTCCCGGACGGGGTTCCGCTGCATCGAAGTTACCGGGCGCCTGCCTATTGTGCCTGCCGGGTTGTCTGGTGTGCATCAAGTTCGCGGCAAATGGCCTCTTCAAGTTGCCGGTTGGACTCCTCGTTGAGCAGTGGTTTCCCGGCCGCATCGGTAATATGGAAAATATCCTCCACACGTTCCCCCAGGGTGGAAATCCTGGCGTTGTGCAGCTGCACATCATGATCGATGAAAATTCGTGCAATTCGTGCCAGCAGGCCTGGGCGGTCGGCACTGGTAATTTCCAGGGTGCTGTAATGGTCGCCGGGCTCGGTGGTCAGGTGTGCACGCGTTTCCAGCTCAAACATTTTCAGTCGCCGCGGGGTGCGGCGCTTGATCACCTTGGAGTAGTCCTCCACCAGTGCCAGCTCTTCCTGCAGCGTGGTACGGATCTGTTCCAGTTTCGCCGGGTCTTCCAGCAGTGGCTGGCCCGATTCATCGAGCACGTAAAAGGTGTCCAGCGTGTAACCCGCGGCCGAGTTGTACAGGCGGGCATCGTGGATGTTCAGGTTTAGCATGTCGAGGCCGGTGACCACGGCGGCGAACACATTGGCCCGGTCGGGGGTATAGACGAAGATTTCCGTCGCCCCGTCGTGTTCGCCCGGGCCGGAATTCCGCGTCAGGACCAGCGTGTCGTTGGTCTCGCCCTTTTCATTGGCGCAGATCAGCTGATGGATGGCTGCGGTGTGCCAGGTAATATTATCGGCACTTTCGCGGACAAAATAGTCATCACCCATCTGTGCCCAGATATTCTCCACGGAGGATTGCGGTAACCCGAGGGCCTGCAGCTTTTCGCTGGCCTGGATACGGGTTTCCTCGATGATTTCCTCCCGGTCGATAGGGTTTTCCAGGCCGCGCCGCAGGGCGCGCCGGGTGGCCTGATACAGCTGGCGCATCAGGCTGGCTCGCCAGCTGTTCCAGAGCTCGGGATTGGTGGCATTGATGTCGGCCACAGTGAGGGCGTAGAGGTAATCCAGGTGCTCGCGATCGCCCACCTCGCGGGCAAAGCTGTGCACCACCTCCGGGTCGCTGATGTCCTGTTTCTGGGAGACTGCGCTCATCAGCAGGTGCTTTTCCACCAGCCAGCATACCAGCCGGCGATCGCGGGCCGGCAGGTCGTGGCGGCGGCAGAAGGCGTCCGCGTCGCGGATACCCAGGATCGAGTGATCACCGCCGCGCCCCTTGGCGATATCGTGGTACAGGCCGGCGATATACAGCAGTTCCGGCTTGCGCAGTCGCGCCAGGATCTCCGCGGCGATGGGATATTTTTCCCAGGCCTCGGGCCCCCGGAAACTGCGCATGTTGCGGACCACCTGCAGGGTGTGGGCGTCCACGGTATAGATATGGAAGAGGTCGTGCTGCATCTGGCCGGTGACACGGCCAAACTCGGGCAGGTAGCGGCCGAGGATACCGTAGCGGGTCATCCGGGTGAGCTGGGTGGACAGGCCGCGCGGTGAGCGCAGCAGCTGCATAAACAGCTCGGCATTGTGCGGGTCGGCCCGAAAATGGTCGTCGATCAGGTGGCGGTGCTCGCGGATCAGGCGGATGGTGGAGGCGCGCACCCCCTCGATCCGCGGGTTTTCCGCCGTGAGCACGAAGATCTCCAGCAGTGCAGAGGGATCTTCGGTGAATACCCGGGTCTGGGTCACCTCGATGGTGTTGTCGCGCAGCTGGAACCGCTCGTTGATGGGGGTAACGCTCTCGCTCTGGCCGCGCTGCAGGATGGCCTCGTCGAGGAACTGCAACAGCACGTCGTTGAGCTCCCGCAGTGCCATCACGATGCGGTAGTAGCTGTGCATGAACTGCTCCACCGCCAGGTGCGTGTCGGTATCCTCATAACCGAACTGTTTCGCCAGCTCGCGCTGGTAGTCAAACAGCAGTCGTTCCTCGGCACGGCCGGCCAGCAGGTGCAGGCCATAGCGCACCCGCCAGAGGAAATCCTCTCCCGACTGCAGGATGCCGAATTCCTCCTCGGTGAAGAAGCCCTTGCCCTGCAGCTGCTTGAGGGTGCGCACGCGGAAGTAGCGCTTGGCCACCCAGCCGATGGTCTGGATATCACGCAGTCCGCCGGGGGCGTTCTTGATGTTCGGTTCCAGATTGTATTCCGAGCCCTGCTGGCGGTTGTGGCGTTCATTCTGCTCAGTCGCCTTGGCCGCGAAAAACTCGTCCGCCGGCCAGAGCCTGTCCGGGGTCATACGATCGGCCAGCTGCGCGCGCAACCCGTCATCGCCGACAACGGTGCGGCACTCCATCAGGTTGGTGGCCACGGTGATATCGCGGGCGGCCATCTCCACGCACTGGTCCAGCGTGCGTACGGAATGCCCGATATCGAGGCCCAGGTCCCAGAGGAATGCCACCAGGCGCTCGATATTGTCCACCACGTGGCTGTCAGGCTGTCCGTCGGTCAGGATCAGCAGGTCGATATCGGAGTGGGGGTGCAGTTCGCCGCGCCCGTAACCACCCACAGCCAGCAGGCTGGTGCCGCCGGGCCACTGGTACTGGTACCAGGCATAGTGAAGCAGGCAGTCGACGAACAGGGCGCGCTCGTGTACCAGGGTGCGCACGTCCTCGCCCTCGCGGAAACGCCGCTCCATCTGTGTGTCAGCAGCGCCGGCGGCATCCTTGAATATCTCCAGGGCTGGCTTGTCCCCCGCCTCCAGGGCACGCCGGAAACGGGTCTGGTCGAAGAAGAACAGGGGGCGGGTGAAGTAGGGTGTATTCGCCAGCTGCATCGGATAGTTCCTTGGGGTCATCGTCGGCGGCAAGCGGCCGGACTGGGCCCGGCCGGTGATCGAGCTCGTCGCTGTCCAGCGGCTTGCCGGATGCGGAGGAATGGGAGGCCGCCGGTCATGGATCGGATCAGAAGCTCTCCTCGCCACGGGCGGTCAGGACTTCCACTCCGTCGCCGGTTACGGCCATGGTGTGTTCCCACTGGGCGGACAGGCGTCGGTCCACGGTGACCGCGGTCCAGCCATCCCGCAGCACCTTGGTGCCGGCTTTGCCCGCATTGATCATCGGCTCGATCGTGAAGGTCATCCCCTCTTCCAGCACCAGCCCGGTGCCCGGCTTGCCGTAGTGCAGGACCTGCGGGTCCTCGTGGAAGACGTCGCCGATGCCGTGTCCGCAGAAGTCTCGTACGACGGAATAGTAATTCTTCTCTGCATGCTGCTGGATCACGTGGCCGATATCGCCGAGAGTGGTGCCGGGCCGGACGATATCGATGGCCCTGTACAGGCATTCCTGGGTGATGCGCACCAGGCGCTCGGCGTGAGGGGCGGGCTTGCCCACAAAGTACATTTTGCTGGTATCGCCGTACCAGCCATCCTTGATCACGGTGACATCGATATTGATGATGTCACCTTTTTTCAGCACCTTGCTCTCTGAGGGAATGCCGTGGCAGACCACTTCATTGATCGAGGTGCAGATGGATTTGGGGAATCCCCGGTAGCCCAGGCAGGCAGGAATGGCGTCCTGGACGTTGACTATGTGGTCATGGCAGCGCCGGTCCAGCTCCTCGGTGGTGACGCCGGGGACCACATACTCGCCGATCATTTCCAGCACCTCTGCGGCCAGGCGGCCGGCGGTGCGCATCTTGGCGATCTGTTCCGGTGTCTTGGTGGCTGTGGTCATACTCTTACTTCCGGGCTGGTTGCTGCTGTCTGGTCGAATCCCGGGGTGACCGGGAGGCGCGCTATTGTAGCGGATTCAGGGGCTGCGGGCACAACCGGCTCCGCTGGGCACCCCGGGAGCAGCCCCAGGTAGGCCGGCTGTCGGCTTTTTGGCTTCCCGGGCCCGGTTGAATGTGGTATAAAGCGCGCCGCTCTGGGCCGTGTGCCCGGGCTTTCACCATTAAGACTAACGTCTCACATACACCGGCACATGCGCCTGGGTGTTCCCGAGCCGCTTCGCGAGGGGCAAGGGGATTGGTGCATGGGGTGTGTGGAGGATATAACCCGGGAAGTGTTTGCCATTGTATGGCAGCTTCCGTAGATATTGAGGTTTACTATGCCGCAAGTCAGCATGCGCGATATGCTGCAGGCTGGTGTCCATTTTGGCCACCAGACCCGCTACTGGAACCCGAAGATGGGTCAATACATCTTTGGCGCCCGCAACAAGATTCACATCGTCAACCTGGAGCACACTGTCCCGGCTTTCAACGAAGCCCTGCAGGTGATCAAGGGTATGGCGGCCCAGAAGAAGAAAGTACTGTTCGTTGGTACCAAGCGCGCTGCGCAGAAGTCCATTCGCGAGCAGGCTGAGCGCTCTGGTATGCCTTATGTCAGCAACCGCTGGCTGGGTGGCATGCTCACCAACTACAAGACTATCCGTGCCTCCATCAAGCGTTACCGCGACCTCGAAGCCCAGTCCCAGGACGGCACTTTCGACAAGCTGACCAAGAAAGAAGCCCTGATGCGCACCCGTATGATGGAGAAGCTTGAGCGCTCCATCGGTGGTATCAAGGACATGGGTGGCCTGCCGGACGCACTGTTCGTGATCGACGTCGAGCACGAGCGCATCGCGATCCAGGAAGCCAACAAGCTGGGCATCCCGGTTATTGCTGTGGTCGATACCAACAGCGACCCGGAAGGTGTTGACTACGTGATCCCCGGTAACGACGACGCCATCCGTGCGATCAAGCTGTACACCACTGCTGTGGCAGACGCCGTACTGGCGGGTGTGGCGGAAGCCGGTGGCAGCGCTGCTCAGAGCGAGTACGTCGAAGCAAGTGACGACGAGGCCGCTGCGGAGTAACCCGCACGGCACAGCGGTGTAACACTGAATGGTTACGCTGCCGATCGGAAAGGGGCCCCTCGACTGGCCCCTTTTTTTCAAATCCTATTCATTAGCGAACGAACCCCGAGGATTGAATCATGGCGATTACCGCGTCTATGGTAAAAGAACTGCGCGAGCGCACCGGCCTGCCGATGATGGAGTGCAAGAAAGCACTGACCGAGGCCGATGGCGATATCGAGAAGGCGATTGAGGACCTGCGCAAAGCCTCTGGCCTGAAAGCTGCCAAGAAGGCCGGCCGCACTGCCGCCGACGGTGTTGTGGCTGCAAAAGTCGCCGAGGACGGCAGCTACGGCGTGCTGGTTGAAGTCAACTCCGAGACTGACTTCGTTGCCCGCGACGATAACTTCAATGCCTTCGTTCAGAAAGTGCTTGAGAAGGCATTTGCCGAGCGCCAGGAAGATGTCGCCGCCCTGATGGAAGGCGAGCTCGAATCCGCCCGCGAAGCGCTGGTACAGAAAATCGGTGAGAACATCGGTGTGCGTCGCGTACAGGTTGTGGAAGCGCCGGTGGTTGGTACCTACGTGCACTCCAACAGCCGGATCGCCTCCATTGTGGCCCTGACCGGCGGTGATGTTGAGCTGGCCCGCGATGTGGCCATGCATGTTGCCGCTGTGAATCCGCAGGTGAACAAGCCGGAAGATATGCCGGCCGAGGTCCTGGAGAAGGAAAAAGAGATCATCAAGGCCCAGCCGGATATGGAAGGCAAGCCGGCCGAGATCGTCGAGAAGATGATGGGTGGTCGTATCAAGAAGTTCCTCAAGGAAAACAGCCTGGTGGAGCAGCCGTTCGTCAAGAATCCGGACCTGACCATCGGCAAGCTGGCCAAGGATGCCGGTGCTGATGTTGCTTCCTTTGTCCGCTTCGAGGTGGGTGAGGGGATCGAGAAAGAAGAGGTGGATTTCGCCGCCGAAGTGGCCGCTCAGGTCAAATCTTCTTCCTGATCGATAAAATACGGCCGTCCCCCGGGACGGCCGGCTTCAGAGGGGTGCTTGCGGTGGGCTCGGAGAGCTCCATCGCGGCACCCCTCTGTGTAAATGACCGAAATTGTTGTAATGTTCGGCGGCAATACCTGCCAGCGCTAATGAGGACCAGAGGATGCCCGGTGTAAAAGACCGCAAGTACAAGCGAATCCTGTTAAAGCTCAGCGGTGAGGAGCTGATGGGGGACCAGGGGTTTGGAATCAGCCCCAAGGTACTGGACAAGATGGCCCTGGAAATCGGACAGCTGGTAGGTATCGGTGTCCAGGTGGGCCTGGTGATCGGCGGCGGCAACCTGTTCCGTGGTGCCGCGCTCCACGCCGCCGGGCTGGACCGGGTAACCGGCGACCATATGGGGATGCTGGCGACCGTCATGAACGCCCTGGCCATGCGCGACGCCCTGGAGCGCTCCAATATCTCCTCGCGGGTCATGTCCTCGATCCAGATGAGTGGTATCGTCGATCACTATGACCGCAGGGCCGCTATCCGTCACCTGGAGCGTGGTGAAGTACTGATTTTTGCGGCGGGCACGGGCAACCCGTTCTTTACCACCGATTCCGCCGCCTGCCTGCGCGGTATCGAGATCGAGGCTGAGCTGGTGCTCAAGGCCACCAAGGTGGATGGCGTCTACTCTGCCGACCCGGTGCTGGACCCCTCGGCGACCCGCTACGAGCAGCTTACCTTTGACGAAGTGCTCGACAAGAAGCTCGGGGTGATGGATCTAACCGCAATCTGCCTGTGCCGTGATAACAATATGCCCGTGCGGGTATTCCGCATGGACAAGACCGGCGCACTGCTCAATATCGTGGTGGGCGGTGAAGAGGGCACGCTAATCGAAGAGGAATTGAGACAGTGATCGAAGATATCAAGAAAGACGCCAAGGCGCGGATGAGCAAGGCGCTCGACGCCCTGGGCAGCAACTTCAATAAAATCCGTACCGGCCGTGCGCACCCGAGTATCCTGGACGGCATCCATGTCTCCTATTACGGTGCTGACATGCCCCTGTCGCAGGTGGCGAATGTCAACGTTGAGGACGCCCGCACCCTGAGTGTTACTCCCTGGGAGAGGAACCTGGTGCCGGAGATCGAGAAAGCGATCATGAAGTCCGACCTGGGATTGAACCCGAGCACTGCGGGTACCGTGATCCGTATCCCGATGCCTGCGCTTACTGAAGAGACGCGTAAGAACTTCATTAAGCAGGCCAAGAGCGAGGCGGAGACCGCACGGGTATCCATCCGCAATATCCGCCGGGATGCCCTGGCGGAGGTGAAGTCCCTGGTCAAGGACAAGGAGATTTCGGAGGACGACGAGCGTCGTGCCGGCGATGAAATCCAGAAAATCACGGACAAGTTCGTGAATGATGTGGATGCAGCCCTCGCGGCAAAAGAAAAGGACCTGATGGAAATCTGATGACTTCCGGAGGTTCCCCCGCAATGCCGTCCCGTGAGGGCCCCCGCCATATCGCCATCATCATGGATGGCAACGGCCGCTGGGCTGCACGACGCGGCCTGCCGCCATCCGCCGGCCACAAGGCCGGCGTGGAGCGCATCCGCGACCTGATCTCGGCCTGCAAGGACCGTGGCGTGGAGGCGCTCACCCTTTTTGCATTCTCAAGTGAAAACTGGCAGCGCCCGCCGAAAGAGGTGGAGCTGTTGATGAGCCTGTTCTACTCCTACCTCCGCAAGGAAGCCCGGCGTATGGCCGAAGAGGGTGTTCGGCTGCGGGTGATCGGTCGCCGTGACCGCCTCTCCGAGCGTCTGCAGCGCGCCATTACTGAAGCCGAGGATATCACCCGGGACGGTAACCAGGGCAACCTGGTAATAGCCGCGGATTACGGGGGGCAGTGGGATATCGCCAATGCCGCAAGGCAGCTCGCCGAGCAGGTGGCCGCGGGCGAGCGTGAAGCGAATTCCATTAACGAACAGACACTGGCAGAGTATGTCCAGCTGGCTGACCTGCCGCCGGTGGACCTGCTGATCCGCTCCAGTGGTGAGCAGCGCATCAGCAACTTTATCCTCTGGCAGGCTGCTTACAGTGAGTTTTATTTTACTGATACGCTGTGGCCCGAGTTCGGCGAGGTCGAGCTGGATGCAGCGATTGCGGCCTATTCCCAGCGCCACCGGCGCTACGGTGGGCGCGACGAGGATGGCGGGCTGAAAGCGCAGGCCTGACATCCCCAATAATACAAGGCAACAAAGGGTTTTACCGTGCTAAAACAAAGAATAATTACCGCGCTGGTATTGGTCGCCCTGTTTCTCGGCGCCCTGTTCCTGCTGCCAATCCAGTGGTTCACCCTGGCCACGGTTGCGGTCATCCTGCTCGGCGGCTGGGAGTGGGCTAATCTATCGAATCTCAATCGTGCCCTGCGATTTGTTTTCCTGGCTGCCCTGGGCCTGGCGCTGATTGGCACTGCCCAGTATGTGTTCTCGATGGAGTTCGGTAATCCCGACACCGCGCGGGCACGCCATATTCTCGCGGTGGCCTGTGGCTGGTGGGCGCTGGCCTTCCTGTGGGTTCAGAGCTACCCCGCCAGTGCGATGCTCTGGGGCAACCGCTGGGCGCGGGGCCTGATCGGGCTGGTGGTGCTGGTGCCGGCCTGGCTGTCGATGGTGATCCTGCGCGGGCAAGAGCACGGTGCCTGGCTGGTCCTGTTTGTGGTTGCCGTGGTGGTTGCCGCCGACGTCGGCGCCTATTTTGTGGGGCGGCGTTTCGGTAAGCACAAACTGGCCCGTGAAGTGAGCCCCGGTAAGTCCTGGGAGGGATTTTTCGGCGGTCTGGCGGCATGCCTGGTGCTGGCCATTTCCGTTTCGGTCCTGCTCGACCTGCCGCTCAAAAACAGTGTGCTGTTCTCGTTCGGTATCCTGGTAACCGCGGTTGCGTCCGTGATCGGTGACCTGGTGGAGAGCATGTTCAAACGCCACCGGGGGATCAAGGACAGCAGTCATATATTGCCGGGTCACGGAGGAATCCTGGACCGGCTCGACAGCCTCTCCGCTGCGCTGCCGGTGTTTACCATGGCGGCCCTGGCCAGTGAGCTGCCCAAGTATCTTTAGCCGACAGTCTGCTGGCCTAAAGGCGTTTTCTTAAAAGACTGCCCCGTGACACACCAGCAGTACCCAGAACAGAGGGCCCTGGATTGCGGGGCCCAGAGGTAAATCGAAAGTCTATGCATTCCCCGCAGCAGCAATCCGTCAGCGTTCTGGGTTCCACCGGTTCCATTGGTGTCAGCACCCTCGATGTGCTGGCGCGGCACCCTCAGCGCTATAGCGTGTTCGCATTGACCGCCCGCGAGCGTATTGAGGAGTTGGCGCAGCAATGCCGGCGCTTCGCGCCCAGGTACGCCGTAGTGGCTGAAGAGGAGGGCGCCGCGCGGTTGCAGGCCATGCTCGCGGCGTGTGATTTGCAGACGGAAGTGCTCTGGGGAGTTGATGGACTGTGCCAGGTTGCCTCGGATTCCCGTGTCGATACGGTGATGGCGGCCATCGTTGGCGCTGCGGGCTTGCGTCCCACACTGGCTGCCGTGGAGGCGGGCAAGCGGGTGCTGCTGGCCAACAAGGAAGCGCTGGTGATGGCTGGCCCTGTTTTCTTGCGCGCACTGGCGAAAGGTGGTGCGCAGATGCTGCCGATCGACAGTGAACACAATGCCATCTTCCAGTGCCTTCCCCAGCCCTGTGGCAGCCTGGAGGAGTGCGGGGTGGAAAAGATCCTGCTGACGGGGTCGGGCGGTCCATTCCGGCGCCACCTGCCGGGCGACCTGAAGCATGTGACGCCTGATGAAGCCTGTGCCCACCCCAACTGGTCCATGGGGCGCAAGATCTCCGTGGACTCGGCCACCATGATGAACAAGGGCCTGGAGTTTATCGAGGCCTGCCTGTTGTTTAATGCGCGACCTGAGCAGATCGAGGTGGTGGTGCACCCGCAGAGTATCATCCACTCTATGGTGCAGTACCGTGATGGTTCCCTGCTGGCACAGATGGGAAATCCCGATATGCGTACCCCCATTGCACACGCGCTGGCGTTTCCCGAGCGGATCGACAGCGGCGTGGCGGCGCTGGACCTGATTGCCCAGGGGCGTCTGGACTTCGAGGCGCCGGACATGGGGCGTTTCCCCTGCCTGCGGCTGGCACGGGAGGCGATGGTGGCCGGGGGCAGTGCCCCCACGGTGCTCAACGCCGCCAATGAGGTTGCAGTTGAGGCTTTTCTGCAGGGCAGGCTGGCGTTCACTGGCATCCCGGTGGTCATCGAGCGGGTTATGGAATCTGTGCCAGCGGTTGAACTGACAGGGCTGGATGCAGTCGAAAATGCGGATCGCCAGGCTCGCGTGCTGGCTTCTGAGGCTCTGGAGTCCGCCTGAGGCGGGCGTCCTGGAGCCTGGGGGTCAAAGGGTGGGGTTGGCACTAACTGACGGGTAGCTATGGATCTGATTCAGACGGTTCTCTGGGCGCTGGTGGCACTCGGGGTGCTGGTATCTTTTCACGAGTTCGGGCACTTCCTGGTGGCGCGGCTGTGCGGCGTCCGGGTGTTGCGTTTTTCCGTGGGCTTCGGTCGCCGGCTGCTGTCGCGCTATGACCGCCATGGCACCGAGTTCACCATCTCCGCTATCCCCCTCGGCGGCTATGTAAAAATGCTGGATGAGCGGGAGGGCGCCGTGCCACCCGGCCAGCTGGACCAGGCATTCAACCGCAAGAGTGTCTGGGCCCGCATTGCTATAGCCGCTGCCGGTCCCCTGGCGAATTTCCTGCTGGCTATTGTGCTGTTCTGGGCCGTGTTTATGGGCGGTACTGCCGGTCCGGTGCCGGTGGTTGGGGCCGTGGAGCCCGGCAGCATTGCAGCCCGTGCGGGGCTGGAGTCCGGCCAGGAGATCCTGGCGGTGGACGACCAGCCCACGCCCACATGGCAGGCCCTTAACTGGCGCCTGGCCAATCGCCTGGGAGACACCGGCACA
Organism: Microbulbifer sediminum; assembly: GCF_021729035.1. Taxonomy (GTDB): domain Bacteria; phylum Pseudomonadota; class Gammaproteobacteria; order Pseudomonadales; family Cellvibrionaceae; genus Microbulbifer; species Microbulbifer sediminum. The sequence continues at coordinate 299,301 of NZ_JAJSAP010000005.1, read as the reverse complement.
ATCGAGTTTACCGTCCGTTACCCGGATTCCGAGCTGGAGTACCACTCGGTGGCTGATATTGACCGCTGGCTGGCAGGGCGGGAGGTCCCGGACCCGGTCGCGGAAGCCGGGCTGGACCTGTGGACACCTCCGATCACCATGACCCTGGCACAGGTAACAGCGGACAGTCCGGCCCAGGCTGCGGGCCTGGAGGCTGGGGACCGGATCCTGACCACGGATAGCCGGATCTTTACCAGTTGGGATGAATGGACCGAGTATGTGCGCGCGCGCGCCGGGGAGGCGCTGGACGTGGAGGTCGAGCGTGATGGCGAGCGCGTGTCCCTGACCGTGACACCGGCACCGGTGACCCTGGAAAGTGGGGAGGAAATCGGTCGTATCGGTGTCCTGCCGGTGGTTGAATCCTGGCCCGAAGACCGGGTCCGTACCTATCACTACGGAGTGTCAGCTGCCCTGGCGAAGGGGTTGCAGGAGACCTGGGACAAGACCCTGTTTACCCTCAACAGCCTGAAAAAGCTGGTATTCGGGCAGCTTTCGACCAAGAACTTGAGCGGTCCTATCACCATTGCTAAAGTGGCCGGCACCTCGGCAGACGCCGGCTGGCAGTCTTTCCTGTCGCTGCTGGCGCTCCTCAGTATCAGCCTTGGGGTGCTTAACCTGCTGCCGATCCCGGTATTGGACGGTGGTCACCTCCTTTACTACGGCATTGAGGCGGTCAAGGGGTCCCCGGTTTCCGAGCGGGTGCAGATGATCGGCCTGCAGGTGGGTATGGCCCTGGTGCTCGGGATTATGGGGCTGGCGTTGTACAACGATATCCTGCGCCTGTAGCGCGGGTGGATTTATCTACCTTGCCCGGGATGCCGGGGGGGGCGGCCCACGGGGCCGTGGAGGTGCCGGCACCTAAGCCGGCTCCCTGACAGTCTCCCTGCGAGGTGCGGGCGGGGCTGGGCCGGGTGATGTTTGCGCCATCCGGTGTAGTGGAATTGCGAATAAACACTTTGGAACTGGTTAATGAATGATTTCCTGAAAGCGGCCTCACTGGGGCTGGCGCTGCCTATTACCGCTGTAGCCCAGTCGTTCGTGGTCAATGATATTCGCGTGGAGGGCCTGCAACGGGTATCCGCGGGTACCGTCTTCGCCGCCCTGCCGGTACGGGTGGGTGACACTATCGAGAGCCTCGAGATCCAGACCGCCACGCGAGCGCTGTTCCGCACCGGCTACTTTCAGGATATCCAGATCGGCCGCGAAAATGGCGTGCTGGTAATTACGGTCCGCGAGCGTCCGGCCATCTCCAAGATTGAGCTCACCGGCAACAAAGCGATCAAGAGCGAAGACCTGCTGAAAGGCATGGAAGAAAACGGCCTCGCCGAAGGGCAGATCTTCAAACGTGCCACCCTCGAGGGCCTGGCCCAGGAGCTGGAGCGGCAGTACGTTGCCCAGGGGCGCTACGGCGCAAGTGTCACTACCGAAGTAAAGGAACTGCCCCGCAACCAGGTGGAGCTGAAGGTAGTGGTTGATGAAGGCTCGGTCGCAGCGATCAAGCATATCAACATCGTTGGTAACGAGGCTTTCTCAGATGATGAGCTGGCGGATATCTTTGAACTGCAGACCACCGGCTGGCTCTCCTGGCTAAGCAGTGATGACAAGTATTCCCGCGAAAAGCTGACCGGTGACCTGGAGCGCCTCGAATCCTTTTACCTGGACCGCGGCTACCTGGAGTTCAAGATAGACTCTACCCAGGTATCCCTGAGTCCCGACAAGAAGAGCGTATTCATCACCGTGAATGTCTCCGAGGGAGACGTCTATAAAGTGAGTGAAGTGGACCTCGCCGGTGACCCGGTAGTACCCGAGGAGGAGATCCGTCGACTGTTGCTGGTTCGCGAAGGCCAGACCTTCTCCCAGGTGCTGATGACCACCACCTCCGATTACATTACCAAGCGCCTGGGCAATGAGGGTTACACCTTTGCCGAGGTGAATGGCATGCCCGAGCCCAATGAGGAAGACAAGACGGTAAAGGTCACCTTCTTTATCGATCCGGGCAAGCGCGCCTACGTTCGCCGCATCAATTTCCGGGGCAACACCCGAACTTCAGATGAGGTACTGCGCCGCGAGATGCGCCAGATGGAATCCGCGTCCGCCTCGTCTGCTCGTATCGAGCAATCAAAAGTTCGCCTGGAGCGCCTGGGATACTTCAAGGAAGTGCAGGTGGAGACCACGGAAGTGCCCGGCACATCCGACCAGATCGATGTGGACTACACCGTGGAGGAGCAACCCTCCGGAACCATCGGTGGTACCGTGGGCTACGCGCAGGACAGCGGTATCGTCCTGGGTGCCAACGTACAGGAAAATAACTGGCTGGGTACCGGCAAATCCGTCGGGGTCGCCATCAATACCTCCCGCTATCAGACGGTGGCCAATTTTTCCTATACCGATCCTTATTTCACCCCGGATGGGGTGAGCCGGGGCTTCAATGTCTTCTACCAGGAACGGGATTACTCGGAAATCAACCTGGCAAGCTATAACACCACCACTTACGGTGCCGGCCTGAACTTCGGATACCCGATTTCAGAGATATCCCGGGTCGGCTTGAACTTTGGCTTCAGCCATCTTGAGCTGGGAACGGCCAGCAATTCTGTCAAGGAAATCCGTGAGACTCCACGCCCCATTGAGGGGGTGGATGGACAATTCCCGGTGACGACTTCGGACCCCGAGACTATTTCCGCAGAGCTGGGGCAACTCGATGAGGAGTTGAGGGCGGCCGCTGCAGCCGGTGAGGCGCTCGACCTCAGTGAGCCACTGGACCCGTCGCTGCTGAATACCGACCTGGACGGATTTGTGGACCTGAACGGTGACGAGTTTGACACCTTCTCGGTGACCAGCTCCTACGCCCGCTCAACCCTGAACCGTGGCATTCTCGCAACGCGCGGTACGTCGCAGCGTGCATCGCTGGAGATCGCGGTGCCGGGCGGGGACCTCGAGTACTACAAATTTATCTATACCGGCCAGTACTTCCGCCCGCTGACCAAGAACCTGACGTTGCGTCTGCGCACCCGCATTGGCTATGCAGACAGCTTTGGTGATACCTCCGAACTGCCGTTCTTCGAGAACTTCTACGGTGGTGGTTTCGGCTCGGTACGCGGCTTCGAGCGCAACTCCCTGGGCCCGCGTTCAACGCCGCCCACACCCTATAACACCACTAACTGTGCGGTAAACGCAGACGGTCTTGTGGCCGAGACCTGCTATGTGCTTGACGAGGAAACCGGTGCTCTCCTGGTCAGAGAGAACCCGCGAGAACCGGATCCCTTCGGTGGCAACATTCTTGTCGAGGGTAGTGCGGAAGTGATTTTCCCGCTGCCGTTTATCAAGGACCAGCGCTCAATGCAGTCCGCGTTCTTTATCGATGCCGGTAACGTATTCGATACCAGCTGTGGCGAAACTCAGCTGAACTGCTACGATGTCGACGTCGAGCGGCTGAATGTTTCCGCCGGTATCGGCCTCACCTGGATCTCCGGTTTTGGTCCGCTGACCTTCAGTGTGGCCAAGGCGCTGGAGAAGAATGACGAGGACGAGGTCGAAGTATTCCAGTTCTCCCTGGGCAACAGTTTCTGATTCCCGGGGCAGGGCTTGAACGAGGCGGCCGAAGAGAGCCGTCGTGTAGTATAAATAAGCAAAAATGGAGAAACCGACGTGCTTAAATCTGTAAAAATTATCGCAGTCCTGTTTGTGGGAATTATTTTTTCCGGGGCTGCTGCGGCGCAGAGCAAGGTAGCAGTCTTCAACCTGCAGGCCGCCATCATGAGCACCGAGGCGGCCAAGTCCAAGGTCAACGCGCTCAAGACCAGCTCCGAGTACTCACAGCTGCAGAGCACAGCCGAATCCATTCGTGCGGAAGTGCAGAAGCTGGCTGAGGATGCGCAGAAAAATGCAGTTACCTGGTCTGAGGAGCAGAAGGCGGAGCACCAGCGCAAGATGAACTTCAAGCGCTCTGACTTTGAAACCGCGGTGAAAAAGTTACGCGCAATGGAGGGCCAGGTCGGCCAGGAGATCCAGAAAACCATGGCACCGAAAGCCAAGAGTGCCCTGGAAGCGATCATCAAGGAGCAGAAGCTGGACCTGGTGCTGGACGCGAACTCCGCCTATTTCGCCGGCCCGAATGTCGACCTGACTGCAGCGGTAGTCAAGCGCATGAACGCGGACAAGTAATCCGGCAAGAATTGCGCACATGACAGACAAGCCAACGCTCGCCCAGCTGGCTTCCCGGCTGGGCGCTGAGTTGCGCCTGGCACCCGGGGTTAGCCCCGAGACGGTGCCTGGCGGGCTCAGCACGCTGCAGGACGCAGCGCCAACCGATGTAAGCTTCCTCGCCAGTGCCGCCTATCGCCGTTTCCTGCGCGATACCCGCGCCTGCGCCGTTATCCTGACCGCGGAGCACGCAGACGAATGCCCGGTGTCCTCCCTGGTAGTGCCAGCGCCGTACCATGCCTTCGCGCAGGCGACAGCTGTGTACGATACTGCCCCCCGGCCGGACCCGGGGGTTCACCCTTCGGCGGCGGTGCATGGCGATGCTGACGTTGATCCCTCTGCCAGCATTGGTCCCGGAGCGGTCGTTGGTGCGTTCGCCCGTATTGGGCAGGGCGCTGTTGTGGGACCCAATTCCACAGTTGGTGAAGGCAGCGTCATCGGCGATCGGACCAGGCTCGGTGCCGGTGTTGTCATCTATCACGGCTGCAATATCGGTCGCGGGTGTATCATTCACAGCGGTGCGGTGATTGGCGCGGACGGGTTTGGCTTTGCTCCCCACGAAAAACGCTGGACCAAGATCCACCAGCTGGGTGGTGTTGAAATCGGCGACGATGTAGAGGTCGGCGCCTGTACCTGTATCGATCGCGGTGCCCTGGGTGATACCGTGATCGGCCAGGGGGTCAAGATCGACAATCAGGTGCAAATCGCGCACAATGTACAAATTGGTGACTACTCAGCCATTGCTGCCTGTTCGGCGGTAGCCGGGAGTGCTGTCATCGGCAAGCACTGCACCATCGCGGGTGGTGCCGGCGTAGTCGGGCACATCACGGTGGCGGATGGCACACATGTCACCGCCATGACGCTGATTACCAAATCCATCGACTCGGCCGGCTCCTATTCCAGTGGTACGCCATTTTCTGACAGCCGCAGCTGGCGCCGCAATGCGGTGCGCTATGCGCAGCTGGACCAGATGTCGCGTCGCCTGCGGGAGCTTGAGAAGCAGGTCGCGGCCATGTCCGCGTGCCGCCCGGAGGCAGGAGAGGGAGAGTAGCTGCGTCAATACGAGTCCGGTTCGGCCTGGCGGCCCGAGTCGGTCGTAAAGAATTGTTTTGTTGTTCGGGGCGTCATCACGCCCCGAAGTAGTTTTTGGGGATATTTACCATGATGGACGTGCGCGAGATTCGTCAATACCTGCCTCACCGTTACCCGTTCCTGTTAGTCGACCGCGTGGTTGAGCTGGAAGAGGGGAAATATATCAAGGGTTACAAGAATATCTCCGTCAATGAGGAGGTGTTCAACGGCCACTTCCCTGAGGCGCCGATTTTCCCCGGTGTGATGATTGTCGAGGCGATGGCGCAGGTTTCGGGTATTCTCGGGTTCAAAACCCTTGGGCAGAAGCCGGAAGACGGTTTTCTCTACCTGTTTGCCGGTATCGATAATGTGCGTTTCAAGCGCCAGGTGGTCCCAGGTGACCAGCTGCAGTTGGAGTCCGAGGTGGTGTCAGAGCGCCGGGGTATCTGGAAGTTCGCCTGCAAGTCCAGTGTGGATGGTGAGCTGGCCGCCTCTGCCAACGTATTGTGTGCGGTAAAAGAAGTCTGACCAATTTATAATTGGTGGTCGAAACCGCAGGTCGGTTTGATTTCTTGCAATGCCGCCCCTGAAGAGCGGGGCGGCGGTCGAGTTTTCCGGGAGTTAGGCGCAGCATGCAGACAAATATCCACCCCACCGCGATTATCGATCAGTCAGCGATCATCGGTGACGGTGTGTCTATCGGCCCCTATACCGTTGTGGGCCCCGATGTGGAGATCGGCGATGGCTGCGAAATCGCTTCCCATGTGGTGCTGACCGGCCCTACCAGGATGGGTAGAAACAACCGTATCTACCAGTTTTCTTCCGTGGGACAGGATACCCCCGACAAAAAATATCAGGGGGAGCACACTACGCTGGTAATCGGCGATGACAACGTGATCAGGGAGGGGGTTACCATCCACCGCGGTACCGTCCAGGACCGTGGTGAGACTACGATCGGTAACGACAATCTGATCATGGCCTATGCCCATGTAGGACACGACAGCGTCATCGGTAACCATACCATCCTGGTCAACAACGTGGCGCTGGCAGGGCATGTGGAAATCCGGGACTGGGCCATTCTCAGTGGTTTCAGCCTGGTACACCAGCACTGCACCATCGGTGAGCATGCGTTTACCGGGATGGGGGCTGCGATCGGTAAGGATGTGCCGGCCTACGTTATGGTCGCGGGCAATCCCGCCGAGGCCAAGACGATCAATGCCGAGGGGCTCCGTCGTCGCGGCTTTTCACGCGACGAGATCGCACTGATCAACAAGGCGTATAAAATCGTTTATCGCCGCGGCTTAACGCTGCAGGAGGCCCTGGAGGCCCTGGCCGAGCTGCGGGAGCAATCCGCTGTGGTGCAACCCTGGATCGATTCACTCCAGAATTCCTCTCGCGGCATTACCCGCTAAGGGGATCGCGGCCCTCTGGCCGCTGACATTTCCGTAGAGAGCCAAGTCTGTGACAGAACGAGACCAACCATTGCGTGTCGGCATGCTCGCCGGCGAGGCGTCAGGCGATATCCTTGGAGCCGGCCTGGTGGCAGAGCTGCAATCGCGCTTTCCCAGCGTACAGGTGGAGGGCATCGCCGGGCCACGCATGCAGGCCCTGGGGGCGAAATCCCTCTTTCCCATGGAGCGCCTGTCAGTGATGGGACTGGTAGAGCCTCTCAAGCGTCTTCCCGAGCTGCTGCGCATCCGCCGTAGCCTGCGCGACCATTTCCTGAATAATCCGCCCGATATTTTTGTCGGGATAGATTCCCCTGACTTCAATCTCTCGCTGGAGCAATCACTTCGTGAGGCGGGGATTCCCACCGTGCATTATGTCAGTCCATCGGTATGGGCCTGGCGGCGCGGGAGGATAAAGAAAATTGCCCGGGCGGTTGACCATATGCTGACCCTGCTGCCGTTCGAAGCGGATTTTTATCGGGAACACCGGGTACCGGTGACATTTGTCGGTCACCCGCTGGCGGACGAAATACCGCTGCAGCCGGATGTCCGCGCCGCGCGCGCTGAGCTGGGCTACGCGCCGGAAGATCGGGTGATTGCATTGTTGCCGGGCAGTCGCGGCGGCGAGGTACGATTGCTGGGACCGCTGTTCCTGCAGGCCGCAAGCTGGTGTCGCCAGCGCCGGCCGGAACTCAAGTTTGTCCTCCCGGCTGCGAACGAGGCGCGGTATTCTGAGCTGGAGGGGATGCTGGAGAAATACCCTGACCTCCATGTGCAACTACTACAGGGGCGGTCCCATACGGCGCTGGCCGCGGCGGACAATGTACTGATTGCCTCGGGCACCGCCACGCTGGAAACCATGCTGCTGAAAAAGCCCATGGTGGTAGCGTACAAAATGGCGGGGCTGTCCTATGCGATTTTTTCCCGCATGCTGAAGACTGCCTGGGTGGCACTGCCCAACCTGCTGGCACAGCGGGAGCTGGTACCGGAGATTCTGCAGGACCAGGCCACACCGGAAAATCTCGGTGCAGCACTGCTGCAATACTTTGACGATCCCCTCCTGTACGACCAGCTCCAGAGGGAGTTTTCCGACCTGCACCAGCAGTTGCGCAGGAACGCCTCTTCCCGTGCTGCGGATGCCGTGTGTGCCCTGCTTACCAGAGGTGAGGGCGGGGTACGGGAAACAACAGAGAGGGAGGCCTGAGAAAATGGCTGTCGTAAGGTCGAAAAAGTCCATGCCGGAACCCTACCAATGTGTTTACGGGGGTGACTTGCTGGCGGGGGTGGATGAAGTTGGCCGCGGCCCGCTGGCCGGTGATGTTGTCGCTGCAGCGGTCATCCTGGATCCAGCGCGACCTATAGAAGGGCTGGCGGACTCCAAGAAGCTCAGTGAAAAACGTCGCGAGCTGCTATTCGATGCAATCCGTGAGTGCGCCCTCTCTTTTTCCATCGCCCGGGCCTCGGTGGCCGAGATCGACCAGCTCAACATACTGCATGCGAGTATGCTCGCCATGAAGCGCGCTGTGGAGCAGCTTCCGATACAGCCCGAATTCGTCCTGGTGGACGGTAATCGCAAGCCGGACTGGCGATACGACTGCGATACGGTGATCAAGGGGGACGCCAGGGTCCAGGCGATCGCCGCCGCTTCGATCCTGGCAAAGGTCACGCGAGACCGGGAGATGGTAGCGCTGGATCGCCAGTACCCGGGTTACGGACTGGCAGGCCATAAAGGATACCCGACAAAGGCACATTTACAGGCGCTGGAGCAGTTGGGGCCCACGCCCATCCACCGGCAGAGTTTTGCCCCGGTCAGGCAGCTGGTGATGGGGCTTTAAGGGGGGGGCAATGCTGCTCCCCATACCTCCCGTTCGATCGTCGTCGTCAATTATTTGCTATAGATGCCTTATTGCATGGGAAAAATTGCGAGAGTTGCGGTAAGCCCGCAGGTTTCTTTGAAAGATCCAAAAGAGACTGCGACAGTGAGCCCAAGCTCCCCTGAGCAGGCTTCGGTGCCGCTGTGTTCCTGGCGGGTATTATTATGGTTGTCAGGTCTGGTTGGTTCTGAGCGCCATTGAGAAAGGAATTTCGGGGGCACTCAAGGCGGCCCCGGTGGCGGGGCGCCGGAAGGGTGGGGCCAAAGGCCGCCTGGATCCGCGTGGGCTCTCCCGGGGTCGCGCTTAATGCGTCTTCCTGACTCTCGCCCGCGTAATCATCTTCTCCGAAACCTCCTCAATCTCCACCAGGTAGTCGAGGATGTAGAAGCTGATATTGCCGTCAGGGATGTTCTCCAGGTATTCCATCGCCAGACCGTTGAAGGTTTTGGGACCATCGGTGGGTAAGTCCCAGTGCAAGGTGCGGTTGATATCGCGAATCGAGGTGCCGCCCTCGATGGAGTACCAGCCGTCGCCACGGGCAATGATCTCCTCGTCTTCGCTGGGTACCGGGCTGGCGGTGAAATCGCCGACGATTTCCTCCAGCAGGTCCTCCAGGGTGACGATGCCCATCACCTCGCCGTACTCGTCCACCACCAGCCCCATGCGGCGCTTTCTCTTCTGGAAGTTCATCAGCAGGGTCGGCAGTGGCGTGGCCTCGGGTACGAAATAGGGCTCGTCGGTAAAGGTCTTCAGCTGCTCGGCACTGAAGGCAGCCGGACCCTCGCGCAGTATCTGCGCAGCCCGGCGCAGGTGCAGGATGCCCACCACCCGGTTGATATCGCCCGCGTATACCGGCAGGCGGGTATAGCTGCTCTCCGCAAGCTGCTGCAGGATCTCATCGCCGGAGTCCTCGAGGTCGATTCCCACCACCTCGTTGCGGGGAATCATGATGTCCTCCACGGTGGCCTGGTCCAGGTCCAGCACATTGAGCAGCATGCCCTTGTGTTTGCTGGGCAGCAGGGCGCCGGACTCGAACACCACGGTGCGCAGCTCTTCCGGGGCCAGGTGCTCGGCCTCGGCCTGCTCCCCGGCCTCAACCCCGACCAGTCGCGCCAGCCCGTTCGAGACACTGCCCACCAGCCACACCGCCGGCGCCAGCAGCCATAGCAGCGGACGCAGCACCAGTGAAGCGGGGAAAGCGACCTTTTCGGGGTGCAGGGCGGCGATGGTTTTCGGTGTAACCTCGGCAAAGATCAGGATCACGATAGTGAGCACTGCTGTCGCATAGAAGACGCCGGCATCCCCGTAGAGTTTGGTAAAGACCACTCCGGCGAGCACCGAGGCGAGGATATTGACCAGGTTGTTGCCGATCAGGATAACACCAATCAGCTTATCCGGCCGGGTCAGCAGCTCCATCGCCCGTTTGGCCCCGCGGTGGCCGCTCTTGGCCTGGTGACGCAGGCGATAGCGGTTCAGCGCCATCATGCTGGTTTCGGAGCTGGAAAAAAACGCGGAAATGACAATCAGCAGAGCCAGCAGGCTGAACAGCAGGCCGGGGGGTATCTCGTTCAATGGTGAGCTCTTGTTATTTGCGAACCGGGATATTGAAACAGAATTTACTGCGCCGCAAGCGCTGCCCGCGGCGCGGGGCACAAATTGCGTCAGCCGCGCTGGAGAATGACCTCGAGCACCAGCTTGCTGCCGAAGTAGCCCAGCATCAGCACGGCGAAGGCCGCCAGGGTCCAGCGCACGGCCGTGTTGCCGCGCCACCCCAGCTTCCAGTGCCCCCACAGGAGTATGCTGTAGAGCACCCACGCCACCAGGGACAGGGTTGTCTTATGCACAAGGTCCTGCTCGAACAGGTTGTCGACGAACAGGAAGCCGGTGACCAGTGACGCGGTCAGCAGCAGCTGGCCAAAGGCCACCAGCCCGAACAGCAGGGATTCCATGGTCTGCAACGGTGGCAGGAACCGGCTGACGCCCCCGGGTTTGTGGTTGTGCAGCTGCTGGTTGAGGTAGTGCAGGTAAATGGCCTGCAGGGTGGCCAGGGTCAGCAGGGAGTAGGCGCTGATGGACAGCAGTGCGTGGAAGCCGATACCGGCGGATAGCTGTTGTCGCGGTGCCACGTTACCCCAGGAGTGCACTGCGGCCAGTTCCGCCATGGCGCCCAGTGGGGCGAGGATCAGGATCAGCAGCGTGAGCGGGTGGCGGCAGGCCAGTACCAGTATCAGCAGGTTCACTACCCAGGCGACCAGGGAAAGCATCGCCAGCAGGTCAAAGCGGTAGCCATCGGCCGCGACCAGGGTGAAGGACAGGGAGGTTGCGTGTGCTGCCAGGGCGCCGGCCAGCAGCACCAGCAGCAGGGGGTTGCGGCTGCGGTGTTGCCGGAAAACCGTCTGTGCAGCCACGGCAGTCGTGGCCAGATAAAGGAGGATAGCCGTCCAGTGGGCGATCGCCGCCATCGATAAATCCGTCTGTCATTATGATAGGGCGGCAGTGTGGCACAGCGCGCCGGTACAGGAAAGCCTGTCCCCACATGGCGGTATTTCTGCTGCAGGGGGTCCTGGGCTATACTGCCGCGCCCCAGACTATATGGAATTGCCCCCGGACGGGCTGATTCTGAGATACCGCACGGGCCGGCCTGACTTGACCGGCCGGTCCAGACAGAGATCGAGACGTACTTATGTTCGACAACCTGAGTGATCGCTTATCGACGGCCCTGAAAAAGGTTACCGGTAAGGCGCGCCTGACGGATGACAACATCCGCGACACACTGCGCGAGGTGCGCAAGGCCCTGCTGGAAGCGGATGTGGCGCTGCCCGTGGTCAAGGCCTTTGTGCAGCAGGTGCGTACTGCTGCCGTGGGCCAGAAAGTCAGTAAATCGCTCAACCCGGGCCAGCAGTTCGTCAAGATCGTGCAGGATGAGCTGGTCAAGGTCATGGGCGAGGCGGCCACGCCACTGAACCTGGCGGTGCAGCCGCCGGCGGTGATCCTGATGGCCGGCCTGCAGGGTGCGGGTAAGACCACGAGTGTGGCCAAGCTGGCCAAGTACCTGCAGGAGCGCGAGAAGAAGAAGGTGATGGTGGTCAGTGCGGACGTCTATCGCCCCGCCGCCATCAACCAGCTGGAGACCCTGGCCGGCGAGGTCGGGGCCCTGTTCCATCCGTCGGCACCGGAAGACAAGCCGCTGGATATCGCGCGCGGCGCCATGGATGCTGCGCGTCGCCAGTTTGCCGATGTGCTGATCGTGGATACCGCCGGCCGCCTGCATATTGATGAGCAGCTTATGGGCGAGATCCGCGAGCTGCACAGCGCGCTGGATCCGGCTGAAACCCTGTTCGTGATTGATGCCATGATCGGCCAGGACGCCGTCAACACCGCCGGCGCCTTCAATGAGGCATTGCCGCTGACTGGTGTGATCCTGACCAAGGCAGACGGTGATGCCCGCGGCGGTGCGGCCCTGTCTGTGCGCCATGTGACTGGTAAGCCGATCAAGTTCATCGGTGTGGGGGAAAAGACCGACGCACTGGAGACTTTCCACCCCGACCGTATCGCCTCCCGCATCCTGGGTATGGGCGATATTCTCTCGCTGATCGAACAGGCCGAGCAGACAATCGACAAAGGCAAGGCCGAGAAGCTGGTCAAAAAGGTGCAGAAAGGCAAGGGTTTCGACTTGGAGGACCTGCGCGACCAGTTGCAGCAGATGCAGAATATGGGCGGCTTTGGTTCCCTGCTGGAGAAGATGCCGGGAATGGGCAATATGGCCCAGATGGCCCAGCAGGCGGATATGGGCAAGGAGTTCAAGCGGATGGATGCCCTCATCAGCTCAATGACCCCTGCCGAGCGCCGCAACCCGGATATTCTCAATGGCTCCCGCAAGCGTCGCATTACCGCCGGTTCCGGCACCCAGATCCAGGACCTGAATCGCCTGCTCAAGCAGCATAAGCAAATGGGCAAGATGATGAAGAAGCTCAAGGGCGGTGGCATGAGCAAGCTGATGCGCGGCATGGGCGGCATGCCTGGCATGGGCGGCGGTGCCGGTGGCGGTATGGGCGGCATGCCCGGTGGCCTGCCTCCCGGTTTCCGCAAGAAGTAGGTAGTCAGTGGCGTTTTTGCTGCCCGGGGAGGGTTCCCCGGGCGCTTCCCCGCGGCGTCAGCGCCCCTGTGCCGGGGGCTGCGGGCGGGTGCGGGAAAAACCTTATCCGACAGCGTGTTAAGCGCTATACAAATATCGGGCGTTACATTAGAATACGCCGCCTTTCAGCCGGGTGAGCTGCCGGCTAGTTGTTGTTGGTGGTCGTCAAACGCGACCACCCAGTGTTGAACTTACAGGAAAGCTACATGGTAACCATTCGTTTGGCTCGTGGCGGTGCTAAGAAGCGCCCGTTTTATCACCTGACTGTGACCGACAGCCGCAAATCCCGCGACGGTCGTTTCATCGAGCGCGTCGGCTTCTTTAACCCGGTCGCCCGCGGTCAGGAAGAGCGCCTGCGCATTGACCGTGAGCGTGTCGATTACTGGGTAAGCCAGGGCGCCCAGGTTTCCGATCGCGTTAACAAGCTGCTGAAAGAATCCGCCTGAACCGGGCCGGTAACTCAGCGAGTGCGCCCGTGACGGAGAACAGATCCCAAACCGGTGAACTGGTCACGGTCGGGCGCATTACCGCCGTCTACGGTGTGCGCGGTTGGGTAAAGGTGCATTCCTTCACCGAGCCGATGGACAATATCCTGCAGTTCCACGACTGGTGGTTGCAGGCCGGGGATGGCTGGGAGCCGTTACAGATCGACGGCGGCCGGCGACACGGCAAGGGCCTGATCGTGCACATCAAGGGTGTGGATGATCGCGACCTGGCCGCCCGTTTCTGCCAGCGCGATATCGCGGTCAGCAGAGCACAGATGCCGTCGCTGGCCGAAGGCGAGTATTACTGGCACCAGCTCGAGGGACTTGCGGTGGTCAGCCGTTTCGGCGGCGCAGAGCAGGACCTGGGCACGGTGGAACGCCTGATGGAGACCGGTGCCAACGATGTGCTGGTGGTCCGCGGGGGCAAGGATGGGCGCGAGCGCCTGATCCCGTTCCTGCCGGGTGAGTTTATTACCGATATCGACCTGGACGCCGGTGTTATCACTGTCGACTGGGATCCGGAATTCTAGCCCCATGACCACCCGGCGAATTGCGCTGGTGAGCATCTTCCCGGAGATGTTTGCCGCCCTGACTGACTACGGTATCAGTGGTCGTGCTGTCAGGGATGGCCTGCTGGAGGTGCGTTGCTGGAATCCGCGGGATTTCACCAGCGACCGGCACCGCACGGTTGACGACCGCCCCTATGGCGGCGGTCCGGGCATGGTGATGCTGGCGGAACCCCTGTACCAGGCGCTGACGGCTGCACGGGAATGGGCAGAGGGGGGCAGTGGCCAGGCTCGCTCGATCTACCTCTCGCCGCAGGGCCGGCCGCTCGACCAGGGCGGTGTCGAGGAGCTCGCCGGCGCCGGCAACCTGGTGTTGCTGGCGGGGCGCTATGAGGGCATCGACGAGCGTATCGTCGAGACCCTGATCGACGAAGAGTGGTCGATCGGTGACTATGTTTTAAGTGGTGGCGAGCTGGCCGCCATGGTGATGGTGGATGCCGTCACACGGCTGATCCCGGGTGCCCTGGGGCACGATCAGTCGGCGGTGGAGGACTCCTTTGCCCAGGGGCTGCTGGACTGCCCGCATTACACCCGCCCCGAGGAATACCGCGGGCGCCCGGTGCCGGAGGTGTTGTTGTCCGGCAACCACGAGAGAATACGGCGTTGGCGCCTCAAGCAGGCACTGGCGCGCACCAGCGAGAGGCGGCCCGACCTGCTTGAGCGCATTGAGCTGACAGGTGAGCAGGCCACACTGCTGGAGGAGATCCGGCGTGAGCAGCATGCCGGAGACGGAGCGGAAGAGAATTGAACACGGGTTCGCGGTATAGCCGTGGATCGCATTGACAGGTCGGGTTCGCCGGGAGGCGAGAGTAATCCGGCAGCCTAGCTGAGAAGCTACATATTAGTATTTGGGAGAAATCCAAATGACCAACAAAATCATCCAGCAGCTGGAACAGGAACAGCTGAAGAGTGAAGTTCCCGCTTTTGCACCGGGCGACACCGTTGTTGTCCAGGTAAAGGTAAAAGAAGGTAACCGCGAGCGCCTGCAGGCGTTTGAAGGCGTGGTGATTGGCAAGCGTAACCGCGGCCTGAACTCCTCCTTCACTGTGCGCAAGGTTTCCCACGGTGTTGGTGTCGAGCGTACTTTCCAGACCCACAGCCCGCTGGTCGACAGCATCAAGGTCAAGCGTCGCGGTGACGTGCGCCAGGCCAAACTGTACTACCTGCGCAACCTGACGGGTAAGGCGGCGCGAATCAAGGAAAAGCTCAACTAAGAGCGCTTTCTCGATACGCAGAAAACCGGGACAACAGTCCCGGTTTTTTTATGCCTGCTCCCCCCGGATTGTCTGGGCGCGGCGCGGGGAGGTGCCGGGTCCACTGGCGCCTGCCGCCAGAAAAAAACCGCCGGGTTGGCCAGGCCGGTATGGTTAAATAGGTCGATGGAATTGTCATCTGAACAGAATCACCTGATCGAGACCTGGCTGGACATGCTCTGGGCCGAGCGCGGTGCCAGCGAGCACACCCGGGCGGCTTATGGCCGCGACCTGAGGGCGTTTGCGGCTGCCAGCCGGACCGGGCTGCTGTCCTGCGGTGGCGCCGACGTCCTGGCCTACCTGGGGCAGCGGCACCGGGAGGGGCGTTCGGCGCGCTCCAGTGCGCGGGCGCTGGCAGCTCTGCGCAGCTTCTACCAGTACTGCCTGCGCCAGGGGTTGGTGCGGGAAGACCCGGTGGCGCTGGTGGAGAACCCCAGGTTGCCCAAACCCCTGCCCAAGTCCCTGTCGGAGGCGGATGTGGAAGCCTTGCTCGAGGCGCCGGACCTCGACAGTGAGATCGGCCTGCGGGACCGGACCATGCTGGAGCTCCTTTATGCATGTGGTCTGCGGGTGACCGAGCTGGTGGAGCTTCGGGTTAGCCAGGTCAACCTGCGCCAGGGCGTGGTGCGGGTCTTCGGCAAGGGGGGCAAGGAGCGGCTGGTGCCCCTGGGCGAGGCTGCGCAGGGCTGGATGCAGCGCTACCTGGGGCAGGTGCGGCCCGGGCTGTTGCCGCCGGGGGAGAGTGATACCTGCTTCCCGGGGCGCAGAGGGCGGCCCATGACCCGCCAGACATTCTGGTACCGGGTCAGGCACTGGGCATCGGTGGCGGGCATTGAGAAGCCGTTGTCGCCCCACACCCTGCGGCATGCGTTCGCCACCCATCTCCTCAATCACGGCGCTGACCTGCGGGTGGTGCAGATGCTGCTGGGTCACAGTGACCTGTCCACGACACAGATTTACACCCATGTGGCCCAGGCGCGGCTCAAGTCGCTGCACCGGGACCACCATCCGCGCGGTTGATGTGCACTTCCTGTCGTTCGTCATGGATTTCCCCATTTCTGTCTCCGGGCGGTGGTATCGGCGCGGTGAATATTGTAAAACGCGCCATGAAGATCGATTGACGCGAAACCATGCCATACTGGCTGGAACCCGGGACGGACGGGTGAGTCGAAGCGAATAATGAGACTGAGGAATTGAGAGAATGACGCTGATAAGAAAGCCGCTGATCCTGGTCGGCGCACTGTTGGGCCTGCTGGTGCAGGGCGCCCAGGCAGAGGTCGAGGCGGATGTGGCCAAGGCCATCAAGGCGAAACTGCAGTCAGCCAATCCCAAGGCCAGCTACGGCGAGGTCAGCGAGAGCCCCATTGCCGGTCTCTATGAAATCGAGGTGGACGGTAACACCACGCTGTATGTGTCGAAAGATGGCAGTCATTTCGTCTACGGCGACCTCTTCCAGGTCAAGACCGGCGAGCTGGTCAACCTGTCCGAGCAGCGCCGCACCAAGCAGCGGGCGCGGGTGATGGAGTCGCTGGATACTGATGACATGATCGTCTTCTCCCCGAAGGGCGAGACCAAGGCGCATGTCTATGTGTTCACCGATGTGGACTGCGGTTACTGCCGGAAGCTGCACCAGGATGTGCCCGAGCTGAACAAGCTCGGCATCGAAGTACGTTACCTGGCCTTCCCGCGGGGCGGCCTGAACTCCCTCGGCTATCGCAAGATTGCGACCGCGTGGTGTGCGGACGACCGCAACAAGACCCTGACCGCGCTCAAGAATCGTGAAAATGTCTCCCTCAAGGTCTGTAATGACAACCCGGTTGCGGAGCAGTACAAGCTGGGCAACGAGGTCATCGATGTCCGCGGCACGCCTACTATTGTGATGCAGGACGGCACCGTGGTGCCCGGGTATGTGCCGCCGGCCACCATGGCCAAGGCGCTGGGAATCTGATTCGACCGGTCCATGCCTTTATGAAGGCGCCCCCCGGTCGCAGCCGGCGGGCGCCTTTTTTGTGCCTGTTGAGTAAGAGGGCGCCAGTTTGGAGACCGGGGGCACTCTTTTAAGTACGCCCCGGGTGTAAGTGCGCCCCAGGCCGGCGACGGAACCCGGCCGTCGCGCAATTTTATTGACAATTTAGCCTGTTTATCAGTAAGGTTGTCGTCCTTTTGTCGATTTGAGAAACACTTATTGCGCTGTTGCCTGGCCCGGCACCGGCAGCCCGCCATCCGTGCGTGGCTCCGGGCTTCATCTCGGGCCGATTGCGCGGAGGGAAGTTGTGAGCGCAACCGTTGAAGAAACCACGTCTGTCACGTCGCTGAAACCTGCCGGAGAGCCCCGCCGCGCCGTACGAATCGGTATTTGCGGCCTGGGTACTGTGGGCAGTGGTACTGTCAATGTCATGGCGCGCAACAGCGAGGCTATTGCCGCGCGCTGTGGGCGGCCGGTGGAGATCGTGCAGATCGGGGCCCGGCGGGATAATCCCGCCTGCGATACCAGCGGCATCAGCATCTCGCGGGAGATATTTGATGTTGCCAGTAATCCGGAAGTGGATGTGCTGGTGGAGCTGATCGGGGGCACGACTGTGGCCCGGGAGCTGGTGCTGGCGGCGGTGGCCAACGGCAAGCACGTGGTGACTGCCAACAAGGCACTGATTGCGGAGCACGGTAACGAGTTGTTTGCCGCGGCGGCGGAGCAGGGCGTCACCATCGCCTACGAGGCGGCGGTGGCCGGTGGTATCCCGATCATCAAGTCGCTGCGCGAGGGCCTGGTGGGTAACCGGATCGAGTGGCTTGCGGGCATTATCAACGGCACCGGTAACTATATCCTGACCGAGATGCGGGAGAAGGGCCGCAGCTTCGAGGAGGCCCTGCGCCAGGCCCAGGAGCTGGGCTATGCAGAGGCGGACCCCACTTTCGACGTCGAGGGCATCGACGCAGCTCACAAGCTGGTGATTATGGCGTCGCTGGCATTCGGCATACCGCTGGCATTCGACAAGGTCTACACCGAGGGCATCAGTGGCGTCTCCAGTGAGGATATCCGCTATGCCGACGAGCTCGGCTACCGTATCAAGCACCTGGGCATCGCGCGGGGTACCGACAAGGGCGTGGAGCTGCGGGTGCATCCCACCCTGATCCCACAGCGGCGCCTGATCGCCAATGTGAACGGGGTGATGAACGCCGTGCTGGTGAGCGGCGACGCCGTGGGGCCGACGCTCTACTACGGTGCCGGTGCCGGCGACGAGGCGACCGCCTCCGCGGTGATCGCGGATATCGTCGATGTGGCCCGGACCCTGGAGTCCCGGCCCGAGGAGCGCGTGCCGCTGGCAGGCGTGACCCGTGACAACCAGGGCAATTCCAGCGTGCTGCCGATGGATGAGGTGGTGACCAGTTACTACCTGCGTATTTCGGCCCACGACAAGCCCGGTGTCATGTCCCAGGTGGCCAGCATCTGCAGCGACCAGGGCATCAGCATCGAGGCCCTGATCCAGCACGAACCGGCCGAGGGCGAGGCGCTGGTGCCGGTGGTTATCCTCACCAGCCGAGCCCGCGAGGCGCGCCTGCGGGAGGCGGTGGCACAGATCGAGGCCCTGGACACGGTCGAGGGTGATGTGGTGCGTATCCGCGTGGAGCCCCTGGGTTGAGACCATCCCACGACGAAATTTCCCGTAAGAGCGGCCCCTGGCCGCGATCCGTACTGGCCATGGCGCTGGCAACCCTGTGGCAAACAGCCTTTTCGGCAATTGTTTGCCACAGGGTCGCCAGCGCCACTCCTTCAATGAATCCTCAAGATTGAATACCGAATAAACCGTGAAATTTATCAGTACCCGTGGCCGCGCGCCGTCCCTGTCTTTTGCCGATACGGTCCTTACCGGTCTTGCCAGTGATGGCGGCCTGTATGTACCGGAAACCCTGCCGCAGTTCTCCCGCGACGAAATCCGCGCGATGGCAGGGCTCGAATATTCCGAGCTGGCATTCCGGATCATCCAGCCGTTTGCCGGCGACGACCTCGCCGACGACGAGCTGCGCGGCATTATTGACCGTGCCTACAGTAAGTTCCGTCACGCTGCCGTGGCTCCGCTGGTGCAGACGGCCGGCAGCGAATGGGTGCTGGAACTGTTCCACGGGCCGACGCTTGCATTCAAGGATTTCGCCCTGCAGTTCCTCGGGCAGTTGTTCGATCATCTGCTGAAGAAACGGGGTGAGCGGGTAGTGGTGATGGGGGCGACCTCCGGCGATACCGGCTCCGCCGCCATCGAGGGCTGTCGCCATTGCGACAATATCGATATTTTTATCCTGCACCCGCACAACCGCGTGTCCGAGGTGCAGCGTCGCCAGATGACCACGGTACTGTCGGACAACGTGTTCAATATCGCGCTCGAAGGCAACTTCGACGATTGCCAGAACATGGTCAAGGCGAGCTTTGCCGATCAGTCCTTTTTGCCGGACGGGCGCCGGCTGGTGGCGGTGAACTCCATCAACTGGGCGCGGATCATGGCCCAGATCGTCTACTACTTCTATGCCGCGCTGAACCTCGGTGCGCCGGAGCGGACGGTGAACTTCTCGGTACCCACCGGCAATTTTGGCGATATCTTTGCCGGCTACCTGGCGCGACAGATGGGCCTGCCCATCGACCAGTTGGTGATTGCCACCAATGCCAACGACATCCTGCACCGCTGTATCAGCGCTAACGACCACTCGCCCCGCGAGCTGGTGCACAGCCTTTCACCGAGCATGGATATCATGGTGTCGAGCAATTTCGAGCGGCTGTTGTTCGATCTCTACCAGCGCGACGGCGAATCCGTGGCCAATCTGCTGGCCGATCGCGGTGCCCCAATGTCCCTTGATGCGGGGGCGCTGGAGCGGGCACGGGAAGTGTTCTCCTCCTGCCGCGTGGACGATGCCCGTACGGTCGAGGTGATCCGGGAAGTTTTCCAGTCCAGCGGTTACCTGCTGGATCCCCATACGGCCATCGGTGTAGAGGCGGCGCGGCAGGTCCGCCACTCGCATAGCCAGCCGATGGTTTGCCTGGCCACCGCGCATCCGGCAAAATTCCCCGATGCGGTGGCCAGGGCGCTGCCGACACAACAGATACCATTGCCGTCCCATATGCAGGACCTGTTCCAGCGCGAGGAGCGCTATAAGGTCCTTCCCAATGACCTGGAGCAGGTTCACCGGTTTATAGCGACGGCCCTGTGACCAGATACATGACCAGCTGAGAAAGAATGATCAAAACAATCCAGCGGCGGCCAGTGGACCTCTCCACTGGCCGTTTTGCTTCTGATGTACCGGAAATTCTCCAGCGCGTGCTGTTGGGCCGCGGCGTAACCAGTGAGGATGCCCTGGAGCACCGTCTGGCGCGGCTTCATTCACCGGATGCCATGCGCGGGGTGCAGGCCGCTGTGGAGCTGCTGGTGGAGGCGGTGCGTTCACAGCAGAAGATCCTTATCGTGGGGGACTTTGATGCCGACGGTGCCACGTCGAGCACCCTGGCGGTGCTCGCCCTGGGGGCCATGGGCGCGCCCTCGGTGGAGTTCCTGGTCCCCAACCGTTTCGATTTCGGTTATGGCCTGACCCCGGAAATCGTCGAGGTGGCGAAGGATTACCAGCCCGATCTGCTGATCACCGTGGACAACGGTATCAGCAGTATCGACGGGGTTGCGGCGGCCCGCGCGGCGGGCATGCAGGTGATAGTGACCGATCACCACCTGCCCGGGAATGAACTCCCGCAGGCGGATGCCATCGTCAACCCGAACCAGCCTGGCTGTGATTTCCCCAGCAAAAGCCTTGCCGGGGTGGGGGTGATCTTTTACCTGCTGAGCCGCGTGCGCACTGCCCTGGTTCATAGTGGCTGGTTTGCCGAGAGCGGTATCGCCGCTCCCAGTATGGCGGACTACCTGGACCTGGTGGCACTGGGCACTGTTGCGGACCTGGTGCCGCTGGACCACAACAACCGCATCCTGGTGCACCAGGGCATCGCCCGTATCCGTGCCGGTCACTGCCGGCCCGGTATTGCCGCGTTGTTGCAGGTCGCGGGCCGCGACCAGCGTCGCCTGTCCACCACCGATATCGGCTTTATACTTGGGCCGCGTATCAATGCTGCGGGACGCCTGGACGATATCAGTACCGGTATCCGCTGCCTGCTGACGCAGGACCCGGAAGAGGCGCGCGAGCTGGCTGCGGAGCTCGATGCGCTGAACCGCGACCGCAAGGCCATCGAGCAGGGGATGCAGCGGGAGGCGTTGGCAGCCCTGGAAAAGGTGCACCTGGACGGTGAGATTCCCTGGAGCCTGTGCCTCTACGACGCCGGCTGGCATCAGGGCGTTGTGGGCATCCTGGCCAGTCGCATCAAGGAAAAATTCCACCGCCCGGTGATCGCCTTCGCCGATGGGGACAACGGCCTGGTAAAGGGATCGGCGCGCTCGATTCCCGGCCTGCATATCCGCGATGCCCTGAGCGATGTGGCGGCTGCACACCCGGACCTGATCAGCAAGTTCGGTGGTCACGCCATGGCTGCCGGACTCAGCCTGCCGGCGGAAAACCTCGACGCTTTCCGCGATGCCTTCGAGGCGGCGGTGCGTGTGCGCCTGGACGAGTCACGCCTGCAGGCAGTGATTGAGTCCGACGGCGAGCTGCGACCCGTCGATTTCTCCCTGCAGACCGCGGCCATGCTGCGTGACTGCGCCCCCTGGGGGCAGGCGTTTCCCGAACCGCTGTTCGACGGTGAGTTCCTCCTGTTGCAGCAGCGCATCGTCGGCGAGCGGCACCTGAAAATGACGGTGGCACCGGTTGCGGACCCGCAGCGGGCCGTCGATGCAATCGCCTTCAATGTGGACACGGACCAGTGGCCCCAGTCGGTGGACCGGGTACGGCTGGCTTACAAGCTGGATATCAACGAGTTTCGCGGCCGCGAGTCCCTGCAATTGCTGGTGGACCACCTGGAGCCGGCCTGAATCCGGCAAGCCTTTTACCGAGTTACCGGGCCGCGTCGACCGCGCCCCCTGTGGATGTACCTGTATGAATCTCAAGCAAGCCCGGGCCGAAGTCCTGCTCCTACTGGCCGCCCTGTTCTGGGGGCTCGCCTTTGTGCCCCAGAAAATCGCCATGGCGCATATCGAGCCGCTGGCCTTCAATGCCTGGCGTTTCTTCCTGGGTGGCCTGTTGCTGGTCCCCATCGTGTACTGGCTGTCGTCCCGCCGGGACCTGCAGCCGGGCGAGGAGGGTGGCCATCGCGTCCACCACACCTGGCGCCGCTGCCTGCCCGGCGGAGCCGTGCTGGGTTTCTGGCTGTTCCTGGGGGCGGCCCTGCAGCAGGCCAGCCTGCTGTACACCACTGCCGGCCGCGCCGGTTTTATCACCGGCTTTTACCTGCTACTGGTGCCTGTCATTGGCCTGTCCCTGGGGCATCGCACCAATCGCTGGACCTGGGCCGGAATCGGGCTGGCGTTGCTGGGCCTTTACTGGCTGGCAGATTTCAGTGAACAGGCCCAGTTGATCGGCGACCTGATGGTGTTTGCCAGCGCGTTCGTGTTTGCGGTGCAGGTGCTCTCCGCCGATCATTTCGTCCGCCGCTACGACGCCCTGCGTCTGGCCTGTATCCAGTTCCTGGTCTGCGGTGTCCTCTCCGGGGTTGCCGCGCTGGTGGTGGAGCAGCCCAGCCTGCAGTCGGCTGTGGACGCCGCCTGGCCGATCGCTTACATGATGGTCTTCTCCACCGCGATCGCCTTCACCTTCCAGTTGCTGGCCCAGCGCCATGCGGCGCCCTCCCACGCCACGGTCATCATGAGCCTGGAGGCGGTATTCGCGCTGGTGGCCGGCTGGCTGTTCCTGAATGAGATGCTTTCCGTGCGGGAACTGCTTGGCTGTGGCCTGATGCTGGCTGGTATGCTGGTCAGCCACTATGGCAATCACACGGGGACACATCACTGACTATGGGGCTGATTGACCTGTCGCTGCTGGCACTGTTTGTGCCGACCTTTTTTGTCGTTTCCATCACACCGGGGATGTGCATGACCCTGGCGCTGACGCTGGGCATGACCGTGGGCGTGCGTCGCACGGCCTGGATGATGCTGGGGGAGCTGGCCGGGGTGGCGCTGGTATCCGTGTCTGCGGTGCTGGGCATTGCGGCCCTGATGCTGAAATACCCCACCGCCTTCACCCTATTCAAGTATGTGAGCGGGGCTTACCTGGCCTGGGTTGGGGTGCAGATGTGGCGTTCCCGCGGGCGGATGGTGATGGTGGCGCCCTCTGAGGCCGGGGAGCAGCCGATTCCCGCGCGCCGGGCCCTGGTGGCGCAGGGGTTCGTTACCGCCGTGGCCAACCCCAAGGGCTGGGCCTTCACCATCGCCCTGTTGCCCCCGTTTATCAACAACAGCCTGCCCCTGGCGCCGCAGCTGGCGGTGCTGGTTGCTATCATTCTGCTGTTGGAAACCCTGTGCATGCTCATCTATGCCGGCGGTGGCCAGACGCTCGGGCGGCTGCTGCAGCGCGGTGAAAATGTCGCGGTAATCAATCGCATTGCCGGCAGCCTGATGCTGGGCGTGGGAGGCTGGCTGGCGTTCGGGTGATGCCGGCGGCCCGGCGGCCCGGCGGTCCGGCGGCCCGGCGATCTGGCGGTCCGACGCATCAGTATCCCGCCCGTTTGCGGGCAGTGACTTTAAGGAGGAAGAGAGCCCATGAAAAACCTACTACTGGTTGTGAGCCTGCTGCTGTTGGCGGCTGGCTGTGCGCCGCGCGAAGAGGAAAAACCCACTCCCGACGATACCAGCGCCGAAAACGGCGGCAATGGCCAGCAGGAAACCGGCGAGATGGAGGCCGTACCGGCGGAAGAGCTGGTGTGGGTCTTCCGCGCCCGCGGCAACCGCCAGTGCGAGAACGGTGGGACAACCCTGGAGCAGAGCACCAGCAGCCTCAGCGCCGCCGGTGTGGATATCCAGGAGTCCCGTTGCGGAACCCGCACCGACCGTATGTATGCCAGCGTCTGCGGCGGCCAGACCGGGGATATCCTGCTGCACCTGGTAGAGAAAACCTCGCTGGATACGGTCCTCCAGCAGGGTTACGACCCCGCCGACAATATCGAGTATCAGCAGGCCAGCTGCCCCGGCAACGGCAACTGAAGCCGGCCCGGTGTACAATGGCGCCTCTTGGAGCTTTGTGCTTATTCGCGGGAGGTCGCATGAACATCTCTGCTGCGGCGCGGTTGAGTGGGCTGACCACCAAGGCCCTGCGCTACTACGAATCCAGCGGCCTGGTGGTTCCCGGGCGCTGCGCCAATGGTTACCGTGACTACAACGACGCGGACCTTGAGGCGCTGCATTTCATCCGGCGCGCCCGCAATGCCGGTTTCTCGGTTGACGAGGTGAGCGGCCTGCTGGCATTGCATCGCAACCCGCGGCGACGCAGTCGCGAGGCCAGGGCCATGGTCGAGGGCAAACTGGCGCAGCTGGATGAGCAGATCGACCAGTTGCGGGAAATGCGGACAACCCTACAGGGCCTGGCGCAGGACTGTCCGGGGGATGATTCCCCTGAGTGCTCGATTCTGGCCGGACTGGCGGCCCCGGTTGCGCGCTGAGGCGGGCCGGGGCGCACTGGCAAGGGCAGGGCGCGCTGCGGTAGAATGCGCGCCGCTTTCAACTGGCTCGGAATTCTGGAATCCATGGAAATCAATCCCCTGCTGAACAAATTGAATGACCTCGAAGAGCGCACTGGCGTTCTTAGGGGGTATCTTTGACTACGCCAACAAGAAAGAACGCCTGACCGAGGTCGAGCTGGAGCTGGCGGAGCCCAGCGTCTGGGACCAGCCCGAGCGTGCCCAGGAACTGGGTCGCGAGCGCTCCTCCCTGGAAACCGTTGTTTCCACCATCGAGAATCTCGACAGTGGCATTACCGACTGCCGAGAGCTGCTGGAGATGGCAGCGGAAGAGGGTGACGAGGACTCCGTTGCCGAGGTCGCGGAGGAAATCGACAGCCTGCAGGAGCAGCTGGGTATCCTCGAGTTCCGCCGCATGTTCTCCGGCGAGACTGACGCCAACAACGCCTACCTGGATATCCAGGCGGGTTCCGGGGGCACCGAGGCCCAGGACTGGGCCGAGATGCTGCTGCGCATGTACCTGCGCTGGGGCGAGGCCCACGGCTTCAAGACTACGCTGGAAGAGGCTTCCGCCGGCGAAGTGGCCGGCATCAAGAGTGCCACCATCCATTTCCAGGGCGACCATGCCTTCGGCTGGCTGCGCACGGAAACCGGCGTCCACCGGCTGGTGCGGAAGTCGCCGTTCGATTCCGGCAACCGCCGCCACACTTCTTTCACCTCGGTATTCGTGTCGCCGGAGATCGACGACAACATCGAGATCGAGGTGGACAAGTCGCAGGTGCGCGAGGATACCTACCGTGCCTCGGGCGCCGGTGGCCAGCACGTAAACAAGACCGATTCAGCTGTGCGCCTGACCCATGTACCGTCCGGTATCGTGGTCGCCTGCCAGAGCGAGCGCTCCCAGCACCAGAACCGCGATAAGGCCTGGAAAATGCTGCGCGCCAAGCTCTACGAGCAGGAGATGCAGAAGCGCAACGCCGAAAAGCAGGCGATGGAAGAGAGTAAGGCGGACATCGGCTGGGGCAGCCAGATCCGTTCCTATGTGCTCGATGACCAGCGCATCAAGGACCTGCGCACCGGTGTGCAGACCAGCAACTGCCAGTCGGTGCTCGACGGTGACCTCGACCAGTTCATCGAGGCGAGCCTCAAGGCCGGCCTGTAATCCTTCTGGATCCGCTCCTACAGGACAAGAGACAAACCCTTTAAAAGCCACGATTGACGAATCGCCATGACAGATACCCAGCAAGACGAGAACAAATTGATTGCCGAACGCCGCGCCAAGCTGTCTGCGCTGCGTGAGAAGGGCAATCCCTTCCCCAATGCCTTCCGCCGGGAAAACCTGGCCGTGGACCTGCAGGCCGAGTTTGGCGATAAATCCAAGGAGGAGTTGGCGGAACTGGGCAAGACCGCGTGTGTGGCGGGCCGTATCCTGGCCAAGCGCGGCCCGTTTATGGTGATCCAGGACGTTTCCGGCCGTATCCAGCTGTACGCCGACAAGACTGCTCAGAAGGATATCAAGGAGCGTTACGGTGCCTGGGATATCGGCGATATCGTCGGCGTGCGCGGCACCCTGCAAAAATCCGGCAAGGGCGATCTCTACGTCACCTGTGAGGAATACCAGCTGCTCACCAAGGCCCTGCGGCCGCTGCCGGAGAAATTCCACGGCATTGCCGACCAGGAGATGCGTTATCGCCAGCGCTACGTTGACCTGATTGCGACGCCGGAATCCCGCGAGGTTTTCCGCATCCGTTCACAGGTGATCGACTATATCCGCCGCTTCCTCAACGGTAACCACTTCATGGAAGTGGAGACCCCGATGCTGCAGGTGATCCCGGGTGGTGCCACCGCGCGGCCGTTTATCACCCACCATAACGCGCTGGATATCGATATGTACCTGCGGGTGGCGCCGGAGTTGTACCTGAAACGCCTGGTTGTTGGCGGCTTCGAGCGGGTCTACGAGATCAACCGCAATTTCCGTAACGAGGGGCTGTCCACGCGGCACAATCCCGAGTTCACCATGCTGGAATTCTACCAGGCGTACGCCGACTATAACGACCTGATGGACCTGACCGAGGGGATGCTTCGTGGCATCTGTGAGGATGTACTGGGGTCCACCACGGTCGAGTACCAGGGCAACAGCTACGATTTCTCGAAACCGTTCGCGCGCCTGTCGGTGTTCGATTCCATCCTGCGCTATAACCCGGGCCTCAACCCGTCGGATATCGACAACCTGGAGGGGGCACGCAAGGTGGCGGACCACCTGGGTATCCCGCTGAAAGACAGCTGGGGCCTGGGCAAGGTACAGATCGAGATCTTCGAGAAGACCGTCGAGCATCGCCTGGACCAGCCGACGTTCATCACCGAGTACCCGACCGAAGTGTCGCCGCTGGCGCGTCGCAATGACGAGAACCCGTTAGTTACCGAGCGCTTCGAGTTCTTTGTCGGCGGCCGCGAGATCGCCAATGGTTTCTCGGAGCTCAACGATGCCGAGGATCAGGCCGAGCGCTTCAAGGCGCAGGTGGCAGAGAAGGACGCCGGCGACGACGAGGCCATGCACTACGATGCTGACTATATTCGTGCACTGGAATACGGCCTGCCGCCGACCGCCGGTGAGGGTATCGGCATCGACCGCCTGGTGATGCTGCTGACCGACTCCCCGTCGATCCGCGACGTGCTGCTGTTCCCGCACATGCGCCCCGAAACCAGCGCGGAGTAAGGACTCCGGTCGCTGTCCGCCTGCAGTGGGCGAGACTGTGACCATGAACCCGCAACTGGCAGGTTGTCGTCTGCCGAAGAAAGTTATTCAGACGTGGCGGCGACAGGCCTGTTCGGGGCAGGGGCCCCGGACAGTATGATTTCCACACCCAGCGGACCGCTGGGGACGGGAATACTGGTTTTATGCCCGCGGCGCAGTACTTCCATATTGATGGTTTTTCCCGGTGCTACGCTGCGAATCCCTGCGGATAGCTCGCGCGCGTCCGTTATCGGCTTGCCGTTGTAAGAGAGGATTTTGTCACCGCGCTGCAGGCCCGCGCCGGCCGCACTGGAGCCCTCGGTGACGGCGATGATCTCGAACTGCCGCTTATTCCCTGTCGCCTCCAGGTAGCGTTCCATTTCATCCGGGGCAAGCACACCTTCCAGCATTCTGTAGGCCGGCGTGTAGCTATCCAGCCTGGCTTGTAGTGCGTGGGCACCAGGGGATGACTCGTCACCCTGGTGATGCAGCTCGTGCAAGATTTTCCTGCGCTCGTAGTTGAAGCGTTTTTCCAGTGCAATGATTTCGGCTACACGATCCGGCGCAAAGCCGGCCTCCTCCAGCAGTTGGGAGCGAGGCTTCCATTGGCCGTCTTGCGGCGAAGGCATTTCCGGGGCCCTTCTGTTGGCAATCCCTGTGCTCCCGGTCTCCTCCCCTGTGTCGTGAATCGACTGGATCAGTTCAACCAGGCGATACTGGAACTGCCGTGCCTCGCTGATAGCTACTTCCAGCCTTGCCACACGGCCGCGCAATTCAGTGTGGTCAGGGGTATCGGGATGGAAAAGGGAGGGGCGGGGGGGATCCTCCCGGGTTGAAGCAACGGTGATCGCCAGGTAGCCGGCAAACGTTGCCAGCGCTACCGTGGAACCGACAAGCAATGCATGGAGGCGTCTGTTGAGAGGCATAGATGTTCCAGGAGCTTGGTGACTTGGGAGTAGCATGCACCGTGCAGCTGGTGGGAATGCCCCGCACGTTGGATTGTGCGGCGTTGCGCCGGTTCACCCCGGGCAAGGCCCTGGACGCCAATATTGCCGCCCACCGCTGGCCGGCGCGCTTTTCGTGGCCATTGGAATCATTACCCGGAACATGGTGTCGCAGGAAAATTAGCCCCGAATGCCCAACGGCCCACTGGGCAGGTAAATGGTCTCTCGGCTGTCACTGTCCCGGCGCTGGATTTCCACCGCCACGTTTTCACCGGGGGCCACCTTGTAAACCTGCGAGCGCAGGTCCCCCATGTGGAAAATTCGCTCGCCGTTATAGCTGATGATCCTGTCGCCGGGGCGCAGGCCGGCATTGGCGGCGGGTGTACCTCTCAGTACGTCATTGACCTCCATGTTCTGGCTGCCACTGGTGGCCTCAAGGTAGCGCTCGAACTCCTGTGGTGAAAGCTCGTGTTCCAGCATCTTGCGCGGGTGGCTGTAGGATTCGAGTTTCTCCCTGAGGGCGGTGGCTTCCGGGGACGATTTGTCCCGTGCATGCCGGTACGCGTAGGAAATCTTCATGTGTTCGTACTGGAAGCGTTCCTGCCGCTCGAGAATATGGGCCGCCCGTGCGGGATTGATGCCTGCTTCGACCAGTTGTTGCAGCTGCATATCATGAAAGTCCTGGCTGTGTGCACGACGCCTGCCGTGCCGCTGCCCATCCCCCTCGCTAATCGCTGCCCGGCGGGTGTGGGGCTCGTCGTCGACTTCACCCTCCAGCTGCTGGCGCAGCTCCTCTACCAGGTCCAGCATTTGCGACTGGATTTCGTTGGAGCGGGCGAGGGATTCCTCCAGCCTGGCCACGCGGGACTCCAGGTCGCCGTCGCCTGCGAACATCTGCGCCAGGCGGCCGGTCCGGCTGGTGGCCTCGTCACCGGGAATGCCGGCGGCAATTGCCAGGTAAGCGCAGGGAATGGCCAGGAGGAGGGCGACAAGGGCGAGATTCAGTCTGCGGCTTGAAAATATCATGGTCGTTACCGGGAGGTGGCCCGGGAGCTAGCGTCGGTACTCAGTCCAGGATCACCAGGTGATTGGGAAGCTCATTTTTCATCGTTGTGGCCGGCGCCACTTCCCGCAGGAGTTCGCCGCACCGCTCAATACAGTGTACAAACGCTTCGCCGGTTTTGCCTTTCTTGATCTCGTGGATGAACTCCTCGACGATCTCGCGCCAGCTCTCATCGGTAATCTGTTCCGCCAGGCCCCGGTCGGCGAGAATCTCCACGTAATGTTCGGCCTCGGCGACAAAGATCAGCAGGCCCAGGCGCCCGTGAGTGCTGTGCAGTTCCTGCTGCAGGAACTGGCGCCGGGCCAGGTTGGCGGCACGCCAGAATTTCACCTTGCGCGGGATCAGTCGCATGGTCAGTGGGCGCCAGCGAAACAACACGCCCAGCGCGATAAACAGTATCCACTGCAGGGTGAATGCTTCCTGGTATTCCAGCCACCAGGGCAGGAACTGCATCAGCGGTGCCAACAGCAGGGCCAGGAACGCCGCCCAGAGGGTGGAGATATAGACGTAATTGTCGGCTTCACGAGTCAGCACCGTGACGACTTCGGCATCGGTTCGTGACTCCACTTCCTTGATCGTATCTGCCACCTTGCGCCGGTATTCGCTGTTGAGCATTACCATCCCCCCGAGGCGCCCCCGCCGCCAAAGCTGCCACCGCCACCACCAAAACCTCCGCCAAGGCCACCACCGCCGAAGCCGCCGCCAAAGCCCCCGCCGCCGTAGTAGCCTCCATAGCGCCCGCGGCGGTAGCGGCCGCTGTTCAGGGGTGCTCCGAACACGGCTCCACCAAACAGCTGTAGCATTACCAGTAGAAGGAAAAAGCCAACCAGCAGCGCCAGCCGTCGATCACCGCCGGTTTCCGTGGGTTCGGCGACATACTCGTTGCGGATTGCGGCGATCATTGACTCGACACCGGCGATCACACCGCCGTCAAAGTCACCGGAGCGAAATTGCGGCAGTATCTTGGTGTGGATGATGTTGGACGACAGGGCATCGGTGAGTGCGCCTTCCAGGCCGTAGCCCACCTCGATGCGCACCTGGCGCTCCTGTGGCGCTACAATCAGCAGAGCTCCATTGTCCTTGTCCTTTTGCCCCAGTTTCCACTCGCGGCCCAGCTGGTAACCGTACTCCTCGATGGTCAGCCCCTGCAGGTCCGGGACGGTAACCACCGCCAGCTGGTTACTGGTCTCCTTCTCATGCTGTTGCATCAGCTCCGTAAGGCGGTACTCGGTCTCCTGGCGCAGCAGGTTGGCCCGGTCCACCACCCGCCCGGACAGCAGCGGGAACTCCGGCTGGGCCGACGCGCCAGCGGCGGTGAGGCAGGCCAGCAGTACTACGAGCAGCAGGTGCAGGGAATGCGGGCGCATCAGGAGCCTTCGGCCTCGGTCACTGGAAATCGACTTCCGGCGCTTTCTCGGCATCTTCCGAGGTGGCCTCAAAGGTTTCGCGGACAGGCAGGTCGCTATAGAGAATGCTGTGCCAGATGCGGCCGGGGAATGTGCGGATTTCCCGGTTGTAGCGCTCCACCGCGGAGATATAATCCCGCCGGGCGACGCTGATGCGGTTTTCCGTGCCCTCCAGCTGCGACTGCAGCGTGAGGAAATTCTGGTTGGACTTCAGGTCAGGGTAGCGTTCCACCACCACCATCAGGCGCGACAGGGCACCGCTCAGTTGTGCCTGTGCCGCCTCGAACTGCTGGAGTTTGGCGGGGTCATTGATCAGGTTTTCATCCACCTGCATGGAGTTGACCCGGGCACGGGCCTCCGTGACGGCCTCCAGCGTCTCCCGCTCCTGGTCAGCATAGGCCTTCACGGTCTTGACCAGGTTCGGGATCAGGTCGGCGCGTCGCTGGTACTGGTTCTGCACCTGGGCCCAGGCCGCTTTGACCTGTTCATCGTAGGTGGGGATATTGTTGATGCCGCAACCGCTTGTCATTACCGCGAGGAGCGCAACAAACATCGCCCGCCAGAGGCGCCACCAGCGCCAACTGCTGGCGCTGGCCTGGCAACGGGGGCCGGGAATTGCAGGGTTCATGCCGATCATCCATGTTCATGTTTATGCCCAGAGCCCGACAATAATAGCTTTTCGTGACACAGTCACTGTACCGGACAGGGGTAGGGGATAGGAATGGCGCTCAAAGCAACGATTTTCAAAGTCCGCCTCCAGGTTGCGGACCTGGACCGGCATCATTACGCGGACTATCCGCTGACCATTGCCCGCCATCCGTCGGAAACCGACGAGCGCATGATGGTGCGGTTGCTGGCATTTGCGCACAATGCCGGCGAAACCCTGGAGTTCACCCGCGGCCTCTCCAGTGATGAGGAGGCCGACCTGTGGCAGCTCGGCCTCAGCGGTGAGATCGAGCGCTGGATCGAGGTGGGGCTGCCTGCAGAAGAGCGGCTGCGCAAGGCCTGCAACCGGGCCGGCGAGGTATTGGTGTACAGTTATGGGCGGCGTACCGCCGCTGTCTGGTGGCAGAAGCAGGCATCGGTGCTGGCGCGCTTCCAGAACCTGAAGGTCTATCAACTGGGGCCGGACCAGACCGAATCACTGGCGTCGCAGGCGCGGCGCAATATGGAACTGAACGTCACCATACAGGACGGCCACCTCTGGGTTTCCACCGGGGAGACGAGCCTGGAGGTGATCCCGGAACAACTGCAATAATTTTTGGAGTAAATATGCCTTCTTTCGATATCGTTTCCGAAGTGGACAAGCACCAGCTGACCAATGCCGTCGACCAGGTAAACCGCACCGTGGGTAACCGCTTTGACTTCAAGGGTGTGGATGCCGAAGTGGAAATGAACGGCTACGAGCTGACGGTGCGTGCCGAGGCGGATATCCAGGTCACGCAGATGGTGGATATGCTCCGCAGTGCCCTGATCAAGTGTGATATCGACCCTCTCGCCATGGACGTGGGGGAGCCGGAACAGTCCGGTAAGGCGGTGAAGGTCAAGATCACACTGAAAAATGGCCTGGACAAAGAGCTGGCCAAGAAAATCGTCAAGCTGATCAAGGATGAGAAACTCAAGGTGCAGGCCTCCATCCAGGGCGACCAGGTGCGGGTCACCGGCAAGAAGCGCGATGATTTGCAGCATTGTATTGCCACCCTGCGGGAGAAAGAGCTGGAACAGCCCTTGCAGTTCAATAATTTCCGCGATTGATAACACGGTGCCTGTATCGCACCGGTATGAAGGGGCAAGATGCTGAAATTATTTTCTGGCCTGCTGCTGTCAGGTTTGCTTGGGCAGGCTGCCATGGCGCAGCCCGTGATGCCGGCAGAGTTGCAGGGCAGCTGGTGGCTGGATGGCAGTGCTGGCCTGGATATCTCCGGCCTCAGTTTCTGCGACGGGGAACTGCTGGCCGTGTCGGACAAGGATTCTGGCAGTATCTACAGAATCCATACCGACAATGCGGGCAACCAGCGCGGCGGTCGCGGGGATAGGGAGAAAGGTGAGACTGCCCGCGGCTTATCGGCATCGGGCTCTGGCTGGGACTCGGGAGTGGTAGCGGTGGCAGCCCTGGAGATCCACCGACCCATTGCCGGCCTGGAGATCCCGGACGGGGACTGGGAGGGCTGGAAGACAGCGCTGCTGAACCTGGTCCAGCCGGGAGTCGCCGCGGATTTCGAGGGCATCAGCTGCAGCGGCGGGGATATCTACCTGGTCAGTGAACGTCATCACCGGGTGGCACAGTTATCCCGTACCGGCGAGGTGCACTGGCTGCCGTACCTGTGGGCTGAGGGGGCCCGTGAGCGAGGCTTGATGCTGCAGTTCAACGGGGCCAGCGAGGGCCTGGTGCGCGATGGCAGCGTGACCTGGGTCGCCCTTGAGCGCGACAGTCGTGGGCTGGTGCGCTTGTCCGCCGAAGGGGTGGAGTATTTCCGGCTTCCTCCCGTTGCCGGCCTGGACTTTCGTGGCCGCTCCGAGGACCTTACCGGCCTCGCCATTTATGAGGGGGCACTCTATACCCTGGAGCGCAACGCTTTTGCCGTTTGCCGTCGATCACTGCCGGGGCTTCGCGCACAGTGGTGTATCGATTACCGTGCGGTTGAGGAGGGCCCCGGT
The DNA here is from genome assembly GCF_021729035.1 of Microbulbifer sediminum. GTDB lineage: Bacteria > Pseudomonadota > Gammaproteobacteria > Pseudomonadales > Cellvibrionaceae > Microbulbifer > Microbulbifer sediminum. The sequence continues at coordinate 265,842 of NZ_JAJSAP010000005.1, read as the reverse complement.
TACAAGTACCAGGAAACCTATTACGGCAAGGCCGAGGGGCTGGCTGTGAACGACGACGGGATTTTCGTGGTGCTTGACAACAATAATGTCGGTCGCGCTGTTGCCCCGGATGACCGTCGCGGCCTGCTGTTGCACTTTGCCCACCCCTCACTGGGGGACACGGCGGAAGCAGCAGCGAAATGAGCCGGCGTATCCCGCTGCAGGACCTTTTGAGTGAAGTGCGCGCCTGCCGGCTGTGCGAGGAGGACTTGCCCCTCGGCCCGAATCCTGTCCTGCGCGCGTCGGAAACCGCGCGACTGCTGATCATCGGCCAGGCCCCGGGTACCAGGGTTCATGAGACCGGAATTCCCTGGAATGACCCCTCCGGGGACCGGCTGCGCGAATGGCTGGCAATCGATCGCGATACCTTTTACGACGAATCCCGCATCGCCATTATTCCCATGGGGTTCTGCTATCCGGGGCGCGGCAAGGGTGGTGACCTGCCGCCCAGGCGCGAGTGCGCGGCCACCTGGCATGCGCAACTGCTCGAACGGCTACCGGACCTGCGGTTGACTCTGCTGGTGGGGCAGTACGCCCAGCGCTACTACCTGCCCCACTGGTATGGCAGCATTACCGAGAATGTGCGTCATTATGCCGATGCGCTCCCGGCCGGCTACTTCCCGCTGCCGCACCCGAGCCCGCGCAATACCCTCTGGCTGCGCCAGCGCCCCTGGTTTGAGGCAGAGGTGGTGCCGGAATTACGCCGCCAGGTAAAAAAGGTATTACCGTAGGAGCGGCCACTCGCCGCGACCAGAGCCTCCCGCCCGCTCACAAGTGGCCGGTTGACGCTGCAAATCAGAAAGACTGAACAGATTTCAGGAAACAGCATGACATCCCCGGAAAAAATCAAGATTGAACCCAGCTGGCACCGGGTGCTCGAGGGCGAGTTCCGCAAGCCGTATATGGGCCAGCTACGGGAATTCCTGCGCGCGGAGAAAAATGCCGGTAAGCCGATCTACCCGCCCGGTGGCCAGATTTTCAATGCTTTCAACTCGACCCCGTTCGACCAGGTCAAGGTTGTGATCCTGGGGCAGGATCCATATCACGGTGCGGGCCAGGCCCACGGCCTGTGTTTCTCGGTAATGCCGGGCGTGCGCATCCCCCCGTCGCTACAGAATATCTACAAGGAACTGGAGTCCGACCTGGGTATACCGCGGGCACACCATGGCTGCCTGCAGCCATGGGCAGAGCAGGGCGTATTGTTGCTGAATGCCACCCTGACGGTGGAGGACAGCAAGGCCGGTGCCCACCAGGGCCGTGGCTGGGAGCAGTTTACCGACGCGGCGATCCACGCCCTGGCAGAGCAGCGCGAGGGGCTGGTGTTTATCCTGTGGGGCAGTTACGCGCAGAAAAAGGGCGCATTTATTGATCGCAATAAGCACCTGGTGCTGCGCGCACCGCACCCTTCCCCGCTTTCCGCTCATCGTGGTTTTTTCGGCACCCGGCCTTTCTCGCAGGCCAACGCCTGGCTCGAGCAGCACGGCCAGCAGCCGATTGACTGGCAGCTGCCTCCAGCTGCGGAGTTAGAGCGAGTTGCGGTGGAAATCTGACGGTGTGGAACTGCTCAGGCCAGCGGATCCGCATCGGCGTCATAGGGCAGTTCCTGCAGTTGCAGCGGGCGACCATCGGCAAGAAGGAGGGGAGCTTCCTCTGCAACCTTGCCGATCGTGAGTACCGCCAGCAGCTCGATCCCCTCGTTACTGCGGCAGGCCTCGACAATATTGCCAATGGACTTACCGTCGTCCGTGACGATATCACTGCCCGGGGCGGGCAGCTCGCCGGACTCGCAGCGTGCCCGGTACATGCGGCGCTTGGCGGCGCCCAGGTACTGCATGCGGGCCACCACTTCCTGGCCGGTGTAACAGCCTTTCTTGAAGCTCACGCCGCCCAGCAGGTGCAGGTTCAGCATCTGCGGGATAAACATTTCACTGGTGGCGGCGTGCAGTTGTGGAATTCCTGCCTCTACCTGTTCAGCCACCCAGTGACAATAGCCCGCTGCCTCGGCTGCCGTGGTCAGCTTGTCCCAGAGCGTCCCGGCAGGTTCATTTGGCACCTCCAGGGCCAGCTGGCGTTCATTCAGGGCACAGGCGAGGATGGTGGTGTCCTCCAGTTCAAAGCGCGCGGCTTCACCGGGGGAGAGCTGCGGAATCTGCAGTAGCTGGGCAGCCTGCTTGAGTACGCCCTTGCCCTGCAGGCCCAGCCAGCGCCGGGATTCAGCGACGTCGGCCAGTTCCGTCTTGAAAAAGACCGCGTATTTGGCCATTGCGTCCCGTGCTGCCGTGGCGAGGCCGCGGGGCAGCAGCAGGGTGAAGTCTTCCTGTGAGTGCTTGATGGCGCGGAAGGCGCTGATCATGCGCCCCTTGGGGTTGCAGTGGGCGCCCAGGGTGCTGTGGCTGTCGGGCAGGTTGACCAGGTCGCAGGTGAGCTGGCCCTGCAGGAATTTCTGGCTGTCCGGGCCGGTGACGGTGACCGAGCCCAGGGGACTCAGGTCCATCAGGTGCAGGTCCGCCGGGGTGTCGGGGAAGTGCGCCTGGTCGCCCTCCCACACGGCGCCGCGTGCGCTGAGGTATTCCTGCCACTGTGCCTGGTCCATGGTGAGTCCCTGTGCTGCTCGGTTGGTGGTGCCCAACTATGTGGGGCTGGCTGGCACGATTTCAACTGCCGGCAGGGCGACGCCGGTCGGCGGGACTACTGTTCCGCCGCCTGCTGCAGGTATACTGCCGCAAATTCTCTGGTTGGAATGAAGTATGGATCGCAACCGCCTGTTTTGGGCCAGCCGCCGCGGCATGCTGGAGCTGGACCTGGTACTGCTGCCGTTTCTGGAAAATGTTTACGACACCCTCGATGAGGCTGACAAGCAGCGCTACGTGAAACTGCTGGAGAGCGAGGATCAGGACCTGTTTGCCTGGTTCCTGCGCCGGGAGGATCCCCAGGATCCGGAACTCCTGCGCATCGTGCAGATTATCCGTGACAATACCGGACTCCAGGAGTAGCCCGCACTCTCCCGTTCCCGAGCGCCACGCGCGGCTGTCCTGTGCTGTGGCGCCTTCACGCCTTCTCACCCTGGTCCTGGCGGCGGCGCTGCTGCAGGGTTCGCTGATACTATTGTTGAGCCCACTACCGTGGTATTTCGTGACGCCCCTGGCACTGCTGGCCGCTGCCTATGCGGCCCGGGAATGGCACCGCCTGGTGTCACTGCGCGGTGTCATCAGTACCCGTGAGCGCCGGTGGTTCTGGCGCCCCATGGGCGATGAGGCGCGCGAAATCTTGCTGTGCGGTGAGCAGGTACTGTGGCCCTGGCTAGTGGTGGTGAACGGTCGCGATGCCCGCGGCCGTCACCTGCGACTGGTACTGGCCCGCGACAGCATGGCCGCGGATGACTGGCGGCGGCTGCGATCTGCGCTGCAGTATTCTTCCTGAATCCTCCCCTATACGAACTGCCGCTGGTCGGCGAAGTTCTCCGGGACAAGGATGGTGTCCATGGCCAGTTCCCGTAACTTGGGGTAGTCCACAGAATAATGCAGGCCACGGCTCTCGCGCCGGTCCAGCGCGGAGCGGATAATGAGTTCGGCCACCACCGCCAGGTTGCGCAGTTCGATCAGGTCGCTGGTTACGCGGTAGTTGGCGTAAAACTCGCGGATTTCCTGCTGTAACAGCCTGACCCGGTGCTCCGCCCGCAGCAGGCGCTTGCGGGTGCGCACAATGCCCACGTAGTCCCACATGAAACGGCGCAATTCGTCCCAGTTGTGCGAGATCACCACGTCCTCGTCCGAGTCTGTTACCCGCGAGGCATCCCAGGGCGCGGCCTCCCGGGGTGGTGTGACACTGTCCAGGTTAGCGTCTATGTGCAGCGCCGCCGCGCGGCCATACACCAGGCACTCCAGCAGCGAATTACTCGCCAGCCGGTTGGCGCCGTGCAGGCCGGTGAAAGTGGTCTCGCCGATAGCGTACAGCTGGTCCAGGTCGGTGCGGCCGTGCTCGTCCACGATGACGCCGCCACAGGTATAGTGGGCAGCGGGCACCACGGGGATCGGCTCCCTGGTGATATCAATGCCGTACTTCAGGCAGTTGCTGTAGACCGTGGGGAAATGGCTGCGCACGAACTCCGCGTCCTTATGGGAGATATCCAGGTAGAGGCAGTCGGCACCCAGGCGCTTCATCTCGTGGTCGATGGCGCGGGCGACGATGTCCCGCGGTGCCAGTTCACCCCGCTGGTCGAAGCGGTGCATGAAACGCTGGCCATCGGGTAGTTTCAGTTGGGCGCCCTCGCCGCGAAGGGCCTCGGTCACCAGTTCGGCCTTGGCCCTGGGGTGGTACAGGCAGGTGGGGTGGAACTGGTTGAATTCCATATTGGCGACGCGACAACCGGCGCGCCAGGCCATGGCGATGCCGTCACCACTGGCACCGTCCGGGTTGCTGGTATAGAGATAGGCCTTGCTGGCGCCGCCGGTGGCCAGCACCACGGCACGGGCCTGGAACAGTTCCACCTCACCGGTCTCGCGATCGAGTACGTAGGCTCCGGCACAGCGGAAACGTCCCTTGGCAGCGTCGGGCTGGCGGATCAGGTCCACAGCCACGTGTTGCTCGAAGCAGTCGATGTTGCTGGCGGCGCGCACCCGCTCGATCAGGGTGCTGTGCACGGCCCGGCCGGTGGCGTCGGCGCTGTGGATGATGCGCCGGTGGCTGTGACCACCCTCTTTGGTGAGGTGGTAATCCTGGTCCTCGCGGGTGAAGTCGACCCCCTGGTCGATCAGCCACTGGATCGCAGCGGCACCGTTTTCCACGGTGGTGCGTACCGCGTCCGGGTGGCAGAGGCCGGCTCCCGCATCTAAGGTATCAGCGATGTGCGACTCCACCGAGTCGGCACTGTCGAGCACCGCGGCGATGCCGCCCTGCGCGAACCAGGTGGAGCCATCCCGCAGGCGCTGCTTGGACAGCAGGGCTACCCGGTAGCGGCCCGCCAGGTGCAGCGCGAGGGTCAGGCCGGCAGCGCCACTACCGATGACCAGAACGTCGTATTTTGCCTGTGCACTCATAATTTTCATTGTCCTGTGGGGTCGCGTAGTATAGCGCCAACTTTCAATTCGTCGATTTGGCCCGGAACTTATGTCCTACCGCCAGTGTCTTGAACATCACAGAATAAATGCCTGCGTTGGCAACTCCAGACCTTCCTGGGGAGCCGCACGCGGTGTGGCTGTATTTGGGAGTAGGGGATGACAGCGCAACAGGCGTCACCAAGTGACCGCCAGCTGGTGGAGCGGGTGCAGAAGGGCGATAAGCGCGCCTTCGACCTGCTGGTGTTGAAATACCAGCACAAGATCGTTGCCGTGGTGAGCCGGTTCATCAAGGATCACAGCGAAGTTCAGGACGTGGTGCAGGAGGCGTTTATCAAGGCTTACCGCGCCCTGGCAAACTTCCGTGGCGAGAGCGCCTTCTACACCTGGATGTACCGTATCGCGATCAATACGGCCAAGAATCACCTGGTGTCGCGCGGCCGCCGGCCGCCGTCCTCGGATGTGGACCTGGAAGATGCCGAGTTCTACTCCGGTGCCGACCTGCTGCGCGATAACGAGACGCCCGAGAACCAGCTTTTCCGCGACCAGCTGGAGCAGGCCGTGCACCAGGCTATCCAGGCGCTGCCGGAAGACCTGCGCTCGGCGGTGACGCTGCGCGAGATGGAGGGCCTCAGTTACGAGGAAATCGCCGAGGTCATGGCTTGTCCGGTAGGGACCGTGCGCTCGCGGATCTTCCGCGCCCGGGAGGCGATAGACCGGACAGTCAAGGCGGTGATGGCCGGTGAGCCGGAGCCCATGGGAGACCGTGGCTAGGGGCGGACAGGCGCGGGACAACAGAGAAATTTTGCTGCAGCGGTGAAACAATTTCCCGCCCGGCATGTCTGAGAGAGTAACCGGCAAGTGGTATCTGCTGGATCGAGCAATTTTGCTGTGGCGCAGGGCTCTGCGCCGGTTCATCAATTGTTTTAGAGAGGGGTTGCCCGTATGTCACACGGGAGTCATCAGGATCGGCTGAATGAATCGCTGTCTGCGCTGATGGATGGCGAGGCTACGGAGCTGGAACTGCAGCGCCTGTTGAAGCACGGTAGCGCCGAGGGTGACCTGGCCGAGCGCTGGTCGCGGTACCAGCTGGCGGCCAGTGTCATGCGCCGTGAGCAGGTGGCGCCGGCAATGCCCGGTCTGGCGGCCGGGATTGCGGCTGCTATCGAGGCCGAGGCGCCTCTGGATGTGCACTCGGGCGACAGTGGCTCCGCCGCAAACGATGGCGGCCGTTCCCCCTGGATGCGAACCCTGTCCCGCGGCGCTGTTGCCGCGACCTTCGCTTTCGCGGCCATTCTCGGGGTGCAGCAGTTGTCCCAGCCACAGCCTGGAACGGCTGGAAGCGAAGTCGGCGCCCCGCAATTGGCCGCCGAGGCGCCGCAGCCGGTCCAGCAGTCTGCACCACAGCCCAGCGGCTTCTATGTGCCCGCGCCCACCACACGGTCTGTCAGCACCGGGGCTCCGCGGCTGGTGCCTGAGCGACAGCCGGGTGTGCCGGTACAGACGGTGATCCAGCAGGCGCCGCCGGCCGAACTGATCCGTCACCTGAATCGGGTGATGATCCAGCATTCACAGCAGGCAGGGCATGTGAGCACCCAGGGTATGGTACCGTTTGCCCGGGCGACCTATGGGGAGCAGGACGGACAGTGACCGGATCGCGATCATTCCCGCAAGACAAAGCCAACAGCATGCTGTTGGCTTTGCTGTTGATGGCACCGGGGGTTTTGGCTCAGCAGGAGCCTGCGCCCACGGGCCCGGTGACAGACCCCCCCGCCGCAGCGGAGCCGCAGTTGGCGGTGCCGGGCGCCGGCCAGGAGCCGCGCGCGCAAACCGACAGTGTGGAGTACTGGCTGGGTAAGCTGTCCGCCGCCGTCGGTAACCTCGAGTACAGCGGGCTGGTGACTTTTGAGCACCAGGGGATGCTGGAAACCCTGCAGGTATTCCACGCCGTCCGTGACGGTGAGCAGGTGGAGCGCGTTCGCTATCTCAGCGGAGAGCCTCGCGAACTGATCAGTCATGGGACCGGGTCTGCCTGCAACCGGGTGGTGAGCCCGTTGGGGCGTACCAACCAGTGGAGCTCCATCGATGGGCAGGGTTCCGGCAGTTATCACTTTATCCTCCGTGGCGGTGAGCGCATTGCCGATCGCGATACGGTTGTGATCGAAGCGCGACCGCGGGACCAGCATCGCCTGGGGGTTTTCCTCAACCTTGACCGGGAGACTGGCCTGCCGCTCAAGTCGATACTGGTGGGAGCCCAGGGCAAGGTACTGGAGCGTTACCAGTTCGTGCAGCTGGACCTGTCCCCGATCAGCGATGCAGACCTGCAACCGGGGTCGGCGGACGCGCGGCGGATCGATAACCGTCACGCCTGTGAGTCTGCACAGACCCGCTGGCAGCTGGGGTGGTTGCCTGATGGCTACCAGCGGGTGGCGGTCCGTACCCTGGCAGATGGCGACATGCTGGTTTTCAGTGATGGCCTGAGTGTCTTCACCGTGTTCGTGCAGCGCCTCGGCCCGGAGCTTGAGTACAAAGGGCGGGCTATTCGCGGCGCCACGGTGGCGTATATGGATCGTGTCCAGGTTGAAGGAACCAATTACACGGTGACCGTAGTCGGTGAAATTCCCGACGCCACGGCCCAGCGGCTGGCCGGCTCGGTCGCCATGGAACCGGGCTCCTGACAATGCACGAGGAACACGGGCGCGTGGTGGCCATCGAGTCCGGCGCCATCTGGGTGGAGACCATCCAGCGCAGTGCCTGCGGTGGGTGTGCCGCCAGGTCCGGCTGCGGTACCGGCGCGCTGGGCGACTACCTGTCCAGGTCCACCCGTATCCGGGTGGCGCTCAACAGCTGGGATGATGAGCGTATCTCGCTCAATGACACCGCCATTATCGGTATTCCCGAGCGGGCACTGAGCGTCGGTGCCCTGATTGTCTACCTGGTGCCACTGGTCAGTCTTGTACTGGCGGCGATGGTGGGCGAGTCGCTGGCGGGAGAAATTGGTGCCATCGCCGGTGCCGTGGCGGGCCTTATGGCCGGTGCCGTTGTGGTGCGCTGGTACAGCCGCCGTAACGCCGCCAATCCTTTCTACGCGCCGGTCTTGTTACGCATCGAGCCCTCCGCTCCGGCCCGGCCCTGATCCCCCCCCCCGCCCTGTCCCCGAACTAAACTCTTAGCTGTCCGAGGTTTCGGGGAAGTCCCTATGCGTGCCCGTTGCTATGCAGAGCGCTGGCCCCTGCGCACATCTTTTGTGATCTCCCGCGGTACGCGTACCGAAGCGGAGGTGGTGGTGGTAGAGGTATCGGCTGATGGGCTCGCCGGGGTTGGTGAGTGCACGCCCTATCCCCGTTACGGGGAGAGCGTCGAGTCGGTGCTCGAGCAGTTGCGGTCAGTACTGCCGGCGGTGGAAAACGGGCTGGACCGTATTGCCCTGCAGTCCCGGATGCCCGCCGGCGCCGCCCGCAACGCGCTGGATTGCGCCCTGATGGATCTCGAGCGACGCCGCGACCGGTCCGGCCGGCCGGGGCCGGAGTCGCTGGCGACGGTGCAGACGCTGGTCATCGATTCCCCCGAGGCCATGGCCGCTGCCGCGGCAGAGAATGCGGCCCGGGGGGTGGAAACCCTCAAGCTGAAACTGGATGACAGCGGTGTTGGGGCCCGGGTGAGGGCAGTGCGGGCGGCGGCACCGGATACCCGGCTGGTGATTGATGCCAATGAGTCATGGCAGCGCGAGACCCTGGCTGGACGCTGCAAAATGCTCGCCGGCCTGGGAGTGACCATGCTGGAGCAGCCGCTTCCGGCCGATGATGACGGTTTCCTCGCCTCCTTCCCGCACCCGCTGCCGATATGCGCCGATGAGAGCTGCCATACGCGGGAGGACCTGCCACGGCTGCGGGGGCTCTACGACATGGTCAATATCAAGCTGGACAAGACCGGCGGCATTACCGAGGCCCTGGCGCTGGCGAACGAGGCCCGGGAGCAGGGGTTCGAACTGATGCTCGGCTGCATGTTGTGCACCTCCAGGGCGATCCGCGCTGCCTGGGCACTGGGAGAGCAGGTGCGTTTGCGGGACCTGGATGGGCCCACCTGGCTGGCGCAGGACGTGCAGCCGCCACTGCGCTTCGAAGCCGGGCGGGTCTTCTGGTAGCTCGGGACTCAGCGGGTAATCAGATCGATCAGGGCCTGAAGATAGTCCTCGCTGGCCGCATCGGCAGAGACTGGCGGGAGCTCGACGGTGATGCAGGGCAGGTCCCGCTCCGCGCACCAGGTGCCGAATGACCCGGGGGTCAGGTAGCCCACATCATTCACCAGTGGCAGGTGCAGGGCGCTGGCCAGCCACTGTCCCAGCGGGCTCGAGGCCGGGTCTTCGACACAGGCCAGGGGTTCGTGAATGGTCACTATCCAGGCCGGCTGCAGCTGCTCGATCAGCTCGCACAGCGCGCGGGTCTCCGGCTCTGAACCACCACTGCTGCCGGTGCTGAGGATGACATCGCGCTCCTCTGCTGCACTGTTCCAGCGGTAGACGGTATCCTCTGCCTGCCAGTTGCTGGTGGCGAAGTTGCGGTTCAGGTCCACCCCCCGGGCATTGCAGCGCTGGCCGAGCTGGCAGCCATCGGGGTTCACGGCGAGCAATACGTGATGGCGGAGGGCCTCTGCGGGGACGGCCCGCAGGGCGCAGGACAGGGCCACGACTGCCGCCACCTCGTCTCCGTGGGTGCCCGCCATCACAATACCGGGCCGGTTGTCCCCGCCGTTGGCCTGGGCCGGGAAGTACAGCAGGGGGCTGCCCAGGTGCGACTTGCCGTAGGTCTGGTAGGGGTGGTCGAACTTGCCGCGCTCGGTGCGGGGACGTAAATTGATCATTCTTTACACTGATTTACAGTCGGCGCCAGAACTTTCGCCGTTCGGTTGCCACTAACACTGTAAGTCAGACCTGTTGAATACCGCCCCCTGTGACCCTATCTAGGGGCTTGGGCGGTACCCGGGACGGACACACAGTCATTGTTTTCATACATATTAGAAGGGATAACTAGGGGTAACAAACCGATGGTTAGACGCTGTACGCAGTTCCTTTTGATTCTCAGTCTGATGATTTCGACAGCGGCCTGCGCGCGCGGCCTGCCGGATCTGACCGACCTGATCGAGAAAAACTCCCCGGCGGTGGTGAAAATCAACACTATGGAACGGACCCGGGCCGCCAGTCGCGCGGTCCCGCCGCAGTACCGGCAGGACATCCCGGATATCTTCCGCCACCTGCTGGAGCCGCGCCGCCGGGAGCAGCGCCCGGTTGCGAGCATGGGCTCCGGCTTCATCATCTCCGAGGACGGCTATGTGGTCACCAATAACCACGTGGTCGACGGGGCCGACCAGGTACTGGTGACCCTCACGGACCGCCGCGAGTTCGAGGCCCAGGTGATCGGCACCGACCCGAGTTCGGACCTGGCGCTGCTGAAAGTGGACGCCAGCGACCTGCCGGCAATCAGCTGGGGTGAGTCTGAAGAGCTGGAAGTGGGTGAGTGGGTGGTTGCCATCGGCTCGCCGTTCGGCCTCGACTACTCGGCCAGCGCCGGTATCGTCAGCGCCATGGGTCGCAGTATTCCGAACGAGAGCCGCGAGAACTACGTGCCCTTTATCCAGACCGATGTGGCTATCAACCCGGGTAACTCCGGTGGCCCGCTGTTCAACCTGAAGGGTGAAGTGGTGGGTATCAACTCGCAGATCTATACCCGCAGTGGTGGCTCGATTGGCCTGTCGTTTGCGATTCCGGCCGACCTGGCCCGCGATGTGGTGGCGCAACTGAAGGAGAAGGGTCGCGTGGACCGCGGCTGGCTGGGTGTGGGTATCCAGGACGTGGACCGCAACATGGCCCAGGCCATGGGCCTGCGACGCCCCAGTGGCGCCCTGGTGGCACAGGTGGAAGCCGGCGCGCCGGCCGCCGAGGCCGGCATCATGGCGGGTGACATCATTACCCACTTCGATGGCGAGCGCATCGATGTGTCCGGTGACCTGCCGCACGTGGTTGGACAGACGCGACCGGGTTCTGAAGTCCAGGTTGAGCTGATGCGCAAGGGCAAGGTCAAGCGCCTGGACGTGGTGGTCGGTGCCCTCGAGGGGGACGATGACCAGCGCCAGCAGGCCTCGGTCAGCCCCAGTACCGATGCCGGTGGCCGCCTGGGCCTGATGGTGGATGAGATTCCAGATGCGCTGAAACAGCGCCTGGGGGTTGAATCCGGGGTGCTGGTGAAAGAAGTCGTGCCGGGCAAGGCCGGTGCCAAGGCGGGCCTGCGCAGCGGTGATATCATCGCCCAGCTGGGCTTCGATGAAGTCAATGATCTCGATGACTACCGTCGGGTGGTCAAGGGGCTGCCGGGCGGCGAACTGCTGCCGATCCGCTTCTTCCGCGGCGGCCAGCCGACGTTCCGCACCATCCAGATCGAGGAAAACTGATCCTCAGGGATCCCCGGGGCCGGTATCCCGCCGGTCCCGGCACCCTCCGGTGTGAATAGCACTGCCCAGTGGCCACTGCCATCTGGTAGACTTGCGCCATCTCTCTGGCGGGGTCGCCAGTTAACATTCTGATTTTCAAAGGGTTTCTAATCCGCAGTGGCAACAGATCTCTCCCATATCCGCAATTTCTCCATCATTGCGCACATCGACCATGGCAAATCCACCCTGGCAGACCGCTTTATCCAGGTCTGTGGGGGGCTTAGTGACCGGGAGATGGCGCAACAGGTGCTCGACAGCATGGACCTGGAGCGGGAGCGCGGTATCACCATCAAGGCCCAGAGCGTGACCCTCGATTACACGGCGCGCGACGGCAAGACCTACCAGCTCAACTTCATCGATACGCCCGGCCACGTGGACTTCTCCTATGAGGTATCCCGGTCGCTGGCTGCCTGTGAGGGCGCGCTGCTGGTAGTGGATGCGGCCCAGGGGGTAGAGGCCCAGTCGGTGGCCAACTGCTACACCGCTATCGAGCAGGGGCTGGAAGTGATTCCGGTACTGAACAAGATGGACCTGCCCCAGGCGGATCCGGACAAGGTGGCGGAAGAAATCGAGGATATCATCGGCATCGATGCCACCGATGCCACCCGCTGCAGTGCCAAGTCCGGCCTGGGCGTGGAAGATGTGCTGGAGGATCTGGTGCGGCTGGTCCCGCCACCGGAAGGCAACGTGGACGGCCCCCTCCAGGCACTGATCATCGACTCCTGGTTCGATGCCTATCTGGGGGTGGTCTCCCTGGTGCGGGTGGTGCAGGGGACGCTGAAAACCAAGGAGAAGATCGTCACCAAGTCCATCGGCCGCGCTCACGTGGTCGACAGCGTGGGCATCTTTACCCCCAAGCGCAAGGAGACCGGTGTGTTGCGTGCCGGGGAAGTGGGCTTCGTGGTTGCCGGTATCAAGGATATCCACGGCGCGCCCGTGGGCGATACCCTTACCCACGCCAAGGAAGCCGATGGGGTGGATATGCTGCCCGGCTTCCAGAAAGTGAAGCCGCAGGTCTACGCCGGCCTGTTCCCCGTCAGCTCCGATGACTATGAAGCTTTCCGCGATGCTCTGGACAAGCTGTCGCTGAACGATGCCTCCCTGTTCTACGAGCCGGAGACCTCGGATGCCCTCGGCTTCGGTTTCCGTTGCGGTTTCCTCGGCATGCTGCATATGGAGATCATCCAGGAGCGCCTCGAGCGCGAGTACGACCTGGATCTGATCACCACCGCGCCCACGGTGGTCTATGAGGTGGAGTTGACCGACGGTGAGGTAATCACCGTGGATAACCCGTCGCGGCTGCCGGAAGTGGGCAACATCGAAGAAATGCGCGAGCCTATCGTCGAGGCCAATATCCTGGTGCCGCAGGAGCACCTGGGCAACGTCATCACCCTGTGCGTCGAGAAGCGCGGTATCCAGAAGGATATGCAGTATGTCGGCAGCCAGGTTTCCCTGCGCTACGAATTGCCGATGAGCGAAGTGGTGATGGATTTCTTCGACCGGCTGAAATCGGTGAGCCGGGGGTTTGCCTCCCTGGATTACAGTTTTGTGCGTTTTGACCCGGCAAAACTGGTGCGGCTGGATATCCTGATCAACGGCGACCGGGTCGATGCCCTGGCGCTGATTGTGCACCGGGATACCGCGCAGCAGAAAGGGCGCGCGATGGCAGAAAAAATGAAAGAGTTGATCCCGCGACAGATGTTCGACGTGGCGATCCAGGCCGCGATCGGCGGCCAGATTGTTGCCCGGACCACGGTCAAGGCACTGCGCAAGAATGTTACCGCCAAGTGTTACGGCGGCGACGTGTCGCGCAAGAAGAAGCTGCTGGAGAAACAGAAGGCGGGTAAACGCCGGATGAAACAGCTCGGGCGTGTTGAGGTGCCGCAGGAGGCTTTCCTGGCGGTGTTGAAAGTGGATCAGTGAGTGGCCGTGGTTTAGGCGGGACCTGCCCGGCATGGCCACACGGACTATTGATCGCGTTGGTATAGATTTCTGAGAACAATATGGATATCAATTTTCCCCTGATCCTGTTGTGGCTGGTGGTGGGCAGTGGCCTGATCTGGCTGGTGGACAGCCTGTTTTTCGCCCGTCGCCGGCGTGAGCTGGCGGCGGCCGGTGTCGATTCCACACCGGCGGAGCCTGGCGGGCAGATGTCTGGTGGCCCGGTGCGTGAGCCGGTGCTGGTGGAATATGCCAAGTCATTCTTCCCGGTGCTGGCCCTGGTGTTTGTACTGCGCTCGTTTATCGTCGAGCCCTTCCAGATACCCTCCGCCTCGATGGTTCCCACCCTGCAGGTGGGGGATTTCATCCTGGTGAACAAATACGCCTACGGACTGCGCCTGCCGGTTTCCCGGACCAAGGTGGTGGATATCGGTGAGCCACAGCGCGGCGATGTGATGGTGTTCTTCCCGCCACACATGAATGAGACCTACTTTATCAAGCGTGTAATCGGCCTGCCGGGGGACCGGATCCAGCTCAAGAACAATGTGCTGTATATCAATGGTGAGCGGGCGCCGCAGGAGCTTATCCAGGCGATACCGCCGGCCAACCCGCAGATGGAGGTGCTGTGGGAGGAAATCTATGGCCGCCGCCACCTCATGGCCAAAAGCGTTTCTCCCAGCCGCTTTGCGAATATCCCCGAAGTTGTGGTACCGGAAGGACACTATTTCATGATGGGGGATAACCGCGATAATAGCCTGGACAGCCGCGAGTGGGGTTTCGTGCCCGAGCGGGATATTGTCGGCAAGGCGTTTGCCATCTGGATGCACTGGGACAGCCTGCTGAGCATACCCAGCTTCAAGCGGGTGGGCACCATCGATTGACAGCCATCGATTTGCTTTGAGCATCGAAAATAAAAACAGAGGATAGCTTTATGGGTGGGCAATTCAGAACTTCACTGCAGCGCCAGCGGGGCATGAGTTACTGGGGCATCATGTTGATTGTAGCCGGACTGGGCTTTGTCCTGACCTGTGTGTCCAAGATGGGCCCGGGCTACATCGATGCCTACTACGTCAGCCAGGGTCTGAAAAAACTGGCCGAGCAGGACAACCTGCGCGATATGACGCGTTCCGAGATCAAGAAAGAGCTCGACAAGTTCTTCCTGATCAACAATGTCCGTGGTCAGCCGACCGAGTCGGTCAAGATCATCCGCGGCGCAGACAGCATGCTGGTCAGTGTCGACTACGAGGTGCGCCAGCCCCTTCTTTACAATGTCGACGTGGTCATGCGTTTCAACAAGCAGCTGAACACTGCCAAGGCGGAGTTGTGCTGCGAGCCACTGGTAGACTTGGAGCAATTCCGCCAACGTGACTGACATTGCACTCGAGCGCCTGTGCCGCCGGCTGGGCCACACCTTCGAACGCCAGGACCTGCTCGAGCTGGCGTTGACCCACCGTTCCCATGGCAGCCGCAACAATGAGCGGCTCGAGTTCCTGGGGGATTCCATCCTCGGCTTTACCATCGGTGCTGCTCTGTTCGACCAGTTTCCCGCGGGCCGTGAGGGTCAGCTGACGCGCCTGCGTGCACAACTGGTCAGTGGCGAGACGCTGGCGGAACTGGCAAGGGAAATGGAGCTGGGTGACTGCCTGCGCCTGGGAGAGGGCGAGATGAAAAGCGGCGGTCACCGGCGTGCCTCGATCCTGGCCGATGCGGTCGAGGCTCTGATCGGCGCCATCTACCTCGATGCTGGCCTGGAAACGGCGCGCGCGCGGTTGCTCGACTGGTATGCCACGCGGTTGCAGGGGCTCTCCCTGGAAACAGCCAAGGACCCCAAGACCCGCCTGCAGGAATGGCTGCAGGCGCGCCAGCGTCCATTGCCCGAGTATCGTGTGGTGGACGTGGCCGGCGCCGAGCACGCGCAGAGATTCGTGGTAGAGTGCCGGGTCAAGGGGCTGGCAAAACCGGTAAGGGCCGAGGCGGGCAGTCGCCGGGCAGCGGAGAAAGCAGCGGCCGAAGAGGCCTTCCGGTGCCTGACCGAAAGCGGTCAGGGAAACTGAGGTATCCGCAGCTTCCTGTCAAGGCCGGCTGTCTCCCTGCGCCCGGGCCCGGTGCAGACGGTCCCGGCGCTGGACATTGCGCACCCCGATTACCCGAAACACCCTACAATCAAGTGGGACTCGCAATGAGGCGTGTACCACACCCGGAGGTTTTCCTTGAGCGAATCTAACCAGCAACCGGCCCGCCGTTGTGGCTATGTGGCGATTGTCGGCCGCCCCAATGTGGGCAAGTCCACCTTGCTGAACCATATGCTGGGACAGAAGCTGGCCATTACCTCGCGCAAGCCCCAGACCACCCGCCACAATATGCTCGGCATCAAGACCGAAGGCGAAAACCAGATCATATTTGTCGACACTCCCGGCTTGCATGGGGAGGCGGACAAGGCTATCAACCGCTATATGAACCGCGCGGCCAGCAGTGCGGCCCGCGATGTGGATGTGGTGGTATTTGTGGTTGAGCGGTCCCGCTGGACCGAAGGTGACCAGCTGGTGGCGGACAAGCTGCGTGGCCTCAAGAGCCCGCTGGTAATTGCGGTGAACAAAGTCGACCAGCTGGACGACAAGGGGGAGTTGCTGCCGCAACTGCAGGCACTGGCAGAGCAGCACCCGCAGGCCGAGATTGTCCCCATCTCCGCCCTGCGCGGAGTCAACCTGGACGCTTTAGAGGAAGTGATTGTGCGGCACCTGCCCGAGGGTGAGCACTATTTCCCCGAAGAGCAGATCACCGACCGCAGCTCGCGTTTCCTGGCCGCCGAGATCGTGCGGGAGAAAGTGATGCGCCAGCTGGGAGCGGAAATCCCCTACCAGGTTACTGTCGAGGTGGAGGAGTTTGCCCAGGAAGGCAGTGTCCTGCATATCAGCGCCGCTATCCTGGTGGAGCGCAGTGGCCAGAAGCGTATCCTGATCGGCAACAAGGGGGAGCGGATCAAGCAGATCGGCAGCCAGGCGCGCCAGGATATGGAGCGCCTGTTCGACAGCAAGGTGATGCTGAACCTCTGGGTCAAGGTGAAGTCCGGCTGGTCCGATGACGAGCGCGCCCTGCGCAGCCTGGGCTACCGCGACGACTGAAGCCCTGAGCCCAGGCAGCCTGTGGTGGTCTCCGGAGGGAAGGGCGCCGGAACCCCGGGGCACCAGGGGATGTGCTATGGCCGGGCCTCCCGGTTGCTCCAATGTATCAGACAGGCGGCCACCCCGGGATGAAACCGCCGGAAAATAACGACCACGTTCCCCGGGGAGATAGACGGGGAAGGCCTTCCACTGACGACAGAAACACTCATGTCCCATCGGCAACCACTGCAACCGGCCTACATCCTGCACTCGCGGGCCTACCGCGATACCAGCCTGATCCTGGAACTGCTGACCCCGGACGAGGGCCGTATCAGCTGTGTCGCCCGTGGCGCGCGGCGTGACAAGCAGCGTCGCCAGCAGGCCCTGCAGCCGTTTGCGCCCCTGTTGGTGTCGCTGATGGGGCGCGGCAGCCTGAAAACCCTCGGCCAGGTGGAAAGCGCCGGCGTCGCCACGTGGCTGCGTGGCAGGGCCGTGTACGCGGGACTCTACGCTAATGAGTTGCTGGTGCGCACGCTGGCGGAGGGTGATGCCCAGTACGCGGTATTTGCCTGTTACCAGTCGCTGTTGCAGGAGCTGGCGCAGCTGGATGGCGACAGTGCCGCTGGGCTGGAGCCACCGTTGCGCCGTTTCGAGTTGCAGTTGCTGCAGGAGCTGGGCCAGTGCCCGCAGCTGGGTTACTGTGCCCACAGTCGCGGACCTGTCAGTGGAGCAGGGGTTTACCGACTGGAGCCGGAACTTGGCTTTGTACCGGTGTTTCGCCAGGGGGGCACCCGGTCCGCCGACGAATTTGCTGGAAATGAGCTGCTGGCCCTGGAGCGCGCCATTGGGGGGCAGGGGATTGACCCGGGCATCCTGCCCGTGGCCAAGCGGCTGACCCGGCTTCTGTTGCATCCGCTGCTGGGCGCGCGACCGCTGCAGAGCAGGGAGCTGTTCCGCCAGGTCTACGGTGATCGCTGAACCGCAGGTACGCCTGTGTCCATGGCGGTCAGACGCTGGCGGCGAGGCCGAACAGTGTGTCCAGGTCCTGCTCGGAAGCCCATTCCCGTAGGGCGCGTATCTCCTGCGCCACCGCCTCCACCTTCTGTTCGTCGAGATCCGCATCATTGCGATTCTGCAGCGGACGCAGGTGCTCCTGTAGGGCGCCTGTAGCCTCCCTCAGCCGCGGTACCCCGCAATAGCAGCAGCCGCCGTGGAGCCGGTGCACGAGTTCGAACAGGTCTCGATGGTTGCCGGCCGCGCGGCAGCGATTCAGTTCCTGCTCGTCGGCAATCAGCCCCTTGACCAGCATCTGCAGCATATCTCGGGCCAGGGTCGCATCATTGTTACTGAGCTCCAGGCTTTCGGATATATCCACCAGGCGCGGCATATCCTGTTGCAGCTGTGCCCCCCTGGACGGGACCAGGATCTTCATCCAACGCTTGATCATATTGCTGAGCTGGGCCTCGCTTACCGGCTTGCTCAGGTAGTCGTCCAGGCCTGCAGAGAGGAGGCGGGCCTTCTCTTCGGCGCCGGCGTGTGCTGTCAGGGCGATGATCGGTACCCGGGCATCGGTCTCGGCCGCGCGAATTTTCTGCGTGGCCTCAATGCCATTCATGCCCGGCATCTGGATGTCCATAAAGATCATGTCGAACGATTCCCGTTCGCACAGGGATATGGCCTGCTCACCGCTGGCGGCTACCGTTACGTCGATGCCCAGGGCCCTCAGTAACTCGCCCACCAGGTGCCGGTTGGCTTCGTGGTCGTCGACCGCCAGCACGCGGGGCGGTGATGTCCAGGGCAGCGCCGGGTGGGTGGTTCCCGTCGGGCGGCTGCTGGCCTGGTGTGGCAGTGAACGCCGCATCGCGCGCAGCAGGTTGTCACGGGTCACCGGTTTGGCGAGGAAGGTCAGTACCCGGGTGCGGAGCTGCTCATAGCAGCGCCGCAGCTCTACCGGTGAGCCCTGGATGATCACCCGGCACTGGTAAGTGTCGACCAGCTGCTGGATGGTGCCAACAAATCCGCAGAAATCCTCTCCGGCTATGGCGGTATCGATAATCACTGCATCGGGCAGGGCGTCGTGGTTCCACATCTGCTGCAGGGCCGGGAGGAACGTGCTGGTGTCGTCGAGCTCGATGGTTTCCACCTGCCACTGCT
Organism: Microbulbifer sediminum; assembly: GCF_021729035.1. Classification (GTDB taxonomy): domain Bacteria; phylum Pseudomonadota; class Gammaproteobacteria; order Pseudomonadales; family Cellvibrionaceae; genus Microbulbifer; species Microbulbifer sediminum. The sequence continues at coordinate 247,070 of NZ_JAJSAP010000005.1, read as the reverse complement.
GCAGCAGTTGGGATACCTGCATGCGGGTCATGCGGTTGGGATCGGCAATCAGGAGCCGCGAACCGGGGAACTGGTCGCGCACCGGCTGGCTGCGGTTGCGTTCCAGCTGCAGCGGGATGTGCACCCAGAATGTGGCCCCGCCGCCAGCGGCCTCGTCGATACCGATGCTGCCGCGCATCCGCTCCACCAGGCTGCGTGCAATGGCGAGGCCCAGGCCGTTGCTGCTGATCTGCTGTCCGGGGCTCTGGGCAGTGCTCTCGAGCACCTGCCGGAGTTCCTTGCGGCCCTCCTCATTGATGCGGTTGCCCAGGTCGGTGACGCTGATGCGCACCATGATCTCGGCATCCTGGCCGCTCTGTACACTGGCGCGCACTGGAATATTGCCGTCAGCAGAGCTGCGTACGGCATTGCCCACGAGGTTGGTCAATACCTGCTTGATACGCAGGGGATCGCCGATCAGCGTCGCTGGCAGCTGGCCGTCGATCAGTGGTACCAGTTCGACCCGACTCTCGTGCGCGAAGGGAGCAAGGATCTGCAGTGTTTCCTCGAGCAGCTGCCCCAGATTGAGGGGAATGTGGTCCAGTACCAGGTTGCCGGACTCGATCCGCGAAAAGTCGAGGATATCGTTGATGGTGGTCAGCAGGTTTTCCGACGAGCGCAGGATGGTCTGCAGGTAATCCTGTTGCAGTTCGTCAACTTCCGTTTTCAGCAGCAGGTGGGTAAAGCCGATGATTCCGTTGAGCGGAGTGCGTATTTCGTGGCTGGTATTGGCGAGGAAGGTGGATTTTACCCGGCTGGCTTCAAGCGCCTGCTTGCGTGCCAGGTCCAGCTCGATGTTCTGCTCTTCCATACTGTCGAGGGACTGTCGCAGGTCTTCCATCGATTGCAGCAGGTTAGCAGTGGCGTCCTCCTGGTACGAGGCGAAATTACTGGCCATGCGGTTGATCTGCTCGGCCAGGACATTGAGTTCCCGGTTTTCCCCGGGCGCTACCCGCTGGTCCAGCTGGCCGTGGCCGATATCCTCTACCGCCTTGCCCATGTGTGCCAGATAGCGCCCGAGGCGTTCGGAGAGGAAAATCGACCAGGTCAGTGCTGCGAGTGAGCACAGGATCAGGCCCAGCAGCCCGGCAAGGGCCACCTGGTAGGCGCCGATGGTGAAATAAGGACGGTGTAACTCGATCGATATCCAGCAGCTCAGCGGTTTCGTCTTGAGTGGGTGGAGTACCTGGATACTGCCGGATTTCTCGAGCATAAAACCCTCTGACTGTCCGGCCAGGTGCTCGGCCCTGACCGGGGTGCGGGGGCGGGGACCAGCTGATGCCAGTTCCCGCAGCCCGGTATCGGGATCCAGGTTGTCTCCGGTGGCAGAATAGATATGGACCGAACGGACCATGTCCTTTTCCAGCATCAGGGCCAGCAGGCTCTTGTGCAGCCAGTTGAGGCGCTTCTCCAGCGGCTCACCGTCACTCAGCTCAATCAGTTCCGCCAGTTGCTCCGCGCTGGCGTGGCCGTGGCTGAGCAGGAGCTGCCGGCGGTCGCTCACCTGCTGCTGGGTCAGCAGGCCGCCGAGAACCAGGGCAAGAATCAATGCGGGGCCCAGGGTCAGGCGGAAGATCAGCGCACGGAGAGAGGCGGCGCGATTGGCCGGGTCCGGATCTTGTACCGGAGGCTTGGGTACAGTCATAGGCAGGACATATTGTCTGACGTTATTTTGTGCTGATTCTACCCCCCTGGACAGTAAATCGCACCAGTGGACTGTTCATGCTGTGGCCGGTCACCCAATCCGCCCCGAGCGGGCCGGGGTGACAGGCGCGCACGGTCAATCGCGGTAAATGATCGTCGGGTGCTGCAGCATGGCCCGGTTGGGGGGAAGCCCGGCGCCCGGGCTGGATTGCAGAGGGTCGCAGGCGCCGGGCCCGGAGGGTAGAATGTCGCTCCAATTTGTGCCCCGGTTGCGAGCAGACTATGCATTACCCGACCATTGCCGATTGCGTGGGGAATACCCCCCTGGTGCGCCTCCAGCGCCTGCAGGGCGATACCAGCAATACAATTCTCCTGAAGCTCGAGGGCAATAATCCTGCCGGTTCGGTCAAGGACCGGCCGGCCCTGTCAATGATCAGCCGGGCTGAAGCGCGCGGACAGATCTCCCCCGGCGATACCCTGATCGAGGCCACCAGTGGCAACACGGGTATCGCCCTGGCGATGGCGGCGGCGATCAAGGGGTATCGCATGGTCCTGATCATGCCAGAGAGCGCTACCGAGGAGCGCAAGGCGGGGATGGCTGCCTATGGTGCGAAGCTGATCGAGGTCAGTGCCGAAGACGGGATGGAGGGGGCGCGCGACCTGGCACTGCGTATGCAGGCGGAAGGGCAGGGCCTGGTGTTGAACCAGTTCGCCAATGACGACAATCCCCGTGCACACTACGAGGGTACGGGTCCCGAGATCTGGCGCCAGACGGACGGAGAGATTACCCATTTTGTCTCTTCCATGGGCACTACCGGTACCATCATGGGCTGTGGTCGCTACCTCAAGGAGCAGAATCCTGAGGTGCAGATCATCGGCCTGCAGCCAACCGAGGGCTCCAGTATCCCGGGTATTCGCCGCTGGCCGGAGGAATACCTGCCCAGTATCTTCGTGCCCGAGGAGGTAGACCGGGTGGTGGATATGGACCAGCGCGAGGCCGAGGAAATGGCCCGCAAGCTGGCGCGGGTCGAGGGTATTTTCGCCGGGGTTTCCTCCGGTGGCGCCGTGGCGGCAGCATTGCGGCTGTCCGCGGAAGTGGAGAACGCCACCATCGTAGCCATTGTCTGCGACCGGGGTGACCGCTATCTCTCCTCAGGGCTGTTTACCCAGCCGGACGCCGGCAACTGACGCGGGAATGTAACGAGTCCGATGGTACAAGTCAGAAAACATCACTCATTCGGGGCGATCGGTGAACTGGACCTGGAGTCCTGGTTGCGCCACATCCAGACCCTGGCAAATCTCGACGGCGGTGCCCTGGTAACCCTGCGCCGCGCGGCGGAGCTTAGCAGTGATGCCGAGCAGCGGGCGATCGCCGCGGAGAACATCTGGGCGGAGGGGGCCAGCAGTTACCTGACAGGCCTGGAGATGGCCGAGATCCTGGCCGACCTGCAGGTGGATGGCGATGCACTCTGTGCGGCGGTACTTTATCGCGCTGTGCGGGAGAAGCGACTGCCCATCAAGGCCGTCGAGGAGGAGTTTGGCAAGCCGGTGGCCAAGCTGATTCGCGGTGTGCTGCGGATGGCGGCCATTCGCAGCCGCAGTGCGGATACCGACGCCGAGAGCGCCCGTGGCGCCGTCGAGGAGCACTCGGAAAATATTCGGCGTATGCTGGTGGCGTTGGTGGATGATGTCCGTGTGGCGCTGGTCAAACTGGCGGAGCGTACCTGTGCCATTCGTGCAGCGAAGAATGCGGACCCGGTAAAGCGTCGCCGGGTGGCCCGGGAGGTGGCGGATGTGTATGCGCCACTGGCACACCGCCTTGGTATCGGCCATATCAAATGGGAGCTCGAGGATCTCTCGTTCCGCTATCTGGAGCCGGAAGACTATATGCGCATTGCGCGGCTACTGGATGAGAAACGGCTCGATCGGCAGAAGTATATCGACCAGGTCCTGGAGCTGCTGCGCGGCGAGCTGGGCCGGGCGGATATCGAAGGCGACGTCTACGGGCGGGCCAAGCATATCTACAGCATCTGGCGCAAAATGCGGCGCAAGAGTATCGGCTTCTCGCAGGTATACGATATCCGGGCGGTTCGTATCCTGGTGCCGACGGTGCGCGACTGCTACGCCGTGTTGGGTATTGTGCACAACCTCTGGCGGAACATTCCCAACGAGTTCGACGACTATATCGCCTCGCCCAAGGAAAACGGTTACCGCTCGCTCCATACGGCGGTGATAGGCCCGGAACGCAAGGTGCTGGAGGTGCAGATTCGCACTTTTGCGATGCATGAAGAGGCCGAGTACGGTGTCTGTGCGCACTGGCGCTATAAAGGTACCGACAAAGACTCCCAGGGGCAGGACGGTTACGAACAGAAAATCTCCTGGTTGCGCCAGGTTCTCGACTGGCACGAGGAAGTGGGTGGCAACCCATTGCAGGACGACCTGCAGTCGAGCGAGGTGGATACCCGCATTTATGTCTTTACCCCGGAGGGGCATGTGGTGGACCTGCCCAGTGGCGCCACGCCACTGGACTTTGCCTACAAAATCCACACGGAAATTGGTCACCGCTGCCGGGGGGCTAAAGTGGACGGCCGCATCGTGCCGCTCAACCACGAGCTGCAGACCGCCAACCAGGTGGAAATCCTCACCAGCAAGCGTGAGGCGCCGAGCCGCGACTGGCTCTCCCCGGGCATGGGTTACATCACCACATCGCGGGCACGGGCCAAGATCATCCACTGGTTCAAGCAGCAGGCCCGGGACCAGAATATCGCCGACGGCCGGGCGATCCTCGACGGTGAATTCAAGCAGCTGGCGCTGATCGATTTTGATTTCGCGGCCCTGGCCGCCAAGCTCAACATGCACTCACTGGATGACCTGTATGCGGCGGTGGGGGCTGGTGATATCGGTGTGGGGCAGGTGCTCAACGCGGCCCAGCGGATGGTCAAGGTGGACAAGGCCGAGCCGGTGCCGTCGCTCACGGCGTCTGTGGCGCGTAGCGATGGCCAGGCCGATGTCTATATCGACGGCGTGGGCAATCTCATGACCCATATCGCGCGCTGCTGCAACCCGGTACCCGGTGACGAGATTATGGGGTACATCACACTCGGGCGGGGTGTCTCGATCCACCGCAAGGACTGCGCCAACATGCTGCGAATGCAGTCGGAAGAGCACGAGCGTGTGCTGCAGGTTGAGTGGGCCAAGAAGCCGCGGGAGCTCTATGCCGTCGAGATCATGATCGAGGCCTATGACCGCCATGGCCTGCTGCGGGATATCACCGCCATGCTGGACAGCCAGCGGATCAACATTACTGCCATGCAGACACGCTCCAACAAGCACAAGCATACGGTGGACATGGTGCTGACCGCGGAGATTCACAACTTTGAGGAGCTGAGCCGCGTGTTGCACCGGATCAACCAGCTGCCCAATGTGGCCTCTGCCCAGCGCCGGGTCCTGCATTAGGGTGGGTTTAATCCCTGTAAACTAACCGGAGCCGATAGTGGAAGACCGTTACAGCGTTGAAGACCTGCTGCACCTGATGGCGCGCCTGCGCGACTCCGATGGGGGCTGCCCCTGGGACCTGAAACAGGATTTTTCCAGTATCGTCCCCTCTACCATCGAGGAGGCCTACGAGGTGGCGGAAGCGATTGAGGCTGCGGATTTCGAGCACCTCCACGAGGAGCTTGGCGACCTGTTGTTCCAGGTCATTTTCTACGCCCAGCTGGGGCGTGAGAGTGGCTATTTCGATTTCCCCCGTATTGTCGATACCCTGGTGCGCAAGCTGCTGCGCCGGCATCCCCATGTCTTCCCCGATGGCGACCTCTATGGTCGACGACTTGACCACCCGATTGACGAGGCGGAGGTCAAGCGCAACTGGGAAGCGATCAAGGCCGGGGAGCGTGGGGCAAAGGGCGAGGCCGGTGTGCTCGCCGGTGTCGCACTGGGGCTCCCCGCCACGACCCGTGCTGCCAAGCTCCAGAAAAGGGCCGCCGGAGTAGGTTTCGACTGGCCTGCGCTCGATGGCGTGCTGGAGAAGATCGAGGAGGAGGTAGCGGAATTGCGGGCCGCAGTGGCCGCGGGGGACAGTGAGCATATGCGTGAGGAGCTGGGGGACCTGCTTTTCAGTTGCGTGAATGCCGCGCGTCACCTGAAGGTTGATCCAGAGAGCGCCCTGCGTGACTGCAATCGTAAATTCGAGCGCCGCTTCAATGCGGTGGAGGCTTCCCTGGCCGCCGGTGGACGCCTGCCTGCAGAGGCATCACTGGAGGAACTGGATGGACTGTGGGAGCAGGCCAAGCGCGCGGAGCGTGGCGAGGATTGAGCCGCTTGCAGTCAGTCGACTGACAGGGCGTTGCTGCACTGCCCGTGTGATTCGAATTCGGCCACATTCTGCAGCGTGGTCTGCGCAATATTACAGATGGCCTCGTGTGTGAAGTAGCCCTGGTGACCGGTTACCAGCACATTATTGAAAGTCAGCAGGCGCGCAAATACATCGTCACCCAGCACGGTATCCGAGTGATCCTCGAAAAAGAGACTGTCCTCCTCCTCGTAAACGTCAATGCCCAGGTAGCCAAGCTTACCGCTTTTCAGTGCCTGGATTATGGCGGGGGTATCGACCACCGCACCGCGGGATGTGTTGATCAGGCAGACACCGTCGCGCATCTCCGACAGCATCTTTTTGTCGATCAGCCGTGTTGTTGTGGGGAGCAGCGGGCAGTGGAGTGAGATGATCTCGGAGTTCCTGCAAAGGGTCTCCAGGGACGTATAGCGCATTCCCAGCGCGCGGCACTCCGGGTTTTCCTGCGGGTCACAGCCCAGCAGTTCACAACCGAAGCCGTGCATGATGCGAGTGAATACCGTACCAATCTTGCCGGTTCCCACCACGCCCACAGTCTTGCCGTGGAGGTCGTAGCCCATCAGGCCATCGAGGGCGAAGTTGCCCTCCCGGACCCGCGCCTGGGCGCGGTTGATTTTGCGGATCAGGGACAGCAGCAGGGCCGTGGCATGTTCGGCGACAGCGTAGGGGGAGTAGCCCGGTACGTTGGCCACCAGTATCCCTAGCTGGTTGGCCGCCTTGATATCCACGTGATTGAAGCCCGCGGAGCGCAGGGCGAGCATTTTTACCCCGCCCTCCCGCAGTTGCTGGAGCAGCGCGCGGTCGACCGGACTGTTGACAAAAATACAGAGGGCCTCCGCCCCCTTGCCCAGGACCAGCGTGTCGCTGTCGAGGTGGCTGTCAATATAGTGCAGCTGATGCCCGAAGCGGCGGTTATACCGATCGAAATAGGTCCGGTCATAGGAGCGGGCCTGGTAGACGGCAACTTTCATGAGGTTTGCTCCGGCGATCAAATTTTGTACTAGCATAGCGTGTCGCCGGTGACCCGGCCGTCATCGGGCCGTATGGCTCGCCGCTACGCCTTGCCCTGCCTGGGGTCTGCGTGTAAGGTAGCGCTCTTTTGGCGTGGCAGGCATTGGCCCGCCAATATAATCTGGAGGCAATCTGACTATGCGAATTATTCTCTTGGGGGCGCCGGGGGCCGGCAAAGGTACCCAGGCTCAGTTCATTACAGAGAAATTCGGCATTCCGCAGATCTCCACCGGTGACATGCTGCGTGCGGCAGTAAAGGAAGGTAGCCCCCTGGGACTGCAGGCCAAGGACATCATGGCGGCCGGCAAGCTGGTATCGGATGACCTGATCATCGCACTGGTCAAGGAGCGCATCGCCCAGCCGGATTGTGCCAATGGTTTCCTGTTCGACGGTTTCCCCCGCACGATTCCGCAGGCCCAGGCCCTGCTGGACGCCGACGTCGCCATCGATCATGTACTTGAGATAGCCGTCGATGATGAGGAAATCGTCAAGCGCCTCTCCGGACGTCGTGTGCACGAGGGGTCAGGTCGCGTCTACCACGTGATTTACAATCCCCCGAAAGAGGAGGGTAAGGACGATATCACCGGTGAACCCCTGGTGCAGCGCAGTGACGACACCGAGGAAACCGTGCGCAATCGTCTCGCCGTCTACCATGAGCAGACCGAGCCCCTGGTGGGTTTTTACCGGGAGCTGGCGGAGCGAGCGCCGGAAAGTGCACCCAAATACTCAAAGGTTACAGGTGTGGGCTCGATGGATGAGATCCGCGAAAAGGTGAATGCGGCCCTGAGCGATTGATACTGTTTCCGGAGTTTCGGCTCCCGGAATGATCCAGGGTTCGCATCCCGACGTAAAACGGCCCCCTAATGGGGGCTTTTTTGTGGCCGGCGGTTGGGGGCTTTCCCGCGATCGGCGCCCATATTTGGGACGTCGGTAAATTCCGCTTTATATTGTTCACTCGCCCTTATGGCGGCGCCGCATTCTGGTTAAAGCCCGCAGCAGGTGCTTTACCGGCGGGTTGTTGAAAATTGAGTTGGGGTCAGCACATGCCTACAGCCGTTATCCTGATGAATCTGGGGACACCGGAAGAGCCAACGCCTGCCGCAGTGCGGCAGTTTCTGCGCGAGTTCCTGGGGGACCCCCGTGTGGTGGAAATTCCCCGACCACTGTGGATGGCAATCCTGCACGGCTTCGTGTTGCCATTCCGCCCCGGGAAAATCGCCCCGGCTTACGAGGAGATCTGGGGGCGGGGCCTTGATGGTGAGCCGGTTGACGGGTCGCCGATCCAGTTCTATACCCGTCGCCAGGTGGAAATGCTGCAGGCGCGGCTCGCCGACGAGCGGCCTGATATTACCGTGGATTACGCCATGACCTACGGGAAGCCGGGTCTTCAGTCCACCGTCACGCGCTTGCGCCGGAATGGTTTTGATTCATTCCTGCTCCTGCCGCTTTATCCGCAGTATTCGGCTACCACTACCGGGGCCATTTATGACCAGGTTGCCCGCATCTATCGTGCCAGCCGGGATATTCCCGATATAAGCCTGGTGCGGGACTATTACCGGCACTCGTTTTACATCCAGGCGCTGGCGAACTCGGTGCGCGAGCACTGGGAGAAGCATGGCGCCGCGGAAAAGCTCCTTATGTCTTTCCACGGTATTCCCAGGGCCAATGTTCTCAAGGGCGATCCTTACGAGCAGCAATGCCATGAAACCGCCCGGCACCTGGCAAGTGCGCTGGGGCTGGCGGAGGATCGCTGGCAGGTCTGTTTCCAGTCGCGGTTTGGCAAGGCCGAATGGCTGCAGCCATATACGGATAAAACCCTGGAAGCCTGGGGCCGGGAAGGGCTCGCAAGTGTTGATGTCATTTGCCCGGCTTTCGCCTCTGATTGCCTCGAGACAATTGAGGAAATCGCAGTGGAGAATCGCGCTAATTTCCAGGATAACGGTGGGGGAGAATACCGTTATATTCCATCCCTGAATGCCCGCACCGATCATATCGAAGCACTGGCGGCCATCATTGAAGAAAAGCTTCCACTTTCCTGTTAAAAATTGGCTTTCCCGGTTTTGAAATAGGAAAACCCGAGTCGAATGGTTAAAAGCGGGATTTTTTTACCCCAAAAGCCGTTTTTTTGCCCCATTTTTCTTGCAAAGCAGGTTTTTTTTATTAACTTAGATAAGGTTGCATGGAAATACACCATGCGACTTGCTCCCTGAGCACAGCCGGCTACCTGCCGACTGAACTTTCGGAGACGTTGTAAGTCGATGACCGCGGCGATCAAGCCGATACATTTTCAGGTAGGTAGGAAGTACTTCTTCTCATATAAGGAGACAAGGGATGGCACGAGTAGCGAAAAAGCGCACAGCGAAAAAGAAGGCCACGGCCAAGCGTACTGCCCGGGCGAAAGCTCCGGCTACACAATCACCAGCTGTTACCAAGGCCCAGAAAGCAGTTGATTCCGCCACCAAGGCCGTAGACGCGCAGATGGATCGCGTCGCGAAAGCCCGTGAGCGGGCCCAGCGGACCGGCACAGCGGCGGCCAAGAAGTCCCTGACCAGCGCCAACCAGAAGTTAAAGGATTTGCGCGCCAAGTCGGCCTCCGCGAAACTGGACCTGGCCAAAGCCAAGGCAATGGATACCGTTCGCCATGCTGAAGAGGCGGCCAAGCAGAAGGTTTCCGAAATGGCGGAGACCCTGTCCAGTAAGGCTGAAAAAGATATGAAGGCGGCGGTTGATGCCTTCGAGAAGCGCTGGAAAAAGTCCCGTGAACAAGCCGATGCCAAGAAACTGAAGGCAGCGGAAAAGAAGGCCGAGGCCAAGGTAAAACAGGCGGCGAAAAAGGCGACGGCCAAGGTTAAGGAGCTGGACAGGAAGGCTGCGGCCAAGGCCAAGGCAGATGCCAAGAAGGCAGCCAAGAAAACTACCAAGAAGGCTGCCCGCAAGAAGGCCACAACCAAGGGGCCCGGCAGGCCGAAGAAGTCCGCAGCGCGGGCCGGAAGCGCCAAGAAATCCTCCACGCGCGGGCCCGGGCGTCCCAAGAAATCTGCGGCCACCAAGAAGACCGCCACTCGGAAGAAGGCTGCTACCAAGAAGTCTGCAGCCAAGAAGTCCACGGCTCGTCGCGGCCGTCCGCCCAAGAAGTCCTGACAGCCGTACCCTCTCAGGGTACCCTGTTTGCTCTGCTGAAGCCCCGGCCTCGCCGGGGCTTTTGCGTTAGTGGCGGATTCCGGTTCACAGGGCCATGAACTGGCGCGGCGGATGTGACACAATCTGCCCCTCGCAATTTATGGGACCCATCTGCAGTGAAGATCCTCGCCCTGGATACCACCTCCGGCTCCTGCTCGGTCGCCCTGAGTGATGGCGGCCTGGTCCGGGAGCAATTCGTCGCGGCTGAGCGCGACCATACCCGCCGCCTCCTGCCCATGGTGGACCAGGTACTGGCCGGGTCCGGCCTGAAACTCGGCGAGCTCGATGCACTGGCGGTCAGCCGTGGGCCGGGCTCTTTTACCGGGCTCCGCATCGCCATCAGCACCGCGCAGGGACTGGCGTTTGCCGCAAACCTGCCGGTCATTCCTGTTTCCAGCCTTGCGGCCCTTGCCGCTGGTGCACGTCGCATGCACCCGGAATGGGCCGGGGGTACCATTGTGGCGGCCCTGGATGCTCGCATGCAGCAGGTATATTGGGGCGCTTACACTGCGGCATCTCCCGGGGAGGGGCTGTTGCCGGAAGCTGTCCAAAACCCGGAAGAGGTGGCGGCAGTGGTTGCCGGTGCGGGCCTGGCTGATCCCCTGTATGGTGCCGGGCCGGGCTGGCATTACGCCGGCTTGTCTGGGCTGCCAGTGGCGGCGATGGACCTGAATTGCCCCATTCATGCGCAGGATATCGCCAACCTGGCAGCGGGGTCCGGCCTGGCTGCGGCGGTAAGTGCTGAAGAACTGGAGCCCCTGTATCTGCGCGATGAAGTCACCTGGAAGAAGCGGCAGAAGATCCGCTCACAATAGGATATCCCCTGCTACATGGAAATTTTTCAGATTGTGATCCTGGCCCTGATCCAGGGACTGACGGAATTCCTGCCCATTTCCAGCTCTGCCCACCTGATTCTGCCAAAGGAGGTGCTCGGCTGGCCGGACCAGGGATTGGCATTTGATGTCGCGGTCCACTTCGGTTCTCTGACAGCGGTGATCCTGTATTTCCGTCATGAGGTATGGGCGCTGCTGCGCGACGGCCTGGGCGGCCTGGTGCACGGGAAGTTCTCGGATGATGGCCGGCTGGCCTGGCTGATCGTGCTGGCAACAGTTCCTGCGGGCCTTACTGGCCTTGCATTCAAGGGGTTTATCGAGCACAGCCTGCGTTCCGCGGCGGTGATCGCCGCCAGCACCATCGGTTTCGGTATCCTGTTGTGGTGGGCAGACGTGCGGGCTAAGCGCCAGCTGGCCCTGAACCAGCTCGACTGGAAAAAGGCCCTGATGATCGGGGTGGCCCAGGCACTGGCCCTGATTCCGGGAACCTCGCGCTCCGGTATTACCATGACTGCGGGGCTGATGCTGGGGATGAAGCGGGAAGCAGCCGCTCGTTTTTCATTCCTGATGTCGATTCCGGTGATTGCCCTCAGCGCACTGTTGCTGACGTTCGACCTGCTCGACGAGCAGTCCGTCCCCTGGGGAGACATATTCCTGGGCGCATTGTTGTCCGGCATCAGTGCCTACCTGTGTATTCACTTTTTCCTGCAATTTATCAGTCGCATCGGAATGGCGCCTTTTGCCATTTACCGCCTGCTGTTAGGTGCGGCACTTATCTGGATGATCTGGGGGTAACTGCCAATGACAACTGTCGCGTTCCTGGGGCTCGGGGTAATGGGCTATCCAATGGCCGGCTTCCTCGCCGCGGCCGGTCACCGGGTGCGGATCTATAACCGCACCGCCAGTCGTGCGGAACAATGGTCGGCGGACTACGAGGGCACGGTATGCCGGACCCCCGCAGAGGCGGCGCGGGGAGCGGATTTCGTCTTCGCCTGTGTGGGCAATGACGACGACCTGCGGGAAGTAGTGTGCGGGGAGCACGGCGCGCTTGCCGGCATGTCCCCGGGCAGCCTGTTTGTGGACCACACCACAGCCTCGGCCAACGTCGCCCGGGAACTGGCCGCGCTGGCGTCGGAGCGGGAGATCGGTTTTCTGGATGCGCCCGTATCCGGCGGCCAGGCCGGGGCGGAGAACGGGGCCCTGACAGTGATGGTGGGGGGGGAGCTGAGTGACTACGAGCGCGCCCTGCCGTTGATCAAGAACTATGCCCGCGCGGTGAGCCGGCTGGGCCCGGTTGGCAGCGGCCAGCTTTGCAAAATGGTCAACCAGGTCTGTATCGCCGGTGTGGTACAGGGGCTGGCAGAGGGCCTGCATTTTGCCCGGGCGGCCGGACTCGATGCCGAGCAGGTGGTCGAGGTTATCTCCAAGGGCGCGGCGCAGAGCTGGCAGATGGAAAACCGCTACCAGACCATGCTGGCAGGAGAGTATGAACATGGGTTTGCGGTCGACTGGATGCGCAAGGATCTTGCAATCGTGCTGGACGAGGCGCAGCGCAATGGTGCCCTGCTGCCGGTTACCGCGCTGGTGGACCAGTTCTACAGCGAGGTGCAGGCTTTGGGCGGTGGGCGCTGGGATACCTCGAGCCTGTTTGCCCGCCTGATGAACGTACGTTCCTTCGACTAACTCTCTTTGTCATGACGTCTGCCACCGCTGCCCTCGGTCGGGGTGAAGTGTGAAGGTCCTGCTGCTCTCCGCATATGACGCCGGCAGTCACCGACGCTGGCGGGAGGGCCTGGTTGCCGCCATGCCCGGGTGGGAATGGACTGTGCTTACCCTGCCACCGCGGTATTTCAGCTGGCGGGTGCGCGGCAACAGTCTCAGCTGGGGCCGGGGGGAAGCGGCGGCAATACTGCGGCAGCCACATGACCTGGTGCTGGCCACTTCCATGACCGACCTGGCCGCGCTACGGGGGCTGGTCCCGGAGCTCGGCCGGATCCCCGCTGCAGTCTATTTCCACGAAAACCAGTTCGCCTATCCCCGCAGTGACAGGGCGTTTGACTCCGTTGAGCCGCAACTCCTCAATATTTACACGGCGCTTGCCGGGGACCTGCTGCTGTTCAACTCGGAGTTCAACCGCAGCACCCTGCTACAGGGCGCACGGCGCTTGCTGAAACGTTTCCCCGATTGTGTGCCGCCGGGGATATGCGCCGAAATCGGGCACAAATCCCGGGTGTTGCCGGTGCCGCTGGAAGACCGGCTCTTTGATTCTCCGGCTCAGGAGCTACGGGGGGGGCGGCCCAGAAACGCCGGGCCGCTGGAGGTCTGCTGGGCCGCGCGCTGGGAGTACGATAAGGGCGGAGAACGGCTGCTGGAGATACTGCAGGGCCTCGAGCGCCAGGGAGCGGACTACCGCCTGCACCTGCTGGGGGAGTCGTTTCGCAACAGCCCCGCGGAGTTCACCACCATCCAGCGGGAATTTAGCCACCGCCTGGGAAGGGTGGGTTTCCTTCCCGACCGGTCACAGTACCTCGATACCCTCAGGCGCAGCCATGTCTTCCTGTCCACTGCCCACCACGAGTTCCAGGGGCTGGCGGTAATGGAGGCCTGCGCGCTGGGCTGTTCCCCGCTGGTGCCGGACGAGCAGGCCTATCCCGAACTTTATCCCTTCGAGAACCGTTACCGCAGTGCCAGTGAGGCGGTCGATAAAATAGGCCGGATGTCCGTCTTCGAGGAACCGCTCCCGGTACCGGATTTTTCTCCCTATGCGTGGCAGCAGCTGGGTCCTGCTTACCGGGAGTGCTTGTCCGGGCTTGCCTGTATGTCCTGATTTAACCGCTGCGGGTCCGGTGACTACTGGGTTTGCGGTGCGGCTGCCGCTAGACTGGCCCTCCACCGGGGTCGCCAATAATAAGCCCGGGCATTGCCGGGGGGCCGGCGCTGTTTTAGGGACCTTGCTGTGCCGGAGTTTGCTGATTTCTCTTCCCTGTCCTTGCTGACGCTCGGGCTGCTGCTGGCGGTTTGTGTCGCCAGTGCCTTTATCTCTGCGGTCACTGGCGGTGCCGGTGGCGTGCTGATGTTTGCCGCCCTCAATGTGGCGATTCCACTGCGTATGCTGGTGCCCATTCACGGTGCGGTACAGCTGATCAACAACCTCGCGCGTATCTGCTACGTTCGCGAGCATATTCGCTGGGAATTCTGCCTGCCCTTCTTTGTCGGTTGTACGGTTGGCGCGGTAGCCATGACCATGGGACTGGCCAGCCTGGATTGGCAGCAGTTACCCATGGCGTTGCTGGCGGTATTGATTTTCTACACAGTGTTGAAACCGAAGAGGCTGCCGGAGATCCGTTTGGCGCCGCGCAATTATTTCTGGGTGGGAATCGGTACCGGTACACTGGGCATACTGGCCGGCGCCGTGGACCCTTTTCTGGCAGCTTTTTTTGTCCGCCAGGACCTGACCCCGAAAGAGGTGGTGGCCAGCAAATCGGTAATGCAGGCGTGGTGTCACGCGCTAAAAGTCCCCGCGTTTATTTACCTGGGTTTTGCGTTCTCTGATCACCTCGGCCTGATCCTGCTGTTGACCCTGGCGGCCGTGGTGGGGACGCGGATCGGCATCGTCATGCTCAACCGGCTGGACAGTGCACTTTTTTTCCGCCTTATGCGGGTAGCCCTGCTGATTGCGGGTTTGCGTATCCTCTATCAATTGATTGTGAATTAACTGGAGTGTCGCCAATGGCCGATTACCGTATCGTCAACCCCTATGATGGTGAGCTGATCGAGGAGTATGATTTTGCCAGCCGCGACGATGTCGAGCGTGCCATTGGCACGCTGGTCGAGGGGCGCGCGGTACAGTCTGTCACGCCTGCTTTCGAGCGTTCGGACATCCTGCTGCGCCTTGCTGGCCTGCTGCGGGAGCACACGGACCACCTGGCACGGCTGATCACCGCCGAGACAGGCAAAACCATCAGTGACAGCCGGATCGAAATAGAGCGTGCGTACAATACAGCGCTCGCCAGTGCCATGGAGGCGCGGGCTATCCACGGGGAGGCGTTGGATTCGGATGCGTACCCACCGCAGCGCGAGCGTATCGGTGTGGTTCTCTGGAGGCCGCTGGGCACAGTGTTGTGTATCACGCCATTCAATTTTCCGGTAAACATTGCCGTGCATAAGATTGGCCCGGCATTCGCTGCCGGCAATACCATCCTGTTCAAGCCTGGACCACAGAACAAGCGTTCGGCCGAATTCCTGGTGGAGCTCTGCTACCGCGCTGGTATGGATCGCAAGGTGTTGCAGATGCTGCTACCCGATATTTCCGCCACCAGCCACGCAGTGGCCCACCCACAGGTGCAGGCAATCAATTTTACCGGCGGCACCGCGGCGGCCAATGCTATTGCAGCGGCGGCAGGCTACAAGAAGCTGCTCTTCGAGCTGGGCGGTAACGATCCCCTGGTTGTGCTGGCGGACGCTGACCTGGATGCAGCGGTCGCTGCGGCGATCAACCAGCGTTTCGCCACTGCGGGCCAGCGCTGCACTGCTGCCAAGCGACTGTTCGTGCAGCGCGAGGTATTTGACGCGTTTAGCGGCAAGTTGCTCAAGGCAACCGCAAAACTCAAGGTCGGCGACCCGATGGCGGCAGATACATTTGTTGGCCCGCTGATTCATGAGGCGGCCGCAGACGAGGTCCAAAACCGCATTGATGATGCCGTGGATCGTGGAGCGCGGGTCCTGTGCGGGCATCGGCGCGAGGGGAACCTCCTTTGGCCCACTGTCATCGACAATGTCCCGGACAATGCGCCGCTGGTGGCTGAGGAGACCTTTGGCCCGGTTATCCCGCTGCGTTGTTTTGACAGCGTTGAGGAAGTGATCGGGTTGGTGAACGATAGTCCCTTCGGCCTGCAGGCCGGGGTCTTTACCCGGGACCTGGCGCTGGCCAGGCAGCTGTTTCATGCCCTCGATGTGGGACTCCTGGCCATCAACGACGGTCCGGGCTTCCGTGCCGAACACTTCCCGTTCGGCGGCGTCAAGGAAAGCGGGGTGGGGCGCGAAGGGGTGCGTTATGCCATCCGCGAAATGAGCTTCCAGAAATCCCTGGTAATCTGACTGTCCTGGGGCCCGGGTTCAACATCCTGGGCCGCGCCACTGTTCATGGTCCAAGTCATCCACTATACTCCGGCACAACTTGTCGGAGTGCCTGTGGGCTGAGATCGCTGTTGCGAGATCCGTTGAACCTGATCGGGGTAACCCCCGCGTAGGAAACAAGATCTGAAATCGCTGCATATGTGGGTTCGGGATGCGAAATATGCACCCGTCCACTGTAAGAAGTCGCCTTGCGACTTCCCTCTCTGCTGATGCTATCCCCGGGCGTTCAGACGCCATTCTCCGAAAAAAGTGCGCTAGCGTGCTTAAGGAAATAAAAGGGGTTCGCATGTCTCATGATACCGATACGCCGTTGAAATCGAAGCCGGAAGCCAGCGCATGTTCTGCAAGCAGTGCCGGTAATAGCCGTGCGGAAAACCGCGAGTCGGCCAGGGCGTTCCTCGACAGCCTCACCGTCCAGTCCTTCCCGAATTCCCGCAAGATCTACCTTGAGGGCGAAACGGCAGCGATTCGTGTAGGTGCGCGTGAAATCTGCCTGGGCGACAGCGCCGTGGGCGGTGATGAAGACAACCCGGTACTGGAGCGCAATGAGCCATTACGTGTTTACGATACTGCCGGGCCTTACTCGGACCCGGATTACAGGCCCAGCGTGCGCGACGGCCTGCCGAGGCTGCGCCTGTCCTGGATCGAGGCGCGAGGTGACACCGAGAAACTGACCACCCGCCAGGCGGCTTATAGTCAGAAGCGTATGGAGGACCAGGGACTGGACCATATCCGCTTCGACAACCTGCCGGCGCCCCGGCGTGCCATTTCCGGGCAGAACGTCAGCCAGATGCACTACGCACGTCGCGGCATCATTACTCCGGAAATGGAATTTGTCGCGGTGCGGGAAAATATGGGGCGCGCGGCGGTTTCCGGGGCTGAAGGGGATAACGATTACCAGCGGGCCCGTGCCGGTATCCATATCCCTGAACAGATCACGCCGGAATTTGTCCGTCGCGAGGTGGCTGAGGGCCGCGCGATCATACCCGCAAATATCAACCACCCGGAACTCGAACCGATGATTATCGGGCGCAATTTCCTGTGCAAGGTGAATGCGAATATCGGCAATTCGGCGGTCACTTCGTCGATTGAGGAAGAAGTTGAAAAGCTGGTGTGGTCCACCAGATGGGGCGCTGACACGGTCATGGACTTGTCCACCGGCCAGAACATTCACGAGACCAGGGAGTGGATCCTGCGCAACTCACCGGTACCGATCGGCACAGTGCCAATCTACCAGGCGCTGGAAAAAGTCGGTGGTGTCGCCGAGGACCTTAACTGGGAAGTTTTCCGCGATACCCTGATCGAGCAGGCCGAGCAGGGTGTGGACTATTTCACCATTCACGCCGGCGTACTGTTGCGCTATGTGCCGCTGACTGCCAAGCGTGTCACAGGCATTGTTTCCCGTGGCGGTTCCATCATGGCCAAGTGGTGCCTCGCCCACCACAAGGAGAATTTCCTCTACACGCACTTCGAGGAAATCTGCGAAATCATGAAGGCTTATGATGTGTGCTTCAGTCTCGGTGATGGCCTGCGCCCAGGGAGTATTGCCGATGCCAATGACGACGCCCAGTTTGGTGAGTTGCATACCCTGGGTGAATTGACCGAGATTGCCTGGCGCCACGACGTGCAGACCATGATTGAAGGGCCGGGGCACGTTGCCATCCACAAGATCCGGGAAAACATGGATGAGCAGCTCAAACACTGCCACGGCGCGCCGTTTTATACCCTCGGCCCGCTGACCACTGATATTGCGCCGGGCTATGACCACATCACTTCCGGTATCGGTGCTGCACTGATCGGTACCTACGGCTGCGCCATGCTCTGTTATGTGACGCCCAAGGAGCACCTGGGGCTGCCCAACAAGGAAGACGTGAAAGAGGGGCTGATGGCCTACAAGATCGCCGCCCACGCCGCGGACCTGGCCAAGGGCCATCCCCGGGCGCAGCAGCGCGACGATGCATTGTCGAAAGCCCGCTTCGAGTTCCGTTGGGAGGACCAGTTCAACCTGGGGCTCGATCCGGAACGTGCGCGTGCCTACCACGATGAAACCTTGCCGAAGGAGTCCGGCAAGGTGGCGCATTTCTGTTCCATGTGCGGCCCCAAATTCTGCTCCATGAAAATCTCCCAGGATGTGCGGGACTACTCCCGCAAGCTTGAGGCGGAACAGGGCATGGAGGAAATGGCGCTCAAGTTCAAGGACATGGGCAGCGAGCTGTACCACAAGGGCTGATGCCAGCACACCGCAATTCCGGGCATCGAGCGCCCCGGGTACAGGAATACCGATGACTTTGACCGCCTCCAAGCAATCTCCCCGCGTCGCCGTCGCCGGCGGCGGCCTGATGGGACGCCTGCTGGCCTGGCGCCTGGCATTGCGTGGGCTGGATATCACCCTGTTTGAGGCGGGCAGCCTGGAGCGACCAGGCGGTGCCTGCTGGACCGCTGCGGGAATGATTTCACCGCTTTCAGAACTGGTGCACAGCGAACGCTCGGTATACGAGCTGGGCCTGCGCAGCCTGGTGCTGTGGCGGGAGTGGAGCGGGTGCCTGCAGCTCCTTTGCGGTTCCCCGGTGGGGTTTCGCCAGGCCGGTAGTGTGCTGGTGGCACATGGCCGAGATCGAAGTGAGTTGCTGCATTTCCAGCGCGAGTTACAGGCTAAGCTGGACGCCGGGGAGCTGGGACAGGTGCGGGCTGTTGCCGCCACCGAGTTGTACGAACTGGAGCCGGCGCTGGCCGGCTTTGAGCAGGGATTGTTCCTGGCCCCGGAGGGGGATATCGATAACCGGCGCCTGTTACCGGTCCTGCTGGAGGTCCTCCGTCGCCTGCGGGTTTCCCTGCGCGAGGAGTGCCCGGTGGCCTGCGAACCGTTCACAATTTTCGAGGGCGATCGCCGGCAGGAATTTGAGCTGGTCGTGGACTGCCGTGGACTTGGTGCGCGGGACCGGGTGCCGGGCCTGCGCGGAGTACGCGGCGAGGTGCTGGTGGTGGAAACGGCCGAGGTGCAGTTACGGCGCCCGGTGCGCCTGCTGCATCCCCGCTACCAGTTATACGCGGTACCACGGGAGAACGGGCAGACGGTGATTGGTGCCACTGAAATCGAGAGCGAGGATATGTCGCCGACCAGCCTGCGTTCCTGTATGGAGTTGTCCTCGGCCCTGTACTCCCTGAACCCGGCATTTGCCGAGGCGCGGATTCTTGAGACCCGCGTCAACTGCCGTCCGGCCACCATGGACAACCTGCCCGTGGTCGAGGGCGAGCCGGGGCTGGTCAGTGTCAATGGGCTTTACCGCCATGGCTACCTGCTGGCGCCGGCGTTGGCCGAGCGGGTGGAGCAGCTGGCGATGCGGCAGGTCCAGCTGCTGGCATGAAGAATAGCCGGGCCGGGCTGTACAGCAATTATTGACCGGCAAACAGAAACTCGTAGAGCGAGGTGAAACGCGAATCCCATGAGCAAGCCGATAAAAATCCAGGTTAACGGCGAGGTGCAGTCGCTGCCACAGGAAAATAGCCTCGATCATCTCCTGTCTGAGCTGGGCTATGAGGGTGATACGTTTGCCGTGGCCCTTAACGGGAATTTTGTGCCGCGGGGCCGCTATGCGGAAGCAATACTCAATGACGGCGATGCCCTGGATGTAGTGGCGCCGGTGGTCGGAGGCTGATATGAACGATGAGCTGACACTGTACGGCAAAACTTTTTCCTCACGCCTGCTGGTGGGAACGGCCATGTACCCGTCGCCGGCAGTCATGCGCCACTCCGTGGCGGAGGCGGGAGCCGAGATAATCACCCTGTCCCTGCGCCGGCAGAATCCGGCCCAGCAGCAGGGCAAGATGCTGTGGGATTATATCCAGGAGTCCGGTTGCTCGTTATTACCCAACACCGCCGGTTGCAAGTCACCCGCGGAGGCAATCGCCCTGGCGGAAATGTCGCGGGAAATCTTCCGCACCGACTGGTTGAAGCTTGAGGTCGTGGGCGATGATTACAACCTGCAGCCCGACCCATACGGCCTGGTGGAAGCCGCGCGGGAACTGGTGCAGCGTGGTTTCCGCGTGCTGCCTTATTGCACCGACGACCTGCTGGTTTGTCGCAAACTGCTGGATGTGGGCTGCGAGGTGTTGATGCCCTGGGGCGCGCCCATCGGTACCGGCCTGGGCCTGATGAACAAATACAACCTGCAGACACTGCGCGAGCGCCTGCCGGATACCCCGTTGATTATCGACGCGGGGATCGGGGCGCCGTCCCATGCGGCTGAAGCCATGGAGATGGGATTTGATGCCGTCCTGCTGAATACGGCCATCGCCAGGGCGCAGGACCCGGCCTGTATGGCCCGGGCCTTTCGACTCGCTGTTGAGAGCGGCCGTGCAGCATTCCTTGCTGGCCTGATGCTTCAGCGCCAGACCGCCAGCCCCAGTACCCCGACCCTGGATATGCCTTTCTGGCAACAGGCGGACGCTGTCACACAGGATTGACACCCCGTATTTCTTTCTCAGACGTGTGAATGCACGTGGTGTCGGGTCACTCCGATCCAGAATTGTGCGGGCTCTCTGGTCTCGGCGGGTACGCGAGCGAAAATTGAATCGCCAGGCATTGAACTGCAAGCAAATAAGAACGGGACAGGACTTAATTTCACGTGGTTAGCCTATTCGCCGCCAACTCGTGTCCGGAAAAGGCTGTAAAGAGTTTATGCGAGAGCAACACAAACCCATTGTCTGGTCAATTGCCGGCAGCGATTCCGGCGGTGGTGCCGGGATCCAGGCCGACCTGCTCACCTTTGCCGATTTTGGTTGCCATGGCTGTACTGTAATCACTGCCAATACGGCCCAGAACACGGTCGAGGTGGCGGCAGTCAATGCCGTTTCACGGGAGGTTCTGACCGGACAACTGGAGACACTGGAGAGAGACCTGTTCCCCGACGCCATCAAGATTGGGCTGATCGCCAGTGCCGGGCAGGTGCTGGCCGTGGTGGAGTTCCTCCTGCGGCTGAAAGCATTGGCACCGGTGCCTGTTATTTACGATCCGGTGGCAGTGGCCAGCAGTGGCGACAGTCTGGCAGAGGGCGGAATTGGCGAGCTGGTAGTGCGGGAACTGTTTCCCCTTTGCGACCTGGTCACGCCAAACCTCCACGAGCTGGAGTGGCTGTCGCGTGCCCCCGTAGACGGCGCGGAGCAGATACTGCATGCGACGCGACTCCTGCACGCGGGTGATTGTCGCGCGGTGCTGGTTACGGGGGGGCACAGTGAAATCCAGGCCGGCAAAATTGCCGACCTGTTCTGGGACGGGACGCGCAGCGACTGGTTTATCGGTGACAAGGTGACCGGGGGGAGCACCCATGGCACCGGCTGCACCCTGTCGTCGGCCATCGCCGCCTGCATGGCGCTCGGCTACCCACTGCGCGATGCCTGCGTGGTGGCCAAAGCCTATGTTCAGCGCGGTCTGCGGTTGGGGCAGGGCGATAGGGTCGGCAGTGGACCGGGGCCTGTAGGGCACTGTGGCTGGCCGGACGAGATGCAGGATTTTCCCCGGGTACTACTGCCCGAGGAGGAAGCAGCCAAAGCCTATGGCACCTTTGACGATGCCGGCAGCTGCCTTTTTGCCTGCGACTTCGCCGGCACCGGCACTGCCGCGCTGGGGTTGTATCCGGTGGTGGATTCCGTTGAGTGGCTGGAGAAGCTTGCCGAAGAGGGCGTGAAGACCCTGCAGCTGCGCATCAAGCAGCCAGCTGCTGGCCTGCGAACAGAGGTGCAACGGGCCGTTGCGGTCGGGCGCAAGCACGCCCTGCGGCTGTTTATCAACGATCACTGGCAACTCGCCATCGACTGTGGTGCCTACGGTGTGCACCTGGGGCAGGAGGACCTGCAGAGCGCCGACCTGCGGGCGATCAGGGCCGCCGGGCTGAGGCTTGGTATCAGCACCCACGGTTTTTACGAACTGTTGCGGGCCTATCGCTACCGCCCCAGTTACCTCGCGATCGGGGCGATCTTCGCCACTGACACCAAGGATATGAGCGACCAGCTCCAGGGAACCGCGAAACTTGCGCGGATGGCGGCGCTGGTAGGAGATATACCGCTGGTGGCGATTGGAGGTATCAGTATCGAGCGCGCACCGGCAGTGGTTGCCTCCGGTGTGGGCAGTATCGCCGCCGTGAGCGCTATTACCCAGGCAGGAGACTACCGGCAGGCAGTGCGCGACCTGCAGGTCATTTGCGAAGGTTGAACCATGCCCAGTAAGAGGGAGCTCCAGCGCTGTTCCCGCCCGCTGTCCAGTGGGAAACGACCAACTGTGCCAGTGCGGGCGTGTTGGGGCCTGTCCTGAGCCTCATGGGCAGTATGCAGGCGAGCGAGGCGATCAAGCTCCTCCTGGGGCTGCCAGTGCCCAGCCTTGCGCGTCTGCAGATATTCAAGGCGCAGGCCCTGGAGTTGCGGTCGCTGCAGCTGCAGGGTAATAATCAATGCGTCGAGTTTTGCGCCGGTTAGCCTACCGCTGCAATGAATCCCCGACGCGTTATTCCCGCTCTGTCGCCGGTCTGGCTGTAGCCCGGCAAAAGCGCAGCGGTCCCGCCTCTAGCCGCATTGCCGGAGGCCGGTACGCCAGGTGCGCGTATAGAACATACGGATACAAAAATAATGAAACAATTGACTTCCATACTGGCCGCCATCCTGGTACTGGCCGCATGCACACCCGGTGAGGATGCCCCTGACAGTCAAGAGCTAACAGTATCCCGGCCCGCGGGGCAGTCGCCGGCCAGCGGCAATCCCGTGCCGGATGGCATTCGCCAGACCTACCTGCGCACCTGCCACAGTTGCCACGAAGCCGGTGTTACCGGTGCCCCCCGCACCGGGGATGTCGCAGCCTGGAAACCGCGGGCAGCCAAGGGGTTGAATATGCTGGTTGCCAACGCCATGAATGGGTATAGGGCGATGCCTCCGAAAGGGCTTTGCTTCGATTGCACCGAGGCCGAATTTGCCGGATTGATACGCTACATGGCAGGCGATGCCCTGGATGGCGTGGCAAACGGCGAGGAGACCGCTGGCGCCGGGAGTGCCGGTGACTGAGATCGCCACGCCCTGGCCCCGGGCGCAGCAGTTGGGAATGCGCCCGGAAGAGCCTGGCTTTATGCAAAGAGTGGTGTGCGAGAGCAGGCGCTGAAAATATGCCGGGCACAGGAAGCCGTCGATTTCCTGATTCTGTCGTGGATGCCATTTGCCCTGGCCGCGGCGCCATGTGGGCTCGGACGACGAAGGGACGGGCTACAGGATTGGCTGGCGGAAGTAACCGGCGTTGCGGCCGCGAATTTTGTATTCGCGGCTACGCTTGCATTATTGCGGCGCCCGAGATTGATAGCTTTTGCTTATCGGAGTTATTCCCTAAATAAATTTTTATTTTTCGACCAGCGCGTTAGTATAGAGTCAGTTCGTTAAGTCATCCGGCTTTCGGAAAGTTTTCAAAGAGTAACAAGAGGTGGATTATGACCAAGATCGATATCGGCATTGATGAGCAGAATCGTGAGAAAGTCGCCCACGGCCTGAAGCGCTTGCTGGCGGACAGCTACACGCTGTACCTGCAGACACATAATTTCCACTGGAATGTCACCGGCCCGCTGTTCCGTGAGTTGCACCTGATGTTCGAGGAACACTACACAGAACTGGCCGAGGCTGTCGATGACATCGCCGAGCGTATCCGCACCCTGGATGTGGAGGCCCCGGGCACCTATAAGGCGTTCGCAGAGCTCAGCTCTATCAAGGAGGAAGACTCTGTCCCGGCGGCGGAGAAAATGGTGGAAATCCTGACTCGTGGGCACGAGCAGGTGGTGAAAACCTGTCGCGAGGTACTCAAGGCCGCGCAGGACGCGGAGGATGAATCCACCATGGCGCTGGTTTCCGACCGCATGAGCGTGCATGAGAAAACTGCCTGGATGCTGCGCGCCACCACCAAATAATCTCGTCGCCTGCTGCCGTGATGCGGGGTTACCCCGCAGCGGTCAGCATTTCCAGGAAGGCGTCGGCGGAGGCGGAAATGGCTCCCCGGCGCCGCACCAGTGCCCCTACTTCCTGCTCTACCACCGGTGCCCGCAGTGTCAGACTGCACAGGCCGTAACCATCCATCTGTGGCCGGCAAAGCTCCGGGACCACACTGACCCCCATCCCCGCCCGGACCAGCTGGCCAATGGTGCTCAACTGGTTGGCCTCGCACAGTAACCGGCCCTCATAACCGCTTTCCGCCATGGCCCCATCCGTCCAGCGCCGCACGGCGGAGCCCCGGTTCATGGCGATAAACGGCTCCCGGGAGAGTTCGCGCCAGGTGACGGACTCCCTGCCCGCCAGCGGGTGGGTGGCAGGGATTACGGCGATAAACCGGTCCCGGCCAAAGCCCATGAACTCCAGGCCGCCCAGGTCGTCGGGGCGGAAGGTGATGCCAATTTCGGCCCGCCCCTCGCGGACTGCACGCTGGACCCGCTCCATTACGATATCCTCGATCACGATATTGATGTCGGGGTGTTGCCCGTGAAAGCGGGCCAGCAGGTCCGGCAGCCGGTTGAGGGCGAAGGCCGGGATTACCGCCAGGTTCAGCTGTCCCCGCTCCAGGCGGAACCGTTGCTGGATGGCGTCGACGGACTGGTCCCAGTTATGGAGCAGCTGTTCGGCGCGGTCGAGAAACTCACGCCCCTCCGGAGTCAGTGCCAGTTGGCGGCTGTCACGGTTGAAGAGGGCTCCACCGAGGGCCTCCTCCAGGTTGCGGATGGCGACGGACAGTGCCGGCTGGGAGATGTGCAGCAGGGCGCTGGCCTGGGCCAGGCTCCGAGTCCTTGCAACAGCCGTAAAGGCCCGTAGCTGCTTGAGTGTGGCGGTCACTGGCGTTTCCCCGGTTTGGCGCTAAATGTTAAGGTTTGTTTAATAGATGTTAAATTATTTTAAATTTTATTAAGTGTTAGACCAAGGCATGATTGTGCCTGAGAGAAGCGGGCCTTAAGTTTCGGGTCCGGAGAATAATGTAGCCAGAAGGTCAGACGAGATGAGTAATGCCAAGCAGCCCCTGTGGCAACCCACCCCCGAGGCCGTCGCTGCCACCCAGATGGATGGTTTCCGCCGCCTGGTCAACGAACGGTTCGGAATCGAGCTGGCAGATTACGATGCACTGCACCGGTGGTCTGTGGATCACCGTGAGGAGTTCTGGAAACTGCTCTGGGAAGAGATGGGGGTGATTGCCAGCGAGCAGGGCGATACTGTGCTCGAGAATGATGAGATGCCCGGGGCACGCTGGTTCCCACAGGCGCGACTGAACTTTGCCGAGAATCTGTTGCGCTACCGCGACGATCGCATTGCGCTGGTGGAACGGCTCGAAAACGGCAGCCGGCGCCAGCTCAGTTACGCAGAGCTGTTTGCCCGGGTGGAGCGCCTCGCCGCTGCACTTGCGGAGCAGGGTGTGGGGGAAGGAGACCGGGTTGCCGGCTTCATGCCCAATATCATGGATACCGTGGTTGCCATGCTGGCAACCGCCAGCCTGGGGGCCGTCTGGACGTCGTGCTCGCCGGACTTCGGGATCAACGGGGTGCTGGATCGTTTCGGCCAGGTGGCACCGAAGGTCCTGTTTGCCTGTGAGGGCTACTTTTACAACGGCAAAACCATCGACTCGCTGCCCCGGATCCGGGAAATTGCCGCGCGCATCGACTCGCTGCAGAAAATTGTGGTGGTGCCGGTGGCGCGCTCCGCTGCCGACACTGCGGCGGCCGTTACCGACCTGCCGGGTGGTACCACCATCGGAGCCTTTTTGGAGGAAGCCCCGGAACGCCCACTGGCCTTTGCCCAGACGGCGTTCAACCACCCGCTGTACATCATGTATTCGTCCGGTACCACCGGGGTGCCCAAATGCATCGTGCACGGGGCCGGGGGCACGCTGCTCCAGCACCTCAAGGAACACCGCCTGCACTGTGACCTGGATCGCGACGATACCCTGTTCTACTTCACCACCTGTGGCTGGATGATGTGGAACTGGCTCGTGAGTGGCCTTGCCTGTGGCGCCACTCTGGTGCTGTTCGATGGTTCACCTTTCTACCCGGCGGCGGAAAGTCTCTGGGATATGGCCGACGAGGAAGGTATCAGTGTGTTCGGCACCAGTGCCAAGTATATTGCCGCGCTGGAAAAGGCTGGCCGCAAACCCCGCGAGACCCACAAGCTGGAGAAGCTGCGCGCGCTGCTGTCCACCGGTTCACCGCTGGCCCACGAGGGCTTCCGCTATGTGTACCGGGATATCAAGGCCGACCTGTGCCTGTCTTCCATTTCCGGTGGTACCGACATCATCTCCTGTTTTGCGCTGGGTAATCCGGCCCTGCCGGTTTATGCCGGCGAGCTGCAATGTCGCGGACTGGGTATGGCTGTTGAGGTCTGGAATGATGACGGAAAACCGGTGATCGGGGAAAAGGGCGAGTTGGTGTGCGCGAAATCCTTCCCCTGCATGCCGATCGGTTTCTGGAATGATGAAGATGGGTCAAGGTATCGAAGCGCCTATTTCGAAAACTGGCCGGGCGTCTGGGCCCACGGGGATTACGCGGAAATCACCGGGCACGGTGGCGTGATCATCTACGGACGTTCCGATGCGGTGCTCAACCCGGGTGGTGTGCGTATCGGCACTGCGGAGATCTATCGCCAGGTGGAAAAAGTCGAGGAGGTCCTGGACTGTATCTGCATCGGCCAGGAGTGGCGCGACGATGTGCGTGTGGTGTTGTTCGTGGTGCTTCGCGAGGGCGTTGAGCTCAATGATGAACTGGTGCAGAAAATTCGCACCACGATTCGTGCCAACACCACCCCGCGACATGTGCCGGCCAAGGTGGTCCAGGTGGCCGATATACCCCGTACCATCAGTGGCAAAATCGTCGAATTGGCGGTACGCAATGTGGTGCACGGCAAGCCGGTTAAGAACCAGGAAGCGCTGGCAAATCCCGAGGCCCTGAAACTCTACCGGGACCTGCCCGAGCTGGCGTCCGACTGATAACTTCCCACGCAGCGCCGGCCGGGTAAAACCGTCCGGCGCCTGAGCCCGCCGCGGCGTCAGCCCACCTTATGGCGCTGTACCAATCCTGCCAAACTGCGCTACCCTAAAGTCGCACTAAACGCTTTTTATAACTTCCAATAATCTTCACGGAAGAGCATCAATGATCACTTATCTCTATTGGGCCGCAGTTATCGCGCTTGTCGTTCTATCGCTCCTGGCAGGCAGCCGTATGGGTAGCCTGAAAGCGGGGGGGATTTTCGCTGTCATTATTTTCCTGACGGGCTGGCTTGCGTATTACTTTCACTTTGAGCAGGTTTTCGTCAAGCGGTTTGGTGGTGTAATGCGTATCTCCGTGCCAGAGGGGCACCGGCATATCGGCGCCACCTGGAAAGAGGATAATCTGTGGATTGAGAATTACGATCCGCAGACCAACCAGTGTATTTTTACCGAGTACTCCAAGGGCAACCTGCTGGAGGGCCGGGTGATCATCCGTGACTGCAACCCACTGCTTGGTACCGGCAGCGACAGCACCCGCTAGGCAGAAAAGGCCGGGTTGCGCAACTTCCCGTGCGAATCACGATCGAAGGTTAAACGGAGTTTCTTCCCGTCCTGTGGGGCGGGCTGCGTTTGCAGCGGCTCTCCGGCGCAAACGCCACGTAATAATGGATCAGTTCTTTGCGCGCACTCATCGGAATTCTTCTGGTGGCAGTGCTGTTCGGCTCCATGCGGGCCGCGCACGCCATCCCCTTTTTTGACCAGCTACCGGATTTCAAGGTGCGGGTTGCGGGCGACCGCGAGCTGCAGGAATGGCTGGGCGAGCAGCTGGAGGAGCTGCGCAAAGGCAGCAGTGTGCTGGAGAACTACGAGGATCCCCGTGATGTGGCCCGCTATGAACGGGGTAACCTGGACAAACTGTTGCGTTCCCGGGGCTATTACGACAGTCGTGTGCGCGAGTCGGTTACCGATGGCAAAATCGTATACCGTGTCGAGCCCGGTCCCCGTTACCTGATCAAGAGCATTTCGGTAGAGATGCCCCCGCAGTTGCGCCGGGGACTCGGCGCGTTGCCGTTGCAGGTTGGTGATCCCCTCAATGCCGAGAAGGTCAAGGAAGGGGTGACGGTGATCGAGAAGTACCTCAATGACAACGCCTGCCTGCTGAATGTGGACGTGAGCTACGAGGCGACAGTCATCCACAGTGAGGCCGCGGCACGACTGGTTTACCGTGTGGCGCCCAGCCCCGAGGTGGTTGTGGGCCAGGTATTCATCGAGGGGCTGACTACGGTCAATGAGGAGTTCCTGCGGGATAAAGTCGGGATGGCCTCCGGTGAATGCTTCAAGCGCAGCCGGCTCGATGCAGCCCAGCTCAGGCTTCTGCGCACTAACCTGGTTGCCGGTGTTGGCAGTGAAGTTTCCGAGCCGTATAACGGCATTGTGGATATCACTTTCCGTGTACAGGAGCGCAAGCACCGCACGGTGAAGCTGGGTGTCGGCTACACCTCCAGTGAGGGCGCCGGGGTGTCGGCGGGCTGGGAACACCGGAATGTATTCCATCGTGGTGAGAAAATCGATATCGAGGGCAAGGCCAACCCGGTGCAACAGAAGCTGGGGGCCAGGCTGTTGGTGCCGCGCTTCCTCCGCGATGACCAGGACCTGACCGGCAGGGTGGAACTGTCCAATGAGGAGCGTGACAGCTATGAGGCCGAGTCCCTGAGCGTCGGGGCCACAGTGTCACGCAAGCTGAGCAAGCACCGCACAGCGAGCATCGGTAGCGAGCTGAAATTCAGTAAGGTGGATGAGGAGGGTGCGATCCCGGAGGATTACAACCTGCTGTCATTCCCCCTGGGCCTCAAATGGGATACCACCGATGCCCCGCTGGATGCCCGCAAGGGCGCGACCGCCGCGCTTGAGGTACGGCCCTATATCGATCTCAGAAACAGCGACACCAATTTTGTCAAAAACATCCTGGTGATGAGCGGGTACCACACTTTCGCGGAAGCCCGGTATGAACCCACCGTTGCCCTGCGGGTCAAGGCGGGGGTGATCTCCGGTGTCGACGAGGTTTCAAAGGTTCCAGCCGATGAGCGTTTCTATGCCGGTGGCGGCGGGTCCGTGCGGGGGTATGCCTATCAGGCACTGGGACCGAGGGTTCCCCTTCCTCCGGAAGAAACCGGTGGGGAAGTCCGCTTGAGCGACCCGATTGGCGGGCGCGGACTGAGTGAGATTTCCCTGGAGGGCCGCCTGCGCATTACCGAGAAATGGGGCGGGGTATTGTTTGTCGACGGCGGCAACGCCTTCCTGAAGCCGGAACTGCGGTTCGATTCCCTGCGTTGGGGGGCGGGGTTTGGGGTGCGCTATTTCACCTCGTTTGCGCCGGTACGTTTCGATATTGCCTTTCCACTGGACAAGCGTGAAGACCTCGATGACGACTTCCAGGTCTATGTGAGCCTGGGGCAGGCGTTCTGATATGGGGCGGTCATTCTCTGCACTGGCGTCGGGATTCGTACGGGCGATCGCCACGGTGCTCCGCAGTTTCTGGCATTCCCTCAGTGGCCGCGGGGCGCTGGTTTCCAGTGTCCTGTTGGTACTGGTGCTGGCACTGCTGTATTTCGTTGGCACCAACCCCGGGCGCGTAGCACTGACGCACGGGGGCCTGGCGCTGGCCGAGAGACTGGTGCCGGATTTGCGCATCCAGACTGGCGAGCTGGGCAGTAAGCGACTGGGCGCCTGGTCCTTTTCCACTCTGAAAGTCGATTACGCCGGCGAGGTATTGCTGCAGGCGCGTGGCCTGGGGCTGGACGTCGACCTGGTGGGGCTTTTTGCCGGCCGGGTGGATATAGAGCGCGTGGTTGCCACCGAGCTGTTGCTGGATATGGATGTATTGCAGTCCATGCTGGAGGCCAGTGCGGAACAGGCTGAGGCTGAGGTGGAGGACCGGCCCGCAGAACCGCTGGAGATACCCGCAATCAGGCTGGGACAGCTGGATCTCGATCGCCTGCAGGTGATTGACCAGCGCTATCCGGACCTGCCTGTGGTGACAGTGGATGCGAACGGGCGCTTCCGCTGGAAGCAGGGGGAAACCGGGGCCGCCCTGGAAGTGCGGGAACTGGATGGCGCGGGGTTGCTGGTCAGCCTGGCGGCCAGCGAAACCGGTGATGGGCAGTACGCCGTAGAACTCGTGGCGCGCGAGGACAGTGGCGGTTTCGCTGGCAAACTGCTGCAACTGCCTGCCGGCCAGGCGCTGGATGCGCGGGGGCGGATTGCGCTGCGCGAGTCCGGTGACCGGCTGGCAATCATCATCGAGGAATTCTCGCTGCCGCTGGTTTCCCACCGCTTCGAGCTCAGTGGTCCCCTCGAGGTGGCGCTGTCCCCATGGCTGGTCGAGTCCGGAGGACTGGCCCTGGAGGTCGATGACACACGCCATGAAATTTCCGGCTCTGTGAGTGGCGAACAGGTGGATGCGGATGTCCGCCTCAACCGGCTGCCAGTGTCTATTTCCCAGCCGTGGCAGGATTTCCTGCGTGGCGGCTGGCTCAGTGCTGACCTGTCGCTGCAGGGACCGCTGTCATTGCCATCGGTGTCCGGGGTGCTGGAGCTGCGCAGCAGTTACCGGCAGCAACCGGTGCACCTGGAGGGGCGGGTACAGACCCGGGATGAAGTGATCCAGCTGGAAGCGGCGACGGTGGAATTTGCCGGGGCGCAGATGGAGCTGGCCGGGGAGGTGGATATTCCCGCGGAATCCATTGACCTGGAGGGAAAGCTGGCGCGGCTGCAGGTGGACGATATCCGCGGGTTGCTGGCCATTCTGCCGGAGGAGAGCCAGGTGGAGCTGCCCCCCGAGCTATCCGGCACAATCGACGGCGTGCAGGTTGCAGCCCGCGGCCCGTGGCGCAATCCGCAATTTACTGCCGACATCAAGGCCAGCCCGCGATATGGCGAGCTTCAGGGGGAGCTGCGGGCCGCTTTGCAGGGAGACGCGAAGGCAATCCGCCTGAAGGAGTTCTCCCTGGCGGGGGAGCGCTTCCGCTTGTTTGGTGACGGCGACATCTCACTGGAAAAAGAAACCATGCGGTTGCAGGTGGCGGCGAAAGCGGATGAGTTTCCGCCCCGGCTTCTGGTGGATTTACCCGAGCTGGCCGGTATCGCGGTCAATCTCGACGCCGACCTCTCTGTCAGTGGGCCCTGGCGCAAGCCGCAGTTGCAGGCCCGTGTTGCGTCCGATGGCAAGTACCGGGACTACCGCTACTCCCTTGAGGGTAGCGTTGCCGGAAACATGGATCGCCTGCAGCTGGATGGGATCCGGCTGGAGCTTTCCAGCCTCGATCCGGGGCGGGGCTTCGGGGTAACCTCGCTGGCGGGGCGCCAGTCACCGGTCATCAGGGTCGATGAAACCGGCGAGGACCCGAATGCGCCACAGCAGAGTCCCGCGCGGGCACGCCAGTTGGCGCGGGAAGCGCGACAGCTGGCCTGGCAGGGAGCGGCCTGGCTGCAGCTGGATGGTGTTGTGGAACCGGGTAAAAAGCGCGCCCGGGGAACCGTGGCGGGACGCAATATTCCCGTGTCCCTGGCGCAGCTGGCGGGTGTTTCACTGTCGTCCAGTCTCGAGGGTGAAGTGAGCCTCGATGGGGAGTTTTCCGGGCCTTTCGCAAGCCCCGAGGCGCGGGTCAATATCCTGGCGCAGGGCAGTTTTCGCGAGGAACCCTGGCGACTGCAGGGGGACCTGGGGTATCGCCGGGGCAGTATTTCCCTGTCCGGCGTCGAGCTTCTGTGGGTGGGACGCAACCGCCTGGTGGCCGATGGCAGCCTGAATGAAAAAGAGCTGGACCTGGAGCTGCGGGGCAATGCGATGCTGGCCGACCTGGAGCTGGGGCTACCGGCCGAACTGAACGAACGCGGGGAGATCACCCTGCAGGCGACAGCAGCCGGCAGCCCCCGCAAACCGCAGTTGCAGGGCGAAGTGCGCCTCAACAGTGCCTCAGGTGGCGAGTCGCTGACGGCGGCACTCCGCTGGCAGACAAGCGGACCGCTGCTGGAGATAGTACTGGAGGCGGACCGCGGTGCGCGCCGTGCGGCCGAAGCCACCGCCCAGCTGGCGGTGGCGCCGATACTCGAAATAGTCCTGGCGGAGCGTCCGCCCGGCAGCGAGCGCCCGCCATTGCCCCTGTCCCTGGAAAGTAGGGGCACTGCTGACTTGAGTGTGATTGCGGCGTTACTCGATCCCGAGATCCATGCCATGCAGGGGCAATTACGGTTCAACCTGGATGCGGACGGTACGGTGGAACAGCCGCAGATGCAGGGAGAGCTCAGCCTGGAGGGTGGCGCTTACGAGCACCGCCCGAGCAATACCCGCCTGCGTCGTATCAACTTACAGGCCCGCCTGACCCCGGATCGCTGGGTGATAGAGCAGGCGCGGGCGGAAGACCGGGAGAACGGCGAGATCAATATCGGTGGAGCCGTGGCTTTCCCGGCAGTGGGGGCACCGCAGCTGGCGTTCGAGCTGCGCGCACGACGACTGCACCTGCTGAATACCCCTGCCGTGCGTGGCGCGGTTTCCGGGACGCTCGGCCTGACCGGTACCACTGAGGATGCGCGGCTCGAAGGCCGCCTGACCCTGCGCCCACTGGAAGTGCAGGTAGAGCAACTGTTTGGCAGCAGTGTGCCGGAAATCGAGGTTGTGGAAGTGGAGGTGGATGGCCCTGCGCAGCGACGCGGACCGCCCATACTGGAAAATATCGCGCTGGCCATCCAGGTGGTGCTGGACCAGCAGTCCTATGTGCGTGGCCTGGGGCTCAACTCGGAATTGCAGGGACAGGTGAATGTCGCCGGTACCGCCGCCCAGCCCGACGCGTCCGGTGAGCTGACCATTGTGCGCGGCGACTTCGACCTGCTGGGCAAGCGTTTCGAATTGCTGGAAGGGCGTGTGTTGTTCGAGAACAGCGAGGCTGCGATTTTCGTCAAGGGGCGCCACGAATACAGCGATGGCGAGATCATTGCGGAGATTTCCGGCACAGCGGACGACCTCAATATTGAGTTCAGTTCCACCCCCGAGGCGGCCCAGGACGAAATCTTCGCCCAGCTGCTGTTCGGCAAGTCATTGCAGGATATCTCGCCGCTGCAGGCAGTGCGGCTGGTGACTGTGGTGCGCACCTTGCAGGGCAATGGTGGCGGTTTTGACCCGGTGGCGAAAACCCGGGAGCTTCTCGGCGTGGATACGCTGGATATCAAGAGTGAAGAGGGCGAAGAGGGCCAGGACCGCTATGCGCTCAGCCTGGGGAAATATATTACCAGCCGTATCTTTATCCAGTTGCAGCGCAGTACGGACCCCCTGAACCCCTGGGAGGCGGAAATGCAGATCGAGTTGCGCCGCAATCTCAACCTGGAGCTGAAATCTGCAGGCAGCAATGAAAGTGGCGCCGGCAGTGTGGAGCTGCAGTGGAAAAAGGACTACTAGTACGGAAAAGCCAGGGCTTTCCCGGGAAGGCTTATGAAATATGCCGCCATCCTGCTGGCTGCCGGCTATTCGCGCCGTTTTGGTAGTGACAAGCGCCAGGCAGGACTGGCTGTGGGTGATGCACGATAACCCTGCCGCACTCCGCGAGGTGCCCGTAAATGATATGGGCGTCAACGAGGATATTGATTACCCTGTTGACTTCCATCGTGCCATGAGGCGGGATCCAGGTGGTAAAAGGCGCGCAGTTCTGCATACAGTGCCGCATGGTGCTGCCTGAGCGCTACCGGAATTGAAAAGAACGACTCTGATGCCACGGCAAAGAACTCTGCCGGGGACTGGGCGCCATAGGGGTCCAGGACCGAGGCCTTTGCCTCCCGTGCCGGGGTTGATCCGCCTTTGGTACCGTGACCTTCCTGCCGTGTGAGCACCTTGTCCCGCAACCGCTCGAACTCCTCGCGGAAGACCGGTGCCCAGCTCCCGCCGGATTCACTGTCAGTGAACAGTGGGCGTCCGTCGTAGACGCCATCCTCTTCATCCAGCTTATGGGCGAATTCGTGCACGATCACGTTGCGCCCCTGCTCCGGGTGAAACAGGTCTTCCTCGATATCCGCCCAGGACAGTACCACCGGCCCCAGGTAGTGGGATTCCCCTTCCCGGGCACTGTCGGCTGTCATCTCGATTGCACCCTCGAAATGGGTTTCCCGGGCGATGTAAGTATCGGGATACAGCAGGACGGTGCGCAGTGCCGGGTAGCAGCGATTTTGCCGCCCGGTCAGCAGCAGGCAGGCCCAGGCAGCCACACAGACTCGCATCTCGTCCGTGACCCGCAGGCCGTCACAGCCGACGAACTCCTTGTCATGCAGGAACAGGCTCAGGTTGGCGCAGAGTTCCCGCTGGGCTTCCGGTGCCAGGGCCGAATAGAAGGGCAGGGCGGATTGCACCAGCCGGTACTGGGATGGTGAGAGCGGACGGGCGCGCAGGTAGCTTCGGCGCCATTTCTGCCAGTAGATGGGCAATACCCAGACCAGTACTGCCAGGGCGATAACCGCCAGGAAGGTTTTCATGTGTTTTGCTCCCCGGGTTTTCCCGCATCGGCCACGGGCGCCGCGGGTCCGGTGTAGTCGGTGGCGGTTGCCCGTTTTAGCGGCCGGTATTGCAGGGGGTGGCCAGCATATTCCACCCGGGGCTCCAGGTAAGGTGCAAACGGTGTGGTATCGGTTTCGCCTGACAGCCACCGATGGATAAACCCGCTGCTCGGGGGGGCAATCATGGGCAGGCTCTTGTCGTGGAATCGCTCGGTCAGCGGATGTGCGGGGAGGGTAATGATGGAGCAGCTCAAGAGCCTGCAATTATCCCAGCCCTTGTACAGGCCGCAAAAGAAAAAAGGCAAGCCGAAGGAGAATTCCACCGGGTTTTCACCGTGCTGGCTCTCAACCCATGCATTCGCCGGGATCAGGCAGCGGGAATGCCGGTATTCCGGCCGTTGCGGAAGTTTGCGCCAGTTGCTGTTGATGGACCAGTATTTTTTATGGGGCCTGAACTGGCCACCCTCGCGTTGCAGGTACAGGTGCCAGATTGCATTTTCCAGCTCCGGTTCCCCATGGCGGGCGGTGACAATGCTGACTTCCGCGGTTGGGCGCCGGCGGCGACCAAAAATCATTCGCTCGGGATGGCCGACGCCGGTCTGCTCGAGAAAGCGCTCTATGCCGGCATGGTCATCTGCATCGAACAGGCTGCACATGGCGTTAGCGGTCCAGGATGGAAAGAATTGGCTGGCAGCAGTGTATCAGTTTGGCGCAGGCCCGCTCACCTGGCTCGCTGAAGTCAATCGTGACATGGCCATATAGCGCTGGATGTAGGGTTTGTGTGTGTAAAGAATATCGTCGGGTAGCCCATCCCGTGGAAAAAACCGTGTTTCCACCACCTCACTGTCGTTGAAAACCATATCTCCCGGGGCGACTTCACACTGGATGGCGATGTCCACGACAGGGGTGTAAGCGGGCTTGCGTACCTCCAGCACGCGGGTGGAAAGTACCTCGGCCCCGATTTCCTCCTGCAATTCCCGCCGGACCGCCTGCTCAACCGTCTCGCCGTGCTCGAGCCAGCCGCCGGGCAGGCCCCAGGCATCCTGGTAACTGTGGCGGACCAGTAACAGTGAGTCCTCCCTTTCGATCAGGAACACCATACCTACCAGGAACTTGTCCGAAGAGAGGTACGAAATTTTCCACCGCAGGTCCACCGGCAACTCGCGGTAGATAGTGTATTTCAGGCCGGGAAAGGCAAGCAGGGCGGCAATGGCCGCAACAATCGCCAGGGCGGTGAAAGCGAAGGTCTTCTTGATCATTGACGCTCGACTACCTCAATCCGATCGCCGCGGCGACCACGGGGAAAACTGGGCGCGACGGCTGCCGGCCGCGGGCATTTGGCCTCCACGGGATTTTGCTCCTACGGGTACCAGTACCATCACCGGAGCCTGTCACCATTCGCAGAAAGGCTTGCTGACCAGGTTTGCGTTGTAGTATCGGGATTCCCCCGTCACCTCTTCTGTGACCCACACCGGGCGCTCGAATTCCTCGGATTCCGCCGTCAACTCGATTTCCGCGACGACCAGGCCCCGATTGCGGCCCGCGAAGATATCGATCTCCCACTGGTGCCCGCCCACGGTTACGATGTAGCGGGTTTTCTCGATGACCTGGCCCTCGCATAGCGACTGGAGGATCTCGCGGGCGTCCTCCACCGGAATCTCGTACTCGAACTCGCTGCGGGTGATGCCGTGGGTTGGCCCCTTGAGGGTGAGGTAGCCACGGTCACCGTAGATCCTCGCCCGCACCGTGGCTGTTCCGGACACCGGCAGGTATCCCTGGGCGATACTGGTCCCGTCTTCCAGGGTTTCGGCAAACCCCGGTTCAACCAGGAACTTCCTTTCAATTTCCTTCGCCATATGTGTCTCTACAGCTGCTCGGGCGGTGGTGGCCATTTTTCATACAGTGTCGCCGACAACGCCGGCCGCACGCTGGTGGAATAGTACTCTCCCGCCCCCCGAACTTCTATCTCGCTGCCCACTTGCCCGGCCAGAGGTCTCCGATGACCGGAATGGGCGCGGTTCTGTTTGAGTAGAGAACAGCTGCTGCTGCCTGCCCGCATACAACCGCGGGCCTGAAACGGTTATCATGTCGCAGAGATTTGTACCCGTATGTAGCATGGAAACCCAAGGATTTATGAGCAAGCAGCGTGTCCTGACCGGCATCACCACTACCGGCACTCCCCACCTCGGCAACTACGTGGGCGCCATCCGCCCGGCTATCGCGGCCAGCCAGGAGGAGAACAACCAGTCCTTTTACTTCCTCGCCGATTACCACGCGTTGATCAAGTGCCAGGACCCGGACCAGGTACACCAGTCCACCAGGGAGATCGCCGCCACTTGGCTGGCACTGGGGCTCAATACCGACAATGTGGTTTTTTACCGCCAATCCGATATCCACGAGATCCCGGAACTCACCTGGCTGCTTACCTGCATGACTGCCAAGGGCCTGATGAACCGCGCCCACGCCTACAAGGCGGCGGTGGATGCCAACCGCGCCGATGGCGAGGATTCCGATTTCGGCATCAACATGGGGCTGTACAGCTACCCGATCCTGATGGCCGCGGATATCCTCATGTTCAACGCCAACAAGGTGCCGGTCGGCAAGGACCAGGTCCAGCACATTGAGATGGCCCGGGACATCGCCCAGCGCTTCAACCACCACTATGGCGAGCATTTTGCCCTGCCGGAGGCGGTGGTGGATGACCATGTGGCGGTACTGCAGGGCCTGGATGGCCGCAAGATGAGCAAGAGCTACGGCAACACCATCCCGCTGTTCCTGACGGAAAAACAGCTGAAGAAGCATATCAACAAGATCAAGACCAACCTGCTGGAACCGGGCGAGCCGAAGGACCCGGACACTTCCACCGTATTCCAGGTCTGGCAGGCGTTTGCCACCCCGGAGCAGACCGCCGAGATGCGCAAGGCCTTTGAGGAGGGCATCGCCTGGGGTGAGGCCAAGAAGCAACTGTTCGAACTGGTCAATAGCCAGATCGGTGACGCCCGCGAGCGTTACAGCGAGCTGCTGGCCAACCCGTCGGAGATCGAGGCAGAGCTGGAGAAGGGTGCCGAGAAGGCCCGCGCCTATTCCGCGCCCTTTATCGAGCGGCTGCGCGAGGCGGTGGGTATCCGCAAGATCGGCTGACCGCACTGCCGGCTCGCCGGCGCACTCGCTCAATGTAGTAATCCGCGGGCCCATGGTGCCCGCGGAAAGATGCACAAGAACAACAAGCAAGCACAATAACTACAGCAGAAACTACAGGGAGACCTGTCATGAGTGAAGTTGAGGCGAGTCCTGTCCCCGGTGTGGAGGGTGGGCCACCTGCCTGGCGGGGGATTCCTCCACTAATATCATTACGCCCCTGATGCCGTATTTCCCGCTGGTGGTCTACTGCCAGCGCTATGTGAAGGGCACCGGTATCGGCACGCTGGTGTCGATGATGCTGCCCTCTTCAGTGGCCTTCCTGCTGTACTGGTCTATCTTCCTGGTAGTTTACTGGTGGATCGGCCTGCCGCTGGGGCTGCAATCCAGTGATACCTATCCCTGAAGTCGAACAGGGTAGCGGCGGTGCCTGGAGACGGCGCCGCCGCTTGCCCCACCGGGTCGAGAGAGAATATGGCTTACCTGTACCTGGCCATCGCCATTGTGGCCGAGGTTGCCGGCACTACCGCCCTCAAGGCGTCAGAGCAGTTTACGCGGCCGCTGCCGTCCCTGGTGGTGGTGGTGTGTTATGGACTCGCGTTTTACATGCTGGCGCTGGTGCTGCGCACGATTCCGGTGGGTATCGCCTACGCGATTTGGGCCGGGGTGGGAATCCTGCTGGTGGCCGTGGCAGGGGCTGTAATCTATCGCGAGATACCGGACTGGCCTGCGGTGATTGGCATGGCCCTGATTATCGCCGGGGTGGTGATCATCAACCTCTTTTCCGGCAACGTCCGTCACTGAGAGTCCCGTCCACCAGCCTTCACTTCAACTGCTCTTGCAAATAAGAATCTATCGCATTATCGTTCTTTTATGCGGCCGGCCCCCGGTGGCGGGAGCGCTGAGGCGCTGTGGCCCCGGTAGACAGCTCGCTATCCCAGGGACATAAGAACAGGAGCCGGGTTACCGCAGCCCGGGATGCCAATGATGGATTCCCCGCTTGTTGCCGGCCTGGCCGCCGGTTTCTGTATCCTCGCCGGTGTTGCCTGCCTGTACGCCGCGTGGCGGCGCAGGGCATCACTGCGTTCCGTTGCGCTGGCCGGATGGGCGTTACTGGGCCTGTCAGTCTGGTGCTGGTCCACGGCTTTCAGCCTCGAACTTGGTCTCTGTTTCAGCGTGATTCTCACTGCACTGGTGGCGTGGACGGTGGTCGCCGGAGGGGGAACATTGCCCCGGAGGCAGGATCTGGAGACGGGGCTCCCCTCACGAAAGACCCGGGTACGGGTGGGCGCTGACGGGCGGCAGCGCCTGCGCAGGATGGTGCGATTTTTCGCGGCGACGTTTTTGCCGGCGGTAACCGCTGTGGGAGCTGCCCTGCAGTACTTTGGCTGGAGCCACGCAGAGGAGAGTACCCGCCTCGCGATCGCGGTTTTTATCGGTCTGCTGGCCTGGAAACTGGCGGTGATATGGGTTATGGCCGACAGGAAGCTGGTGCGTGTGGTGCTGGGCCTGTTGCTGGTCAATGCCACCAGTGGCCTGCTGCTGACGCTGCAGTGATCGAGAGGGAAGTACCGATGAAGCTATCATTCAGGCCCGGCCCGGGCTTTGTGCGGGATATGATCGGCGGCCACTCGGCACTGGGACTCGCTCTGTCCATCCTGCTCTATATCGTCTGCCTGAGCGGTACGCTGGCGGTGTTTTACCCGGAGTTCGAGCGTTGGGAGCAGCCTGCGGCGGGGGAGGGCCTTGCGGTCGACCCGGCAACCTACAGGCGGGCGGCCGGGGAGGCGCTGGCCCTGGCAGCGGCTGCCGGTGAGCAGGTAGGGGTTGTGCGCTTTACCGTGCCCACTGTCGACATGCCTCGGTCAATGGTCAGCGTGGGAGACATCCAGCGTTTGGTTGCGGACGATGGCGGCCTGTTGGGCGAAGTGACACACCCGTGGACAGACTTTCTTGTGTACCTGCATTTCGCATTGAACCTTCCGGTTGCGCTGGGTGTGCCGGTGGTGGGCCTGATCGGGATACTGATGGCGGCGCTGATCCTTTCCGGCCTGCTGGCCCACCCGAACATCGTGCGCGAAGCCTTCTCCTTTCGTGGCCGTGGCCCGGCCCGGCGGCGGCAGGTGGACCTGCATAACCGCCTGGGGGTGTGGGCGGCCCCCTTTCATTTCATGATTGCGGCCACCGGTGCATTTATCGGTCTCTCCACGGTTTTTGCGCTTGCTATCGCCCAGGTTTTTTACGCTGGCGATGTGGAAAAGGTACATC
The DNA here is from genome assembly GCF_021729035.1 of Microbulbifer sediminum. Taxonomy (GTDB): domain Bacteria; phylum Pseudomonadota; class Gammaproteobacteria; order Pseudomonadales; family Cellvibrionaceae; genus Microbulbifer; species Microbulbifer sediminum. The sequence continues at coordinate 206,956 of NZ_JAJSAP010000005.1, read as the reverse complement.
ACCTGCTGTTCAGCGATGTGCCGGAGGCAACCGCGGAGGCAGGTGAAATACCGGTGCCCGACTTTGCGCCGGCATTCGAGGCGCTGTACCGTGTCGCACCGGGCCAGCAGCCGTTCAGTATTGCCCTGCACAATCCGGGTACCGATCAACAGCTGTTTGAATTCACCACGCGGGTCCCGGGTCGGCTGGTCTGGGGGGAGCGGTATTTCTTCGGTGCCGACGGTGCTCCCCTGGGGCGGGATGGCTGGTCTGATGGCAGTGCCGGGAAGCAGATCTACGCCTCCAATTTTCGCCTGCACTTCGGCCATTACAGTGGCTTGCCACTGAAGGCTGCCTACTTCCTGCTGGGCCTGGGCATGTGTGCACTGGTGGTCTCGGGCATCAATATCTGGCTGTTGCGCCAGCGTCAGCGGGGCTTCCCACGGCAGCGGCTGGAGCGAGTCTGGGCAGCACAGGTCTGGGGCGTACCCCTGATGATTGCGGCCGCTGCCATCGGGCAACTGGCACTGGGAATGGCGCCAGTGCCGCTATTCTGGGGCGGGGTGCTGGTCCTGGGGCTGGCGGCGGTGTTCCGGGGGAGTAGTGCTGGCTGGTCGTGGTACCTGCGGCTGGCAGTGGCTGCCAGTGCAGCAGGGGTGGTTGCAGTGCATGTGGCTCGCTTTGGTGGCGGTGCCATCCAGGGAGGTGCCCTGGTGGCCAATAGTGTCTGGCTGCTTTCTGCGCTCGGGCTGGCCCTGTCCTGCTGGTACCGGGATGGCCGGCGCGCGGTTACCAGCGAGGAGTCAGGGGCACGTCGTGACATCCTGGCCGGGGCCGGTTGATCAGGGCTCCCCGGCCTGGCGCAACATCTCGATGTGCGGGATGCCGTCTTCATCATAAGGCTCGGAAACCTGCTCGAAGCCGAATTCGCGGTAGAAGTCAGCCAGGTGCAACTGGGCTGAAATACGGATAGCTGCATGATTGTGAACCCGGTCAGAGAGCGCCACCGCACGACGCATCAATTCCCGTCCGAGGCCGGTTCCCCGGGCGGACTCTGTGGTGAGCACGCGCCCAATGGAGGGCTCGGTATACTTGTGGCCCGGATCCACCAGGCGCAGATAGGCGAGAAGTCGCGGTTGGGGTACCCCGCTGTCCCAGCTACACAGGTGCCAGGCGGTCCAGTCCCGCCCATCCGCATCCTGGTAGGGGCAGTCCTGTTCCACGGTAAATACCGCCTGGCGTTCCCGCAGGATTTCATAGAGTTGCTGGCGGTCCAGGTCGTCAAGGCGTGACCATTGCCACTCGGCCATTCGGGGCTCTCCGCTTTTCGGTTTGCCGTCGAGCATAGCGTTTTCGGCGCCAGGATTGAATCGACGTGCGCCTGGCTTTGTGCCGGGTGACCAGTCAATCCTCAGCCCGGGCCCGCCAGCGCGGCCGGGGTGCCCCGCCCTCGGGTATTGGCCAGCCCTCGCGCTGGCGATCACGGTCGCCGTCGTTCTCCTCGGTCTGGTCGTGGAACAGCTGCACGCGGGTCTCGAACGGCATATCGATCCGAGCCTCGTCCAGAGCCAGCTTGATGGCGCGGACCACGGCAGAGCCGATGTGGTTGGCATCAGTCTGGCGACTGAGGGTCCACCAGCGCATGCGGATAGTGACCCAGCTTGCAGCCAGCTCCCATGGCAAGGCTTCCACCGGCACTTTGCCTTCTACCCCCTCGACCCTGCTTACCGCCTCGACCAGTACCTCACAGGCGCGGTCGATGCCGTCGCCATAGCCAATACCCACATCGTATTCGCTGCGACGCAAAGGGTGTGCGGTTTTTACCACTACCGCGTTGGTATAGATATCGCTGTTGGGAATCACCACGCGCTGGCCATCATAGGTGCGGATAAACGTCGCGCGGTTTTCGATTTTCTTCACGGTGCCCTCAAATTCCCCCACGCGAATCTGATCGTTTACGTGAAACGGCTCCTTGAGCAGAATCAGCAGGCCGGCCAGCCAGTTTTGCAGGATATCCTTGAAGGCAAAGCCAAAGGCTACCGAGCCCACGCCCAGGCCTGCCACCAGGTCGCCCGGCCTGAGGGTGGGCATTACGATGGTCGCTGCCAGCAGGCAGCCGATGCCGAAGAGTACCCATTTCACCAGTCCGCCCAGCACTTCCCCCAGATTTTCCCGCTGGCGGCGCGCCAGGTGCTTGCGGGTGAGGAATCCGCTCAGCATTCCCAGCAGGTAGAGGAGCAGTACGACGACCAGTGCCGCGGCGAAGTTGGGAATGTGCTGGATGCCATCGGCGATCCATCCGTCAACCTTGTCCAGTGCGATTGCAAATCCACGATCCACCTGCTCCGGCAGCTCCCGGATAGCTTCCGAGCTCTCCTCCTGGGCGGACGCCAGGCGTTGTGCCGTCATGGTTTTCATCCCTGAAACCCGTTGCGGGTTGAAATTTCACTGGTGTCCTGCGCAGTTTAGTTGCCCCCGGGCGCGAGAGGCAGGCTTGGCGGGCAGCGGGACGCGCCGGGAATGCCGTGGGCAAAAGTAAGGCGCACACTGTGTCCCGGTCACTGTGGGAACCGTAAGCGCGGATAAGGGGGATCCCGGCCGGGGAGGCGCGGCTGCGGCAGTGAGCCTGTACCTGGCGAAGCTGTGTCTGCCGCCCTGGCAGGGTGTCGGCCTGAATTACTGCTCCCTGCCGGAAGCCGCGGTTGCCGACCGCTCGAACCTGCCGTGGCGCAGGTAGTGGATCACCTGGGCGATAACCTGCTCATTTTTCATCATGAACACGTGGGTCGTGGGCAGGGTGATATGGTCGTTCATACCCTCCAGCTTGGTCCGCTCCACGGCTACCTTGCCGTCGTCGGCATCGGGGATCAGCTGTGACAGGATGGGGTTGATACTCCGGCTACCGGCGATAATACCCAGGTCGAATTTGGCTGCGCCGAGTTGGTTGGGGACGCTCATTTCACCGGTGCCGAGCTGTAGCCCGGCATCGCCAAACATGAAGTGGAAGCCGGGGAACTCCCCCAGCCGGTCCACGACCTCGCTGCCCTGGTTGGGCGGGCCCAGCATAACGACCCGGTTCAGGTTAGCAACTGAGACCTTGCTGAAATACTGGCGTACCAGGATCCCGCCCATGGAGTGGGTGACGAAATTGATTTCGTCACTTTCCGAGCACTGGTCCAGTGCCGGCGCAATGGCAGGGCCGGCCAGCTGGTCGATGGGGCGTTCGGTGGAGGGGTAATCCACATTGACGGTGCGGTACCCGGCATCCCCGATGGCGCGCTCCAGCTTCGCCATGGAGCTGTCAGATTTTGCCAGGCCGTGCAGGAGAATCACACAGGCATCCCCGGCCTTGGATACCGGGGAAAAGGGCAGGGTGAGCATTACCAGCAGCAGTGTGCGTACCCGGGTCAAGCGGCCTCTGTGCATGGTTCCTCGCAGGTGAGTGATGCAGGTGGAGAAAAGAGTAATCTAACGCGCGCTGGCGAAATTGCCAACCGGCTCCCGGTTTGCTGCGCCCGGGTCCACAAGACCTGTCCATGGGAGGTGACCGGAATCAAAAAGCCACATCGAATCCCATCAGGATGTAGGATTCCTTGTCGAGGTGCCCCGTAAAATAGAGTCCTTCCTGGTCATTGCTACCGAGAAAATCGGCATTTACCTCGATAATGCCCTTGGCATTGCGCATGAAGTAGTAGCTGGCCGTCAGTGTGAGAGTATCTATCTCGATGCCCTCATAAATCGTGTCTGTGTGGGCGAGGTCGCTGGAATCGGCACTGTTATACAGGAGGGAGAAGGCCCAGCGATCGCTGGCGATATAGTCCACGCCCAGGAAGCCCCCGTGCCAGTCATATTGGCGTCCGGGCCAGAGGACCGTATCGCCGATTTCCGGTTGCAGGAAATCATCCCAGCTGGTCCAGAGGTATTGCGCGAACCAGTGTGCCTTGTCACCGATACTGCCGGAAAAATCGATCCCGACCATCCCGACATCGGAGTCGCGCTCGCCATTCAACAAACCGGCCGGGCCGGTTGCACTGTCACGCTTTCCCGACAGGGCAAAAATGCCTGCAGCGACGGGAGGGATATCAACACCAATGCGACCGAATGCACTTTTGGAGTTGTTGTCATCGAACAGGTTGTCCGGGCGACGATAGCCCGGGCTGTTGACGTTGAAATTGTCAGTGATGCCGTTGCCGTTGACGAGGCCCAGGGCCAGGTCGGCCGGGCCCCACGCCCGGTCCAGGATCATGCCTCGCTCATAGGTAATGCCCGCCATGCGATAGACCATGAAGTCCTGGAATGTCAGGCGGAGCTCGCGGGGAAACATGAGGTCCGATACCTGGAACTGGCCCAGCTGCAGCCCGACACCCGTACATGCGAGGTCACTGTGCCGGATCCAGGCATCTTCAATGATCACTTCGCCATTTTCGCCTTTCTCGGCGAATATACCGTAGAAGTAATAGGTGAGATGCTCGCTGAGTGGTGCACTGGAAAGCAGCTTGACCAGGTATGGGGCCTGGAAGTCCGAGTCCGCCTCTACACGGTCGCCATTGATAGGATCAATTGATTCTCCTTCACGCCCCTGTATATAAGCCTGCGCACGGACGGCGAAAGGGACTTCATCCGGTAATGCGAGCAGCTTATCTCCGGTATCAACGGTCTTCTCGCGCCAGGTGGGCAGGCGGTAATTATTGCTGGCGAACTCCTTGCCAAAGGTGTTGAGGCGGGGGAAGGCGGAGTGGCAGGCCGCGCAACTCATTTCGTACTGGCGCGCAAACACCGGAATCGCGCAGGTATCCAGGCTCACCAGAAAACAGGCGAGCGCGACAGCAGGGGCCACGAACCGCGAAGGCAGTGAAAACACTTTCTGTCTCCGTGTAAGGTTTTCCGTCTGCAATTTAGTGCACCAGTGCAGCCTGTAAAGAGTGAGGAAAGAGGTTTACGCCAATTTGGGTGATCCAGTGGTCGGGTGTGGTCGTAAAACGTTTCTTTGGGCAAGCAGGGGGCGTCAAATGTCTGAACTGATCCGGCTGATCTATGCCAGCCGCGCTGAATTCGAGCCGGCCGATCCTATCCAGGGGGTAGAGCCGAATGTAGGCCGAATCCTGATGCAGAGCCGCCGCAACAATAAGCGTGGCGGAATTGGGGGTGTGTTGTATTTCGGCGACCGGCACTTCTTTCAGGTGCTCGAGGGGGAGCGCGACGCGGTCAATGAGACCTACCGGCGGATCAGCGGCGACCCCCGGCATCGGCAACTGACCATTCTCTCGGTGAAAAAGGCGGGGCAGCGCCTGTTTGAGGACTGGTCAATGAAATATGTCCCCGCGGAACAGTCCGTGCGCGAATTCCTCGCCGCGCGGGATTACCTGCGTTTTGTCCCGCTGCAATTCAGCGAGTCGGAAGCAGAGGACCTGGCGCGTCTCTTCCATCGACAGCAAACCGGCCAGGGCAACGACAGGGGGTTCAGCTGGAGGAGGTTGCTGAAATTCTGATATCGGGTGTTGCCATAATAATCTTCGGCATTCGCTCGCTCCATGCCGCACTAGGGACGGTTCAGTGCACCGGCCCTCGCGACAAACGCCTGGTTTAGCCGGCTGTCGGGCTTGAGGGCCTGCCGCTCGTTGGCAAAGGCTTCGGCAATTTCCCGCTGGCCGCTGCGAATGGCGGCCTCGGTGAGGGTCCAGTCGATGATATCCCGCTGTGCATGGCTGCCGCCAAAGCTGTTGGCGATATAGCGTGCGCTGTGCAGGTGTTCTGTGGCCCGTTGGTAGTCACCACGCCAGAAGGCGGTGAAGCCCTCTACCAGCGGCAGGCCGGTTTGCCAGCCCCAATGGGACACCTCCGCTTCATTGTCCCGCCCTGCGCGGAGGCTGTTGGCGATATCCTCGGCCTTGCTGTCCTCACCGGCGCCGAGATAGGCCATGACCGCGTGCCAGTCGTTGAAGGGGTATAGCCTGCCGTCTGCGTGCTGCCCCCAGGCGGATGCCAGCTCCTGCCAGCGGTTTCCCACGTCACAGCCGCTGATTGACAGTCGCCATAGCAGGGCTGATGCGTCCACCATATCCAGGGCCATACTGCTTTTCCCGGCGCGCACGGGGCCGTCATAGAGGGCCAGGGCCTCGTCCTGTTCGTCCAGGTCCAGGTGATACAGGGCCCGGTGCCACCAGTTGTGTACCTTGAAGAAGTTTTCCTCCGCCGCCCAGAAAGGTTCGCGGCTTTTCATCCACTCGATCCCCACTTCCGGGCGGCCGGTCATTTCCAGCACATGGGCAACCGCATGGTGTGCCCAGCAGTCGAAGGGTTCCAGTTCGATAGCACTGTGGCCGTATTCCTCTGCCTGCAGGTAGTCCCCGCATTCCTCCAGGCCAAAAGCGTACATTCCCAGCAGGAAAGAGTATCCCGGGATCTCAGCGGACCACAGGGGCAGGGCGCGGGCGATTCGGTCGCGCAGGTCGCGGCTGTTTGCCCGGTAGAAATCCACCAGGTGCCCGCACTGCAGCGCCACCAGGTCGTGGGGAAAACGGGCGCAGTGGAAATCCAGGGCCTCCGCCGCTGTGGTCCAGTAGCCCATGACCAGCTTTTCCAGGGCGTTGAAGAGTGAAACCTCCCGTTCGTTCATGGGCAGGTCGCGGGCAGCCAGCAGTGATTTCTGTGCGGCGATATTGGCCTCGGGTTCGGTGGCTACCGCATACAGTCCTGCCTGGAGCAGGTGGGCCAGGACAAACTCCGGCGCTGAACCGAGTGCTCTCTGCAGCGGCGCGAAGGGGTCGCCGTGATAGAGGTTGAATGCACGCAGGCCTTCCCGGTAGGCCATCATGGCTTCTTCGGTGGCACCGGAAACCGGGTACCCCTGTTCGTCGCTGAGCATGTTCCGCTCCGGTTGTTCCATGGAATTCAGTGTCTGGGGGATAACGCCTCAATGATTGTCGTCGCCGTTGTTGTCGCGGCCATTACTGTGGCTGTCCTTTGTCCTGCGTATCCGGCTACCCAGCAGGCCACCGATAAAACCGGCCACCGGGTACATGATATAAGGCAGCGCGCCCCCTCCTGCGCCCAGCAGGTCAATCAACAGGGCAACCAATATACCGCCAGCGGCACCGCCCAGTGCGAGCCGCAGGGGCCTGGGAGCAGGTCTCATATTCTAGTCTCCCTGCAATATGGAATCGGGGACGAGGTAATATTCACGGTCGCCAATATCAACCCGCCAGCTGTCGCCCTGGCGTTTCCACTGCACTCTGGCGGCGTCGTCCGATGAAAACCGATCCGTTCGAAAATATAGGATGCGCAGTGTCGCCGGATCGGCCGGCGAAATGGTCCAGATGGTAGCTTCCGGATGATGGCGCTTGACCCGAAACGGGCAGGCGAGACGGAACGTGGTGCCGTCGACGGCACAGGCCAGTTTGCCGGAGGCGTCATAGTCAATCGGCCATTCCGCCCCGCCGGCAACTGGTGACGCCGGTGTTGCGCCGGTCACCGACACATCCAGGCTGAAATTGGCTGTCTCGTCACGACGTGCCGCACTGCGCATCAGGTAAATCTGGATGGTATAGACGCCTGAGCCGGGCAACACCGCGGAGAAACGATTGCCCTTGGTCGAACCGATAAACAGGGCGGCCTCCCCGGGACCCTTGCCCGGGGGGAAGATGTTGAAATAACTGGCGGCGTTATCGGTTTGCATTTCCACCGTCATGCGCTGCCCGGCGTTGGCCTGGACTTTATACAGGTTGTAATCGCGACCCGTGATGGTGCCCTCCACCGTTGCCCCGCTGTGGCCCGGCTCGAACTGGATTACTTTATCCGCGGCGTCTTCTCCCTGCACACAGGGCATCAATGCACAGGCAAGTAACCCCAGCACGGCAGAGGCAAACAGGCGACGGTGTGGCCTGCTTTCGCCCAACAGGCGCCCTGGCCAACAGGATTCATGGAGCATTCCGTTGTTTCCGAATGACGCTATTCTCTCAGTCTAATTCATGTGCAGGGGCTGGTGATCGCCCAGCAGAAAGCGGATTACGTCTGCTGCATCTGTCAACAGGCAGGTACCCGCCACTACCAGGTAGATAAAGGCATAAACCCTGAAAGGCCCTGTGTATGCATCGCGCAGGAACTTGCCCAGGAGCCAGAAGTACACAGGAGTCCAGAATACCAGGTGCGTGACTCCCAGGAGCCTGACGTAACCGACCCAGTCATACAGCCAGTTCATGGTTACCGCAGACGCCACGAAGGCCACCAGGATGGCCAGTGCCTCGGGTCTGGCGGTCAGCCCACCGGAGAGCCTCTTCCTGAGAATAAAGAACACTGCTGCCAGGTTGGTGAGGATCATTATCCGGAACCACCAGCGCAACCACGTGGCCTCCGTGGCAGCTGCCGTGATCAGGTCCGGTGGCATGGCTTCATTCATGGCCCGTTACTCTGATGGTTTACAGCAGTTAAGCACATCCACTACTGCCAGTCCGGCCGGCCGGTAAATGCTGGCACTGGATCTTTCTGGCGCGTTGTGAGTGATTGCCAGGTAGAGAGGGCGGTTGCCCTGACGTTACCTCCCTGCGGAGATATTCCAGCCCCGGGGGCCGCTACGGTCCGGGACTATCGCAAAAAGGATGACAGGCAGCAGACTGGCAATCTGGCGCCAACACCACAAAACGATGACGGTGTTCTGCGGCGGCGGGACCAGCGACAGCCGGTCCCTTATAGCGGGGACTTCTCCGTCGTCCCGCTGAAAATCACGCGGAGGATGGCGGCGGCGAGGTTGACTGGTACCTCTTCCTGCAGGAAATGTCCGGCGTCGGTTTTTGTTACGCGGGCATCGGGGAACAGCTCCAGGTTGCCGTGCAGGGCACGGCCGAGAATCGGGTCCCGGCAGCCCCACACCAGCTCCACTGGACCGCCGAACTGCCTTGCCCAGCGATCAATCTTCACCAACTGCCCGATACTCGGGTGTTCGAGCCTGGTGGGCACCATGCGCGCGAGGGCCAGGGGCGCGGTGCGATCGCGAAAGCGGCGCAGTGGGTAGCGATATGCGCGCATTTCAGCGGGTCCCAGGCTTGACGGGTCTCCCTGGACCTTTGGGAGCATGGGCATGGGAAAATTGAACAGGCGGAAAGCCAGGTCGGAAATCACCGGGCGATTGGCAAACCGGTGGAAGGGGGTCACCCGCGGTTGCTTTCTCGGTAGTCGCAGGGAGGTGTTGGCAAACACTGCGCCGGCGACACGTTCCGGGTTCAGGGCTGCGGCGAGTCCACTGACCGGGCCGCCCCAGTCCTGACCAACGATGGTGATCTCCTGCAGGTCCAGGGCGCGGATCAATTCGGAGAGTTGGCGCCCATGATATGCCAGGGTGTGGACGCCTGGATCGCGGGGCTTGTCGCTCAGGCCCATGCCGACCAGGTCCGGAGCAATCACTCGCACCTGTTGTTGCAATAGTTCCCTGATTACCTTGCGCCACAGGAAACACCACATGGGGTTGCCGTGTTGCATCAGGACCGCTGGACCAGAGCCTTCATCGATAAAATGCATGCGATACCCGCCGCTGGTAAACATGCGGCGGCGGTAGGGAAGTTGCTCCGCCAGCCAGTCTGGCAGCGGAGGTGCCTCGGAAAAGGGTGGTTCTTCCATCGCCGGGCTCCTTTGCGGAATTCGCAGTTATTATTTTATTGGTTGTTGTACTGCGCCAATGGTAGTCAGGCCAAGTTAGCACGGTCCTGTCACCGGTGGATTGACCGAACCGCTTGAGGGGCTAGACAAACCCGAAGGTCCCCTGAAGCCGCCAGTCACTGACTGCGGATATGCTCTTCCAGTAGTGCGACCAGTTTTTCAGGCCTGCCAGGCGTTACCACCAGGTTGCGTTCAGGGAATCGTAACACCACCGCTCTCTGCTGGTCCGTGGCAAACGCCCGGTAGCGGCCGATAGTCTTGTTCTGGAAGAGTCCGATATAACCGAACAGTCCGCCGTTACCGAATATGCGAATGGAACCATGCATGGCTTCCGGATCTGCGAACACTTCCTGCAGGCCGTCCAGCGACAGGCGGGTTTTCCAGAGTGGGCGGATTATGTAGAGGGTATTGCCATTGAGTGTATAGCCACGGATCACAAACAGGGTTGAGAGTGCCAGTATTGCCACCGGCAGCCAGATGGAAACCTGGTAAATAGTGGGCGGGTCGGCCGGTGCGCGGGCCATCAGGATCGCCGGAATGGCCAGTAGCAGCAACGTGGCGAGCGCGGTGAGCCATTTCAGCTGTCGGCTCCATGGGGCATTGAATTTCTGTTCGTAAGGCATGTACGGGATCTGTCCGGTATTACTTCGACGGGGTTATCGCCAGTCCATGGTATCGCAACATGGGTACAAGCCACAGGGGATGTGGCGCATCGGTCAGTTCCACATCCTGCATTCGGCTGGCGCGGTTGTTGACAGGGATTATACAATCGCGACTGACCTGATTACCGCAGTTTCACTTTGCTTGGGAGAGGCTATGGCCGCAGAGAACAGGGCCGGGGACACCGGACAGTCCGGTAAGTCCGCACTGGTTGTGGAAGGCGGGGCAATGCGCGGGATTTTTGCCGCCGGCGTGCTCGATGCGTTTATCGATGCCGATTACCAGCCCTACGATTTTGCCATTGGTGTGTCGGCCGGCTCCACCAACCTGATTGGCTTCCTGGCGGGGGACCGGGGCCGCAGCCGCAGGATCCTCCTTGACCACGCGCGCCGCTCCGACTTCATCAACTGGCGCCGTTACCTGAAGGGTGGGCACTTCTGCGATGTCAGCTGGCTCTGGCACGCGTCTTTTGACGAAGTGCCGCTGAATGTCCAGCGTTACTATGACAACGCCATTCCCCTGTATGTGGTGACCACCAACGTCAACACCGGTGAGGCCTGCTACCTGGAAGTGTCGGCCGAGAACATGCACGAGGTGTTTCCAGCATCCTGTGCAATTCCCTTCGTCTATCGCGAGTTCCCGCAGGTGAATGGTGAGCCGATGACTGATGGGGGCCTGGCCGATTCCATTCCGGTGATCCGGGCCCACCAGATGGGCGCTACCGATATCACCGTGGTGCTGTCGCGCCCGCTTGGTTATCGCAAGCGGATGACTCCCACACCACGGCTGCTCAAGCAGGTCTTCCACGAGCACTCGCGACTGTTCGAATCGGTGCTTGAGCGTGCAGAGCGCTACAACCGGGCACTGGAGTTTCTTGCAAACCCGCCGGCGGGCTGCCGGATTTCAGTGATCGCTCCACCGGCTGAATTTCCGGTCAAGCGTTTCACCCGCGAGCCTGATCTGCTGGAGCAGGGTTACCAGATGGGCCGCCGGGAAGCACTGGAGCACCTGGGCCTGGCGTCCCCATCACCTACCAGTTCGCCCGGTCAGCCTGCTGGCGGGGCTCCACTGGACAACAAGTAGGGAAAGAGCCTCCGTCGTTCGCCCGCGGAGAGCCCGGTTACCTTGCGGATATTCTGCTCGGGGATGGCTTCCGGGTCCGGGTAGTTGGCCAGCACTTTCTCGATCGAGGCCTCGCGGATCAGGTGCAGGATCGGGTAGGGGGCGCAGTTGGTCAGGTTTTCCGCGTCGCCCGGTTGTGTTCCGGCAAACTGGTAGTGCGGGTGGAAGCTGGCGAGCTGGTAGGTGCCGCTGTAGCCCTGACGTTCGAGGAGCCATTCTGCCAGGTCGAGGAACTGGTTGAAGTCCCCGAACTCCGCCAGGTGCAACGGCACAACCAGCAGTGTGGTTTCAAGCTCCGATGGCGGATGGGCATCCAGCTTTTCCAGTTCAGCCTGCAATGCATCCATCAATGCCGCGTCGTCGCGGGCCTCGCTGACAGCGAAGCGGACCTGCCCCGCGCGCATGGGGCGGCGGGCAAAAGGGCAGAGATTGAGGCCCACCACCACTTCACTTAACCATTGTTCCACGGCCGCGACGACCGCCTCGGGCTTGCCCACGCGCGGTTACCACATCAGGTCGTCGGGGATCTGGAAGTCCGCGTAGGGATCGTCCTCATCCACGGCACTGCTGTCTGCCGGGGGTTGTACCACCGCGTCCGGATTGCGTTCGGCAATCTTCTCGGCGATGACCCGCGGTACCAGCTCGAACTTGTCGTCCAGGCCGACGATCATCAGGCGCCCGGCAGCCAGGTGGTCGCGCACCGCCTCGCTGACATGGATGGTCTTGATCTTGCGCTCAAAGGTGAAGTTATAGGCCACGTCCTCGCGGCCACGGGGCTGGCGGTTGCCGGCCACCATCTGGCGGATCTGGGCGGCAATGGCCTTTTCGTGGGCGGCGGCCTCGCGCTCGGCATTCAGCGCCCGGTCACGGGCCGCTTTCTCGGCCCGGGCCTGCTCCGCTGCCGCGCGTGCTTCGTTTTCCACTTGCTGGCCGGACTTCTTGGCCACTTTCTGTTGCTTGCGTTTTTCCTTGCTGACCTGTTTCGCCTTCTTGCTGTCGACGAGGCCGGCTTTCAGTAATTGGTCCTGGAGAGAGCTCATGTGAATTCCGTGCGTAGTCCTGGGATTTTCCGGCGACTTTAAACTGATTCGGGTGCGAATGGCACCCCTGGTGACGCCCCGGGGGGCCGTCCAGGGGGCCTATGAGCCGACTTAGCCTGAATAGTAGGTCGCGGCGCCGGGGCCGACCGGCAAGCCCAGTGCGAACACCCAGATAAAGAACAGCAACGACCACCCCACAAAGAAAAAGATCGAGTAGGGGATCATGGTGGAGATCAGCGTACCGATGCCCAGGTCTTTCTTGTAGCGGGTGGCAAACGACACGATCAGGCCGAAGTAGCTCATCATCGGGGTGATGATATTGGTGACCGAATCGCCGATCCGGTAGGCCGCCTGGATCACCTCCGGGGCGTAGCCCAGCAGCATCAGCATGGGCACAAAGATCGGCGCGGTGACTGCCCACTGGGCCGAGGCACTGCCCAGCATCAGGTTGACGAAGCCGCACATCATGATAAAGAACAGGAACAGCAGCGGGCCCGTCAGGCCAATACTCTGCAGGGTGTCGGCGCCCACCACGGCGAAGATGGTGCCCAGGTTGGTGACCTTGAAGAACGCCACGAACTGCGCGGCGAAGAACACCAGGACAATGTACATGCCCATGGTCCCCATGCTCCTGGACATGGCGTTGATCACGTCACGGTCGTCGCGCATGGTGCCGGTGACGCGGCCGAAGACAAACCCTGGTATTGCAAAGAACACCACGATCAGCGCCACGATGCCCTTCAGGAACGGGGAGCCGGCCACTGCCCCGGTCTCCGGATCCCGCAGCACGCCCCACTCCGGAACGATGGACAGCGCGAACAGTGCGCAGACCGCCAGTACCGCCAGGCCGGCGTACTTGAGGCCGCGTTTCTCATCGGCGGTGAGCTCGCCCATCTTGTCCTGCGACAGGTCCACAGAGGCCTCGGATACATCGTACTTGCCCAGCTTGGGCTCGACGATGGCGATGGTCACCCAGCTGCCCACCAGGGTAATCAGCACGGTGCTGACCATCATGAAGAACCAGTTCACCTCTGGGCCCACGGCGTAGGTGGGGTCGATCATATGGGCGGCGGACTCGGTGATGCCGGACAGCAGCGGGTCCACGGTGCCGATCAGCAGGTTGGCACTGTAGCCGCCGGATACCCCGGCAAAAGCCGCGGCCAGGCCCGCCAGAGGGTGGCGTCCCAGGGAATGGAAGATCATTGCCGCCAGCGGGATTAACACCACATAGCCCAGCTCCGAGGCGGTATTGGAGAGAATGCCGGCGAAGACCACGATCACGGTCACGGTGCGCGTGGATGCCTGCATCACCAGGCCCCGCACGGCGGCGCTCAGCAGTCCGGAGTGCTCCGCCACACCGACACCCAACAGGGCCACCAGCACGGTGCCCAGGGGCGCAAAGCCGGTAAAGTTGGTCACCAGGCTGGTCACGATCAGCCGCAAACCGTCCCCCGACAGGAGGTTAAACACCTCGATAATACCGTCCGGGTCCCGGCCGGCAGCGCCCACCGGGCGTGGGTCCGGTACCGCCAGGCCGAACCAGGAGGCGATACCACTGATAAAGACCACGCCTACCGCAAACAGGGCGAACAGGGTGATCGGGTGGGGCAGCAGGTTGCCCAGCCACTCGACGGTGTCCAGGAAGCGGGTGAATGCGGTTTTCCTGCCAGTCGCCTGGGTGTTCTCCGCGCTGGGGGAGCTGGTTGTAGTCATGGTTGTTCTCTATCGCCTTAATCGCCTTACTGGCGCCAGCGCCGGCTATTGGCCAAAGGTTGATCAAAAAATGGGCTAAAGCTGTCGATGATACACAAAACGGGGCTATGGCTGAACGGCCGTCTTGAAAACGGGCCTGCGGGAACTGCCCCCCGGGCAGCTCGTGGGCGGCTCCATACTGCCAGTTCCTCTGCAGCAACTGGGCTGCTGCGGTTCCCGAGCCTCCCGGGTGAGGGGGCCTCGGACCATGCCGATGGTGACACCGGGCTGCCGTTCCGGTTGCCAGGGCCGCAGAAATCCAGAGGGTGGCGGGCCTGCCATGGCGGTTGGGAAGGCCGCAGGATTGCGGCCCGGGAAGGGCAAGGGCGGGCCGTAAGGGCCCGCCCTTCTATCTCCAGCCTGTGAGGGTCAGAAGCCGGCCGACTGGCTGGAGTCGGATGTGCCGGTGTTGAAAGTATTATTGGAGCCCGACTGCCACTCTATACCGGCGCCGGAATTGTTTTCCTCACGCTTGAGGCATTTCCACTCTACGTCGGTAGTGGCGGGCAGCTCGATGGTACCCGTCCAGGTGGGGTAATTGGAGGCATCCAGGACCCGGGCCCCGGCCGGGTCCCAGTTGCCCAGTTCGTCCTGGTTACCCACCACGTAGACACTCTGGCCCCAGTAGGTGTAGCCGTTTGCACAGCTGAAGGAGACGTTCACCGGATCGCTGCCGCCGGAGCTTCCTCCACCGGATCCGCCCGGGGGATTGCCGCCGCAGCTGGGGCAGGGCACACCCACACGGGCGCCCATATGGATTGCGGAGGCGTTACGCAAATAGACGCTGAAACTGGCATTGCCGTTGCCGTCCACGGTAATGGTTGGCCCGCTGCAGGTGCCGGCGTCGTAGTCGAAGTCGCCCTGGATAATGTCGCAGTAGGTGCCGGCCGGCATACCGGTCTGGAAGTTGCGATTGAGGTCGCTGCCTTCCATGTTGATCACCACAAAGCCCAGGCCACCGCGCCCCCAGGCGAGCTGGTTGTTACCGTTATCCCAGTAGTTGGTTACCCCGAAATAATCGGCGGTGTTGTTGCGGAAGGCCACCATATTGGCGATGGCGCGGTTACGGTGCTCGCACAGCCAGCCATTGTCACAGTTGCCGGCCGCACTTCCGGGCGGGCCCTGGTCATGGTCGCTCCAGTCGTAGCTGGACATCACCTTCGGGTATCCATATGGCCAGCCCAGCAGGAACACATGGGCCATATTGTTGGCATTGTTACCATCCTTATGGGTGACGGTGTTGTCCGTGTTCTGGCGCTGGTTGTCGTGGTTGGCGACGAAGGTGATGGCGTCCTCTGTCGGCAGCCAGCCCTGCCAGCTGCCGATATTGCTGATTTCCTTCAGGGGACCACGTAGCTTGAAGTAGTGGCCCAGGGTATTGGTGAAGTTGAACTCGGTTACGTCGCCGACCCAGGTATAGTCACTGGCCTGCACCGGTTCCCCGCCAGCGCCGATCACTTCCTGGTAGATATAGGGCTCGCCGTTCAGGCGCTGGACGATCGCGTTGATATCGGCCGCTGGCATATGCTTGGCCGCGTCGATACGGAAACCGGCAACACCCAGAGAAATCAGGTCGTTTAGGTAATCGGCAATCTTGCCCTGCACATAGGCCGATTCCGTTTTCAGGTCGTTGAGCCCCACCAGGTCGCAGTTCTGGATCGACCACTTGCTGGAATAGTCGATATTGTCGGTGCAGGTATGGAAATCATTGGGTCCGTAGGGAACCTCGGGGAAGTCGCGATCCCAGGCCGCCATATGATTGATCACTGCGTCCACATAGATATCGACACCTGCCGCATTACAGCGGCTGACCATATCGGCAAATTGCTGGCGGCTGCCGGAGCGCCCCTCGATCGAATAGCTTACTGGTTGATAGCGGGTCCACCACTGGCTGCCGTTGATGGATTTTTGCGGAGGGGAGACCTGTACCGCCGAAAACCCTTTGGGGCCAAGAAAGTTTTCGCACTCCGCCGCCACCTGGTCCCACTGCCACTCGAACAGGTGAACAAAAGCGGTGCGGGGTACGGCTTGGGCAGCCGGACTTGCAGTGGCGAGCGCCAGTGACAGAAATATCATCGCACTGAAGTATCTCATCGGAGTACCTCGATTGGTTGGATTTTTATAATTGATCAATGCTTTCACTCACAGGTAGGCCGCTGGAAGAACAATAACGCCTCACAACACGGCACTCGAGCATGACGAGGTCGGAGGCATATCCCGGTTACCCAGGGAGTGATCGCAGCATCAAGGTTATGGCCGCTCTCTGAAATGGTGCATCAGCCCTATTGGGGGCGTAGGGCAGGGGGAGAGTAAGCAGGTGACACAATGTTCACTTCTGGAATGGAAACCGGTTAAAAAGATGGAAGGACTGCCCTGGAGTGCGGGTTTTCTTCGTTCACGATGACAACTTCACTTGCCCGAGGGTTATTATTTTTCTGCTGATAAAAAATATTTGAAAATTTGCCGTGTATTGCATGTCAATCTGGACCCTGAATTTCAGACTGCCCTGTCAATTCGATTGATCGCGGTTGTGGTTGGCATGCGCGATAATGTCCTCGGGGTCCCCGCCTGCCGCCAGATCCCGCGCGGCGCCCTTGATAACCAGTGCCGAGGCCGTTGCCATGGCCACGCGCTTGCCGTCGGCAGTGTCAATATTGCAGGTGGTTACCCGCAACTGCCGTCCCAGGTGTCTTACCCGGGCGATACAGCTCAGATCTCCACTATTGATTTTTGCCGGCCGGGTGAAGCGGATATGCATATCCAGGGTTACGAACAGGTCACCGGCGGGTAATGTGGAATAGGCTGCGGCGCCCATGGTGAAGTCGGCGGCCCAGGCCAGCATGCCGCCGTAGACTGACAGGCTGCCATTGGAAAACCACTCCGAGGTGGGCAGGGTGCCGCGGAAACAGCCTTCTTCTGCCTGCTGCGGATGGTAGCCGGTGAGCTGCCATATGGGCTGGGTGCGTTCGTCGGCGATGGTGGCCCGCTGCAGTTCCAACGGCTTTAGTTTGGCGAATGCCCTTAGGTCGCACAGCTCTGCGTCGGGGGGAGCGCGCCGGAATGGATCGGGTGAATCTTCAGAGTCTTCGGGCCCCAGGTCCGGTTCAGGCAGCTTGGCATCCGGATCCACATCCATGTCCGCGATGATGCAGCGGCTGCTGGCAAATGCCAGCAGCCGCCCATCCTGGTCGGTGATTTCTGCCATGGACAGGCCAACCTGCCTGCCGGAATGCACCGTCTCCGCGCGCCCGACCAGTTTCTGGGTGGAGTTGGTGATTGGCCGTACGAAACTGATGTTCAGTTCGGAGGTGGTGAGCACCTTGCCGGCGGGCAGGGTGGTCCAGATGGCCGAGGCCAGTGGTGCATCGGCCAGCAGGGCACAAATCCCACCCCAGTAGATGCCACTGCCATCTGCCAGCCAGGTGGTGACCGGCATGGAAAATGTCGCCTTGCCCAGCGTCACTTCGGTGGGGCGCATTCCGGTGAGTCGCCAGATTGGTGGGCCCGGCAGTTGCCCGCGGGTAAAACGGCGAAAGGTGTCCAGCCCCGGTTGCTGAAGGGCGCGGAGATCCCCGATGGCGCCCCGGCGGGGCTCATCGATTACGGCTTTCATCCGCTTCTCCCGTGACAACGCCCGTCATGCCTGTCGATTTTAAGGTCACAGCGCGCCGGTGCCGACCGGTGTCACCTCCGGCTTCGGTCGATGGTACCGGGGTGTGGTATCAGAAATCGAATAATTCGGTGATCAGGTTGCGCTTCCGCTTTGGCGCTTCCTGGTCGTTTTCCCCACCAGCCTCAGCGGGCTTGCCGGATTGGGACTGCTCAATAATCTTTTCCAGCTCACCGCGATCGAGCCAGATACCCCGGCAGGTGGGGCAATAATCGATCTGTACACCATTGCGATCCATGGTCATCATGCCGGAATCTTGGCAGGAAGGGCACTTCATTGGGATCCTCCATGAAGGTTGACGGCTGCGCCAGCTTGTCGGTTGCTGTTGTATGGGCAGGGGAAATTCCCTGTCTTCCTGTAAACAGCCTATACCAATCCGGGCGGGTTTGGCCGGTGATTCAGGGACAGTGCTTTAAACCGCCGTTAGTGGCTGGCGCTCGTTGCTGGACGGGGATGTGGTTATGGCTGTCAGTGGTTCAGTACGCGGTTCCGGCGGTACAGTTCGCGGTTAAACAGCCTGTAGGACTTCCCCGGTAGCGAACGGAGCAGGGAGAGGCTGGCAAGCCTGGATTGCCAGGTTTCGCCCGGCGAGTTGCCCTGGATGGTAATAAAGGCGTCCATATCCACTTGTGGCGCGCCTTGCTCGTCAATCACGTACAGTTGCTCCCGCTTTTGCGCCAGATTATCGCTCAAATCTTTTGCTAATGGGTTATGCAGGTACACGTCCTTACTGTCAGCTTCACAGCCCGACATTCGCCTTATCTGAGGTTGATCCCGGCGCGGTATTCAGGGCAGGTGAAACTGTAATGCACATGGATTCCGGGCCGATTGTCCATCGTCTGGTGCGGTGTCCCGTTACCGGTGCGGTTGGCGAGTGCGTGGAATAATCCTGCCCCACTCTGTATCGAATACACATTATGTTTTCCCGCGCCGTATTTTTTCTTTTCCGGCAGGTGCCTTCCCCTTCTTCCTGCGTGCCATCCCTCCAGGCTTGCGGCTCGTCGCAGCGGCTGGCACCTCCCTGGCAAATAGGGTACAACCGGGTGTCGTCTTCAGTGCCCCCCCGGGGAGCGTAGTTCAACCCGCCAACTGCAATCGAACCCATTAGGAGAAGGAATGCATCGTAAAACCAACAATAGGAAATCCCTCATGGCCATCCTGCTGGGCGTCGGCAGTGCCATCTTCGCCCAGGCCTCGATGGCCGTTACCTATATCACAGCGGATCGCCTGATCGATGTGGAGAGTGGAGCGGTCATTGAATCCCCGCTCGTGGCTGTCGATGGCGACAGAATCGTGTCGGTCGAGGCCAATGCCCAGGTCCCGGAGGGAGCACTGGCGTTGGCTGGCATGACCCTGGTGCCGGGCCTGATGGATATGCATGTGCACCTGACAGGGTCCTCCGACCAGCACGGTTACCGGCGCCTGGCAGTGACATCCGAGCGTGCGGCGATCACCGGGGTGAAGAACGCGCGCACTTCGCTCAGAGCCGGCTTTACCACCATGCGCAACCTGGGGGCGTCCGGATACGCGGATATTGCGCTGCGCGATGCTATCAATGACGGTGACGTGCCCGGGCCGCGACTGTTTGTATCCGGCCCGGCAATCGGGATCACCGGGGGGCACTGTGACAACAACCTGTTAACCCATGAGTACGAGGCCCGCGGGAAAGGTGTCGCCGATGGTCCATGGGCGGTGCGGGCCAAGGTGCGGGAGAACTTCAAGTATGGCGCTGACCTGATAAAGATGTGCGCTACCGGTGGCGTATTGTCCAAAAATACCGAACCCGGTGCCCAGCAGCTGAC
Organism: Microbulbifer sediminum; assembly: GCF_021729035.1. Classification (GTDB taxonomy): domain Bacteria; phylum Pseudomonadota; class Gammaproteobacteria; order Pseudomonadales; family Cellvibrionaceae; genus Microbulbifer; species Microbulbifer sediminum. The sequence goes on along the minus strand of NZ_JAJSAP010000005.1, from coordinate 187,283 downwards.
GGGGGAGGAAATGCGGGCGGCGGTGATTGAGGCCCACAGGCGCGGTGCAATCGTAGCTGCCCATGCCCACGGCACCGAAGGGATCAAGGCGGCCATCCGTGCCGGTGTGGACTCCATCGAGCACGCCAGTTTCCTCGATCGCGAGGCAATCCGGCTGGCAAAGAAAAATGACACTGTCCTGTCCATGGATATCTACGTCACTGAATATATTCTCTCGGAGGGGGAAAGGGCCGGTATCCTCCCGGAGAGCCTCGAGAAGGAGCGCAAAGTCGGTGGCCGCCAGCGCGAGAGCTTCCGCGAGGCAGTGGAAGCCGGGGTGAGGATGGTTTTTGGTTCCGATGCCTCCGTCTACCCCCATGGCCAGAATGCGCGCCAGTTTTCGCGTATGGTGGAATTCGGCATGACGCCGCTGCAGGCGCTGCAGGCAGCCACCATCAATTCCGCCAGGCTGCTGGGGCAGGAGGCGAGGCTGGGCAGTATCCGCGCGGGCAAACTGGCAGACATGGTGGCAGTGCCGGGGAATCCGCTGGAGGACATCAGCGTGATGGAACGGGTTAATTTCGTAATGAAAGATGGGCAGGTGTTCAGGCACGATAGTCGCGATTTCTGATCGGCCATGGCGAGGCGGGGCCGGGTTCAGATGCCATAGGGCCAGGTTTCCGGGGGCTCCCGCTCCTGCCAGCCCTCGGTCATATCCAGCGGCTCCAGGGCGGTCGTCTCATCGAGGTGTATCACTGCGTCGAACTGGTGCTGTAGCCGGGTGCGAAAATAATGGCTCTGGCGCTCCGTTTCCGGCCGGTAGATGACGCCGATGGCCCGCTCCAGGAGCGGATGGCCGAGGGTTTCCGGTGGCAGTGAAGCCATGTCGAGGTAAAACCGTTTCCGTTCTGCACGGTGGAACAGTGCCTCAATACTGCCGTCCAGTGCCGGCCGCACCCAGCGGTGCTCTGCGGGCCGGTCCCAGTCGGTCGCTGCTGTCACATGGCCCTTATAGGTGGTGAATCCCAGCAGCAGCGCATCGTCACCCAGTTTCTCGCGCACCAGCTGGCCGACGTTTACCTCTTCGTGTAGCGCTGCGTCGGTTGCGCGGGCGTCGCCCAGGTGCGAATTGTGGGCCCAGACCGCTATGCGCGCCCGCCGATCACGCTGTTGGGTTAGGTGGTGGCGAAGGTCCAGCAGGGTGTCGACCATATGCCGGTCGCGCAGGTTCCAGGTGTTGACGCCGGCGAAGAACATGCCCCGGTAGTAGGCCTCGGCGTGGTGGACCACCCGCGCATTGCGCTCGGCATAAAAGAGTTCGTCCTCTCCGCGCAAGCCATTCCGTTGCAGCAACTGGTTGTGTGCCTGCAGCATTTCCAGCAACTGTTCGATCGCTGCCTTCTGGCAGGATTCACTCAGTCCCATGGCAGCCTGGTAGCCGTAGCGCTGGGGATCGCCGTGCTGGTCCAGGCATGCATAGCGCTCCCGCGCCCGCTGAGCTGCGGCTGGATCCACCTGCTCCAGGTAGGCAATCACTGCATCGGCGGAGCGATACATGCTGTAGAGATCCATGCCGTAGATGCCCACCTGCTCTTCCGGTGCATGTGCGCGGTTCCAGTCCCGCAGCCAGTCGATAAAAGGTTCGATCACGGTATTGCGCCACATCCAGAGCGGAAAGCGCTCGAAGTCCCCAAGTGCGGCGCGGGCGCTGGTATCGCCATCCTCGTCACGGATAAAGCGATTGATCCGGTAGACATCCGGCCAGTCACCTTCGATCACGATCCCGTCGAGGCCCTGCTCTTCGATCAGGCGACGGGTGATGTCCGCTCGCATCGAATAGAAGTCATGGGTGCCGTGGCTGGCCTCACCAAGCAGGATGACACTCCGGCCGGCGGCTTTGCGTAGCAGGGGATCGAGATCAGTATCATTGCCCGCGAGGGGCAGGGAAGCAGCATTTACCTGCTCGAGCGTTCTTTGGGCGTCAATCCTGGGCATTGTTGCGGCACTCACAACTTGCGGCCAAAACGGTTCATTACCGGGAGATTGTAGGCTCCCCACAACGGCGTCACAGTGATGGAATGGGCGTGCATGCCGGCCTGCGGCGAATAAGATGGACCGGAAGTCAGTACTCGAGCATGGAGAGGGGGATATCCGGTGAAGCTCCGGTCTGCACCGGCGCTGAGGGTGACATCCCTATGATCATTGTCCGTCGCCCGGAAAGGTGCGACGGGGTGGACAGGATAACGGCCACGGCATTGCGGGAAGCGGTTTTAGGTTTTGCCGTTGATGAGCGCCTGCGGGTCGCAGTATTTACCAGCGGTGGCGACAATTGACGAGCCGGTGCGGACTATCGGCGATGGCTGGCCCCGGGGCCAGCCTGGTGGCTTTCCTTCCCGGCATAGAGGTAAGCGGCTGCCGCCTCTCCCATGGCTGTATAATCGTGCCCAACCCCGGTGATGACCTTTAGTTTCCAGCGAAGGTCTGTGTCCAGCTCATCGGCCCGTTCCTGCGCCTGGGCGAAGAAATACTGCCCCCGCGACAGGCGATGTTCCCCCTGCCAGTCGATCTCTGGCGTGCGCACCAGGTGGCCACGGGATTCATCGGCGTTATCCAGCTCTCCGAGGAAGACCACCAGTTCCCTGCTGAAGGCCTTTTTCAGTTGGGCCCTGTCCAGCATATCGCTGCCTATGCCGTAGGGAAACGGCTTGTCGAAACGGGGCGCGGTGTACCAGCCGGAGTTGCTGGCGAGGATTCGCCTGGCTTTGCTGTCGCCGGCAAACAGGGCAAAACGATGCAGGACCTGCCCGCCGGCGGAATGGCCGAAGAGGTCGTATGCATTGGTACTCAGGCCCAGTGCTTCAACGGCAACGTCGAAGATCTTGTCGAAATCGTTAAACAGCCAGGTATCCGGCACCCGGTTAATATCGTAACTTTCTACACGGGTGCGCGTTTCGTTGATACGAACATTGTCGATCATGCCCGCAATATTGTAATTCCAGAATTCCGGGTAGTAGGTTTCCGAGTAATGCGGGACCAGTACCAGTGCGCCATACTTCTCCGCAGCGTCCACCCAGGTATCCCGGTAGCGCCAGGCGTTGCGGCCGGCCCCCGGGATAACAATCACCACCGGCGCATCCTCACGCAGGTTCTCCGGGCGGTGGTAGAAGATCGCCAGGGGGTAGGCGTCGGGAGTGTTACTGTCGATCAGGAAACTGCCGGAACCCTCGTGAAGCGCCAAACCGTCACTCCCCGGCCCCAGGGGCTTTTCCACCAGTTGCATGCCACATACTTTACATGCGCCGGCTTCAGTGACGCTGCTGGCCTGGAACAGGCTTTCCTCGTGTTTGCACGGCGGGCAAATGTAACGCGGCGACTGTTCACCACCGGGCAGCGTTGCTGCCTCTATTCCGGGACCCAGGAATAAGGAGAGCAATAAAAGGATGCGGGACAACTGCTGGGACATGGGGGCCATAGTGACTCGACCTGTTCTTTTCCATAGAAACCCGCCGAGACTACCATCATGCCTGGACTGCCAATAGCGCACGGCATTACAGATGATTACATTGAGGGTTGCTGACTCTCTCGCCGGGTTCAGGCGAATAGCCAGATCAACAACAGGATGGTCAGGGAAACCAGTGCCAGCGCAAGCCCGCGCAACATCAGGCTCCTGGCGTATTCCGCGCGCCCGGGGTAGCGCAGGGCATAGGGCAGGCCGGTAAACGGGCCCAGGATGATAGTGGGAATGCCCCAGAACCACTGCCTGTTTCCCAGAGCGACCAGGGCCGCGATCAGCCCGCCGAACCAGAGCAGTGCCACGCCGATGACCAGGAGGATAAACATCGGCAGCACCAGCCACTGGTGCGCAAGATAGAATTCGATCAGTGCCTGCTTGTCCATGGGGCTCCGTGGGTTCTTGTCTGTCCCTGGCAGGCCTGGGGCCATTCAAGCCCCATTGCCTGCCAGTCTGATGTGTCTGTTGGGCCGGGGTATGGTACCTGAATTGACACCATCATGAGAGGCAATGTCTGTAACTTGCTATCTTTTCAGCAGAATACTCTGTCCGGTGGTTTTGCCCGCAAGTGGGTCGGTATGGGTGGCAAGCTGGCCTCCCGGTCACGCCGGCGTGTTGTTATACTTCGCGCCCAATCTGGCGCCCGCCAGGCTTCATTTTCACGATTTCCGGAGCGATCCATGGCTGATACCGACTCACTGTGCGACATTGGTTTTATTGGCGCGGGGGTGATGGGTAAGAACCTGATCCTGAACCTGGCCGATAACGGCTACCGGGTCTGTGCCTTTGACCTGGACCACAGTCGCCTCGAAGCCCTGCTGGAGCAGGACCGGCTGGAGCGGGGAAGCCAGCCGGCGCGAATCGAGACCTGCAACTCCTACACTGAGCTGCTGGCACGGGTGAAGGCGCCGCACCTGGTGATCCTGTCGGTTCCCGCGGGCGCCCCGGTCGACGATGTCTGCAACAAGTTACTGGATGCCGGCCTCAAGGCTGACGATATCGTGGTGGACACCGGTAACAGCCTTTGGACCGACTCCGTCGAGCGCTGCAAGCGCTACGAGGGACGCCTGATCTTCTTTACCACCGCCGTGTCCGGCGGTGAGGTGGGGGCCCGTTTCGGGCCGTCCCTGATGCCCAGTGGCGACCCCTATGCCTGGGCCCGGATCGAGCCGGTCTGGCACGCCATGGCCGCCAAAGTGGATCCGGAAAGCGGCCAGCCAATCGAGCGCTTCGAGCCCGGCAACCCGGTCAAGGAAGGCGAACCCTGCGCCGCCTATATTGGCCCCATTGGCTCGGGGCATTACGTGAAGATGGTGCACAATGGCATCGAGTACGCCGACATGCAGTTGATCTGCGAAGCGTATGACGTGATGCGCAGCGCCCTGGATATGACCCCCACCGAGATTGCGGCGGTATTCCGCGAGTGGAACAGGGGACCACTCAACAGCTACCTGATTGATATCAGCGCGGAAGTACTGGCCACCGTCGACGCAGAGACCAGCCAGCCGCTGGTGGACGTGATCCTGGACCGTGCCGGCCAGAAGGGCACCGGGCTGTGGACGGCGGTGAGCAGTCTCGAGGTAGGGTGTCCTGCCCCCAGTATTGCCGAGGCGGTTTTTGCGCGTTCCCTGTCCACACGCAAGGTACTGCGTACGCGGGCGGCAAAAAAACTGCTGGGCCCGGAAGTGAGTCCGGTGCCAGCCGACCAGCGGGAGAACGTGATTGCCCAGCTGCACGATGCCATGTACTGCGCCAAGATCTGTATCTACGCCCAGGGCTTCGACCTGATGAAGCTGGCGGCACGTGAACAGGGGTGGCAGCTGAACTTCGCCGAGATTGCCCGCATCTGGCGCGCCGGCTGCATTATCCGGGCGGTCTTCCTGCAGTCGATCAGTGATGCCTACGAGCGCGACCACAAGCTGTCCAACCTGCTGCTGGACGATTTCTTTATCGAGCAGATTGCGGCCAACCAGGGCAACTGGCGCCAGGCGGTGGCGGATGCCAGCCTGCGGGGCATTCCGGTACCGGCGCTCTCATCCGCATTGAACTACTACGATGCCTTCCGCCGCGAATCCCTGCCTGCCAATCTGCTGCAGGCACAGCGGGACTTCTTTGGTGCCCATACGTTTTCCCGTACTGACCGTCCGGAAAATGAGAAGTATCACGTGCTCTGGAGCCGGGAAGGCCGGCCGATGGTAAAGGTCTGATACATCCCGGGGCGCGTCTTATCCGGTGGCCCGACCCCCGGTGATCAGCCCCCGGCTTTCGGGAACTCCCGGAAAATCTCATCCACCGCCGTGGCCAACGTCTCCTCCGGTTCCTGCATCATCGATGTGGTGATGCGGCCCCCGGTCCGGCCGCGCCAGACCATCTCGCCCTGTTCTACATCGAGCACGTCGATGGTCAGCCGGCCCTCGGTTTCCCCATCGATGTCGGTCACGTGCTTTTCCGAAAGTTCGCGGTAATACTCCTGTAAAAACGGATAGCGTGCCGCGGCGAAGCCGGTGGTCCCGACTCGCGTTTTCGATCGCTGTCTCGCGTGTACCGCGATATTGACCAGGACATCCGGGTTGCGGCTGCGCTTCATGCCGCGCGCGTTCATCTGCCGCGAAACCTCTGCATGAAGGATCGACACCACGCGGCCATCACTGCCCCCCGACGGCACGAAGTTAAAGGTGTCGTATTTTTCCCACTGCCCCTCACTACCAGGAGAGGAGAATATCTGCGGCATCTCGAATCTCTGCGGCGCCTCGCAGCCTGTGAGCAGCAGGGAGGCGATGAAGAAGCTGACATGGCGGTATTTCATGCTGAACACCCATTGCTCCATTGGGGGTGATTGCCGGGCGGCGCTTTTCCGCATTCAGGTCCGGCGGGGACTCAGTCAGTGAGCATAGTCCAGTAAGGTGCGGGATGTGGCGGCAAATTCCGTCGGGACTTCGCGCTGCGTCAGTGGAACTGAAGATGCATGACACGGGAGGGAGGCAGCCTGAATGGACCGCGCGGATAAGGCGCGGGGACGGTCGCTGCCCGCGGGGCCAGTGCGACTGCAAGCGCAAGCCTGGCCCCGATCGAGTGACGCAGAGCCAGCCCCCCCCGATGAGGGGCTGGCCAGGAGATCAGAATACCACTTCCTCGACCTCTGCAGACTGCTGCTCCGCCTCGGCACGGGAGGCGCGGGCGACGATTTCCTCTACGCTGGCGGTCTCCGTGTTCGCGCCACCGAATGCCGCGAGAAGGTCTGTGAGCAGGGCCGAGATCTCGATGGTCATGACCGAGAAATCCGCATCGAAGCGCTGTGCCGCGTTATCGGCGTCAGCGCTGTCGGCCTTCTCAATCAGTTCATCACTGAACTTGACCCGTTTCAGGGATAACTGGTCATCGACCATGAACTCCACGCCACCGCGCCAGGTCAGGCCCAGCTTGTGCACCTGCATCCCTGCCACCAGGTGGTTGTGGATCTCCTCGGCGCACAGGTCCTGGTTCTTGCAACGGATCACGCTGCCGCTGTCCTTGGGGTCACGTAGCTCACACTCATGGCCGAACTCGAACTGTTCCGGTGCATCGGGGGCATGCAGCCAGTGGGTCATAGTCTGCTGCGGCAGGTTCTTGGCTGACAGGGGTACTACCGCCAGGCTGCTGATTGCCTCGCGCAGATTCTCCAGCAGTTCCTCGGCTGCCGACGCCGATGAAGCATCCACCACCACCCAGCCGTCCCTGGGAGCGATGTAGGCGTAGTGCAGGCGGGAGCGGGCGAACGCCTTGGGGCGCATCTCCATCAGTACCTCGTCTTTGAGGTTCTGGCGCTCCTTGCGGCCCACCTGACGGCCTTCCTTCTGGGAGATGGCCTGCGCCATTTCCTCGACTTTCTCATTGATCACGCCCGCGGGCAGGACCTTTTCCTGCTTCTTGGCACAGACCATCAGGTAGCCGTTAGTGCTGTGGACCAGTTCGGAACCGTGGCGACCGAGCGGCGGTACCCAGCCATAGCGGGCCGCATCCTGGCTGCCGCAGGGGACAAAGGTTCCTGGTTCCAGCAGTTCGTTCAATCTTTCAGCAGTTAGGTCGAATTCTTTGGTGAGGCGGTATACGCGCAGGTTCTTGAACCACATACAACGGGCCATTCATTCTGTTTTCGGAAGCGGCCGGCAATTATGCGTGAAGCGGTCGGCCACAACCAGTGCGCCGTCCGCAGATTTGTCGCTGGAGTGGGCTGCGCAGGTTAAATGCTGAGCAACCTGTAAGGCCCCTGGATGGCCGTCACGTGGGAAGTCTGTCTCATGGTCAGCACCCTCGATGATCCGGTGTTCCAGCTCCAGGCCTGGGTACTGCCTGGCTGCCAGGGTGCGGCGGGCCGCCTCAGGCGGGCCCGCCGGTGGCTTGCAACAACCGGTCAGAAATCCACGGTAGCGGAGAGGGAGGCGGTGCGAGGTGCGCCGATCCAGGCGCCGCCCGAGACCACGGTGCCCAGGTAGTCCTCGTCCGTCAGGTTGTTCACCACCAGGTTGAGGTTAATGCCCTGCAGTGCCGGGCTGACGCCCGCCAGGTTGATGCCCAGGTAAGCGTCGGCGACTACATAGGAATTTGCTTCCCAGGTGTTTGCCAGGTCCACGTAGCGGTCGCCGGTGAGCTTGGCTGACAGGCCGCCGTAGAACACCGAAGAACGCCAGTCCAGTCCGGCCACGAACAGCTGGCCGGCAATGCCCACCACTTCATTGCCCGGCACCAGTCCCTGGGTGGCGTCAACCGCGGCATCACCAGTGCCGATATAGCTGGCATCAAGGAGTGTGTAGGAAGCGTACAGGTTCAGGCCCTGGTTCAGGTCATAGTCCAGCAGCAGTTCCAGTCCATTGGACTCTATGCCGCCGGCGTTGAAATAGGAACCATTGGTGCCAATCAGGTAGTTGGGACCCGCCGCGGTGTTGTTGTCCAGGAAAATGATGCGGTTGTCGAATTCATTCCTGAACAGGGTGGCAGTGGTGGCCAGTGTATCGCCTGTGTAACGGAGGCCCATCTCGATGGTCTCGGATGTTTCCGGGTCCAGATTGTCGAGATTGGACTCCGGCCGTTCCAGGACACTGTCGCCGATGGCCTTGAAGTTTTCGACATAGCCCGCGAATACCTCGGTGCCATCCACGGGGGCATCCCAGACCAGGCCGGCTGACAGCAGGATGTCGGAATCAGATTCGAGATCCGCATCCAGGCTTTCGGAGAAGAGGTCCTCGCGCTTCACATCCACCAGGAACTGCTTGGCGCCGAGGCTCAGGGTGACGGTGTCGACAGTCAGAGCATCCTGCAGGTACCACTTTTTGGTCTGCTGCGGATAGCTGCGACGGTACTGCTCCCAGTAGGGCGTGCCGTCGAACTTCGGTCCGCTGGTGGTGTCGGTGATCCGGTGCCAGTCCCGGTGCTCGTCGCGGGTGGCGTCCTCGTACCAGAAGCCACCGCGGAATTCATTCTGCAGGCCCACGATTTCACCATTATGGGTAAAGTCGAGGGTGAATCCGTTGCGCTCTTTTTCATAGTGTGTGTGGCGGTAGGACATCACCGGGATAGCGCCGGCCTCATAGCATGCCGGGTCGTACTGCGCACCGGCCTGGCCATAGATGGTGACAATGCTGGAAGTACAGTCGTCAATCGGTTGCAGCGCGTTGCCATCGGCGTCCACATAGAAGAACTGGCCGGCACTACGGCTGGTCCTGGCAGTGGTGCCACCGAGGAACTCGGACTGGCCATTGTCGCCGTCATCGGTGACATCCACCAGGTAGGGCGGGACCCAGTCCCCGCGACCCTCGTTGGTATGGTAGTAGACACTGCCTTCCAGGTTCAGGCTCTCCGCCAGGTCCAGGTTGAACCGGGCATAGCCGAGCAGGTTCTCCCGCAGGGTGGACCAGCCGCGACGATATAACTGGTCGATATAGGGTACACCGCTCCATTCTCCGTTGAGAAAGTCGTTTTCGGGGAACTGCTCGAACTGGGCAGCGGAATAAATACGCTGGTAGTTGTCTTCGTGGATATCATCGTAAGAGACATAACCCGAGAGGGTGCCGGCCGGGACGGTGGCCACCAGCTTGGCTGCAACATGCTCGCGTTCGTTTTCGGCGGTCTCGGTGATCCAGTCGGTCGCCTCCTGGTTCGAATAGGAGATCCAGGCCCTGGTGCTGCCTTCTGCAAAGCTGCCGGTGTCGTAGCGCAGATAATAGCGCTGCGCATCGAACTCACCGCCGGACATCTCGACGCGCGTACGCCGCTCTTCGGTAGGGTCATCGGTGCGGTAGTCGATGGTGCCTCCCAGGGCCTCGGTGGAGCGCGAGGCTATGTCCGCTGTGCCCTGGGACACGGCGACACCGCCGATATTGGCCGGGTCGATAAAGCGGTTGGCCTTGGAGCCCCCACCATAATTGGAGCCCCCGTTGGGGATACCGTCAATGGTGGTGCCGACCTGCTGTTCATCCAGGCTGGTGGTGAAACCGCGTACGGTGATATTGGTGGACCAATCATCAAAGCCGTAGGTGTCTCCCTCGTTGACGGAAACACCGGGCAGGTTGTCGATCAGTGCATTGATGCTGGTAATGGTGGACTGTTGCCTGCGCATAGCATCGGTGACGCTACTGGTGTTGAAAGTTTCGCCGCTACCGAGTACTACCAGTTCCTCGATACTGTTACTGTTACTGTTACTGTTACTGTTATGGCCATTGTTGTTGTCCTGTGCTGTCGCGCCAGCCGCAGCAATCGCTGTAGCCATGGAGACGGCTGCGGATAGGTGTTTCCTTGAACTGTTCATTCCTTTGTTCCCTTGTCAATCAGTAGGTATGAAACCGGGCCGCTGAATATTTGCCCTCTTTTGCAATGAAGGGCGCTCCGGGTTCTTTCTTTCATGCGGCTCTTATTTGGCGGGGCTACAATAGCGCCCCCCTGATGAACCGGGATTTACAGGAATATGAAATTAATGTGGCTACGGTATTCAGGTTTTACGGCATAGCTCAGGTTTTCCCGGCGGATATTTCGGGCACCTGGTTTCTCGGGACTTTAAGCCGGCCATTTAATTGATGTTATTCGAGGAGCAAGTATAAAAAAGGCCGCTCATGGAGCGGCCCATAGGGTGGGGGAGGGAGTTACTTCAGCAGAACCCATTTAGCATGGTGCGTTTCCAACGCTGTGCTGCGCGACTGACTCGTGTATTGATACCCCAACTGTCGAAGGGAAAAATACGACCGCTAGACGGAAACAAGAATTGGCCTGCAGAAAATGCCAAAAACGTGAGGCCATTCTCAGACCTGCAGGCTCTACCGGGAATGTCAGGGGGGGGTAAATTGGCGTTTACCACCTGGGCCTAGCGAAGAAACCGCAACCACCGCCACAGGCTGAGCAGCTCTGCCAGGGCACCGGCGAAGTAGGTGAGCGCTGCGGCCTTCAGGACGGAGCGGATGGCGGGGAGGTGTTCGGGCGGCACATAGCCCTCTTCCAGTATCGGCAGAGCCTTATTGAAGCTGGCGTCATATTCCTCCGGTAGGATGGCGGCGTACATCAATGCCGAGGCCAGCATGGTAATAACGCCCAGAGCGATGGCAAGGGCGATCACATGGGGGATTTTCAGGACCATGGCGAGCGCCGACAGGGCCAGCATCAATCCGGTACCGACCTTCCGGATAAAAAATGCCTTGCCCAGGTGTTTTTGTCGTAGATGACTGACTGGATCATCGCGAACAAACTGGATGGCATGCCCGATTTCGTGCGCGGCCACGGCGACGGCGGTCAGTGACTTGCCATCGTGCACACGCGGGCTGAGGGAAACAACTTTCTTTACCGGATCATAGTGGTCGCCATTGGGCTGGCCCCGCTCCACAGAGACACCGGCAAGGCTGAAGCGCTCGACCAGGTGACGGGCGAGGTCGCCACCGGTACCGGGCATGTCCTTTATTGGCTTTGCATGGCGCCACATCACGAACCGCACCCAAAGTGAGGGGCCGTATACCAGTAATACGACGAGCAGTGCTCCCAGTCCGTAGATCATTTCCGCTATCCAGTAGCCTGTGCCGGTGAGTGTCTGGCGGTGCCGGGGTCGCCCGGCAATTTGCTCCCGCTAAATGAGCAGCGGGAGCCGCCGTGTCCCGGGGTCTCAGTGATGCCGCGCCGGGATGGCCTGTACCACCTTCAGGAAGTAGTCCCAGAATTTCCCCACACTCTCGATATGTACCCGCTCTTCCGGCGAGTGGGCCCGGCGGATAGTGGGCCCGAAGGAGACCATATCCCAGTGGGGGTAAGGCTTGGCCAGCAGGCCGCACTCCAGGCCGGCATGGATGACTTTTACTTCCGGCTCGGCGCCAGTCATATCCTTGTAGACATCCTTCATTAATGCCAGTAGCGGGGATTTCACATTCGGCGTCCAGCCCGGGTAGGCATTGTCCAGTGATACCTGTGCGCCGGCCAGCTCGAAGGTGGCAGCAACATTCAGACCGTGGTCATCGCGGGCGCTGTCTGACAGGCTGCGTACCAGGCACTGGATGCGTAAAAGGTGTTTGCCATCCTGTTCTTCTGTCACCACGCGGGCCAGGTTGTTGGAGGTTTCCGCGATGCCCTCGAGGTCCGTGCTCATGCGCTCCACGCCACTGGGGCAGGCACGCAGCATGCGGATGACCCTGCGCTCGCTCTCCCGGTCCATGACAGATGCCGGGGCTTCGGTTTCCTCTACCGCGATGTCCAGTTTCGGTTCGTTGTCGAGCTCCGCTTTGATCACGGCGGCCTCCTGCAGGACGATTTCCATCAAGCGGGCAGCGCTGTCGGCAGGCACGGTGAGGGTGCTGAAGGACTCTCGCGGGATCGCGTTGCGCAGGGTGCCGCCGTCGAGCGCCGCGATACGCAGCTCTTCAATCTCCCGCGTGGCGATATCGATGATGCGGTTGGCGATCTTGTTGGCGTTGCCGCGGCCCTTGTCGATGTCCAGTCCGGAATGGCCGCCGCGCAGGCCGCGCACGTTGAGCTTGAACGCCTTGTGGCCAGCCGGAGCCGCTTCCGCAGAGTAGGGCAGCTCCACATTGATGTCCACGCCCCCGGCGCAGCCCACGTACAGCTCGCCCTCGTCCTCGGTATCCAGGTTTAGTAACAGTTCGGCCTCAAAATGTCCCGGTTGCAGGTGCTTGGCGCCGGTCATGCCGGCTTCCTCGTCGATGGTCAGCAGGGCTTCCAGCGGCGGGTGCGGGATATCAGTGCTTTCCAGCAGGGCCAGTATGGCGGCCACGCCGATACCGTTATCGGCCCCCAGCGTTGTGCCGGTGGCGGTAACCCAGTCACCGTCGATCTGCGGGCGGATTGGATCCTTGAGGAAGTCGTGGTCGGTGTCGGCATTTTTTTGCGGCACCATATCCACATGACTCTGCATGGCGAGCGTCTTGCGGTCTTCCATCCCTGGGGTGGCCGGTTTACGGATGATGATGTTGCCGATCTGGTCCAGCCTGGCTTCCAGCCCGCGCTCCTTACAAAAATCGAGGATGTAAGCCACCACTTTTTCTTCGTGTTTTGAGGGGCGGGGAATCTCACACAGCCGTGAGAAATGCTTCCACAGTGGGGTCGGGCTCAGTTCGGCAATGGATGACATATCGCGTCCTTCTTACTTAATTTTTGTGCGGTCCCGGCCGGGTAGGCTGGCCGCGGGTATAGGCCGGCCGGGCTTGTGGCCCGGCCCGGGAAATTGCGGGGCAATTATAAGATTGGAGGCGGGAGAGTGACAGCCAGGCGCGCCCCCTGGAGGGGCGCGCCGGTGTATTACTCGTCCGCAGCAGAGGTGGCAGCGGCAGTGGCCACCGGGGTGCCGCCGCCGACGATCTCCAGGGCGATGCGACGCTTGTCGACGTCGACACTGCCGATCTTCACCGTCACTGGCTGCTCTAACCGGTAGGAGAGGTCATTGTGGGCCAGGGTCAGGTGCTTGCCATCGAAGTCCGGCAGGTTTTTCTTGTCGGTGTTCAGCCGCACAAAGCCATCGATGCCGAAGTCGTCCAGGCGAACACCCAGGCCGGCACCATTGACCAGCGTGACCCTGCCGGTAAATTCCCGGCCCACCTTATCCTGCATAAACTGGCAGTAAAGCCATTGCTCCAGGGCACGGTTGGCCTGGCGGCCGCGGAGCAGGCTGTCCTGCAGTGCCGCGATCTTGTCGTCGTCCAGCGCCTCTCCCTGCTGTCCCGCGGCGGCAGCCTGCAGCACCCGGTGGTTGTGCAGGTCGTTGTACTTGCGGATCGGTGAGGTAACCGTGGCGTACGCCTCCAGGCCCAGGCCCAGGTGTGCGCCCGGCGTATTGGCCAGCTGGCCCGGGCGCAACATACGCTTGAGCACTGCCAGCAGGTTCTGCATCTGCGGCTCGTCGTGGGTCTCCAGGTACTTCACCAGTGCCAGGTAGTTGTCCAGCTGGTGCAGGTCTTTTTCCGCATGCTCCGGCAGCAGTTCCTTGAGCAGGCTTTTGACTTCACCCATACGCTCATCGCGGAAGCCCAGATGCACCGAGAAACAGCCCTGCTGTAGGGTGGCGAGCTCAGCACCCATGGCGATGTTAGTGGCCAGCATGGCTTCTTCGACCATGCGCTGGGCCACATTGCGCTCGCGCTTTTCGATGCGCGCAATCTTGCGCTTGTCATCGAGGTGGATGTCGTAATCCGGGCGGTCCTCCATGATCAGTGAGTGGCTTGCGCGGTAATTTGCGCGTACCTCACTGAGGGCAGCCAGGTTGCGGAGACTTTCCTGCTGGTCCTCGGGCACAGCGTCGTTGTCACCCTCGATAAAGCGGCTCACGCTGTCATAACTCAACTTGTGCCGGGAGCGGATGGCCGCGAACTGGTAGCGGCTGTTGCCGATACTGCCATCCCCGTTGACATCAACGTGCAGGACCAGTGCCGGGCGCAATTCACCAGGCAGGAGGGAAAAGGCGTCTTCGCACAACTCGCGGGGCAGCATGGGGAGTGTCTCGCCAGGCAGGTACTGGCTGTGGGCGCGCTCGAAGGCTTCCCGGTCCAGGGGGCTACCCGGTTCAATCAGGCTCGATGGGTCGGCCACGGCAATATGCAGCGTCCAGCCATCATCGCGCGCGGAGACGGCAATGGCATCGTCCATGTCGCGGGTGGACTCGGCATCAATAGTGGCAAATCCCTGTCCGGAGAGGTCCTCGCGCCCGGCGGCGACGCCGGCAAGTTTCTCCCTGATCTCCCGGACCTGTTTCAGGGCGGTGTCACTGAACTTTTCCGGCAGCCGGTGCTGGGCCACCACAAAGGCGTGCTCGATACCCGGCATTTCCGGCTTGCCGATCACTTCCTGCACCCTGGCCTGGGCCTTGCCGTCCTTGAACGGGTGGCGGGTTACCTTGCAGGCGATAAACTCACCCGGGGTGGCCTTGCCGCGGGCCTTCGGAGGCAGGAAGATCCAGCGGGTCAGGCCGTTCTGGCTGGGCTGGATAAAATGTCCCTGGCCGCGCTGGACGTACTGTCCGACGAGGTAATCCAGTTCACTCTCGAGCAGGGCGTCCAGTTCGGCGGACAGCTTGCCCTTGTCCTCTTCAGTGAGGCTCACCCGCACCCGGTCACCGGGGAACACGCGTTCCATTTCGGGGGGCGGGAGAAAGGCCTCGCGCCCGTCGTCAAGTACGACAAAACCGAATTTGCCGTTGCTGCCGCGGACCCGGCCCTCGGCAAACTCCTTGGTGGAGCGGATATCGGTTTTCAGTTGGTTCAGTTGCTTGAGGGCATCCGGGTTCAGCATGCGGGAGGTCTCTACACGGGTCGATTTGGGCGCGGATTCTACCAGACAGAAATTGCGGAACCAGTTTAAACCCTTCACCGGGGCCCGGCGGTAAATGACCGGGAAGCCACCTGCAGTCCATTGTGACCCTGCGTCCTAATATAAGGCATATAGGATGATAAATTAGCCCTAAGGGCACCTGTTTGTGCAAAGATTGCAAACTCTATATCCTGATCATAGATATAATCTTACCTTCAAATAAAAACGCACAAAGGGCTGTGGTTGTTCCCCAGCTGTAGAACCGGTCTCCGGAGAGGAACACAAAATGAGCATATTCTCCCATCCCGCCTACGATAAGCACGAACAAGTGGCTTTTTACCAGGATGCCAAAAGCGGACTGAAGGCGATTATTGCGGTGCACAACACCAATCTGGGACCCTCACTGGGCGGTTGCCGCATGTGGCCTTACGCCGATGACGGTGAGGCGCTGGAGGACGTACTGCGCCTGTCCCGTGGCATGACCTACAAGTCTGCCATGGCCGGGCTCAAGCTGGGTGGTGGCAAGTCCGTGATCATCGGTGACCCGCGCAAGGAAAAGACGCCGGAATTGCTGCGCGCCATGGGTGAGTTCATCAATACCCTGGGCGGCCGTTACATCACCGCTGAAGATTCCGGCACCAGTGTTGCCGACATGAAGGTGATCGGCGAGACCACGAAATTCGTTTCCGGCCTGATCGAGGGCTCCGAGACCGGCGGCGATCCGTCTCCCTCTACCGCTTACGGTGTATTTGTGGGCCTGAAGGCCACCGCCAAGCATCGCTGGGGGCGCGACGACCTGCAGGGCCTGAAGGTGTCCATCCAGGGCGTGGGCAATGTGGGCTTCCGCCTGGCGAAACTTCTGAAAGAGGCTGGTGCCGAGATCTATGTAACGGATATTTTCCAGGACAATATCGACCGTGCTGTCAGCGAGCTGGGAGCCACGGCCGTGGGCTCCGATGAGATTTTTGACCTGGATGTCGACCTGTTCGCTCCCTGTGCCATGGGAGCCATCCTTAACGATGACACCATTGCGCGACTGAAGGTCGGTGCCATTGCCGGCGCAGCCAATAACCAGCTGGCCGAAGAGCGTCACGCCCAGGCACTGCGTGAGAAAGGTATCCTCTACGCACCGGATTACGTTATTAATGCCGGCGGCATTATCGACGTCTACTACCAGCAGCAGGGTGACTACAACCCGGCGCAGGTAAAGGAGCACATTGAGCGTATCGGCGACACCATGCAGGAAATTTTTCAGCGTGCTGAGGAAACCGGTGAAACCACCGCGCATGTGGCAGACCGGATAGCCGAAGAGCGTTTCGGGCACGAGGATGCAGTAAAAAAAACTGACTCTGCAGCAGCCTGATCCCGGCGCACCAGACCCCGCCAGTAACAGTAGTGGCGGGGCAGGTGCCTGAAAGTTTTCTCCCTCTGGCGATGTATCGTCGCGAAGTCCAACTGAAGTATTTCCCGGGCGCTGGTGCGCCCGGTTTTTTATCCGCCCTCCCTTGATCTGTTTCGCCTTTCTTTCCCCGGGCCTGCTTTCCGTCAGGTGACGGTAGTCGGTCGATTTGCCCGGCCTGTAAAGCAATTTGTTGCCTAAACTATCCTTTCCTGGCTCCTGGCTCCTGGCTCCTGGCTCCTGGCTCCTGGCTCCTGGCTCCTGGCTCCTGGCTCCTGGCGCCTGCGCCAGTGCGGGCAGAATAACGGCGACCTCTAGCGGGGAATTCATTCATGTACTTGCGTTTAGCTTTTTTCTCGATCGTCCTTTGGGCATTACTGTCCTGTGGCTGCGGAGCGCCCGAGCAGTCACGGCAGAATGGTGAGGGTGAACACCGCGCCCTGACGGTGGACAAGGAGGCCGCTGCCAGCAGCCGTGCGGCGGCGGCAAAAAAGGAAGCCTATGTCGAAGTGCCCGATATTGAGATTCCTTTCCACAGGGAAAAGCTTGCCAACGGCCTGACCGTGATCGTGCATGAGGATCACAAGGCGCCGGTAGTGGCCGTCAATATCTGGTACAAGGTGGGCTCGAAGGATGAGAAACCCGGTAAAACCGGGTTTGCGCACCTGTTCGAACACCTGATGTTCAATGGATCGGAAAACTACCCGGGGGAATACTTCGAGCCGTTCCAGCGCTCCGGCGCCACCGATATGAATGGCACCACCAACAATGATCGCACCAACTATTTTGAAACTGTGCCGGTGGGCGCGCTGGATATGGCACTGTGGATGGAGTCCGATCGAATGGGGCATTTCCAGGGGGCCATCAGCCAGGAAAAGCTGGATGAACAACGTGGCGTGGTGAAAAACGAGAAGCGCCAGGGAGAGAATGCGCCCTATGGCAGGGCGTTTGAAATCATTGCCGAAAGTACCTTTCCCCCGCATCACCCATATTCCTGGACCACCATCGGTTCCATGGACGATCTGGACAATGCCAGCCTGGAGGATGTGAAGCAGTGGTTTACGGAGTATTACCAGCCCGCCAACGCCATCCTGGTGATCGCCGGTGACATCACGGTTGAGGACGCTATGGCCAGGGCGCGGAAATACTTCGGCGACATTCCCAGCACCTCGGTGCCCCCGCGGCTGGTGAGTTGGGAGCTGCCGGTGCAACCCGAAAAGCGCGAGGTAATGACTGACCAGGTTCCACAGGCACGGATCTACAAAGTCTGGAACGTGCCCGGGCTCGGGAGCGATGAGGAAAACGCACTTGACCTGATGACCTCGTTGCTGGCCAACCGCAATAACTCCCTGCTATACCGGCGACTGGTACGGGAGGAGCAGGTTGCTACCAGTGTCAGTGCGTACTATTTTGGCCGCCAGCTCGCTGGCCAGCTCTTTATCGTTGTCGACGTCAAGCCGGGGCAACCCGTGGAAAAAGTCGAGCAACTGCTCGAGGAAGAGTTGCGACAGTTTGCCGGGGGCGGGGTCAGTGTCGCTGAGCTGCGCCGCATCAAGCAGAGTGAGTTTGCCGGGCTGGTCAAGGGACTGGAAAAGATCGGTGGTTTTGGTGGCAAGAGCGATATCCTGGCGCGCTCCGAGTTCTACTATGGCGATCCCGGCGCGCTGATCACCGGACTGGAGGATTACTCCCGGGTATCGGCGCTGGAGGTCCAGGACGTCGCGGAGCGCTGGCTGACACCTGAGAATTACACCCTGGTCATCAAGCCGGAGGAGGAATACCGAACGACCAGCGAGGGAGCGGATCGCAGTGCCCTGCCGCCGGTAGACAAGACGGTGGCGCTGGAGTTGCCGCCGCAGAAGGCGTTCACACTCGACAATGGCCTGCGGGTAGTGCTGGCCGAGCGCCATGATACCCCGGCCGTTTTCATGAACCTGCAATTCCGCAGTGGCGCGGCGGCGGACGGCGACAAGCCGGGCCTCGCTTCCGTGGCCGCCCGTATGCTCAGTGAGGGGGCGGGCAAATACGACAGCCTCGCATTCAGCAGCCGGCAGGAAGAGCTGGGAGCAAGTGTCAGCGCCAGC
Source organism: Microbulbifer sediminum (assembly GCF_021729035.1). Lineage (GTDB taxonomy): Bacteria > Pseudomonadota > Gammaproteobacteria > Pseudomonadales > Cellvibrionaceae > Microbulbifer > Microbulbifer sediminum. The sequence goes on along the minus strand of NZ_JAJSAP010000005.1, from coordinate 168,550 downwards.
AGTGGACTGGATTACAACAGTATCAATTTCAGCGCGCTGACCACTCAGCTTGAGCCATCCCTGGACCTGCTGGCCGAGGTCATCAAGAAACCTCTGTTCCCGGAAGGGGACCTGGCGCGGGTAAAGTCAAACCGCATCGATGCCATCGCCCAGGAAAAAGCGCAGCCACAGGGGCTCGCCCTGCGCGAACTGCCACCGCTGCTCTACGGTGGCGGGCATCCCTATGGTGCGCCGCTGACCGGTTCCGGAACCGTGGAGGGGATCCGGTCGCTGACCCGCGACGACCTGGTAAAGTTCCACAATACCTGGGTGCGCCCGGATAACGCCGTGCTGACGGTGGTGGGGGACGTAAACGCAGAAGACCTGAAGTCGAAGCTTGATGGCGCCCTGAAGGGCTGGAAGGCGCCGGATACGGAGCTGCCACAGATCGAGGTCGCGACGGTGGAGCGCCCTCCACGCCCCCGTGTATACCTGCTGGACCGGCCGGGTGCCGAGCAGAGCTACATCCTCGCGGGGCTGGTGGTGCCCCCGTGGCAGCCCGAAGGTGCCGAGGCTTTCGATGCGATGGCCAGTGTAATTGCCGGCAAGTTTACCTCGCGGGTGAATATGAACCTGCGGGAGGACAAGCACTGGTCCTACGGGGCGAGGGCGGTTTCGCTGGATACGGAAGGACAGCGGCCCTATTTGTTGTTTGCCCCGGTGCAGACCGACAAAACGGCCCAGGCCATCACCGAGCTGCTCAGGGAGTACAACCTGTTCCTGGGGGAGAAGCCGGTAACGGACGAGGAGCTGGCAGACTACCGGGATGACGAAGTGCTGAAACAGAGCGCGCGCTTCCAGACCAAGGGGCAGCTGTTATCCAGCATTGCCTGGCAGGTGGAAAAAGGCCTGCCGCCGGAGTACCTCGCCGACTACCCGCAGCGGGTATCCGCGTTGACGCGTACGGATGTCATGCAGGCGGCGGAAAATTTCCTGGCCCCTGACCAGTTTACCTGGGTGATTGTGGGCGACCTGGACAAGATCCGGGAGGATATCGAGGCGCTGGATGTCGGCCCGGTGACCGTCTTGCCCGGGGAAACCTGAATCCGGCTGTTGAGAGCCCGATATTGGCGTTTCCTCCGTTTTCTACTAGGCTGGAATGTATTTCCCGTCGGGTGCGCTGATCTGTGCGGCGTACCCGGCAGGGGATGCCAGAGTTCAAAAATAATCCGTTGCTGTCGCCACGCGGGGATTGCCCGCGATACCTGTACAATCTATTCGCCCGACCTCGTCCGGTCCCGGCTGGTGCGCCCGCCTGGCCGAAAAATAAAAGGTGATGCCCATGAAGCTTGCGATCCTGTCCCGTTCACCCAAATGCTATAGCTCCATGCGCCTGCAGGAAGCCGCCCAGAAGCGCGGACATGAGGTGCAGGTGCTTGACACAATCAAGTTTGCCATCGACCTGCAGCGCGGAGCACCGGATCTGTACTACCGGCAGAAACAGATCGCTGATTTTGATGCCGTCCTGCCGCGTATCGGGGCGTCGATCACCTACTACGGCACGGCGGTGGTGCGACAGTTTCAGGAGATGGATGTTTTCTGCGCAAACACCGCCCACGGAATCAATAACTCCCGCGATAAACTGCGCAGCCTGCAGTTACTCAGTCGCCATTATGTGGGCATTCCCCGCACGACGTTCGTACATGACAAGAAGGACGTGCTGCCTGCTATCGAGCGGGTGGGTGGAGCGCCGGTGGTGATCAAGCTGATCGAGGGCACCCAGGGCATAGGCGTGCTACTGGCCGATACCGTCAAGCAGGCAGAGGCCATTATCGAACTGTTACAGGCACAAAAGCAGAACGTGCTGATCCAAAAGTTTGTCGCCGAGAGCAAGGGGCGGGATATCCGCGCCTTTGTGGTGGGCGATCGCGTGGTTGCGGCCATGCGTCGGGTGGCACAGGGGCAGGAATTCCGCAGCAACGTCCATCGTGGGGGCCTGGCCGAGGCGGTGGAGCTGCCCGAGGAATATATCGAAACCGCCGTTCGCGCCACGCAGATCATGGGCCTGCAGGTGGCCGGCGTGGATATGCTGGAGGGCGCGAATGGTCCGCAGATCATGGAGGTGAATTCGTCGCCCGGTCTGGAAGGCATTGAGACCTGTACCGGGCTCGATGTGGCCGGGGCCGTGATTGAGTATATTGCCGCCCAGGTGGACTTTCCCGAGATCGACGTGCGCCAGCGCCTTACCGTCAGTAAGGGCTACGGTGTCAGTGAGATCTATGTGCCGGAGGGTTCCAAGTTTGTGGGCCGGACCATCGCCGACATTCGTACGGAAGAGCATGATATCAATGTCCTGACCCTTTACCGGGGCCGCAAGGTGATCCCCAACCCCAAAGCCACACGGGAGCTGGAGGCCAACGACAAGCTCCTTTGCTTCGGCAAGCTGGAGGTCATGCGTGACATGATCCCGGCCAAGACCCGACGCCGGCGCCAGCCGGATATCACCAGCCTCCCGGATGACGCGGTTACCGTTGCGGACACGGAAGCGGAATCGGCCGACTGACCTGGCCGGGTGGAGCACCGCCATGTGCGATAAAGGGGCGTGGTGCTATACCCCTGCGCCGGTTACAGTGTTTTAATGGTTTCAGGCGGGTCTACAGGGCGATACCCGGAAACTGTCCGGTGACGGATATGGATACCAAGGAATTGCTGCAACAGTTGTCAGAGCGGACGAGTGCGCTGCTCGCCTCCACCAGTGAGGTAACTGTACTGAGCCAGATCGGCATCATTGTGCTGATCTACGGGCTCGCTTTCCTGGTTACCCATCGCTTGCAAAGCTATATCCCCACGCTCGCCCGCCCGCCGGAATATCCCGAGATGCATCCCCTGCGGATGCTGGCCTATCGCTTCGGCAGGCTGCTTTTTCCCCTGTTGGCCATCCTGTTGCTGAAAATTTCGGTCGCCTTTATTCCGATGGTGATCGGCCAGAGCTGGGTGGTTCAGGCTGCGCTGGCTATTGCGATTATCCTGCTGTTCAATTCCTTTGTACGGGTGGTGGTCACCAACCCGGTGGCGGCCCATATATTCCGCTGGGTCGGGATGCCGATCCTGTTTCTCTACGTCATCGGGGTGCTGGACGATATTGTGCAGGTCCTGGATGCCATGGCGCTCCAGATTGGCAATATCCGGCTTTCTGCCTACGGCATTGTCCGCACGGTGATTTTCGGCTCATTGCTGTTCTGGCTGGGACGGGTATCGAACTCTACCGGCCAGAACATCATTCGCAAGCAGGAGACCCTGGACTTCCGCACCCGTGAAGTTGCGGCAAAGCTGTTTGAGATCGGCCTGTTTACCCTGATCGCGTTGCTCATCCTGCAACTGATGGGGATCAACCTGACGGCGCTGGCGGTCTTTGGTGGCGCCGTCGGGGTGGGCGTCGGCTTTGGCTTGCAGACGATTGCCTCTAACTTTATTTCCGGCATCATCATTCTCGTGGATCGCTCGGTGACGGTGGGCGACTATATCGAGCTGGAGGACGGGCGCACCGGAGTGGTGACGAGACTGAACATGCGCTCTACCACCCTGGAGACATTTGATGGCAAGGATATCGTGGTACCAAACGAAAAGTTTGTCTCCAACTCCTTTATCAACTGGACACACAAAAACAAGAAGCAGCGTTACCGTGTGGACTTCTCTGTCAGTTACCGGACCAATATCCGCGAGATGGTGGAGATCATCAAACGTGCAGTGGCAGCCCATCCACAGGTACTGAGTGGCGACCACCTCCCCATTGAGGAGCGCCCTGACTGTGAGATTGACAGTTTCGGAGATAACGGCGTCAATATGTTCGTGGAATTCTGGATGGAAGGGATCGATGATGGTCGCAATCGTGTCGGTGGCGACCTGCTGTTGATCATTTTTGAGACGTTACAGCAGCATGGTATCGAGATTCCCTTCCCGCAGCGTGACGTGCGGGTTCTCAGCACCCCGGCCAGCACAACCGCGGACGCCGTGCCGGGGTAGTGCCTGGCACGGGGGATGCGAGCGCGACCATGCTGGGCGAAGCCGGCGTACGTTTGAGCTGTGACTCCCGTGCGTGGCAGGAAGATCCGCAAGAGGTCGCTGGCCGGGGCTGTCAGGCCCGTGCGCTGGGTCGCTCGCTCAATTCATCCCGCCAGCGTTCCAGATGCGGGTGCTGTTCCGCCGACGGGCGCAGGTTGACGACCTTGCCGAAATCCAGGGCACACAGCATGCTGATATCCGCCACCGAGAAATAATCCCCGGCCAGGAAGCGGTTGTTTTCCAGGTGTTGGTCCAGCTGCTCAAAAAACGCTCGCGCCTTGCTGCCGCAGTCCTCACCATAGTCCGGGAAGGTGTTCATGCGGTCGGCAAAGAAGCCGGTGGTGTGCTGGAAGCACATACCCACGTTGAACATCAGGTTAAACTCCGCCCGTCGTACCCACATCTCAACCACGGCTTTCTCATGGGGATCGCGGCCGAACAGCGGCTTTTCGGGGTGCAGTTCCTCGAAGTAGCGTTTGATGGCAACGGACTCGGCGATGGCTGTCCCGTCCTGTAGCTCCAGAACCGGCACCTTGCCATTGAAGTCCTTGCGCCGGTACTCATCTGTTCGATTCTCGCCACGGGCAATGTCCACAGGCACGAACTCCACATCTTCGATGCCTTTTTCTGCCAGGAACATGCGCACCCGTCGGCAGTTGGGGGCCTGAGCATATTCATAGATTCTCATCAGCTGTTTCTCTCCGCTTAGGGAATAGGGTAGATTGTGCGCCTAGAGGAAGCACAACAATAACCGAGGCTAAGCCAGTCCGAGAAGGGGTAGCAATGACCACAATGACCAATCGGGGAATCTTTCGTATTCGCGCCGCGACTCTGGCGGCGGCGTTACTGGCGTCCATTTGCGCCGCGCCGGCGGTGGCCGAATCCCTGGCGATCTTCGCCGGACAGATGTTCGACAGTGAATCCGGGAATATGCTGGAAAACCGGACGATCCATGTCGTCGACGGACGCATTGAGTCTGTACAGAAGGGCTTTGCCAAGCGGGACCGGGAGCAGCTGGTGGATTTGCGGGGATATACCGTTTTGCCGGGGCTGATGGATATGCACACGCACCTGGTGACAGAGTTCGGTCCGCGCACCTACGTCGAGCGATATACCTGGAATCCGGCGGATTATGCCTTGCGCGGGGTGGATACGGCCCGCCGTACACTGATGGCCGGGTTTACGACTGTGCGTGACCTGGGCGATACCGATAATGTGACTGTGAGCCTGCGTAAGGCCATAGGCCAGGGCACGATTGATGGTCCGCGTATCTTCACCGCTGGCAAGTCGATTGCCACTACCGGCGGGCACGCGGACCCAACCAATGGTTATCGGATGGAGCTGATGGGGCAACCTGGCCCGATTGATGGCGTGGTCAACGGTGTGGCGAGTGCCCGTGAAGCCGTCCGCCAGCGCTACAAGGATGGTGCCGACCTGATCAAGATCACTGCTACGGGCGGTGTGTTAAGTGTGGCGAAGAGTGGCCAGAACCCGCAGTTCATGAAGGATGAGCTGGAAGCGGTTGTATCCACCGCGAAGGATTACGGATTTACCGTGGCGGTCCACGCGCACGGCAAGGAGGGAATGGAGCGGGCGATTCGCGCAGGTGTTGACTCCATCGAGCACGGTACCTATATGGATGGTGAGACCATTGAGCTGATGAAGCGCAATGGTACCTGGTATGTTCCCACGCTGCTGGCGGGTGACTGGGTTACGGAGAAGTCGCGGGTTGAGGGCTTTTTCCCGGAGATTGTGCGCACCAAGGCGGCCACCATCGGCCCACTGATCAAGGAGACATTTGCCGAGGCCTACCGGCGCGGGGTCAAGATTGCCTTCGGTACGGACAGCGGCGTCAGCCGCCACGGTGACAACGCGCAGGAGTTTGCACTGATGGTGGATGCCGGTATGACCCCCGCCGATGCCCTGCGCAGTGCCACCTGGAATGCAGCCGAACTACTGCATATGCAAGACCAGTTGGGCAGTATCAGTGCCGGCAAGCACGCCGATATCATCGCCGTTGCGGGCAATCCGCTTGAAGACATTACCCAGTTGCAGCGGGTCCGGTTTATTATGAAAGGCGGCAAGATCTATCGGCAGCCGCCACAGCCCCGCTGAGGTAGTTGGTATGCAATGCTCCGGGCGCCGGCTCTCATCATGGTTTGCAAGCGTATCCCCGAGGGTGGCCTTTGTACTTCTGCTCTTGCTCCAGGTCCAATCGGTGTGGGGGAATGCAGGTGACGAGTACATCAGCAAGTCCCTGGTCGGAACCTGGCGTGGGTCATACGTCCACATGGAGGGGCGGCTCTATGTTTACGGGGAAAAAAGCTATAAAGCCGACGGGTCTGCTCAGGGCTATATCAGTTACGTCGTTCTCCAGGACGACGGGAATATGACTGAGGTGGAGCGGGTGACCTATTCCAGCAACTGGCGGGTGGAGCAGGGCATACTGGTGATCACCGATGCCCGTTATTCCGATGGCGAGTACATCAAGGAAATGCGAGATCAGATCCTATCCATTGATACGGATTCCGCGACCTTTCGCAGCCTCGAGGATGATAGCCGGTTTGAGCGTTTCCGGGTCCGGGACTGACCGGTGCAAGGGGATGGTTTTGGGGCCGGAGACAGTGCTGCCGTGGCGGGGCGCGGGCCGGGGACGACCCGCGCAGACGCTGAAACGCTCAGTTCTGTAACTCGAAGACGAGTTCCAGGTTGACCGATACTGTGGTTTCGCCCGGGGCGACTGGTGTGCGGGCATCCGCTGAAGCCATCTCTGCTCGCATCATCGGGCGCGGTGCGCCGACATTGCCGCCCTCGGAAATGCTGACAATGCGGGCCACTTTCATGCCCAGGGATTCCGCATAGGACGCCGCGCGCTCCCGAGCCTGTTCCAGGGCCTTGCCGCGGGCCTCGGCCAGCAGTGGCTCCGGCTCGCCAATGGAAAAGCTGGGCCCGTAAATATTGTTCGCCCCGGCCTCGGCCATACTGTCGAGGACATTCCCCAGGTCGTCAATCTCACGCACAGTGATGCGTACGGTGTTACGGGCCATGTAGCCGGTGATCTGGCGATTGGGACCCTCGCTGTTGGGGCGGGATGTGTAGCGCGGGGTCAGGCTGATACCGCTGGTCTGCACGTCTTTTTTGTCGATGCCGGTCTTCTCAATGGCCTTGATCAGTTTTTCCATCTGTTCGGCGTTGGCCTGCATGGCCCGCTGGCTTTCTGCCGCCTCGGTGACCACGCCAGCAGAGATGTCGGCCACGTCGGGAACCTTGCTCGCCTCACCCCGGGCCGAAATGGACACCAGGGTGCCGCTGGGTTTTCCCTCGCCGCCGTTTCCGCAGCCGGCGCCGAACAGGATCAGGCCTGCAACGAGGCCGCCGGAGATTAACTTCATCATTTTCTGCATGGCGTTTTCCTTACTTTTCCATGGATTCATATCAGAACAGTCAGTTGTAATTGTTGTGTCTGTTAGCTGAACACGCGCTGAAATGTTTCATTTTCGTCCTGGTAGATGGCAAAGCCCAGCCTCAGCAGCTGCTGTCGGCGGTCACACAGCACGCCGCGTGTGAGCAGCTCCTCCTGCAGTTGCCTGGCACGTTGTGCCGTTGTGCAATCAAAGGTGAAGAAGTGCCCATGCCCCCGCTCCAGGTCGTGGTAAATCAGGTTCTGCCGATTCAGGAGCGGGTGGCCGGCGCTGTCCATGGTCGCCAGGAATTGCTGCTGGCGACCCCGGACGTATTCATGGATTTTTTCCACCGTGATGCCTTCCCGCTCGAACAGCTCGAGGATGGCCACAGCCTTGTAGAGCGTGGAGTAATCCATCGTGGAGCCGGCGAAACGCAGCCAGTTATCTGCGAACCCGACCTGGTCAGCCCGGTTTTCCAGTTCGGCCATATCCGCAAACCAGCCGGTGTACAGTGGGCGCAGGGTGCAGCCCGCAGGAATACTCATGAAACACAGGCCCTCACCGGCCCCCTGGTACTTATAGGAACCGGCGGTATAGAAAACCTTGTCCGCTATCTCTCCCAGGTCGGTGGGGCGGGCGAAGTAGCCGTGATAACCGTCGATGACAAACTCGGTGCGCTCCGGCTTGCGCCCGGCGATCCCGGCCAGGTCGGGGAAGGCGATGCCGGAATCGAAGAATACCTGGCTGGCATAGGCCAGTTCGTAATGCCCGTGGTGCAGTTCCTGCTCGAATCGCTCGGCAAGGGTGTCGTAGGGCTCCTTGTGTATCCGGGTAACCTCGACATTGGCCTCTTCCTCGAGACGCTGCAGCTGGCGGGTGAAACTGTAAAACTCCCCGTCCGTGGTCAGGATGCGCAGGGGACGGGAAAGGTCGAAGGCGCTGATCAGGCGGAAAACCAGTTCGTGGGTATTGGGTGCCAGGGCGATCCGGTCCGGCGCCGGCAAGTTGAGGACGCGGGCGACCGCTGCCTGCCAGGCGGGAATCTTCTGCTCAAAAATTGGCCCCCACTTGCTGTCCGCCAGGCGGGCGGAGTCCTGCCAGTACTGCTGAACCGCTTCCAGGGTGATGTCCGGCCAGTAGTGGTGGGAGTGGCAGGCCATGTGGAGCGGTGCTTTGGCGCCGCTGGCGGCGCTTTCTGCAGCGCCCTGCAGGAATTGACGATAATACTTTTGATACATCTGGCTCTGGCGTCCGTAATCTTGAACCTTTATTTTACTGCCCGATTGTAGCCGGTTTGGCCCTGCGCAGATATGCACCCATTAGTGCAGCGGCGGCGTTTATGCCTGTATATCTGCGCGATTGCCGTTCACAATTGGCACCGTGCTCGTTCCGGCTTTCCGGTGCGAGCAATATTTGACCGGGTCACCCGACCAACCAAGCCTACCGTCAGAGGAGTTATACGATGGAATACCTGCATACCATGGTCCGGGTAGCGGACCTCGAGGAATCCCTCAAGTTCTACTGCGAGAAGCTGGGCCTGCAGGAGATCAGCCGTGTCGACAATGACAAGGGGCGCTTTACCCTGGTATTCCTGGCCGCGCCCGGGGATGCGGAGAGCGCGCGGGAGAACAAGGCCCCACTGGTGGAACTGACCCATAACTGGGACCCGGAAACCTACACCGGTGGCCGGAACTTTGGCCATCTGGCGTACCGTGTGGATAATATCTACGCCATCTGCCAGCGACTGATGGACGAGGGAGTCACCATCAACCGCCCACCGCGGGACGGTCATATGGCATTCGTGCGCTCACCGGACGGTATCTCGATCGAGCTGCTGCAAAAGGGGGAGGCACTGGAGCCGGAGGAGCCCTGGGCGTCAATGGAAAACACCGGCACCTGGTAAGAGTGAACGGGAAGCTATTGCGCTTGGCATCCCGGCCGGTGGCAGTGCTCGGAATCCTCATGTGCCTTGTGCACACTCCGGTTACTGCGCGCTGGCACCGACCAACCTGCCGGCGCTCATGACGCTTCCCGAGTCACTCTTCGCCTCGAGGAAGGCAGTTGGTTGACTGCGCCGCCAGTGGCAGTGCCCGGAATGCTCTTGTACTCGAGTACATTCCGCTTCCTGTGTGCTGGCACAGGCAGCCTGCCAGCCCCGCGACGATGGTTCGAGTAGGGCGGAGCGGTGGAGCACCGCAAAGTGTCAATACAGCCCGTGATTGGGGCCTGAAGGCGGGCCCGATCTGAATTTGGATAATGTAGTGAAGAAAAGATCCTGCGTAATACTGGCTGGGGCGGAAGCTGCCCGGCGGGTCCGGGAAGAGGGCCTGCGCCAGGAACAGATTTCGACCCTGGTGGGCGCCTCTGGGGGGCCCAAGTGGCTGGTGATCAGCCAGCTGGACCGGGTGCTGATGGGGGAGTTCTTCCGCGACCGGAAGGAGCCCATCGCTACGGTAGGCTCGTCTATCGGCAGTTTTCGCAACATGTGTTATGCCATGGCGCGGCCACTGGAGGCCCTGGAAGCGCTGGAATATGGATACGTCAACCAGGTGTACGATTCCGGCAAGCCCACCCCGGCGGAGATCACCACCACCGCCGGGAAGATACTGCAGGATGTCCTGGGGGAAGAGGGCGCTGCCCAGGTCGCGGCCAACCGGACCTGGCAGAGTCACTTTGTGACCGTCCGTGGCCGTGGGCCGCTCGCCAGTGAGCGCCGCGCGGTACTGGCCCCGGCGCTGCTGGCCTCGGCCCTGGCCAATGCTTTTTCCCGTCGCAGCCTGAGCGCGTTCTGGGATCGCGTCGTATTTCACGCTGGCGATACCCCGGCGGTGCATTTCGACAGCCTGCGCACGGTCAATATTCCTCTGTCGGCCGGGAATGTCCGTTCGTCGGTGCTGGCCAGTGGTTCGATCCCGCTGGTGATGGCGGGCGTGCAGAACCCGGAGGGCGCACCGCTCGGTAACTACCGGGACGGTGGCATCACTGATTACCACTTTGACCTGCGATTCCGCCATCCCGAGGGGGTGGCGCTGTATCCACACTTTTTCCCCTACATGGTTCCCGGCTGGTTCGACAAGAGCCTGAGCTGGCGTTGGGTAAAGGGTGGTGCCATGCAAAATACCCTGTTGGTGGCACCTTCGCCGGCCTTTGTGGCTTCACTGCCGCACGGTAAAATCCCGGATCGTGACGATTTTTACCAGTTTTCAACCGCGGAACGATTGCAGTACTGGAACGCCGTAGTCGATGCCAGCCGGCGGGTTGCCGAGGATTTTTTCGAGATGTGGCAACAGGGCACGCTCGCTGAGCATATGATCGAAGTCGGGCGTGATGATGTCCTGCACAAACTGGATCGGGTAAGTGCGGCATGAGTGAACAGCAGGATTTCAGCGCACCCCAGGAGGAATACCGCACAACCCAGGAGCGGGTCTATTTCCAGGTGCGCGACGCCATCCTCCGCGGCCGCTTCCTGCCGGGCCATGCCATTACGATCCGCGGCCTGGCGGCGGAGCTGGATTGCAGCCCCATGCCAGTGCGTGAGGCACTGCGTCGCCTGACTTCAGAGCGGGCGCTGGAACTCTCGGATACCCGCCGGGTAACCGTGCCCACCATGACCCCGGAAAAACTGGCAGAAATCTGCGCTGCGCGCGTTGCACTGGAATGCCAGGCGGCCGAGCAGGCACTGCCGTACGTGGGGACCGAGGAGCTGGAGCAGTTGCGCAGGCTGGATGGCCGGGTGACCGACGCACTGGCAGAAAAAGACATTGAAGAATACGTCACGGCCAACCTGGAATTCCATTTCACCCTTTACCGGCTCGGGCGGCCACATATCATCCTCTCCCTGATCGAGAGCCTCTGGCTGCAGACTGCCCCACTGCAGCACCTGGTGTTCCAGCGCTTTGGTGTACAGGAGCTGCCCGATCGCCACCAGGACCTGCTGGAGGCAATAGCCTCGAAAGATCCGGAGCTGGTGCGCACAGCCATTCGCCAGGATATCGAGGAAGGTCTCGGTTCCCTCTCCGCAGAAGAATTATTGTAGGATTTCATGTACGGATTTATTCATATTGCCCTTCATGTAGTGGTGCCGATCGCACTGGCCTGGCTGCTTTTTCGCGATGACTGGCTGAAAGCGGCGCTGATCATGCTGGCGGCAAACCTGGTCGACCTGGATCATCTGTTTGTGCCGGCGGCTTCAGGCCCGGTCCAGTGCGCCATAAACTCTTACCCGTTGCACACCATGCTGCCTATCTCCCTCATGGGTGCACTGCTGTTCCTGCCCTGGAAGTCCGTGCGCATGCTCGGGGTGGGACTGGTGACGCATATGCTGATTGATGGGGCTGGTTGCGGTATTTAACCTGCGGTCCGCAATTGAGCTGTTCATCAGCGGGTGGACATTGCGCATGCACAGTTTGTGGGAAATAGTCGTGTAAATGCACTGAAATATTGCGCAACTTTCTTTGCAAATGTTCGCATTGCGCCCGGACTTGACGTTTTTAGCCGCTGCGAACTGGCTCCGCAATTTGCCGATGACAAAGCCGTTACTCTTTGACGATATAACAATAACCGCCCGGTTGCATCCGAGCGCAATACGTCAAGGAGAACACAATGCCCGGCAAGCTCGCGTTACTCTTTTCAACATTATTCCTGAGTCACGGTGCCCTGGCCTGTATCACGCAGGAATCCGAATCCAATGATGCCGAGTCCGAGGCAGACGGACCCGTCTGCTCAAGCCAGCAGGTGGCCGGGGATATCGGCAACCGTCGCGACCAGGACTGGTTTTACTTCAATGTCGATCACGCGGCCACCCTCGATATCAGCCTGAGTCATGCCGGTAGTGATGATTTTGACTGATACCTCTACGATCCACAGCAGCAGCTCTATGCCGCGGAGACCGGGGATAACCCGGAAAGTGCTCCCGTTTCTGTTGGTGGCGCGGGGCTGTACACATTGAAGGTCACCCAGTACAGCGGTCGCGGATCCTATAGTCTGTCAGTCGCCGGGATTCCGTCCTCCGGTGGGGGTGACGGCGGCAATTGCAATCTCGGCGCCCGGCCCGGCAAGCCCGGCGGCCTCACCACTTACCTTACCGGTAATCCGGATGATACCTGTGTGGAGCTCGTCCCCAATGGCGGGGGGCTGCTGGTCATGGGCGGAGGTACCGATGTGGACGTGGCGTTTGAGCGACGCGTCAAGCCAGTGTTTGGCGGTGGCGATGTTGTGGTCCTGCGGACTTCCGGTAGTGATGGCTATAACGACTATCTCTACAACCTGCTGGGGGCCGACTCGGTCGAAACCCTGATGGTTGACCGCGCCCAGTACACAGATGACGCGTATGTACTCTGGGCCCTGCAGTCCGCCGAGTTTATCTGGCTGGCCGGTGGTGACCAGTCCGACTACCTCAACCAGTGGCAGGGAACCCCGGTGCAGCAGGCGCTGGATGAGGCCCTTGCCCGGGGTGCCGTGCTGGGTGGTACCTCCGCCGGAGCGGCGGTGCAATCCGAGTATATCTACGATCCCGACGGGACTAACGGCGCCTACTCCCCGGAGGCTGTGACCGACCTCTGCCACGAGTACACCAACATCTCGACGGATTTCCTGACCACCGCCACGATGGAGAATGTACTGGTCGATTCCCACTTTGCAGAGCGGGATCGTATGGGGCGCCTGATGGCCTTTATGGCCGGCCTGCCGGTGGGCATCCGTGGTATAGGTGTGGACGAGCAGACCTCGATCTTCTTTGCCAGCGATGGCACAGGGGTGGTCGATGGTAGCGGCAATGTCTATGTGCTGGCCGAGGACGGCTCGACTTCCCGTACCCAGGCGACCTGTGGATTGCCGGTTATCTATGAGAACGTACTGCGTTACCAGCTCTCCGAGTCCGACCAGTACAACATACTGACTGGGGCGACATCGGTTGCGCCTGTCAGGATTGGCATCGACGGCAGCAAGACCGACTTCTATATCAAGCAGCCATACCAGTAACCGCGGTTGTCCCCTGTGCGGCGGGGCCGGGGCGGGGAGAGATTCCCGCCCCGGCTTGTTTGTGGGAAATTTTCCCCTGCCCGCATCGTTTGATGGGTGCCTGTTTTGTAATCGATGGCTGCAGAAAATTCTGTTTGGTGGGGGGGGTACACCGGTCTTCCCTGCATGCCAATAAAGGCTTTACAGCATTTTTTCACCGTGATAAAAAATCGGTGAAGTTCGTTGGATAACAACAAGCAACCACTTCCAAAGAAAAAGCACTATGAACACAAGCAACGTGGTATCCATTGCTGCCATCCAGTGCTGCTCCGCCAACTACCACCTTAGCGAGTGGTTTGACGAGTAGCTTCCACGCATCGGCCTGACCGTGCGCTTGACCCTGTTTTGATAGGACAAAGTTGAGCGTGCCGCCGAGCACAGGGAAGCTATAAGTCGGTTCTCTTTTTCCCGCCTTATATCGCCAACAGTATCCCGCATTATCGGTATGTCTCCGGCATGCTGACCTGTGTGCGCAACCGGGCCGCCGGCGTTTGCCTGTGGGCATTGCTTGCCCTCAATAAGCACATTCGAAATCCAGGATAAGAAGGGCCCCGGAGCCTGAATACAGAGGGAATCCAAATGAATAAGAGAACCCATCTTTACAAAGCCATTCGCCTGGCGGTCGGTTGTTCTCTGGTTGCCGGCAGTGCGTTCGCGCAGGACTTGCCCAACCCCGCTGGTGAAGCCGTGGAAGAGATCACCGTCACCGGTAGTCACATCAAGGGGCTCGATACCGGGAGCGCGGTGCAGGTTGTGCAGATCAACCGTGACGATATCGAGGCATCCGGCGCGACCTCCGCAATCGAGATTCTGCAGGAGCTGACGCAGACCGGTGGTGGCTCCGGCACCTTCTCCACGGCGACGGGTGGGCCACTTTCCAGCAATACGCCGGTGGGGGCTGCAGGTGTTTCCCTGCGCGGCCTGGGCAGTTCGGCAACACTGGTACTGGTAAACGGCCGTCGTGTATCTGTCAGTTCTTTCGCCAAGGGGCAGGAATCTTTTGTCGACGTAAACTCCATTCCCCTGTCTGCCATTGAGCGCGTCGAAGTCCTACCCAGCGGTGCGGCTGCAACATACGGCGCCGATGCGGTTGCCGGTGTGGTTAATTTCGTGCTCCGTGATGATTTTGAAGGCAGTGAAGTCAGTATCACCCACGGTAACTCCACCGCCAGTACAGATGAGGGCAAGTACAACCTGAACTGGATCTGGGGGCGCACCGGCGAGCGCAGCCACAGCATGGTGGTGGTGGACCTGTTCAAGCGCAATGCACTCTACGACCGCGACCGGGATATTTCTGCCAATTCTGTTCGCCCCAGCCAGCAGGGGGTTTATCCCAGCTTCAATGACCTGTTCTGGATGGCGTATGACCAGACCGAGGGACCCGCAGCCGGTGGCTGTCCTGAGGATCAATTCAAGTTCGGTGACTTTGGTGACTACTGTGAATTCAATACCAACGCCGTTGCCGCCACCCAGGACGACTACCAGAGTGGCAGCGTGGTGGCGACTTTCAATTATGACCTGAGCGATAACCTGGAATGGTTCAACAATGTCATGTTCCAGACCAGCGAGGCGAAAGGCACCAGTTCCCCGGCCAACTTCAGCCGCGCGCCTTTCGATCCGGAAAGCCCGCTGTGGCCTGGTGCGCTGCAGGCAGATATTGTCGAGGAGGGATCGTTTGAGGGGGCCCAGGATTTCAGTGATTTCTACGGTTTCCCGGTTTATGCCTGGGGCAAGTTCCCGGATGCCCGTGCGGTCGAGGTGGAGAGCCAGTCGGTGCGTTTCCTCACCGGCCTGCGCGGTGAGCTGAACAACTGGGACTGGGAGGTTGCGGCGAATATTGGTCGCAACGAGAACGAACAGCGTGGTATCTCGGGCCTCTACAATACAGAGGCTTTCTACAACGCTTCCCTGGGCAACCTGTGTACCGACGGCACGGTAGTCAGTCGGTGGGACGTGGATCTTGTCCGGCCAGGTGCAAGCTACGGTACCGGGGAGACCTGTGAAGACCTGGGCAAGACCACAGCCTGGTATAACCCGTTTGGGGGCCAGGGCGACCAGGTGGATGCCATCGCTGACTTTGTGCGCACTGATGCCGCGCGCAGTGGCGAGTCCAACCTGTACGCCATCGATGGCAATTTCTCCGGTGACCTGTTCGATCTGCCGGCCGGTACGGTCAAGGTCGCCGTGGGCGCCGAGTTCCGTCGCGAAACCGTGAAAGACACCCCGTCGGGGGAGGCGGTTTCCACCACAATGAACCCGGAGCCGATCCTTGGCTTCAGTTCCACTTCGGCCGATGCCGAGCGCGACCAGTGGGCAGTCTATATGGAACAGTCGATTCCCCTGACGGCGACCACCGAAATGCAGCTGGCCATGCGCTATGACTACTACGACAGCTTTGGTGGCGATTTCAATCCAAAGGTCGCCATGCGCCAGTCACTCCTTGGCGATAAAGTCGTTTTGCGCGGTAACTGGTCGACTTCCTTCCGGGCGCCCTCCCTGGCACAGGTGGGTGCCGGCACCCTGCTGAGCAGCTACACCGTGGACTGCACGATGACCCCGGGTGCCTGTGGCGGAGCGAACAATGAAGACGGCGAGTTCCTGTTCTCGGAAGAAGTCAGCAATGACAACCTGAAGCCGGAGGAGGCGACCACCTGGGGTGCCGGCGTACTCCTTAAACCGTTTGCGGATACCGAGCTGAGCATCGACTACTGGAATATCGAGCACGAGAACCTGATCGGTGTCGAGGAGGACGACTTTATCCTGCGGGCACTGGCCGGTGAGTTTGCCGTGGTGGGAGAGGGCGAGCTGGCTACTGGCACCCCGGGCCTGGAGGTTGCCAACGGTTATGTGGTGGATGCCCACTTCCAGCTCACCAACCTGGGCCTGCAGGAAACCAGTGGTGTGGATATGGCATTCACCCAGTACCTGGATACCGACAGCCTGGGCAGCTTCCGCTTCACCCTCGATACTACCTACCTGGCCGAGTTTGACCGTTACCCCTCGGACGCCCTGGGCGAAGTGAGTGAGGCCGGGGAATACCGGTACCCGCGCTGGCTGGCCAATGCCAGGGTGCGCTGGATGAACGAGCAGTGGTCTGCCTCGCTGGGCGCGCGCTACACCCACAGCTACGCTGACGACCCCACCTTCCGGATATTGGAGGCGGCGGGCCTGCCCGAGGGTGCCGAAGTCGAGGTGGATGCCTGGACGGTACTGGATGCCAGTGTTGGCCGCGATTTCGAGAACGGCAGCTGGCTCAGCCTGCGCGTCAATAACCTGACCGACAAGGAGCCCCCCCTGGTCCTGGGTACCGGTGCCAATGTGGATCACGTCAACCACAGTTCCATGGGCCGCTTCGTCACCCTGAGCTACGGCCACGCGTTTTAATCGAGCCGGATACCACCGCCCCCCACAGGGGTGCGGTGGCTGTTAACCAGTATAAAAACCAACTTGGTGTACCCCTATGCAAGCTTCTGCCCCTGAAGTCGAACGGCAAGGCGCCGATGAGGTGGTCGCAGAGCCCAAATGGGCAATGCCGGATACCTACCTGATCTTGTTGTGCGTGGCACTGGTCGCATTTGCCCTCAACTTCCTGATCCCGGCCGGCACTTACGAGACCATTGTGCAGACGGTCAACGGTGTCGAACGCAAGGTGATCGACCCGGCCACTTACCAGCAGGCGACGGATGCGCCGCAGGGTATGGCCGTATTTGCAGAAGGCGGAGAGATCGGCCTGCTGAATTTCGCCTTCGAGGGGATGGTCTCGGGCAGCAAGTGGGGCGCCTCGATCGGGGTTTTCGCCTTTATCCTGCTGACCGGCGGCGCTTTCGGGCTGATTTTTGCCAGTGGCTCGGTGGAGCGCGGGTTGTTCCAGGTCATCGCCCGCAACCGCGAGGCCGGGCATCTCTACCTGGGCATCCTGTGTGTGCTCTTTTCCCTGGGTGGGGCAGTATTCGGCATGGGGGAAGAGGTCATTCCCTTTACGCTGATCGTGGTGCCACTGCTGGTGACCATGGGGTATGACAGTATCACCGCACTGCTGGTGACATACGTCGCCACCCAGGTGGGCTTCGCTACCTCGTGGATGAATCCCTTTGGTGTCAGTATTGCCCAGGGTATTGCCGATGTGCCGCTGATGTCCGGCAGTGGGCCCCGCATGGCGATCTGGTTTGTCGCCACCTGCCTGCTTGCGGGCTACACGCTCTTCTACGCACGCCGTATCCAGCGCGACCCTGAGTCGTCCCTGGCACATGATTCGGATGCGGTATTCCGCCGGAAGCAGCAGTCGGCGGAATCCCTGCAGACCATGGTCCGCGGCGACGGCTGGATCCTGTTGCTGTTCGCGGCGGGTATCGCCTGGATGATCTGGGGCGTGGTGGAGCGCAGTTATTTCCTGCCGGAAATCGCCAGCCAGTTTTTCACCATGGGGATTGTGATTGCGATTGTCGCCATCGCCTTCGGGCTCAATGGCCTGACGGCGAATAAGGCGGCGGCTGCATTCAAGGAGGGTGCCCAGCAGCTATTGCCGGCAGCCATGGTGGTAGCGCTGGCCAAGGGCATCGTGTTGCTGCTGGGGGGAGACGATCCCAACGGGGCCAGTGTCCTGAATACCCTGCTGCACTGGGCGGGCCAGGGGCTGGCCGATGTCTCCGGCGCGGTCTCCGCCTGGTTCATGCTGGTTTTCCAGACGGTTTTCAATTTCTTTATTACATCCGGTTCAGGGCAGGCAGCCCTGACTATGCCGATCATGGCGCCGCTGGCGGACGTGGTGGGGGTTACCCGCCAGACCGCGGTACTGGCCTTCCAGCTGGGTGACGGTTTCACCAATATTATCGTGCCGACTTCGGCCGCCCTGATGGGTTGCCTGGGGGCGGCCCGGCTGGACTGGGGCCTCTGGCTTCGCTTCGTGTTGCCGTTGTGGACGGGCCTGTTCCTGTTTGCCTCCCTGTCAGTACTTGTCGCCGCCCTGGCCGGCTTCTGAGCAGTAAACAATTGATATGTCACAAATAACACTGATAAAAAACGCCCACGTCTTCGCCCCGCGGGATTTTGGAATCTGCGATGTGCTGGTGGCCGGGGACAGGATTGCGAAGATCGACCACAACCTCGCCCTGCCGGAAAATATCGGCCAGGTGGTGGATGCGGACGGGGCCTGGTTGTTGCCGGGGCTGGTCGATTCCCTGGTCCATATCAGCGGCGGTGGGGGTGAGGGCGGCTTTGCCTCCCGCACGCCAGAACTGGACCCGCGGGAGGCCTTTGCCTCCGGGGTGACCACCGTGATCGGCGTGCTGGGCACCGATGCCACCACGCGCACCCTGAATGAACTGTACGGCAAGGCCCGGGCCCTGGATGCCCAGGGACTGTCCTGCTATATGCACAGTGGTTCATACCAGTTCCCGGTCAATACCCTTACCGGCAGTGTCCGTACCGACATCATGCTGGTGGACAATATTATTGGCGTGGGCGAGCTGGCCATTTCCGATCATCGCTCTTCTCACCCGTCCACGGCTGAGCTGTTGCGGGTCGCCTCCGATGCCCGGGTCGCGGGCCTGCTGAGCGGCAAGAGCGGGGTCATCAGCATCCATGTGGGTGGCTGTGACGGCCGCCTGCAGCCGCTCTTCGATGCGGTCAGCAATTCGGATATCCCGATCAGCCAGTTTTACCCTACCCATATCAATCGCAACGAGAACCTGCTGCAGCACGGCGTCGAGTTTGCCCAGGCGGGTGGCTTTATCGATTTCACCACATCCACTACGCCGGAAATCCTGGCGTCGGGCGAGCTGCGCGCAAGCCGTGCGTTGCGGGTGGCGCTGGAGTCCGGTGCACCGGAGGACCGCCTGACATTCTCTTCCGATGCCCAGGGCTCGATGACCAACTTCTGTGACAACGGCACCCTGCAGGATATCGAGGTGGGATCGGTGGGGAGCCTGTTCGATGAGTTCCGTCGTGCGGTACAGGCAGAGGGGGTCGACTTCGTCAGGGCGCTGCAGGCGGTTACCTCGAACCCGGCCAGGGTGCTGGGGCTGCGCCGCAAGGGGGGTATTGGCGAGGGGCTCGATGCTGACCTGAGCCTGGTGGATCCCGAAAGCTTCACGATCCGCCATGTGATGGCAAAAGGGCGCTGGCAGTATTTCGACAGCCAGTTGCAGTTCCGGGGTGCTTTTGCCTGATATGAATACCCCGCCTACCGCGAATGTTGCAGTGGTGCTGCTGCCCGGTTTTCCGATGGGAGCGCTGGGGATATTGATGGAGCGCTTTGCACTTGCCGCGCAGTCACCGCAGGTTTTCAGCCTCAGTGGAAGTTCGGTGCCGGCCCGGCATGGAGTGCGAATCCAGGCCGAGGTGCTGGCCTCCGTGCCGCGTTCCCCGCAGGCACTGTTTCTCTGTGGTGGGCGCCAGCATTCAGGTGAGCCACCGTTGCGCGCCGCCATGCGCGGGCGGCTCATGGCGCATGCCCGGCAGGCGCATTACTGCATTGGTATTGGTTCAGGCGTCCTGGTGCTGGCCCAGCTTGGCCTGCTCGAGAACCGGACCTGCAGTGCACCGGAGGAGCTCCACTCCCGCCTGCTGGCACTTGAGCCCGGACTCGCGCTGTCTTCACAGGGAATGGCACGGGACCAGCGTATCTGGACCTGTTCCGATGAGGAAATGCTGCCCCTGATGCTGGATACCCTGCTGGCAGACTGGCAGGGCTCTGGCAGTGGGCGGGGGGATTCCCCCCGTGGTGAGGTCGGTGACCGGGCGCTGCTTGCTGAAGCGCAGGCACTGATGCGCAGCAACCTGTCCGAGCCGCTGACCACCGGCGAGATTGCCGATTACCTGCAGGTTACCAGCAAGAAACTCGAGCGGGTGTTCAAGCGCCTGTCTGGCCAGCTGCCGGCACGATTCTATATCGGCCTGCGACTGGCCCTTGCCCGCGACCTGCTGCACCACAGTGACCTCAGCATCGAGGAAGTTGGCAGGCGCTGCGGGTTTGGCTCGCCATCACATTTCAGCCGTGCCTTTCGCAATTATTTCGGCTGCACGCCCCGCGAGGAGCGGCAGCATCCTGTTCATCCCGGTTTTAGCCGGGGCCGCAGTGGGGGCAACCCCGGCTGCGGCCCGACAACGGGAACCACTTACCGCGAGTGTTTACGATGATAAAAAGACTGTACCGAACCCTTCTGATTGCCGCAGCTGTCGTTGTCGCCGGCTGTGGCGATGCCCGCGGCGGAGGCAGCGAGATGGCGCCTGTAGAGGCGCAGGCCCGGGAAGGGCGGTTGCTGATTGTGGGCGGCGCGCTGCGCAGTGATAACGCCGCCGTGTACCGGGCGTTTATCGACTCGATCCCGGCCGGCTACCCGGAAGTAGCCATCGTGCCGGCGGCTTCCGGGCGCCCTGCGCATTATGCCGGGCAGTTCCTGAAGGACCTGCGCGACCACGGGTACAAGGGGCCCGTGCATGTGCTCCCGGTCGCGGTGCGCGACGACCGGGACACCGAGGAGGATGAAAGCACCTGGGCCCGTGGGGCCTTTGATGAAAAGGTGGTCGCCACCATGAACAGGGTTGGTGGTATCTGGTTCGTGGGTGGTGACCAGACCCGCATTACCCAGACCCTGGTGGACCCGGCTGGTGAGGATTCCCCGCTCCTGGCCGCGATCCGGGGAAAGCTCGCCAGGGGTGCTGTGGTGGGCGGTACCAGCGCCGGTGCCGCGATCATGAGCAACCCGATGATTGCCGGTGGGGACTCCCTGAGCGCGCTGACCCGACCGGGGACCGACGAATACGCGGGTATGGAGGCACAGGAGTCCGGCCTGCTGGTGGTCAGGCCCGGCCTGGGATTTTTCCCCGGCGGTATTGTCGACCAGCACTTCGATCGCAAGAGCCGACTGGGTCGGCTGATCCGGGCGCTGGCACCGTCGCACAGTGCGGGCCTCCGCCTGGGTTATGGTATCGATGAGGATACCGCGGTGATGGTGCATCTGGATTCCGGGGAGCTGGAGGTGATCGGCAGTGGCAATCTGATCCTGGTGGACGCACGTGATGCGCGGTTTGCGGGCGAAGGTCGCTTCGCCGTGGACGGGCTGTTGCTGTCCGTGTTCAGCCACGGCGACAGCTATAACTGGCAAACCGGTGAAAAGCGCATGGATGGCGCCCAGACCCGGGACCGGGAGGCATTCTCCTACGAGGCGCAGCAGGGCGCTGGCCTGGCGCTGCCCAACAGCCGCCTGGATCACCTGCTGGGATTCTCCCTGCTGGACAACGACAAGAGCCGCGAGCTGCGCCGCTATGCCTTCAGTGAGGCCGGCGACGGGGTACGATTCCGCTTCGAGCAGACCGATGACAGCCGGGGCTACTGGCGTTACGGCTCCGGTACCAAGGACCAGTACTCGATCAGCGATGTCAGGCTGTCGGTGGAGCCGGTGGCGGTGGAGATTCACCAGGGAAGCCCTGAATAAATCCATGGCCCCGCTGGCTTCCAGGACCGGCCACTGAATTCTCGCCACCGGGCCGGCGAGAATCGCCAGCCCTGATTGCCGGTTAGTCCGTGGGCGTTACTATGCTCCCGCCCGGCACCCGGGCACTGATTCTTTCCCGTTTTATTCCCGGGCCGGGCGCGACCGCGTGCCGGCCGGACCTCTTTGTGGAAAACGACATGAGCGACACCGCCAACTTTCGTGTGGAAAAAGACCTGCTGGGCGAGCGGTCGGTACCGGCAGCGGCCTATTACGGGGTGCAGACCCTGCGGGCACTGGAGAACTTCAGTATCAGCGGTATTCCCCTGAATCATTTTCCCGACCTGGTGGTGGCGCTGGCCATGGTCAAGCGTGCCTGTGCCCTGGCCAATAGCGACCTGGGCAAGCTGGACGAGGAACAGCTCGGGGCGATTGTGCACGCCTGTGACGAACTGATCGGGGGACAGCACCACGAGCATTTCTGTGTGGATATGATCCAGGGGGGCGCCGGCACCTCGACCAATATGAATGCCAACGAAGTGATCGCCAACCGGGCCCTGGAAATCCTGGGGCGCGAGCGCGGGGATTACGATTCACTGCATCCCAATATCCACGTCAATATGTCCCAGTCCACCAATGATGTGTACCCCACGGCCCTGCGGCTGTCGATGGTCTTCGGCCTGCGCGAGCTTACCGCCGCTGCTGCCCGGTTGCAGGAAGCGCTGGCGGAGAAGGGGAGGGAATTCGCCCCGGTCCTGAAAATGGGGCGCACCCAGCTGCAGGATGCGGTACCCATGTCGCTGGGCCAGGAGTTCAATGCCTTCGCCACCAATATCGGTGAGGAAGTGGCGCGCCTCAATGAAATGGCCGAGTTGCTGACCGAGGTCAACCTGGGCGGCACCGCCATTGGCACCGGGTTGAATACCGAGGCGGATTACCGCGACCTGGCCATCGGCCACCTGCGGCGTATCAGCGGTGTGCCGGTGAAAGCCGCCGCCGACCTGGTGGAGGCCACTTCGGACATGGGGGCATTTGTCCTCTTGTCGGGCATGCTCAAGCGCTGCGCGATCAAACTGTCGAAGATATGTAACGACCTGCGGCTGTTGTCCTCCGGTCCCCGCGCCGGACTCAACGAAATCAACCTGCCGCAGAAGCAGCCGGGCTCGTCGATCATGCCGGGCAAGGTCAACCCGGTGATTCCGGAAGCGGTCAACCAGGTGGCCTTTACCGTGGTCGGCAACGACACCGCCATCACCATGGCCGCCGAGGCCGGGCAGCTGCAGCTGAACGTGATGGAACCGCTGATCGGCTTCAAGCTGCTGGAGTCCATCCGCTACCTGGGCGCCGCGATGGGATCGCTACAGCGCGACTGCATCCAGGGTATTACCGCCAACGAGGCGGTGTGCCGGGGCTACCTGGAGCAGAGTATCGGACTGGTCACCGCTCTCAATCCATACCTGGGCTACGGCAAGACCTCCGCCATTGCCCAGCGGGCGCTGGCCACCGGCCGTAGTGTCGCGGAGCTGGTGATCGAGGAAAAGCTGATGAGCCCGGAGCAGCTGGAGGCGTTGCTGAGCCCTGAAGCGATGCTGGCGCCCCTTGCCGGGAGCCGCGACCTCCCGGTCTGAATGCGCCCCCGGGGATTCTTACCCTAGAGTGACTGGAGTCAGCCCTTGCGCTATTCCCGCGGCTCGCACTAAAATGTGATCACAAATTGAGGCGGCCGAGCCGCGGGCCCCTGCCGGCCGGTGGGGGCCCGGTCGCGCTGTAACCAGTCAGGAGTGAGAATATGAACAAGAGCGAGCTGCAACAACACGACCGCGAGCATCTGCTGCACCCGTTTACCGATTTCAATGACCTGGGTAAACAGGGCACCCGTGTGATCACCAATGCCGATGGCGCGTATATCACCGATATCGACGGCCATCGCATGCTCGACGGCATGTCGGGCCTGTGGTGCTGTAACCTGGGCTACAGCCGCAACGAGATTGCTGACGCCATTTACGAGCAGCTGCGCACGCTACCGTTCTACAACAGCTTCTTCCAGTGCACCACCGTGCCCTCCATCCAGCTGGCGGACGCCCTGGCAGAGGTGACCCCGGCGCACATGAACAACGTCTTCTTTACCGGTTCCGGTTCCGAGGCCAACGATACCAACCTGCGTATCATCCGCCGCTACTGGGACCTGAAAGAGCAGCCGGAAAAGCGCATCGTGATCTCGCGCAAGAACGCCTATCACGGTTCCACCATCGGTGGCGCCAGCCTGGGCGGCATGAACGGCATGCACAAGCAGTTCCAGGCGCTGGATTACATCGAGCACATCCAGCAGCCTTACTGGTTCGGGGAGGGCGGTGAAATGTCCCCGGAGGAGTTCGGCGTACACGCGGCGCGCTGCCTGGACGAGAAGATCCAGCAACTGGGCCCGGAGAAAGTGGCGGCGTTTATCGCCGAGCCAATCCAGGGCGCCGGCGGCGTAATCATTCCGCCGGAAACCTACTGGCCGGAAGTGAAAAAAGTCCTCGACCAGTACGATATCCTGCTGGTGATGGACGAGGTGATCTTTGGTTTCGGCCGCACCGGTGAGTGGTTCGGTGCCGACTACTACGGTATGGAGCCGGACCTGATGACCTTTGCCAAGGCTGTGACCAACGGCTACTTCCCGCTCGGCGGTACCATGGTCAGCGACCGCGTCGCCGAGGTAATCAAGGCGAAGGGCGGTGAGTTCACCCATGGTTACACATACTCCGCGCACCCGGCAGCCTGTATGGCGGGCCTTGCCACAATCAACATCCTGCGCAGCGAGAACATTATCGGCAACGTACGGGATGTTACCGGCCCCTATCTGGCCAGGCGCTGGGCAGAGCTGGCCGAGCACCCGATCGTCGGCGAGGCACGCAGCCTGGGCATGGTGGGTGCGCTGGAGCTGGTGAAAGACAAGAACAGCCGTGCACGCTTCGATGACGACTGCACCGCCGGGGGCGTCTGCCGCGATATGAGCATCAAGCATGGCCTGGTCATGCGGGCGACCGGTGACACCATGATCATTGCGCCGCCGCTGATCATTACCACCGAGCAGGTGGACGAGCTGGTGGATAAGGCGCATCGCGCGCTGGATGATACTGCCAAGGCTCTGGCGTAAACTCTGTCCCAGCGGGCGCCGCCGGCGCCCGCTTCGCGTTTTGGCCATTATTAATTCCCGGGCAATTTATGTCAGAAGAACAACTCTCGCCATCGCCAGAGATTCTCAGTGAATCCGAGGCTTTCCTTGCCGAGCATCCCGACCTCAAGTGGGTCGAGGGCTTTGCATTCGATATCAACGGCATCCCGCGAGGTAAGTGGCTGCCAGCCGAGGCTGCGGGCAAGTTGCTGAAAGGCGGCCTGCAGATGCCGCGCAGCGCGGTCAGCCTGGATGTCTGGGGCAGGGATATTGAAAACAGCCCGCTGGTTTTTGCCAGTGGCGATAGTGACGGTGTCTGTATCCCGGTCTCACCGATATCCCTGGCACCCTGGCACCGGGAGAAAACCGCACAGCTGCATATGCAATTGCACGAGGCGGATGGTTCACCCCTCTACGCCGATCCCCGCACCCAGCTGCAGCGGGTGGTTGAGCGACTGGATGGGCTGGGTTACCGCGCCGTCTGCGCCACCGAGCTTGAGTTTTACCTGCTGCGCGAGGATGCAGACCACCTGGCGCGGCCGCGGCCGGTCAGCGATAACGACGCGGAGCTGGTGCCTTCCACCGACGTTTATGACCTGTCGGAGCTGGATGCCCAGCGGCACTTCTTTGCCGATGTACGCGCGGCCTGCGAAGAGCAGGGAATCCCGGCGGATTCGATTCTTTCAGAGTGCGCTCCGGGGCAATTCGAGATCAACCTGCTGCACAGCGCCGACCCGGTGAAAGTGGCGGACCAGACCCTGCTGTTCAAGCGGTTGCTGAAGGGCGTGGCCCGGAGCCATGGGCTGCGGGTAAGCACCATGGCCAAGCCTTTTGGTGACCAGGCCGGTAATGGCATGCATGTCCACCTGAGCCTGATCGATAAAGACGGCAACAATGTTTTCAATGACGGCGGCGACCTGGGTACACCGCTGCTGCGCCAGGCCGCGGCCGGTATGCTGGCGACGGCGAATGACGCCATGGCGCTGTTCGCGCCGCATGCGAATTCCTATCGTCGCTTCCAGGAGAGCTCCCATGCCCCGCTGAATCTGTGCTGGGGTTACGACAACCGTACGACAACCCTGCGAGTGCCGGCGAGCAACCCGGAAGCGCGCCGCATAGAACACCGGATTGCCGGTGCCGACGTCAATCCCTATCTGGTGCTGGCGGCAATCCTGGCGGGCGTCTGTCACGGTATCGAGCAGCAGCTCGAGGCTCCGGCGCCCGTTGAGGGTGACGCCTACCAGGTGGAAAGTGAGCAGCTGATCAATACCTGGGGCGGGGCGCTCAAGCGATTTGAGCAGACTGCCCTCTGGCAAAAATATCTCGACCCGCGATTTGTTGAGTTGTTTATTTTGCTCAAGCGCCAGGAGCTTGCAGAGATCGACGCCCGTGTCACCGATGTGGAGTACCAGAGCTACCTCCACCGCGTTTGACGCGGGAGGCCGGCCTGTGCCGGCAAAAAGAGGAGATTCGCGACTGCCACTGGCTATGGCGAAAAGTCCTCTGCTATACCTAGAGTCAGACAGGCAATCAGCATGTCTGACGCTCTCCTCCTGAAAGTGTGTTCGAGAAAACTGGCCCGCCAACTGGCGGGCATTTTTTTTGCGGAAAAGTTTTTTACGAAAATTAATTTCCTCAAATTATTCTTCTTTTGGGTAAGGCTTTCTGCAGCTCGCAAAACCCCACCTATACTGTTTGTAACCGCACATGCGGCGAAGGAGCTTTTAAGCGTTACAAGGAGTTACCCCATGAGACTGAAGCCCCTCCTCATACCCCTGGCAGTGGCGGTTAATGCCGGCCTCGCCGCACAGTCGGCTCTTGCGGGCCCTTCAGGTTACCCGGTCCAGACACCGCCCCCGCCATCCGGATATATTGCCGGTTCGACCATCATTCGCGCGGGTGCCGCCTGGGTGGACCCGGACGAAGATTATCGCACCGTCCAGTCTTTCCTGGCCGATGATCCCTCCACAGATGAGGTCGAGTCGGTCCCGATTGACGTGGGCGTAGGCCTGGATATCGATGATGAAACCACCTGGTTTATCAGTGGCACATATATCTTTATGGATCACTGGGCGATCGAGCTTTATTGGGAAAGTGAGGCGAGCCTCGATGCGGTCCTGAGATCTGATGCGGTGGTTGCCGATACCAACGAGTTTATCGGGGAGTTCTCCGAGGGGCTGGGTGACTTCGACTACAGCACCGTGAGCCTGTATCTCGACTGGTTTTTCCTCGACCCGTCCTGCCTGTGGCAACCGTATGTGGGCATTGGCGTGGCCTACACCAATATCGATGAGGACTTTGTCCGCGGCGTGACACGGGTTGATGGTGCCCGGGATCATGGCCTGATCAGCTTCGGCAGCGACTTCAGCTGGACCGCCCAGGTGGGTGTGGACTTCGCATTTGGGCGCGACGATACCTGGATCATCAATGCCTCCGCCATGTATGTGGATTCGGAGCCCGATCTGGACCTGGGTTTCAATACCTTCACCCGTCCGGCCGATTTCGGTGAACCCGCTGAATTGCCGGTGCGAATCCGTGACGAACTACAGCTGGATCCCTGGATTTTCAACCTGGGCGTCGGTTACAAGTTCAGTTTCTGATTGGCTTGCAGGTCTCGTACGGGAGGGCAGGTTACTGCCCTCCCGTTTTTTATGCCTGGTCGCCGGGGGCGGGCCCTGCGGGTTTTGTGGACGTCTTGGCGGTGGCAGTCATATCCTCGCCGGTGTATTCTTCGCCTGTATCTGCCTTTGCCAATAATATGAATTGAATGGGGAATCAATGACCGCCCTGGAGAAACGTGCCGACGGTCCTGCTGTCTCGAGTTCGCGTCCACTGAAGATCTGTCTCCTGGGCTATCGCAGCCATCCACATTGCGGTGGGCAGGGGGTCTACCTGCACTACCTGAGCAAGGCCCTGATCGAGGCCGGCCACCAGGTGGATGTGATTTCCGGCCAGCCCTACCCAGAGCTGGATCCGCGCGTGCGCCTGGTCAAGATGCCGGGGCTGAATCTATACGAATCTGAAAACCCCACCCGTGCGTTGCGTTGGCGACACCTGTTGAGCTGGGCGGATTTCTTCGAGTGGTGGAGCAAGTTGACCGGGGGCTTCGCCGAGCCGTACACGTTTGGCCGGCGGGTAGCGAAATACCTGCGCCGCCACGGCAACGAATACGATATCGTGCATGATAACCAGTCACTCTGTTACGGGTTGCTGGATATCGAGAAAAACGGCCTGCCGGTGGTCGCCACCATCCACCACCCGATTACCCGCGACCGCGAGCTCGCACTGGACGCCGCGCCCGACTGGCGTTTTCGCCTGCTGGTGCGTCGCTGGCACAGTTTCCTGCGCATGCAGAAGCGGGTCGCCCGCCGGCTGGCTCATATCGTGACCGTCTCCGCACAGTCAAGGCGGGATATCATTGACCAGTTCGGCGTGCACGAGCACCAAATCCAGGTCATCCACAACGGTATCGACACCGCCGTGTTCCGTCCGCAGCCCCATATCCAGAGGCTGCCGCTGCGTATCATGACGACCGCATCCGCTGACCAGCCCCTGAAGGGGCTGCGGGTACTGCTGCTGGCCCTGGCCCAGGTTCGTGAGCAGTATCCGGAACTGGAGCTGCTGGTGATCGGCCGCCTGAGTGAGGGCGGCCCCACGGCTGCGCTGTTGCGCGACCTGCATTTGCAGGATGCGGTGCGATTTGAATCCGGTATCTCCAACGAGCAGATGGCCGAATATTACGCATCCGCATCAATGGTGGTGTGCCCCTCCCTCTATGAGGGGTTTGGCTTGCCGGCCGGGGAGGCCATGGCCTGTGGTACCCCGGTCATTTCCAGTGACGGCGGTGCCTTGCCGGAGGTGGTGGGGGATGCCGGGTTACTGGTCCCTGCCGGTGACAGCGAGGCGCTCGCTACAGCCATTACGGAGTT
Source organism: Microbulbifer sediminum (assembly GCF_021729035.1). Classification (GTDB taxonomy): domain Bacteria; phylum Pseudomonadota; class Gammaproteobacteria; order Pseudomonadales; family Cellvibrionaceae; genus Microbulbifer; species Microbulbifer sediminum. Next base: position 139,569 of record NZ_JAJSAP010000005.1, on the reverse strand, counting down.
ACTTGGTGACCCGACCCTGCGCGCGGACCTGTCAAAGCGGGGCCGGGTGCGCATCGAGCGCGAATTCTCCTGGCGGCATGTGGCCGTGTGCCTGGTGGAGTATTACCGGGGCATTATCTCCGCGGGTCCACAGGCCGGGGCATTGTTACCGCTCTCGGTGTCGGTGGCGGACGACAAGGCGGAGGCCGCCTGATGATCACTGTGGAGCCGCACCGGCTGAAGTTGGAGTCCGGACAGAAGGTGCTGGACCTGGGTTGTGGAGAGGGGCGTCACGCCATTCACCTGGCGCTTTCCGACAGCGTTGATGTCTATGGGGTTGACCTGGATTTTGCTGATGTATCCACTGCCAGGGACCGCGCGGCACCATTTATGGACGGGGGAGAGCCCGCCGGCCGGCTACTGCTCGGGGTGGCTGATGGCCTGCGCCTGCCGTTCGCTGATAACAGCTTTGATGTGGTGATCTGCTCCGAGGTGCTCGAACATATCGATGACTTTCGCAGCATGCTCGCCGAGATCGACCGGGTCCTCAAGCCCTCAGGCACCTTTGCCGCCAGTGTACCGACGTTCTTTCCCGAATGGGTGTGCTGGAAACTCAGCGATGAGTATCACCAGGTGGAGGGCGGCCATATCCGTATTTTTCGTGAGCGTCAGTTACGGCGCTCCATCGAGTCTTTCGGCCATCGGTGTTATGCGCGGCACAAGGCACACGCGCTGCACGCCCCATACTGGTGGCTCAAGTGCCTGTTCTGGAACCGCGAGGATTCCCGCCTGCTGGAGATCTATCACCGCTTCCTGGTCTGGGACCTGATGCAGCAGCCGCTGCTGACCAGGGTGCTGGAAAAACTGCTGGCCCCGGTGCTGGGGAAAAGCATCGTGTTGTATTTTGTAAAGCCGCCCTGCCAGTCGGAACAGGCGGTTCCAGCACTGGAGGCGCGTGCATGAACAATCCTGTGACGGCCCGTGTTGCGATACCCAATCAGGAGCCGCTGTTCCCGCCGGATTTCCTCCGTGACAGTGCCAGTTATATCCTGTCGCAGCAGCAGCCCGATGGTTCTATTCCCTGGTTTGCGGACGGCTATGCGGATCCCTGGGATCACGTCGAGGCGGCAATGGGACTGAGTATCGCCGGTGAGTACCCTGCTGCAGAGCGGGCCTATGAGTGGCTGGCCCGGTTACAGCTACAGGATGGCAGCTGGTGGGCGGCGTACCGGGATAGCGCGATAGATAACGGCGAGCGCCGGGAGAGCAATTTTGTTGCCTATGTCGCCACGGGCATCTGGCACCATTACCTGGTGACCGGAGACCGTGATTTCCTGCAGCACCACTGGCCCATGGTAAGGCGAGCGATTGAATTCGTGCTGCGGCTGCAGACGGGATTCGGTGACATCCACTGGGCCGTGGATGCCGAGGGGCGGCCTATGGAGGATGCGCTGGTTACCGGTTGTTCATCAATCTACAAGAGCCTCGAGTGCGGCATTTTCATCGCCCATACCCTTGGTCATCCCCGGCCGGACTGGATGCTCGCGCGTCAGAGGCTCGGTGATGCGCTGCGGCTGGCGCCGGAGCGTTTTGACCGCACGTGGGAGAGCAAGGCCCGCTTCTCCATGGACTGGTTCTATCCGGTGCTCACCGGCGTGTTCCGTGGTGCCGCTGCCCGCGCACGACTGGAGCAGAGGTGGGAGGAGTTTGTTGTCGAGGGCCTGGGTTGTCGTTGTGTCAACGACGAGCCATGGGTGACGGTGGCGGAAAGCTGCGAGCTGACCATGGCACTGCTGGCGGCGGGTGAGCAAAAGCGCGCGGCAGAAATCTACCGGGCATTACATCGCTGGCAAGACCGGGACGGCGGCTACTGGACGGGTTATGTCTACCGTGACGATGCCGTCTGGCCGGAGGAGAAAACCACCTGGACCGTTGGCGCCATGCTCCTGGCCGCGGATGCCCTGGCTTCGCTGACGGCAGCCTGCGACCTGTTCACCACGGTAAGCCTGCCGTCAGACCCGGCGCAGGATACCGAGGGTGTCGACCAGCTCGACCAGCTCGAACTGGGCGGAAGCCAGCGCTAGCTTGTATATTTCGTAAGGTGCCTGGCCGCCGTCATTGGGGTCCGGGAAAATATCGTGGATCGCCAGGTATCCGCCGGGCACGATATGGCGGGACCAGCTGCGGTAATCCGTCATGGCCGCCTCCAGGGAATGACCGCCATCAATGAACACCAGGCTGAGCGGGGTGTTCCAGAAGCGTGCTGCCACCGACGAGCTTGCCACGATCGGCACAACCCAGTTTTCCAGGTTGGCTGCGCGGATATTGCTGCGGAAAGTGCGGAAACTGTCCATCAGCTGCGCGCTTTCGTCGTAAAGGGATGGGTCGTGGTATTCCTCCCCGGGCTGGTGTTCCTCCGAGCCACGGTGGTGGTCTACCGCATAGAGGACCCCGTTCATCAGCTTGCACGCGGAAGCCATGTAAATAGTGGACTTCCCACAATAGCTACCGACTTCCAGACAGGCTCCAGAGCCGCTGGCCTCGGCGGCAAGGTGATAGAGTGCTTCGCCCTCGTGGGCGGCCAGGAAACCCTTGATGGACTGGATATCGACAGGCAGGCTGATGGACATGATTGTTCGGTTTTGCACTGAATTTTGGGCCACAGTAAACCGGCCCCGGGGGAAAAGCAATTGGCATCTATGCATTGCCGGAGCCGGGGGCATTTCTCCAGGGTAACTCATTGATATGCGTAAGGACCACCGGCCGTACTGGCTCAAGCAACTGCAGTTGCGACTGCGCAACTGGCGCGCCCGCCGCTTCCTGTGGCCACAGTTCGATGCTATTGGCCGGGAACCGGAAATCATGGATCCGGGGTCCGTGCAGGTGTTTGGCGATCGTATTCGCCTGGGTGACTTCCCGCACCTGATCTCTACACCGGATAACCCTATTCGCCTGACCACCCTTGGCCACCGCGGTAAGAAAGCGGAGATTTGCATCGGCGATTACGTTCTGATTTCACCGGGGGTGCGTATCTCCGCTGAAGAGTCCATTCAGATTGGCGACGCGTGCATGATCGCCGCCAATACCTATATCAGTGATTCGGACTGGCACGGTTTGTATAACCGCACCCGCCCCTTCCGTTGTACTTCACCGGTACGACTGGGCAACAACGTCTGGCTCGGCGACAGCGTTATTGTCTGCAAGGGCGTGCACATCGGGGATAATTCAGTTGTCGGTGCCGGCAGTGTGGTCACCAAGGATGTTCCGGAAAATACTGTGGTGGCCGGCAACCCGGCGCGGGAGATTCGCAGGATCAATCCGGGGCGCCGCATGATTACCCGGGAGGCACTGTTTGCCGATGCATTCCGCCAGGCGCACAATATGGATGAGCTGGACCGAATGCTACTGGGGGGGAATTCCCTGCGTGGCTGGTTGCGTGCGCTGGTCGCTCCCCGTCGTGGGGATTGAGAGATCTGCCATGGGCGGGGTAGGGTTCCGGTCGGTGCCTGCATGGGAAATCCAGCGGGACATTGCGGTCAGGGTATTTGAGTAGTCACAATAAGTTCATGAAGAAACAGAAAAGTATCGTATTGGTCGGGATGCCCGGGGCGGGCAAGAGTACCCTTGGGGTCCTGCTGGCAAAGGAACTCGCGCTGGATTTTGTCGATACCGACGTGCTGATCCAGTTGCGGGAAAACAAAACCCTCCAGGAGATCATGGACGAGTCGGATTACATGAACCTGCGGCGGATTGAAGGTGAGGTGATCCGGGCGGCGCACCTGCCGAATCACGTGATTGCCACCGGTGGCAGTGTTGTCTATAGCGAGGAGGGCATGAAAAACCTGGCGGGCTTCGGGCCGGTGGTCTTTCTCAATTGCTCTGCGGCGGAGCTGCGTCGCCGTATCCACAATTACGACAGTCGCGGGATCGCCAAGGCGCCCGGGCAGTCCTTTGATGAGTTGTTCGCGGAACGCCAGGCGCTCTACCGCAAATATGCGGATATCACCGTCGATTGTGACGGCCGGAACCTGCAGCAGGTGCTGGACCAGGTGCTGGAAAAGCTACACGCGAGGGCCTGACCGGGTCCCACCATTTCATTTTGATCTAAAAGTGAACAGGCCGCTCGAGGTGGAGGGAGGTGTGGTTTAGTTAAAGTTTGAGCAGTCTTGTTGTGACAAGGCTGCTGATTAAAAATTAAGCGAGGCTTTGTTTCATTCCATCGAGGAACAACTCCACGGCTAGCATTAGCAGTACCATGCCCATCAATCTTTCTGCAGCAATCAGACCGCGGTTACCGAGTAGGCGCACCAGTGGTGCAGATGCCAGCAAAATGACAGCCGACACTCCCCAAGCGCCCAACAAGGCGTTCCCCCGTGATGCCTCCTTTTTGTCGAAAGACCATACCGATTGCGATCAAAAGCAGGATGATTGCTCCCGCTATCAGCCAGGTGGCTCAATAGAACAAAATGAAAATGGGCCCCTTACTGGTCCGTTCGTCGTATTTCGCATGCAGCAGAGAGAGTTGCAATGTAAAATCAGGGTGGGGAATAGGATTCCCTTATCTAGAATAAGTATGAGGAGATGGTCGTGTATTTGAAAACTAAATTCCTGCTCTTATTGGTGATTGGATTCCTGGCGGCATGCGCTGGAAACCCTGATCTCAATAACGCAAATGAGGGCTCAGCTAGTCAAGCGAAAGCTGTTTCTGGTACCAACTTGAATCCAAAAGACCAGGAAATATGCAAGTATCGACAGATTACCGGTTCGCGTTTCAAGCAGAAAACTTGTATGACCGCTGCTGAGTGGGAGAATATGTCATATGAAACAAGAAAAATGCTTGATAAGAATACCCGCAACAAGGTTCGTAATGATCCCTGATTAGAAGCTTCAAGAGGCGATAATGAGGGGCTTTAGTAGAAAGGTTACGTTGTCGTCTCTTTTTCCCTTCCCTTAAGTGAAATTTCCCCTCTATATATGTATCAATGAAAGCTGCTCCAGGTTTAAATAAAAAGTTTAATGACACCATAATGACGCCATAAAGCTGCTTACTTCCGGTGATATGGGGCAGGCCGAAGTTCTGCTTCTGGAAGCACAGAAGGTTATTCCTGAAAATGAGTCAGTTCTCGCAGGGTTGGTACGTTTGTGTATCAACTTAAAACAGTTAGAGAAGCCGCTTGACTGTTTGGAGGGGTTGACCGCGCTTAAACCGGAAAATATTGAACACTACTTGCATGTACCACTGTTAAGTGAGCGATTAGGCCTTTTTGATAAGGGTATCGAGGCCTACAAGCAGTTGTTGAGGCGGAAGCCTGGCCTCTTCAGCTCTCACGGTGCTCTGGACGGGGCTGCTCGCCAGGCCCCGCCAGGCAGGAGCCTGCCACGCGGCCTAGAGCGGCAGCTGGGTGGTGTACTTCACCTGTTTGAGGGCAAAGGTTGAATTAACCGACGCGACATTGGGCAGGTGCACCAGTGTCCGCTTGAGTAGCTGTTCGTAGTGCTCTACGCTGTCCACCACCACACGCAGCACGTAGTCTTTATCGCCGCTGGTTGAATAGCACTCGACCACTTCCTGAACGTCGTGCACAGCTGACTCGAAGCTGTTCAGTGACTCTTCGTCGTGGTTTTGGATGGTCACATAGCAGTATACTGTGACTCCCAGGTCGAGTTTACGGGGGTCGAGCAGCGTCACACGTCCGCGGATGATGCCTTCGGCCTCGAGGCGTTTGATGCGGCGCCAGCAGGGCGTGTGGGAAAGGCCCACTTTATCTCCGAGTTCCGCCATGGAATAGTCGGCGTTTTCCTGCAGCGCCCGCAGAATCTTGCGGTCAAAATCGTCCAGGTCTGTCGAACGCTTCATATAAACTCCTGTCCTACAGAATTTGCTTTGTTCGAGATGGTCATCATAATTTTACGCACAAATATGTGAATAAAGCAATGATTCATTGCGCTTTAAGCACTAGTATGACCTGACCAGCTCGTCGCAGGCCACCGCCGGATTGCATGTGGTGCTGTGAACTGGGCTGCCGGCCCCGGATTTGGCCGCAAATCCCCGCAGAGGGGAGCGGCAGGGGGACCTGGATTGCCGGAACAATAACGATCAGCACGAAACGGGCTTTTAGCAGAAGTTCGAGCGAAGAGAGAACCGGAAGTAGGCGTATGAGTGAAGCAGTCAAGAGCCCGCAGACCGCGGCGCAACCCCAGCCCAGCAAGATTTCCCTGGACGATCGCTATACCACCCTCAGGGGCAGGGTATTGCTGTCCGGGATCCAGGCGCTGGTGCGCCTGCCGATTGACCAGATGCGCATGGACCGGGCCCGCGGCCTCAATACCGCCACTTTTATTTCTGGATACCGTGGCTCGCCGCTGGGGGGTTACGACCAGCAGCTGAGCCGCGCCGGCAAGCTGCTGCAGGAACACAATATCCGGTTTGTACCCGGGGTGAATGAGGAACTGGCGGCGACCTCGGTGTGGGGATCGCAGCAGGTCGGCCTGTTCGACGGCGCGCAGGTGGATGGCGTCTGTGGCATCTGGTATGGCAAGACACCGGGGGTCGACCGCTCCGGCGATGCATTCCGCCACGCCAATGCTGCGGGTTCCTCGCCCAGGGGCGGCGCCCTGATCATTGCCGGTGACGACCACGGCTGTAAGTCCTCATCCTATCCCGGCCAGTCCGAGTTCGCCTTCGTGGATATGCATATCCCGGTGCTGAACCCGTCCACCGTGCAGGAGGTGCTGGACTACGGTCACTACGGCCTGGAACTGTCTCGTTTCAGCGGCTGCTGGGTGGCGATGATCACCCTGGCGGAAAATATGGATAGTGCGTCGACGGTAGAGGTGGACCCCGAGCGGGTGCAGTTCAGCTACCCGGACGTGGAGCGCCCGGAGGGTGGCCTGAACATCCGCAAGCAGGACAACCCGCTGGAGCAGGAAGAGCGCCTGTGGCGCTACAAGCGCCCGGCCGCATTGGCGTTTGCCCGCGCCAATAAACTGAACAAGGTGGTGCTGGACAACCCGCAGGCGACCCTGGGGATTGTCAGCACCGGCAAGGCCCACCTGGACCTGATGCAGGCCCTGGAAGACATGGGCATCGATGAGCAGCAGGCCCGCGATCTGGGTATCCGTATCCTCAAGGTGGGCATGACTTATCCGCTGGACGTGCCTGGAATCCAGGAGTTTGCCCGCGGCCTCGATCACTTGCTGGTGCTCGAGGAGAAACGCAGCCTGATGGAAGTGCAGCTGAAAGAGGAGCTGTACAACGTCCATCTGCAGGACCCCAATTTCCCCCGCATCCTCGGCAAGGTTGACGAACATGACCGCCCGCTGATGCCGATGTACGGCGAACTGTCGCCGGCGGTGGTGGCGCAGGTCCTGGGACGGGTGCTGGGTGACCGGGAGCTGGGTGAGCGGGCGAAGCACCGCCTGATGCGCCTGGATGCCCTGGCTGAGCGGATTTCCCGCCAGACCGGCTCCAGTGTATCGCGCCTGCCGATGTTCTGTGCCGGTTGCCCGCACAACCGTTCCACCAAGGTGCCGGAAGGCAGTCGCGCCCTGGCGGGTATCGGCTGTCACTACATGGCGCAGTGGCTCGATCGCGAAACCTATACCTTTACCCAGATGGGGGCCGAGGGCGTCAACTGGGTCGGACAGGCGCCGTTCACCAGTGAAGAACACGTGTTCGTCAACCTCGGTGATGGTACCTATTTCCATTCCGGCATCCTGGCCATCCGCGCCGCCGTGGCCGCGAAGGTCAACATCACGTACAAGATCCTGTTCAATGACGCCGTGGCCATGACCGGTGGCCAGCCCCACGATGGCGAGCTGCACCCGGACATGATCTGTCGCCAGGTCATTGCCGAGGGCGTGCAAAAAGTGGTGCTGGTGATGGACAACCCGGACAAGTACCGGGGCATGCTTACCTTCCCGAAAGAGGTCGAGATCCGTCACCGCGACCATATGCCGGTGGTGATGGAGGAGTTGCGCGAGACCGATGGTTGTACCGTGATCATCTACGACCAGACCTGTGCCACCGAACTGCGGCGCAAGCGCAAGCGCGGCCTGCTGCCGCAGGCCGAGGGGCGTCCGTTTATCAATGAACTGGTGTGCGAGGGCTGTGGCGACTGCGTCCAGCAATCCAGCTGTATCGCAGTCGAGAAGGTGCAGACCGCCTTCGGCGACAAGCGCCGTATCAACCAGACCGGCTGTAACCAGGACATGTCCTGCGTCAACGGTTTCTGCCCCTCGTTTGTCACCGTCAAGGGCGGCAAGCTGAACAAGCGTGCTGGCGTAGGGGATGTGCTGCGCACTGAGGCCGACAAGCTGGAGGCGCCGCAACTGCCGCCGCTGGACGAGCCCTACAACCTGCTGGTGACCGGTGTAGGCGGTACCGGTGTCGTGACGATCGGTGCGCTGCTGGCAATGGCTGCGCATATCGAGGGCAAGGCAACCAGTACACTGGACCAGACCGGCCTGGCCCAGAAGGGGGGAGCTGTCTACTCCCACGTGCGGTTCGCAGCGGCACCGGAGGCCCTGAAAGCAGTACGTATCTCCGACGGGCGCGCGGACTCGCTGCTTGCCTGTGACCTGATCGCAGCGGGCAACCTGCAGGCGTGCCTGGCCAAGCTGGACGAAACCCATACCCGTGCGGTGGTGAATACGCACCTGAGCCCGACTGCCGCCTCGGTACTGGGGCGCGAAGACGCGCATTCGCCCCAGGCTGTACTGGATACCATCAGCGATACGGTGCGTGAACTGGAGGCGGTGGAAGGGCACAAGCTTACCGAAGCAGCCCTGGGCGACACCCTGACAGCCAACATCTTTATGCTGGGCTTCGCCTGGCAGAAAGGGATGCTGCCGTTGGGACTGGGTGCCCTGCAGGAGGCCATCGAGCTCAATGGTGTCGCGGTAGAGGCAAACCTGCAGGGATTTGCTGCCGGGCGCCTGGCTGCGGCCAATCGCGCCGTACTGGACCAGCTGCTGAAAGGATCGCGTCGTGAGGTGCAACTGCCCCGCACCCTGGAAGAGATCGTCGCCCACCGGGTAGAGCACCTGACCGGTTACCAGAATGCCGGGCTGGCGCGTCGTTACCAGGCACTGGTGGACAGGGTGAAGGATGCAGAAATACTGCGGGTGCCGGCGAGCGAGGCGCTGGCCGAGGTGGTCGCGCGCTATTACGCCAAGTTGCTGGCCTACAAGGATGAGTACGAGGTGGCCCGCCTGTATACGGATGGTCGCTTCACCAGTGCCCTGGAGGAAAACTTTACCGGCGATTTCGAGCTGCAGTTCAACCTGGCGCCGCCGCTGCTGGCACCGTTTGACAAGGCGCTGGGTCGCCCGCGCAAGATGAAGTTTGGTGGCTGGATGCACCGGGCATTTGGCGTGCTGGCACGTCTCAAGTTCCTGCGCGGCACGGCATTTGACGTGTTTGGCTATACAGCCGAGCGGAAGATGGAGCGCCAGTTGATCAGCGAATACGAGCAGCTGGTGGACCGGGTGATCGGCTCCCTCAACGCGGACAACCACGCGGCCGCCATTGAGCTGCTCAGCTACCCGGACCGCATCCGCGGTTATGGCCCGGTCAAGGAGGCCAGCGTCGAGGAGGCTCGTAGCTTCCGCGACGCCGCGCTGGAGCGCTTCCAGAATCCGTCCAGCGGTGCCGGCGCAGGCCAGCCAGTGAAAGTCTTCGACCCGGAGACTGCACAGCAGGTTGGGTAAACGCCGCAACAGAAAAAGGGGCCCACCGGGCCCCTTTTTTTGTCCGGGATTCCGGGCTGTCCAGCCTGTTACCAGCTCATCTGCGCGCGGATGCCCAGCTGGTCGGTACCGTCGCCGGTAAAATCGTCGTCACCAAAGCGGAGATTGAGCATAAAGCGCACTTTGGGGTTGTGGTAGTAATTGATGCCTACAATCCAGCTGTCCGCCTCGAGGTCGGATATCTCATCATTCTGGATGGATTCATACCGTGCTGTAAGCTCCCAGGCGCCCCAGGGGCTGTTGGGCTTGGCGGACTTGAACACGCCTTTCTTGCTGTTGTACGGCTTGTGCTCCCCTGTGATCAGCCAGCTGCCCTGGATGTACCACGCATGGACATCCTGGTCGCCGATGAAGCAGCCAAACTCTTCATCACACTCGAAGCTGGGCGGGGCATCGAACAGCTCTTCAAAAAAAAGCTCAGAGACGCGGTAATCGCCCTCGTAGTTGCCGTACGTATATTCCGCCTGGGCGTAAAAGGGCCCCCATGTGCCTGCCAGCTCGAGGCCCGCACCGTGCACGGTGCCGCCCTGGGACCCCAGGAAGAACTCCTCGTCACCGAAGTCCCCAAAGAAGAATTCCTCGTCACCAGGCGTCAGCGCAATCAGCTGGCTGGGTCCGCGTCGACCGGCATAGTCCCCATCCGCCTCCAGCGGCTCGGACGCACGGTTGGCATTCTCATAACTGTAGGAGGCGCCGAGGTGCAGGGTGCTCAGGTCGTTATTGACAGGCGCCCAGGTAAAGCGGCCAGCGGCCCCGACCCCCTCGTTACGGGGGGTATCGGCATTGCGGAGATTGAAGGCCATGACGCCGGCGGTGAAACAGTCCCAGTGATTGTTCCAGCCGAGCCCCTGCTGGAACTGGCGCCCGTCATAGATGCCAGTGGCAGTGGTAAAGGGTCGCTCCAGCATCAGGATCTCGTTGGAGCTGGTCAATTCCTCCATCGCCCGGAAAGGCTTGAACTGGCCGACCTTTATAGTGCCGCCAAAAAAGTCATGGCCGATCCAGACGTCGCGAAACCCGGCCAGGGTGTCACCGGCGGCGAAGTCCTGTTCCAGTTTGTATTTCCAGCTGTAAGCCTCGCCGGTGAGGGTAATTCGCGCGCGGCGGAATTCAGTGGTGCTGACCGGGTCTTCGATATCGGCGTCGAAGAGGTAGGTATCAAAGTGGATGCGTGCGCCCAGCTTGGCAGAGAAGTTTCCGTCATCAGAGACGATCTCGAGGCCACCGCTGGTCTTGGCGATATCAGCCTGGGCGGGGAGCAGATAAAAGCCCAGCCACAGTGGGCTGAGTAGCGGGAGGGCGATCTTGCGAGCATCCATGCCTGACTCCGGAATTCAGTTGCACTTTGCACCGAATATGGTGCCACCAGAGTCTAGTCAATAAGTTTCCCGGCACCGCAAGAATGGCGCTGTTGTTTACAGTTTTCAGTAATCTTTCAGTTTATTGGGCACCCGGTTACAGCGGCGCCCACCTGGATTGCAGGCACGCTCTCCTGGATGGCCGCCGGCCAGCCTTCCTGTCAGAGTTGCTCGAGCTGGAAGCCGCGTTGCTTCAGGCCCTCAAGCACACTTTTATCCCCGGCGAGGTGCCCGGCGCCGACAATGACAAAGAGGGTGCGGTGACGGTCGCTGAAATCCGTGATCTTTTCAGCCATGGTGCGGTTCCGGTCGAAAAAAATTACGTCGTAGAGCGAGGCATATTCGGGGTGTTCCCTCAGTCCCTCCGCAATCACCAGCTCGTGAAGCGCTTCCATGTCACCGGACTTCCAGGCGGTGGCCATGCGCGGTACAAAGGATTCCACCTCTTCGAGCTGTTCGAGCGTCTGTTGCAGGAGCAGGTCAGGATTGTCGAGGTTGTTGAGCATTTCCAGTTGCGCCACGATGCCCTCGAGCTCCAGCACCGGTTTATCGGACTTATGTGCCTGCAGCAGGAAGTGGCGGTCGATGCCCAGTCCCGGTTCCAGTCCCTGTGCCCGCAGCTCGACCATGCTCATGCTGACCATGGCGATGGCCGGGCGCTGGCGAATAAACATGGCTTCCGGGATTTTACGCTGTTCCAGCCATGCCAGCAGTTGCCTGTAAACGTCTGCCGAAAGTTCATCTTTCAGCGTTCGCTGCCCCTGGTAGACCGAGGCCTGCATGATTTTTTGCTGGAGTGCCAGGTCGGATTCTGCGGCCAGCACATCTGCTTCAACCACCAGTGCGTCGCTCTTGCCATAGGCCTGCTCAATTGTGTCGCGCAGCGGATAGAAGTCGCTGCTGGCCAGGTGCACCGAGCCGAGGAGGTAAACCGTCTGGTTATCTTTCTGGGCGAGCCAGAATACTCCCGTGTCGTTGGCGGCGGGAGCCAGCGAGGAAAGTGTCAGGAGCAGCAGGGCAGTCCAGACACGAAAAAAGGGGGGGAGGGCGGAAGAGCGAACTCTCATGTGTTTCATCAATATTTTCCTTAGTGCTTTCCCTTGCATTTAGCCCGGACATGCTAGCACGAGCGCGTCTGGTGGTTCGAGCTGCGGAAATGATCCTGTCGGCAGATTGTAAAAAATGTGGTGTGCACCTCGGCAAAAGTTCCCGGTTTCCGGACAATAGTGAAAAAAACACAGTACGGATATTGCCGTTACATGCGAGTAGTTCAAATATTACCCGATTTCGACGGGGGCGAACTGGCGCGATCCATACTGGATCTCGCCCAGGAGCTGATGCGTCGGGGCCACGAGTGCATCGTCATTTCCAGCGGCGGCGAACTGGTGCCGCGCCTCACCATGCGTGGTGGACGACATTACCAGCTGCCGCTCAACCGGCCCTCCCTCTGGAGCCTGCGGCATGTGGGGCGGTTGCGCCGCTTACTGCGGGACCTCGAGGCGGACGTGTTGCATGTCAGTGGTGCCGTCCCCGCGCGACTTACCTGGCAGGCCTGGCGGCGAATGCCCGTAACCGGGCGTCCCCGTCTGGTCACCAGTGCCCAGGGAGAATCCGGTCGCGGCTTCTTCAACCGGGCACAGGTGTACGGAGAGCGTGTTATCGCCGTGTCGGAACTGCTGGCCAAATCCCTTTTCGAGCGCAACTCCAGGCGGCTGGCGCAGGCCCCCAGCGTCATCTGGCGAGGGGTCAATACCCGTGAATTCGATCGCTCTGCGGCAGTGTCCGGGCAGTGGCAGCTGCGCTTATTGAATGAATACCCGCAGCTCGAGGGTAAAAACTGGTTGCTGATACCTGCAGCGCTCGAGCCCGGTAACGGTCATCGGGTTTTTTTACAGCTCCTGTCGGCGCTGGGCAGGGAGCACGATGACATATTCGGGCTGGTGGTGGGCGACCCTCCGGCCGGACAGGAAAAATTTGCACGCAACCTGGAAAAGCTTGCCCTCGACCTGGGTCTTGAAGACAAGGTGCTTTTCCTCGGTGCCCGCCGTGATATGCGTGAGCTGTATGCGAGTTCGCAGATCACCTATCACCTGGCGGAACAGCCGAAGACGTATTCCGCCAGGGTGAATGAAGCGTTGGCGATGAATTGCCCGGTGATCTGTTACACCGATGACGGTGCGGCCGAGACTCTGCAGCGCTGTTTTCCCCAGGGGTTGGCCGAGCGGGGCGATTTCGAGGGGCTGGTGCAGAAAAGCCTCGCCGTGCTCGATCGTCGTGGCGGCCTGGACTTTTCCGGCCTCAGTGTGGATGAGACGGCCACGCAGGTGGTTGAGCTGTATGAGGAACTCTGTCAGTCAGCCACTGCCTGATCGCGGTCCAGTAACCCCCGGTACACATCCCAGGTGGCCGATGCCATTGCATCCAGGGTCAGGTGGCGGGCTGCGCGGGAGAATGCAGGAGCAAAGGCCTCTACCAGGGTGTCCCTTTCCCGGAGCGCCGTGCGGACCCTTCCCGACAGGTGCTCCGCATCATCTGTCTCCAGCAAAAAGCGGGAGGGTAAATACTCCTCCGCAACACCGACCCGGCGACACAGCACCGGTTGTCGCCTGAGCAGTGCGTCGACCAAGAGGTAGGATGACTCTTCACCATGGGACGGAATGACCGTGATGGCGGGGGCGCGCGGGGGCTGTGCCCCTGTGGCCTGGTGCCCCGCAAAAGTGACACGGTCACTGATTGCGAGGTAATCGCAGGTTTTTCTCAGGCTGTCTTCCTCGGGGCCTGACCCGGTCACAGAGAGGCTTATCCCGGGCAGGCCCTGCATGGCCTGCAGTAATTGATCCACCCGGTTCAGTTTGGTCAGGCGGCAGGGCAACACCAGGTCGGTGACAGGCTGCAGGAGAGACCCGCTGGCAAGATCTCCTCGCAGGGGTAATTCAATACCGTTGGGAATTACGTGCCAGGAGAGCCTGGAATTGGCTACTGCGGACTCGCTTACGGCGATACGGGCATCGAAAGAGCTGGCCAACTTGTCCCTTGGGTGGCGGACATTGTGCCGGGTAATAATGTGTTTCAGTTGAGTGTAGGGCTGGACGGCGGCAAGCAGTTGTGCGGACTTGCTGCCATGGCCGTGGGCTATCTGGAATTTCCCGGCCCGCAACTGGTTGGCAAGCCGCCAGGCCAGGTTGGGGTGGTGGCGACTCCTGTCAGTGTTCAGGGCAATAAAGGCAACCGACCGGTCCAGTGCCTCGCGGTAACGCGGGTGGGCGATTACGGTCACGTCTGCACCGGTGTTGTGTGCCTGCCAGCGGCTGAGGTCGGCCACATGTCTCTCAATACTGCCGTGCTCGCGGCTGGCAATCAGGTGGCAGATATTCTGGATCATGTTGCATCCGCTCTGCGTCCGTTCCCGGGCTATTCACTGCAAGCGCGGACGAATAGGCCGGCCGGAAATTATTGTTGCTGATCCCCGGCGAAAGCGATTCCTGTGTGAAAACAAAGCGCTGCTGCACCTGCCCCGCCAGTGCACCGGGATGTGCGGCAGGAAGGCCGCGCGTCTGTCAGTTGGGATAAGTCTGGGCGCCAGTCGTGACATTGCCGTGATTCGCGGATGACGCTTTTGTTACCGCGTTGACGCAAGTAACTAGAAAGAGAAGTGCCAGTTGATGGAGGCGAAATCGAATCCCGGATTGGGCGTGTTGGTGTAGGCATTGGAGAAGTGGCTGTAGCGCACTGACATGGAGCAACCCCCGGGCAGGCGGTAGCCGCCGACAAAGTGCAGGGCGAAATTGGGTTTGGTGGTCAGCTCGATATCACCAAAGCTTTTGTGGGTCAGGTAAGCCGCTCCCACTCCCGCCTCGGCGAAAAAGCCATTGTGATTGCCGCCCGGATACCACCGTAACACCGGCTTCAACTCGAAAATTTCCTGGTGCTGGTCCTCACCGAGGTGCTGCTCCCACAGATGGGAATAGCTACCCTGCACCCACCACTGCCAGAGTCCGGAGCGAAACGGGAATTCGGCGAAATCATGGGCATAACTGAAGCCGGCCATTTCGGCGCTGGCGATGGACTCCCTCTGGATCAACAGGCTGTCCAGGCCCTTGCCGATGCTGAGGATAAATTCCTGGTCAGCCAATGCCGGGGAAGAGAGAACAGTGGCGCTGAGAATAATGGCAGGCGGAATTGCGCGCATGAAGGCTCGCTTGAGTATTTGGCTGCTTTGCAAATGGTTGCCCGGTGGCACCGGGTCAGGAAAAGACTAGCCAGATATGCGGCAATGGCAAGTGGCGCGTCAGGTACAGCCTGCCACCATCGATGGCGTTGGCGCATTGGTGGCAGGTGTAGTGCGTCCGGCAGGGGCGATCAGCGCCACTGCCGTTTGAGCTGGCGCAGGGCGTCGGAATGCAGCTGGCGGGCACGTTCCTGGCTGAGTCCCAGCTGTTCCCCGATCACCCGGAACGAGCAGTCCCGGTCCGAGAACAGGCCGTAGCGGAGATTGAGGACGGTGCGCTGGCGTGGTGGCAGCCGGGCCACAGCTTCGCGCAACCGCTCTGCCAACTCCTGGTTGGTAACCAGCTCATCGGTGTTGTACAGCTCATCGGCTGGCGCGTAGTCCAGGCGCGTACTGCTCTGGTCCTCGGCCACGGGTTCGTCGAGTGAGCCGGTGGGGCCGGGCAGCTTCAGCAGGCTCTGGACACGTTCCAGATCCAGGCCGGTATGTTGCGCCAGGTTCTCATCCGATGCGGGGAGGCCCTCGGCACGCACCTCACCGATGGCCCGGTAAATTGCTCGCAGGTCATCCTGGACATTGGCGGGCTGGCGCACAAGATCGTCGTTGCGGCGGAGGGCCAACTGGATCTCCTGCTGGATCCACCAGTATGCATAAGTGGAAAAGCGGTAGCCCATCTGTGGCTTGAAGCGCTCGATAGCCTTCATCAGCCCGACATTGCCTTCCTGGATCAAGTCGATAAAAGGCACGGACGGATTGCGAAAGCGTTTGGCAATGGCAATTACCAGGCGCAGGTTGCACTGGATCAGTTTCTTGCGCTGTTCCTGGAAGCGCCGCAGCAGGCTCTGCAGTGAGCTGCGGTCCCGGCGGGATAGCTTACCGGTATCGAGCAATTGCTGTGCGCGCGCAATAATCAGGCCATGGTCGTATGCGCCGGTACTGCCGCGCTGCTCCACACCCTCGCTGCGCAGCTCGACAAGCTCTGTTCCTCGCTTCTGCAGCAGGGCGATCAGTTTGTCTTCCAGCTCACGGAGCATGCTGGTGGTGGCGCTTTCCTCCTCGGGCGTAAGTAGCTGCAGCCGATACAGGTGCTTGAGGTAGTTCTGCATCGGTGAGCCGCTGCTTTCCGCTGTGCGATCCTCCCGGGGTGAGTCGCGTGTTTCCGCCGGCTCAGCAGTGGATTCGACTCCGCTATCGGTACCTTCCGCATCAGCGTTGCGGGAGAGTGACTCGTCTGTTTCCTTCAGCCATGCTTCATCCCTTGAGTGAAAGTTTTCGCGGGACAAGTGACTACACCTTCTGTTGGTCATATGACGGGCAGCACGCCGGCCCGGGCGGGCGGTGGCGTCTGTTTCTTCATTGAATATAGAAGAGGGTTGAATAGCGCGCCGCACTATTGGTGACCAGGAAGTCCGCGGTGTTTGCTGTGCAGCGCCCCTACCGCGGGGCCGTGGCACGTATGTCAAAGGTGAAGTCGATGCGCTCAGCGACCCTGAGCGCCCCCATGACGGCACTGAATGGTTTCAGCCCTAGCTGCCGGTGGGTAAGACTGAAGGTTCCCCTGGCGCGCAGGCTGCGGCCGTTGTGTTGCACGGTTGCGGGCACCTGTACCCGGACCCGCCGGCCGGCAATGTCAATGTTGACCGGGATGGAAACCTGCTGGGTGCCCTTGTCGGGGGCAATGGTAGTGGTGCCGTCCAGGCGAATCTGTGGAAAGCGGGCGCTGTTAAGGAGCGCCGGCCCCAGCATGTTGATCCGCGTGCCAGTCCTGTCCTGCTCACTGATTCCGGTGTTGAAATCGGGCCCGTAGCGGCGCCGCAATGCCGGGTTGTCCACTTCGAGGCGGGTTACCGGAATCGTCAGGGTAAAGCGGGTAGGGCCCCCATGGACCAGGCTCACTTCGCCGGAGAGGCCGCGGGCGGCAATCACATGGTTGTGTCCCCGTTCGGCCAGGGGGCCGCTGCGGTAGATACGCCAGTGAAGAACGGAGCGTCCCGCCTCGACGACGTAGGTTTCCTCCTGCGTCCGTGCCGTGGAAGGGAGCAGCCACAGCAGGCACAAAAGCCAAGTCAGGATAACAGGGGGGCGGCGGGACATGGCGGCACCGGTATCTTCCTGCGATGCAGAAAGCGTAGCTGCGGCCTTGCCCACAACTACATTGGAGCGTTAGCGTACGCGCTTTACACGAATTGAGCGGCCGCCATCGGCGTCACGCATGAAGAAGGAGCCGAAGAGGCCGCGATCCAGTTCCACCTGCTGGCCCGCTTCCCAGCTGACGAACTTGCTGTCATTCTGGCGCCAGACCTGGCCGTTCTCCAGGTAAAAGACATGCTTGCCATAGGCTCCTTCCTCGACTTTCTCGATGGTGGCAAGGATCGAGTCCGGGGCTTCCCGGGTGGCGGCTTCCTGCTCGTTACCGAAGTTTTCCCGGGCCAGCTCGTCGAGAGAGTCCGCTAGCCTGTCAAAACAGGTGAGCCGCTCGGCGTCCGCCTGGATCGAGGCGCAGGCGCGCAGTTGCTGGGGCAGGGGCTTGGCCAGGGCGAGTGCCGGGACCAGGGCGAGGATGGAGAGAGCGGTGATCTTATGCATGGGTGCTGTCATTACGTTCATATGTGGGAAATTCTGCCGCTAAAGTGCGCCCCTGACAAATCAAAATGTGCTTTGAGTCACGCTCTCGAGCGGGGGGAAATGGAACAATAGACCACTCAATAACCATAAACTCACGCTATTCAGGGGTCGGAAAATGAAAAAACTCATTATTCCAGCAATCGTAATCGCCGCGGTCGGTGGCTATCTCTACTACCAGAACCAGCAGGCGGCGCCCGAGTCCGAGATCGCGCAGGAAGTTGATGCGGCGGTCGAGGAGGCCGGGGCTGCGGTTGAGGAAGCTGCCGAGGACGTAGAGGAAGGTGTAGTGGCCTCCAACGACGTGGCGGGCGCCGAGGGTGATGTATTTGCCGACCCGGCAAATATGGCCGAGGAAGCCGAAGAAGCCGTTGATGAAGCCATGGATGCCACCGAAGAGATGGCGGAAGAATCCATGGACGCCGCAGAGGAAGCTGCTGACACAGTGGCGGATGAGGCGGAAGAGGCTGCCGAAGAGGTGATGGACGAAATGCCCGAGGAGTAACGCTGTTACTCAGGGGATTTCCCTCCCGCATCGAGAATACCCGGGCTGGTCCCGGGTATTTTTTTGTCCCGGATAAACCCGCAATAGACCCTGCCATGGTGGTGAGCCCATGAATCTCAACCAGGTAACCCTCCCGGTTTCCGGGATGACCGAGGCCTGCTGTTTCTACCGGCGCCTCGGTTTTACCCAGATCGTCAGTACGCCGCATTACGCGCGCTTCGAATGCCCTGATGGCGGGGCCACCTTCTCGCTTACGCTCACCGAGGGTGAGCTAGATAACGGCGCGGTGATCTACTTCGAGTTGGAGGATCTGGATGAGCGGGTCGCGTTACTGCGAGCGCAGGGAGTAGAGTTTGACCAGCTGCCGGAGGACATGCCCTGGTTGTGGCGGGAAGCGGTACTGTTTGATCCCAGTGGCAACAAGGTCAAGTTGTACCGGGCAGGCAAGAATCGCCTCGACCCGCCATGGCGGGTCGAGTTGGGGCCCCTGTAGGATGCGGCGCGTCTAGCCCTGGGCATCAAACTGCCGACCGCTGATCCCGCGGCTGTCATCCCCCATCAGGTACAGGTAAGTGGGCATGACGTCCTCAGGGGGGGTTACCGCACGGGGATCCTCGGCGGGATAGGCCGCCGCGCGCATGTTGGTGCGGGTAGCGCCGGGGTTGATGCTGTTGACGCGGATGTTGGAGACCCCGTCCATTTCATCTGCCAACACCTCCATCAGGCCCTCAGTGGCGAACTTGGACACCGCGTAGGCGCCCCAGAAAGCCCGGCCCTTGCGGCCCACGCTCGAACTGGTGAAAACAATGGAGCCGGCCTCCGACTTTTCCAGCATCGGCAGCAGGGTCTTGGTCAGGCCGAATGCCGCATTGACGTTCACCTGCATCACCTGTTCCCAGGTCCCGAAGTGGTAGTTCGCAATTGGCGTGCGCTGGCCCAGCAGGCTGGCGTTATGCAGCAGGCCGTCCAGGCGCCCGAACTCCTGGTCTATCGCCTCGGCAAAATGCTCGAAATTCTCGATGCGGGCCTGGGCCAGGTCCATGGGGAAAATGGCGGGCTGGGCGCCCCCGGCAGCCTCGATCTCGTCGTAGACCTGCTCCAGTTTCTGGGTGGTGCGGCCCAGCAGGACGACGGTAGCCCCGTGGGCAGCGAAGGTCCTGGCCGCGGTCCGGCCGATGCCATCACCGGCACCGGTGACCAGGATGACCCGGTCGCGGAGCAGGTCCGGGGCCGGGGAATAGTTGCCGATGGTTTCAGGCATGGGGACTCCTGTCTCCTGTTGTTCGGTTTCGTTAGCGGGTAGGTGCCGCCGGCTGTTGGCTGCCGTCAGCCCCGGGCCAGGTAGCGTCCCTGAAGCAGGGGCCAGATATCCCGGGCGGATTCCACCAGGTGGTCGGCGTTCCAGTTGGCCGCATTGTCATCGGCGTCGATATAACCGTAGTTGCAGGCGATGGTGGGCATGCCGGCAGCGCGACCGGCCTCGATATCCCGCACATGGTCGCCGACATAAACCGCCTCGCCGGGGGCGCAGCCGATCTGCGAGCAGGCCAGCAGAATGGGTTCCGGGTGCGGCTTGCGGTTCGCCACGTGGTCGGGGCAGACCACGGCACCGGGGGCTGGCAGGTGGGCGAAGGCCTCCATCAGTGGCACCGTATAGGTGGCCGGCTTGTTGGTCACCACGCCCCAGGCGATGTTGTTGGCCGCCAGTTGTACCAGCAGCTCTTCAATGCCCGGGAAGAGCACGGTCTCCACCGCCAGGTGATTCAGGTAGAGATCGAGGAAGCGCTGGCGCAGGCTCTCGAACTCGGGAGCCCCCTCGTCCTGGCCGAAGCCGAGGGACACCATGGCCCCGGCCCCGTTGGACACTACTGCGCGAATCTTGTCCGCGGGCAGTGGTGGCATCTTTTCCTGCTGGCGCAGCTGGTTCAGCACCACGATAAAGTCGGGCGCTGTATCAAAAAGAGTGCCATCGAGGTCAAATAATACTGCTTTCATGGTACTTCCGGGGGGTTACTGCATTTTCGTGGCGTGAACCAGGTAGTTCACCTCCACATCCCGAGGGTTTAACCGGTAGTTGCGGGTGACGGGGTTGTAGGTCATCCCGGTGATATCGCGCAGCTCCAGGTCCGCGTCACGGAGCCAGGCGCCCAGTTCCGAGGGCCGTATGAACTTGCCGTACTCGTGGGTGCCCTTGGGCAGCAGCCGCAACACATACTCGGCACCAACCACCGCAAACAGCCAGCCTTTGGGCGTGCGGTTGATGGTGGAAAAGAAGAGCTGGCCGCCCGGTTTCGCCAGTCTGGCGCAGGCCTTGATCACAGAGGCCGGGTCGGGGACATGCTCGAGCATTTCCAGGCAGGTGACAACATCGAAACTGCCCGGTCGCTCTTCGGCCAGCTCTTCCACGGCAATGTGCCGGTAGTCGACCTCCACGCCGCTTTCCAGGGCGTGGAGCCTGGCCACCTTGAGCGGTGCCTCGCCCAGGTCGATACCGGTGACTGTTGCGCCGCGCTGGGCCATGGCCTCGGTGAGAATGCCGCCGCCGCAGCCCACGTCCAGCACCGACCGGCCCGCCACAGGGGCCCGGCCGTCTATATAGTTGGCGCGCAGGGGGTTGATCTCGTGCAGGGGCTTGAATTCGCCCTCGCGGTCCCACCAGCGGCTGGCCAGTTGCTCGAATTTGGCGATTTCCGCCGGATCAACGTTGGTCATTCAGTCTTCCAGTCTCGGTCTGGTGCCCCCGGGCTCTTGGCGGTGGGGCTTCAGACAACTTGCAACGCTGTTTGCTCCCGGCCGTTGCCGGTGCTTCAGCGAATCTCACCGGCGATTCTATCACGCCAGTAGCGTGTCCGTAGAATCACGTCGGTCTCGTTGAGTGTCTGCAGCTCACGGCCGCGCATCAGCTGGCGGCCGGCGACCCAGACGTCACTCACATTGTGGCCGCTGCCGGTATAAATCAGCTGGGAAACGGGATCATGCAGCGGCTGCTGCTCCAGGGCACCCAGGTTGATCGCGGCCAGGTCAGCGGACTTGCCCGGTTCCAGGCTCCCGGTCAGGCGGTCCAGGCCCAGTGCCCGGGCACCGTTGATGGTGGCCATGGCCAGCGCCTGGTGTGCGGGCAGGGCGTCGGCCCGGCCGCTGACCGCCTTGGCCAGCAGCGCCGCGGTGTTTGCCTCGGCCAGCAGGTCCAGGCTGTTGTTGCTCGCCGCGCCGTCCGTGCCCAGGGCAACGTTGACTCCCTCGTCGAGCAGTCGCGCAGTGGGGCAGAAGCCGGAGGCCAGCTTCAGGTTGGACCTGGGGCAGTGCGCCACATGGGCGCCGCTTTCCCGCAGCAGCTCGATGTCCCGGTCGCATGTGGCAGTCATATGCACACAGAGTGTCTGGGGGGTCAGCAGTCCCAGGCGCGCCAGGCGCTCGGTAGGCCGCTCGCCGGACTCCACCAGCGCCCGCTCCACCTCACCGGCGGTCTCGTGCAGGTGTATCTGCACCGGGATCTGCGCTTCGGCAGCGTAGACGGCAATCTTCTCCAGGGTGTTGTCACCCACTGTGTAGGGGGCGTGGGGAGCAATCACCACACCCACCCGCTCGTGGGAACGGTAGTCATCCCGCAGGGCCAGGCCCTTCTGCAGAGCGTCTTCTCCGTCGCGGCTCCAGGGGGTGGGGGAGTCGATTACCGGAAAGGCGATCTGGGCCCGGATCCCGGCTTCCCTTGCCACCTCGGCGGTGGACTCGGGAAAGAAATACTGATCGGCGAAAGTGGTGGTGCCCGAGCGCAGCATCTCGGCGATCGCCAGGCGGCTGCCGTCGGCGACAAAGCCGGGCTCCACCCAGGCCTGTTCGGTGGGCCAGATATGCTGCTTCAGCCATTCCATTAATGGCCGGTCGTCGGCGAAGCCGCGCAGCAGGCTCATGGCGGCGTGGGTGTGGGTGTTGATCAATCCGGGGATCAGCGCGTGCTGGTCCAGCCGTATCTCCTCCGTGGCGGTATAGCGGCTGGCGGCTTCAGCGGCGGGCAGCAGGGCGACAATCTGGCCGCGGTTCACGGCCAGGGCGCAATCCTCGTACACCCGTCCCTCGGGGACCACTGGAATGATCCAGCGGGCGTGTATCAGGGTGTCGATCAGTTGGTGCTGGGGCCTGGAGGGTTGCATTGTGGTGCGCCTTGTCGCGAAACGGGTAACGGTTGGTCGGGCTAGTGTACTGCCTGATGCCAAATGGTGATAACAGGGCCGCCGGGTTGTTGCCGGCAAGGCGCAGTTCGCCCGGTTTGCAGGTTCCCTCTGCAACTGCTGTAGCGTGGCACGGGTGGTCCAGGCTGGAGATGGCCGGCGCCCGCAGCCGCGTTGTGTTCACGGGCGTTGGGGGGGGGCAGACGGACCGGGGCCGGGACACCTGGTGCCTGCTGGTGAGGCCTCCGGCCTGAGCCGGCGTACCCGCGGCGACCGGGGGCGGCCATGTCCATGACCGGGGGTGACAGGGAGCGTCCTACAGTGCGCCAATTGTGGTAACATTGTGCGCTTGATCGATTCCCGGACCCGTGGTGGAAGGGGGCGGCGAGCGTCCAGTAGTGGCGCCTGTTGAGCCAGCCCGGCCGCCGGGGGCAGTGGCGGCGGTGATAACTATTTAAGGAATGCCGGAAAAATATGGGCGAGCTAGCCAAAGAAATCTCTCCGATCAATATCGAAGAAGAACTCAAGCAGTCCTATCTCGACTATGCGATGAGCGTTATCGTGGGCCGCGCGCTACCGGATGTGCGCGACGGCCTCAAGCCGGTGCACCGGCGCGTGCTTTTCGCTATGAACGAGCTCAAGAACGACTGGAACAAGCCGTACAAAAAATCGGCGCGTGTGGTCGGCGATGTCATCGGTAAATACCACCCGCACGGCGACTCTGCGGTATACGACACCATCGTGCGAATGGCGCAGCCATTCTCCATGCGCTACACGCTCGTGGACGGCCAGGGCAACTTCGGTTCCATCGATGGCGACAGCCCGGCGGCCATGCGTTACACCGAGATCCGCATGGACAAGCTCGCGCACGAGCTGCTGTCCGATCTCGACAAGGAAACCGTCAATTTCATCGACAACTACGACGGTTCCGAGCAGATGCCGGAAGTCTTGCCGTCGCGGGTGCCGAACCTGCTGGTGAATGGCTCTTCCGGTATTGCGGTAGGTATGGCCACCAATATCCCGCCCCACAACATGGGGGAGGTGGTCAAGGCCTGCCTGGCCCTGATTGAAAACCCGGAGGCGACAGTCGACGACCTGATGGAGCACATCCCCGGTCCCGACCTGCCCACCGGCGCCATCATCAACGGCCGCGCCGGCATCCTGCAGGCCTATCGCACCGGTCGCGGTCGTATCTATGTGCGCGCCAAGGCCGAGGTGGTCCGCGACGACAAGGCCAACAAAGAAACCATCATAATTCACGAGATCCCCTACCAGCTGAACAAGGCGCGCCTGATCGAGCGCATTGCCGAGCTGGTGAAAGACAAGAAGATCGAGGGTATTTCCGAGCTGCGCGACGAGTCTGACAAGGACGGGCTGCGCGTGGTGATCGAGCTCAAGCGTGGCGAGCTGGGAGAAGTGGTTCTCAACAACCTGTATTCCCAGACCCAGCTGGAGAGCGTGTTCGGCATCAACATGGTGGCCCTGGTGGACGGCCAGCCGAAGGTGCTGGACCTGAAGCAGCTGCTCGAGCACTTTATCCGCCACCGCCAGGAAGTGGTCACCCGCCGTACCGTCTACCTGCTGCGCAAGGCGCGGGAGCGCGGCCATATCCTCGAGGGCCTGGCGATTGCGATCGCCAATATCGACCCCGTGATCGAGCTGATCAAGTCCTCGGCCACCCCGGCGGACGCCCGTGAGGCGCTGCTGTCCAAGGGCTGGGCCGTGGGCGAGGTGCAGCAGTTCCTGGAGCGCGCTGGCGCCGATGCCTGCCGCCCGGACGACCTGCCGAAGGAGTTCGGCATGCGGGATGACGGCTCCTATTACCTGTCGCCGGCCCAGGCCCAGGCGATCCTGGAGTTGCGCCTGCACCGCCTGACCGGCATGGAGCACGACAAGCTGCTGGCCGAGTACAAAGAGCGACTGGAGCAGATCGCCGAGTACCTGCATATCCTGGGTAGTTTTGAGCGCCTGATGGAGGTGATCCGCGAGGAACTGCAGGAGCTGGTGCGTGACTTCGGTGACGAGCGCCGCACCGAGATTGTGGCCTCGCGCCAGGATCTGACCGTCGAGGACCTGATCACCCCGGAAGACAAGGTGGTCACCATTTCCCACGGCGGCTACGCCAAGAGCCAGCCGCTGGCCGACTACCAGGCCCAGCGCCGCGGCGGTATGGGCAAGTCCGCCACCCAGGTGAAAGACGAGGACTTCGTCGAGCACCTGCTGATCGCGAACTCCCACGACACCATCCTGTGCTTCTCCAACAAGGGCAAGGTCTACTGGCTCAAGGTTTACGAGGTGCCCACCGCCGGCCGCGCCTCCCGCGGCCGGCCGATGGTCAACATGCTGCCCCTGGAGGACGACGAGCGCATCAGCAGCATGATGCCGGTGTCCGAGTACGACGAGAACCATTACATCTTCTTTGCCACTGCCAACGGCACCGTGAAAAAGACCCCGCTGCCGGCGTTCGCGCGCCCGCGCAGTGTCGGTCTGCGCGCCATTGAGCTGGAAGAGGGCGACCGCCTGGTGGCCACTGCCATCACCGACGGCCAGCGCGATGTCATGCTGTTGACCAGTGGCGGCAAGGCCGCCCGCTTCTCCGAGAGCAATGTGCGCTCCATGGGGCGTATCTCCCGCGGTGTGCGCGGTATCCGCATGCCCGAGGGCAAGTACGTTATCGCCATGGTGATCCCGGAAGAGGGTGGCGCGGTGATGACCGTGACCGAGAACGGCTATGGCAAGCGGACCCTGTTGGAGGATTTCCCCACCAAGGGTCGTGGTAACCAGGGCGTGATCGCCATCGCCGAGAGTGAGCGCAATGGCGAGCTGGTAGGTGCCTGCCAGGTGCACCCGGGCGAGGAGATCATGCTGATCACCGACCTGGGCACCCTGGTGCGCACCCGCGTCGATGAGGTTTCCCTGCTGAGCCGCAATACCCAGGGTGTGCGGGTGATCCGGCTTAAGGAGGGCGAGAAGCTCAGGGGCCTCGCGCGTATCCAGGAGAGTGAGGACGAGGACGGAGAGGATGGAGACCAGGGCGGTGAAGAGTGACCGCCCCCAGGCTTCCCCAGAAAAGGCTGCGATTTATCGCGGCCTTTTTTGACCCCGGTACACTAAAAATCGTCCTGCTTAGTGACAGGTCTTTCACTTAACCGCTGTTTTTGCGTCCAGTCATCTAGTTTTTTCTGTAACCATTTATTCAGGCGTTGGAATTCAATCAATGAGGAAGTTCAATTTCTGTGCCGGCCCCGCGGCCTTGCCGGAACCGGTTTTACTCCAGGCGCAACAGGAGCTGCTCGACTGGGGCGGCCGCGGTTGCTCGGTGATGGAGGTCAGCCACCGCTCGCCGGAATTTACCGAGGTGGCGGAAACCGCCGAGCAGGACCTGCGGGACCTGCTCGCAATTCCCGACAACTACAAGGTGCTGTTCCTGCATGGCGGCGCCACTGCGCAATTCAGCGCCGTACCCTGGAACCTGTTTGGCGGCCCCGGAAGGGTCGCGGACTATATTTACACCGGGCAGTGGGCCAAGAAGGCGATCGCCGAGGCCCGCCGCTATGGCCCGGTCAATGTGGTGGCGTCCAGTGAAGATCGCAACTTCAGCTACGCCCCCGGCCCGGACAGCTGGCAGCAGAGCGAGGATGCGGCCTATTTCCATTACACGCCCAACGAGACCATCGGCGGGGTGGAGTTTGATTATGTGCCGGAGGTGTCCTGCCCGCTGGTTGCGGATATGTCCTCGAACATCCTGTCGCGGCCGATTCCGGTGGAAAAGTTCGGCATGATTTATGCCGGCGCCCAGAAAAATATCGGTCCCTCCGGGATAGCGGTGGGGATTGTGCGCGACGACCTGCTGGACCGGGCCCTGGACGGTATCCCCCGGAGCCTCAACTGGAGGGTCGCCGCCGATGCCGGGTCCATGGACAATACGCCGCCCACTTTTGCCTGGTACCTGTCCGGACTGGTGTTCAAGTGGTTGAAGGCGCGGGGCGGTGTATCGGCGATGGAACTGGAAAGCCGGCGCAAGTCCGCCATGCTGTATGACTTCATCGACGGCAGTGACTTTTATTCCAGCCCGGTGGAGCCCGGCAGCCGCTCGCGCATGAACGTGCCATTCGTGCTTGCGGATGACAGCCTGGATGGGGCTTTCCTCGAGCAGTCGGAAGCCGCCGGCCTGCTGAACCTGAAGGGCCACCGGTCCGTGGGTGGTATGCGCGCCTCGCTGTATAACGCCGTGCCGATGGAGGCCGTAGAGGCGCTGGTGGCGTTTATGGCAGATTTCGAAAAGCGTATGGGATGAGTGTTTAACAGGGAAAATGTGAGCAAGGGCATGTGTGAAAAAACCGTAAACGTCGATCCGCGGCTGGGTGAGCTGCGCGATCGCATCGACGAAATCGATGGCAAGATCGCGGCACTGATCAGTGCCCGGGCGGAGTGCGCACTGGAAGTGGCCGAGGTCAAGAAGGCCACTGGTGCCTCTGCGCTGTACTACCGGCCCGAGCGCGAGGCTCAGGTGCTGCGGCGCGCAATGGAGCGCAACAAGGGGCCTTTGACCGACGAGGAAATGGCGCGCCTGTTTCGCGAAATCATGTCCGCCTGCCTGGCGCTCGAGGAGCCGGTCAAGGTGGCCTACCTGGGCCCGGAGGGCACCTTTACCCAGCAGGCGGCACTGAAACATTTCGGTCATTCCGCAGAGAGCCGGCCGCTGGCGGCGATCGACGAGGTGTTCCGGGAGGTGGAGGCCGGTGCCGTGGCTTACGGTGTGGTGCCGGTGGAGAATTCCACGGAGGGTGTGATCAACCACACCCTGGACAACTTCATGCACTCCAACCTGCATATCTGCGGTGAGGTGGAGCTGCGCATCCACCACCACCTGATGATCTCCGATATTACCCGGCCCGACGCCATCACACGTATCTATTCCCATGCGCAGAGCCTGGCGCAGTGCCGCAAGTGGCTGGATGCCCACTACCCGAATGTGGAACGGATAGCTGTGGCCAGCAACGCCGAGGCGGCCAAGCGGGTGAAAGGGGAGTGGAACGCCGCCGCTATCGCCGGTGACATGGCTGCCGAGCTGTACGGCCTCAAGGTGCTGGCGGAAAAGATCGAGGATCGTCCCGACAATTCAACCCGGTTCCTGATCATCGGCTCCGAGCAGGTGCCGGCCAGCGGCGATGACAAGACTTCCCTGATGGTGTCCATGCGCAACGAGCCCGGCGCCCTGCACGACCTGCTGGCGCCTTTCCAGGAGCACGGAATCGACCTGACGCGCGTGGAGACGCGCCCATCCCAGTCGGGTAACTGGACCTACGTATTCTTTATCGATTTCGTCGGCCATCGCGATTCGGCCAATGTGGCCGCGGCCCTGAAGGAGGTCGGCGCCCGGGCCGCCGACCTCAAGGTCCTGGGATCCTACCCGCGCGGGGTACTGTGATGCCGGAGCCCGTTGTCGGCCGCCTGGTGGTAGTGGGGATCGGCCTGATCGGTGGCAGCCTGGCGCTGTCGCTGAAGGCGGCCGGCGCCTGCGCCGAAGTCATCGGCGTCGCGCGGCGCCGGGAAACCTGTGAGCAGGCGCTGGAGCTGGGGATCGCCGACCGGGCGGTGACATCGCTCGAGGACGTCTTGCCGGAACTGGGGGCTGGGGATGTGATTTTTGTCGCAGTCCCCACCCTGGCAGTGCAGGGGGTGTTCGAACTCCTGCGGGACCGGTTGCCCCCGGGGGTTACTGTGACCGATGGTGCCAGCGTCAAGGGCAGTGTGGTGGAGGCCGCAGGCAGGGTCTGGGGCCGGTTGCCGGAATTCCTGGTGCCGGGGCACCCTATCGCGGGTTCAGAGCAGAGTGGGGTCACCGCTGCCCGCGATGACCTGTACATCGCCCACCGGGTGATCCTTACGCCGCTGGAAGAGACGGCTGGTGAGCATTTCCGGCGTGTGGAGCGGATGTGGCAGGCGGTGGGCGCCGAGGTTCTGACCATGCCGGTGCGCGAGCACGATGAGGTGCTGGCCGCCACCAGCCACCTGCCGCACGTGATTGCCTATGGGCTGGTGGATACCCTGGCTCACGATGCCGAGAACGAAAATATCTTCCGTTATGCCGCCGGAGGCTTCCGCGACTTCACCCGTATCGCCTCCAGTGACCCCACCATGTGGCGGGACATCATGCTGGCGAATCGGGATGCCATCCTGGCGGCGATCGACCTCTACAGTGCCAACCTCTCCGAGCTGCGCGGTGCCATTGCCACCGGCGACAGCGACCGGCTGATGGGCACTTTCACCCGGGCCAAGGCGGCCCGGGATCACTTCACCAAAATGTTGGCCAAGAAAGCGTATACAGAAAACATGCAAGAACAGGAAGTTACCTTTATCGCGAGCCCCGGCGGCGCAGTTGCTGGCAGCCTGCGGGTCCCCGGGGATAAATCCATGTCCCATCGCTCGATCATGCTCGGCTCGCTGGCCGAGGGTATTACCGAGGTGGAGGGCTTCCTCGAGGGGGAGGATGCCCTTGCCACTCTGCAGGCGTTCCGCGATATGGGGGTGCTGATCGAGGGGCCCGATCGCGGGCGTGTAGTCATCCACGGTGTGGGCCTGCACGGGCTGCAGGCGCCGCCCGGGCCGCTCTACCTGGGCAATTCCGGCACCTCCATGCGGCTGCTGGCGGGCCTGCTGGCAGGCCAGTCTTTCGATGTGACATTGACTGGCGATGAATCCCTCTCGAAACGTCCGATGAACCGCGTCGCTAACCCGCTGCGGGAAATGGGTGCTGAAATCGAGACCGGGCCGGAAGGGCGACCGCCGCTGAAGATTACCGGTGGCCGCCGGCTGCACGGCATCGACTACAGGCTGCCCATGGCGAGTGCTCAGGTTAAGTCCTGCGTGTTGCTGGCGGGGCTGTACGCCGAGGGCGAGACCAGTACCAACGAGCCGGCGCCCACCCGCGACCATACTGAGCGTATGCTCAGTGGTTTCGGTTATGAGGTGCAGCGCGATGGCCCCCGGGCCAGCCTGCGCGGGGGCGGGCGCCTGCACGGCGGCCGTATCGACGTGCCGGCCGATATCAGCTCCGCTACCTTCTTTATGGTGGCGGCGGCCATCGCGCCGGGCTCCGAGGTCCTGCTGGAGCATGTGGGGATCAACCCCACCCGCGACGGTGTGATCAATATCCTGCGGGCCATGGGCGCGGACATCGAGTTGCTCGACCGGCGTGAAGTGGGTGGCGAGCCGGTGGCCGATATCCGCGTGCGTTACGCGCCGTTGACCGGTATCCGTATCCCCGAAGACCAGGTGCCGCTCGCGATTGACGAGTTCCCGGCCCTGTTCGTGGCCGCGGCCTGTGCGCAGGGGGAGACCGTACTCACCGGTGCCGAGGAGCTGCGGGTCAAGGAGAGTGACCGCATCCAGGCCATGGCGGACGGCCTCAGGATCCTCGGTGTCCGGGCGGAGCCGACTCCGGACGGTATCGTGATCCAGGGAGCCTCCGGCGAGGGGAGCGTGTTTGGCGAGGGTACCGTGGACAGCCTCGGTGACCACCGCATTGCCATGGCATTTGCGGTGGCATCCCTGCGTGCAAGCGGTACCATTCGCATCCAGCATTGCGCCAACGTCGCGACATCCTTCCCGGATTTCGTCCGCCTGGCGCAGCGCGCCGGGCTGCAGCTGGCCCAGGAGTAACAGGGCGGAGTAGCGGGGCGGGCTGGACGAGAATGAGCCCGGGGCCATGTCGCGGGCCACTCCCCGGGCTGAAGGCGCCCCCAAAAAGAAGTAGCGAAGAAAGTGCCGAACACTATGACTGATACAGAACAGCGGCCGCCGGTGGTGGCCATCGACGGGCCCAGTGGCTCCGGCAAGGGCACCATCGCCCGGCTGGTGGCAGAGCAAATGGGCTACAGCCTGCTGGATTCCGGAGCCCTCTACCGCCTCACCGCCCTGGCGGCGCTGGAGCGCGAGGCTGACCTGACCGACGAGGCTACACTGACCGAAATCGCGGCCAACCTGGATATCCACTTCGAGCTGCGTGATGGCGAGACTGCTGCCATCCTTGAGGGACGGGATGTCAGCCGGGATATCCGGATGGAGCGCGTCAGCATGGCCGCATCCAGGGTGGCAGCCATGCCGGGGGTGCGTGCGGCCCTGTTGCAGCGCCAGCGCGATTTCCGTCAGGCCCCGGGGCTGGTGGCGGACGGGCGCGATATGGGCACCACCGTGTTTCCCGACGCGCCGGTCAAGGTCTTCCTGACCGCCAGCGCGGAAGAGCGCGCCCGGCGTCGGTTCGAGCAGTTGCGGGAGAAAGGGGTTTCTGTTAGCCTCCGCGACCTGCTGGAGGACATCCGCGCCCGCGATGCGCGCGATATGAACCGCGAGGCCTCCCCGCTGGCTCCCGCTGACGACGCGGTCGAGCTGGACAGTACCGGGGTGGATATAGACGGTGTCCTGCAGCGGGTGCTGCAGCTGGTTCAGGAGCGGATCGGTACTGCCGGATAGGCGGCAGGACCAGGAAGGTTGCTCCCGCGGGGCTCGCGGTGCGGACAAACTGAAAATTCAACGACAGCGGCCGGGATCAGCCAGAATTGCCCGGCCGTTGTTGTAATCCGACCCCACGTGCTGGCAGCGTGGGTGGGGCCTTTGCTGGCGGTTGACTACAATTCAATGTTGCCATCGGCTGGGTCCAGTTAAATAGGTAATGTAATGAGCGAAAGCTTTGCTGATCTTTTTGAAGAGAGCCTTAAAAGCGTAGAGATGGCCCCCGGTTCCATCGTGACCGGTGTGGTAATCGACGTGGACAAAGACTGGGTGACTGTACACGCCGGCCTGAAGTCCGAAGGTGTTATCCCCGCTTCCCAGTTCGCCGACGAGAATGGGGAAGTCAGCCTGCAACCGGGTGACGAAGTACAGGTAGCCCTGGAAGCAGTTGAAGACGGTTTCGGTGAAACCCGTCTGTCCCGCGAAAAAGCCAAGCGCGCTGAAGCCTGGAAGATCCTCGACGCTGCCCACGCGGCCGACGAAGTGGTCAAGGGTGTTATCAGCGGCAAGGTCAAGGGTGGCTTTACTGTCGACGTATCCAACATCCGCGCATTCCTGCCGGGCTCCCTGGTAGATGTCCGCCCGGTACGTGACACTACCCACCTGGAAGGCAAAGAGCTCGAGTTCAAGGTCATCAAGCTGGACGCCAAGCGCAACAACGTTGTGGTTTCCCGTCGTGCGGTCATGGAAGCGGCCAACAGCGAAGAGCGCGAAGCGCTGCTGGAAAGCCTGCAGGAAGGCATGACCATCAAGGGTATCGTGAAGAACCTGACCGACTACGGTGCCTTCGTGGACCTGGGCGGTATCGACGGCCTGCTGCACATCACCGATATGGCGTGGAAGCGCATCAAGCACCCGAGCGAGATCGTGAACGTTGGCGACGAGATCGAAGTCAAGGTTCTGAAGTTCGACCGCGAGCGCAGCCGTGTATCCCTGGGCCTGAAGCAGCTGGGCGAGGATCCGTGGGTCTCCATCAAGCAGCGTTACCCGGAGAACAGCCGCGTCAAGGCGACTGTCACCAACCTCACCGACTACGGCTGCTTCGCCGAGCTGGAAGAGGGCGTCGAAGGTCTGGTTCACGTTTCCGAAATGGACTGGACCAACAAGAACATTCACCCGTCCAAGGTTGTCTCCGTAGGCGACGAGATCGAGGTAATGATTCTGGATATCGACGAAGAGCGTCGTCGTATCTCCCTGGGTATCAAGCAGTGCCAGGAGAACCCGTGGGATGCCTTCGCGCGTAAATACGCCAAGGGCGACAAGATCTCCGGTAAGATCAAGTCCATCACTGACTTCGGTATCTTCATCGGCCTGGACGGCAGTATCGACGGCCTGGTGCACCTGTCCGACATCTCCTGGAACGAGTCCGGCGAAGAAGCTGTGCGCAAGTTCAAGAAGGGTGATGAGATCGAGACCGTTATCCTGGGTATCGACTCCGATCGCGAGCGTATCTCCCTGGGTATCAAGCAGCTGGAGTCCGATCCGTTCACCGATTACGTGACTGCCAATGATCGCGGCACCATCGTGACCGGTACCATCAAGGAAGTTGACGCGAAGCAGGCTGTCATCACCCTGGCGGACGAAGTCGAGGGCGTTCTGCGCGCTTCCGAGATCAGCCGCGACAAGGTGGAAGATGCCCGCAATGTCCTGAAAGAAGGCGAAGAAGTAGAGACCAAGATCACCAGCGTGGATCGCAAGAACCGCGTGATCAGCCTCTCCATCAAGGCCAAGGACCAGGACGACGAGAAGCAGGCCATCAAGGATCACAGCAAGAAGCAGGCTGAGCAGGTTCAGCCGGCGACTATCGGTGACCTGATCAAGGCCCAGATGAACAACAAAGACTAATAGTCTCTGGTTGTTGATCTCCCCAGGTTGATTGCCTGGGGTTATAAGAAAGCCGGACTGGGGTTGCCCAGTCCGGCTTTCTGTTACATGATTGCCCTCTAATCTAGAATAATCAATGACTTACACAAGGTTTAGGGGCGCATGACCAAGTCCGAGCTGATCGAAAGGATTGCGTTGAGGTTGGACCAACTGCCGGTGAAGGATGTTGAGCTGGCGGTGAAGGTAATGTTGGATTCCATGTCGGATGTCCTCGCCAGAGGAGAGAGGATCGAAATCCGCGGGTTTGGCAGTTTTTCCCTGCACTATCGTGCGCCGCGCACCGGTCGCAACCCCAAGACGGGAGATGCGGTGGCGCTGGCTGGGAAGTATGTGCCCCACTTCAAGCCCGGTAAGGAATTGCGCGACAGGGTCAACCAGCGCATGCACGAAGAGACCATCTCCGAAGTATGATTGGCGGTAGTTGCCGTCGTTGATTTGTTACCCCTTGCCCGAGGCGGAGGTTCCCTTGTCATTCTTGCGCTGGCTGCTGCGTATCCTGTATGGGGCCCTGGCCCTCATCTGTATCGCAATCGGTGTCTATTTCGCGGTTGATAATCCCCAGACTATTGCCCCCCGCTTTGTCGGCCAGGCCATGCCTGAGGGCAGCGTGGGGTTCTGGCTGATCGGTGCGCTGTTGTTCGGTGTGCTGCTGGGCTTTGTTGTCAGCCTGCTGCCACTGTATGCCGAGCGTCGCCGCGTGCGCGGGCTGCAGAAACAGCTCGACCGCACGGAGGAAGAGCTCTATACCGTGCGCCGCAAGGTGTCCGGAGACTGATTTGGCTGATCTCACCTTTTTCTTCTTCCTGCTCGCCGCCATTGCCATTGGCTGGCTGCTGGGGCGCAGGAGCCTGAGAAAAAAGGCCGACTGCAGCGACCAGCAGCAGGCGCTGGCGCGTACCTACGTGCAGGGGCTGAACTACCTGCTCAGCGAGCAGCACGGCGATGCCATCGACAAGTTTATCGATTCGCTGGAGGTGAGCAGCACCACCTTTGATACCCACCTGGCCCTGGGCAACCTGTTGCGTAAACGCGGCGAGCACGACCAGGCGATCCGCGTGCACCAGAACCTGCTGGCCCGCCCCAGCCTGACCCGCGCGAGCCAGCAACGGGCACAGCTGGAGCTGGCGCGGGACTATATTGCCGCCGGCTGGCTCGATCGCGCGGAGCGCCTGCTGCAGGAGCTGGTGGAAGCGTCACCGGACCTGCGCAATACCAGCCTGGAGCACCTGGTGGAGGTCTACCGGGACGAGCGCGAATGGGCCAAGGCGATCCATGCGGTCAACCTGCTGCACGGTCGTCGCTTCAAGCGGATGCCGGAAGAGTGGGCCTCGATCCAGGCCCATTTCTGTTGCGAATTGGCCGAGGAAGCGATCAATGGCAAGGATTACCTCAGTGCCCGCAAGCATATCGATGCGGCGCTTGGCTACGACCGCAGTTCCGCCCGCGGCAACCTGTTATGGGCGCGCCTGGAATACCTGCTGGGTCGCCCGGAAGAGGCGGTCAAGGCGCTGCAGCGGATTCCGCGGCAGAACCCCGATTATGTGCCCGAGATACTCGACCTGCTGATCACCTGCTATGAGTCGCTCGGGGATGAGGCCGGGCTCGACCGCTACCTGGAGCAGCTGCTCCGCGAGCATCCCACCAACAGTGTGCTGATAACGCTGACCGAGCGCATCGAGCGCCGCAAAAGCGAGTCGGAAGCGGCGGAGTTCATGGGGCGGCAACTTGCCGAGCGCCCGTCGCTGCGGGGGCTGGGGCACTTCCTGGACCTGCATATCGACAGCACCCAGGGCCGTGCGCGGGAAAACCTCTCCCTGCTCAAAACCCTGATTGACCAGTTGATCGCCACGCGGCCCCATTATCGCTGCAACAATTGCGGATTTTCCGGCAACCAGTTGCACTGGCTTTGCCCGAGCTGCAAGCACTGGGACACAGTCCGCCCGGTGAAGGGGATCGAGGGGGAGTAGGGCTACCGGCCGTCGTTGCTTTATAATGCGCCCCGGCGCAGCATTCACTTCAGAGGTTATACATTGCAATCCCAGGTTTCCTCCCCCGTTATTGTCGCTCTCGACTATAAAAACGCCGAACAGGCCCTGGCCATGGCGGACCAGCTGGACCCGGGCCTCTGCCGGGTCAAGGTGGGCAAGGAGCTCTTCACCGCCGCCGGTCCCGAGTTGGTCAGGGCGCTGGTGGGGCGCGGTTTCGAGGTCTTCCTGGATCTCAAGTTCCACGATATCCCCAATACGGTTGCCGGTGCGGTGCGTGCGGCGGCGGAGCTGGGTGTCTGGATGGTCAATGTCCACGCCAGCGGCGGTGCACGTATGATGCAGGCCGCCAGAGAGGCAATCGCCCCGCTGGGCGATGAGCGGCCGCTGCTGATTGGGGTGACGGTTCTCACCAGTACTGCAGCGGAGGAGCTGTCGGAGGTGGGGGTAGAGCGACCGCTGCCCGAGCAGGTGCAGGCGCTGGCGAAACTGGCACAGGAGAGCGGGCTGGATGGCGTCGTGTGTTCCGCCCAGGAAGCCGGTGCGTTGAAAAAACTTTGTGGCCAGGCGTTTTCCCTGGTAACCCCGGGCATCCGGCCGAAAGGGGCCGCTGCCCAGGACCAGCGCCGCATCGTGACACCGCGTGACGCCCTCGATCGGGGCTCCGATTATCTGGTGATCGGTCGGCCCATTACCGGTGCCGAGCGGCCACTGGAGGCCCTTAAAGCAATACTCGAGGAAATTCAATAACAGTGTAAGCGTGTGTAATCAGTTTGCCCCCAAAATGACAGCCCGGGCTGGTAGAGTTTCTCTGGCCTGGGGAGTCAAAAGCGGTCCCGGTATCAAGGAGACGAGAAAATGCTTGGAGGCAACTTATGAAACTGATCCGCATCCCGCTGATTGCACTGTTCGCGGTATTTGTCCTGGTCTACGGCTCGAGTTTTGCCGTTGCGGAAGAGGCAGCCGCTGACAAGAAAGTCGATGAGGCCGCGCTGCCTGCCGGCAAGGTCAATATCAACCAGTCGAGCGCAGAGGAAATCGCCGAGAAGCTTGACGGTATTGGCGTAGTACGGGCGGAGATGATCATCGAGTACCGGAAGAAGAATGGTCCCTTTACCTCGGTGGAGCAGCTGCTGGAAATCAAGGGGGTCGGCACCGCGACACTCGAGAAGAATCGCGACAAAATCACACTCTGATCGCTGATTTTTGGCCGTATCCGGTGTTTTAGTCGGAGTTTTTCCACTAGGGTGGCCAGAACGGGTTGAGTGAACAACAACAAACGAAGTAACTGAATGAGTCGTTGGGTAATTATCGGGGGCACCGGTTATATTGGTGCGGCACTGTGCCACCAGCTGGTCGAATCCGGACTGCCGGTGGTGTCCATATCCCGCGCGCAGCAAGGTAACCCCTGTTGCGCGCGCAGTCCCCAGCATACCCGCGAGTCCATTTCCCTGAACCCGGGCGCCGACCCGGGTTTTGTGTTCCAGTCCGGGGACCGGGTTTTCTATGCCACGAAGCCGGGGCGGCGGCCATTGCGGTCACGACCCACGACTCGCGCCGCGCTTGAGCTGGATGCCGGGCAGTTCTATAGTGCTGCGCGCCTGCGCCGGGCGCTGTCCCGGGGCGCGGAACAGCGCTGTAGCCAGTATTTACGAGGTAACCTGTGACAGAATGGATGTCGGATTGGTGGCTGCCCCTGGTGCTGGCCGCGATAGGCAGTTACGCGGCAACGACAATATTGCTGTCGGGGGCAGGGCGGCTGGCCATGGATGTGCCCAACCACCGCTCCATGCATGACGCACCGGTCCCGCGTACCGGCGGCTGGGCGCTGCTGGCGGGATGGGCGCTGGCGGCTGGCGTAGCCCCGGTGGCGCCGTCGCCCCTGGTGGCTGCAGCCTTCGGGATACTGTTGCTGATTTCGGTGGTTGACGATTTTCGCCATGTTTCCGCAGCGATTCGCCTGCCGGTGCATTTCGCAGCAGTGGGCCTGATATTACTGGCCTTGCCCGCAGGTCTCACCTGGTGGTGGTACCCGCTGTTGCTGCTTGCCGGCGTATGGATGGTGAACCTTTACAACTTTATGGATGGTATCGATGGCCTGGCCGGCAGTATGGCCGCCATTGGTTTCTCTTCGCTGGGGCTCCTGGCTGCCTGGCGGGCCGACTGGGGCCTCGCGGGGCTTTGCGCCACTGTCGTGGTTACCGCGCTGGTGTTCCTGCGCTTTAACTGGCCCCCGGCAACGATTTTCCTGGGGGATGCGGGTTCGACCTGTTTTGGGCTTGCGGCGGTGGCGGTATCCCTGTTTGGCTGGCAGCGGGATACTTTCGGGCTGCTGGTGCCAGTGGTGGTGTTTGCGCCCTTCTGGGTGGACGCCACCTATACACTGGTGCGGCGGGTGCTGAACGGCAAGCGCTGGTGGGAGGCGCACCGCGAGCATCTTTACCAGCGCAGCGCCCTGAGTATCGGGGTGCGCAGCGCATTGCACAGGCAGGTGGTCTTTATGCTCGCTGCGGGCATTGCCGCAATTGGGCTGGCTGCGCTGGAAGTGGCCTGAGCCGTCGAGGGCGACTTCACGGCAACTTTGAGAATCAAGAAGAAATGACCCGGCCGGAGCCGGGAGCTGGGGAAAGCTTGGAGCTAAAAAGAACAGTGACGCGTTTATTGCGATCGGTGCACAAAAACTACAAGCCGGCATTGATGCTTTTCCATGACCTGGTGATGCTCAGTGCCGCGTTTATGGCGGCCATGTCGATCCGCCTGAATGGCGTGGCCTGGGCGATCGAGAGTGAGATGCTCATATGCCTCGGGTTAACCCTTGGCTCGAGTAGCTTTATTTTCCTGAGGCTTGGCCTTTACCGCACCGTCATCCGCTATATGGGCCAGCAGGCGTTGGTGGCTGTATTGCAGGGAGTCACGGCCTCCGCTGTGGTGTTGGCCGTGGCTTCATACCTGACTTACGCCGGGGTGCCGCGTTCGGTGCCGGTGATCTACTGGTGCTTTGCGCTGATTGCCGTGGGCGGATCGCGCTGGCTGGTGCGTCTTTATTACCAGATGGCCATGGAGATCCACAAGACCCGCGTGGCCATCTATGGCGCGGGTACCGCCGGGCTGCAGCTCTACAAGGCCCTGGTGCACGGTGAGATCTACAAGCCGGTGGCATTTTTTGATGACAACGCCGCCAAGCAGAAAACGCTGATTGACGGCGTGCTGGTATACAACCCCGGGAATATCCTGGATGTGGTGGCCGAGCGCGATATTTCCGAAGTATTGCTGGCCATGCCGGGTGTGCCCAAGCGCCGTCGCCGGGAGATTACCCGTGACCTGCGTGAACGCGGGCTGGTGGTGAAGGTAATCCCGGGGCTCGAGGAGCTGGTCGACGGGGCGGGGCGAAGCTCTGACCTTTCCCAGATCTACGAGAACGTTCTCGGCCGCGCGCCGGTAGAGCCGGAGAAGTCCCTGATCGCCTCCTCGATCAGTGGCAAGGTGGTGATGGTGACCGGTGCCGGTGGCTCGATTGGCTCGGAGCTCTGTCGCCAGATCGCGCACTGGCGCCCGGCCCACCTGATTATGCTTGAGACTTCTGAGTTCGCGCTTTACCAGATAGAGCGCGAGCTTTACCAGCAACAGCTGGATGAGGGGGAGCAGATCCAGGTCACGGCGCTGCTGGGGGATGTCCGTGACCGCGCACGCATGGCCGAGATCATCGACAGCTTCTCTGTCCAGACCATCTATCACGCGGCAGCGTACAAGCATGTGCCGCTGGTGGAGCAGAATGTTGTCATGGGTGCTGACAACAACGTACTCGGGACTATGTCGGTGCTCGAGGCCGCGGAGGCCTGTGGCGTCGAGCAGTTCGTGCTGGTATCCACAGACAAGGCAGTCCGTCCGACTAATGTAATGGGGGCCACCAAGCGTCTGGCGGAGCTGATTTGCCAGGACTTTGGCCGTCGCTTTAACAAGACCCGCATCTGCATGGTCCGCTTCGGCAATGTCCTGGGCTCGTCCGGTTCGGTAATCCCGCTGTTTTCAGACCAGATCAATGCCGGCGGGCCGGTGACCGTGACCCATCCCAAGGTAACGCGCTATTTCATGACCATACCGGAGG
The DNA here is from genome assembly GCF_021729035.1 of Microbulbifer sediminum. Lineage (GTDB taxonomy): Bacteria > Pseudomonadota > Gammaproteobacteria > Pseudomonadales > Cellvibrionaceae > Microbulbifer > Microbulbifer sediminum. Next base: position 100,470 of record NZ_JAJSAP010000005.1, on the reverse strand, counting down.
CTGCGCAGCTGGTCCTGCAGGCCGGCAGTATGGGCCGCAATGGCGATGTATTCGTGCTCGATATGGGCGAGCCGGTACGCATCTACGACCTGGCCCGCCGCCTGATCCAGATTATGGGGCATTCCGTGCGGGATGAAGAAAACCCGGAAGGCGATATTGAAATCCAGATCACGGGTCTGCGGCCTGGCGAAAAGCTTTATGAGGAGCTGTTGCTCGGTGACAGTGTCTCCGGCACCGATCACCCCATGATCATGCGAGCCGAGGAAGAGCGCCTCGAGAGCGAGCAGCTGCAGGCCCTGATTGCCGACCTGAGGGAAGCCTGCAAACGCTATGACTGCACCAGGGTCCATCAGCTCCTGCAGAGCGCCGTCCGTGACTACAATCCCCGGCAGAGCCTGGTCGACGTGGTGTGGTCCCGCCAGGAGGGTGAGGCGCCCGTCAGAAAAGGGGGCGAAGTGAAACTGTTACCGGTCAGTGGTGAGGCGGTGAAGTAACGGAGCGGCTGGCTGCTGGGCCCGCCAATACAAGGCTGGGGCAACAGGACAGGGGCTTCCCGGTGTGGATCGGGGGGCCCTTTTTATTTGGTTTGAGAGGGGTCTGCCGGAGCGAAAAAAGCCCCTGGCTTTCACCTGGAGCTTTCGTGTTTGGCTCCTCCGGCCGCCAATCACAGATTGGCGGCGTTCGGCTGCACGCGACGTGTCCGTCGCCAACGCTTGCCTCACCCAACTGGCCTGCGCCCAGCAGGCTCCGCAAACAAAAAAAGCCCCTAGCTTTCGCTAGGGGCTTTCGTGTTTGGCTCCTCCGGCCGCCAATCATAGATTGGCGTCGTTCGGCTGCGTGCGACGTGTCCGTCGCAAACACTTGCCTCACCCAACTGGGCTCTTCTCGCCCAGCGCATACTTGAAGGCCAAATACGAGAAAGGCCCCTCAACTCTCGCTGAGGGGCCTTTCTCGTATTTGGCTCCGCCTGCTGGGCTCGAACCAGCGACCCATTGATTAACAGTCAATTGCTCTACCAACTGAGCTAAGGCGGAATATCTTGTCGGCCGTGCCGTTCAGATGGCGCGTATAGTATAGACGGCCCCCGGGTAGGTCAACCCCTTTTTTGCACTTTAACTTATTGATTTACCAGTATTTTAATTTTGACACCGGATTGTACAAAAACACGGCACACTGGCGACCAGGCGTCCAGTTCTACGACTTTGCGGTGATCTGGCGTGTCGATTTGTGGCCGGCGAGTGCCTCGGCCTACAATCCGGGATTGCTTTCACTAGGTTCAGGCGAAGTAGTTTATGGAATCGCGTCCGTTTCAGGTTGTTTCTAAGTACGAGCCCGCGGGGGACCAGCCGGTCGCTATCGACAGTCTGGTGGAGGGCATCGAGGACGGTCTCAGCCACCAGACCCTGCTGGGCGTAACCGGCTCGGGCAAGACGTTCACCATGGCCAATATTGTCCAGCGGCTGCAGCGACCGGCGATCGTCATGGCCCACAACAAGACCCTGGCGGCGCAGCTGTACGGCGAGTTCAAGGAGTTCTTCCCCAAGAACGCGGTGGAGTACTTCGTCTCCTACTACGACTACTACCAGCCGGAGGCCTATGTGCCTTCCTCTGACACTTTTATCGAGAAGGATGCCTCGGTCAACGAGCATATCGAGCAGATGCGCCTGTCGGCCACCAAGGCGCTGATCGAGCGCCGGGATGTGATCGTGGTGGCCACCGTGTCAGCCATCTACGGCCTGGGAGACCCGGACAAGTACCTGAAGATGGTGCTGCACCTGGACCGGGGCGACCTGGTGGACCAGCGGACCATCCTGCGCCGGCTGGCGGAGCTGCAGTACACCCGCAATGACACTGACTTCCGCCGCGCCACCTACCGGGTGCGCGGGGACGTGATTGATATCTACCCGGCAGACTCGGACCTGGAGGCGGTGCGCCTGTCCCTGTTCGACGAGGAGATCGAGGAGATCACCCTGTTCGATCCCCTGACCGGTGAGGTGCTGCAGAAGGTGCCGCGCATCACCATCTTCCCCAAGTCCCACTATGTGACGCCCAGGGAAACCATTGTCAGCGCCATCGACCAGATCAAGGAAGAGCTGCGGGTGCGCCTCAAGCAGCTGCGCGACAACGACAAGCTGCTGGAGGCGCAGCGCCTGGAGCAGCGTACGAAATACGACCTGGAGATGATGCAGGAGCTGGGCTACTGCAACGGCGTGGAGAACTATTCCCGCTACCTCTCCGGGCGCGACTCCGGCCAGCCGCCGCCCACGCTGTTCGACTACCTGCCGCACGACGCCCTGCTGTTTATCGACGAGAGCCATGTCACCGTGCCGCAGATCGGTGGTATGTACCGCGGTGACCGCTCGCGCAAGGAAACGCTGGTGGAATACGGTTTCCGGCTGCCGTCGGCGCTGGACAACCGGCCGCTGAAATTCGAGGAGTGGGAGCACCTGGCGCCTCAGACCGTTTTCGTCTCCGCCACCCCGGGGCCTTACGAGGCCGAGCATGCGCAGGCGGTGGTGGAGCAGGTAGTCAGGCCCACGGGCCTGGTGGACCCGGTGGTGGAAGTGCGGCCCGCCTCTACCCAGGTGGACGACTGCCTCTCGGAAATCCACCGCTGTGTGGAGGCGGAGCAGCGGGTGCTGATCACCGTGCTGACCAAGCGCATGGCGGAGGACCTGACCGAGTACCTGAGCGACAGTGGTGTCCGCGTACGCTACCTGCACTCGGATATCGACACCGTGGAGCGGGTGGAGATTATCCGCGACCTGCGCATTGGTGAGTTCGATGTGCTGGTGGGCATCAACCTCCTGCGGGAGGGCCTGGATATGCCCGAGGTTTCGCTGGTGGCGATCTTCGATGCGGACAAGGAGGGCTTCCTGCGCTCCGACCGCTCGCTGATCCAGACCATCGGCCGCGCCGCCCGGAACCTCGAGGGCAGGGCGATTCTCTACGCCGACAAGGTCACCGATTCCATGCAGCGCGCCCTCGATGAAACCGAGCGCCGCCGCGAGAAGCAGCTCGCCCACAACGAGGAGCACGGCATCACGCCCCAGGGTATCCGCAAGAGTGTCGCCGATATCATGGAGGGCGCCATCGCCCCCGGTGTTCCCAGGGGCCGGCGCAAGGTGGCCGAGGGCAAGGGCAAGTACAAGGCCGGGCCCGAGCCGCTGTCCGACAAGGAGAAGTGGGCCAGGATCGAGGAGCTGGAAGAGCAGATGTACCAGCATGCCAAGAACCTGGAGTTCGAGTCCGCCGCGCGGCTGCGCGACGAGATCACCGCCCTGAAAGAGGCCGGTTGATTCCGGCGGGAGCGCTAGCCGGCGCTCCCGCGTCCCGGGTTACCGCCTTCCGGTTTATTTTCCCCGGCCGCACTGCCAGCTGCGGCCTTTTGCCTCGCCCCGGCACTTGCCGGGCTACCCCTGCCGGATTTCAACAGCAGCAGGCTGCCGATAATGATCGCCATGCCCAGCAGATGCACCAGGGAAAAGGGTTCCCCCAGCACCCAGGCGGCCGCCACCAGGGTGACCACCGGCCCGGAACTGCCGATGGCGCCGGTGCTGGCCGAGCCGATGCGCTCGATGGCAGCGCTCATCATCAGGGAGGGCAGTACCGTGCACAGGAAGGCCACCGCCAGTGCATAGGTGTATACCGGCCACGGCTGAACCAGTCGCAGCCAGCTGCCCTGCAGCAGGAAGTGTATGGCGATGGCGCCGCTGGCGGCCAGCATCGCCAGGGCGGTGAACTGCCGGCTGCCGAGCCTGCGGATCGGCGCCTCACTGAAAGTCACATAGAGCGCAAAGCAGAAAGCGGCGCCCAGGGTCAGCAGTGCGCCCCAGCTGGTGGCGCCCAGGCCGGTCCAGCCCGGCACCGCCTCGCCGGTGGAAAACTGCTGGTCCTGCAGTAGATCAACAGGATGCCGGCGTAGGCGCCGAGAATGCACAGCAGCTGGCGCGGCTCGACCGGCTTGCCCTGCACCCACCAGCCCAGCAGCAGGACCATGGTGGGGTAGAGGTAGATGATCAGGCGCTCGAAGTTGGCGCTGATGTAGCGCAACCCCTGCAGGTCCAGGAAGCTCGCCATGTAATAGGCGCAGATGCCCAGGGCGACGGTCAGCACCAGGGTGCGCCCGGGCACCGGCCGCCACTGCCCGCGGGTGCACAGGCTGGCCAGGATCGCCAGGTAAAAGGGCAGGGCCAGCAGCATGCGCAGCAGGATAAAGGTTTCCACGTCCACGCCGTGGCGGTAGGCCAGCTTGATAAAGATGGCCTTGATTGAAAACAGTGCCGCGGCCAGGAAGGCGAGGGCATAGCCGTTGTCGAGCAGGTTGGGTCCTGTGGCTGGTCTGGCCGGCACGGCGGTTTCCTTGCGGGGTTGGATCGGGCCGGACATGCTACAGGGGATGTGCATGCAGCTACAGTAAGTGGCCATGCGGTGGGTATTCCCCGCGGTCCGGTAGCGGGAACCGCTTGCTGAATCGCGCGCCAGCTGGCGTAATAAATTTCTGGCATAAGTGTGTTGAAAAGCCCAAACCGTGGTGCTAAAGTTCGCGTCCTCTGCAGCGGGCACCCCCGCATGCAAGCCTCCAGACCCGTAGCTCAGTTGGTTAGAGCGCTGCCTTGACATGGCAGAGGTCAGCAGTTCAAATCTGCTCGGGTCTACCAGATTCTCTTCCCGGCGCCGAGGCGCCGGGTTTCCCTGGCCCACAGACAGGGCCAACTGCCCGCAAGGCAGACAGCCGACGGGCAGGTAATCACGCGGTCTTTCGTAGGGATCGCCACTGATAGAAGGACGTACAATGCCTGTTGTCACTCTTCCCGATGGTTCCCATCGCGTATTCTCTGACCCGGTTTCCGTACACGATGTTGCCGCCGATATCGGTCCCGGCCTGGCCAAGGCCGCGCTCGCCGGTGTTGTCGATGGCAAAGAGGTGGATACCAGTTATGTGATCCACCACGATACCCAGCTGGCCATTGTGACCGATCGCCAGCCGGAAGGGCTGGAGATCATCCGCCACTCCACCGCGCACCTGCTGGCCCAGGCGGTCAAGCAGCTGTACCCGGGCGCCCAGGTCACTATCGGCCCGGTGATCGAGGACGGCTTCTACTATGACTTCGCCTACGAGCGCCAGTTTACGCCGGAAGACCTGGAGAAGATCGAGAAGCGCATGGAGGAGCTGGCCAAGGAAGATATCCCGGTCAGCCGCCGCCTGATGCCCCGCGACGAGGCGGTGAAGCACTTCCGCGAAATCGGCGAGGAGTACAAGGCGCAGATTATTGCCGATATCCCCACCGACGAGGATATCTCCCTTTACCGCCAGGGCGACTTCGAAGACCTGTGCCGCGGGCCGCACGTGCCGTCCACCGGCAAGCTCAAGGCCTTCAAGCTGACCAAGGTGGCTGGGGCCTACTGGCGTGGTGACGCCAGCAACGAGATGCTGACCCGCGTCTACGGTACCGCCTGGGGCAACAAGAAAGACCTCAAGGCCTACCTGCACCGCATTGAGGAAGCCGAGAAGCGCGACCACCGCAAGCTGGCGAAGAAGTTCGATCTCTTCCATATTCAGGAAGAGGCACCGGGCATGGTGTTCTGGCACCCGAACGGCTGGACCATCTACAGCACCGTCGAGCAGTACATGCGCCAGCGCCAGCGCAAGGCGGGCTACAAAGAGATCAAGACCCCGCAGCTGGTGGACTTCAGCCTGTGGGAGAAGTCCGGCCACGCGGACAAGTTCGGTGACGACATGTTCTCGCTCACCAGCGAGGAGCGCCAGTTCGCGATCAAGCCCATGAACTGCCCCTGCCACGTGCAGGTGTTCAACCAGGGCCTGCGCAGCTACCGCGACCTGCCACTGCGCCTGGCGGAGTTCGGCTCCTGCCACCGCAGCGAGCCGTCCGGCTCCCTGCACGGCCTGATGCGGGTGCGCGGCTTCGTCCAGGACGACGGCCATATCTTCTGTACCGAGGACCAGATCCAGTCAGAAGTGTCCGATTTCATGGACCTGCTGCACTCCGTGTACCGGGATTTCGGCTTCGAGGAGGTGATTTACCGCCTCTCGACCCGCCCGGAGCAGCGCGTGGGTTCCGACGAGAGCTGGGACAAGGCCGAGAAGGCCCTGGCGCAGGCGCTGGACGAGGCCGGCCTGCCCTGGGAAGAGCTGCCGGGCGAGGGCGCCTTCTACGGGCCCAAGATCGAGTTCTCCCTGAAGGATTGCCTGGGCCGGGTGTGGCAGTGCGGCACCATCCAGGTGGACTTCTCCATGCCGGGCCGCCTGGACGCCCAGTATGTGGCGGAAGACGGTTCCCGCCAGACCCCGGTGATGCTGCACCGCGCCACCCTGGGGTCCTTCGAGCGCTTTATCGGTATCCTGATCGAGCACTACGAGGGGGCCTTCCCCACCTGGCTGGCTCCCCAGCAGGTGGCGGTGATGAATATCACCGATCGCCAGGCCGACTACTGCCGCGACCTGGAGCAGCACCTGGGTGCCCTGAACTACCGTGCGGTCGCCGACTTGAGAAACGAGAAGATCGGTTTTAAAATCCGCGAGCACACATTACAGCGCGTTCCTTATCTGCTGGTGATCGGCGATAAGGAAGTAGAGAACCAGACGGTCGCCGTGCGGACGCGCAGCGGCGAGGACCTGGGAACCATGACTTTCGAGTCATTCCTGGAGATCCTCGAGCAGGACGTGAACCGCCGTGGCCGTACCTCTATTGAGGGCGAAGGTTCTGAGCACTGATTTCTTTGGTAACTGGAGACGATAGCTATTAAACGAGACAACAAGGGACGGTCCAAGAAGGCCCGCATTAATGATCAGATTGAGGCATCACAGGTACGCCTGATCGGCGCCGACGGCGAGCAGGTTGGCATTGTCACCCTCGAGGAAGCGCTGGAGAAAGCTCAGCAGGCCAATCTGGATCTCGTTGAAATTGCGCCGGACTCCGATCCGATAGTCTGTAAGATCATGGACTACGGTAAGCACATTTTTGAAGCCAAGAAGGCCAAAAATGCTGCCAAGAAGAAACAGAAGCAGCAGCAGATCAAGGAAATGAAGTTCCGCCCCGGTACCGATATCGGGGACTACCAGATCAAGCTGCGCAACCTGACCCGCTTCCTGGAAGCGGGGGACAAGGCGAAGATTTCCCTGCGCTTCCGCGGCCGCGAGATGGCCCACCAGGAGCTGGGGATGGAAATGATGCAGCGCATCGAGAAAGACCTCGAGGAGCTGGGCACGGTGGAGCAGCGGCCGAAGATGGAAGGCCGCCAGATGATCATGGTCATCGCACCGAGCAAAAAGAAGAAGTGAGTCGCGGCGGGTAACCGCCGGGCCTCCTCTCGGGAAGTGATTGGGCGACGGCTGCCTCCTCACTCCCGCAACGCCGCCGGCCCGCCGGCGGTTCTACGTTAAGCCTGTTCGCAGGCACAATTACTTTTGGAGTACAAAATGCCGAAAGCAAAGACCCATAGTGGCGCCGCCAAGCGCTTCAAGAAGACGGCTGCGGGCTACAAGCACAAGCACGCCAACAAGAGCCACATCCTCACCAAGATGACCACCAAGCGTAAGCGTCAGCTGCGCGGCACCACGACTATGAACAAGTCTGATGCCACCCTGGTCGATCGTATGCTGCGCGCCAAGTAATTGGCCCATCGCTAACAGGTTTAAGAGGATAGAGTTATGGCCCGTGTTAAACGTGGTGTAGAGGCGCGTCGTCGTCACAAGAAAATTCTGAAGCAGGCCAAGGGTTACTACGGTGCGCGTTCGCGCGTATTCCGCGTAGCCAAGCAGGCGGTGATCAAGGCCGGCCAGTACGCTTACCGTGACCGTCGTGTCAAGAAGCGTAACTTCCGCGCCCTGTGGATCACTCGTATCAACGCCCAGTCCCGTTCCGAGGGCCTGAGCTACAGCCGCCTGATTGCCGGCCTGAAAAAGGCTGACATCGCCCTGGACCGTCGTGTCCTGGCCGACCTGGCTGTATACGACAAAGCCGCTTTTGCTGCCGTAGTGGAAAAAGCCAAGGCAGCCCTGGCAGCTTAAGTAGCGTTTCAGTTGAAAGACTGAACCTTAAAAGTAGGGAAGGGCTGTAGTGGCCCTTCCCTATTTTTTTGTGCCGGCGGCCACAAAACAGGCAGGCCGCCTGTGCCAACCGGATACGATGCCCGCATGTCGCCTATCATTCACGGGTTGGCAGGCCCGGGGGCAAGCAGGGCCCGAAGCATACGTATCAGAGTCACGAAGAAAAATTGAAGTCAAACGGGAACGATTCAATGCAAGATTTGCAGTCCCTCACCGAACAGGCGCTGGACGCCGTGGCCAAGGCGGAAGACCTGGCCGGGCTGGACCAGGTGCGCGTCGATTACCTGGGCAAGAAGGGCCAGCTGACCGCGCTGCTGAAGGGCCTGGGCAAGCTTTCCGCCGAGGAACGCCCCGCCGCCGGTGCCAGGATCAACGAGGCCAAGCAGCAGGTGCAGGAGCAGATCAACGCCCGCCGCATCGCGCTGGAAGAGGCCGCCATCAACGCCAAGCTGGCCGCCGAGACCATCGACGTGACCCTGCCGGGCCGCGGTGAGGCGCCCGGCAACGCCCACCCGGTCACCCGCACCCTGCGCCGCATCGAGAAACTGTTCGTGCGCCTGGGCTTTGCCGTGGAAGAGGGCCCGGAGATCGAGGACGACTACCACAACTTCGAGGCGCTCAATATTCCCGCGCACCACCCGGCGCGGGCGATGCACGACACCTTTTACATCGACCCGTCCACCGTGCTGCGCACCCACACTTCCCCGGTGCAGATCCGCACCATGGAGAAGGCGGCGCCGCCGATCCGTATTATCTGCCCGGGCCGCGTCTATCGCTGCGACTCGGACGTGACCCACTCCCCCATGTTTCACCAGGTGGAAGGCCTGGTGGTGGACAAGGGCGTCAGCTTCGCGCACCTGAAAGGCTGCGTGGACCAGTTCCTGAAGGCCTTTTTCGAGGCCGACGTACCGGTGCGTTTCCGCCCGTCCTATTTCCCGTTCACCGAGCCCTCCGCCGAGGTGGACATCCAGTGCACCGCCTGTGGCGGCGAGGGCTGCCGCGTCTGCTCCGGCACCGGCTGGCTGGAAGTCATGGGCTGCGGCATGGTGCACCCGAACGTATTCGCCTCCTGCAACATCGACAGCGACGAGTACACCGGCTTTGCCTTCGGCATGGGCGTGGAGCGCCTGGCCATGCTGCGCTACGGCGTCAACGACCTGCGCCTGTTCTTCGACAACGACCTGCGCTTCCTCAAGCAGTTCTAAAGCCCCGTAGGTGCGGCCGCTGGCCGCGACCCGGGAAGAGCGGCAACGACCGCCCCCGGCAAAACGAAGAACAGACAGCAAAACAGAATTCGGACAGAGAACGACTATGAAATTCAGCAATGCATGGCTGCGGGAATGGGTAAACCCGCAACTCTCCGCGCAGGAACTGGCCGACCAGGTCACCATGGCCGGCCTGGAAGTGGACGGCATCGAGCCGGTGGCCGGGGACTTCACCGGCGTGGTGGTGGGCGAGATCCTCGCCTGCGAACAGCACCCGGACGCCGACAAGCTGCGGGTCTGCACCGTGGCCGGCCACCCGGAGGGCGAAATGCAGGTGGTGTGCGGCGCCCCCAATGCCCGCGCCGGCATCAAGATCCCGTTCGCGCTGGTGGGCGCCAAGCTGCCCGGTGACTTCAAGATCAAGAAAGCCAAGCTCCGCGGCGTCGAGAGCTTCGGCATGCTGTGTGCCCAGACCGAGCTGGAACTGGGTGAGGACAGCGACGGCATCTGGGAGCTGCCCGCCGATGCCCCCACCGGCACCGACCTGCGGGAATACCTGCAGCTGGACGACGTGGCCATCGAGGTGGACCTGACCCCCAACCGTTCCGACTGCCTGGGGATTGCCGGTATCGCCCGCGAAGTGGGCGTGCTCAACCGCTGCCCGGTCGAGGGCCCGGCCATCGAGCCGGTGGCCGCCACCATCGACGACAGCCTGGCGGTGTCCCTGATGGCCGGCGACGCCTGCCCGCGCTACGTGGGCCGCGTGATCCGCAATATCGACGTGAGCGCCACCACCCCGCTGTGGATGCAGGAGCGCCTGCGCCGCGCCGGCCTGCGCAGCATCGACCCGGTGGTGGATGTCACCAACTACGTCCTGCTGGAGCTGGGCCAGCCAATGCACGCCTTCGACCTGGCCAAGCTGGACGGCGGCATCAAGGTGCGCCTGGCAGAGCAGGGCGAGAAACTGACCCTGCTGGACGGCCAGGAAGTGACCCTGAACGACGGCACCCTGCTGATCACCGACGACAGCAAGCCGCTGGCCATGGCCGGCATCATGGGGGGCGAGGAGTCTTCCGTTACCGGCCAGACCCGCGACATCTTCCTGGAGAGCGCCTTCTTCAGCCCGCTGGCCATCGCCGGCAAGGCCCGTTCCTACGGCCTGCACACCGACTCCTCGCACCGCTTCGAGCGCGGCGTGGACTACCGCCTGCAGGAAAAGGCCGTGGAGCGCGCCACCCAACTGCTGCTGGACATCGTCGGCGGCGAGCCGGGCCCGGTACACCTGCGCGAGCTGAACGACGCCATGCCCGCCGAGCGCCACATCACCCTGCGCCGCGCGCGGGTCGAGAGCGGCCTGGGCGTACAGATCGCCGATGACGAGATCATCGATATCCTCACCCGCCTGGGCCTGGAGAAGATCGACCAGGACGACGCCGGCTGGACCTTCCTGGCCCCCAGCTTCCGCTTCGACCTGGCCATCGAGGCCGACCTGCTGGAAGAGCTGGCGCGGGTGTACGGCTACAACCGCATCCCCAGCATCAGCTTCAGTGCCGCGCTGGATATCCTGCCCGAGCACGAGGTGGAGCTGGACGGCACCGCCCTGGAGCAGACCCTGTTAGCCCGTGGCTACCACGAGGCCATCACCTTCAGCTTTATCGATCGCGAGTCCGCGGCCCTGTTCGACCCCAAGGCCGAGCCGGTGGCACTGCAGAATCCGATCAGCGCCGACCTGGCGGTAATGCGCACCTCGCTGATCCCGGGCCTGTGCAAGGCACTGCAGTACAACCTGAACCGCCAGCAGGAGCGCGTGCGCCTGTTCGAGACCGGCCTGCGATTCGTGCCCGGCACCGACCTGCAGCAGCAGCCGATGCTGGCCGGCCTGGTCTACGGCACCCGCCAGGCGGAGAGCTGGACCGGCGGTAAGGACTGGGTGGACTTCTACGATATCAAGGCCGACGTGGAGGCCCTGCTGGCCGAGACCAACGCCGCCGACGAGTTCCGCTTCGTGGCCGGTGAGCACCCGGCGCTGCACCCGGGCCAGTGTGCCCGCATCCTGCGCGGCGAGCGCGAGGTGGGTGTGCTGGGGGCCCTGCACCCGCAGCTGCAGAAGCAGCTGGACCTGCCCAAGGCAGCCTTCGTTTTCGAGCTGGACCTGGACGCCATTGGCGAGGCGCGCCTGCCGGCATTCAGCCCGCTGTCACGCTTCCCGGCCGTGCGCCGCGACCTGGCCCTGCTGATCGACGCCGATGTTCAGGCCGCCAATCTGGTGGAAACTGCTGCCGAGACCGCCGGCGAAATGTTGACGGACCTCAAGATTTTTGACGTCTATCAGGGCGAAGGCATTGATTTCAATAGAAAAAGTGTCGCTATGGGCTTGACCTTTCAGCATCCGTCGCGCACCCTTAATGACGAAGAAATCACTGCCGCGGTTGACGCAGTGGTTAAGCAGCTAGAACAAAAATATAACGCCAGCTTGCGCTGACCCCCGGCTCCGCTCGGGGTGCAAGCGGTTTAGCCCGGTGGTACTACGGGTTAAGGCACCCCGAGAGCGTCAGCTCCCGGGTTGAAAGCCGCCGCGGTTTGGGCCGCTTCCGATCCGGGACTGACGCCTCTGAATCTGTTGGTAGGAACCAATGACAGAGGCACTGACCAAGGCCGGGCTCGCCGAAAAACTGTACGAAGAGCTGGGCTTCAACAAGCGTGAGGCAAAGGAGATCGTCGAATACTTTTTCGAGGAGATCCGCAATGCGCTCGAGAGTAACGAGCAGGTAAAGCTGTCCGGCTTCGGCAATTTCGACCTTCGCGACAAAAGCCCACGCCCGGGACGGAACCCCAAGACCGGCGAGGAGATCCCCATTTCTGCACGCAGGGTGGTGACCTTCAAGCCGGGACAAAAACTTAAGGCACGAGTAGAAGAAGATGCTGGAAGCGAGCAACAATAGCGAACTGCCTGTTATCCCGGGCAAGCGCTATTTCACCATCGGAGAGGTCAGCGAGCTCTGCGCGGTCAAGCCACATGTACTGCGCTACTGGGAACAGGAATTCCCCCAGCTCAGCCCGGTCAAGCGCCGTGGCAACCGCCGCTACTACCAACACCAGGATGTCCTCCTGATCCGCCAGATCCGCGCACTCCTGTACGAGGAGGGCTACACCATCGGCGGCGCCCGCCACCAGATGGAAGCCGGCAGCCAGCAGGCGGAGAAGGTGCAGCTGCAGCAGGTACTGCCGCAGGTGATTGCCGAGCTGGAGGGTGTCCTAACCCTGCTGGAAACCTGACGGAAACCCCTGAATCACTACTGCGCGGGCGCCTGGCGGCGTCCGGCGGTGCTCGCAATCCTCATGTACTTCAGTACACTCCGGTTACTGCGCTCCGGCGGCCACCACCAGCCACCCGCTCGCGACGTGCTTCAGAGGTTTCCAGGGTTGGTAAAATGAAGCGAATCCGGGCTTGCATTCCCCGGCCAACAATGTATGATTTGCGCCTCATCGCAATGCGATGCCCCTTACAAATCAAGCACTTAGCGCCCGCAGAGGGCAAAACTGAGCGCCTGGTTTGCCTCCGTCGGAGTGTAGCGCAGCCTGGTAGCGCACCACACTGGGGGTGTGGTGGTCGTCGGTTCAAATCCGGCCACTCCGACCATTATTTGATCGAAAAAGCCCGCCTTGTGCGGGCTTTTTTGTGTCTCAAATTTAAGTCCATATTAAGTCCAAAGTGGAAATTTAGGGGCTGGATTCCGCTTGGCTTTGAAGGTGTCTGCCGGGCTAGCGTATAAGTCGTCTTTTGCTCCCCTGTCACTATTATTCGTCGCCGTTAACTAGGGACGCTACTCGAGCTGCGTCGGGCTCTGCTTAATTTCTGCTTGTTTGGGTGTGTGCAAATCTCTAAACCCAGTAGCGCCAGGTGAGCGTTCAGGAGAGGAAAAGTGGATAAGATGTTATGCTCCCTTTCTGAATAATCCTAGAATAAAGTACCTTTGATCTTGTCCTTTTGGTCTGTTGCTTAAGTCGTCCCAAGCTCGGAAAACTAGGCAATTGTGACCCTCAGCGGTAAGTGGTGCTTAGTATAGAAATACAAAGAATTTTTTTGTTGTGCGATAGATGAAAATGGATGCTTTTAGCGAGTAGTCTTAAATGAAATCAAGTACTAACTATGTTTCCCTGATAGAAACTTGGCTTAAGAGGAGGACCAAGTCCAATGGTGTTCGGCGAGTTGGTGCCTCGAATATAGCGCTATCAACTGACCTAGGATCGGTCCGAGATGAAAACCAAGATCGAGCAGTAGTAGCTAGATTTACGAAAAAGGAATCATCCAGCAGAATAATTTGTGTTACCGCGGATGGAATGGGGGGCATGGAATCCGGTCTAGATTGTGCGGTAAAAGCTGTTTCTTCATTCTTAATGGGATGTTTACAGCACATCGAAGCCCCAATTGAGAAAATGTTGCATGAAGCCGTCTTGACGGCAGATAAGCATGTTCACCATGCACATCATGGACGCGGTGGTGCCACGTTATCCGCTATTTGTTTCGCTGAAACCGGCAAAATGTATGCAGTCAATGTCGGGGATAGTCGAGTCTATGGAATTATTGAAGGAAATCTTAAGCAGCTTTCAAAAGACGATACTTTAGAAGGTCAATTTGGGAATGATGGGAATCTATTCCAGGGCAGACATGAATTAATTCAGTTTGTCGGGATGGGTGGCGATATTGTTCCGAATTCAATTCCCTTCCCTCAGGAGTCAAAAGGTTGGCTGATTTCAACCGATGGTGTTCATTTTATGGCATCGGAAGTGCTTGAGAAAGTCGCCAAAAACGCTTCTGAATCAGGTGTGGCTGCATTTAGGCTTACTGAAATGTCTAAATGGTTGGGCGGAAATGACAACGCCACTTGCATAGTACAGCTTCGACCAGAGGAAAGTTGGGACTTTTTCCGAGGGCCGGTGGCTGGTCTCTTGGAAATTTGGGACTCCTTTGGGGATTTACAATTATTTATAGATAATTCAGTTCCCAGTACGGATGCAGTGCAAGACGTGGGCAGGAGTAGCGGTAATGCCAGCCCCATTGTGTCAGATCCAGATAAAAAAGAGTCTCTTGTTAAAAAATCATCTGAGTCAGCTGGCAATAAAAAGTCTACCGGTGGCCACAAAAAGCGGAAGCCAAAAGCGGAAGCTCCGGGGAAAAAAGATGATGAAGCCAGTAGTCGAAAAAATAAACCTCAGTTGAAAATGAAATTTGATGACTCTAAGGATGGATGACAGTGGATATACCAAGTAGATATCAGCTGGTTAGTGCTTGTGGTAGTGGTGGTTTTGGTTCCGTAAGCATTTATATGGATTCTCATCTAGAACGTAATGTGGCTATTAAGACCATTCTCTCCGAAAGTGAAAAGGAAAGGCTGGTTGATGAGCTTCAGGGGTTGATGAGTCTTAGGTCAAACCATGTTGTTCAGGTATTTGATGTAGTTTATGAAGGCGATTCCCTGGCTGGAATTGTCGAAGAGTATATTGATGGAGAAGATCTGTGGGATAGCCATTTCCCTCAGTCTAGTCCCGAAAATTACTTGAAATGCCTGTGGCAAATTTCAAAAGGACTAGCTGATATTCATGAGGCGGGAATCATCCATAGAGATGTAAAGCCTAATAATATGAAGTTAGACGAAAAGGGTATTGTGAAAGTCTTTGACTTTGGCTTGGCTCGCCCAACTGATCTTGGCGCCCATACTGTAGGTTTTAAAGGTACCTATGGATTCGCTGCTCCGGAGCTATTTTCCGGTGATCATGTCGATTTTACGCCAGCTGTTGATGTGTACGCATTTGGTGCGACGGCAATATTTTTGTTAAGCAAAAGCTTGCCAGATGAGCTGCTAATGGTGCCTCCTTCCCCTCTTTCTGAATCGCAGGTTAGAACAATTTTTTCTCATCTTGATGTCCCAATCCAAGATGTACTTTTAGGGTGCCTGAGCGAAAATGCTGAAAATAGGCCTCTCATGGCGGATGTACATAGGTTGCTTTCTAAGTACCTGCTTCGTGATCGTCACCAGGCTATAGCTACACATAAAGGTAAATATCATAATTTGAACTCTGGAAATAGATTGATTTCCCTTGCTCTAAATACTGTTGGTTCGTTAAAGATTGAATATAACGGACTCGGATTTTATGTCAAAGATCGACAGGGAGAGGCCTACATAAACAATCGAGAGCCGGATGTTGGAGAAGAAATACCTGGCTCATGCGTTGTTTCTCTAGGTTCGGCTAGTAGGAAATACTACGAAAGAGCATTCATTACCTTTGATGTCTCGAATCCGGAGGTGGTTCTGTGATTGGTCCTCATGGCAACGGAGATTTGGTTGGGGAAAGATACGAAATTCAGGAGTATGTCGGTGAAGGTGGCATGCAATTTGTGTATCTTGCTAAAGATATTTTACTGGGAAGGTATGTCGCGCTAAAAACCCCAAAAAATAATGCGGCGCAGAAACGTTTTCGTAGAAGTGCTGTGGTTTCAGCAAGGGTGAACCACCCAAATGTCGCAAAGACATTGGATTATCTTGAATTTGATGAGCGATCCTATCTCGCTGAAGAGTTTATTGAGGGGAATGATTTAGATAAGGGCCTGTTGCGAAAATTTTACGCAGTTGACCCTTATTTAGTTGCGAGATTGTTTCATAATTTAAGTAAAGGCCTTTGGGTTTCGCACGACGCAGGCGTGGTTCACCGGGATTTAAAGCCAAGCAACATTATGCTTGTTGGAGATGTCAGTATAGAAGCAGTAAAAATTACTGATTTCGGCATCGCGAAGCTGGCTGATGAAGAGTTGACTGAAGCAGCAGTAGGAGGAGGGGAGAGCATTACAAACTCTCAAACTGCTGTGGGCGCGCTACCTTATATGTCTCCTGAAGCAATTAGTGCTCCCGATAAAACTGCCTACCCATCCGATGTTTGGTCACTTGGTGCGATGATGTATGAAGTTCTGACCGGCACTAAGCCGTTTGGAACAGGTTTAATGGCGATTACAGAAATTCTGTCTGATAAAGAGCCCGCGTTACCCGAAGAGCTACTTGTAAACCCTCAGTTTGCAGGCTTAGTGCAACAGATTTATGCACTTGCAACTCGTTGTATGTCTCGTACGATAGAAGACCGGCCTACAGCGAGAGAATTGGTGCAAGAGTGTGAAACGCTTTGCTACCCCATTGAACAGCGTTATTTGGGCTCGGTGCGTGATGCTCGATATCGGTGGGGGTTTATCTCCGAAAATGGTACGGATGTTTTTTACCATAATGACAGTATTTATGGGCCAGGCATTGCAGATCATGATCCTGTATGTTTCTCGAAGTTTCCAGGTGGTGGTGCTGATCGGGCTCACCCGGTTATGAAAGTAAAGGTTTAGTGTTCATCGCCGTACAGTTATTGACAGAACTCCAAGGGAGGGGGGAATAAAAAGGACACCCACAAACTGAGGATATCCGGCTGAACAGCCTTTCTCTATGCGAGTAATAATAAAAAGGACACCCACCAACTGAGGATATCCGGCTGAACAGCCTTTCTCTATGCGAGGGTGAACTCCGGCAGACGCTCTAACTGGGTAGAAATGCCTCAAGTGTGGCTTTATGCGCCAAAGTGGCCTTTTCAGGTACAGGAGGGCTGCATAGGCGTTACGGGTGGCGTTTTCTTGGACGGAAAAGGCTAGGTAGCTGGCGGTGAAAGGAAGCGCTCGCAATCGCGAATCCCATGGGTCCAGCGTTTGCCGAGTTGCTCACAGGCGCTGCGGACAGCGTGGGCACTGCCCACCAGGCTTTTGAAACGGCTCTCGAAGTGCCGGTTGAGGTAGAGCCAGTGCCTGGGATCTATCTGCAGGCGCTCAAGGATTGGTGGTAGTTCGCTATCGATGGCTCCGCGCTTGTCTTCACGCAGGCAGCGGCCGCTCCAGTCCACCAGTTCCAGGTAGTCCTGGAGCCGGAAGGGCATTCCTTCTGGCATCGGATCGCGGGGGTTGCCGGCGAAGGGCATCAGCTCCCCGGGCTGGATGCCCTCATCAGCAGCTGAGACCCGTCGTTTGATGGAGGTGTGTGCTGACGACTCCGGTGTGTTCGCCATCCTGGCCCGGATGGGGTTCAGGTCCACGTAGGCCATACAGGCTGCCAGGGCCCGCTCATCCAGGAGTGCCTGGGACTTGAAGCGTCCCTCCCAGAAGCGACCGCTACACCGGTCCTCCCGGTTGGCCTCGCGGGCGATGGACTCGTTGAGGGAACGCATAAACCAACTGATATCGGTAAGTCGTGTACGCCAGCCCTCCGCGACCTCCGAGAGGCGGGCATGCTCAACTGATCCCAGTGTTTCACCGCGCAGAAATCGCTGGGAGAGCAGGGAGCCCTTGTACAGCCGATGCCAGCGCTCCACCACTTCGTGAAGGTCCCAGCTGTCCGCCTCCGCCGAGTTGATGTGCAGGACCACATGGTAGTGATTGCTCATTACCGCATAGGCGCAGATATCCAGGGCAAAAACCCGCCCGAGCTCCAACATCCGGTCCTCAATCCATTGCCGGCGATGCTCAAAGCACTGTCCGGTGCGATCGTCCTGCCCGCACAGGAATGCCCGCCGTACACAGCGAGAGACGCAGTGGTAGTACGGCGTGGTGCCTGGACAGATTAGCGTTTTACGTGCTCTGGTCATCGCTGGGTATGAGGTCTGTATATGTATACAGTATTTTGCCTGTGTCCCCAGAAAGCTCAATAGCTCTGGCGGCGAATGCTTTATGTTTTTTGGGTGTCCCTTGTTGCTGCACTCAAGATCCTTCCTCATGGGGAGGTTGCACTCGGCCTCAGGGATGTAGTTAGGAAGGGACGGTAGGGGAGTGGCCCTCTGCGTCAACAAGGCTTTTTCAGGTGTAGAGAGGCCTTATACAGCACCGCGCATTGTCACAATCAGCGGATTGAAATTAGAGAACCGGGTGCATCACAGTGCCCGGCTCTTCCCAAAAAACTTACTCCCCCTATCCATCACTACAGTAACAAGCCTGCTCCTTAAGCTGCACTGCCTATGACAGGTAGCTAGTAATAGCGCATGCAACGCGCATACTCGTCCCGGAAGCTGCCCGGCTCGCGGCGGTAGGGGCCGACCCTGGCACGACGCGATTGATCCGAGGCGACGCGACGGCATGTCGACTGGAGCTCGCGGTAACTTTCACCTCGGATATCGTCGCGGAAACGGTAGCGCCCGTAATAACCCTCGTATTCACCGCGGTAGCTTCCGTAGTCACCGCCGCCGCGATAACCCGGCGCGGGGAGCGGGTAGACCCGGCGTACTTCCGGAGGCGGCGCTACCGGAGCAGGAGCCGGAGCCGGGGCCGGAGTTGGTGGGGCAAGTGAGGCAATTCTCTGCGGCGCGCTGTAGCTGTAATAGTCGCGCCAGCCATAGGGCGGGGTTACGACCGTGAAATCGTCGCCGTCAGGTTCGTATACGAAGAAGGTGCCCCTGGAAGTGACATAGTAGCGCTCACCACCCATGGTGAAGGTACCGCTGCTGCCTGGAACATTCGGCACCCGCGCGCCCAGTGGGGAATCCACGCGGACAAAACCACCTTTGGCCGACCGGTAGAATGAACCTACCCAATAGTAATACGTCTGGCCGCCTACAAGGATTTGTGAGGCGCCGCTGGGCAGGGACCTCACCCGATCATCCGCCCACGCCAGCCCGACGGCAAAGCTGAACAGAACTGCGATGGCATAGCGCATAGCGACACACCCTCTGTTGCAAACTGCTGGAAGTTTACTCAGCAGCTGCGCTTTTCCCCAGTGCCCGGCACAACTCCAGGCGCCCCAATAGCAATTAGGCATAAAAAGGACACCCACCAACTGCAGGTATCAGGCTAGAGAGCCTTCTCTAAGTGAGGGTGAATTCGGGAAAGCGGTCTAGCTGGGCCAAGATGCTTGTAGTGTGGCGTTACGCGCCAAAGGGGCCTTTTCAGATAAAGGCTGACTGCATAGTCGTGACGGGTGGCGCCTTCTTGCAAGGGAGGAGCCAGATAGCTGGCGATGGAAGGAACCGCTCACAATCGCGAATCCCGTGGGCCCGGTGCTTGCCGAGCTGATCACAGGCGCTGCGCACCGCGTGGGCGCTGCCCACCGGGCTTTTGAAGCGGCTCTCGAAGTGCCGGTTGAGGTAGAGTCAGTGCCCGGGATCTATCTGCAGGAGCTCGAGGATGGGTGCTAGTTTGCTGTCGATGGCTCTGCGCTGGTCTTCACGCAGGCAGCAGCCCCCTCCAGTCCACCAGCTCTACAAAGTCCAGCTGCCCGAGGGACACCAGGCCCCAGGGCGGGGTGCCGTTCTCAGCCGCCGAGAACTCTTGCTTTATGGAGGCGTCAGCTGACAATTCCGGTGTCTTCGCCATCCTGGCCCGGATGGCGTTTCGGTTTCACGTAAGCCATCCAGGCTGCCAGGGCCCGTTCATCCACGAGTGCGTGGGACCTGAAGCCCTCAGTAGAAAGTGCAATAGCGTAGGTCGAGGATGCTTTATATCTGATGGATGTCCTGGATAGCTCTATACCGGTCCAAACAAGTTGATATAAGCATTGGGTGCTCGTGAGTGTAGGCCGAATACAATCTTGCTTTTCAGGTGCCGAAATAAAGGGTTTAATGGTGCTGTGAGTGCTCAGTCGCTCATCCATCCAATTCAATATTGTAGCCTTTACCGTTATAGGGAAGTGCATGACAGGCAGATGCAGCGGGTCAGCTTCCGCTGAGCCCAACTAATCCACTGAGTTGGGCATCATTTACAGAAACCAGAGGATAATAATATGAATAAGATGTTCCTGTTTATAGCTTTAACTTTATCGACCATCGCGTCTTCTGCCCAAGAAACAGAATTTGATGCCGAAAAATTCGCGAATGAATATTTTCAGGCATTTGTGGCCACTCAAAGGCCAAACGCTAAACCAGAGGATATCGAGAACTATCTGTCCTTGCTGAAGGATGATGTGGGGCATCAACATATACCATTTGATACGGATGACTCTCGATCGCCTGATGCAAAAGACCGGATGCGCAAAGGCATGACCTACTATCTAGCTTCTCATGATAAATATGAGGCCGAGCTGATTGAGGTTCTTTCATTCGGCAAGAACGGAGTTGCACTCCGTTATAACCAGGAAGCCAGTGGTGTGCATCCCGATAACGGTAAACGAAACAGTTACACCAACCATAAGTTAGAAATTCTAGAAATCGAGGAAGGCAAAGTCGCTGTAATACGTATATACGACGTCCAGTAAGGCAGGCATGACCACACGCTGCAAGGGGCGACGAAACTCTGTACGTCCCTTGTACGGTAAACAAATAGAAAGGGAGAAATAAAAAGGTCATCCACTAACTGACAGAATAAAAAGGACACCCACCAATTGAGGATGGCGTGTTGAAGAGTCTTCCCCGAAACGAGGCTCAATTCGGGCAGGGAGTTTAACTGGGTCAAGACTCTTTTGATGTGGTCTTACGCGCCAAAGTGGCCTTTTCAGATACAGGAGGACTGCATAGTTGTGACGGGTGGCGACTTCTTACAAGGAAGGGCTAGGTAGCTGGCGGTGAAAGGGGGCGCTCGCATTCGCGAACCCCGTGGGACCAGCGCTTTCCCGGCGCTGCGAACTGCCCAACAGGCTTTTGAAACAGCTCTCGAAGTGCCGGTAGAGGTAGAGCCAGTGCCTGGAATCTATCTGCAGGGGCTCGAGGATGGGTGGTAGTTTGCTGTCGATGGCTCTGCGCTGGTCTTCACGCAGGCAGCGGTCGCTCCAGTCCACCAGTTTGGTATAGTCCCGTAGCCGCAAGGACATCTCTTCGGGCATCGGATCGCGGGGGTTGTCGGCGAAGGGCATCAGCTCCCCGGGCTGGAAGCCGGCCCTGGCCGCCGGGACTCGTCACTTGATAGAGGTGTGGTCCGAGGATTCGGGTGTTTTCGCCATATAGGCCCGGATCGGGTTCAGGTCCACATAGGTCATACAGGCTGCCAGGGCCTGTTCATTCAGGAGTGCCCGTCCCTCCCAAAAGCGACCGCTGCGCCGGTCCTCCCAGCTGGCCGCTTCAGCGGAGTTGATGTGCAGGACCACGTGGTAGTGATTGCTCATTACCACATAGGCGCAGATATCCAGGGGAAAAATTCGCCCGAGCTCCGACATCCGGTCCTCAATCCAGTGCCGCCGGTGCTCAGAGCACTGTCCGGTGCGATCACCCCCCTCCCCCCGCACAGGAATGCTCGCCGTACACAGCGTGACACGCAGTGGTAGTACGGCGTGGTGCTGGGGCAGATAAGAGTCGTGCGCGTCCTGGTCATTGCTCGGCACATGGTGTGAATATATGTACAGTACTTTTCCTGTGCCCACAGAAAGCTGAATACCCCTGGCGGCGGATGCTTTATGTTTGCTGGCTGTCCCATATAGTCGCATTTCCCCGCAATCCCTGCATGTGATTTCGCAGGGAAGCCCGGGCCTTGGCTTAATCGAGGTACTGTTCATCCGTCACGGGCTCGAGCCATTCAACGTTTTTTCCATCCAGTGCTTCCTGAACGGCAATATGGCTCATGCCTGTGCTGCTGGTCGCCCCGTGCCAGTGCTTGTGGCCGGGTGGGCACCAGATGCTGTCCCCTGCGTTAACCTCGACACGGGGTTCACCCTCGCATTGTGTCCAACCCTTTCCCGAGGTCACGATCAGTAGCTGCCCGAGCGGGTGGGTATGCCAGTTGGTTCGAGCACCCGGCTCGAACGTGACGAGTGCGGACGTAAGTCGTGAAGGCTCCTGTGCCTCCAGGTGAATCGGGTCGATACGCACATCACCGGTAAACCAATCAGCCGGACCCTTGATGGAGTCCTGTGAGCCGTTTTTTCGCAAGATCATTGCACTCTCCTTGATGTTGGCTTTCGTTTCCGCAGCGGCCGGTGGGGCAGCTGTGAGTGCGCCTACCAGGAGGCAGGCCGCGGCAAAGCCGATGACCGACGCCTTTACCTGGCTGGCTATAAAAGCAGAGGTTTTGTGAATCTGGTGAACCATACTCCCTCTCCATTTGCATTGAGGTGAAGGTGATCAGTGGCCTGAATTCCCGGGAAATATCCCCGGGAATTCAGCTGGCACCCCAAATCAGATCGGTTGGGCCGTCGGGCGGAATAGGATTTCGTTCACGTCCACGTCTTCCGGCTCATTGATCGCAAACGCTACCATGCGCGCAAAGCTGTCGGCGGGAATGGCGATCTGGCTGACAAAATCCTTTGTCTGCGCCTGGATCTCTTGATCACTGATATGCTCGAGCAGCTCTGTTGCCACGGCTCCGGGGGAGATGATGGTCGTGCGGATGTTGTAGGGCTTGACCTCCTGGCGGAGCCCCTCGGAAAGTGTCCGCACGGCATGCTTGGTCGCGCAGTACACGGTGGCGTCGGGCCCGAGCTTATGTCCGTAGACGGACGACACGTTGATGATGTGTCCGGACTTTTGCTTCGCCATATGTGGCAGTGCGGCAGCGATGCCGTACAGCGTGCCCTTGAGATTGACATCGATCATTTGGTCCCATTCATCGGTTTTAAGCTGCTCGAGTGGGGCCAGGGGCATCAAACCCGCATTATTGACCAGCACGTCGACCTTGCCGAACGTCTCCACAGTTGTGTCGAGCAGCTTTTTAACCTGCTCTTTATCGGCGACATCGGTCACTATCGCTTTCGCCTGGTGTCCGGTAGATGCCAGCTCTTTTTCCAGCGCCTCGATGCGGTCCTTGCGGCGCGCCGCGAGGACAACGATTGCGCCGCGCTCCGCAAGGTGGCGTGCAGCGGCTTCACCATTACCACTGCTGGCGCCGGTAATCACAATTACTTTGCCTTTCACGTTATCTATCATGGAAGCCTCCTCATGACATGGGTTTCGGAATTGCATTGCTGTTCAGTTGCTTCAGGCAAGACCAGAAGCAGGTTTGCCTGGGCCCCCGGGCAGAAGTCCGGCCTCGGGTTCCTGCCACCTTGGGTTGATGACTGCGGTAGTCTTCCGGTGGTTCTGGGCCCGCTGGTAGGGGCTGTCCGCCCCTCCTGCTGTAGAAGCTATTCTCCCGCACCGTCCCGCCAGGTCGTTAGAGCGATACGATTGTCTTCTTGCCTGATCCTATGGCGTCTCATCGTCTTTGCTGGTGGGTTCGTTTGGTCCTGAGTTATAGTGCATCCTAAAGAGGCAGGGACATTTTATGGTGAAAGCTTTCGATCACAGCGCACAGATTCGTCCGTTTCAGCGGGAGATGGCGCAAATAATCGCTGATTGGGCGCAGGGCACTGGAGACTGGGAGACACCGATCCCGGACCTGCTTTTCTTTCGGCGCGACAGGCCCACGGAGCCAGACTTTTGCCTGATTGAACCGAGCATCGTGCTGGTCGTGCAGGGCACAAAACAGATGCTGATCGGAGGTGAGGCGTATCCATACGATACGACCAACTACCTGATTACCTCGCTGGACCTGCCGGGCAGCACGCAAGTGCTGGATGCCAGTCCTGAGCATCCCTGCCTGGGGTTGGTCATGAAACTCGATATCCGGATGCTGGCGGAATTGATTGCACAGGGCGGTTTGCCGCAGCTCGGTGAGCGCCCAGAAGGGATCAGTGCCGGATTGGGTGCCATGACGCCTGCGATCATGGAGCCTTTCCGGCGGCTTCTGAACTTGCTCGCAGAGCCGGGTGCCATTCACGTCCTTGCACCACTGATCCAGCGGGAAATTCACTACCGACTGTTGTTGGGCGACCAGTCCGCCCTGTTGCGTCAAATCGCATCAGTAGACAGTCAGGGTTATCGCATTGCCAAGGCAATCGACTGGCTGAAGGAGAATTACACTTCACCATTGCGGATCGAAAGCCTGGCCGCGTTGGTGCAGATGAGCACGCCGACCTTCCACCACCATTTCCGCCAGCTCACTGCCATGAGCCCGCTGCAGTACCAGAAGTGGTTGCGGCTGAGCGAGGCGAAACGACTGATGCTCAACGAACACCTGGACGCTTCCACGGCCTCGTACAGGGTGGGATACGAAAGCCCGTCGCAATTCAGCCGCGAGTACAGCCGCCTGTTCGGCGCGCCACCAAGGCGCGACATTGAAAAGTTACGCGCGGGGACGAACGCCGGGAGCGGTTAACGGGCAGTTTCAATAGCAATGAATAAAAAGGACACCCACTAACTGAGGATATCGAGCTGAAGAGTCTTCCTCTAAGCGGGGGTGACGCCGGGCAGGCGGGCTAACTGGAGCAAGATGCCTGAATTGTGGCCTTGAGCGCCAAAGTGGCTTTTTCAGGTACAGGAGGGTCGCATCGGCGTGAGGGGTGGCGCTTTCTCAGGCGGCAAGGGCTAGGTAGCACGGATCGGGTTCAGGTCTACGTAAGCCATACAAGCTGCCAGGGCCCACTCATCCAGGAGTGCCAGGGACTTGAAGCGCCCTTCCCAGAAGCGACCGTTGCACCGGTCTTCCCGGTTGGCCTCCCGGGCGATGGACTCATTCAGGGAGCGTATAAACAAACTGATATCGGCAAGTCGTGAGCGCCAGCCCTCCGCGGCCTCCGAAAGGCGTGCCTGCTCTGCCGAATCCAGCATTTCACCATGCATGAAGCGCTGGGAGCAGAGAGCTCTTGCACAGCTGGTGCCAGCGCGCCATCACTTCGCGAAGCGCCCAGCTGGCCGCCTGCGCGGAGTTGATGTGCCGAACCTCATGGTATTGATTGCTCATTACCGCAATGGCGCAGATATCCACGGGAAAGTCTGCCCAGGCTCCAGGATCCGGTCCTCAATCCATTGCTGCGGATGCCCAAAGCACTGCCCGGTGCGATCATCCCGCCGGTACAGAAATACCCGCTGAACACAGCGTGATACACAGTGGAAGTACAGAGTAGAGATTGGGAAGATAAGGGTCTTACGGGCTTGGTTACCGCTGGGCAAACAGAACGGTATGAATGCAAAGTATTCTGCTTGTTTCTATAGAAATTCCAATATCGGTGGCGGGAGGTGCTGTATGTTTCGTGGGTGCTTTATATATTTGGCAAAAAATCGCTGCCTTTATAAAAAACTAGCAGGACAATTACAGGGTATTACATGTGGTTGTGTAGACATTGTTAACATGCTTTTATTGATGCGCATATCTGAATATAGATAAGCGGTGATAAACCGCCACGTATTTTTTGTGGTCGTAACATGGATGAATAATTAATTAGAGGAAAAGGAAAATGTCGTACGCAAATCGCATACTTGGCAGTATCCCTTATGGCACGTTGATAGGCGCGCCAATGACAGCTGCGGTGGAGGCGCAGGCACTTGCAGCGCAGTCTTCGATTGACTTTATTCGCACTGTCGGTTTTGAAAATATGGACGATAGTGCCGAATGGGGAGCGACAAGGCACGTGAATTTCACCTATACGGTAAATGACGCTGAAACCAGTACAGACAGAACGGCTGACATTCGTGTTCCCTTACTGACTATTGTTCCTATACCTTACCTTCGTATCGACGACATGACTATTGATTTCACGTCGAAGATAACTGAAGAGCTGGTGCGCACCAAAAAGCGGGACACATCAGTGGACGCAGATGCATCCCTGAATATTAAGTACAGTAACTTCTTGTCACCTGTAAAGGTCGGCTTTAAGGCATCTTTGTCGACGAAGCACTCATCTTCCAGTGCCACTAGCAATCGATACAAGACTGAACACACCATCAATATCAATGTTCGAGCTGTACAAGATGATATACCTAATGGTATGAGCCGTGTATTGGACATGCTTGAAACCAGCATTGCAGAGCCCAAGCCCAGTAGTCCCTAATTAGAAATAAGGAGTGAGCTATGGAAACGGATTTGAAAACCCTGTTGGAAGGAGTGGTTGAGGATCTGATCGATGCTCGCTTCCAGGCAGATGTTGCGGCTGCGGAGCTTGCACAGCATTATCGCGCAAATCCGGATTTGCGGACATTTAGTATTCCGTCACTAAATATTTCTAGTGTCGATGTCGACTTGCGATTCGTTTTCTCCCAAGCTGAATCTTCTCCTGTGGGAGGGGATAATCTTAGTGGTGTTGAGTCCGTATTTGAAGGGTTGTCGGGTTCGGTTCTTCGAATGCGCCCGGTGGCGGATGCTGTCCGGAATCGAGCTGACAGAGATAAACTCAAGAAAAACCTTGAGGCCAGGTTTATGCGGGTGGCCAAGAGTGATCGGAGTAGCCGAATCGAGGATCGCCAGTCGGTTATGAGGGATCAAATCAAGAAAGCATTATCCGCAGCCAAAGTTAAGGACCTCTCAGCAACGGACCTAAAAACTATAGACAGGATAGTTGCCGCGACTGATACAAAGCTAACGGCTGCCGAACCAAGAAAGAGGGTGGTGCGTCCGCGAGTTCAGACTGCGCCCGAAGTTTTGTCGGAACTAAACCCCGACGCTATTTCCAGGATAAGTTTTTCGGTTGACCTCACCGCTCAGCGATGGCAGGAGATTGAGGAGCAAGAAGGTGAATCCGTCCAGCAGCTGGTTGATGAATAGTTCTGCACTGGAGAATGAAAATGATTAAAAGTGTTGACTTCGGCCAGCTGGTGGGAGCTCAGGTTAGTGCGCTCGTGGAAGCTGAGTTAGAGGCGGCGCAAAGTACAAGCGATTTTATCGAGGCCGTGGGGTTTGATCGAAAAGATGATGGTTCGTTGTCCTTACGCATGGTCACGTTTGATATGGAACGCCGTGATTCAGATGGCCAAGTCCGAACTCACAGTATCAGCATTCCTGCGCTTACGCTGGTTCCGTTGCCTCTCTTGACCGTAGATACGGCAACTATCGAATTTGCTGCCAAGGTTGATCAGGTGACCAAGGTCGAAAGTAAGGTCGAAAGTGGCTCTTCCAGTTCAGGTCTTCCACGGCTGTTCAGCAAGAAAAGACGATTATCGACTCGGCTGGCGCGTTCTAACGGAAAACAAACACTGGAGGCCGATATGAAAGTCAACGTAAAGCTGGCACAGTCGGCGTTGCCGCTCGGTATAGAGCGGCTGTTGAATTCAGCAGATCTCAGTGTTCAGGACGAAACTAATGAAACATGATAATGGTAGTAGGAGTTCCCAGGTAGAGTTTTCCCGGGTCCCTGGTTTACCGTGCCCGCAGTGCCAGCATCCCATTGTGGTTGACCCTTATACGTTGTTGGCAGCGCAGCCAGTTCGATGCCCGACATGCAAACTGGAACTGAGGTTAAACATGGAGCAGTCAGAGGGAACCCTCACTGCCCTGAAAACCTATATGACTGAACTCGAAAGAGCCGAAGGCAAGGTCTCGGGAAAAATCGTAGAGTCGCCAGTCGAGAGTGGTAGAGGACGCCGCCCGGGCCGCCGCCCACGGCCAAGGAGGTCCCGGTGACAGAACAATTTGACAGGGTTCGGCATCCGACCCTACGTAAGTGGTCACGAGGAAAATCCGTACGCAAGGCGCAGGGACTGCTTTGCGGGCACCTGCCAGAACTCGATGAGAATACTTTTGTGGATGGAGTTTTTGGGCCAGGGACTGAGCAACAGGTCCGTCTATTCCAGAGAAACGAAAAACTCTCCGTTGATGGAGTAATCGGAAGAAATACCTGGTCGGCTCTGTTTGCTAACAAGGAACCTAAAGTGTGCAGTCCCGTTGGGCAAACTGGTTCTACCCCGGACCGTCAGAGAGCTCAGAATGCCAATAGCCCTCGTGCCGGAGGGGGCGCGCTTGCTGAGAGAGTGTTACGTGCCGTGAAGAGGAAGGGGTATAAGGTATTGGATGACAGTAACCCGTTTCATCTTAATATCGTTGGTGTCCGATCTCACTCCAGTCAGTTTGACAATTTTGATGACAAGCTATTTTTGATTTACCGCGATGAGCAGGGTCGGCAGATCGCGGAGGAATTTAGCATAACCACTGATCCAGGTTCTTATTATAGCCAGAAAAGGCTTCTGAATGAGGATGGTGTGGCAATTCTGGTTCCGGATCAGTACGAGGATACCTATACCCTCGGTAAGCACCTGGGAAAATACGAGGCCCTTGTCCAGCGAGGTGGCAAAGTCAGGGTGTGGCGTGATGGCAACCGGGATAATCGGCTTGATCGGGCCGGGAAGATCTATGAAGGGTGGTATGGTATTAATATCCACCGCGCGCGCAAGACCGGAACTACTGAGCGCGTTGGCCGATACTCAGCAGGTTGTCAGGTTTTTCAGCGAATTAATGACTTTAATATTCTCATATCGTTAGCCAATAAGTCGGCGAAGCTACGGCGCAACCGATTTACTTATACCTTGCTGGAAGCCGCAGATTTGAAATAACGAAGCAAATGGATGTTTTCAATATAGATTCATTTCCTGAAGCGTTAATTTCGATTCCTGTAACACGACAAAAAATAAAAAGCACACCCATTAACTTAAGTTGGCGCGTAAAGCATCTTCGCTCCGGGTAAGGCAGAGCCCAGAGGAATACGAATAAGAAGGACAGTTATCAAATGTCAATATCGAGCTATCCTTCGTCTATGTAGGTCAGGGCTCGGGCTTACCCGGGTAAATAGGAGATGATGTCTGGGGTGTGACTTGTCGCGCTAAAGTAACCTTTTTCGGGCACATGAGAGCCGCAGTATCACGGCCGCCGGCGCGTGAGGGCGAGGTAGTTGGCGGAGAGCGGAAGCGCTCGCAATAGCGAATCCTGTGCGACCACCGCTTGCCGAGCTGCCCGCAGGCACTGCGTACCGTATGGACGCTATCTCCAGGGACTTGAGGGGCTGCTCTCAGAAGTGGCCCCTGTAGGAAGTGAACAGCGCAGGCCGAGACCTGATGGATGTCCTAGATAGCTTTCAAGCCGCAGGTTTATGCCCCAGGATACGCGCTGGCAGCAACAGCACCGCACGCAGGAAGGCAAACATTGCCTCAAAGGTGATACCGACGAGGCGAAAGGGCAACGACAGCAGCCAGAGGAATGGCCATACCAGCAGCGCAAGCAGCGCCAGCGGCCAGCAGAGAACGAAAAGTATGAGCCAGAGCAGGAAATTGAGCATTGTCTGTCCTTGGCGGCCCTCATTTTTTATTAATGGTAAACAGATAACCCGGAGTCCGGGATACAGCCCCTAAGGCTTGGCCCGGGGCGGCGACGACAGGGCTTTCAGGTTTTCCAGTACCTTCTCGGCCCTGGCGATATTGGTCAGCAACTCGGCATTATCCGGGTCCAGGGCTTTGGCTTCGCGCCAGATCTCCACCGCTTGCTCGATTTTGCCCTCGCTGTAGAGGTCGTTGCCGCGCTTGATCGCGGCGTCTACCCGGGCGTTCAGCTGCGTCTGGAGCTGTGATTGCAGGGACGGTAGTTGCGGCTCCTGCGGCGACTGTTGGCGTAGCCGCTTCAGCTGTTGCTGGGCGCCGGGCAGGTCACCGGCGTCCAGGGCCTGTTGCAATTCCGTAACCAGGGCCTTGTTGTCCCTGTCCGGGGCGCGCCTGGCCGGTTGGCGTCTCGCCTGGTGGAGCTGGCGGTTGGCCACTGCCAGTTGCTGGTCGATGTTTTCTCGCTGGTTCTTGTCCTGCAGAAGGTCGTTGCCGTACAGGCGCCGTGCAACCTTCAAGCCGTGTTGGGCCAGGGCATAGTCCCCCCGCTGCAAGGCCTTTTGTGCGTGCTCCTGTAGTGCCTGTGCCGACCCACGGCACTGGCGGTGGAAATTCTTCTGTTCCAGCCAGGTCAGCACGCCGGGGCCCTTGAGCTGACGCAGGCGCTGGTAGGCTTCGGCGTCTTTCAGTAACTGTTCACCGCGGTGGATCGCCAACTCCATTCGCAGCCGTTCCTCGTGTAACTTACGTCGCTCTGAGAACTCTTGCCGTGCCCTGTCCAGTGCCTGGTTGCCTGGCAGTACATCTGTAGCTGCCTGCAATACCTCCTCGGCGCCTTGCCAGTCCTCCCGTTTCTCCAGCTGGCTCGCGGTACGGATCGCGTTGCGCTCGAATTGTCGCAGGCTGCTGTGCAACTGCTTGATTTGCTGTTGCTGGGCCGGCGTCGCGGTATCCAGTCCCTGCAGCCGGCCGAGTTCGGCGGACTGTTGTTGGGCCTGTTGCAGCGTGTCGGCTGGCAAACCTTCCAGCGCCTGCTGCTCTGTCGGGGCCAGGCTGCATGCCGGGAGCAGCGGCAACAGCAAAAACCATACAAGCGCTAGGCGGCGATCAGACATGGCCGGCTGCCTTCTTCCGGCCCTGTTTGCTGGGCCGGCTATCCAGTATCTTCTGCAGGTTGGCCTGCAGCCGTGGTTGGTCGTTGTGATGGATGTCCTGCACGGAATAGATCCCCACCGGCGCTGACTTGCCACGGATCGGGATTGTCCGCTCTGACTGGGCGGTGATGCGCGGCTGCAGCATGGTGAATAATTGTTTTTGAATGATAATCTGATCCGGCTGGGCCTCGCTGCACAGTCGGGAAGCCAGGTTGACGGCATCGCCGACCACCGTGTATTCCATCCGTTCGTCGGAACCCAGGTTACCGGCCAGCATCGCGCCACAGTTGATGCCGATGCGAAAATGCACTTCGGGCCGCCCGTCGGCACGGCGCTGCTCGTTTAACTGTGCCGCCAGTTGCTGAATCAACACTGCACAGCTGACCGCGTTGAACGCGTGGTCTGTATCGTCCTCCAGCACACCGAATGCCAGCATCGCACAGTCGCCGATAAACTTGTCGACCACGCCGCCATACAGTGAGCAGGCCCGTGAGATATACGAGAAATACTCGTTCAGCAGCTCGGAAACCTGGCTCGGCTGGAGCTTTTCTGACATCGCGGTAAAACCGGTGATATCGGCGAACAGTACCGTTGCCTCAATCGGCCGGTCCACCAGCCGGATTTCATCCAGGTTGGCGAGTACCTTGTCGGCAACGTTTTTGGATACATAGCGGGAGAAGACCTGCTCGACCTGCGATTTCCTCAGCAGCCCGGCCGCCATATTGTTGAAGCCCTCGAACAGGTAGCCGATTTCGTCGTTGCGCTGCTGCTCGATCCGGGTTGCCAGGTCGCCGCGGTGGATAGCCTGGGTGGCTTCCATCAGGTGGTGGATTGGGAGCGACAGGCGCCGGCTCAGCCAGTAGGCCAGCAGGGACGCCAGCACGGTCATGGCCAGGGTGGCGTAGATGATGGCATCGCGGGCCCGGGCTGCGGCCTGGTCCATCTGCGATGCCGACAGGGTCACCACCACCGAGCCCACGCGGACGTCCAGGTAGGTGGCCGGGGCGATAAAGCTGATCAACCGCTCGGGCGAGCCGCCAGCCGTGTCCCGGAACCAGGGCCGGGATATGACCCCGGCGGCCTCGAAAGGCCCGGCGGCCTCGAAAGGAGAGCCGGTCAGGTCCGGCTGGATGCCGCTCGCTGACAGTACTTCGCCGTCGCGAGCGTAAATACCCGCCCCGAGGATCTTCTCGTCCTGGCCAAGGTTGGCGGTCAGCATGCGCAGGTTCAGGTCGTTCTCTGACAGAATCGGTTCACCGGCCAGTTTCGCCAGCTGCAGGGCCATGGTGTTACCGAACTCATGCAGCTGGGTCCGGATCAGGCGGTTCTGGTTATCGCTGATAAACAGGCCCAGGCTCGTCATCCCCAGCACCAGCAGCAGGGTCATGACCAGCGCCAGTTTGAACGCAATCGGGACGCGGCGCGGTAACAAACGGACAAGGCGCACCTGTAGACCGTTGGCGGTGTGCCGCAAAATGCCTTTGGCCTTGGTAATCAACGGGAGGGCTCTCCTTCTTGTTATCGTTGGTCGTCAGCTGCACCCGGGGTGGTGAGAATATGTGAACTATATCAGTTCTTGGACGGTTGTATGACCAGTCCCGGTCATTGAACCGCTAGTCATGTGGCCGTGGCGCGACAGAACAAAAAACGCACATCAAGGACGCTCGCAGAGGGGAAGTTCGAGCCGAGGGTTTCCTGTGGGGCAGGTATCAATCCCGGGCATCAGCCTCGATGGCAGGTGGGAAGTTCCGGTGGCGGATTTTGCATCAAGTTGGTGGCTTTATATGCAGGTGGGGCGGCCAGGCGCTGCGGTTTTCGCCCTGTAAGTGGGGAGGGCCAGGCGGCCGGTCGTGAAAGGCGGCGCCGCATGCATTATCGGCGCTGCCCATCCCGGTGTAACAGGTGAGCCACCTGGCTCAGGTGTCCGGTGCTTGGTGCCTGGTCATGGTACCGGTCACTGCTCGGCAGCAAAGTGGCAGCCGGCCCGCCTGTATCAGTCCGCACTGATCTGGTAGCAGGGGATGTATTCCTTGCCAGGCAGTTTCATCCGCTGCTGTTGTGCGAAGGATGCCAGCAGGGTATCCATGCTGCGCATAAGGCCGGGGTCGCCGCGCAATTGGTAGGGGCCATTTTTCTGCACATTGCAGATGCCCTCGTTTTTGACATTGCCGGAAACGATTCCGGAGAAGGCCCGGCGCAGGTTGGCGGCCAGCAGGTAGGGCGCCTGGTTGGTGTGCAGTGCCAGGTCATGCATGTTCTGGTGTGTGGGGATAAATGGGCGCTGGAACTCGGTGGATACCTTCAGCTTCCAGTTGAAGTAGTAGGCATCGCCGGACGCCTTGCGGTACTCCTTCACAGCCTGGATGCCGGCCGCCATTTGCCGTGCGACCTCGGCCGGGTCGTCGATGATGATCTGGTACCGCGACCTGGCCTCCTCGCCCAGGGTAGAGGCAATAAACTGGTCGATACGGATAAAGTAGTCCGCGGCGCTGGCCGGGCCAGTGAAAATCACCGGGAAGGGTTGCTCCCGGTTGTCCTCGTGCAGGAGGATGCCCATCAGGTACAGGATCTCCTCGGCGGTGCCTGCGCCCCCGGGGAATACGACAATGCCATGGCCGGTGCGCACAAAGGCTTCCAGGCGTTTCTCGATATCCGGCATGATCACCAGCTGGTTGACGATCGGGTTTGGTGCCTCGGCCGCGATGATGCCCGGTTCGGTAATGCCCAGGTACTGCCCGTGGCGATCGCGCTGCTTGGCATGCCCGATGGTGGCGCCTTTCATCGGGCCTTTCATTGCCCCCGGGCCGCAGCCGGTGCAGATGTCGAGGTGGCGCAGCGCCAGTTCGTAGCCCACCTGCTTGGTGTAGTCGTATTCCTCTGATGAAATGGAGTGCCCGCCCCAGCAGACCACCAGCCTGGGCGAGCGGGACCGGTCAAAGGTGCCGGCATTGCGCAGGATATGGAACACGGCATCGGTAATGCCCTGGGCGGAGACCAGGTCGTAGCGGGGGTCGCCGGTGATTTCGCTGTTGACATAGATAATGTCGCGGAGCACGGAAAACAGGTGCTCACTGATCCCGCGTATCATTTTTCCATCGACAAAAGCGATCCCCGGGGCGTTCCTGACGTTGAGTTTGACACTGCGCTCGGTCGGGATAACCGAGATATCGAAATCGGAATACTTCTCGAGCAGCTCCTTGCCGTCATCCATATAGCCGCCGCTGTTGAGTACGGCCAGGGAGCAGTTGCGGAAAATCTGGTACTGCGGGCCACGGCTGTCGTCCGTGAGCCTGTTAATTTCGTACTTGGACAGAATGTCGAACTGTCCGACGGGTGATACCTGTGCATCGACGCGATCGCTAGTCATGCATCCCTCAAGTGGCGCTGAAAAACTCCAGAGTACAGGAGTTGCTCTACAGCGGATATAGCATTGAAACCCAGGGGGTAGTTCTTACTCCATTTACCTCCCGGGCTGTCCTGAACCAGAATGTTTCCAGGCAGAATCGGGTCCCGGCGCTGGATTTATTTTCCATGGGGGAATGTTTCCCCTGGCTGCCCTTGAGTATATGCGCTGTCTTTCCGGCTTTCCGGTTGGGCTGCGGGGCTTTTACTGCGACCGCCAGCCGTTAGCTATACTCTGGCCTTTGTTCCACTCCAGCCACAACTGTCAATAACAACTGGCAATAAACTAGCAATAAAGGGAGCGCTACTATGGAAGCGATTTTTGGGATTCTCATCCTTATAGCTGACATTTACGCCATTATCAAAATACTGCAGAGCTCGGCGGGGGGACTCAAGAAAATTATATGGGTGTTACTGGTGCTGATTTTGCCGGTAATTGGCCTGATCCTCTGGTATTTCGCCGGCCCGGGAGGGAAGGGCGGCTGAACAGCCATCCGGCCGGCGCCTGCTCTGGCAGTGACGTAGCCTTTCACGGCGCCGGATCCTCAGTATCAACGGGTTTGTCATGAATGACGGCCTGTGCCTGGCAAGCCGTCCGGAAAAAATAGAACAGCCAGAACAGGATCCCCGCAAACCTGGCGCCGTCCTCCATAAGGTAGGGATCCGGTAGCCAGTCAAAGGAATTCTGGTCAATAAATAACGATAGGAAGAAGAAGCCCAGGGCAATGGCGAACGGGACGAAATCAGTCCCCGGGATTGTGCTCCGGAGCTTTGCCAGGTAGGCCAGCATCATCACTGCGTTGGCGATTAATACTTATCTCTCCGCGATGCTTTTCAAGGTGCGGAGCGCAATCCGCTGCCGGCCGTTGTCTTCCAGTTGCGTTTTTCTGACGACCGCTTCGACGCCCGGCGCAGTCGCCGTTTCTTCCACCAGAGGTAAACCCCGGTCCCGAACAACAGGGCGGGCACCAGGCCGGCCAGCAACACCAGCCAGCGGCCCACAAGGCCGAGGGCGTCGCCGTTGTGCAGCGGGAACTGCCAGCGCAGTATCTTGTTGCCAAGCGGTATCCGGGTGACATCCTCGACCATCAATATTTCGCCACTGTACTGGTCCACCCGCGCGAAGCTGGCGCCGTAGTTGCGCCACATCTCGCCGGCAGCGCGGAACGAGACTCCGTAGCTGTCGCCGCCACCACGGGGCAGGTATATCCGCTTCAGGTCGCCGCCGGGGAATTCCGCCTGTGCGATGCTGGCGGCACGGTCCGGTGAAATCGGCTGGCCGCGTTCGGCATGTGAGCCGGGCAGGGCGGCCAGTGGCTCGGTGGGGAACACGGCGCTGACCACCGCCCGTACCTGCTGCGGGAACACCAGGGTGACGCCGGAGAAGCTGGTCACCAGCAGCAGCGGCAGGAAGTAGATGCCGAATACCCGGTGCACGTCGAAGTAAAAGCGGAAGCGATTGCCGTTGCGCGCGATGCGGAAAGCTTTTCCCCAACGCCCGTCGCCGGCACGGTTTTTCTTCGGCCACCAGAGCACCGCGCCGGTAATGCAGAACACCATCAGCAGCAGCCCCATCAACCCGACGACGGTCTTGCCTTTCTTGCCAGACAGTAATGTGTAGTGCAGGCGATAGAGCCAGCTCATGGTGTAACCGGTGGTGCCCCAGCCGCGCACGGCCAGCACCTCGGCATCGGTGGGGGACACGCTCACTTCGATCGGCCCCGGTGCGCCCTCTGGTCCCGGAAAGCGCACCACATACGGGCTGCCCGGCTGGCGTGGGGTCATCAGGCGTGTGGGGGCGGGGTTGCCGGACACGGCGGTGCGGGCCGCAGCGAGAATATCGGCATAGCTGGCCGGCGCGCCACTCGGTCTGAAGGTGACGGTATGTGGCGCCAGCCGTTCATCCAGCGCATGGTCGAACACCAGCAGGCTGCCGGTGAGGCCAATGAATGACAGCAGCAGGCCCAGGAGCAGGCCGGCGTACTTGTGCAGAGTGAACAGGGCTTTGCGCATGGTGAACCCGGTGCGCCCGCCCTGCCGGGGTTGGCCGGCGTGGCGGGCCTGGCGGAGTGGGATCAGAAGATCCGGGAGTAAGACAGGTTTACGCTGCGCCCCATGCCCTTGAAGTTGCGGCCGTCGTTGCCCGCGGTCTGGGAATAGTAGGTAAAGTAGTCTTCGTTGGTCAGGTTCTGGATCCCCAGTGCGAACTCACCGGAAAGTGCCTGCAGCTGCGCGCTGGCGTCGATGGTGGTGTAACCGTCGAACTCGGTGGTGACATCACCGCCAGCGTTCTCGAAATCCCGGTCCATCAGCCAGTTGGCCTGCAGGCGGGTGGCGAAGTTGTCGGTCCAGTTGCGGGCCCAGCTGAGGTTAATGCGGTTGGGCGCGATGTTGCGGCCGTCCAGGTCGGTATCGACGCTGCCGTTGCCGTCGGAGTCGTAGCGGCCATCGGTGTAGGCATAGCGCAGGTCCAGCGTGTCGGAGTCGGTGACGAACCACTGGCCGCGGGCCTCAACGCCGTCGATCTCGGTCTGCTCACGCTTGACGCTGTAGATGCCGTCCGCATCGAGGGCCAGGCGCTGGCCGAAATCGGAATCCGAGCTGTAGTAGGCCAGCTGTGCGGCAAAGCGCTCGCCGCTGAAGTCCAGGCCCAGCTCGCGGTTCTGGGTGAGGATCGGCTGCAGGTCGAGGAAGCTCTCGACACTCTGGCCCGGCTGGTTGATGCCGCGCAGCACCCGGCCCACGTCCGGCATGGAGAAGCCTTCGGAATAATTGGCATAGGCGCGCAGGGCGTCGTTGATGGCGTAGGTGGCGCCGATGTTCCCCAGGGTCTCGCTGAACTCCGGCGAGCCGCCTTCCACCTGCTGGCTGCCATAGGAAAACAGGGTAGTGAAGTCGTCCACCACCAGTTTGGAGCGCTCGTGGCGCACGCCTGCGGTGACGGTCAGCTGCTCGATGCCGGTGAATTCGCCCTGCACGTAGGGGGCGACATTGCGGTAGCGGGTCGGCGGTACCCAGGCGCGTCCGGTCTGCACCAGCTGCTGCCAGGTCTCGTCCTCAAACATATCCACGCCGTAGGCGACGCTCACCGGGGCGCCGGCCACCTGGTCTTTCAGCAGGGTCAGTTTGAGGCCGTGCTTCTCGGAGTTGTTCTGGGACTGGTCAAAGATGTCCGCACCAAAGGCCGGGTCCTGGAACGTGCCGAAGGTGCCGCCGCCGTAAGTGCCGGCAAAGTCCTGGGAAAACACCTGCGCTCGCAGTTTCTGGCCCAGGAACGCCTCGTTGCTGTACTGCAGGTTGACGGTGGTGACGTCGTTGGAGGGGGCGTCGCCCGGGACCTGGCCCTCCACCGCGGTGGTGGGGATGCCGGCGCTGATATCGCCATCAACGCTGACCCAGTTGTTGTTGCCCTCGATCTTGTAGTGGTTGGCGGTCAGCTGCAGGCGCTGGTCGTCCCAGCTGTAGCCGGTCTTGATAAACGCATTGATGGACTGGCTGTCCATGGTGTCGCCCTGGGTATTGTCGAAGCCGACAACATCGCCGTTGGCGTCGTAGCTGATACCGGTGTCGCGGTAGCTGAGGCTGGCCAGCACGTCCACCGCATCTTTTTTACCAGACAGGCTATAGCTGCCGCCGTAACCGGCGGTCTCGCCCAGGTCTTCCGGCTGCAGCGCGGACTCCACGCGCAGGCTCTGCTGGAATTCCTCGCTGGGCGTCCGGGTCACCAGGTTGATGATGCCGCCGGAGGCGCCCATGCCGTGGATGGCGTTGGCACCGTGGATGACCTCAACGCGCTCCAGCATCAGCGGGTCGATGGTGTGGCCGTCGCGGCCGCCGTTGCGCAGCGGGTTGGACTGCGGGACCCCGTCGATCAGGTACAGCGGCTTGCGCCCGCGCAGGCTCTCGCCGGAACTGGTCATCTTCTGGCGGCTGGGGGAGAAGCTCGGCACCAGGTTGCCCAGTACGGTGGACAGGTCATTGGTGGCGGCCAGCTCCCGGGTCAGCTCTGCCTCGTCGATCAGGGTGACGGTATTGGGGATGCTGCTCAGCGGTTTCTCGGTACGGCTGGCGGTTACCACTACCTCCTCATCAATGCGGGCGCCATCTTCGGTGGCATAGGTGGCGGAACTGGCAGCGGCAATGGCCAGGGCGAGCGTGGTATTCAGGTAGCGCATTTTCGGTTCCTTGATGCGTCGTAAGGTCGGGCTATTACGCGTTGCGGAAAGGTCGGCTGAATAGGGCACGACCGTTCCTGTCATTGTTGCGGCAATCTTAAGGCAAATGAGAAGCGATATCAATCGTAATAATAGTGCAGGTTGCCAGTAAGTCCTTTCCCTAGCCCCTGTCTCCGCCCATGCTGGCTAAGAGACCCTGTGTGGTTCGGCGTAACAGCCGTGACTTTCGGGACCCGGTAACTTGTCACCAGAGTAAACGTCGGATACACCCCGTACAGTCAAATAACTAATACTATGGCGGAGCAGTCCCACAAGGCATTTGCGAATTCCCTTAAGGCAACTGCCCAAAGACATAAGAGCCAGAGCCCAAATCATGTTCAGCCCGACAAGTGGTGCACG
This sequence comes from Microbulbifer sediminum, assembly GCF_021729035.1. Taxonomy (GTDB): domain Bacteria; phylum Pseudomonadota; class Gammaproteobacteria; order Pseudomonadales; family Cellvibrionaceae; genus Microbulbifer; species Microbulbifer sediminum. The sequence continues at coordinate 62,021 of NZ_JAJSAP010000005.1, read as the reverse complement.
TTGTGTGGTACTCATCGGCTTTCTGCTAGCTGCCATTAATGCCAGCGGACAAACCCTACGAGCAAACTTTGATCTCTATCGCCTAACACAGGACACCCAGTTGGAAGTTGGGGCAACCGGGGGCTGGCTTGCGAATGATGAGGGCACAGTTGGGCAGGCCTTACTGGTGGGCCGTTTGGCGCGGGCACCGGAACATGGCGCTCTCACCTGGCTCGAGGACGGTTCCTTCAGTTATGTCCCGGACCCGGGTTTCACCGGCAATGACCGCCTTCATTACGTCCTGGTGAGTGAGAGCGGGGAGGAATCCCCGGGGCTGGTCGTGTTTCATGTCAAGCCGGCGGGCGATGAGCAGATTCCCGGTGACTGGGCAGGTTATGGAAATGGGCCGGGCCGGCAGAGTTATCAGCCCGGTTTTGTTTGGCACCAGGATCCAGAAACAGTCTGGGCGCATCCCTTAGAAGGCTGGGAGTCCGATCACTATCTCCCACCTGCCGTTGTGGATGGCCAGCTATTCCTTCCCCTCCCCGGATACGATCTGCCAGGTAGTACGACACGCTCTTATAGTGTCGTTTCACGCTCTGCCATAACTGGGACGCACTTGTGGGACTCGGGTCTGTATAGCGACCTGCGGGTGTCTCCTCCAAGCGTCGCCGGCGGTCAGGTATTTTTCCAGCGCAATGTCGTTAGCGCTGGTACCGGGTCTAGCCGTGGAGAAGTGCTCGCCGTTGATGTCGCAAGTGGTGAATTAACTTGGCAGGCGACCTATCAGGCTTATAACCAGGATGATTTTGGTGATCTGCCACCTCCAGTAGTGGCCGAAGATACTGTCTGGGTACAGGCCAGGCCCGGGCAGAGTTTTTATGGTTATGACGCTGTGAGTGGTAACCAGCGTTTTTCCTTCCCTACAGACGCTACTGCTTTTAAGTTGGCACCGACGGTACATCGGGGCAAGGTATATGTCGGTCGTGATGACAGGCTCGATGAGTATGGCAGTACCACGACCGCCTTAATGCGCACGCTGGAGCTGAATCGTCCTTCGATATTAAATGATAGTCTTGCCAATGATATCTATACGAGTGATGGTCGGCTGTACGTACTTGGTGCCGCATCCCTGATGGCTATCGACCAGGACAGTCTTGACGTCCACTGGTCTATTGAGCTGGTAAGGCCCGACTCGCTGGCAGTGGCGGATGGCCTTCTTTATGTCACCCATGATCGTATGCTGAGCGTGATCAGTGAAGTTGATGGCACTGTTCTTGCCGAGCTAGCCCCTGAGTGGGGCGTTTTCGATCATACCCAGCCCATTCTCACTGATGACTCTCTGTTTCTACCGACCTATGCAGGAGTGCTCGCCCTGGACCGTTTCTCTTTGGAAGAGCGATTCCGTCTGGCGAATGCCGGGCCCGCCATTGCCCTGGCGGACGGGGTACTGTTTGCGGTAGGGGATACTCTATCCGCCTACCGCGTGGCCTACGGGCGTAATGGCCCAGGGGCGGCGCCAAAGGTGATAAACGGAATTCCGGATCAGCGTATCGAACAAGACGGCCTGGTCCGGATCGATCTCGGCCGGGTATTTTCCCATCCGGATGAATCGCTTGGCTATGTAATCGAGAGGGAAAACAGGAGCAATGTCTTGGCTGCCAGCGTGGTCGGGAATGAATTACAGCTGCAGGCTGCCGGTTTTCCCGGTGAGGAACGCTTAACGGTGCGCGCACATGTCGGCGGGCGCTCGGCTGAACTCACTTTTGCGGTGTCCGTCTTCAACCCCGCGATTGTCATCGAGGTATTTGATATCACCGGTGCTCCCGTGAACCCCGGACAAGTTGTGTCGGGAGAGGTAACGGGCAGGATTACTGTTTATGGTAAGACAGGTCAACATGTACAATTTTATAAAAATTTCAGGACGCTGGAAGCAGATGGCCACAACCATTTCGTCGATCAAGAGATGTGGCAGACAACCTTTACCCTGGATACCGCAGATTTTTTCGATGGAGAGAATCTGCTGAGCGTCCATGTACACCCCATGAATGTCCCTGGAAATTACCTGACAACGGATTTCGATGTTGGGGTATTTCGGCTGGTGACCAGTAACAGCAATCCTGCGCCGAATAGTGATACGCAGTTGCCTAGGTTAATAATTAGCGAGGACAAAATCAGCTTGATTCCGCTGAGTAACCTCGTGCCGGGCCATTTGCTCTTTTCTTCTTTTGGCGCAGTGCGGGTCCTGGATGATTATGGTGAAATTGGCATCGACGGCTGGGACTTTGAAGGCAAGGCGCAGGTGATTGCACACCTGGGGGCGAGTGTGCTTGGAAAAAAGCGCAGCATCTATTCACGCCCGCCCAAGGCGACCGGGGGTACCGGTATTATTTTTCACGAAGTCAACCTGCTCAATTTCCAGAAGCCTGAACCGCGTCCGGCAAAGGTGGTGTTGTTCTTCAATGACAATGCGGGTCGGGCGAATTATGGTTTCTATGAATTCGAGCTTCCCGCACTGCCCACCGCCAGTCGGGATGTTTTCGACCTGAATTTCCCGGATGTGGAATTGCTCGACGTCCACCAGGGGGGGCATTTGCTAGTTGGGGACGATGGCTACCTGCGTATGACAGCTCGAGTCAAACTGCCGGAAACCTATGCGACGGTTTTCGATCATATGACAGCCTGGGTCGGTAACCAGCCGGTCTTGGACTTAAACTTCTCGAAGGCGGTGATTCAGACACAGGTACCTGAAGGGCGACGTGAATTTGTGGTAGAGCTCCCCATCCCCGCTTCGGAAATCGAGAAACTGGAGCAGGTCAGATTACCCGGCGCCGACACAGCGGCTTTTGCGGTATGGGCTGACTTCTGGGGCTACCAAGGGAATCACCTTCCGGTCAGTGAGCATATCCACGTGTCCTCCCTGAGAACCTTCAACACTGCGCTGGCCGATGACGACCTGGACCGGGATGGAGTGGTGAATGACGCTGATAACTGTCCTCTGAGGGCGAATGTCATGCAGCGCGATGTCGACGGCAATGGCAAGGGGGACGCCTGCTTTGGTTTTCCCCTGAAGGTTCTGGACGACCCGCAACTCGGGCGCCGCCTGGTGGGCGGCCGATCATCAAGTCGCCCCCAGCATGCATTGTACCTGGTCGATCTTGAGTACCAGGGGTATAGCTGTAGTGGCATTAACGTGGCTCATTGTGCGGCCTTCTGGCCACCACTTACTGTGAACTCCCGTGAGGAGATTGAAGCAGCTAAAGAATTCGCCGATATCAGCCTCGAGGAGCTGCCGGACGGCCGCCACCAGGTGTTACTTACCGGGCGCCCCCTACACTTTTATGCTGGTGACCTTGCGCCCGGGCAGCTGGTGGGTAATGGTATTGACGGGAAGTGGCGCCCGGCCACAATCACACAGGCTGAGCTAGATACCGAGGGTGTGGAGCAGGGGACTGGCTCAGCAGGGGATGATCGGGAGTCTTCCGACGAGGCTGACTTGGGCGGGCCTGGCGCCAGTGACGGCGGAGAGTCATCTGCAGACAGCAGCATTGTGACGGTAAGCCCGGCCGATGCCAAAAGTGATAGCGGTGGGGGAGGGGGGAGCATAGGGGTGCCGATATTGCTGTTGTTGCTGCTCTCCCTGTTCCGTAGGGGCTGGTTTACCTCTGCCTAAACCTCGCCCAGTAGTATCCCTGGCATTGCTGAAGGTTCGCGGTTGGTCCCAAGGCAGTGATGTGCCTGATCGGGAAAGGCGAAATTGGCGCCGGCATTTTGGTGGTCTGTATGGATGTGCTGTAGGCCTGCCGGATCTAGACGCTGCCGAATCCCCGCCTCCTGCGCGACATATTGTGTCCACTCTGCGCCACCGGCTGGCACGTTTGGAGCGGCCCTGGAGCAGAAGCAGGGCACACGTCGAAGGCTTCGAAGCCGATCACTGCAGGGCAATTCAGGCAGTCAAGGCGGTCGAGCCGAGGTGTTTTTTGACCAGTGTTTCGGCCAGGCCCCAGTCGACATCCTCCACTGACTCTATGCCAGAGGCCAGCCTGTCCAGGATCTGCTGGTTGATCTCCCCGCGGCGCTGGGCCTCGGCGTAGGGGATGCGCTGGAACATGACCATGCCATAGCGCGGGGTAAAGAGGTCCGGCCAGCGCTTCTGCAGTTCGAAGCCGATGGCCTTCTTGAGCAGGAACTGGGGATCGTTTACCGAATCGCGCATCTCCACATAGTTCTCCAGGGCCATGTCCGCAATCGCCTCGCCGTTCGGCGCCCGCAGGTGATCGTACTCGATAAATACCTGGTGCCAATCCGGGGCGTACTGCTCGATACACTGATCCAGCACCACGCAGTCCTCGAAGCCGCAGTTCATGCCCTGGCCGTGGAAGGGCACTATGGCATGGGCGGCGTCCCCGACCAGGATCGCCCTGTCGGCGATATGCCAGGGGTTGCAGCGCACGGTACCCAGCTTGCCGGTGGGATTGGCAAAGAAGTCTTCCACCAGTCCCGGTATCAGCGCATCCACACCCGGGAAGTACTCCTCGAAAAACTGCGATACCGCCTCTCGCGTCTGCAGCGCCGCAAAACTCGCTTTGCCTTTATTTGGCAGGAACAGGGTCACCGTGAAGCTGCCGTCCAGGTTCGGCAGGGCGATCAGCATGAAGCCGCCCCGCGGCCAGATGTGCAGCGCGTGCTTTTCGATCTGGAAGCCACCATCAGTTCCTGCGGGGATCTCCAGTTCCTTGTAGCTGTGGTCCAGTGGCTCCAGGCTGTCGCTGCCATCCTGCGCCGCCACCAGGGCCTGACGAACCCTTGAACCCGCACCATCCGCACCGATCAACCTCGAGAAGCTTACATCGACAGGGGAGCTGGTTTCGTCATCGATGAACACAGCGCTGTTGCTGTCGAAGTCAACCGAATCCAGCCGGTGTGAGAAATGAATCCTTACATGCCCGGTTTCCTCCGCCGCGTCCAGCAGCAGGCGGTTCAGATCCCCCCGGGAAATCGAGTAGATCACTTCGTCTTCGCTCTGCCCGTAGGGCTGGAAGTTCTGCTCGCCCTTGAGGTCGTGGATCATGCGGCCGCGCATCGGGATCATCATTTCCCGTACCTTGCCCATCAGGCCCAGTTGTTCCAGCGGGTAGATACCCCGGTTGGCCAGCGCCAGGTTGATGGAACGGCCGGCAGAGATATCGTGCCGGCGCAGGTCTACCCGGCTTTCATAGACGTCCACATCGAAGCCGCGGCGTCCCAGGAAGCAGGCGGCCATGGCGCCCACCAGGCCGGCGCCTGCGATGACGATTTTTTCCTTGCTGTTTTTGCTCATACCCATCACTCGTTGCAGGCGGACTTCAGGATTTGCACAAAGTTGTAGACGTCCGTAAAGCTGTTGTAGAGGGGAACGGGGGCGATACGGATTACATTCGGCTCCCGCCAGTCGGCAGTGATGCCTGCCGCCTCCAGGCGCCCGAACAGCTCGCGGCCACTCAGGTGCCTGGCGTCACAGCATAGTGACAATTGGCAGCCGCATTCGTCGGGGCTCTCCGGGGTGATCACCCGGATAAACTCGGAGACTTCAGCTTCCAGCAGGTAGCGCAGGTAACCGGTGAGTTTCTCCGATTTCTTGCGCAGGGGCTGCATGCCGCCGGCCTGCCTGAACACATCGAAAGAGGCGCGGATCGCCGCCAGCGACAGGATAGGGGGGTTGGAAAGCTGCCAGCCCTCGGCGGTGGGCATCGGGACAAAGCGATTCTCCATCCTGAACCGTGTGTCCTTGTCATGGCCCCACCAGCCAGCAAAACGGTCCAGGCCGGTATCCCGCGCGTGGCGGCGGTGGACGAAGCAGCCGGCCACGGAGCCGGGGCCGGAGTTCAGGTATTTGTAGGTACACCAGCAGGCAAAGTCCACATTCCATTCATGCAGTTTAAGCGGGATGTTGCCGACCGCGTGGGCGAGGTCAAAGCCCACCTTGATGCCCCGCGCCTGCGCGGCGCGGGTAATGGCCGCGAAATCCAGTACCTGTCCGGTGTAATACTGTACGCCGGGCAGCAGTATCAGTGCGATGGAATCTCCCTGTTCCTCAATCAGCGCCTCGATATCCTCCTCGCGCAAGAGGTCCTCGTTTTCCCGCGGCTTCAGCAGCACCAGGCCGTCGTCGGGGTCGATACCGTGGTGGCGCAACTGGCTCTCTACCGCGTAGTGGTCGGAAGGAAACGCATGGTCCTCGATCACGATCTTGTAGCGTGTTTCACTGGGCCGGTAGAAAGTCACCATCATCAGGTGCAGGTTGACCGTGAGGGAATTCATCATCACGACTTCGTCGGTGTTTGCGCCCACCAGGTCCGCGGCGGTCTCTGCCAGGAACTCGTGGTAGGGCATCCACGGGTATTCACAGTCGAAGTGCCCCTTGACGCCCAGGCTTGCCCACTTGTCCAGCTCCTGCACAACATACTCGCGCGCCAGCTTTGGCTGCAGGCCCAGGGAGTTGCCGCACAGGTATATCTCCTCGGTGCCGTGGCAGGTGTGCGGAATCGAGAACTGCTCGCGGAATCTTGCCAGCGGGTCGTCGCAGTCCATCTGCTGCGCGAATTCCAAACCCGTTTGATAGTGCATGGGTAAGCCTCTTTTATTCTTCTTCCAGCGGTATGAGGATTGGCCGGCTGGGGGCAGCATCGGTGCGGAACGCCGGTACCTGCAGGTTCAGGCCGTAGTAGCCGTCCTTCAGGAAGTCGGGCACAAAGACCATTTCAGTAATGGTTCGCATTGTGTGGGCAGTCTCATCCATCCTGGTGATTCCGCGGGGCACATGCCAGAACTGGCGGTGATTCGCCAGCTGGCCCTCGTCATACATCTTGTCGACGCTGGGGAAATCCACCAGCAGGTGATCGAAATGCTCACTGATCCACTCCATGGCTTCCAGGCTCAGGAATACCGGGGGGCAGTCCTCCCCGTATTCGAGCGCGCATTTCTCGGGACTGTTTGGCTGCGTACGGATTACCAGCGCCGGGCAATCGCCGGGCGGGCCGGGGAAGCCGGCGTTATGCAGTGCCGCCAGTAACGCGCCTTTTGTTACGATACTGTCGGCCGCCTCCGGGTTGGGCCAGTAACTTTCCTCGCTTTCTGCCAGCTGCACGGGCTGCACCGACAGCAGCAGGCAGTTTTGCAGGATCGGTAGCGGCAGTTCACCCACCGCCACTTCGTCGTCGACGATATGGGAGATGGATTCCGTATGGGTGCCATTGCAGTGCGGTGTCAGTTGCAGCGTCCGCACGTTGCAGCTGCCCCCGCGAGAGGTGTCGCCGACGAAGCCGCCACCCTCCACCGTTGTCGTGGTTGCGGTGGGTACGCCAAAGTGGTTCGGTTGTGGTCCCGAGAAGTTGAGCGGGATGGCAATACTGGTGGCCCGTTCGTGGCACAGTCGGTACCGCACAGTCCCCAGTTCGATATAGGTAGCCATGGTCACTCCTCCATAAAGTGGGATTTCTCCAGTCCCAGCCATTCGAGAGCCGTGCCGTGTAACAACTTGGCCTGCACGTCTTCGCTGTATCCCATTGAGCGAATCAGGGAGCCGGGCTCCAGTTCGCCCAGTGGGAAGGGGTAATCGCTGCCCATGGCAATGCGGTCCGGCCCGACGAGCTCCAGCAGGTAGTTCATCATCGACGGGTCGTGCACGAGCGAGTCGAAATAGATCCGGTCCAGGTAGTTGCGGGGATTGACCGGGTTGTCGACGGCACAGAGATCCGGGCGAACATTGAACCCGTGCTCGATGCGGCCGATGGTGGAGGGGAAGGAGCCGCCACCATGGGCAAACGCCACCTTGAGACGGGGGTATTTCTCGAAGATGCCACCGAAAATCATCGAGCAGATCGCCCGCGAGGTCTCCGCCGGCATGCCGACCAGCCAGGGCAGCCAGTAGCGGGGCATTTTCTCGCGTCCCATCATTTCCCAGGGATGCACGAAGACCGACGCCCCGAGTTCCTGCGCTGCTTCCCACACCGGGTAGAGTTCAGGCGCATCCAGGTTCCAGCTGTTCACATTGGAGCCAATCTGGATGCCAGCCATGCCGAGTTCCCTGACGCAACGCTCCAGCTCCTGGACGGCGAGGTCCGGCGCCTGCATGGGTACGGTGCCGAGGCCGATGAAACGTCCCGGGTGTTCGGCCACAACACCTGCAATATGGTCATTCAGCATACGGGACAGGTCGAGTGTATCCTCCGGCTTGGCCCAGTAACTGAACATCACCGGAACTGTGGAGAGTACCTGCACATGCACGCCGTGAGTATCGCACTCCTGCATGCGTACACCTGCATCCCAGCAGTTGCTCTCCACCTCGCGGAAGAAGGTGTCTTCCTTCATCATGCGGGCGCAGCCGCACTTGTGATGGTCCAGGTGGATAAAGCCACCGTAACCATAGCGCTCTTTCAGGTTGGGCCAGTCTTTGGGCAGGATATGGGTGTGGATATCAATGGTCAGCATCACGCCCCCGGTACTTCCATGACATGGCCGCAAGCGTCGCATGTCCTGTTCTGTTCGGAAGAGAAGAAGCGGTCGAACACGGGGGGGAAGTCCTCCTCGATATTCTTCAGCTGGAAATACTCCTCGTAGAGGAGGTGGTCGCACTTGTCGCAGTACCACTGCAGGCCATCCTTCTCCTCCGGCAGGCGGGTGCGCTCTATGACGAGTCCAACGGTATTCTCAAAGCGCTGTGGTGAGTGGGGAATCTTCGGTGGCAGCAGGAAGATCTCTCCCTCCCTGATCGGCACATCCACAACCTTGCCGTCCTGCACGGTCTTGAGCAGCATATCGCCCTCGACCTGGTAGAAGAACTCCGGTCCCTCATCCACGTGGTAATCCTTGCGTGAATTGGGTCCGCCGACCACCATGATGAAAAAACCGTTCTCCTCGAATACCAGTTTGTTACACACTGGCGGCTTCAGGTATTGGCGGTGGTCTTCGATCCACTGTTTGAAGTTGACCGGCGGCATCATGCTTTTCATTATTATATGCCTCACAATATGTTGTTTAGGGACGGGTATAGGGTTGGCTGAACTCCAGGAAGCCTAATCGACCGTGGCGATACACTTTAGCTCGATGCCAATCGGGGTTGGCAGGGAGAGAACCTCGACCGTGGTTCTGCAAGGCTGGTTATCCCTGAAGTATTCCGCATAGATTTTGTTATAGGTTTTGAAGTCGTCTTTCATATTGGTCAGGAACACGGTGACGTCCACGAGCCGGTCCCAGCCGGATCCGGCGTCCTCGAGGATTGCGCGGACATTGGAGAACACCGAGTGGCATTGTTCGGCAATATCATAGGCGACGATGTTGCCGTTATCGTCCAGCGTCACGCCGGGGATTTCTTTACTGTCTTTCTTGCGTGGCCCCACACCGGACAGGAACAGCAGGTTACCGACCTTGCGTGCGTGTGGATAGAGCCCGACAGGAGCCGGGGCCCTGGAGGAGTGTTTCACTGCGCTCATGATGTTCTCGGTTTTGCTTCTGTTTACTCGTAGTTGATACAGACGTTCTTCGGCTCGGTGAAGAACCGCAGCGCCTCCAGCCCGCCCTCGCGACCTACACCCGAATTCTTCATGCCGCCGAATGGTGTGCGGAGGTCGCGCTGTAACCAGCAATTGACCCAGACGATGCCGAAGTCCAGTTGCCTGGCGATGCGGTGGCTGCGGCGCAGGTTTTCGGTCCAGAGCGATGCGGCGAGTCCATAGTCGGTGCCGTTGGCCATCTGGATCGCCTCTTCTTCGGTATCAAAGGGTTGCAGCGTTGCCACCGGCCCGAATATTTCCCGTTGGTTGGTCTCGCATGCCAGCGGCAGCCCCTCGATCAGCGTGGGCGCGACAAAATAGCCCTGGGCGCAGCGCCCGTCCGGCACAATCCGCTCACCCCCGCAGAGGATCTTCCCTCCCTCTGCACGGGCTGTCTCGATGGCGCCGAGCACTTTACCCATATGCGCTTCCGATACCAGGGCACCCTGTTGGACGTCGGTCAGGGGGTCGCCGACGCGCAAAGCTTTTACCTGGTCCAGCAGGCGCTGCCGGAACTCGGGGTAGATGCTGCGTTCCACGTAGATGCGGGAGCCGCACAGGCAGATCTGGCCCTGGTTGGCGAAGGCGGCACGCGCAACACCGGCCACGGCTTTGTCCAGGTCGCAGTCTGCAAATACCAGGCTCGGGTTCTTGCCGCCCAGCTCCAGTGACAGTTTCTTGAACCTTGGGGCGGCCTGCGCCGCGATTTGCGCGCCGGTTTCAGTACCGCCGGTAAAGGAAATGGCCTTGACGCCGGCGTGGGTGACAATGGCATTGCCGATCTCGCCACCCAGGCCGTGCAGGATATTCAGTACACCCGACGGGAGCCCCGCCTCGATGCACAGCTGGGATAACAGGTACGCGGTCTTCGGGGTAACTTCCGACGGTTTGGCAACCACACAGTTGCCGGCGGCCAGCGCCGGGGCGATCTTCCATGTAAAGAGGTACAGCGGCAGGTTCCACGGCGAGATACAGCCGACGACTCCGATGGGGTCACGCAAGGTGTAATTGATCGCAGCTTCCCCCATGGCGTGCGACTCCGACGCAAACTGGGTAATCGCGTGGGCGAAAAAGCGGAAGTTACTGGCCGCGCGGGGTATATCCAGGGAGCGGGCCAGGGCGATGGGCTTGCCATTGTCCTCGGACTCTGCAGTGGCGAGCAGTTCCAGGTTTGTGTCGATCAGGCCCGCGATGCGCTCCATCAGTGCGGCGCGCTGTTCGGCTGGGGTGGCCTGCCAGCCGGCCCGGGCCTTTTCCGCGGCCGTTACCGCGGCGTCCAGGTCTGCCTGGCCAGAACGTGGAATCCGGCCATACACCTGCCCGGTAGCGGGATTGATATTGTCCAGGTAGCGGCCGTCTCCGGGAGGTACCAGCTTGCCATCGATGTAATTTTCCAGGGTTTCCATTACAGGCACCCGGTCCTGCCCCCGTCGACCGGGAGGTTGACGCCATTGATATAGCCTGCCGCCGGCGACGCCAGGAAGGCGACGGCTGCGCCGAATTCGTGCGCTTCCCCGAAGCGGCCCATGGGAATGGTGGACTTCTCTTTCTCGGCCATGTCCGCCTCACTGACACCGGCCTTTTTCGCCTTGTTGGTGATAATCGCCTCGAGCCGGACCGTATTGGTTGCGCCGGGTAATACGTTATTGACGGTAATGTTGAACTGGCCCAGCTCATTGGCCAGGGTCTTGGCCCAGTTCGCCACCGCGCCGCGTACGGTATTGGAAACGCCGAGGCCATTCAGCGGGGCTTTCACCGAGGTGGAAATGACGTTGATCACGCGCCCGTAGCCGGCTGCTTTCATCCCGGGCAGCAGTGCCTGTACCAGGTTGTGGTTATTCACCAGGTGCAGGTTGAATCCATCGATAAATTCCTGGGCATCGGCGGAGTTGGCTGCCCCCGGGGGCGGGCCGCCGGTATTGTTTACCAGGATCTCGAAATTGCCGGTTTCGGCGATATGTTGCCCGATCGCGGACTGGACCTCTTGCGGGTTCGTAAAGTCAGCGACCAGCACGTGGTGCTGCTGGCCCTTTGAGGTGTCCAGCTCCTGCATGACCGCCTGCAACTTTTCTGCGTTGCGTGAAAACAGCGTTACCGATGCGCCCAGCTGGGCGAGCTCGATGGCACTGGCCTTGCCCAGTCCCTGGCTGGAACCACAGACAAGGGCGCGCTTTCCTGTGAGATCGAGATTCATAGTGTTCTGCTTCTTTTTTCAGTTATTGCTTTGTAATTGCGACAGTGTCACCGATGGCGTCAGTGCCTCGAGGGGCAGGTACAGTTCCAGCAGGGCAGGCTGGCTGGCCGCCCGTGCCGCCTCGAATGCCGGGTAGAATTCTTCCGTGCATGTGATTTTGGTGCTGTGAAACCCATAGGCAGCAGCCAGCGCAGTGAAGTCCGGGTTCACGAGGTCGGTGGCCATCACCCGGCCGGGGTAATTTCGCTCCTGGTGCGTGCGGATTGTGCCGTAGCTGCCGTTGTTGATGACCAGGACGATAATATTGGCGCCGTACTGTCTTGCGGTGGCCAGCTCCTGCACCGTCATTTGCAGGCAGCCGTCACCGGCGAAACAGAGCACATCGCGGTCGGGATAGCGGAGCTTGGCGGCGATGGCCGCAGGCAGCCCGTAGCCCATCGAACCGCTGATGGGTGCGAGCTGTGCCTGGTCAGCGCGATAGCGGAAGTATCGGTGCACCCAGATGGAATAGTTGCCGGCGCCATTACAGATAATGGCGTCCGCCGGTAACTGCTCGCGCAGGTAGTCGACGATTTCCCCGTACTGGAGATCACCGGGGATGGCCGCGGGTGTCGACCAGGCTTCATATTCCGCGCGCGCCTTTTGCAGCCTTGCGCGGCGTCCCTCCAATCGCTCGGGATTGGCGGGAATATCGGCCAGCGCTTCGGCGAGCGGTTCGATTGCACAGGCCATGGCGACATCCGGTTGTCTCACGGTGACCAGCTCATCGGGGCTTGGGTGTACATGTACCAGTTTCTGCGCACCGGGATCCACCAGGATGGTGTAATTCTGGGTGACAATTTCACTCAGCCGTGCGCCCATCACCAGCACCAGGTCTGCGCCTTCAATATGCCGCTGCAGTGAGGGGTTGATGCCCAGGCCGCAATCGCCGATATAGGCAGGGTGGGTGTTGTCGAAGCGATCCTGGCAGCGAAATGCGGCCACCGCGGGCACCGCGTGTTTTTCGCAAAAAGTTTCGGCCAGCCTGCGCGCTTCATCGCTCCAGCCGCTCTCGCCGCAGAGCAGCAGCGGTCGCTCGCTCTGTTGAAGTAACCGCTCTAGCGCCGACAGGTCGTGTGGGGCCGGGGCCGCTGCCGGCAGGGCGGAAGTTTTCTGATTCGGGTGAAACGCGCAGGATTCCCGCAGCATATCTTCGGGCAGTGCGATTACGACCGGGCCGGGGCGGCCAGACATGGCAACCGCGAAGGCGCGATCAACGTATTCTGCCAGGCGCGCCGGGGACTCGACCTGCGCGACCCACTTGGCCATCTGACCGAACATGCGCCGGTAGTCAATTTCCTGGAAGGCCTCGCGATCCTGCTGGGCACGTGCCACCTGGCCAATAAACAGCACCATCGGGGTGGAGGCCTGGTAGGCGACATGAATCCCGGCGCTCGCATTGGTTGCGCCCGGGCCACGGGTGACGAAGCATACTCCCGGTTTGCCGGCCAGGCGGCCATCGGCCTCCGCCATCATCGCGGCGCCACCTTCCTGCCGGCAGGTGATCATCTGGATATCCGGAGCATCACAGAGCGCGTCGAGCACGGCGAGATAGCTCTCGCCGGGAACGCCGAAAACACGGTCAACACCCTGCGCCTGCAGGCTCCTGACCAGGATCTGGCCGCCGCTCAGCATTTCTGGCGGCTGGTCGATTTGCTTCATAAACTGGCCCAACTTCTTATGCTTATTAATGTTGGATACTCCCAATATAACGCATTGCGGAATGGAAAACAGGGGCTTAAGCAGGCATAAAAAACTTAATGAATTTGACAGGTTATTTGGCTGGGGGTAGTGCGGTCTGGCGACATTTTGCTTTGATGAGTGGCGTAAGGTCAGGTAATCATGTGTTTGTGGGGTTGCCGGTTTCGAGTGCCAGGTCGACTCGACGGCGTGGGTGCATATCCCATGCCCGGGCCGCTCTGAGCGAGCGGCCTCGCACCTACCTTTACCTTGCTTTTTTATAGTTGAGCACCAATCAGGGGGATACCTACCTGAATCGCAGCGCCACCTTTATATAGAATTCGTTCCAGGGCTCGCGTAATTGGTTTGGTCAACAGAAAGCCCAGCTGATGCCCGTTTTTTGAGCTTTATGTATTTCGGCCAGTTTTTTCACTGTTACCTTCCCGCCTACTGCGCCGGGCATTTCTGGTATTCGCCGGCTTTCATGGCCAGCCACAGTTCTGCCGTGGCAATCGCATCTCCCAGCGCGTCATGCGCGGCCACATCGGGTAACCCGTAGCGATGCCGGCACTGGAACAGGCGCAGGGCGCCGGCTGGGATGCACTGTTGCCGGTGCTGCAGCCGGCGCAATTCCAGCTGCATCGTATCTTCAATGGGTACCGGCAGCGGCGCGGCCCACAATGACCGGCAGGCGCGGTTGAGAAAACCCATATCCAACTGGGCGTTGTGGAATATCAGCACGCTGCCACTGATTGCCTCCAGCAGGCGAGGGAGCACGGTAGACAGTGGTTCTCCCTGTTGCAGTTCGCTGTCGGTCAGTTGGTGATAGATGGCACTCTGGCCCACCCCTTTTTCCAGCCGCACCCTGTAGTGGCGTGCAGTTTCCAGCAGGATGCAACCCTGTTCGACGGCTACCCAGCCGATACTGGCAATTTCGTCCGCTTCCGGTGAGAGCCCGGTGGTCTCCAGGTCCACCGCCACGTAGCGGGTATCCATAGCGTCGCCTGTCGGCACCGGCGGGGAGAGTACCCGCCGCAGGGCGGGGTGACGGGCGCGACCGCGCCACCAGCGGCGCTGTAAACCCAGCCACAGGAGCGCGGGCCAGTCCACGGCTCAGAGACCCTGCCGGAAATGGCTGCGCATGGCTTCCTGGGCGTCGTGCACCACGGTAAAGGCATCCTTCAGGTGCTTGCGCTCCAGGCCGGGCAACTCGTCCGGGTTCAGGTGGTTGCTGGTGCGGTGGCCGTCAGTAACCTGTCGACACTGGTTTTCCACCCGTAGCTGCTGGATGGTGTCATAGGCGTCCTGCAGGTTGCGGCCGTCCCCGATGGTAAGGATGCGCGCGTCCACCAGGTGTTGCAGCCGCTCGCGCGTATTTACCGCGGGTATGCCGTGGGCCAGGGCGTGGATACGGGCCAGGTCGACGATGGGTAGTACGCCGCGCTTCTTGATATCGAACTCGTCGCGGTGCTCGCCGTTGCGCTCTACCAGGAAGCGCCGGAATATCCCCAGTGGCGGGGTCTGTTCCAGTACGTTGGCGGCCAGGGCCGCCAGGAAAATGGCGTCACGACGAGCGCGGGACAGCATATGCCGCTGAAGCTGCTCGCACAGGTGTGCGTCACCGTAGACACTGCGCAGGTCGAAGAAAATCGACACACGCATCACGGCCTCCGGCGTGGGGGCATGGGTCCAGTTGTCCACGGTGCGGCGCCATTCACTCAGCGGCTGGCGCCAGCGGTCGGTGGTGGCCATCACCTTGCCGTTGCAGTAGGGGTAGCCGCAGGCATTCAGGCCGTCGCAGACAAAGGTGGCCAGCCGGCGAAACCAGTCCATGTCGTTGGCGGTGGCGCGGTTGTCGATCAACAGGCCGTTGTCCTGGTCGGCGCCGACCAGTTGCTCACCGCGCCCCTGGGAGCCGAAGCCCAGCCAGCAGAAGGGCACCGGTGCCGGTCCCAGTTTCTCGGTCGCCAGCTCAATGAGGCGGCAGGTAACCGCATCACTGATAGCGGTGAGTACGCGGCTCAGCTGGTGGGCGCGCATGCCGCCGCGTACCGCCTGCACCATCAGTGACGGCAATGAGCTGGTCATGGCCGCGAGGCTCTCCACGTCCTGCTGGCGGGAGAGGTGCTGGACCAGGTAAACCGGGTCGTTCTCACGCGCCAGCATCAGGTCCGAGGAGGTGATGATGCCTACCACCTTGCCATCTTGCTGCACCGGCAGGTGGTGGATGCCCTCGCGGGTCATGGCCAGCACGGCGTCGAACACGCTGGCATCCAGTTCGATGCGCTTGGGTTCGCAAGTCATGATGTCGCGAATCGGGGTGTGCACCGGCAGGCCCCTGGCGAGCGCGCGGCTGCGCAGGTCGCGGTCGGTGACAATGCCCAGCAACTGCTCACCGTCCTTCACCAGCAGGGAGGAGACCCGGTGTTCGGTCATGGTTCGCGCCGCTGCCTGCAGCGGGGTTTCCGGCGGCAGTGACAGCGGGTTGCTGGTGACATGGTTGGCCAGGGGCTGGGTCAGCAGGTTGGTGTCCGGGCGATAGCGGGCGGCGCGCCGCAGGCGCCGGTTGCGCTGGCTGTGGAAGTGGCGGTCGAAGTCGCGAAACTGCGCCCGCAGGGCCTCGTAGGCGGCGCGGGGCAACTGGTAGAGCAGGGTGTCCTCGATGGTTTCCGCCACCACGCCTTCTGATCCCACGTCGAGCCCGTGGATATTGAAGCTCTCGCCCTCGCCGAGCCGGTCCAGCAGCTGCCGGTCTTCGCTGCGGATTTCCACCGCCCCGCTGCGCACAATACGCAGGGCGTAGGCGGCCGAGTCGGCGCGAATTTGCTCACCCTTGCGCAGGTAAGTGATCCGGATCCTGCGTGCTGTATCCTGCTGCGTGGGTTTGGGCAGCCCGCCGAAGGGGGGGCAGTGGCGCAGGAAGGACACCACTGACTGTATTTCCGGCAGCTTTGGGTCTGCATTCATGGGGGTGGCCCCTTGCTTGTGCCTTTTAGGGCCATGCTACGCGATTGGACCCATGGGGGCGATTAGACTTTGGTGAAAGCCGCGCAACGCTGCACGCCGGTGGTCAGGCCGGTCGCCTGCGGACTTTCCTGCGCGAGCGATTGCGGCAAGAGGTAAGGCCCGTTTACAAGCTTTTCTCGCGATCTTTCCTGCACTTCATTGATCAGTCCACATCCGGGGGGGCACTTTCTTCACCTTTTTACGCGGCCCTTAATTTTTAATCGGCGCCGAAATAATCTTTTTCCAGCCGTGGGTTGATGTTCGCCAGGGCGGGGCTGGATATGGAGTGGGCGATTGTCTGCTTGATGAGATGAGCGGCTGACAGGTGAAGCTGGGGAGCCCTCCCTGTTAATAGCCCGGCCAGAGTTTTTACGTTTATCTTTCGAAGCCTGGCCGGTCGAAGTTTTGGCCATCGTTCACACCTTTGCAGTGGCGGGCGTCCCCTTTGGCAGTGCCTGTTCGGGGACTGGTAAGTCTGTATTTATTCTATTTGTGCGCTGTTTCTCAGGGGACGTACAGTCACTTTTTTGCTGTTTACACTGTTTCATTTTCGTGACTAGAATCATTTCGCCAGCCATTTCAGCGGTTCTCCATGGCTGTGATGTCAGTAAAAAAACAATTTAAAAAATAATAAAACTTTTTCAAATAAAAACAGCGACAACACGCCAAGTCATCATCAATCCCCGGCAAACCGCCGTGTGTCCAAAGTGTCGTAATGCCGTAGTCTGCTTCTGGATAAACCGGCCTGTCCTAAAGGTATGGAGTTTTCCTTTTAATTGATCGTTGACGTGTTGCCAAATCAAGTTCACAGAGAGAATGAGGTTCGGCGCATGATGAAGAGACTTACCCCCGTTTATCTCGGGATACTTTCGCTATTTGTTCTGCAGCTACCCCTGGCCGCCCACGCATCCAATTTACCCGCCGACAGGTACAAGCTGACACTCGCCCACAGCGGCAAGTGCGTCAATGTGCCCGGTGGCAGCATATCCAGTAACGTCCAGCTGGAGCAGGCCAACTGCTCGGGCTCCACCGTCCAGGATTTCGATGTCAGCCCGGTGGGCGGCGGTTATTACAAGATTATCAATGTAAACAGCGGCAAGGCCATGCGGGTGCAGGGCGGCTCCCAGTCGGATGGCGCGGCACTGGTTCAGTACAGCTGGTACGACTACGGCTCCCAGCACTTCCTGCCGCAGAAGAACGGGAGTGGCTATATTCTCCGGAACAGGAACTCGGGCAAGTGTGTCGAGCTCTCGGGTGCATCCCAGGATGACGGGGCCCGGCTGGTGCAGATGTCCTGTAGCGGTTCGCCACAGCAGACCTTTGCCATCAATCCGACCATCGACGGTGAGCGCACCCTGGCGCCCGGCAGGTACACGGCCCGGGCGGTGCACTCTGGGCTCTGTCTTGATGTTCCCTCCTCCAGCACCGCCAATGGCAAGCAGCTGCAGCAGTGGCGCTGCAACGGCACCGCCGCACAGCAGTTCGACTTTGTTTACGCAGGCGCTGGCCGCTACGAGATCATCAACGTCAACAGCGGTAAGTGCGTCGACGTGTACTGGGGCCAGACCGGCAACGGCACCCCTGTCCAGCAGTACAGCTGCAACCAGGGAAGCAACCAGCGGTTCCTGGTCGAGGGAACCGGTGACGGGGAGTTCTTTATAAAAACCGCGTTGTCGGGCAACAAACCGATGGATGTCTCCGGTGTCTCCACCGACGACGGGGCTGAAATCCACCTCTGGGACGAGCATGGCGGTGACAACCAGAAATGGACGCTCGAGCCGGTGGTTTATGAGGCGGCGGTGCAGGATGGTATCTACAACATTGTTGCCAGGCACAGCGGTAAATGCCTGGACGTGCCGGGATCGAGCACCACCGCAGGTACCCAGCTCCAGCAATACTCCTGTAACGGTACCAGCGCGCAGACGTTCGAGCTGATCCACCAGGCCGATGGGTACTTCAATATCCAGAACACCAACAGTGGCCTGTCACTTTCGGTGCGGAATTTTGCCGACGCTGCCAGTGCGGCAATCGAGCAGGACGAGGGGTATGGCAGTGACAACCAGCTCTTCCGCTTCGTGCCCTATGGCTCCGGCTACGTGATCCGGCCGAAGTCCAGCTACCAGTGCCTGGATGTTAACAACAGCGTGTTCAGCTCCGGTTACCAGGAATTGGAGCAGTACACCTGCAACTACGATGACAACCAGGTCTTTGAGCTGCAGCCGCTGGCAACCGCGGCCAGTTACACCGCCGCCCAGGCCGCCAACAATGAAACTGTTGTCCTGCTGCACGGTTTCGCCGGCTGGGGCCGCAACGAGCTGTTTGGTTTCAAGTACTGGGGGGGCGGCTGGAAAGGCAAGCGGGACCTGCAGGAATACCTGAAATCCCGTGGCCACGATACCGTCACCCTGGCGGTCGGGCCGCTCAGCTCCAACTGGGACCGGGCGGTTGAGGCCTACTACCAGCTGAAGGGCGGCTGCGTGAACTATGGTGCAACCCATGCCTCGACCCATGGGCACGCGCAATTTGGTCGCTGCTTCGGCGGGCTGCTGCCGGACTGGAATGCCTCCAGCAAGATCCATATCATCGCCCACAGCCAGGGCGGCCAGACGGCCCGGGTGCTGCTCAAACTACTGCGGGATGGCTCGCCCGAGGAGAACTACGAGGCCGGTACGGTGTTCGAGGGCGGCAGGAACTGGGTGCACAGTATCACCACGGTTTCCACGCCCCACAACGGCACCACGCTGACAGAGTTCTTCAACCCACTGGACATCACCGAGCAACTGGTAACCTCCATCTACCGGACGGCGGGCCTGGTCAGTGTCGAGAACGTGGTCTACGACCTCAAGCTGGACCAGTGGGCACTGACGCGCCAATCCGGGGAAAGCTGGGATGACTACTTCCGGCGCGTAAAGGACCACCGCCTGTGGGAAGATTCCCTGGATACGTCACTCTATGACCTGAGTGCGGAGGGGGCACCCTATATCTACGGTGGCGCCATCACCTATCCGGATGTTTACTATTTTTCCTATTCGAACCAGTCCACCTTCAAGGGACTGTTTACGAGCAAGCAGTACCCCATTGCTTCCACTTTCCTGCCGTTTATGCCGCAGTCCCTGTTCATGGGGCAGTACAAGAACAGCAACCTTGGGGTCGATTCCAGCTGGTTCGCCAATGACAGTGCGGTGAACACCAGCAGCATGGTGGCGCCGATGGGAGCCCCTTACCAGGACTACAACGGCTTGCCCGTACCCGGTGTATGGCAGCACATGGGCAAGAAGTCCGGCTGGGACCACCTGGATGTGACCGGGATGTTTACCCTGAAGGATATCAACCCGATGTACCTGAACCACGTGGAGGTCCTGAAGTCCCTGGATTGACCTGGTCCTCCCTGTCCAGGGGAGGCATATGACGGGGCTCTGCATGCAGCGGGGTCCGTGCCAAGGCCAGCCCGGCATCGGGCTGGCCTTTTTTGATGGCCGCCCCCGGCCGGGCCGGCACACCGGATTCCCAGCCGCCGCCTGCCGTCCCTCCGTGGCCCACCTAATAACCGAAAATCCCGTCGCCAGCGGAACCGAATTTTCTTAATTTGAGCCGGTGACAGGACATTGCGAATTAATAATATTCGGAATAATCTTAGTTTTTCCTAATCATACTCTGTGAGGCTTCTCGAATGGTAACCTCTGTTTCGTCGCTGGACCGTACGGATATCGCCATCCTGCGGGTCCTCCAGGCCGAAGGTCGGATCAGTAACGTGGAGCTGTCCGACCGGGTGCACCTGTCGCCGCCGGCCACGCTGGCCCGGGTCAGGCGGCTGGAACAGGAGGGCTATATCAGCGGCTACGCGGCGATGCTCAACCGGGAGAAACTGGGGCACGACAACCTGGCCCTGATCGAGATCGCCCTGGAGCTGCACCAGTATGAGCGGATCGCCGAGGTGCTCGACCGCCTTGTGGCCATGCCCGAGGTGCTGGAGTGCTACCACGTGACCGGTGAATACGACTACATGATCAAGGTCAGCACCGTGAACAACCGCGCGCTCGATCACTTCATCGCCGCGCGTCTGATACCGCTGCCGGGCATTGCCCGGATCCATACCAGCATCGTGTTGAAGGCGCTGAAGCAGACAACCGAGCTGGATCTGCCGGAACCCTAGGCGGGGCACGTACCAGCTTGTGTGCCCCGCGGATGTATAACGATAAGAGAGGCACACATGTGGGAATCCAAGAATATCGAGACCAACGCCATCCACGGCGGCAAGCAGTCGCAGGGTGAGCACGGGCCCCTGTCCACACCCATCTACCAGACTTCCACCTTCGTCTTCGACGACGTGCAGCAGGGTGCCGACCGCTTCGCCGGTGAGGCAGGCGGGCACATCTATTCCCGGCTGGGCAACCCCACCGTGGAGGAGCTGGAAAACCGCATGGCCATCCTCGAGGGCACCGAAGCGGCCGCCGCCTTCGGCTCCGGCATGGGCGCGGTGTCCGCAGCGATCTTCGCGCTGCTGAAGGCCGGCGATCACCTTGTCACTTCCCACCGCCTGTACGGCTGCACCTATGCCCTGTTCAACCACCAGCTGCCGGCGCTGGGTATCGAGGTCAGCTTTGTGGACCTGGCCGACCCGCAGGCAGTGCGGGAGGCCATCAAGCCGAACACCAAAGTGATCTACGGCGAGACCCCGATCAATCCCTGCATGACAGTGATGGACCTGGACGCCCTGGCCGGTATCGCCAGGGAGCGCGGTATCGTCACGGTGATCGACAACACTTTCATGTCGCCGATCCTGCAGCGCCCGGCCGAGCACGGCATCGACCTGGTGCTGCACTCGGCCACCAAGTACCTGAACGGCCATGGCGACGTGGTAGCGGGCATCCTCTGCGGGCCGGCTGAACTGATTGACCAGATCAAGATGACCACCCGCAAGGACATGGGCGCGGTGATGAGCCCGCACGATGCCTGGCTGGTGATTCGCGGCCTCAAGACCCTGCACCTGCGCATGCAGCGCCACGGCGAGAACGGGCAGGTGGTGGCCGAGTACCTGGAGAAGCACCCCGCAGTCGAGAAGGTCTACTACCCGGGGCTGCCGGGCCACCCGGGCTACAAGCTGCTGGGTACGCAGATGAGTGGCGCTGGCGGCGTGATGGCGTTTGAGCTCAAGCAGGGCTTCGAGCAGGCGGTGGCCTTTATCAACAAGCTGCAGATGTGCAAGCGCGCGGTCAGCCTCGGTGACGCCGAGACCCTGATCCAGCACCCGGCCTCCATGACCCACTCCACCTACGAGCCCGAGGAACTGGCGGCGGCGGGTATCTCCCGCACGCTGATTCGCCTGGCAGTGGGGCTGGAGAACGCCGAGGACATCGTCGCCGACCTGGAGCAGGCGCTGGCCGGTATCGGCTGACAGCGACAGTCTGGATTTGCGAAGAAGTAACGGGAGTGCAGCCCCGGCGTCGGGGCCGGGCTGTATCTTCCTGTGGAGTTGGGCTGGAGCAGACAAGCGGGGCAGGGCAAGGTGAACATACAAGTGGATCCGCAGGATTGCGTCGGGGAGCAGGACCCGGAACTGCAGGAGTGGCGCGAGGCGCTGGAGGATATCCTGCGTTACCAGGGCGCCGGCCGCGCCCGGGAAATCCTGCGCGAACTGCAGGAGCGCCTGGTGCGCAGCGGCGTGCCGCTGGACGAGGCGCCGCTGAACACGCCCTACCGCAACACCATCCCGCTGTCCGCGCAGCCTGCCTATCCGGGAGACCTGGAGCTGGAGCGGCGGGTGGAGGACATGATCCGCTGGAACGCCATCGCCATGGTATTGCAGGCGGCGGACAGCGGCACCGGGGTCGGCGGCCATATCGCCACCTACGCCTCTGCCGCCACCATGCTCGAGGTGGGTTTCAACCATTTCTTCCGCTGCCGTGACGAGCGTTACGGCGGCGACCAGCTCAACGTGCAGGCCCACGCCGCGCCGGGCATCTACGCCCGTGCCTTCCTGGAGGGGCGCCTTACCGAGCAGCAACTGAAAAATTTCCGTCGCCAGCTGCAGCCGGGCGGCGGCCTCTCGTCCTACCCGCACCCACGGCAGATGCCGGATTTCTGGCAGGCCCCCACCGCGTCCATGGGCCTCTCCACGCCGTCGGCCATCTACCAGGCACGCTTCGCCAAGTACCTGGAGGCACGCGGCCTCAAGCCTGCCAACGGTGGCAAGGTGTGGAACTTTATCGGCGACGGCGAGGCGGACGAGCCGGAAGTGCTGGGCACCATCAACATTGCCGCGCGGGAAAAACTCGACAACCTGGTGCTGGTGGTGAACTGCAACCTGCAGCGCCTGGATGGCCCGGTGCGGGGCAACGGCAAGATCATCCAGGAACTGGAGCGCAGCTTCCGCGGCGCCGACTGGCAGGTGATCAAGGTGGTGTGGGGCAGCGGCTGGGATACGCTGCTGCAGAACGACCACCGCGGCGTGTTACAGAAGCGCATGGACGAAACGCTGGACGGCGACTACCAGCTGTATTCCACCCGGCCCGGCGGCGCCCAGCGCGAGCACTGGGTGGAAGACTCCCCCGAACTCAGGGCCCTGATGAGCAGCCTGACCGACGACGAGGTACGCGAGATCAAGCGCGGTGGCCAGGACCCGAAAAAAATCCATGCGGCATTTGCCCGCGCGGCCGAGAGCAGCGGCCGGCCCACGGTGATCCTGGTGAAAACCGTCAAGGGCGACGGCCTGGGCGAGGCGGCCCAGGGCAAGAACACCGCGCACCAGCAAAAACAGTTCTCCCGCGAGGACCGTATCGCCATCGGCCGCCGATTGGGTATTCCCCTCGATGACGAGGCATTGGGTCGGGCCGCCTTCTACTCCCCGCCGGAGGACTCTGAAGAGCTGCGTTACCTGCGCGAGCGGCGCCGCGCCCTCGGCGGGCCCATGCCGTCGCGACGCGTTGACTGTGCGGCGCTGGCGGCACCGGAGCGAGCGCTGTTTGCCGAGTTCTACCGGGGCAGCGGCGAGCGCGCTATCTCCACCACCATGGCGGTGGTGCGCATGATGGCCAAGCTGATCAAAGACAAAAGCATCGGTAACTATATTGTCCCCATCGTACCGGACGAGGCGCGCACTTTTGGCATGGAGGCGCTGTTTCGCGAGGCGGGCATCTATGCCCCCGGCGGGCAGAAGTACCTGCCGGTGGACGCCGACAGCCTGCTGCCGTATCGCGAGGCGGCCGACGGCCAGATACTGCAGGAGGGCATCTGCGAGGCCGGTGCCATGGCCTCGTTCCTGGCCGCCGGTACCGCCTACGCCAACCACGGCGTACCCACCATCCCGCTGTATATTTTCTACAGCATGTTCGGTTTCCAGCGGGTGGGGGATCTCATCTGGGCCGCGGCCGACAGTATGTGCCGCGGTTTCCTGCTGGGCGGTACTGCCGGGCGGACCACCCTCAACGGCGAGGGGCTACAGCACCAGGATGGCCACTCCCATATCCTCGCCTCCACCGTGCCCAACCTGCGCAGCTATGACCCGGCCTTTGCCTATGAGCTTGCGATCATCCTGCGAGAGGGCATCGAGGAAATGTACGGCCGTGGCGAGCAGGTGTTCTACTACCTCACGGTTTACAACGAAAACTACCCCATGCCCGCACTGCCGGAAAAAGCGCTCGAGCGGATCGAGGAAGGCGTGCTGAAGGGGATTTACCTCTACCGCGAATCGGAATTGACGCAGGGCGGCGCACCCCGGGTGCAGTTGTTCGGCAGCGGCAGCATTATGCAGCAGGTGCTGGCCGCGCAGGAACTGCTGGCCGAAAAAGGCGTGTGCGCCGATGTGTGGAGTGTCACCAGCTATACCGAGCTCGCCCGCGACGCCGAACAGGTGGAGCGCCACAACCGCCTGCAGCCCGGCGCAAAACGGGAACCCTATCTGCAAAGGGTGTTGCGGGGCATAGAGGGACCGGTGTTGGCCTGCACCGACTACATGCGCGCACTGCCCACCAGTATCTCCCGCTGGGTGCCCGGCCGTTACGTGGTGTTAGGTACCGACGGTTTCGGCCTGAGCGAAGCGCGGGATGACCTGCGCAGGTATTTCGAGGTGGACGCCGCCAGTATCGCCTACGCTGCGCTGGCGACGCTGTGCGAGGAGGACATGATCAGTCCAGGAGCGTTGAGGAGTTACGGTGGGGAGCTGGGTGTTGTTGGTGGGCAATCCCCTGACGAGCGGGCGCAACCAGCTCCCGTGCTTGCGGAGTGAGTCATGTGGCGGGGGCGATGGGAGTCCGGTAGTCAGCGGGGCGGCAGCGCCCAGCCCAGCGTCTCCAGCAGTGCGGCGAAGCAGCCCTGCGGCGGAGCACAGATAGACAGCCGTTCGCCGGTCACCGGGTGATCCAGTTCCAGGCGGTGGGCGTGCAGCAATAGGCGCGCGCAGCCGAACTGCTGGGCGAAGAAGCGGTTGTGCACCGACTTGCCATACTTGGGGCAGCCGATCAGCGGGTGGTGCAGGTGCTTGAAGTGGCGGCGGATCTGGTGGCGACGCCCGGTTTCCAGCTCCACTTCCACCAGCGAATAGCGGCTTGAAGGATAGCGGTCGACCGCATAGGGCAGTTCGGTAGTGTCCAGCCGCCGGAAACGCGTCACCGCCGGTTGGCGGGGCTGGTCGGCTTTGGGGCGCTTGCGCTGGTGCCTGAAATCGTTGACCGGCGCCAACGGGTAATCGATCACGCCTTCCTCCGGGCACCAGCCGCGGCACACGGCGATATACGCTTTCACAGAACTCTCTGAAGCCAGCTCTGCCTGCGCGCGGGCGGCGACTTCGCCGCTCTTGGCAAACAGGATCACCCCGGAGGTGGGCTTGTCGAGCCGGTGGATCGGGTACAGGTGGCAGCCCACCACGTCACGCAGGTGTTGCAGCAGGAAGCGGGTCTCGTGGCGATCAATCGACGATCGATGTACCAGCCAGCCTTCGGGCTTGTATGCCGCCACCAGGTAAGGATCTTCAAAGAGGATTTCGGGGTCCATGTACAGCGGACAGCCTGTAGTGGTGAAATGCTGCCTATTGTAATCTGATTACCGGTTGGCCGTACCGCCCGGTTGCTGACCAGCAATACCAGTTCAATACAGGAGTGCGCTTTGCCACAGGGCTACGACATTATCGGGGATATCCACGGGCATGCTGCTGAGCTGGAGCGGCTGCTCCTGCACCTGGGTTATCGGGAGACCGGATCCGGCTTCTGCCACCCGGGACGTAAGGTGATATTCCTCGGCGATTTTATCGATCGCGGCGAGCACCTGCGCCAGCACCGCCGGCTGCTTGAAATTGTCATGGCCATGGTGGATAACGGCCACGCCCTGGCAGTGATGGGCAACCACGAGTTCAATGCCCTGGCCTTCCACACGCTGCACCAGGGCGAGCCCCTGCGCCCGCGTACCCGCAGGAATACCCGCCAGCACCAGGCTTTCCTCAACGAGTTCGACGATCGACCTGCGCTGAAGCGGGAAGTGCTGGACTTTTTTCGCCAGTTACCGATGTGGCTGGAACTGGAAGGGTGCAGGGTGGTGCATGCCTGCTGGGCCCAG
Organism: Microbulbifer sediminum; assembly: GCF_021729035.1. Taxonomy (GTDB): domain Bacteria; phylum Pseudomonadota; class Gammaproteobacteria; order Pseudomonadales; family Cellvibrionaceae; genus Microbulbifer; species Microbulbifer sediminum. Next base: position 36,047 of record NZ_JAJSAP010000005.1, on the reverse strand, counting down.
GAGCATGTAGACCTGCTGCGCGACAGGGCGCCGGATGCCCGGCTGGACCATGACCTGCTCGTGGCCGCCTCGACGCGAGGAACTGCCGAGTTTCGTGCGGTGGAAACACTCCTGAAGGGCTTCGAAGTATCGCTGCCGGAGGGAATTGCCTTTGCCGACAAGGATGGCAATTCCCGTGAGGCTGTGCGGGTGCAATGGTGGAAGAGAGAGGCATCCTGTCTCGGCGATATCGCATTGCCGTTGGGGGTGGATATCGGCCAGGCGGCAGCTCTCGGGGTGCCAGAAGATGTTCCCGAGTATCCAGTCGATGCTGTCCCCTGTTTTATCGGGCACTACTGGCTCCATGGTGAGCCAGGGCCACTGACTGACAATGTGGCTTGCCTGGATTATTCGGTCGCTGGGGGAGGGAAGCTCGTCGCCTATCGATTCGACGGCGAGAGGGAGCTGGAAGCGTCGTCTTTTGCGTACGTGCCCTGATCCATTTCCATTAGCGCTGACGGCTGCAGTGAGAAAAAAATACGCCGATTATGCGCATCCTGTCGTAGCGTTCACTTGCGTCCGCGCGGCGGGCCGCTACAATCCCCGGCAACCAATGGAGACTCACCAATGCAACTGACAAGGTACATAAAGCCCGGTTTATTGCCCGCTTCCCAGGGGAAGCGGTGGTCTGTTTTGTCCATTACCAATAGCCCGTATTGATAGCCCTCCGGAATCCGGGAGGCAGTGAGCCTTCCGGACCCGGCCCGAAAGCCCCCGCAGGTTCGCCCGTGGGGGCTTTTTTTTGGCTGGGCGATAGCCTGTTGTATGAGAGTTCTCGCCTGGTGGGTGGGCGGCAACCGTACGGGGTCGTGGCGGACCGGGGAATGAAGGAAGGAAGCAATGCAGACACAACGATCGAGAACGGGACAGAGCTAAGCGTATGACCAGTCGCTCAACCGGCCCCGAGGCCCAAATTTCCATGCCATCTCAGCGGTAGGGCCATGCTCGCGCAGAATTTATGTAACCCATTGAAAAATAAAGAAAAAATGTGATTTTCGGGGTTGCATATGCTCCGTTTCATGATAGTTTTAAAAGAAGTCCTGGCGCAGGGTAGCAGTACCGGCGCAATCGTCCGGGGAGGAGGTGAAGGCAGTGGCCTTGCCCCGTAATGAGGAGACAACAGTGTCGATAGCGCAACGTCAACAGCAATCACAGGAGGCAGCCCGGAAGTCAGGGTGCTGCTTCTGCATCTGCGCGTTGCCCCGGGATGTTGTGTCCCGGCCAGGTAGCTTCAGTAAGATCCTGGAAACTGATGGGAAACAAATGACTGCGTAGCAGGCCATTCTGGTTGGCTGCGTGCCGACCGGATACTTGGGCAAAAGGTTTGAGGACCCGGTTGGCTTCCCGCCATCCGGGTTTTTTTATGTCTGGCAGAAAGTGCACTGGGAACTGGCCTGTGGGCCGTTGTCCGGAAATCAATTCCGTTATATGGCGGGGCCTGTAAAGCGCATTCGTATTTGCGGGAGACCTCACAGGCTTGAACCCTGTGCCTGGCCGAAGAGGAAATCCCGGAGGAGGGAGGGTATCAATATGAGGCTGATAATCGGTGCCCGTCTCGAGCAGGGATGTCTTGGCGCAACGAACTATATTGCGGCGAAGCGACTCTTGCGGGAGTTTCCCGTCACGGTTTTACAGGTTCTGCAACCAACGCCCAGTCGTGAGTCCCTGGTGGGTTTCCTGGCCTGGGCAAATTGCAATCGCACCCTGCCGGGGCGTGTTGTGATCAGCCAGGTTGCCCCGGTGGATCGTCACCTGGCAATGCAGTATTTGCTCGGTCGCGGCTACCGGACTGCGGACCGGGTCAATTTTATCCGTATTTAATGTGCCCACCGCTTGACTGGCTGAGCCTGGCTCATCGAAATCCATGGGGCCAGGTTCGATTCCTGTCGGGCGTGCCGGCAGGGGGCAGGAGACCATGAAAATGGGAGGAGGAATTTCAAGGATGTCATGCGTATTACCCCTGGATGCCGGATGTATACCAGGGTACAGGCGTCACTGCGGACTCTGTGATTGCGATGTTGGGGATGATTCTTCCCGCAGCTGTTGCAGTGGATACAGGCAGTGGCGCGAATACCGTATGCGTAACGCCGCGCGCCAACCTGCTAGCGGACAGCCTGCAGCCACTGCGGGATGCCATTGAGGTGAAAGCCCACGAGTGCAAGGCCAGACACATGCTGGCCAATGCCCGGGAAGCTGCCTGCAAACGTTTCGCTCCCGGAGTGGGCAGGCTGTTCAGAAAGCACCCGGCGCTGCGGAAAAGTTAGAGGCCCATGCCGCCCGGGTCACAGGGGGTTGGCATGTGCCTGCCTGTAACGGGCCCGGATAAGAAAGAGCGCGACGGTGGCGGCTACCGCAGATTTCTACTGGTTGCCGTTCCCTGCTCCGGGTGCCGGCAGGGAAGCCGCACCGGCTACCGGTACAGGCGTGTCGGGAATCTGCGCGCCCACCGCTTGCACCAGTCGCTGGAAGTCCGGGTTGTTGAACAGCAACGAGCGCCCGGTGTTGATCAGTGTGGTTGCCTGTATATCGGTGAGGGACAGGCCGGTCGGGATACTGTCAAAGTAGCGACGCTCGGCCTCCGGCAGGTTGCCGAATCCAATCCTGACAAAGTGCGGTGTGACATTGATGCCCTGGGCCGCGAGTTCCCCGGTCCAGCGTTCCAGCCGGTCCCCCATCAGGTCAATGGTGGCGGCGTTGTATCGATGCAGCTGGACATCGGTAACGGCGTTTATGGTGTCTTTCACCGTCGGGGGCCGGCTCGACTGCTCTATGACGGTGGGCGCGTTGGTTGCGGCGTCCACTGTGATCACCGCAAGGTTCGGATTCGCCTTTGCGCGCAGTCGCCTGATGAACTCGGGGGCGCCCCCGGTAATTTCCACCATTTCGTAAATGGCCATCAGCCCCAGGTTGTCGGTAATACCGCCGTCGATCAGGTGGACAAACGGCCGCGCCTGCTCGTCGCCATAGCTCTGCAAGTCGCGGACAAGCTCGCGAACCTGGCTTGACTCGTGATCCTGTTGTGCCGCCTGGAGCAGCTCCATGGATTGGCATGCGGGACGGCAGTTACCGAAGTTCCTCAGTACCACGGGATTGAACACCAGTGGCACTGCGGCAGAAGCGGTGACAGCCCGCGCAACCGGGTAGCTGTCGATATCCGAGCACAGCAGGTCGAAGTATTCCTGCAGGAAAGAGAACCGTACTCCCCGCCCCAGGTCGGTGGCGTTGATCACAATCAGCGGGCCGCCTGCCTGTTTCAGATCGGCGAATGTCTTGTTGCGGAACAGTGTTTCCTCAAAATAGCTGACGACATGGTCTGTGCGGTTGCGCTCACCGAGCAGGGCCGACGGGTCCAGCAACCGCTTTACCAGGCTGCGGGATACATCAGCGCGCAGGAAGCTGCCCTCGAAGTCGGAGAAAATCCGGTCACCGTAGAGGCCATAGTAGGCCGCCGGGAAGCTGCCCCCCGACACCGAGCTGATCATGTCCGCCTCATCCAGGAGACTCTGGCGCTTTCCCTGTGTGGTGGTAATGGTGATTTCCCTCAGGCCCAGCATGACACCGTAGGCGAGGGCAGCGGCGCGATGCCCGCCGCCGGAAAACGTCAGAATCAGGGTAAAGTCGCCGTCGCGCCGGGTCCTGGCGTCGTGGGCGAGGGAGTAGCTCTCACAGTTGAGTGGGTCTGTGGTGGGCTGGTTCTGGTAGCCTGGCAGTACTATCTCGTTGCTGGCACAGCCGGCCAGCAGTGCGGTTAACAGCAGTGCGAGCGGGCGTCCGGCCCTGGAAGTCATTTTCACGTCCACTTGTCCTGGTTATCCGGTTGCGTCCATGTCGGACCCGCAGCGCCTTAATTTGTTCTCCCGCTACTACTCACGGCCACTCCTGCAGCGGCTCCACATACACCCAGCGCTTCCGGTAAAGCCTGAACAGTGAGATCTCGTGCATCTCCCGCTCACCGCTTTCACCCTCGAAGTAGGCCCGGAACTCGACTATCGATTTTTTCAGGCCCCGTTTACTGCGAACCACCTCGAGCCGTGTCCAGCGTGTGTCCAGGTCGTCGGCCGACAGGTCGGGGCAGGTGTCCGGATGCCACGTCTTGCGCAGGTAGGGCAAATTGCCGGTTACAAAGGCACTGAAGCGGCTGCGCATCAGGGCTTCGGCAGTGTTGGGGTAGGCCTTGCCGGAAAGATAGAGCTGGCAGCACTGCCCAAAGGTTTTACCTGAGCAGCAGGGGCAGGGGCGGTGGGGCATTGCGTATGGACCCGTGCGTTGCTTACAGGCCCTGATGTTAACAGTTCCGTCGCCGGGTGGGACAGGTGCTTAAGCCATGGCCGCAACTACGTGAATTGCCGCCACTGCCCGGATGGGGATATGAATGGCATGGTTCGGGCCTGGTCCCGGGGCGGCCTGGTTGCGCTCGTTGGGCTCTCTATTCCGATGCAGTACGGCCACCTCCGAATCACCGCATCCCGCAGGCCGGCGTCAATCCCTGTTGCCGGCACTGCTGTTCTCCTCGTCCGGCGACCGGGTTTCCACATGCTTGAGGATCCATGGGCGGACGAAGACCGCTACCAGGGCAAGGAGCGCCAGCATGAGCAGGGCTATGGGCGAGGTCTCCAGCAGTTCTTTCATTAACGCGACGGCGGCGACAGCCGCGCTGACAGCGCCAAAGCCGGTGATTGCACGGTGCCCTGCGGATTTCTGGAATGCCAGCGCACAGACCACGGCGAAAGTAATGAGGAAGGCAAGGCTTGCGGCCTCCACCAGCGCAGTCAGGTTTCCTATCGCCGCCAGGATTGCGGCAGCAGTGCCCAGGGCAATTACCGCACGGTCGGGCACATCAAAGCTGTTCCTGTGATCGAGGAACGCCGGGAATTGCCCCCCGCGGGTTACCCGGTGGGTGAGGCGGGCGGTGGCAAACAGGGTCGCGTTGATTGCAGACCCCGTAGAGAAGGCGGCGGCGATGGTGACGATCACCAGCCCCGCAAGCCCTAATGCCTCCCGGCCGGCGTAGGCCAGGGCAACCTCCTCGTGCCGGACAACCTGGTCGGCACCGATCAGCATCGTCGTCCCCACGGCAACCAGTATATAGACCACGATCACCACCGCGATTGCCGACAGCATGGCCCGGGGTAGCGTCCGTTCTACAGAGTCGATCGCCTCGTAGTCGTAGCTGATCAGCTGGAAGCCTTCATAGGCCATGAATACTGAGACCGCGCCGAATATGGCGGCCGTCAGTCCCGCATCGGGCAAGCCGCGCGACAGCATTGGGGGGTCCCACTGGGCGAGCCCCCAGGCGGCGAGACCCGCCAGCACCAGCAGCTTTGCCCAGACCAGGAATATTTCCACGCCGCCGGCCTCGCCGACGCTGCGCAGGTTCAGGCCGATGAATGCCAGCATGACCGCGACGCTGACTGCCCGCGGGAACCAGGCCCCCAGGTCGACCACATGGCCAAGGTATTGGCCGAAGGTAAATGCATATACCGCGTTGGTCAGCACGTAACCGGCGGTCAGTACCCACACCAGGCTACCGGCCAGGTGGTGCGCCCCCACCCGGTTCAGGAAGGTAAAGGCGCCGCCGCCTTCCTGGTAATGCACGGCGAGGCCGGCATAGCTGTAACCGGCAGCGAGGGCGATCAGCCCCGCCACCAGGAAGCTGAGCCAGGCCCATGGGCCGGCTATCGCGACGACAACCCCGAGGGTGGAGAAGATCCCACCGCCAATCATGCCGCCGACGGCCATAGACCAAGTGCCGTTGAATCCGAGCGTGTTCTTTGCCGAGCCCAAGGGGGGACCGCCTCAAGGATGCTGAAGTTACACAACTGAAACCCAAGCATAGCCATTGGTGGGCGCGCGGATGGCAGGTCAGCCCCGCGTTGCCCCGCTATAAGAGGGGAATACCGCGTCAGGGACTGCTGGTGGCGGCGCATTGTCACATTCTGTCTATTGACGCGCGGATTCGCACTGCTACCATACCGACCAGTTGGTTGGTTTTGACCGAAAGTGTCTGGAGGGTCACGTGTCCAGAGTCGACAAAGACACCATTATCCGGGCCGCCGAGGAGGTGATCCGGGAGAAGGGCGCGCGCAAGCTCACGCTCGATGCGGTAGCCGCGCAGTGCGGCCTGAGCAAGGGCGGCCTGTTGCATCACTTCCGCACCAAACAGGCGCTGCTGAAGGCCATGCTCGAGTCCGCTATCGAGCAGGAAGAGGCTATCCGCCTCGAGTGCGGTGAGGGGCCGGGCAGCGAACTGGCCGCGCGGGTCCAGTGCATGTTCGCGCTGATGGAGAATGATGAGGGCCTGCCGCGCTCGCTGATTGCCGCGGTGGCCGAAGATCCCTCGCTGCTGGAGCCGATCAAGGCCAAGGAGGCACGGGTGCGCCGGGAGGTCTGTGATCAGTCCGGCGATCCCGAGCTTGCGCTGCTGTTGCTGTCCGCCGCACGGGGTATTTTCCTCGGCCGCGTACTCGGCGTGATGGAGCCGGGCGATCCTGCGATCGACCGGTTGCGTGAGCGGTTGCTGGCTATGTGCAAAGAGCTCGACTGACTGTGGGCTCCCGCCCATTTTCCGATTTTTTATCCAATGATCTTGTGGGACCTGAATATGGAATTTTTTGGTAAAGCCAGCCGCTTGCTGGTGGCGCTCGTGGCGATTGTGACAATCGCTGCCTGCAGTGACAGGGAGGCAGGGCAGGAGCAAGCGGAGCGCGTGTGGCCGGTGAAGATCGCCACCGTCTCCAGCAGCGGCGATGTTACGTCACGCCAGTTTGCCGGCCGGGTAAAAGCGGTGCAGACCGTGGACCTGTCGTTCCAGGTGGGGGGCAAACTGGAGGAGGTGAAGTTCAGCGAGGGTGAGATCATCCCCAGGGGCAAGCTCATTGCAGCATTGGATGCCACGGATTTCCGTCGCCGGGTAAAAGAAGCCCGGGTCAATGTGCAGTTGCTGGAGAAGACCCTGAAGCGTCAGCGGGCCCTGGAAAAACGGGACATGATTTCCGCGCAACAGCTGGATGAAACCGAGAGCAATTACGAGCTGGCGCAGGTGGCGCTGGAAAATGCCCAGCAGGAACTGGCCTATACCAGGCTGTCCGTCCCGTTTGATGCACTGGTAACCCGGCAGCTGGTGGAGAATTACACCAACGTGAAGCCGGGGCAGGGCATTGTGCGTCTGCAGAATGTATCGGAGGTGCGCGTCCAGGTCTCGGTACCGGAAAAGCTGTTGGCCACCATCGATGCCGACCGGGTGGAGTCCATTACCGCCAGCTTCGAATTCCTTCCCGGACAGGAATTCCCGCTTGAGTACCGCGAGCACCAGGCGGAAGCCGATAGTGTCACCCAGACCTACCTGGTAGAGCTGGGCATGCCGCGCCCGGAAAACGTGCAGATACTGCCCGGCATGACGGCGCGGGTAAAGCTGCGCCTGAAGCAGGCGCAGGGGGAGATGCGCGTGCCCCTGTCCGCGGTACAGACCAACGCCGATGGCACCCCCTATGTCTGGCAAATTGATGAAAACCTCACCGTATCCCGGGTTAACGTGGCACTGGGCCCCACTGACGGTAATACCGTCCAGGTGACCGAGGGCCTGCAGCCCGGTGTCCGGCTGGTGGCCGCCGGTGGGCAGCACCTCTACGACGGTGCGAAGGTGAGGAACTATGCCGGTAACGGCCGGCAGCAGTAAGCGGATTTTCAGGGGGACTTGCGGTGAAGATATCTGAGGTATTTATCCGGCAGCCGGTCTACGCCTGGCTGCTGATGCTGATCTGCCTGCTGGGTGGACTCTGGGGCATTGCCGACATCGGGCGCCTGGAAGACCCGGCATTCACCATCAAGGAGGCGCGGGTATTCACTGCATACCCGGGCGCCAGTGCGCGCCAGGTGGAAGAGGAGGTCACGGAAAAACTCGAGGTGGCCATCCAGCAACTCGGGCAACTCAAGGATATTACTTCCACCTCCCGGCCGGGCATGTCGGAAATCCGGGTGGAAATCGAGGATCACTACGATTCGGACCAGTTGCCCCAGATCTGGGATGAGCTGCGCCGCAAGGTCCGCGATGCCCAGGGGCAACTGCCCCGTGGGGCAATGCCGCCGGTGGTGAACGATGATTTTGGTGAGGTATTCGGGATTTATTACGCCATCACCGGGGACGGATTCTCGAAAAGCGAGATGCGCGACATCACCAAGGCCATTCGCCGTGAGTTGCTGACCGTGGAAGGGGTGGCCAAGGTTTCCCGTTCCGGGGTGATTGATGAGGTTGCCTTCCTCGATATCGATGAATCACGGCTGGCGCAACTGGGTTTCTCCCTCGACGATTTGTCGCAGGTATTGCAGGCAGAGAGTTCCATCCAGCAGGTGGGTGAGATCGAAGGCAAGGACCTGCGCACACGTATCGTGGTGGACAACCCGGCCAATGACCTGGAAAGTATCCGCAACATCCTGGTCGGCGTGCCCGGCTCCACGGCCATGCTTGCCGTGCGGGATATTGCCGATGTCTCCATCGGTTATGAGCAGAACCCGGATTTTATTGCGCGTTACAACGGTAAGCCTGCGATCCTGCTCGGGATCGCCGGCGGCCAGGACACCAATATCGTCGACGTGGGCACGGCGGTAGAAAAGAAACTGGCGGAGCTGGAGCAGGGCCTGCCGCTCGGCGTGGAGATATTCCCCATTTACGAACAACACCGGGTGGTGGCCGACAGTGTTAACGGCTTCCTGTTCAACCTGGTGTCGTCGGTGGTGATCGTGATCCTGGTGCTGTGCCTGTTTATGGGGTGGCGCTCGGGGGTCGTGGTCGGCGCCGTGCTGGGGCTGACGGTACTGGGAACTGTCCTGATCATGAACCTGCTGGGGCTGAACCTGCAGAGGATCTCCCTCGGGGCGTTGATCATTGCCATGGGCATGCTGGTGGACAACGCCATTGTAGTGGCCGAGGGCATGTTGATGGGGGTGGAAAAGAAAGAGAAGCCCGAGCACGCCGCCGCGCGGGTGGTGCGCCAGACATTCTGGCCGCTGCTGGGCGCAACCATTATCGGCATCATGGCTTTTTCCGGTATCGGCCTCTCCGATGATGCCACCGGTGAGTTCCTGTTCTCCCTGTTCGCAGTTATCGGGATCTCGCTGCTGCTGAGCTGGGTACTGGCGATTACCATCACGCCCTACCTGGGTTATCACCTGTTCAGGCCGGGAAAGGATTCCGATTCGGATGACCCGTACCGTGGTCGTTTTTACCAGATGTATGCCAATGCCCTGTCCGGGGCAATGCGCCGGCGCGGGCTGACCATCGCGGTCCTGGTGGCGGTGACAGTAGTCAGTTACTGGGCATTCGGCTTCGTCAAGCAGGGGTTCTTCCCCAATTCCAATGCGCCGCTCTTCTATGTGAATTATCACCTGCCCCAGGGCAGTGACATTGAGCGCACCGACCGCGCCCTGCAGGAAGCGACGGAATTCCTGCAGTCGCAGGACAGCGTGGTTTCCGTCACCGCGGTGACCGGGCGCGGCGCAGACCGCTTTATGCTTACCTATGCGCCAGAGCCACCCAACCCCTCCTACGGGCAGTTGATCGTGCGCACGGAGAGCCGCGAGCAGATCCCGGTGCTGATTGAGCGGGCGAAAGCCGAGTTGCGCGATGCGAACCCGGATGCACTGGTGACTTTCAAGCGCATTGTGTTTGGTCCGGGCGGTGGTGCCGACGTCGAGGTGCGACTATCCGGCCCCGATTTCAAGCAGCTGCGGGCGATGGCCGGTAACGTGGAGCAATTGTTCCGTGAAAAGGGGCTGGAGGATGTGCGCCACGACTGGCGCGGGCGCGAGCCGACAATCCGCGCGCAGCTCGATGAGGAACGGGCCCGGGTTGCCGGGGTAACCGGGGCGGACATCAGCCGCACGGTGCAGTTCGCCACCCAGGGCTACCGGGTCGGTGAGTTTGAGAGCGGCGACCGCATTATCCCGATTGTTGCACGCCTGCCCGAGGGGGATCGGAACAGGGTGGGGTCGTTACCGGACCGCCTGGTATGGAGCCCCAATGAGCGGGGTTATATTCCCGCCGGACAGCTGGTGGAGGAGTTTGAAACCACCGCTGAGGAGGGGCTGATCCAGCGCCGCAACCGCGTCCCCACGATTACCATCAGCGGTGATGCACCGGAGGGCGTGACCGCCATGGCAGCCTTCGGGAGAATTCGTGGTGAGACCGACGGTATGCAACTGCCCCCCGGCTACAAGCTGGAGTATGGCGGCGAGTATGAGCGTTCCACGGAAGCGCAGCAGTCCCTGGGCAAGGGTTTGCCGATTGGTTTCCTGATCATGATCCTGGTATCGATCCTGTTGTTCGGTACCTGGCGCGAGCCGCTGATTATCTGGCTGGTCGTGCCCATGTCGGTGGTGGGGGTGGTCATCGGCCTGCTCACTTCCGGCCTGCCGTTCGGCTTTATGTCGCTGCTCGGGGTGCTGAGCCTGTCGGGTATGCTGATCAAGAACGCGGTGGTACTGGTGGATGAGATCCAGATACAGACCCATGCGGGCCTGCCGCGCCTGACCGCGATTCAACAGGCCAGTGTGAGTCGACTGCGGCCGGTGTTCCTGGCGGCAGTGACTACTATCCTGGGTATGTCACCGCTGCTCTTCGATGCCTTCTTCGCGGATATGGCGGTGACGATCATGGGCGGCCTGGGCTTCGCGACGGTGCTGACACTCATCGCCGTACCGGTGCTGTACGCGGTTTTCCATCGGGTGCGTGCCAGCGAGACCCTGGAAGGTGACGGGAAAGGCCAGGTCCCCAACCGGGACTGAGCCTGCCTGAGGGCTCCGGATACCGGGCGCCAGCCCGGTATCCGCGTCCCCGTTTGCCGGCGCTGTTCGCCGCGATTTCAGTCGGAAAGCTTCTCTGCGGAGGGCGGTGACCACTCCTTCAGTTGTTCCAGGTCGGGCTCGTAAATTCGCATCACCAGGTTGAGGTTCATGTCTTTGCGCTCGATGGGCAACCAGTTCTCATCGGGCACCCCTTCTGGCTTCTCCGCGGCGATATAGATATCGATACCGCCCTCCTCATTAAGCTTCATGCCCGCGTTCTTGCCCACGCTGTATTTCTTGCGCTCATTGGGGATGAAAAAGCCATTGTCCAGGTCGTAGAGAGTCAGCGACCAGAAGGCCCCGGCAGGGGGCAGCGAGTCCTTGTCCATGCGGACGACATAGTCGTGCATCGCATTGAGCGGCTCGCCGTCGCTTGAATCGACTGTCGGGTAGACGGCCTCCTCGCGCGGCACGCCAATGGGGCCGTAAATGGATACTGCCAGCAGCGTCTCCAGGTCGGTTTCCCCCTTTGGCTGGAACATCCTCGGTTGCATTTTATTCATCAGCTCGGGGTCATTCATTTTCGTGAGCCACTCTTCCCGTATGCGCTTTGCCATGGCGCGAGTGCGTTCACCGTCCAGTTCTTTTACAGATTCGGGATCGAATTCCCTGCCGGGCTCCACACCGAGCGGTTTGTAGATGGCAAGCAAGCGCTGGTCCAGTGGGTTGTCAGGATCGAAGGTGGTGTGGTTGAACACAAACTGCATCACTTCGAGCAGGTTGTCGCCGAAGATGGCTATATCGGTCTCGCCGGTGGCTGGAAAGTCGACGGGTTGCCTGGTTTTGGGGGGATTTCCGCGGTACTCACTGAGGGTGACCGGCTTGATGGATTGCATTTGCCCGGTGATTTCCTGGAAGCGCTGCGGTTCGTTACTGTGCGGCATTACACGAAAGACCGCGGAGACGAAGTCCCCGGTGGCTTCAAATACCTGGTCGATACCGTCTACTGGCGTGCCGTCATATCCCTCCGTCCGCGCACTGTAGATCAGTGTTTTCTGTGGTTCACTGAAGTGACCCTCACGGGAACTGAGCGGGATGTTCACGTAATGGTCATAGCCGGTGATCATCAATGAGGCATAGTCGGTATTGAATGCCGGTATATTGAGAACGACTGGTTCAGTGCGCAGGTCCAGCAGGCAGCTTATATACAGCGTGTCATTATTCGGCCGTGCGATGTCCCGCATGGTATGGTCTTTCAGTTGGGTGTCGGCTACACAGGTGTTCCATCCTCCCTGGCTTTCGGCAAACTTGTTGTTCACGTTGTACATGGCGACGTACTGGTAAGAGCGGGAAATCAGTTCCTCGAGCGTCTCATCGGTGAGTCCGGCCCCGTTGCCCGTGCCTTTGTCGGCTTCCGCTTGTTCGGCGCTTCCGCTGGTCGCCTCCTGCTGCTCCGCCGGCGCTGTATCCTCTTTTGCGGCGTGACCATTGTCCTCTTTACCACAGCCGGTGAGATTGGCGCCGGCAGTGACCAGCAGCAGGGTAATTATCGCGACTGCGTGATGGACTGTCCTGTTGCCTCTGGTGACTGGTCCGGTTCCCATAAAGCTTTCTCCTGTCACAGGGGTGCCCAAAGGGCGCGTCAAATGGCAATACCCGCAGGGCGGTTCCTGCGGGCGGGGTGACACTTCCCAATGATAGTCATCAATCCAGCGGGTGAGCCCGGTGGCAGCTGTGATTGTCTGGCAAGGGGGGGGAGGGCGGTCCCGGTGAGGCAAAGTGCGGGAGAAGTATGGGGGAAGTATGGGAGAGGTGCCCCTGCCGCGCGAGCGCAGTTCCGGCGCGGCAGGGGATACGGGAGGGTATCAGGCTGTGGAGACTCAGTCCCGTTTTGACCCATCCAGGTAGAAGGATCCGGCGGGGCCGGGGAAAACCACCGGGCTCTCGAAGCCGTCCTTGCTTACGGCGGCGACACCGAAGAAGTAGTTGTCGATCACAATATTCTCCAGGGTGTACTCATCCACCTTGCCGACAAAGCGGCTGTTGGTCCAGGTGGGCTCCGAAGTCAGGCGCCAGTAGACTTTGTAGCCGGCCAGGACATCGTCATTGCCATCGCCGGCTGCTTTCCATTTCAGGGTGGTGTCGGGGGATACCGCACCCTCGATGGTGACATCTGCGGGCGGCGCCGGGGCCCTGGACAGGGCGGCCATGGTGAGTGCGTTGAGGCCGGTGAGCTTGGCGGCATACTCGAAGTTTACCCCCTCGATCACATCGCCGTAGCGGATGCCATCCTCGGTGCGCAGATCCTGGTGCTGGCGGTTGTAGTTCTCGTTGGTCTCCATGATGCGGACGCCGGGATAGCCCAGGTCATTGAACGGGCGATGGTGGCCGCCACGACCGAAGCGGTCCAGGCGATAGATCATCATCACATCCAGGTTGGGAATGTAGTCCTCGGCGATACGGTGCACATAGCGCCCCAGGTTGCGGGAGGGGGAGTCCACCTCGCCACCGTAGAAGCGGCGCGCGCGGGCCTCATCGGCGGTCTCGTTCATGCGGGTACCTTCCATAAACACCCGCGCGGTGGTGTTGTTGATTACACCGTTGATGCCCTCGATATTGCCGATCATGTCATTGTTCAGCACACCGGTAATGCGCCAGCCGTCTTCCCTGGCCTGGGCGGCCATGATGCGGCCCCCGAACAGTCCCTGTTCCTCGCCGGACAGGCCGGCATAGACAATGGAGCCGGCGAACTTGTGCTTGCTCAGTACCCGTGCGGCCTCAATGGCACCGGCGAGGCCTGAGGCATTGTCGTTCGCGCCCGGCGCATCCGAGGTGTAGTCCATCACGTCGGATACGCGCGAGTCGATATCGCCGGACATGATCACATAGCGTCCCGGATCCACGGTGCCGCGCTGGATCGCAATCACATTGACCACCTCGGTGCGCTCGGGGATGCGCTTCTCATCCTCGAAGAACTCCGACTGGTAATAGACTTCCAGGCAGCCGCCGCATGCAGCACTGATACGCTCAAATTCGTCATGTACCCAGCGCCGGGCGGCGCCGATACCCCGGGTTTCTGAGTCCGTTTCTGAAAGGGTGTGGCGGGTGCCGAAGCCCACCAGGGTGCGGATATCCTTTTCAATCCGCTCTGCGGACACGTCCTGGCGGATCTGCTCGAGTAGTGCCGAGTCGGTGGCGGGCTGCGCAAGGGCAGGTCCGGCCACGGCCAGTGAAGAGAGGAGGGCGGTAGCTAGGGATAATCGGGACACGAGGAACCTCCGGCCTGAATCTGTTATGGATCTTGTGCTCCACATGCTAACGCAGAAAGCAACTGACGTCTTTTGGCGGCTGTTGCACGGCGGTCCGGGACTCAGGCGGTGCCAGACCCCATTGTGACCCCCCCCGCTCCAGAAAAACCGATTGACGATCGGTTTTTTCCGCCCATACACTGGGAAATTGCTGGAATTCTGGAGCCGACGTGAGCGAATCCTCGAAACCAACCCCCGCACTGGGAGACCTGGAGGTGGCGGTACTGGAGGTCACCTGGGAGACACCGGAGTGCTCGGCGAAAGAGGTACACGAGCGCATTGGCCAGCCGCGGGGTATCTCGCTGAACACCGTGCAGTCCACTCTCGAGCGTCTGCACCGCAAGGAGCTGCTCACGCGCAGCAAGCGCGGGCATGCTTACCGCTACACCGCAACTGTCGAGCGGGAACGCCTGATTGCCTCCTATATCCGCGAGACCCTCGGCCGCTTTGGCGGCGATGCGGTTTCGTCCCTGGCGGCGTTTGTAGAGGCGGTCGAGGATATCGATGAAGCCAGCCTGGCACGCCTTGAGGAAGAATTGCGCAAGCGCCGCCAGGGGAGGCGTGACCAATGAACGTCATTCTTTCCCTGGCCTGGCTGTTCATCCTGCTGGCAGTGGGCGGCTGGGCGATAGGCTATCTGGCCAGTGAGCTGGTTTCCCGCTTTGTATTCCGTGGGGAGCTGTCACCGGTGGCGCGACGCAGCTACAGCTTTACCCTCGCGACCTTGCCACTGCTGGCAATGGCTGCGCTGGTCGTCGCCGTTGTCGTGACGGCACTGGGCAAGTCCCTTGGCTGGATGACAGATCATTGTGTGTATCACGGCCCGGGACATCCCCATCTCTGCTTCAGGCACCTGCCGGCAATCGATCTCGGGGTTGTCGAGTTCGTTGCGGCTGCACTGCTTCTCGCAGGCATCACCTACGTCATCATTGGCTTTGGCAGCCGGCAGTACCGGGCTGGCAAGCACATCTGCAGCCTGTTGCGCTTGGTCGAGGGGCGCATTCCCGATCGCAGAGTACACACTGTCGAAAGCCTGAGCCCCTTTGCAGTGACTGCCGGGGCCTTTTCCCCGCGAGTGATCCTGTCACGGGGCTTGCTTGACAGGCTGGAAGCGCGTGAGCGGCGCATTGTGCTAGCGCATGAAGTTTCCCACGTGCGCACGCGGGATCTGCTCTATAACGGGGTATTCGAAATCCTGCTGCTGCTACATCTGCCGGTGACTGCTTCCCGCCTGCGCAAAGAGTGGCGCCAGGCGCTGGAGGAAATCGCGGATGACCGGGTGGCGGGCCACTTTGGCCGGGAAGAGGTCGCGGCAACCCTGCTCAAGGTTTTTCGCCTGCAGCGCGGCGAGGTAATGCCGGGCCTCTCGGTGGCGGGAGCCGACGCAGTGAAGCGCATCGAGCGGTTACTGTGCCCTGCGGACAACAGGCGAAATGGACGCGTGTTTGTCAGTGTCTCACTGGCGGCCATCTTTGCTTTATCGCTGTCATCTGCCGGTGCACACCACGAACTCGAAACCCTGCTCGGGCTTCTCACGGGACATTGACTTCATGCGACTGTTTTTATTGATTGGTGCGATGCTGGCGGCCGCTGCCGGTCGTGCCGCACCGGGGCTCACGGAGGCCGAGGCTGTGCGGCTCGGGCTGGCGCAACCGGACATCGCCACGTTGTTGGACGCACGGCGTGAAGCGGCAGCGGGGCGCGCAGATGCCGCGGGGCGCTGGGCGAATCCGGAAATTGAATACAGCAATGAAGGTCTCGACCTGGACAGCGGCACGGCAGAGGAGCGCTACCTGTGGCTGACCCAGCGCTTCAATATCGCCGGCGTGCATGGTCTGGAGCGGGAGGCAGCGGACAGTGAGCGTCTGGCGGAAAACGCCCGCGTCGACCTGAAACGCCGTGAGTTGGTGGCCGAGATGCGTCGCCTCTACTACGCCGCGGTTGCAGCTGAGCGTGAGGCCGCTGCGGTGAGCGGCTGGCGTGATCGGCTGGCGCACCTGGCCGGGGCAGTTGCCAGCCGCGCCCGGGCGGGTGATGCCTCGCAGTTTGATGCCCTGCGGCTGGAGAAAGAGCTGGCCCTGGTCAGCGGTGAGGCGCTGGACGCCCGGGCTGCGGCGGAATCGGCAGCGGACCGCTTGTTCAGCCTGGTCGGGTCCGAACCGGCGCCGCTGGCCAGCAGGCTCCTGCCGCCGGCTGCTGACACGGTGGAATTGGCGGCTGTGCTCGCCGGGCATCCGATGCTGCAGGCGCTGGAGGCGGAAGTGCAGGCCGCATCCCTCTCCGCCAGGGCGGAGGAACGCCGCCGCTGGCCGGAGCTGACCCTGGGGGTGGGGCGCCGTGAGTTTGAGGATCCCGATGTATCTGCCGACGGCCAGCTGCTGTCCCTGGGGGTGGAAGTGCCGTTGTTTGATAACGGTTCCGGCGAGGCGCGGGCGCAGTCTGCCCGCTCGCACCAACTGCAGGCTAAACGCGCGCTGCTCGAGACGCGCCTCGCGGCGGAGACCCGGGCCGTACTCCGGGAACTGCGCGCCCGCCGGCGCGCCGCAATTACCGCGCGTGAAGCCTCTGCCGGCAGATCGCTGGTATCGATTGCGGAGAGCGCCTATGACGCGGGTGAGGTTAGTGTCCTGGAACTGATCGATGCCCACCGCACTGAACTTTCTGCGCAGCGCGAGGCGGTGCGCCGCGCACGCGCTGCGCGACAGTCCTACATCCAACTCCAACTGATAAAAGGTGATTTATGAACAAGCTTGCTCTGATCCTGTCCATCGCGTTTTCCGCGTTCCTGTTGTCCGCTTGTGGCCAGGGCGATGATCACGGGCATCCCCATGAAGGCGAGTCAGACCACGCCCACGAAGAGGGCGGACATGGCCACGACGAAGCCTCTCATCACGAGGGCCATGATGCAGCGCATGAAGATGGCACGGCGCACGACCACGGCGACGGGGCCCACTCCCACGACGAAACCGAGACCGAGGCGTTTTACGGTGAAGAAGCTGAAACCGGTGCGCCAGCAGAGGAGGGTGCGGCCAGCGAGGAAGAAGGCCACGAGCACGGTGAAGCAACGCACACCCACGAGGACGACACCACTGAAGAAGCCGCAGAGGAAGAATCCCACGAACACAGCCACGATGACGATTCCGAGCATGAGCACTAAAAACCTTGTCCGGGCGCTGGCACTGGCCGCGCTTGGCTTCGGCCTGGTTGCCTGCGGGGAACCCGCGGGCGGTGGCCACGGCCATGCACACGGGCCCGGAGGCGGTCATGGGGCAGGAGGCGCTCATGGAGAGGGCGGCCACGACGGCAGCGGACATGGCCACGGTGATGAGGGGCCGACCCTGGTCTTTACCGACTACACGGATACCACTGAATTGTTTGTGGAATTCCCGACCCTGGTTGCCGGGCAGACCTCGAACTTTGCCGCCCATGTCACCCGTCTTGCCGACTCGGCGCCGCTGGAAAGCGGGCGCGTCGACGTGGTCCTCAAGCGGGGCGACAGCATAGCCGCCCGTTTCCGTGTGCGGCAGCCCGCGCGTACCGGCATTTTTACCCCGGGGGTAAAGCCGCGTGACGCGGGGGAATTCCGCCTGCTGATCGAAGTGCAGGATGGGGAGCTGCAGGCCACCCATGACCTGGGCATGGTGCGGGTCTACCCGTCGGCGGCAGAGGCGGTGGTTGACCAGGCTGAACCCGAGGGTGACATCACTTACCTGAAAGAGCAGCAGTGGAGCAACCCGTTTGCCTCCACCGAGGCGCAGCTGCGTCCCATGCGCCCGTCGGTACCGGCGTTTGCCACCGTGGATGCACCCGCGGACGCGGGCGCCCAGATCCGGGCACCCGCGGATGGTTATTTCTCCCATGCGGGGATGGCCCGGGCCGGGGATGTGGTTGAGAGCGGGGCCGTGCTGGGATACCTGGTACCGCGCCTGGGCGGCGAGACCGACTTCGGCCAGTTGCTGGTAGCGATGGAGCGGACACGTTCGCAGCTGTCACTGGCCAAGCGCGATGTCGAGCGCCTGGAACGACTCTACCAGCAGGGCGCGATCGCCGAGCGCCGGCTGGTGGAAGCCCGGGAAGAACTGGAGGTCGCCAGGGCAGAATTCGCAGCCGCCAGGGCGCGCGTCGAACAGTACCAGGGCGGCAGTGCCGAGGCCGGCATTGCCTTGCGTGCACCGGTCGCGGGCGAGGTGGTCGAGTTCAATGCCCGCCCGGGCGCATTCGTGCGGGCCGGGGAGCGGGTCTTCCGCATTGCCTCGCAGGATCGTCGCTGGCTCGACCTGGCGGTGCCGGAGCGCTTTGCCGCCGATGTTCCCGCGGCCAGTGGCGCCTGGCTCGAAACTGCAGGGGGCGACACGGTAGTGCTGGATGAAGCCAGTGGCGCGCGTGTAGTGCAGGTCAGTTCTGCCGTGGACCCGAAAACACGCACGGCGCACGTCACGGTCGAGTACCCGGTTTCCCTGGGGCCAACCATTCTCGGCGCACGCCTGCCCGCGCACCTGTTTACGGCGCCGGCGGAGCCGCGGCTGGCTATCCCGCGCAGTGCGGTGATTGATGATGGCGGCCGCAACGTGGTGTATGTGCAGACCGGCGGTGAGACATTCGCGCGTCGCCCGGTGGAGCTGGGGATTGTCGACGGTGAGATGGTCGAGGTACTGGACGGCGTGGCAGCGGGTGAGCGGGTGGCCTCGAAAGGGGCCTATTTCGTCAAGCTGGCCTCTATCGGTGGTGACGAAGTGGGGCACGGCCACGCACACTGATGTTGGGAAGAGTGAATGATTGATCGAATAATCCAGTGGTCGCTGGGGAATCGCCTGCTGGTCCTGGCCGGGGCAGCCCTGTTGTTCGTGTGGGGCGCCTGGACATCCCTGAAAGCGCCGGTGGATGTCTTCCCGGACCTGACCGCACCCTCTGTCACGGTGGTGGCGGAGGCGCACGGGATGCCGCCAGAGGATGTCGAGCGACTGGTTACATTCCCGCTGGAAACTGCCATGAATGGTGCCAGCGGCGTGCGGCGCGTGCGCTCCAACAGCGGTATCGGTATCAGTGTGGTCACGGTGGAGTTCGAGTGGGGCATGGATATCTATCGTGCCCGGCAGATCGTCAGTGAGAAGCTGCAGACCGTACGCGCATCGCTGCCCCCGGACCTGCCATCACCGGTACTTGCCCCGGTTACTTCGATCATGGGCGAGATCCTGTTTATCGCCCTTTCTTCCGATGTGCACGACGAGATGACCCTGAAGACCACGGCTGACTGGGTCGTGCGCCGCCGCCTGCTGGCGGTGCCGGGGGTAGCCGAGGTGATTCCCACCGGTGGCCAGACACGGCAGTTTCAGGTGGTTGCCACACCGGAGCGCCTGGCGACCTACGGTGTCACCCTGGGCGAGCTGCGTGACGCGGTGGCCGCCGCCAGCCGCAATTCTTCCGCCGGCTTTATCACCGAGAACGATCAGGAGTTCCTGATCCAGGGCGTCGGCCGGGCCAGAGGCCTGGAGGATATACGCCAGGCGGTGGTGACCACCCGCGATGGAGTGCCGGTGCAGGTGCGCGACCTCGCCAGTGTCGAGACAGGTCCGGCACCGCGGCGTGGTACCGGCTCCTACCGCGGCGAGGCGGCGGTGGTGCTGGGTATCCAGAAACAGCCCAACGTGAACACGCTGGCCCTGACAAAACGCCTGGATACCGTGATTGATGATATCCAGGCATCGCTGCCCGAGGGAATGCGGATCGAGACGGATGCATTCCGCCAGGCCGATTTTATCAACGTTGCGATCGACAACCTCGCTGCCGCCCTCCGGGACGGGGCCATCCTGGTTGTCGCGATCATGTTCGCCTTCCTGTTCAGCGCACGGGCAACCGGCATCGCGCTGCTGGCAATCCCGCTGTCGCTGCTGGTGGCAGTGTTGGTGATCCGTTACCTGGGGGGCAGCATCAACACCATGACGCTGGGTGGCATGGCGATCGCGCTGGGGGCGCTCGTGGACGATGCCATTATCGTGGTGGAAAACATTGTGCGGCGCCTGCGGGAAAACCATGCCCTGCCGGAGTCAGAGCGACGTAGCAATGTCGCCGTGGTGTTCGATGCGACCCGCGAAATCGAGGGGTCGATTGTATTCGCGACGCTGATCATCATCCTGGTGTTCCTGCCGCTGTTTTTTCTCAGCGGCGTGGAGGGGCGGTTGCTTGAGCCCCTGGGCCTGGCTTACGTGGTAGCGCTGGCGGCGTCGCTGCTGGTTGCTGTCACCGTCACACCAGTACTGTCACTACTGTTATTACCCAACAGCAAGCCGGTGCATGAGGATCACGATACCCGCTTTATCAGCTGGTTGAAGGTCCGTTACCGGCCGCTCCTGTCCGGTGCCATGCGCTACTGGCGCAGCGTCCTGCTGGGGTCCTCCGCCCTGCTTATCGCAGCCATTGCCGGGCTGATGCTGGCGGGCCGGGGTTTCCTGCCGGAATTCAATGAGGGCAGCCTGACCATCAGCGTGGTCACCCTGCCGGGAACATCACTCGAGACTTCAAATGAAATCGGCCAGCGCGTCGAGAAAATTCTCCTGGAGCAGCCAGAGGTGGTAGCCACCGCACGCCGCACCGGTCGTGCCGAGCTGGACCCCCATGCGCAGCAGGTGTTCGCCTCTGAGATCGACGTCACTCTGGCGATGCAGGAGCGGGACAAGTCGCAGTTACTGGCGAGCCTGCGGCAGCGCTTTGCCAGCATCCCCGGTACCAATGTCATCATCGGCCAGCCCATCTCTCACCGGATCGACCATATGCTGTCCGGCACGCGGGCGAATATCGCGATTAAGGTTTTCGGTGAGGACCTGTTTGAACTGCGCCGCCTCGGTAAACAGGTGGAGTCCCGGGTGGCGGAAATTCCCGGGGCCGTGGACGTGGCGATGGAACAGCAGAGCGAGATTCCCTTTGTCGCCGTCAATTTCAATCGACCGGCACTGGCCAACTACGGCATGACGGTTGCTGAGGCGGCCGAGGCACTGGAAACCGCTTTCACTGGCACGGAAGTGGGCAGGATCCTGGAAGGGCAGGCGAGTTTCGACCTGGTGGTGCGTTTCCCCGAGTCCGCCCGGGACAATATCGACACCCTGCGCGAGACCATGCTGACCCTCGACAGTGGGGCACGGGTGCCATTCGCCGCGATCGCCGATATCCGTCGTGAGCGGGGGGCCAACACCATCAGCCGCGAAAATGTGCAGCGCAAGCTGGTGGTCATGGCGAATGTCGCTGGTCGTGACCTGATCAGCGTGGTAGAGGACATCCGTGTGGCACTAGGGGAGAGCATCTCCCTGCCCACCGGTTACCACATCGAGTACGGCGGCCAGTTCGAGAGTGCGGAAGCCGCCGGGACCCGCCTGATGTTGCTGGGAGCACTGGTTATTGTGGGGATTTTCCTGTTGTTGGTGGCCGCCTTCGGCAATACCCGGGAGGCCTGGCTGGTGATGCTGAACCTGCCCCTGGCCCTGATTGGCGGGGTGGTGGGTGTCTGGCTCACCGATGGCATTGTCACCATTGCGGCCGTAATCGGCTTTATCACGTTGTTCGGTATTGCCACACGCAACGGTGTGATCCTGGTGGACCATATCGGGCGGCTGCAAAGGGACGGGGGACTGGACCTGGGATCTGCGATCCGGCGCGGGGCCGAGGAGCGGCTGGTGCCTATTTTGATGACCGCCCTGGCCACGGCATTTGCCCTGGTTCCGCTGGCTCTTGCCGCGGGGCAGCCCGGGAGTGAGATTCAGGCACCCATGGCTATTGTGATCCTCTGCGGCCTGATCAGCTCGACAGCGCTGAATATGCTTGTGGTGCCAGTGATGTACCAGCGCTTCTTCGCCGGGAAGTGTTCCTGAGAATGCTTGCAGGTATGTCGGTGCCTGGAGAGAAGCCGGGGGTTTCCGGGTGATCGCCGATGACCCGTTCCCCGGGTGCCGGTTAAGTCGCCGGGCCAATACTCCTATGCCAGTGGCAGGAAGACATCAGTGATCATCTCCGGTTCGGCCACGTCCGGGTAAAAGCTGACGCGTTCAAAAAATAACGGGTAATCCCGCAGCACCTCTCCCGAGGCCGGCAACCACTGCCCGTAGAGGCGGCGCACCAGGGGTTCGAGTCCCGCGTCTGGGCCGGTGTGACGCACCCGGGCGCAGCGGCCCGCGGGAATGGTGTCGGACAAGACCCCCGCCCCATTCGGTTCCACAGGTTTTTCCGTCTGCGCACAGAGGCCCAGGCGGTAGTCTGCGGGATCCACGCTGGCCGGGTTGTCGAACACCAGGTTGAAGGTGCGGCTGCGGGCGGGTGGCAGCCGCTGCTCGCGGCGCCACTGGATAAAGTCCCGTAGCGTGTTGCCGAGTAATTGCGGCGGCCCCACATGGTCGAGGCGGGCCACACGCAAAGCGGGGAAGTTCACTATTTCGACCCGGAGGGTGGTGCTGTCGTACATTTTGGTGGGCTCCTGTTCTGCAATGTCGCCGAGGTTTTCTTCCCAGCGTTCCCAGTCGGGGCTGTGGCGAAATGCCGTGGGGCTCTGGCCCACTATGCGACTGAAGGCCCGGGAGAATGCCTCGGGACTGGCGTAGCCGGTCTTCAGCGCAATCCGGGTGATCGGCAGTGCCGGTCGGTAGGCAAGCTGGTAGGAGGCCCGCCGCAACCGCAGCCTCGCAATAAGGCGCGCCGGGGGGAAACCGAAGGTGGCGCAGAACTGCCGGTGCAGGTGATACGGTGATATGTGGGCCCACTGGCTGAGCCGGGCCAGGCCCAGGTCCCCATCCAGGTTCGCGCCGATATATGCCCGCAGTTTCAGTAAGCGTTGGTAGCTGTCCATTTTCCGTCCCAGGCAAAATTCAGGGAAATGGTATCGCCCTGCGGGGGGATGTGCATGATCGAACTTGCGCAATCGCTGGTGTGTGCAAATTTTTCCCTGTAGGAGGGGATGGCTAGCAGGGGCATGGACCTTGCCTGCATCAGGGAGATCAGCCGGGTCGGGGGCTGTCAGCTGGGGTTGCGGGGTATGCAGCCAATCAGGACAGGTTAAAGGAGGGTAGGGGCCACGGTCGAAACGGCTCGACGCCCCGGGACACGGGCTGTGCAAGGAGCCATAGGGGCGGATGCCGCAGGCGGTTAAATTACCGGAATTGTGCGGGAGATGCGTCTGCGGCATGACCGCAGTTATTTAGTGCATGCCATAAAAAAAGCAGGGCCCTGGCCCTGCTTTTCCTGCGCGACGTAAGTGTCACACCAGGGGGCGCCACCAGTCGGTCGCGCCAGCCCTGTCACCGGTCAGATAACGGTGATGTTCTCTGCCTGCAGGCCTTTCGGGCCCTTGGTGACATTGAACTCTACCTGCTGGCCGTCTTCCAGGGTCTTGAAGCCCGAATCGGAAATGGCGCTGTAGTGGGCGAATACGTCGGGACCGGACTCCTGCTGGATAAAACCAAAGCCCTTGGATTCGTCAAACCACTTTACGGTGCCTTTAACTGCGTTAGACATAATTTAAGTCCTATAGAGATGAATAATGGGTATCCCGAAAGTTCGGGGGAGCCGGAAAATTGGCTGATATTGGATGCTACAGAACGAGGATTATGACTAATGCTTCGAAACCGGAGTGGGTCAACAGGAGCTGATTTTCTAGCTGCACTCAGTGTATAGGCTCTGGTTAATAAGTCAACAAGTCATTTGCTGGGCGGGGACAGTGTCGAATCGCCGGTGATGGGAAATCCTACCCCTGGCAGCTGGTAAATTATTCCCGTATCGGGGATATGGCGGGTCAGGTTTGGTTGGTAGCGAGCGTCCAGCGCCCGTGCAACCAGGGTCAGGAAATCAGCAGCAGAGAGCCCTGCTTGAGCCTGTTGACCAGGTCGGGGGCGATCCGGTGTTCCACGGCAGGGCATCCCCAGGAGCGTCCACAACGGCCGTGGCGCCGCACCCAGTCATCTCCGGCGTAATGCGCCCCGTGCAAAACGATGGCCCGTTTGAATGCATTACTGTTGCTCGACTCCAGTCCCTCAAGGCGCAGGGACTTGCCATGCCGCCCGGTATATTCGTTGAGAGTACGATAGAGGCCCAGTGAGCTCATGTGGGAGTTCGGGGTATTGGAAAATTCCGTGGCAATACCGTCGTGATTGGGGTCACTGCCCTCGCCGTGTGTGGCGTGATATTGCTCGACTTTTTTCGCGATCCGGTCGAAGACGAAGAGACGCTTGTTCCTGGAGTGTTCCCGGATCCTGAATACCGCCCAGAACCTCGGATTGGAGGTGGGGTGGTTTTTATTCTGCCAGTTGATCATCTTGCTGATATCGTCCCGCGGCACACCCACCTGGTCGGCGAGGGTATAGAGACCGTCACCAACCGGTTCGTCCGGCACAGACTCCGGCGATTTGCCGTCCACGGAATCGGTCTCGATCAGTGTGCGCAGCCGGTTGGCGCGGTTCTTCCAGCCCCGCAGGAAAACCCGCTGCGAGGGTCGCTTTTTTACAATGGCTTCAAATCGCCTGATGTTCCGGTCGATAAAGGCGGGAATAAATTCGTCATCGGTGACCCTGTTGATCGCCTCCAGGGTGCCGGCATCCATTTTCTTTGTCTCGGGAATATCCAGTACGTCCTGGCACAGCCTTGCGGCGGTACCCGTCCCGCAGAGCACACCTATGTCGAACAGGGCGGTGGCAATGCTTTGGTCGACGACATGGTCCAGGTTCAGTGCATCCCAGTAGTTGCGCTTGTAAATGTCCCGGATGGTTTCATAACTCAGGTTCCTGACCTCGGCCTTGCTTACATTCCTGCCCAGGTAGGCGGACAGGGTGCCAATGGTGATGCCCTTGTTGGTGGGGCCGCCACGGTCTAGTTTATGGTCGACATAGCCGCCCTCGTTCTTGAGGGTGAAAACCAGTGCGTGCTCGATACTCGCGCCCTGGTCCTCGATGATGTCCTCGACCTCGTCGACCCTTTCCGCGGGCTCCTCAGCATCGGGCTTTTCCACCCCGGGCCGGTCGCATGCCAGAGCCTCGACTTTCTGAATGGCGGACAGGGTCAGAGGACCCACAATGCCGTCAATCTTGCCTTCATAGAGGTCCATGGCTTTCAGCGCGAGCTGCAACAGGCCGGTGTTGTTTTTTGAGAAAGTAGTCATCTCGTTCCGGTTTTCAGCGCCGTGTCCCTAAGGATGGATTCCGGGCGAGATTTTTCCACATGAAATGTCGCTTCGCGGTGGCGAGGCGAGGAACAGGGCGAATGGCCTGTGGGGAAATGATGACCCGTGGGCGTACCGGGTGGGGAATGTGAGGCAAAAAGTAAGAGCAGCCGCGCTGGCCGCGGCTGCCCTATTGATGATGGGAGGTTATGCGCTTTGCGCCAGTTGCTCCGGCTCGGCGCTCTCAGTGGCCTCCGATCCCTCCTCTTCTTCGGAATGGCGAATCAGGTAGTCAAAGGCACCCAGTGCCGCGGCGGCGCCCTGGCCCATGGAGATTACAATCTGCTTGTAAGGCACGGTGGTGGCGTCGCCGGCAGCGAATACCCCGGGCATCGAGGTGGTGCCACGACTATCGATCTCGATTTCACCCATGGGATTCATGGCGACAGCACTGTCGCGCAGGAACTCGGTATTGGGCACCAGGCCGATCTGCACAAAGACACCTGCCAGCTCGAGATCGTGGCTTTCGCTGCTCACCCGGTCGGTGTAGCGCAGGCCATTGACCTTGTTACCGTCGCCGAGGATCTCGGTGGTCTGGGCATTCATGATGATATCCACGTTACCCATGGAGCGCGCCTTGCGCACCAGTACATCGTCGGCCCGCAGGGTGTCGGCAAACTCAAGCACGGTTACATGTTTGACGATACCCGCCAGGTCGATGGCCGCCTCGATACCGGAGTTACCGCCACCGATCACCGCCACATGCCTGCCCTTGAAGAAGGGGCCGTCGCAGTGGGGGCAGTAGGCCACACCTTTGGTGCGGTACTCGGCCTCACCCGGCACCCCAAGTTCGCGCCAGCGGGCGCCGGTGGCCAGCACTACAGAACGGCTGGCGAGGGTGGCGCCGCTCTGCAGTTCCAGCTCCAGCATTTTGTTGCGCTGGATTGCGGCGGCGCGCTGCTCGGTAATGATATCCACACCGTATTCCTTCACGTGCTGCTCGAGTCCCGCGGACAATTTAGGACCTTCGGTATAGGGTACGGAGATAAAATTCTCGATTCCCACGGTATCCATTACCTGTCCGCCAAACCGCTCGGCCACCAGGCCGGTACGAATACCCTTGCGTGCGGCATAGATGGCCGCGGCGGCGCCGGCCGGGCCACCGCCCACCACCAGCACATCGTAGGGCTCGCGTTCATCCAGCTCGGCAGCCTTGCGCTCGACGGCGCCGGTATCGATCTTGTCGACGATTTCCTGCAGGGTCATGCGGCCCTGGGCGAAGTGCTCGCCGTTCAGGTAGACGGAGGGCACGGCCATCACGTTGTGCTGCTCGACTTCATCCTGGAACAGGGCACCGTCGATCATCGTATGGGTGATGTTCGGGTTCAGGGTCGCCATCAGGTTCAGTGCCTGCACCACGTCCGGGCAGTTCTGGCACGACAGCGAGATATAGGTTTCAAAGTGGAATTCGCCTTCCAGGTTGCGGATCTGCTCCAGCACCTGCGGATCGGCCTTGGAGGGGTGTCCCCCGGCCTGTAACAGAGCGAGCACCAGGGAGGTGAATTCGTGTCCCAGGGGAATGCCGGCGAAGTTCACCCGGGGCTCTTCACCCGCCGGGCCCACGGCCATGCTGGGCGTACGTTTTGCATTGCCCGTCTTGGCCTCAATCTTCTGTGAGAGGCCGGCGATTTCGTTCGCCAGTTCTTCCAGCTCTGCGGACTTGGGGGTGTTGTCACCGGACACACGCACCTCAATCGGGTCGACGATATTCTGCAGGTAGGTGTCCAGCTGTTTCTTCAGGTTTGCATCCAACATCGGTGTGTCCTGTGTGTATTCGGTCAAAAAGGGCCCGCTTGGGGGCGGGCCAGGTTGGGGGTGGTCCCTCGGGGGAGGAGGGAAGGCGCAGGGGCCGTACTGCCGGTGCAGTCCCGGAGGCTCTGTGGGTCCCGCTGGCAGGCGGGCCCCCGCATTCTTGCCCCGTTTGATTCCGGTCGGGGCCGGAATCAATTGGGAAGTGACTTAGATCTTGCCGACCAGGTCCAGGGACGGCGCCAGGGTTTCCTCGCCTTCCT
Organism: Microbulbifer sediminum; assembly: GCF_021729035.1. Lineage (GTDB taxonomy): Bacteria > Pseudomonadota > Gammaproteobacteria > Pseudomonadales > Cellvibrionaceae > Microbulbifer > Microbulbifer sediminum. The sequence goes on along the minus strand of NZ_JAJSAP010000005.1, from coordinate 8,721 downwards.
TCCACTTGGCCGGGCAGACCTCACCGGGGTGCTCGGCGACATACTGGGCGGCCTTGATCTTGCGCAGCAGCTCGCTGGCGTCGCGACCGATACCGCCGGCAGTGATCTCCACCAGCTGGATTTTGCCTTCCGGGTCGATAACGAAGGTGCCGCGATCGGCGATGCCTTCTTCCTCGATCATCACACCGAAGTTGCGGGTGATGGTGCCGGTGGGGTCACCGATCATCGGGAACTGGATCTTGCCGATGGTCTCGGAAGTGTCGTGCCACGCCTTGTGGGTGAAGTGGGTGTCGGTGGATACGGAGTAGATCTCCACGCCCAGCTTCTTGAACTCCTCATAGTTGTCGGCCAGGTCGCCGAGCTCCGTGGGACACACAAAGGTGAAGTCGGCCGGGTAGAAGAAGAACACGGACCACTTGCCTTTTACATCAGCATCGCTGATGTCGAAGAAGTCGCCAGCCTGGTAGGCCTTGGCCTGGAAGGGTTTCAGTTCGGATTCGATGTAACGGGACATAGTGTCGTCTCCTCGTTGCAGTGAATGTTCGGGTCTGTTTGTCTGGAACGAGTGCAATACTATGGGGTGACCCTCATCAATAAAAATAATCTATTTAAATGGCTGTGATAGATCTGACTAATTAGCGCCTTATAGTTAATAGTTGATCTTTCGCGGCTGTCCGCAGGAGTGGTGTGGCTGGCCGGGCCTGTGGGATACTGGCTTGTGACCGAACCGTCGGATTTATTTTGCCGGCCCACAGAACCCATAGCCAACAGGACTTGCCCAAGGCCCATGCGACTGATCCGTTTACTGAAGAATGACCTTGCCCGGGAATCCGCGGACTGGGTGGACGAGGGGCTGATCAGCCGGGAGCAGGCGACGGCCATCTGCGCCCGCTATGGTGTGGACTACCAGCAGGCCCGATACCGCACCTTCGGTTACAACGTGCTGGTGGGGCTGGGGTTCCTGTTTATCGGCCTGGCCCTGATCACCCTGTTAGGCGCCAACTGGGACAATATCCCCCGGGCACTGCGGATGTGGGGCCTGATCGGCCTGACCGTCTGTACCCAGGGGCTGGGCCTGAAACGCTACCTGGAGGGGGATCATGGCGGCGGGGTGGGGCTGTTCCTGCTGGGTAACCTGTTCTTCGGGGCCTCGATCATCCTGATCGCCCAGATTTACCACCTGGGCGAATATATGCCCGACGGTATCTTCTGGTGGGCGCTGGGCTGCCTGCCGTTCGCGCTACTCACCCGCAACCCATGGCTGGCCATGCAGGCCGGCCTGCTGGGCCTGCTGTGGTTTTTCATGGAGGTAAGCTTCGGCTTTTACCCCACACTGTTCCCGCTTTTTATTGCCGCGATGCTGTATGTCCTGCTGCGCGGCCCCCAGAGTGTGTTGCTGTTGCTGCTGGTGATCGCCAGTACCGGTTTCTGGATCGAGTATTCGCTTGCGGCCCTGTGGCGTGAGTCCGCTTCCTTCTACCTGTTTGACCTGCATGTGGAGAACCTGGTGGTGGCCGCGGCAATGTTCCTGTTGCTCTCTGTTTTCGGCTACTGGTTGTCCGGGCGCGAGCTGCACATGGCCCGGGATTACGCGGCGGTTATTTCCGTCTGGTGCCTGCGTTTCGCGGTGATCTCCCTGCTGGTACTGGGATTTGCCGGTCCCTGGGAGGAACTGCTGGATGCCGGCTGGCAGCACCGTCTGGGCATGTGGCTGGTACTGATCCTGTTTGCGCTGCCCACGCTGTGGCTGGGGCGCGCTTCCGGACGCTGGGTCCTGCCGGCGGTATTGCTGGGAGCCCTGTGGCTGACAGCCCTTACCGTGTCAACATTGGGTAATGACGATTACGCGGTTTACTTCCAGGTGACTGCAAACTTCGTAATGATTGGTTTCGGTATCTGGCTGGTGGTACGGGGTATCCACAGCGGGATTTCCCACTACTTTTTCCTCGGCGTGGCGGCCATCCTGGTCACGGCATTCCTGCGTTACATCGACCTGATCGGCGACTATATCGGCGGCGCGTTGATGTTTGCGCTGTTTGCGCTGCTGTTGCTGGGAGCAGCCCGGTACTGGAAGCACTACCAGTCGGGGCTGGACGACGCCGACCGGGAGGAGCGCTGATGAAACCGATAACCAGAGTGGGGCTGGCACTGGCGATCCTGTTGCAGTTCCTGGTCCTGACAGGGATGTACCTGAAAGCCCAGATACCCCTGTGGACCGGTGAGGAAATCCTGGTGAAAACCATCCCGGTGGATCCGCGCTCCATGTTCCGCGGAAACTATGCCCGCCTGCGCTATCCGTTCAGCGAGCTGGATGCCTCCCTGTTCGGCGAGGAGCAGTTGCGGCAGGGGGAGGTGGTGTATGTTGCCCTGGAGACAACCGGGGCCGGTGTCTATCGCCTGGCCGGGGCGAGCCTGGAACCGCCAGAGGAGGGTATATTCCTGCGCGGACGTGTCAGCGACAGCTGGTTTCGTGACAGCGGCGAAGCCTATCGGGTTCGCTATGGTATCGAGGCCTTTTTTGCCCCGAAGGAAGAAGCACTGCGGCTGGAAAAAGTACTGCGCAAGGCGGCGCGGGCACGCCTGAAGGTCAGCGGGGATGGCCGGGCGAGGCTGGTGTCTGTCGAGGAACCGACGGCGCGCTGACGACTGGCGCGCCAGGGCTATTCGCAAGTGAATGACAGTTACAAGGAGGATGCATGCAGCATCCCGAGTCCAGCGAGACTCCCAGGTTCGCGCTTCTGATCAGGCTGCAGGGCTGCCTGTTACTGGTTGCCATTGCGCTGATCGCCTGGAGCGGTGTGCCCTTTTCGTGGCCGGGTAACACCGGTTACGGCGCGCTCGTATGGGGGGCGGTCGGTGCGGTAGCGAGCTATGCGCTGGCCATGTGGCTGACGCGCCTGTCGCTGCCGGTGGGGCGCAGCCTGCGGCGCATTGTCTCCATGGTCCACCCCATCCTTGCAGGCATGTCGTGGCCGCAAATGATACTGGTCTCCCTGCTGGCAGGGCTGGGCGAAGAACTGCTGTTCCGGGTCTGGCTGCAGGAGTGGTTGGCGGGGCTGTTCGCTCCCACCCTGGGGGTGGCGGTGGCGTCGCTGCTGTTCGCGCTGATGCATGCCATGACCCGCCTGTACTTTATTCTCACCCTGGTTATCGGGCTGTTGCTGGGCTTCGCCTACTGGCAGACCGGCAGTGTTCTACTGGTGGTGACCTGGCACGCCCTCTACGACCTGCTTGCCATTGCCGTGATCACCCGCCGGCCCGGATGGCTGGGACTGGGCCCGGATGGGCAGGTGGTATAGAAAGAAGGCTGAGTCTGGGGCAAAGACAGCTACCCCGGGGCTCCCGCCCCGGTTTGCTGTCTGTGTCCCCCGCTTACACGCCCGGCTGATTTACACCATGTCCTCGTCGAATTCATTGACCCGGTTCGTCCAGCCCGCGAGGAACACGTCCTGGGAGGGGTCCCTTTCCACAATCCGACGATAGAAGTTCAGGCGCTCCTCAAGCAGGGCGCGGAGAAAAGACTCGCCCAGCTGGCCCTGGGCCCACTCCGCACCCTTGCGTGTATCGGGCCCCATGGTCCCGTCCACCGAGAGTGCCGGCTTGTACCCGGCCCGGTTGCAGACGTCCTGAACAAACTTGATGGCCCGGCCCGGGCCGTGATTGACCGCGCAATCGAATATAAAAGGTTGTATCGCGGGTGGCAGCTGGTCTATCTGTGGCTGGTAGAAATAATTGCGCTGGTAGATCTGCCGGGCTACTTCCCGTTCCAGGTTCTTTACTTCTGCGTACTGCGCCTCGCGGCCCAGATACGCCGACAGTGTTGCCCGGGTAATGCCGTACCTGGTCGGTCCACCACGGTCTGCCGGGTGGTCAACAAAGCCACCTTCGCGGCGCAGGATATCGTCGATCATTTCGTTGACAGATTTCATGGTGCAGCTTCCCTCATGTGCGTGAACTATGGATGGGCTGGTCGCTCTTGGTACATCGGTACTCAACAGCGGCGTCCGGGGTAACCGGGCGCATTACTGCAACCACCAGCCATGGGGCGCTACGCCGGTGGATAGGGGACATCGAGGGTTGGGACGGAAAGTAGTCTTGTTGTTCTTGTCTGCAGTTGTTTCCTGTGTCAGCCGGTTGGCAAGAGAATCCGGTGGTCAGGGAAACTTCAAGTTAAGAGAGTCCGGGGCGGTTAGCAAGCAGTACCGGTGTTGACGGGCGGCAAACCTGGCAATCAGGGTTGCCCCGCACGCCAGGGGGCAGCTGGTGGGTGAGGCAGGCGGAATCTTTCATCTGGCTGGCACTCACGCCGCGGAGAGCAGGCCCATTCCAATCGTGACCATGGTGGTGGCAGTCAGGCAGAAAGCGACCAGGGCCAGTATCCCGTCGTGGGCCATCAGGGCCAAACCAAAAGCCGTCAGGGCGATGCCGGCGATAGTGGCGGAGAAGGGCACCACCTCCATTACCGGCAGCGCCAGCGCGATCAGGGTGCAGATCAGGGCGATGACAAAAGTCCCGCTGCGCCGCACCAGGAACTGCAGCCGGGGTTTCAGCCAGTTATCGATAAATGCCGCCGGCTTCTCCAGCCATTTGAGCGCCGTCAGGAGCTTGTCGTTGGCGATTGAGCGCTGCAGCATCCACTGGGGGAACCAGAAGTGATGCCGGCCGAGCAGCAGCTGCAGGGTGACCAGAAGCACCAGGATCGCCATGGTGGTGGGCAGGCCCGGAATGCCGGAGAGCGGAGAGAAAAGGATAATACCCACCAGTAGCAGCACCGGGGCAAACGAGCGCCTACCCACGACCCGCAATACCAGGTCCAGCGACACGCGCTCACGATGGCGTGCGGTGGCGGCGATGTGCTCAAGGAGCTGCTGCAGACTGGTGAACTCGACGGGCATCCGGGACGTCTTGCTGGTGGATTCAGCGCCCATTCTAACGTGCGGAGTGGCCTCCTTGACAGGCCAGGCTGGTATCACGGGGACCATGGCGGGAGCGAAGCGGCTCCTGTCTGTGACGCTGGCCGGATCAGGGGCGGTCCAGGTCAAGAGAGTCATCAGCTGGGCCGCAGGGTGCTCCTGAGCCGGTCCGCCGGGCTCAATACACCGTTGCCACCCCGGTTAACCACGTGGGTATAAATCTCAGTGGTGCCAATATCGGCATGACCGAGGAGTTCCTGGATGGTCCGCAGGTCATAGCCACATTCCAGCAGGTGGGTGGCAAAACTGTGGCGAAAGGCGTGGGTGCGCGCCGGCTTGTGAATACCAGCACTGCGAACCGCTTTGCGCACGTGCTTCGTCAGCGTGGAGGCATGCATGTGGTGCCGGCGCTCGGTGCCCGAGCGAGGGTCGATAGAAGTCGTTGTAGATGGGAACAGGTATTGCCAGCCCAGTTGCCGTGCTGCATTCGGGTACTTACGGGAGAGGGCATCCGGGAGGTACACCTCGCCCAGGCCGTTGACCATATCCTGGGCGTGAATCAGCTCCACCCGCCGGATTTGCCGCCGCAGGTCCGCCTGCAATGTCTGCGGCAACATGGTGGTTCGGTCCCTGTTCCCCTTCCCGGCGCGTACATAGATATTATTGCTGCCAAAATCGATATCCTTCACTCGTAATGACAGCAGCTCCGCGCTTCTCAGGCCTGTGCCGTACATCAGCTCCACCTGCAGCCGGTACACGCCCTGCAGTTGCCGAAGGATTGCACCGATTTCCGCTGGGCTGTATACCACTGGCAAGCGCCGCGGCTGTTGTGCCGGACTGAAGTTCAGGTCATCCGTATCCCTGCCAAGAAACCGCTTGTAGAGGTAGACGAGCGAATTCAATGCGATTCGCTGGGTGTTCACAGAGCAATCCCGCTCTATGGCCAGGTGTGACAGGAATATCTCGATCTCTGGCAGGCCCATTTCAGTGGGATGGCGCAGTTTATGGAAGTGAATGAACCGCTTGATCCAGTGCACATAGGTCTGTTCAGAGCGGTACGATAGTCCAGCTTCGCGCATGTGCAGTCTCAGCTGCTGTATGAATCTTCCGGCCTTCTCCCTGGGAATACGATGACGAATATCATCCATACCACCCTCCATGCCGTCTGTGTTTATATACAGTATTTAGGCTTGGATGAGGCTGTCAACTGCCAGGATAACGCGACGCGTCGCCTATCTGCGGACAAATTTCTGTAACTTATTGACTTACAAGGGACACCGCTTAAGATCAATTGACAGGATTGCTGGTAGAAGATAGCGACACGTCGCGGTTTCGTGGGCTTCCGTGCCTTAAAGAAAGTCTAAGTTACTGAAATAAAAGAAATTCTCGATTATCGAAGATAATTCGCTTAGCGGATAGGCGACAGCCAGATAACAAGATGCGTCCTTTGAATAAACTGTTAGCACTCAAAAAATATGGAAATCACGAGTTTAAACTTTAGAGATAAATCATTAGTCCAGGTCACAATTGGCTATGACTTGGATGGCAATCAAAACTATGCTGTTCTATCGGTAGTCGAATCTGACGGTACACAAACAAAATACCGTATAGTGGCTTTATCTGAGTACTCAATATACGAAGATTTTGGCTGTCTAGTTATTAGTCAGTGCAAATTAATAAACAAGAATGATGGTATTTATCTTTCGTTAGACCCATTCAACGAGCTAGAGTCCGAAGAAGAAAAAGACAATTTCTTTTTCAGGGGCAAATCAATCATAGTGGAGCAATAAAAGTGCTAACAAGGCGTTCAATGCTCGGCCAACAAGTTGGCCTGGACAGTCACTACTCCGGCCTTTTTGGTGTAAACCGCTTCGCGGCATTTTACACCAAAAATTCCTCCGCAGTGCCTGCCCATTAACGCGGCGTTATGCATCGGTGTCGTAGTCCGGTAGAAATATAATGAAGTTACTGTGGTTTTTAGGGATACCGTATTACATCTTTGTCGCACTGGTTCTAGGTCAGATCGCGAAGGATGCTGTGTGGTACCTATTGCTTTTAGTCCCACTGCTGCTTGGTTATGACAAGCTAAGTCAAGTGGCATACGCGTCGGCTGTGGTACAACATGGAATATCAAAGTTGTATTTTTCAGCTTTCTGGGTGATAGCTCAGTTGGCATTAATTTCAGGTGTGGTGGCCCTGGTTGGGAGTTTAGGGGGCATAAATGCATAACAAGGCCGGGCAATTTGCTCCGGGCCTGCGGCCCTCCGCGGGACAACTTACCTTGTGCACATTTTGCACGGGTCGCTGCGCTCCCATTTTCGCGCAAAATGTGCACAAGGCAAGCTGCCCCTGCCGGCGGCGTTAGCGAGCAATGAATAAATCCACAGGAGGGATTAAAAATGAGTGAATGGTCTGACTATTTTGAGGATTTCCCTGAAGAGAATCCTGCGAATTATGTGGGTGGAAAGTTCGACCCAGAAGGTGCAAAAAGAGCTCGGGAGATTGAGGGGAATCAGTCGGAGGCGAACTCAGAAGTCAATGAGATGCTGGCTAATGCATGGAAGGCCACAAAAGACCGGTCTTTTGTTCAAGTTGATGAATGTCCGCAGTGTGGTTTGGTGGAGTTGAATGTCTATAAAATCAAGGATTCTTTATATCTTTGTGAATGTCAGGATTGTGGAATCTATGGCCAAGGGTGCAGTCATTCTGAGGCTTTGAAAATCACCGAGAACGCACTGGGCGAAGGCCTAGATTGGCGGGACAAGCCCGTACCTTGGAGTCGCTAACAAAGCCAGGCAGGATGCTACGGGCCTTCGGCCCTTCGCGGGACAGCTTACCTTGTGCACATTTTGCGCGGGTCGCTTCGCTCCTATTTTCGCGCAAAACGAGCGCAAGGTAAGCTGCCCCTGCTGGCGGCGTTAGCTATCCGAGGCCTCCGTGAGAACTTCTCTATTTTTTGTTCTAATTTTTTCTACATCTATCAGTCTCGCTGATTCTTCTCAAGGGCGCCTAAGCATTAAAAGCGATGCTATTTACTTTAATGATACTCAAATATCACCATCAACTAATGAAGAAAATGTATTTGAAGCGCTCGGGGAGCCTTCCAGGGTAGATCAGCAATTCTATTATTGGGATAGGCTAGGAATTCGGCTAGACCACGATTTTTCTTGGCTAGAAGTATACTTTGGTCCAAAGGTATTGCTGTCTATAATACACCCTGAAACACCAATGGAATACTTTAGTGGGGAGCTCACTATTAATGGCAAAATCGTCACCAACGATAATTTCCCTAGGTCGGTTGAGTCAGTTATTGACGCACCTTTAAATTCAACGGCAAGAAATGAAAAGCGAGGCCAATATTGGTTTGTTTCATGTCCTAATGGAGTCCGTATCCATTTCTCGGCCTATGGGAAGGAGGGGGAGCTATCAACCCTTCGTTCATCAGTAATGGGTGTTAGGCCTTGTGAATGCGAAGGTTATCAAATTGATACCCGTTTTCGAACCGATGACTGTCCCAATGAATTTATAGAAAGTATTAAGGAAAAGACTAAATCTCTTAGCGAAATATTTCTATGAATCATGAAATAGCTAACAAAGCCGGACAATTTGCTCCAGGCCTTCGGCCCTCCGCGGGACAGCTTACCTTGTGCACGTTTTGCGCAGGTCGCTGCGCGCCCATTTTTGCGCAAAACGCGCACAAGGTAAGCTGCCCCTGCCGGCGGCGTTATGTTTAAGACTTACCCACGTTTAGTAGACACCCTGTATAGTTAGGTTTCGGCCTAACACGGAGGTGTACCATGGGTAAGAA
>NZ_JAJSAP010000004.1 GCF_021729035.1 Microbulbifer sediminum | reverse complement strand
TGCTATCGTTGAATCCTTCTTCCATAGCATGAAGGCAGAGCTCGTTCATCAGCGAATGTTCGAAAATGAAATCGATTTAGTGGCACATATCATCGAGTATATAGAGTTCTACAACCGAGACCGGCTTCACTCCAGTCTCGGCTACCAATCACCGTCCGAATATGAAAAACTGGCGGCATAAATTGTCCACGAAAGTGGTAGCAGATCACCGCATCTGGCAGCGTTATGCCTACGTGGTGCCAATGAAAGTAATCGAGTTGGCACTGTTAATTTCAGTGGTATTTCCATTTCTTGCCAACGCCTGTGAGCCAATTCTTCCGAAAGTAGTTCCGCCGCTAACACCGGATGGGGATTTTTTATATATTCAGCCAGAATCCCAAAAGGAACGTTTCATTCGGATGGTCAAAGAGGTGGACAATCGTGCGATTGTAGAGGTGTCTGTTGATTATCACTACAATAGATACCCCCATAATGCACAAACTGAATTTCGGGTTTTATATGGCTGGGGTGAGCCTCAGCCTCAGGTTGTAACTGTTATTCGATATGAGACTAGTTGCGGAAAACCGAAGCCTCTAAAAACTAAGTTAAAATATGTGGCACTATTTGAGTCGTATCGATCCCCTATGCTAATTCCATACAGCGAAGTAAGTGAGCACATTAAAGCACTGGGTGAGCCAGCTTATGTTTATACGTCTGTAGGCCTCCTGCCTAGGTAGGCATGACAGGCGGCTGTTATTGCCCCTTCGGGGCTGGGGCGTTTCTGACGCTAGAGAGATAAGTAGATGTCCGGATAGTGCAAGAGCTAATCTTTCGATTGGCTCAGTCACATTAGTGGGGTTTCGCATCCTGATGATTTCCCGTCGGCAGCTGAACGTTTCGGAATACGATTAACTGTTAGTTCGAGGTGATAGACTATTGAAAAAGGTAATTTTACATTGCTCCATTACATGCCCTGAATGCGGGCATTCAAAAAAAGAAGAAATGCCGACTAATTTCTGCCAGTTTTTTTATGAATGTGAGCAGTGCCATAAGCTTCTCGAGCCCAAACCGGGAGATTGTTGTGTTTACTGCTCCTATGGCACGGTAAAGTGCCCTCCGATACAGGAAGGCCAGGGCTGTTGTCGTTGAGCCCTTACGTGCTGAACCAGTCCCTGTTGATCATGGCCGGAGTCTGGCAGCTATGTGCTGCTTTCGTTTGGGTTAGCCTCTGGAGATCCTTGGTCCCAACCGTGGTACTGGGGCCGTAATCACGCATGGCGCCACCAGGCTAATGGTCGAGGCCCGGTGTACGTAAATTGGTGACGCGCCGCCGCGCCAGGTAACTGATGCGCGCTCCCGGGCTGGGTAGAGGAGCCGATTCTTTACCCGCGGGAGCCCGACACGGGGGGAGTCTGCGTGGTCCCGTCAGCGCCGGGGACTGTTGGTGCGGATAACGCACACCTGGTCGCCGTAGTAGTTGTCGTCATAGTTGCACTCGGTACCGATCGGCGGTTCTGTAGTTTGGGCACCAAGAAGCTGTTTTACGATGGTCATTGTCTTCTCCTCGCTAGGGACCATGCTGTCTCGCCGTCTTGCCTGTTGACCAGGAGCCTGGAAAAGTAAGCGGCGGAACCGGACGTTGTTGACGATTCAGTATGAGCCTAGCGTCGGCGGAAGCGGCTGTTAAATGAGTTTTCTCACTTTCGGTGATAAGTCCTGGCTATAAGCCTTCCCGGGGGACTGGTTCCAGTTTGGCGGATTCCTTACGCACGGCCCCAGTGTTGCTGAACCAGGCCCGGGCGGCGCATGCTAGGCCGGCATCGGTTCCGGGGTAAAATCCCGGTATTCCATCACCAGGTCCCTGCCACCCTGCTTGGCCCGGTAGAGCGCCCGGTCCGCCCTGGCCAGCAGGGTGTCCAGGCCGCAGCCGTTTTCCTGGTGGGCGATTCCGATACTGGTGGTGAAGGCAAGCCCGCCCGATGTGGTCGGGATAGAAATAGCCGCAACTGCCAGTCGCAGCCGCTGTGCGGTCTGCAGTGCATCCTCCCTGCTCCCGCTCAACACCAACCCGAATTCCTCGCCTCCCAGGCGCCCGAAAATATCGGTGTCGCGAATGGAGCCGAGGATAGTGTGGCTGAACTGGCGCAGCGCTTCATCGCCGATCGCGTGGCCGTGGTCATCATTGATCTGCTTGAAGTGGTCGATATCGAACATCAGCAGGCTGTAGTCGCGGCCATTGTGCCGTGCCAGCTTGAGGTACCGCTCTGCATCGTCGATAAAACTGCGGCGATTGCGGATGCCGGTGAGCGGGTCGGTACGGGCCTCCAGCTCTGCCCGCTGCATGGCGGCTTCCAGCTCGCGGGTGCGCTCACACACCATGGTTTCCAGTTCGGCCTTGGAGTGTTCGAGTTGCTGTCGGTACTGCCGCTCCGCGGCCCGCTTCTGCAGGCCCAGGCTGCGCACGCGAATGCCCATGGCCGCCATGATGGTGAGCATCTCGGTGAAGGACGCAACCGGTGGCCAGTAGTAATTGAACATGGTGTGCCCGACCAGGCCCAGGTCCCGCAGGGCCTGCGTAAACAAGCCTGCCACCAGCAGGCTCCAGGCCAGGGCAAACATGGCCGCGGCACCGGAGCCCTGTCGCCAGCGCACTACCGCGACCACGGTCACCATTGGGTAGAGCAGCAGGGCGAGGGTGATGGTGAGCAGTGCCAGGGCCTTGACCTGCAACGCAGCGGCAGCCAGGAGCAGGGCGGCATTGGCCATCATCAGTACCAAAACGCGATCGAGCCGCGGGGTGTACCTGCGGCTCTGGAGGAACTGGCGCGCGAATGCCAGCCCGCACAGGATGCTCATCGCACCGCTGATGGACATGTAGTGCCACTGGAACTGCTCGCGGACCAGGTACTGGTGGGTAAAGCCCAGTATGGTGGCCCAGGCGGCGATCTTGGACAGCGAATAAATGGCATAGAAATAGAATGTACGCCCGCCACTGGTGATACCACAGATCAGGGAGAAAACTGCCATCAGCAAGAAGCCGCCGAACAGGAAGGCGACACCACTGCTCTCCTGTACCTGGCTGTTGCGGAAATTATCGGGACTCCAGATGCGCATGGACGGGAATACGAAGCCGATTTCTGCGGAGCTGAACCGCACCAGTAATTCCCTGTGCTGACCTGGCTGTAATTCCACCGGCAGCACGAACCGGTGATGCTCAACCGGCCGCTGCTCGAACGATCCGTGCATCGATAGCTGTGCCAGCTTCCGATACTCGCCAGTTCCCGGTGTTGGCCGCTGGTAGGCGGCCAGCTCAATCAACTGGTGATCGACATATTCCAGGTTGAGGGTTACAGGTTGCCGTGAGGGGTTGTGGAGGATGAAGTGGGACCAGAACGCCCCTTCTTTCAGACCCGTGGAGCCCGCCGATTGCAGCGGTACGAAGTCACCTCCTGCATAGGCCCGGCTGGCTCCCTCTACGCCGCTGGTGTCCCGCGGGTCGTGCCAGATCTCTGTCTGGCCTGTCCGCCTGCTGCCATCCTCTTCCCCGGTGATTACGATCACTTCACTGGCAAGCAGGGGCACGGGCAGGGCGCCCAACAATACGGCCAGAAAACAAAACAGCCCCCGCAAGTGCGGACTGGCCGTAATAGGGCGCTTTTTATCGTTCATTGTTATCTATATCGCGCGACGGGGCTGCTATGACCGGGCTAATCAACATCACAGAAGTGTTGAGGGCTGGCTCACGGTTTTGGGTAGATTACTACAATCTGGCCACTGTGGATAAGATTGCTTACCGCGGGGATACAGGACAGGGGCAAAATCGGCCTGTCACGAGATGGAAATAAAGGAATGTCTGTTTAGGCGGTTTTGGCGGCTGCCGGTTCGATTGCCTCCTGCAATCCAGCCTTGAATCTGGTGCGGATTCGCGAGGTCAGGTTGCCGGAGAGTGAAAGTAACTTTTCCCTGCACGGCAAGACGCGCTTGACCATTGCGGCAGAACCGGAGACCGTGCGGTTTGCAGGCAGGTTTATGCAAGGAAGTAGTAATGATACTGAGTCATGTTTCCGTGGGGGTCGATGATGTCGCGTCGGCGACCAAGTTCTACGATGCGGTGCTCGGGACGCTCTCGACCCGTCGCGCACATCACGAAGAGGGCGTGCCGGCGTCCTATGGCGATGGCCTGGGGTTCTGGGTGGGCACACCATGCGACCTTTTTCAGCGCTGTTCGCCCCGCAACCCCAGTATTGCCTCCTGAAGCCTGTCGGCACTCGCTGAGGTCGCATCCAGCGGCTTGCCCGCCACCACACTTACGCGGGACCAGAAGCGCCGCGGCAGCGTGGTAAAGGCATTGCCGCCCTTGTGGCTGAAGAAACTGCCCCAGAGGCCGCGCAGGGCCATGGGGATAACCGGCACCGGGTTTTTCTGCAGGATTTTCTCGATGCCCGCCTTGAATGGTGTCAGCTCCCCGTCTTTTGTCAGCTGGCCTTCGGGGAAGATACACAGCAGGTCGCCGTCATTCAGGGCCTGCTCGATTTCCACAAAGGCCTGCTCATAGCCTTCCGGATCCTGGGTTCGTGAGCAGATGGGGATGGCGCGGCCGGTGCGGAAGATAAAGTGCAGTACCGGGATCTCATAGATAGGTTTGAACATGATAAAGCGGATCGGCCGGCGCACGGCGCCGGCCAGCAGCAGTGCGTCCACGTAGCTCACGTGATTGCAGGCGATGATGGCCGGCCCCTCGTCGGGAATCTGCTCCAGCCCCTCGTGTTTTACCCGGTACATGGTGTGAGACAGCAGCCACACCAGCAGGCGCATGGCAAATTCCGGCACCCGGTTGAAGACGAACACCGCCACCGCCGCGTTCATCAGGGCCATCACCATAAAGAACTGTGGGATGCTGAAATCCAGCACGCTCAGGAAGACGATGCCCAGTACTGCCGAAACCACCATAAACAGGGCATTCATGATATTGGTGACGGCGATCACCCGTGCCCGCAGGGCCTTTTCAGTGCGGTCCTGGATCATGGCGTACAGCGGCACAATATAGAGCCCGCCGAACACGCCGATCAGTGCCAGGTGCAGGAGGAAACCCTTGGCCCCGGCACTGGCCCAGAAAGCCGCCAGTGAGCTCTCGGTGAGCGGCGACAGTCCGCCGCCGATGACCGAGAGCATGACGCCGCCGTAGGTCAGGCCGGCGGCACCCAGGGGCACCAGGCCCAGTTCAATGCGGCCGCCGGAAAGGCGCGAGCAGAGCAGGGAGCCGATGGCCACGCCCACGGTAAAACTGCACAGCAGCAGTGCCACCAGCGGCTCGTCGCCGCCGAGGACGTTCTTACCAAAGCTGGGGATCTGGGTCAGGTAGGCGGCGCCCAGCAGCCAGAACCAGGAAATACCGATAATCGAATAGAAAATTGCGGGTTTTTTGACAATCTCCCGCAGGAGCCCCGCGGTCTGGCTGATCGGGTTAAGCTCGATCTTCAGCTCCGGCACCGGCGCCGGGGCGGCAGGGATGGCGCGGCACACCAGGTAACCCAGCAGGGCAATGGTGATGATCAGCACGCCGATCCACTGGCTGTTGCTGCTGGCGTCGCTGGCCCCGCTGAGTACCGTGCCCACAATGGTGCCGCCGAGGATGGCAATGAACGTGGCCATTTCCACAAAGGCGTTGCCGCCCACCAGCTCCGAGCGGCGCAGGTGCTGGGGCAGAATGGCGTATTTGATCGGTCCGAAGAATGCGGACTGTACCCCAAGCAGGAACAGCACCAGCAGGCACAATGCATTGTTACCCAGCACCAGGGCCGCCACCCCGAGCACGCTGATCCCGATTTCCGCCAGCTTGATACGGCGGATCAGCAGGCTCTTGTCGTATTTGTCGGCCAGCTGGCCCGCGGTGGCGGAAAACAGGAAAAACGGCAGGATAAACAGGCCCGCCGCCAGGTTGTTGAGTGCATTGGCCTGGTCCGCCGCCAGCCGGAAGGCAATCATCACCATCAGGGCGCTCTTGAAGACGTTGTCGTTGAAGGCGCCCAGGAACTGGGTGAGGAAGAAGGGCAGGAAGCGCCGGGTGGAGAGCAGGCGGAACTGGTTCGGCTGGGCCATGAATCCCTCGTTATTCTGGCAGACTTATCTGGCCCATGTTACGGCATGGGCCGGATGGCTGAAAGCGCGCTGCAGATGCCAGGGCCGGGCCGGCTCAGCCCACTCCCTGAGCGTAGACGGCACTGGCCACGCGCCGGAATGCGGCCAGGTTGGCACCGCGGTGGTAGTTGATGTAATCCTTCTCTCCCTGCTCTTCGGCGATGCACTGGCGGTGGATATCCTGCATGATCTCCACCAGCTGCTCGTTCAGTCGCTCCTGCTCCCAGCGCGTAAAGGAGGCATTCTGCGCCATTTCCAGGCCCGACAGGGCCACCCCGCCGGCGTTGGAGGCCTTGCCCGGCGCATGGGGGATGCGGGCCTTCTGAAACGCTTCGATCGCCCCCGCAGTGCACGGCATATTGGCTCCCTCTGCCACCATCTTCACGCCGTTTTCAATCAGCGCCCTCGCGTCGTTACCGTCCAGCTCATTCTGGGTCGCGCAGGGCAGGGCGATATCACAAGGGAAACTCCACGGAGTGGAACCCTTGTGCCATTCGCCACCGCAGGCATCGGCCATCCCGGTCAGTAGCTCAGTGGAACCGGCCCGATGGTCCAGGGCTTTCTCGATCAGCTCCCGTGGGATGCCATCCCGGTAATAAAGTGCGCCCCTGCTGGAGCTCAGGGATACCACCTTGGCGCCCAGCTGTACCGCCTTCTGCGCTGCGTGCAGTGCCACATTGCCGGCGCCGGAAACGGCCACCACCTGCCCCCCGAGTTCCTGGTTCCTCTGTGCGAGCATGCAGCGCAGGAAGTACACCAGCCCGTATCCGGTTGCCTCCATACGTACATGGCTACCGCCGAATTCAATGTCCTTGCCGGTCAGGGCGCCGCTGAAGGTATTGGCCAGCCGGCGATACTGGCCAAACAGGTAACCGATTTCGCGCCGCCCCACATTGATATCCCCCGCCGGCACGTCGGTATTCTCACCGATATGGCGGTAGAGCTCATCCATAAATGCCTGGCAGAAACGCATGATTTCCCGGTCGGAGCGCCCGCGGGGATCGAAGTCGGCCCCGCCCTTGCCGCCCCCGATGGGCAGGCCTGTCAGGGCATTCTTGAAGGTCTGTTCAAAGGCCAGAAACTTGAGAATGGATTCGTTGACTGTGGGGTGGAAGCGGATGCCGCCTTTATAGGGGCCGATGGCGCCGCAATATTGCACCCGCCAGCCCCGGTTCACATGCACTGCGCCGTTATCATCTTCCCAGCAGACCCGGAAAGAGATAATCCGGTCTGCCTCGCACAGGTGGAGCAGCACACAGGCGTCATACCAGTCCTGGTTCTGGGTGTAGAGGGAAAACACATCCGTGGCCAGATCGTCGACGGCTTGCAGGAATTCTTCCTCGCCCGGGTTGCGCTCTTTTAACCAGCGTCTGAACTCTTCCAGGTTTTCGTCTTTTTCCACAGGTGCTCCATGTCGCGAAATATTTCATTGAATAGCCAGTGACTGGGCCAAGTATGGTTGCCAGGCTGCAGCCATTGACATGTATGGAGCAATCTGGCGCCACTATCCATTCCATCGTAACCGGGCCTACGATAGGGTGGGTATAGAGGTTCACATTTTTCAAAGTGATACCTGTGCTCCGGGCTGTACCTGCCGCCGCACGGTTTTTGCTGCAAAACCCGCGACATGGAGACCGACATGGGAAATTTCGACCGGAATAAGGGATACGTGGCCATTCTTGGCTGGAGCCTGAATGCCATAGACGCGATCGACCGGTTCGACCGGCGCTATGTGATTGTTGCACCGTCCTGGGCTGAAGACTACGCGAACAGGCATGATATACCGTTTATTTCCTGGAACTTTGAGCGGCTCAATGAGCGCTCCATGGAAATTGCGCAGCGGCTGAAGGACGAGGGCGTGGATGTGGCCATCCCACTCTACGAGGAAACCGTCGAATGGGCCGGCGCCATCAATGCGGTGCTGCTCGACAACCCGCGCCTGATGGGACAGTCATTGCTGTTCCGGGACAAAGCGCTGATGAAGCGCAGGGCACAGCTGGGCGGTATTCGCGTGGGCATTTTCGAGGAGGCGCAGGACAAGGGGGATGTTATCCGTTTCCTGACGCGCGTGAACCAGGCATTGCTCAAACTGGATGGCGACCCAAACGACCCGATTCACCTAAAGGCTTTCGACAAGGCCGGTTGCCTGGGCCACAGGGTGGTTCGCACTGCCGAGGACGTTGACAATATTCCCGATGAGGAATTTCCATTCCTGATGGAGAGCCACCTGGATGGCTGGGAATTTGCGGTAGAGGCCTTTATCAAAAACGGCAAAATCCATTTCATGAATATTTC
This sequence comes from Microbulbifer sediminum, assembly GCF_021729035.1. Lineage (GTDB taxonomy): Bacteria > Pseudomonadota > Gammaproteobacteria > Pseudomonadales > Cellvibrionaceae > Microbulbifer > Microbulbifer sediminum. Next base: position 448,187 of record NZ_JAJSAP010000004.1, on the reverse strand, counting down.
AGAGTACGTGACCCTGGGGTATTCGGTATTTGTGCCGGCGACACCGGATCTGGAGAAATGGCGGCCCCGGGTAGAGGAGGAAATCCAGAAGCTGATCGATACCTTCGAGATTGACTTCGGCTTTATCCACCCGGAATACTTTGTCACGAGCGACGGCAAGATGTATTTCGGTGAAGTTGCCTACCGGCCGCCGGGCTTCAATGCCTTTGAGCTGATAGAGCGAGCCTATGGCTTCAATGCCTATCAGGCCATGGTGATGATGTTCGACCCGAAAACCACAGACGAGGAGATCGAGGCATTCTTCCCGAAGGAAGTGGTGGATGCCAGGGGCCATGCGGGCTGTTTCGGGGTTTATCCGCGCCGGCGCGTGGTCAATGAGCTGAAGATCCCGGATGCCACCGAAAACCATGCCTACTTCGAGTTCCACGAACTGCAGTCGCCGATGCAGAACAAGGTGCCCAAGCGCAGTGCCTTCGGTACCCACTGGGGCCTGGTCTACTTCTTCGGTGATGATCCCTACCAGCTGCGCGACCTTCTCAAGGCTCAGGAGGAGCTGGACTACTACGTTTAAGTGGGAGTGAACGACAGCGGCGTTGGGCACAGTGACCCTGCGAGCTCCAACGGGTGCAGTGCATTCGGTGGACTGGGTCCGATAAAGTATGGGCGGGTAAGCTAAACTCGCTTGCCATATGAGGCTGAGCAGGTTGGTGAAGTGGAAAGCCGGCAACTGATCGACAAACTTGAGTACGCCCTGGAGCAGCTGGAGCAGGCGCGTCCCTTTAACAAGGTACGCTTCCGCCCGGCAGTACTGGATGTGGGCGGGCGGCTGGCGTGCGAGCCCGGTGGAGTCGATGTGCTTTACCGCCTGGCTGCACGTTGTGACCGCGCCGGTGTGTTTGCCGATACCCCCTGGGACCAGCCAGCCTGCCTGTTACCGGGCCTGGTACGCAATACGCTGGAGCAGGGGGATCGGCAGACTGTGCTGATAGAACTGTTCAGCCAGTTGCGGCTGCTGGCGATAAGCAACGGCGTTTACATGCATGGCGGGATTTCTGCCGAGCAGGCGCGGCATTTCCTGGCCCAGGTAATGGCCCTCAACCTGGATCACCTGCTTTCCGGTCCCGGAGAAACCATGCGCGCGCGCCTGGGGCGCACTGGCAACACTGTTTCGGTGGTGTTCCGCTACCTGCTGGAGAATATCGGCTTTGCGGATATCCTCGGTAGCCTGGTGCACGAGGTGCGCCGCATCATGTCGCAGCGACCACTGCAGGTGGACAGCGTCAAGTCGATGATCACCCAGATCGCCCTGGCCCGCGGCCGGGGAGAGGGCGGCGCAGGCACCGCCGCAGCCGATGCCGATCGCCTGGTCAGTAGCCTGTTTGGCCCCACGCAAAACTGCGCCGATGATCCCGGCGTCCCGCTGTACCGGGAGCGACTGGCGCAGCTGGACGCCGATGCCCTGCAAGGGGAGGCAAACGCATTTGCCGCTGCCATGCACGAAAGCGGGCTGGTGTCCGACTACCATGCTGTGTTCCTGCGCTGGCTGGCACTGGAGCAGGGGGAATTACCGGTCGCGCGCGATTCATTACTGGCCCTCGCGCTGGGCCTCAGCAGTACCGGCTACGATGTGCTGCGGACGTTCCACAGCCTGGTGACAAGGCTGATCGAGGGGGCTGTGCAGCTGGGTACCGCGCAGTGTGTGTATAGCCTGGCCCAGTTACTGGAAAGCGGCATGCTTTATTCGGCGCCGGTGGCACCGGCGCTCTGGCGCCAGATCGACCTGCGCCTGTCCCCGCGTTGCACAGAGTTGCTGGCTGCGGTGTTTGGGCCCCAGGTCTCACCTGCGTCGCGCCTGCTTGCGGGCACCGTACAGGTGCTGGGGCAGCCGCTGGGCATCGGCCAGGGCAACAACCCAACCTGCCAGGCGGCCCGGGCTATTTCCATGTGGGCCTCGAACGATCCGGATTACCTGCTGCACCTGATCTCCCGTGCCGCGCACTTTGATGAAATCATCCTGCATTTCGAGGGTGAGGCGGTATCCTCGGCGGGGGCCTCGGGCGGGGCGGTTCCGCTGGATACCGACCCGGTATCCGTGCTGCTGGTTCCTCACCTGGACCTTGTGTACCGACGCATGGGGGAGCTGTGTGCGGGCCGTGGTGATGACCCGCATCGCTGGATCAACCCGGAACTGCACGGCTGGTGGGTCGGTCGTCAATGCTTCCTCGCCGTGGATATCCACACCGGCGGGCTGCGTGACTATGATGCCTTCCTGCATCGCTTCTATTGCAGCTACCATCCTTTCTACAACGGGAACCAGCCAATCATTCACCCGCAGCCCGCCGGTCTCGCTGTCACCGACAGCACCGGCGCCTTTGTCGGCTGGCACGCGATCACGCTGATCCGTGTCGCGCTCGACAGTGATAACACCATGCGGATGTATTTTTTCAACCCCAATAACGACAGCGGCCAGGACTGGGGGGCGGGGGTTAAAGTGTCCACCCAGGGCAGGGGCGAGCGCCACGGCGAGGCATCGCTGCCATTCCCGCAGCTGGCTTCCCGCCTCTACCTGTTCCATGACGACACAGAGGCGCTGGTGCCCACGACGACACCGGATGCGGAGGAACTCGCCGCAGTGAAAGAAATGGCCCTGTCCAGTTGGGCTGCTGGCCGGGAAGTGGGACTCACACCAGAGCGAGGGCATAACTGACTGTTGTGCCGCCGGCACCCTGCTGCCTGTCAGGCGGGAGTGCCGCTCGCTGTGCCGGGCGTTTTAAGAGGGATTCAGGGTATAGCCGTCCTGCTGTAACAGTGCGTGCGCGGTCATGGCCGACAGGGCCATTTCCACGCCCGGCAACAGCTGTGCTTTTTCTATCCCCAGGTGCCCCGCGGACTGACCGCAAATGATCACCCGAACACCATTTTCCTGCAGGGCCTTTATTAATTCCCGGTTGGGATTCGCTTCGCCATACTTTTCCTTGAACGCACTATCGCCGAGAAGATCAAAGCTGGCCTTGCCATGCACCACCAGGGCGAGCTCGATGTGATCTGCCTTGATGCCTGCGCGGGCATGTAAATTCATAAAGCGTGCGAGACTGGTGAAATTCCTGTTCGGTTTGCCATTCTCACCACGCTCTGCCACGTCAAAGGCGACCCGGAACCGCTCTTGTCCGGAAAGAGGTGCATCAGCCTTGACATCCACTACCGGGCCAAAGTTTTCGATCACCGGGCCCACTTGAAATTCGGTGGCACTGGCGGGGCTGATCGTTATGGCCAAAATCACTGCTGGTACAATCTTCATAAAACTCTCCGTTTTTTAATGGCGCTACTGATGACGCCGGGTCCGGCCCGGACTTCGTGAGACTAAAACCTATTGAGCAGTGAGAGGTGACATTCTCAGTATATCCTCGACAGTCAAACTGCAGTTGCCGGTATCTGTGCAAATTTGGCGTAGCCGGTTTAGTGCCTCTGACTCGCCCTGGCGCAGTGCAAGCCTGTAATACTCGACGCTCTGCTTGATGTCCTGGTCAAATCCGTCTCCTTCCTCAAAGGCCTTCGCAAGGACTAATGAGGCTCTGCCATGGCCTCGATCAGATGCCTGTTGGTAGAGCTTCAGTGCCCGGTCACGGTCTTTCTGGACACCCACTCCCTCATCATACATTCTTGCCTGATTGTAGAAGCCAAACTTTGAGTTTTCCTCTGCGGCTCTTTCAAACCAGTGTAATGCCATCTCGGTATTGTATGTGCGCTCTGCTTCGTCGAGATACAGCAGGCCGAGGGCGTTCATCGCGTCCGCCCAGCCGTTCTCCGCTGCACTGGTAAACAACTTGATCGATTTGCCGGTATCTTGCTCTACACCGACGCCTTTTCGATATAGTTGGCCCAGGTTATGGTTTGCCCGTGGGTGTCCGGATTCTGCTGCTAATTGATATAGCTCCGCAGCGTGGGCCGGGTTCTTTTCAACTCCAAGGCCATTTTCCGCGGCATACCCTAGATTGGTAATGCAATCCAGGTTCCCGGCTTCCGCGCAGAGGGAATACCAGCCATAGGCAATGTCATGATCCACCTCAACTGCCTTGCCTGTAGTATTAAATAGCCCTGCTCTGAGCTGGGCCTGGGGATGCCATCGCACGGCCGCAGCCTCGTAGTCGAGGAATGCCTTGAGCTCGTCTTTTTCCCGGGTATAGAGTCCCCATTCCGCCACGCGACCACGCTCGAACAGGGCCGTGGGAAGGCCGTCAGATGCAGCTTCGTCCAACATCTGCAGGCCCAGGTTGATATTTCGGGAGACTTCCAGAAGGTATTGGGAGTAAATGAATTTGGCTGGCGGATAGCCGGCGGCTGCAGCTGTCTCAATCAGTTCAGAGAACTCTTTTATCGCGGCATCAGAGGTTTTGGTCTGGCGAATCGCGCCGAGTTTGGTCATTGCCTTCTGGAATAGTGCAGGGGGGTAACCCTGCTGGACAGCGCGTTCCAGGAAGGTCCTGGAGAGCGCTTTATTTGCCGGGGCGAACTGGCCGGACGAAGCCAGTGCAGAAAACTCAAACTCCGCCTGCCCCGGGTCTAGCGCCGCGGATGCACTTTCCAGTAGCTGGTCGCTCAGGGCAGCATCTTTTTCAACGCCCAGCCCAATGTACATGATGTAAGCCAGCGGCACTTTGGCATTTTCCAACCCGAGCTCAGAAGCAGTAACATAAAGCGCGGGGCAGTCTGAACGACCAAACTTTCTGGAATTTCCTTCCATGCATAATTGCCCCAGGCCAATGTTGGCACTGACTGACCCCATGCTAATGGCGTCTATGTATGCTTCTTCCGCCTTTTCGTGCTCACCATTGGCATGGTGGACTGTTGCCTCGGCATGGCGTGCGGCGTAGTCGCTATCGGCAAGTGACTGGATCACATTAGTGAAGAGCGCATCGCTCAGTCCGGCAAAGGGATAGTGTCCGCCGATAACACGATGAAGAAAGCGAAGGTTCTCAAAGTAGATGCGGGAGAACTTTCCAGTCTCCCGGTCGCGCACATTGTAGACTCGATATAGCCCGTTCCTTGATGCTTGAAACTCAAAATAGCTGTCAATGATCTCAAACCCTGAGAGAGCAAGAAGGTCTTCAGCGTCAGCCCAGCCCGCTATTTCATAAGCACTGTAATATTCATCACCACTGTGTGGTGACAGGATTCCCGAGGCGATGAAAGAAATGATATTTCGATGGTACGCTGCCAGATCGTCTTTGCCCGCTGATTCCAGGCATTCAGCAGCAGCGAGCCTGGGTGGGAGTGAAAAAACATTGGCTGTAGTGATGCTCCGCCAGTCTACAGCCTCACAGCTAATTTCCCCTCGCTCGATAGAGGACATTGTCTCGGTGAATTGCTCGTGGGCCTGTACGGTGGACAATACTTGCCCGGAGTTCAGGTACTGATTCCAGAACCGCGAAAACTCGATGCTTTCAGGAGCCTTGCCGATTCGATCGACCAGAGCTAGCAATGCCTCATCCGAATTGTTGATATGCTGTGGAGCAGCGCAGGAAATGGCGAAAATTGAGACGAGAGAGATGATTGCTTTTTTCATGCGCTTATTTCCTGATCAGGGACTTTATAAGGTCTTTCACTTCCTGGTTGCCTTTTTCTTTATCGGATCTGTTGCCCTTGGCCCAGAACTGGTATTGCAGCGCCTGGTCCAGAGCTTCTAGTTGGCTGATATATCCTGGTAAGTCACCATGCTTCACATGGTCAGTTTTCGATATGAAATTGAATTCAACAGAGATGACGCTGTCCCTACGCGATACCGTGCGAGAAAACGTGAACCAGGGGTTGTCGATAGTTACGGTGTCTGGGGACTCACGCCAAAGAATTTCTCCGCTTATCTCGGCTGTAGATCGGTGGCTGAGCTCCAGTGGGTGCGCCACTGCCATAGGCGTGTGGCGAATTCGATCTTCCGGCTTGGAAAGGTGAGATAAAATGCTGGAGCCATAGAGGGTGAAAATCTTTCTGGCAGAAGTAAGTTTTCCAATATCCTCAATTTTATACTGCTCGATTACAACAAGTTCATTATCTTCAAGGGTGTCAAAGTGTTGTACAGATTTGTCCAGCTTTACACCGGGATAGTATTGAGCCATGAAATTCGTGTGATTTTTGCTCGCCTGCTTCTGGTCAGCAGAGAGAAAGAATTGTCGCGCTTGTTCGGCTTTGAGGTGAGAGAATTTTGACCTGATAGTGAGGTCAGCAAAGTTGCTCGCGGGATCAAGGGTGAAATTTTCTTCGATTTCCGCGCTGAGAATACGGTTTCTTTTTGCGGCCGGCTCGACCTTCTCGAGTTTTTGAGTGCCTGGCCGGATCGGAAGCGCCAGGCGGTAGTCGAAGAATCCCTTGTTGCGGAAATCAGAGCCTTGACCTGTAGCGGTGCCATCGATCCAGTACTTTTTACCATCGAACTGAATAAGGGTAATGACATGATCAAAGGCTTGAGGCGAGGGGATGTCCGCACCAATAGCTCTGCCACGTGAAGAGGATACCAGCGCCGGGTGGGATTCGACGCCGAGATGCGCCAGCATGCTGCTTAGTAGTAGTGCTTTATCCTTGCAGTCACCATAGCGTTTGTTCAGGGTTTCCCTGGGTGTCCTGGGTAAGTGCGAGTTGACGCCCAGCTCGATACCGAAATAGCGAATGTCCTCCTGGACAAACTGAATGGCTTTACTGATTGCGCCGGGCAATCCAAGTTCACTTTTCCAGGTTTCCAGTGACTTTTTTACCTCGGCGGGCAGTTTGCGATCAATCTCGTAGAGAGAAAGGGCCCATTTGTTGACCTCTTCCCAGCTTTGGTAGCCAGAATACTGGAAAAAATTGAGGGGCTCATGCCAGCGCGGATATTGACTTTCCAGCGCGACTGCTGGCACCTCCTTGAGGTCGATGACATATTCGTAACCCTGGTCGGTTCGGCGGTGTTTTACCGTTTCCTTTCGATTGTTGAAACGATAGTGGAGAGGGGAGCTACTGGTGAGCTTTATATATCGGCGATCGACAGCCTGGGGCCAATTCAGAAACAGGGTGCCAAAGTCAGATCGCTCAAAGATGGGGTTGCTGCCAGAGATGGTGTAAGAGTAGGAGATCACGTCGCCAGGCCGGATATCCTCAAGGATATAGAGTGCGTTCCAACGCTCGCTATATAGCTTGCTGGAGAGTTCCTCTTCGCTCTGAAACAGCTTGAACGCTTCGGGGTCCAGGCGGTCGATAAGATTGTTATTGCGCTGCACTGTGATTTCGTGGACCGTCAACCGCTCGTATGCAGGATAAAAGCTTAGTGTAAGCTCGGAGACCTCCTGGATTCCCTGCTTATTTAGAGGCTCCATAACAAGCTGAAAATATGACTGTTTTTTCTTGCCGGCATAAAAGGCCTGGGAATTGGAGAGGTGGTACCGCACACTGCCGGACTCTCGCTGGCTATCGCCCTCTATCTGCACAGATGTGACCCATTCTGGATGAGGGCCGAACAGTAGTTCCGGGCTGGCGATTGCAGAAGTGGAGAAAAACAGGAGCAGCTGCGCAATTAAGTGAAAAACGTGACGGCAATTCAAGGTGGACCTCATTTCTTTTTATTACAGGGATCGGGCCCTGGACGGCTATCCAGGCGGAAGCCGTCGCCTAATGGTGCCCACATTTGTGTGGCGCCGGCTTCCGGTGGAGAGAAGGCTCCGGGACTCTGAAAGGTAGTGGCGGGACCTGAGCTCGTTTCCAGTCTCTCACTATAACCCAGTGGGCGTGTAGTGAGTATTTGTTTGTAAGTGCTTACTCTCAGACCCTGTGGGTTCGTTAGATGCCTGCCCGAGGAAGCGACAGTGGTTATCTTATCTTTACTGATTCCCGAACGGTGAGGCGGGGTGGTGGGCAACTTGTGGCCAAATGCGCCCCGGGGTATCACCCGGGCGCCAGTGGCTACCGTTGCTCAATAAAGGCCCGCACTTTGTCTGGATGGTCGGTAAACAGTCCGTCGACTTTGATCCGGCTGATAAAGAGTGCCAGTATTGCGCCGAATTCGTGCGTTACCCCGGGAATCCGTTGACCATCGGCACGGAATGTATAGGGGTGTACCTGTAGGCCCAATGCCTGAGCACGTCGTGTTAAGCCGTTACCCTCTATAGTATCTGTCTCCGCGGTTACCAGCATCATTGCCCAGGGACCGATACCGTCTGCGTAACCGGAAATTTTCTCGAGGCCATTGGCTTCCAGCATCCAGTCATAGTTGTAATTGACCCAGTGGCCGCCCTGCCTGACTTTCTTCTCACCCCAGCTTGTAGCGGCTACCAGTTGTACCAGAGGCAGGTCCATATCCATTGCCGGCATCAATTCATTCTTGATGCGCTGTAGTTCCTCGGCATCAAAACTCTGCAGGAAGATTTTCTTGTCACGGTTGGTGTAGCCGTATGCTTTCAGCTGTTCGAGGGTTCGGCGCGCGATATCCTGTCCTTCAGCATGGTGGAACCACGGGCTCTTGATTTCGGGGTAGATGCCGATGTTGTAACCCAGGCTTTTGTTCAGGCCCTGGATCAGCTCGATTTCCTCGGCGAAGGTGGAGAGCTGGAAACTGGAGGCCCACAGTGGGAAGCGTTTCGGGTATTTGGGCGTAAGAGCCTTGATATCCCCTTCGAATGCCTCGGTTACACGTAATTGCTTCAATTCCCTTAGGGTAAAATCGATGGTGTAAAAGCGCCCGTCTTCACGGGCGCGATCCGGGAATATCCGTGCAACATCAGTGACCTGATCCAGGTGGATATCGTGCATCACGATCAGGTGGCCGTCCCGGCTCAATACCAGGTCCTGCTCGATGTAATCCGGGCGCATGCCGTAGGCGAGCGCCTTCGATTCCAGCGTATGTTCCGGCAGGTATCCTGAAGCGCCCCGGTGGGCGATTACCAGTGGATCCGGTCGCTGTGCCGCGAAAACCGTATTGGCATACAGGGCGATGAGTTGTGAAATCAGGAGTATCCCGAGAAAGAAGGGGAGCCTGGTCGCGTTGATTTGCATAAGGGGTAATCGCCGGTGCTGGATGGACGTTTCCAGTCTGCCACATCCACTGTCACATTGATGTGACAGTGGAATAAGTCGGCTTGCGGGACTACCGCGTGGCCCGGTACGGGCCGGCGCGATAGTAGTGCATGGCGGCTAGCAGGGTCAGGCCGGCTGTTCTTCCGGCCAGCGGTAATCGGCAAACTGCTCGCGCAGGTCTTTCTTGCTGACCTTGCCGGTGGCGGTATGCGGGAGTTCCTCTGCTACCACACAGTCATCGGGAATCCACCACTTGGCGACCTTGCCGTCGAATGAGGCCAGCACCTGCTGTGGGTCCGGTTGGGCGCCGGGCGCCGGCACGATCACCAGCAGGGGCCGCTCGGCCCATTTCTCATGGGTGATGCCGATGACGGCCGCTTCTGCTACTTCTTCCAGTGCCATGGCACAGTTTTCCAGCTCAATCGAGGAAATCCACTCGCCACCGGACTTGATTACATCCTTGGTGCGGTCGGTAATTCCCAGGTAGCCGCGGGGGTCGATGGTGGCTACATCGCCGGTATCGAACCAGCCATCGTCAGTGAGCGCTGACTCTTCAGCCCGGAAGTAGCGCTCGCAGACCCAGGGCCCCCGTACCTGCAGGGCGCCGAAAGCAACGCCGTCGTGGGGCAGGGGCTGGTCCTGCTCGTCGACGATCCGCATTTCCACCCCGAAGGCCGCGGGGCCCTGCTTCAGGCGCAGTGCGCGGGCTTCATCCGCCGGCAGGTTGTGGGGGACGCGGGGGTTGTAGGTCCCCAGGGGGCTCATCTCGGTCATGCCCCAGGCGTGGTGGGTATACACCCCGTGTTGTTCCTCGAATTCCTGCATGATGCTCCAGGGGCAGGCAGAGCCGCCCACCACCACGCGATTGAGGCTGGGCAGGGTGCTCTCGGTATCCCGCAGGTATTTCAGCAGGGCCAGCCACACCGTGGGAACGCCAGCAGCGATGGTCACGCCCTCGTCGCGAATCAGGCGGCTCAGGGTCTCCCCGCAGGCCATCTTGGGCCCGGGGAAAACCAGCTTGGCGCCGACTGCGGGCACCGCGTAGGGGATGGACCAGGCGTTGACATGGAACATCGGCACCACCGGCAGTACCGCTTCATTGCCCTTGAGGGCGAACACGTCCGGCATCAGTACGCCGTAGGTGTGCAGGACCATGGCCCGGTGCGAATAAAGCACACCCTTGGGGTTGCCGGTGGTACCCGAGGTGTAACAGAGTGCGGCTGCGGCGTTCTCGTCCAGCTCCGGCCAGTCAAATGTAGTGGGTTGGGATGCCAGCAGCTCCTCGTAGCAAATCAGGTTGGGCAGGGTGCTGTCGGGCATATGCGCCCGGTCCGTCAGGACCACGAAGCCCTCCACCGAGGTGAGTTGTGGGGCCAGGGCTTCCAGCAGGGGCACAAACATTGGGTCGATAAACAGCCAGCGGTCCTCCGCGTGCCCGACGATATAGGCAATCTGCTCGGCGAACAGGCGGGGGTTGATGGTATGGCAGATGAGGCCGCTGCAGGAGGTAGCGTAATAGAGCTCGAAATGCCGGTAATCATTCCAGGCCAGGGTGCCGATCCGGTCGCCGGGTTTCGCCCCGAGGGCTTTCAGGGCATTGGCCAGCTGCGCACTGCGCCCGAAGGCATCGGCATAGGTATACCGGTGTGCGGGGTTGTCCGCGGTGAAGGAAACGATCTCGCTGTCGGGGAAATTGGCCTGCGCGTGGCGCATGACGGCGGTCAGGGTCAATTGGGACGGCATCATCAAACCGTTCATGGGAGGCTCCTCATTATCGTTATTGTCTGCTTGTCGCTGTCGTTATAAAGGTAGCGGCTTGGGCCGGCATGGGGAAGGGGGTTTGCCGGCTCACCCCGTCTGGTTGGTCACGCTCCGGGCGGCGGGGAGATGCCGCCGCCCGTGTTGCGTCATTGCACGATCTTGATCCACTCGCCGGGTTGGGGTTCGCCGCGGGGGTAGTAACCGTTCAACAGGCGCAGCTGCTCCTCGGCATACTCTCCAATATCCATGTGCCGGGCCAGGGAGGCAAAGGTGGTTTTGTCGTTGGCCTGCACATAGCGCACACGCTTGATATCCGGCTGGATAATGTCGCTCTTGCGGAGGGGGCGGAAACTGCGGATGCTGGTGAGGAAAAGGTTGTCGTACTTGTTCAGGTTTTCCGCATCCCGCAGTGATGGGTCGTTAATCTTGCCCTCGAGGATATACTGGCGGCTGCCGTAAAAGACCACGGCCACCCGTTCCGGGCTGTCCGGTGACGCCGCCGGCAGCTTGCCGGTGTGGCCCACCAGGCGATACTGGTTGAGCTCCTCGTCCTGCTCCAGGTCACGCACGTCATATACCTCCCGCAGAGCCATATCCGCCGGCTGGTTGCCGCTCCGCTGGTCCACCTTGATGGTGATCGTGGCTTTGCCTTCCGGGTGGGTACCGACGATGGACGAGCGTTGGTTCTCCACTTTCCAGCCATCGGGAAACAGCAGTGAGAAGCCAAGGCGGCGATGGTTGTAGCGGTTGCGGTCAGACTCCTGGGCATTCCGCCCGTAGACGAGCCCCTCGGTTTTCTCGCGGAAGTTTTCGACTTTCACTTCCTTCTTGTCATTGGGTAGCTTTCCGGCTGCGGCTACCACCTCCTGCAGTCGGATATCATTGCGCGGGTGGGTGGAGAAAACACCGTGATAGGTCTGGGGCTTCTTGCCCTCGACCCTGGCCTTGCGTCGGGCAAATGTCTCCTGGTCCTTCAGCAGGGAAATGACATTGATCATGGCCTGGGGATCGTAGCCGGCGTTAAACATGTATTGGGAGCCGAAACGGTCTGCTTCCAGTTCCATATCACGGCCATAACCCTTTACCGCAGCGGTGGTCCACAGGTTGGTGACATCGCCAACCACGCCACTGCCGGTTACCAGTACCGAGAGCACCGAAGCGACACCCGCACCGGTGGCGGCGGTCTTCTGCCGCACCGCATGTCGCGCGGTGACATGCCCGATTTCATGGGCCAGTACGGCGGCCATCTCGGCTTCGGAATGCAGGTAGGTAAGCAGTCCGCGATTGATATAGATATAACCGCCGGGGAGGGCGAAGGCATTGATGTCCTGGCTGTCGATAATGGTGAAGTTGTACGTCAGGTCGGGCCGGTCACTGGCCTTGACGATTTTCTGGCCCACATAATCGACGTAGGCAGTGAGGACGGGGTCCCGGTAGATGGGCGTACTCTCCACCAGCTTTTCATGCATCTCCCGACCGATGCTGATCTCCTTTTCCTCTGACATCAGCACCAGGTCCGGTCGATTGGTGGCCGGATTGAAGGCGCAGCCGGCAATGGCTGCCAATACTGCGCTGATCAGTATTTTATTAGCATGGTGCATGGCTCTGGGTCCCTCCCTCCGTTAACTTTTAACTTTTGGTGGCTTGCCCCGGCAGCAGGAACTGCTCGAGCTGGGCGGCCATACCTTTACAGGCATTGTTCTGGACCCGCGCGATCAGCGGGATGGGAATAACAATGGCGGGCATGTAGGACGTACCCTTGGCATCGGCATTCAGCTTGCCCGACAGTTCCTTGTCCCGGAAGTCCCACACCGACGCTTCGTAATCCGATTCCTTGTCCCAGGTGCCAAAACCGAAGCAGCCGGCACCGCCGGTCCCAATGGAGCAGCCTATGGATCCCGCACTGGCCGTGGTCTCGGTTGAACCATCGATCCATACGATATATTTCACCCCGAAGGCTTCCAGCCGCTCGCGGACCTTGCTGTTCTCCATCAGGCGGTCCAGGGACTTCAGGTGTAATGGCGCGGTTCGTGGCTCGAACCAGGGGTACATGGCGTCGACGAAATGCTGTTCTGAAATGACTGTGACTCCTCCGTCTGGGTTATGCAGGGTACGGCCGACACAGTCGATCAGGTCCGGTTCAGTCTCATAGTCACTTGAGTGACGCCGGCCGAGGATGACCACAGAATCACCCGCGGCAAGCTCGCCATCGCTGCGCCGGTATTCATCGATGACCACCGTGGTACAACCGGTGGCGGCAGCCACCAGAATCACAAAAATTACCTTGACCACAACAACCTCCTGTCAGTCCGTGGTTTCTGCTTCCCCACCCGGTTGGTCTTTCAGTGAAAGGGCCCGCTGCTTGCTCGCCACCAGGGCCTGTAGTTCGGGAACCCGCTCGAAACCGGTATACAGCGTGGCCCCGGCATCCCGCAGGGCCACGTTGATAGCCTGGCCGAGTGCAGCCTCCCGGGATTTCAGGAAGGCTGTCGGTGTCTTGCCGTAAGCGGTAATCACCCAACTTGCCACCTGGTCCCCATTTTTATCGTAGGCGTGCATGTCGTACTTGATCCATACCTCGAAAATATTCACCCGGGTTTCCCGGGGCATGGTGAACTGCAGTTCCCGTACCTCCGGCACAATCACCAGTTCGATACTGTCGGGCAGGTCCTGGGGATAACTGGCCAGGGGTATGGACTCCGTGAACATTGCGCCCAGTACCGTCTGGAACAGGTTCTGCTGTGCGCGACCGGTATTGATATTCCACTCGTCCCGGTCCTCACTGTCCTCGTGGTAGGTAAACTCGCGAAAATCCTGGCTCAGGTAGTAGCCAACATTCAGCGGGTACTGTTCACCGACAGGCTCCGGATAGTCACCGTCAACCTTTACCGTATGTGCGCAGGCGGCAGCCAACAGCACCGAGGCCGCCAGCACAACCCTGCCTAATACCGTAAATCCATTTATCTTCAAGGCCATGGCTCGCTCCTGGCCGGTGGCGCCGGCGGCGCTACCGGAAATCGTTGAGTCCTACGAAAGTTCCCCCGTTGCGATAGGTCAGCTCACGCATCAGCGCCGCAAACCTCAGTCCGGTTGTCTGCAGGTGCGGCGGCCTGGAAAACTGGATCGGGAAACCGATTGCATGGATGCGCACATTGCGCTTGCCCTCGCCATGCTGGGCATTCACCCGGTCGACAGCCAGCATTACGCGGCGGATTGACTTTCCGGTGAATTCGTCGCCCAGCACGTAGATACTGATTTTCTTGTTGGGATCGTAGAAACTGCGTACTGCCTTCTGGATCCCCTCGACCGGACTGGAATTACTGAATGGATTCCAGGAACGCAGTCTTTTCAGGATCGCCTGGCGGCGTCCCGGGGTATCGGGTATCCACTTGCTTCGGTAATTGGAGAACATATAGTCCCCCATGTCGTTCATGACCTGGATGCCCTTGACGTTGGGATAGAGGTCGAGGGTGTTGACCATCTCGTTCATCATCCGGTCCCAGCCGTAATTGAACATACTGCCGGAGGTATCGATGATGAACAGGATGTATTCACTGTCTACCGGAATACCCCCGATCACATTGTTCTTGCGCTGGTAGTTTTCTCCCAGCAGGCGGCGCATTTCGTCGGTCATGGTTTGCAGCGCCACGGTAAGCTCGCCCTTTAGCTTGCCCTCTTCGGTCTCACCCTCGGTCTTGCTGGCATATTGCGCCTGCAGGACGGACAGCCTGCCGCGCAGGTTGGCGATCCGCTCGCGCTCGATATCCAGCTGTTCGCGCTTGGCGTTCAGGTCCCGGTTGAGCACGGTGGTCTCGCCGCGGATCTGTGCCAGCTGCTCCTGCAGCTGCTTCACCTGGCCGTCCAGGTCCAGTTCAGCCTCCTCGAGAACGATGGGCTCGACAGTCTTGGCGATCATTAATAGCAACACGATGGCGCCGAACCCACAGCAGATTACGTCCAGAAACGAGATGCTGAACTCTTCCTGCTGGCGCTTCAGGCGATTGCGTCTCATGGCCAGTCCCTCGACGGTGCCAGGAAGGAGCCATCCGTTTCCATGGCCAGCTTCCAGAATTCGCTGGCAGCGAAGGGATCACCGTCCATCGGTGCCAGGATAACGTTAACCGGTATGCCCCCGGGCAGGGCTTTCACTGCGCGGGTAAAGAGCTTGCGGCGCTCCTTGCCGGTGACCACATTGCGCCGCGGCTTTTTCATGCCCTGGGTGGGAAGGCCGTCGGTAATCAGGATGATATTGTCCGGTAGCGGGGACATGGCACTGACTGCGTTGAATACCCGCTCCAGACTGGTGCCCCCGTCCGGTACAACCTCGTCCAGAGCCTTGATGGCGTCATCCAGCTGGTCCCGGTCATCCACGTTCAGCCAGCGGTCCTCGGTTCCGGCAATGGCGGCCGAGAACCCGGTATTGAACGTGTAGATCTGGTACTGGCTGTCCTGCGGGAACTGTGCCGTGAGCCACGAAACCGTGTTGATCGCACGGCGCCATTTTCCCGCCTCGCGCTTGGTGCGCGAGGACATGTTGCGGGTGCGGATAACCTTGATCAGTTCATCCCCCAGCATACTGGCGGAAGAGTCCAACAAGATCAGGATACGGTTACCGCCCAGGCGTAAACCCGTCAGGTACTGGCGGTCGCCTTCGCCGACAAACTTGCGCACGTTGTTGCCGAGTTTTTTGTTCTCCTCCTCAAGCTGTTTCTTGGCGTCCTGGAGCTTCTTCAGCTTGTCCTGCAGCCGCTTGATATCGTCCTCTTCCGTATTGCTGTCGATTTCGGCAATGTTGCCTTTTACTTCCTCGATCTGTTCGATGATGCGGCGTGCCAGGCCCTGTGCGTCGGCAAGTTCATCGCTGGTGGCATCGAGCGTGTTACGGGCCAGTACCAGGTGTTCCCGTCCGAACTGGACTTCCTCCTTCATGAGTTCGACCTCGGCCGCAAGGTCCTCGTTTTTCACTTCAATATCGTGGTCGGAGCCATGTTTGATGATCAAAAAGATCAGCGCCACGGCGCCAAAGCCACAGGACATGATGTCGAGGAACGACAGGCTGAAAGTGGTGAACCGCCGATTCTTACGCGCCATATTGCTCCACACTGATTGCGGTGATGACCTCGTCAAAATCCATCGCGCCGATCCTGTCGCCGGCGGTGAGATTTACCGGTGCCGCGATTGCCTCGCCATTGAGCATCAGTTGTGCACCCGCATCGACGCGCAGGGCCAGGCGGCCGGCATGGTTGGTTACCGTGGCGGCGGGATGCTCGGGAGGCGTGGGGGTGATATTCAGCTTGCCTTCCTGCCAACTGACAAACAGTGGCTGCTGAGCCGCCAGCGCGCGATGCCCGAACAGCAGGTGGGTGGCGGCAGCCTCGGCGGTGGCGTTGACCTGCACTGCCACCTCGTTGGCCGGTGCCGCCGATACGGCGGTGACAAGGCGCAGGGCCTCGGTCTCGCTGTGGACTTCATACCAGCGCTTTTCCACCGCCTGAGCGATGCTGTTGTGCGGCAGCAGGTGGATGCGCTCGGCCAGTTGCGCGCCTGCCGGGACGTCCGCCCAGCGATGTGACACGAATACCACGCTGGAGGGATCAGCGAGATTGTCGAGCAGTGCGCGGATACGCGACAGAATAGGGGTGCTGGCGTCCTGCAGCTGTCGCAGGCTTACCTTGGCGGTGCGGTCCTCCAACTCCGCCATGACCTCACCCTGGCGCATGGCGCGACCCACCCACTGAGGCATCAGGTCATACAATTGTTGCTCCGCCTCTGCAGAGTGCTGGGGGTCGAAGCGGCACTGCATGATAAATGCGTCAGTAAATACCCGAGCCCACGCATCCTGGAAATGCTGCAGGCCGGCGTCACTGACGGTTTCGGCGAGGTCCAGTGTTGCCTGCTCGTGTACTTCCACCCGGCTTACCAGGGTCTGGTGGCGCTGTAATTCCACATGAAGGTGTACCCCGCGCGGGGCACAGTCGCCAACGCAGGCAGTGGCGGCATCCACAAGCCCCACTGCATTGACAGGGCTTTCGTTGACGATACCAAGTAGCAGGGCCAGCTGTTCACGGGTGAAATTGCCTGGCACCGCCAGCACCAGTTCATCGGGCATGTCGCAGTGTTCGGCCATATCCTGCAGCTGGCTGTAGGCGAGATCTGCATGGTGGCGGCAGCGGGCATTGTCGGAGTTCAGGGATTCCAGGCTCAGTCGGCGCCAGAACTGGCTGTTGACGCGTGTCGGGTTACTGCGGGCGCGCATCAGCGCTGCGGTACCCACCAGGATCTTGTGGCTGTCCACCACCGCCACCCCGGGGCTGTCCAGTATCTCGTCGGTACCGGTGAAGACCCTGAGGCCGCAGTCGTTAATTTCCAGTACGCCTTGTTGCGCCATGGGCTAGCTCCTTCTTCCCTTCCGCGGACCTTGAGTCTTGGCGGAAGGGTTACTTGTTTGCGGTGGACACATACCCGGCTTACCGGGCGTGCGCCTGGCGGCATTTACCCGGTCAGCTGACCTTGAGGAAACGCAGCAGGTTGTTGTCACAGTAATTCTGTGTATCCAGCACCAGCCGTTCCTGCATGAGCTGTAGCTGATGGGTGAAAAACATGATCACGATACTGATTACCAGGGCGATAAAGGTGGAGTTGAAGGCCACGCCCAGGCTGACGGTTACCCCGGCGATATCACCCTCGACGGCGCGGTGGGCCTGCGACAGGGCTTCACCGATACCGCGTACCGTGCCGATAAAACCGATGGAGGGAATGGCCCAGGTGATATACCGCACCATGGCCAGCTCCGAGTCGAGCCGGTCTCCCTCGGTATCACAGACCTCCTTTACCGAATTCGAGACTGCCGCCACATTACGGGTGGAGCTGAAGCGTTGCAGGGCAGTGAGTAGTGCTCGGGGCAACAGGTAGTTACGCTCTTCTTCCGGCAGTGCCTGGATGGGCCGGGACAGGTCCCGCGCATCCTCGGGCAGGATCGGGGTGCCCTCGCGTACATTGAGCAGGGCGCGGTCGAGCAGCTTGCGTTCGCGTATGCTGCGTTGTGCCTTGAGGCCCATGATCGCCATGGCCCATAGCATCAGTACAAAGCAGGCCTCCTGTTCATAGTCGCGCATGACGATATACAGGGATCGCTGCTGGATATAGGTTTCACCGGCCGCTTCGCGCGCCAGCTGCTCCTCGATCAGTGCATCCGCATTGGGCCGGATCACCGCCACATAAATAGCATGCACCAGGATGATCGCGCCCAGTAACGCAAACAGCTGGAATACAAAATCGGAGGATTTGAATTTCATAGTGGTTCTCGCTCTGCTCCGCAATTTTTCCCGGTGGTTTGACCGTTGGCTCAGATATCGATCGGGTAGGACACGGACAGGTCTTCGGAAATTTCTTCCGATGCCTCGTAGTTGTCCACGTCGCTTTCTTTACTGTTGCTGTCGGGAGCGCGGGCTCGTACATTGGCTGCATCCTGCTCTTCAGCCGGAGTTGCTGTGTCCCCTCCCTGCGGTTCCTGATCCTGCGCGAATCCCACGAGCGGCAGCAGAATGAACGCCAGCGCCAACCAGATTTGTTTCATTGCTTCTCTCCGTCTGTCCGCTGGTGCGGAATTCCTAATAGACCCAACGGGCAACGCGGAAACCCACATCGCTGCGAGGCTCAGCACCGTAGTCCCTGAACGACAGGCGCAATTCGGTAAGTCCCGCATGACGCCAGCTGGAACCACGGATTACATGGTAATCACCATCCTGTGGGCCCACAGGGTTCTCCTCCCGGCGCATTGAGAGGCCGGTGCCGATGGTGTACAGGTCGTGGATCCATTCAGACACGTTGCCACCCAGGTCATACAGGCCCAACGGGTTGGCGCTGTAACTGGCCACCGGGGCAGTGGCGGCATAGCGGTCGCTGTAGGAACGCAGTACAGCGGGGACCAGCTGTGCGGCGTTGTTGTCGGCATAATTACCGGAGTTCTTGCGCACCGGTAATTCGTTGCCCCAGGGGAATTTCAGCATAGCGCCGTTGCGAAAACGTGCGGCCCAGGCCCATTCAGCTTCCGTGGGCAGGCGGTAGCCGTTGGCGCTGGCGTCGAACCCGGTAACACGGCTGCCTTCAGAGCGGTAGACCGGTTTCAGGCCGTCGCGCTGGCTGAGCCAGTTACAGAACAGCGCGGCGTCGGACCAGCTGACATTGACCACCGGCAGGTTGTCATTGTCGAGGCTTACTCCATTGACGTGGCTTGAGCTGTGCATGCGCTTGAAGCGCCGGAACTGGCGGTTGGTAACCTCGGTCGTACCGATATAGAACGGCCGCGTCAGGGAAATCTTGCGCATGACTTCGTTGGCGCGTCGACCCTGCTCCCGCCGTGAGGATCCCATGGTGAACTGTGCATTCGGGCGCATCAGGAGCATGCGGCCACCCGCACCGTGGGTGACCTCCGCAGGGATATTGCTCCAGCGGGCTTGTTCTTCAGTCAGCAGCACCGCGCGCACGGTCTGCTCCAGTTTGGCACTGGGTATGACACTGGTCTGGTAATCCTCGTAGCCCTGCTTGCGTACCAGGATGTTGTGGCTGCGTGCGGGTAGGGTGAAGGTTTCGCCTGTATTGCCGGCCAGCTCCCCGTCGATATAAACGCGTGCGTTCGCCGGGCTGCTGGTGATTTTTACCCGGCCGAATACAGCGGACAGGTCCACTTTGATTTCCCGCGCCACGCCGGGGCCTATCTCCACGCGGCGTTCCACTGAACCGAATCCATCCTTGAAGAAGCGGATCTGGTGCACACTGTCCGGCGCCAGTTCCAGTTCCATTGGCGTCTGTCCACGGAATTCCCCGTTGACGGTGACGCTGGCGCCGGAGGGACTGCTGGCCACGCGCAGGAGGCCATCGGCTGCGGCGAGTTCCACCGGAGCCAGGGTCTGGTCGACACCGGCGGTAACCGCCACGGGGACTTCTGCAGTTTTGTGGTCGGGCAGCGAGATCTCCACTATCCGGTCTCCCTGGATCAGCTGTGCCGTCAGGGGGGTGGTGCCGATGACCTCGCCCTCGACCGTTACCGTGGCCCCCGGCGGATGGCTGCTGATCTCTACATCGGCCCAGGCGGGCCGCAGTCGGGCCTGCAGTTGCTGGGTGTTATCCAGGCCCTCGATCTCGACTTCCCGGGTAAATGGCAGATAGCGATCGGTCTCGATCGTGACACGCTTGGTACCTGCAGGAATATTTTTTGCCAGGCCGTTTTCAGCGGGTATCTCCTTGCCGTTTACCAGGATGCGCACTGGGACAGGAGGGTCAGTGATCACCTGAAGGTGGCCCGGCAGGCGTTCGAGTTTGATCGCGCGGCGGCTGTGATCTTCACTGGTGACTTCCACTTCTCCGCTCTGTGGGAGGTAGCCGGTGGCGCTGATTTCATAGCGATACGTGCCTGGAAGCACCAGGTGGCCATCGCCGAGGGGCAGGGCCAGGCCGGAAACACTGACATTGGCGTCTGCGGGTTGGGTTTCAAAGATCAGTGAGCGGGCCACCAGCAGGTAAACCAGAATCAGCATGCCCAGCAACAGTGCGGCTGCGACAATCAGGGCACGTGGGGAAAACAGCAGCTTGCGACCACCTGCCTGTGTCACGACCGGGGTGAAACCAGCTGGCTGGATGATCGAGAAGTCTTCGTCTGCGCGATCTTGATCGCGAACGGGTACCGCTTCCTTCGCTGTCATTAGTGAATCCCTGTTACTGCGTAGTTATCGCTTTATCGCATGGGCGCCGGCTGTTGCCCGGGCAGCGCTGGGGGATGGTGGATTCCCGCGCCTTTCGCTGCCTGTCTTTTCCAGTGACATAAAGCTTAGCTCGCTCGTGCTTGCGCCATGTCCCTCGCGCCGCTGTTTGTCGCGATATTCCTTTTATCGCCAGCACCGGGCAGGCGAACCTGTCCAGCTTTTGGAAACGGCCGGACCAGCAACGAATTGGATCAGTTAAATGGAGGGCGGTTCAGTGCCTGGCGGCGCTGCTAACCGTTATTGGCACCGTTTATTTTCTCTGCGCACCGGATGACGACTGTCGGTGTCTCGGCCCCTGGAGTTACGGTAAATTCACGACGCACATCCCGATAGCCGTCACGCCTTCCCACCGCGGTGTAGCGGCCCGGCTTGAGCGTAATCTGGCGCTCACTAAAGTTGCCCAGCGTACCCACACGGTAAATGGATACCCGGGTGCTGCTGTCCGACTGGAACAGTACGGGCACTGGGATCACGGCCTGGGTCAGCGCGGTTTCCAGCGCTTCAATCTGGGATTGCAGTCGCGGCCCATCGGCATCGATCTGGCGAGCGTCAGCCAGCACCGTGCGCGCGTGCGCGTTGCGTTTGCTGCCACCCAACGACAGCGGATCGTCGAGCAGTGCCTGGAGCTGGTCGTCCAGTGTGGCCCTGGCCTGGGCGCGGGCCTTGCCGGTGATCGCGTTGACCAGGCTGCTGTCGGTTGCCAGCAGTGCCCTGTAGCTATCTACGGCGGCATGCCACTGTTCGGATGCCTCTTGTTGACGGGCCTGGCTGAACAGGCGTTCGACGCGGGTCTGCTCCAGCCCATTGGCTGCTTGCTGCAAGCCGACGGCAGGGTCCTTCGCTGCGGGCTTGAGTTCCTGCGCCCGTTCGAATGCAGACTTGGCGACCGCAAAATTACTCTCAGCAATGGCGGCATACCCCCTGGACATGGCCTCGCTGTAATCGCGTTCAGTGATCGCGGCGAGCACATTCGGCAGTAATTTGCGGGCCGGGCGGGTCTCGTCATCCAGCGCGAGAGCCTGCTCCAGGGCCCGTTTCGCAGTGTCCAGGTCATTGGCGGCGAAGGCAGCACGTCCGCGGTTGACCTGTTCCCAGACCTCAGGCAGTTTTTCTGCGCGTGCCTTGCCCCGGGTGCCGCGCGGGTGCTCTTCGGAAATGGTCAGGACCAGGTCAAAGGCACGGTGTGCGGCATCGGCATCACCGTTGTCCAGTGCCCTGTTGCCCTCGGCCAGATGCTGCTCGATTCGCTCTGGAACGCTGTCGCGGATTTCCTGCATCGCGGCCAGGGCCCCCTCGTACTGGCCGAGCGCCTGCTGGAACTTGCGCTGTCGATAGGTTCCGTCCGCTTCTTCCGCCAGGCCGCGAGCTGCAGAAAAATCCTCGCCAGCCCAGATTTCCACGCGGCGTTCCTGCAGCTCTTCCTGAAGGACGAATATTTCCTGGAGGATCTCCTGTACACGGCGGCGCTGGCGTGCGATTTCCGCATCGGTATAGGGGGATGCCTGTAGCTTCGCCGGCCGGTTTGCCCCGGCGGTCGCCGATGTGACCGTCGTCTGGGAAGAAGTGACTTTGACGGCCGGTTTTTCCACTGCCCGGGGCAGAAGCCAGAAGACCCCGACTACCCCCACGACCAGAGCGGTTCCCAGGAAGATGGCCGGCAGGTTACGGCGGGAAGGGGGACGCCTCCCTTCCTGCGCAGTGGTCGTGGACTCCCGAATGTCGGTACGGCCGGGCTTGCCACCGAAGCGAAAATCGGCGGGCTCTATATAGCCATCGTCTTCGGGGGACTGATCGCGGTGTTGCATAGTCATTCCGCATTGCTGTGATTATTGTCCGGCGCCCGCCATGTGGACGGGCGCGCGTTGATCAGATATTGGTTTCCAGCGCACCGGTTTCGGTTTCGTAAATCTCCTTGAGGATTTCACGCCACTGCCGGTACTGGTTTTCCACTGTGCCGGAAAGGGTCACGGTGCGGTCTTCCAGCTCGACAATTTGCGGCTCGACTTCGGCCTGCATGGAATCACCCAGCTCCTGCAGGGCCTCGATGTGCATTTTTGCCTCGCTGCGGCGGTCGAAACCACTCTTGACCAGGTAGCCGCCACCGGCGATAGCCACATGGCCCGCCTGGCGTGCGGCACCACCCCCGGCACCGGCGGCGGCGATCCCGCCGATAATTGCGGCTGCGCCCATGATGGTGTGGTTGCGGGCTTTGCGTTTCAGTTCGCGCATCTGCTGCACTTCCTCGAAGCTGAGCGAGCGCCACTCCTGGTAGGGGGTCTCCATGGATTTTACGAAGGTGCCGTAATATCCCTGCAGGGTGTCGACAAACAGGTAATCACGTTCGCGGATGCGTCGCACACGCTGCAGCATCGGATCATCCTGGGCGGGCAGGGCTTTCAGCTGATAGATCCCATCCTCGTTCTGGCTGAGGTAGCGGGAGAAGGCACCCGGAGAAAAGCTGCGGGCGAAACGCATCTCAGAAATGGCGCGCAGCTCGGCGATATATTCACTGGACAGGCCCTGGCGATATTTGAGCATGTCATTGGCGATACGATTGTAAATGCCCTGGAAGGCATCCCCTTTGGTGGGGTGCTTGCGATCGTAGGCATACTGCGAGGCGCGCTCGGAATACTCCCTGGTAAACCACTGCTGGCCGCGGGAGTCGGTGACCGTCACTTCCACAGTAAGGGTCTCGCCGTCAGACTGGAGGATCCGGCCCTGGACGGTCACATCGATATTGGTGCGAGTGCTGGGGATTACCCGCACCGGACCCCAGCCCTGGCTCCCCTGTAGGGATTCCGCGAGCGTCACGGCGATATAGCGTGATTCGGCCTGGCGCAACTCGGGGAATACCAGTTCCTCTTCATCCACCTCCGCGGTGGCCAGTCCCGGATCGAACTGCACCACACCCACATCCAGCAGGCGGTCCTCCGGGATGGTGGCGTCCTCTACCGTCAGTGGGGTAAACGCGGTCGTGCGCACCTCCGTTGTCGCACAGGCGCCTAGCAGCAAGAGGCTGCCCACCAGCAGGTAGCGGCGCAGTGATTGTGCGGTGGACAACAGTCTGGGCAAGTGCATGGTAATTCCCTCCGCTGTTACTTCTTCGCGTTTTTATATTTCCGGTATTCCTCCCACAGCCGCTCGCGCAGCTCGGGATCCTTCTCGCGCATGGCGGCCTCGCGGATCTGGCGTGCCACTACATCGTCGTCATCACCCTGGGGGATGTCGGCGGGTACGACAGAACCGCTGCCACTGTGGTCATATTCACCCTTGCGCCCGGCAGTCGGCATGCCGGGGCCGGTGGCCTGCCCACTGGAATTATTCTGTTCCGGGCCACTGCCCTCCTCGCCCCCGGCACCACCGCCCCCGGGGGGAGCGGGAATTTCCGCTTCAGCGGACTCGATCAGGTCTTCGAGGGACTCCCCGGGCGGGGGCTCGTCCATGGACTCTTCGCTCTCTTCCTGGGAGGCCGGGCGATTACGTACATAGTCCCGCTCCCGCAGAATCATCCCGTCGTAGCTGGCCATGGTGGAGTCGAACTCGCCCTCCAGCTCTGCCACGCGCTCGGCGGCGGTGGCTGGTGCCTCGTTGGGGGCGCTGTTGCCACTCGGCGGGCTGCCCGCGCTGGCCGGGGCGCTGGCGCTGGTGGAGGCTCTGCTGGCCTGAGCGGATGCGTCACTGGAAGCGCTGCTGGCGTTTGCGGCACTGCTGCTGGAGGCACTGCTACTCGAAGAGGAAGCACTGCTACTGGAGGAGGAAGAGGTTTGCTCCTCCTCGGAGAAGTCGATGTCCTCCGGGGGCTGGCCCTCGTTGCTGGAGGAGGGATCGGGGGGCATACGCCGTTCCTGTGGTTCCGCTTCGGATTCGCTGTAAACCGGGGTCGATGGGGAGTCCGGTCGCGCTGTCGGGTCGGGCATGCTGTCCCCGGCCGAACTGCGGCGTCTGGATTCCTCGCTGCCCGAATCAGATGCAGTACTGGTCTGCTGGGTGGACTGTGGACCCGACTCGATACTGGGCATGGAGGTATTCGGCTGGCCGCTGCTGGTATTGGGCGTCGAGGACGAGCTGCTGCGGCTGCTCTGGGGGCTGCTTTGCGGCGTATTGCTGGCCGTGCTCGGCTGACTCTGTGAGCTGCTGGAGGACTGTGACTGCGAGCTGCTGGACGGTTGTGATTGGGATTGTGACTGGGATGGCTGAGCCGGTGGCTGTTGCTGTGTCTGTTGACTCTTGCAGCCGGCGATAACGGCGCTCAGTACCACGACCGAGGCCAGGGTGTGCCAGCCCGGGGTTTTGCTGCGCTGTGAAAATACCGCTTTCCCTGGTGTCATTTTCTCTCTCCTGATGCGCCGGTGGGCGCCTGTCGGGCTCGAGTGATCGGTGCGGTGCACGCCGACTCTGCCAGCTTTCAAATTGGTTCCTGTATTACTGCGGGGCCGGAACTCTGCATTTTTCTCGGGCTTTCTCGCCTCTGTCGCAGCCTGTTCTGTTGGACCTGCGGCGAGGCCCCTGGTTTGGTTGAACCTGTCTCCGGGGCGTGCCAGCTCACCCGGCTTGACGATGCTGTCGTGCGAACTATCAACCAGGTTAGTCAAAGACGAACCGTTGCACGATACCCACGGTATCCACCGGTTCTCCATTCTCGAACCGGGGCCGGAACTTGGCGCGCTTGAGAACATTTTTGACACGGGAGCGGATGACCACACTGTCTCCCGGGCTGGAGTTGAGGATCTCTATGTTGCGCGCTTTGCCGTAGGCTGTTACGTCGTAAGAAACGGTCACATAAGACTGGGCCAGGCCCCCGCGATCTTCGTCCAGCATGGGCAGGTCGGGCAGGGCGGCGGGACGGCCGAAAATGGCGTCTATCTCTCGGTTGGTGGCGCCGTTATCCCACAGGGCATGATAGGCCTCACCATAAGTTTCCCGGGCTGAGTGCCACTTGTTGAACATCATGTACCAGTCTCCCAGCTCCACCTTGGCCTTGGCCGAGGCAGCGGGGGGCGACTGTGGGTTCTTCTGGTAGACATCGACAATGCGCGCAATGGCCTTCTTCCCGGTACTGAAGCTGTTCATGCGGAAATGGTCGAGTTGCGCCTGCCGGTGGTTATTGTCGAATCCCCCGCCGGCGAAACTGGTGTTCACTACCACCGGCGGCTGGGGTTCGCCGGCATAGGTGGCCAGGTAATAGTTCGTCGCCTTGAGTCCCCGCAGTGCTTCAACCAGCCGCAGGTCGTTGGCCCCGAAATTCTGCGTGATAATGTCTACCGCCAGCTGGTAGAGATTGGTGGCACTGATGAGGTGCTCGAACAGTGTTTCGCCTTTCTCCTCCACGTAGGCCTGCAGGTGCCAGCTGCTGAGGCGCTCTATGACTGGCAGCATGCGAGGGTCACTGTCGCCGTAATTCTGTTCGTGTAACCAGTAGAGGTATTCCTGGTTGTCGTTGGCATCTCCCCACTGATTGAGTGCAATCTGGCTGTCGATCATGCGCTCAATCATGGGAACCTGGTTGAGCGAGTAGAGCCCCTCATTGACACGATTTATCAGCATTGCCCGGCGGAACTCGCTGATCGCCTCCTCGTGCGCACCAGATTTTTGCAAGGCAGTGGCCAGGCCCACCAACTGTTCATCAATGCCGGTGCCATAGGCGCCGTGCTCGGCCTCCATATCCTCAATACGTTGCCGATAGCGCTGTACCGCTTCGGATGGACGCAACTGTCGGTGGCGTGGCTCGCTTTCAAGAGGTTGAGAAGCTGCTTCGATAAAGGCCGGCGGAGGGGCGCCGGTATCAGCCGGCGCGGGCTCAACTTCCGCCCACGTATCGCTGCACAGCAGAGCTGTGGCTGTAAACATCAAGCCGATAGCAAAAGTGCTGCTGGATTCTGTCTGTGTCACGGTTGAACCACTTCTGTTCCATGTTTTGCCTCACCCGGCCGCGAACCGTGGCTCGCGAGTGGTCGGGCATGATTTCCGTGCGATACATGCCGCCGGAATTTCTCTCCCTGAAGTGTGGTTCGGTTCCCAGTCCTTGACTGTGCCCGGAGGTTTTCAGTTCCGGTCTCCGCGATTTTCTGGCGGTGCAATAAACCGCACTACTGTTCGCGGGAGGCCCCTGTCACCTGTTCGCCGGCGTCACCGGGGCGTATTGATGAGTATAGTCAAGCGTCGTCTGTCGCCCGGTGCGGATGACGGTAAAAATTGTTGCGTCCCTCGACAGGCTATTACGCACAGTAGCACCGGGCCGGTTTGGTCGTTGCCGAATACGAAGTGCTGCATGCCACAATTTCATGTTGATGGAAGTGCCGCATTAGACGGCTTGGTGACCCTGAGGTGTATTCTGGTCAGAGCCGGCCGAGGGTTGCCTGGGGGAGGCCGGCAGGTGACAGCGTGGCCGGTGAAAGGCTTCTCCTACAAAGTGTGCCTTTGTATCTTCATTCGTTGCGCGGGCCCGCCATTACCGGCAAAGAGAGTTTGGATTCGTTGTCGGCAGGGGCCATAATCGGCACAGCGTTGATACAGGAGATCTCCCAGTGAGCATTTATATTGACCCGGCAGTGGCGAACAGCCTGCGGGGATTTGAAATGCCCGAGCGGCTCGGGTTCGGCACGGTGATGGCACCGGTGATGTTTCGTGCGGTCTGCCAGGATGGATGCTGGAGCAGCGGTGAGCTGGTGCCCTATGCGCCCCTGGCGCTGGACCCCGCGGCCAAGGTGCTGCATTACGCCCAGTCCTGTTTCGAGGGGATGAAAGCGTATCGGACCAGGAACAGTGGCGTTAACCTGTTCCGCCCCGAGCGCAATGCCGCGCGGATGGCGCATTCCGCAGAGCGCCTGTGCATGCCCCCGGTGCCGGAGGCTCTGTTTATGGATGGTGTCCGCACTGTGGCCGCCTACTGCGCCAACCTGGTGCCGGCAAACAGCGGCGAGTCCCTGTACCTGCGCCCCTTCCTGATCGGTACCCAGGCGGACCTGACGGTATCTGCGAGCACTTCATACGAGTTCTACGTGATCGCCAGCCCGTCAGAGGCCTATCATGCCGGCCATATGCGCCTGTGGGTGGAGAGAGAGGATTCCCGCGCTGCGGTTGGGGGGACCGGGGACGCCAAGGTGGGCGGTAACTACGCGGCCTCGCTGCTGAGCATCTCGCGCCTTAGGGCACGGGGCTATGACCAGTCCCTGTGGCTCAACCCGGGTAACCGCCATACCGTCGACGAGCTGTCGGGCATGAACTTCTTTGCCGTGATGGAAGGGGAGCTGCATACCCCGAAGCTCAATGGTTCAATCCTTGAAGGGGTTACCCGCGATTCCCTGATCGACCTGGCTGAAGCGCAGGGCTATACCGTGCACGAGCGGGACATCGATATTGATGACCTGCTTGCGCTGGTCAGGTCCGGGACCTGCAGTGAGGCCTTTGCCTGCGGCACCGCTGCCATTATCAGCCCGATCAGTGTCCTGGGTGACGGTGAGGTCCAGTATGAGTTGACGCAGGTTCCGGGGCCGGTTTCCGAGCACCTGCGCCAGGCATTGCTGGATATCCAGGAGGGCAGGGCGGAAGACCCGTTCGGCTGGATGCAAGCGGTGGCGCCGATTGAGGTCTGAACCGGGGCGTACGGTTTGTCTATCTGGTTGGTGGTGCGCCCAGCTCTAAGCCGGGACTGTGCCCGTCATTCCGATTCTTCGTGACTACCTTTCTCGCTCAGTCGAATTGCCGGGTTGATCGGTAGCATTGGTCTGCCCCGGTTGTTTCCTCTGGAAACGCTAAGGCTGGCAGTGACGCTTATTGCCGTAGCGTCGTTGACTTGTATGCCGTGAGTGATACAACAGGCGGTGAGAATAAAAACAAGCTGGAACCTCGGGAATGACCTTCGGGCAGTATTCCTCACTTTGACAAGACGTATCCAGAGCAAATTGAGACCGGTCATCCCCGACCGTCTTGAATCCCGCGAGCCGTGCAGTCCGGTCGGGAGCGGGGAGGCGCCATATGCCTTTACAAGCATAAATCAGAGGAAGTAACAGCAGTACTGAAGCAGTAGCGCCTTGGCGGAATGTTCCTTGCGTTGAGTGAGGAGAAACGGGATGTTGAGCTACATGTTCGGAATGCTGGTGCACCCGCGGCAGCAGTGGCAGCAGATCGGGGGCCTGTCCGAGAAGGGCCTGCGCCGGCAAATCCCCTATGCCATTGTCCTGGCACTGTTGCCGGCCCTGGCGTGGTTTTACGGTACCACCGAAATCGGGTGGAGCGTGGGTGGCGGCGACCCGGTCCGGGTCACCAGCCAGAGCGCGCTGTCGCTGGTGGGGGCCTTTTACCTGGCCATGGTGCTGGGGGTGGTTGCCGTCGGTTACTTTATTCACTGGATGGCAAAGACCTATGGTGCGGACACCTACCCCATGAAGGGCATGGTGATCGCTGGGTTTACCGCCACACCCATCTTTATCGCCGGGCTGGCCGGGTTCTATCCGGTACTCTGGCTGGATATCCTGATTGCGATGCTGGCCGTCGCCTACGCCGTCTACCTGCTGTATACCGGCATCCCGATCGTCATGGGGGTGTCGGAAGAGCGCGGCTTCCTGTTTGCCAGTGCCATCGTCACTGTGTCACTGGTGATGGCGGTGGTGGTAATGGTTGCTACGGTGCTTTTCTGGAGCTTTGTTTCCGCGCCGGTATTCCACTGAGTGCAGGCGATCGTCGGTCACTCGCCTTGTTCGGGCAGGTAACTATATTGGATCCGGTAGCCGTTGGGCAGGATCAGTTCCTGCTCTGCGGGGCTACTGCGGTCCAGCTGGATTTCAACCAGTGACTTCACCACGGGCCGGGGTTGGGTATCCCGGCAGTGGATCTTCATCGCCTCGATATTGCGGTCTTCGCTGACCACCGCATGTTCCACGATCCGTAGCAGGATGGTGTCCCGGGCCAGTTCCAGCTGGTAGCCGGGTCCGTTGGGCAGGGCCATCCGATATTTCACCGCCCCCCAGGGACCATCACACTTGATCGCCTGATATTCCCTCACAGCCCCCTCTTCACCAAGTATTGCGGAAGCGAAGTCCGGCCCATCCCTCTCGACCTGCTGCTCAATCTCGAATGTATCACCGTGATCGGTCAATAGTTTCAGTTGCAGGGTGCCGCTGGTATGGGCCTGGCTGGTGAAGAGGGCAAAGAGCACGGCGAGTGAGGAGGCCAGTCGGTTGGGAGAAAAGTGCCCCGAAAGGGCCCCGGGAGGGTTTGCTTTTGATGGTACGCCCGAAAGTGCTCGCAGTTTCATGGTGCCTGGCCATCTTCGAGTGACTGCCAAGACAATACACAGCCACCCGCCGACCGGCAAGTGGCCCCCCAGGCCTTATTGCCGGATCGGCCGGGGATAGGCTAGGATTGGCCTGTTTGCAGCCCCGCCATTTTTTGCGGTTTTTAATTGGTACACATGTACCAGGTAGGCGGATGGCGGGGTGTAGGGCCAGATGGAGCTGCGGCCCGGGTAGCAGATAACTCGAACAATAGAAGAACCTGAATAAAAGGAAATTCACATGAAGACCACTGCCTATATGGGCCTGGCGCTGGCTGCTGTACTTGCTGCGGCCTGCTCCCGGGACAACAACCCCGGTGGCGATATCTCTGGAACAGCCGCAGCGTCAGCGAGCGCGGACTTCCAGAAGCAGTTGCTGAAACAATTGATCTCCGCCAAGCCCGGCGATGTTATTGAACTCCCGGCTGGCAATTTCGCCCTGAATCGCAGTCTTTCCCTGAACGTGGATGGTGTGACTATCCGTGGCGCCGGGATGGATGAGACAGTGCTTTCCTTCAAGAACCAGATCCAGGGGGCCGAGGGCCTGCTGGTGAATGCCAGCGACTTCACCATTGAGGACCTCGCGATCGAGGACACCATCGGTGACGCACTGAAGGTGAACGAAGGCGAGAATATCGTCATCCGCAACGTGCGGGTGGAGTGGACCAATGGCCCTGCCACGGAAAACGGGGCTTACGGCATTTACCCGGTACAGACGGAAAACACCCTGCTTGAGGGCAATGTCGCCATTGGCGCATCGGATGCGGGAATCTATGTGGGCCAGTCACGCAATGTGATCGTGCGTAACAACCGGGCCGAGTTCAATGTTGCGGGGATCGAGATCGAGAATACCATCGGCGCTGATGTCTATGACAATATCGCCACCAACAACACCGGCGGCATCCTGGTCTTCAATATGCCCAACCTGCCGCAGCCGGGCCACAGCACCCGTGTCTACGATAACCGTGTATTTGAGAACAATACCGGGAACTTCGGCCACGAGGGCACGCCGGTGGCGGCAGTCCCTGCAGGATCCGGGATCGTGATCAATTCCAACGACAATGTCGAGATCTTCAATAACAAGATCGCGGATAATGACACGGCCAATATTATCGTCAGCAGCTATTACACCGCGGGCTACTACTCCGATAAATCCACCCAGGAAGCCTTTGACCCCTATCCCGAGGGCATCTTTATCTATGACAACGAGTTCACCGGTGGAGGCGCCTCACCTGACCATATTGAGCTGAAGGCCCTGAAGCTGGCCAAGTTCGGTCTGGGCGGCAGCCTCCCGGACATTCTCTGGGATGGGGTCGTGAACAGTGAAAAGCTGGTGGATGGCACATTGCCGGAACCCCTGAAACTGTGCATTGACAACGGTGATGCCGGCATCATCAATATCGATGCCTCCAACGACTTTAAGAATATATCCACCGATATTGCACCGCACAGGTGTACCCTGCAGAAACTGCCCCAGGTGGTGCTGGAGTTCGACCAGGTCGAGCCGAAAAAAACTGATATGGCTAAACTAGAGGCGGAAGATGCGTAAGCTGTTGTGGGGCGCGGTGCTGGCCCCGGTTTTTGCACTCGCCCTGGGCGGCTGTGATGCACCAAGAAAGCAGGTGGCAATTTTCGAGCGCGACGCGGTTCCGGAAAAGCTCAGTGACTGGCATATCGTGGAAGCCATCGACGGTGAATTGCTGCCGAACGACGGTGTGCTTCCCTATGACCTGAACACGGCGCTGTTTACTGACTATGCCCACAAACTGCGCACGGTCTGGATGCCCCCGGGCACCTCGGCAGAGTACGCGGATGAGCGTTTCGAGTACCCTGTGGGTACGGTTCTCAGTAAGACCTTTTACTACCCCCGGGATACCAGTGGCATCCAGGACGCAGTACTGCGCACCGATGACTACAGCCGTGATTATGTCGCCGGCCGGACCGGTGAGGCTCTGGACCTGGACAATGTACGGCTGATGGAAACCCGCTTGCTGGTGAAGCGTGCGGGCGGCTGGCAGGCCCTGCCATACGTATGGAACGCGGAGCAAACCGAGGCAGTGCTGGAAATTGCCGGCGACGCCAGCCGCCTGCAGCTGGTCAGTGAGAGCGTCGAGGATGCTGGTTTTACCTATGTGGTGCCGGATGCGAACCAGTGTGCCGGCTGCCATGCGGACAACCATACCGACAAGGCGATCATGCCGTTGGGCCCCCGGGCCCGCCACCTGAACAAGGACTATGCCTACGGGGACGGGACGCGAAACCAGCTGCTGCACTGGCAGCAGCTGGGTTACCTGAGCGGCTTGCCGGAAATTACAACAGTACCGCGCAACGTGGATTTCGCGGATAGCAGCGAGTCGCTCGAAGCGCGCGCCCGATCCTACCTGGATATCAACTGTGGCCACTGCCATAACCCGGCAGGTGCCGCCGATACATCCGGGCTGATGCTGCACCACCTGGAGTCCGACCGGCGCAAGCTGGGCCTGTGTAAGCCACCGGTAGCGGCGGGGACCGGCAGCGGCAATCGCCTGTTTGCCATCGTCCCGGGAGAGCCGGAGGAATCCATCCTCAATTTCCGGGTTGAAACCACCAACCCCGGTGCCATGATGCCGGAACTGGGACGCAGCCTCGAGCACGAGGAGGGCACGGCATTGCTGCGGGAGTGGGTGGCCTCGATGGGAGGCAGTTGCAGCTGACGACAGCTGGCGCATCTACCGTAAATGCCAACAATTGAGCCGGCGGTAATTCCGCCGGCTTTTTTATGGTGCGGGGACCCGCACCTGCACCAGGCCCCGGGTGTGTGATTCGCGACACTCCGTTATGTGTGCCAGGCCTTCCAGTTGCCCGGTCACCCAGGAAGGCAGGGCTGCGCAGGTAAGGCTCCCCACTTGCTGCTGCCGCTTAAAGGCCTCCAGAAGGGAAACATAGGTCCTGAAACGAGCGGCTATCTTGCGCACATAATCGTAAGGTTCGTGGCCTCGGGCATAGCCGTACCGTGCTTTCTTATAGTACTTCTCCTGTGAGAGCAGCAGCATGGCTTTCTCGACGCTGTTGAACCACACTTTGTGGTCCCAGCCCTTTTCCTCTGCCAGGTCCTGCGCGTCGTATACATGGCCCAGGTCGGCGTTGTAGGAGGCCAGGGTGAACCACATCTGGTTTTCCGGGGTGATACCTTTGT
Source organism: Microbulbifer sediminum (assembly GCF_021729035.1). Taxonomy (GTDB): domain Bacteria; phylum Pseudomonadota; class Gammaproteobacteria; order Pseudomonadales; family Cellvibrionaceae; genus Microbulbifer; species Microbulbifer sediminum. The sequence continues at coordinate 415,186 of NZ_JAJSAP010000004.1, read as the reverse complement.
CCTCGAACTAGCGGTGAAGCCATTCCAGATACTTCAGGCCCGCGCGCACACTGGTCTCCGGCTCGAACAAGTTGGTCTCGCCAACCTGCTTGCCGGTATCGGGCATTACCTGCATCAGGCCGCGCGCGCCGACCCATGACTTGGCTTTTTGGGGTCGAAAGTGCTTTCCTGGTACATCTGCGCGACTACCAGCCGCCAGTCAAAATCATGTTTATCGGCGTACCTTTTGACGATTTTGTCGAAAGGGGAGATTTCCCCTTTCTCGCTCAAGGCCTTGATTTCGTCGCGTGTACGCTTGGGTTCATCGAAGTATTTGCGAAACAGTGTTTTTCTTAACTGGGTTATTTTTTTGTCGTTGAAGAAATTGTGCACGGCCTCCAGCAATTGTGGATTTCCCTCGCGCACCGCCCAGGCATAGACATTATCCTCCTCATGCAGGTCGAGGAGGTTGTCCACATCGTCACGCCACTGGTGTTCCAGGCGCACGGTTATGTCGTCAGCAATCGTAAGGTCGTATTCGCCCTCTGCGACCCGGTCAAGGATCTGGGGAATGGTGAGCTCTTCCGGCACCAGGTCCACGTTGATGTCCGGGTACTGTTCCAGGATTTCCCTCAGTATTTCATACTGGCTACTGGACTCGAGCACGTGAACGGTACGGCCTTCCAGGTCCTTGATACTGTTGATGGTTTCCCCCGGGCGCCCGACCACGCTGACCTTTTCTTCCATATAGGCAGGGCCAAAATCGACCCCCTGGCTGTCGCGTATATCAGTGGCAGTCAGCAGGCTGGCGGTTACATCGGCTTTTCCATCTCGCAGGAAATTCAGGAGGTCACTGTGTTTGGGGGCCACGATAATCTCGAGGCGCACGTCGAGATCCCTGGCAAACCTTTGCAGCAGCTCGTATTCGTAGCCCATTATGCGTCCCTTCCACATAAAGTAGGTTCCCGGGTGGTTGCGGGTAACCGCACGCAGCACCCCGCGCTCCCTGATCTGGTCCAGATCACCGATAAAGCGCTGGTCGGGGGTGGTCAGTTTGATATCGCGGATGGCATCGTCGATAAACTTTTTCAGCTGGGGGGAGTTCTTGCGGATACCGGCCGCCAGCTGGTCCTCCCGCTCAAAGACAATATTTTTCTTCAGGTTGTCACGGAACTGGCTCAACAGGTCGAATATCATCTCGTCAATTATGGTGAGGTCGATATTCCCCATGGATACCTGCAGGGCCAGTTCGACATAGTTGGTCTTTACCGCTTCGACTTTCAAGCCAGGGTATTTCTGTGCCAGCTCCTGAGCACGTTGCTCAAACACTGTGCCCTTGGTCACCTGTAGTGTTTTGCCCTTGAGGGAGTCCCCCTCCTTGATATCAGGCATATCGGCCCGGGACACCAGGGTGTCATGGGTGGATGCTATTGGAATGCTGAAGTCAATCAGCTCGCGACGCTCGGAGGTTGGGACCATGTTGTTGGCGATAATGTCCCCCTTGCTCTATCAGCATGGGTATCAGCTGGTCGAAGCTTTCCGCGTAAAGCACAACCGGCTCCAGGCCCAGTATTTCCGCCTTTCGCTTGGCTCGCTCGATCTCAATGTCTTGTGGCGTGGCAGCCCGGTGGAGTGAGTCGGTATTAGTGACATCCACCAGAATGCCGAGCTTGCCGCGCTTCCTGATGGCGTCCAGGTCACCGGTCTCAATATAGTTGTCGTAGGCGCCGATGGGGTATTCGCCGGTAGTTTCGGGTGACCAGGCGGCTTCCGGCCGCAGGTCATCCTTGCCGGCCACGCGCTTGGCGAAGCGATCCCACAGGCCGGGTGCCTTTGCCGCTTTACCGACCTTTTCCCTGGCCTCCCCAGGGACAGCTTTTTCCGGGGACTCTGGAGGTTGCTGCGCTTCAGGGGCTGAATCCCCCTTCGCTTCATCTGCCGTAGCAGTCTCGCTCCCGCTTTCCGAGGACTCCTGTTCTGCGACCATGTCGGTCGCCTCGCGTTGCTGAGATTCCTCGTGCTCGCCGCCATAGCCAGCCGCGAGGAAGATTGTCAGGACAATGACGCTTAGAGAGAATCTCGGGGGGATAAACCGCATTGAGTTATATACCGGTCGGTGCTTGTTTCGTTGGTTACAGTCTAGCCAGAGGCTGTGCTCGGGCATTGGTGGCGCGGTAACGTACCTGGCCGGTGGAGAAGGTTCCCGGTGGGGTCATGTGGCTGCCCTGTTCCTCCCGTTGTTTCTGTGCCTCCAGCAGTGAGGCAAAGGAGCGAAAGCGCGCCTCGATCTTGCGTGCGTTGTCCACCGGTTCCTGTTCAGGGGCATAGCCATAGCGGGTCTACCTGAAGTATTTCCCGTCCGGCAACAGCAACATGGCGTTTTCCACGTTGTCGAACCAGATCCTGCGATCCCAGCCGTTCTCCCGAGCCAGGTCCTGCGCGTCGTCGACATGAGCCGAGCCGGCGTTGTAAGGGGCGAGTGGGAACCACATCTGGTTCTCCAGGTTGATGCCCTTGTCGTCAAACTTGTCAGGGAGCCAGCGCATATACGTGATGCCGGTCCGGATACTGTTTTCAGGAGTGAAAAGGCCGGTTTCGCCCACTCGCCTGCCGGTGCTCGGGATCACCTGCATCAATCTCCTGGCGCCCACCCAGGACTTAACGTCGGGGTGGAAATTACTTTCCTGGTACATCTGCGCGACGATCAGTCGCCAGTCGAAGTCGAACTCCTCTGCGTACCGGCGCACGATATCGTCAAAAGGGGATAGCTGGCCGCTGCGGTTGAGCTCCTCGATTTCGTCACGGGTGCGCTTGGGGGCATTGAAATAGCGCTCAAAGAGTTCGGGAATCCTGTCGTCGGTGCTGGGTTCGGCAAAAAACTCGTTAATGGCCCGTAATAACCTGGGGTTGGACTCCCGCACCATCCATGCATAACGGCTTTCTTCCCGGGGCAGCCTGAGCGCGAACGCGATATCATCGCGCCACACCTGCTCCAACCGGACAGATATTTCGTCAGCAATGGTGAGGTCGCACTCGTTGTTGACCACTTTGTCGATGACTTCCTGGATGTCCAGCTCCCCGGGAACTTCCTGCACCTCAATGCCGGGCACCTGTTTTTTCAGTTCCTCCGCCACTTGGTACTGGCTGCTGGCCCGACGCACGCAGAGAGTGCGGCCAGCCAGGTCCTGCATGCCTGACAGTTTCTCGCCCGCGCGTGCGGCTATGCCGGTCGGGCTTTGCAGGTAGGGCCTGGAGAACGCCATGCCCGAAGCCTGTCGCCGACGGGTCACTGCCAGCAGGCTTGCGGAAACATCCACATCGCCGTTACGCAGCATCCGGACAAAATCTTCATGGGTATCGGCCACGGTAATGTCCAGTCGCACATCCAGGGACTTGGCGAAATTTTCCAGCAGTCTGAACTCGAACCCGAGAACCTGGCCCTTCCACATGAAGTAAGTGCCGGGATGATTGCGTGTCACCGCCCGCAGGACACCGCGCTTCCTGATGGCCTGGAGGTCACCCACGGAGCGCTGTCCCGGCCGGGTCATGCGGATCTGCTGTACCTGCTTGTTGATGGCCTGCAGTAACTCTGGCGAGTCCTTTCGGATTGCCCAGGCCAGTTCCCGCCGGCCGGGAAACACATGGTTCGCCTTGAGGCCATCGCGAAACTGCAATACCAGGTCCAGGGCCTGCCGGTCGACAATGGTAAAATCCACATCACCGTCAGCCACCTCGATAAGCAAGTCGACATAGTTATCCTCGCGTATCTGGAGCTCCACTCCCGGGTATTGGCGGGTAAATTCCTGAGCCTCCTCCTCGAATACAGTGCCGGCGGTCACCACGACAACCTTCCCGCTCAACCGGCTCTGGTCGTTGATATCCTCAGTGCCGGTTGCGGATACCAGTACCACGTCGGTTTCGGCGGTGGGAATCGAGAAGTCGACTTTCTGCCGCCGGGCATCGGTTACCAGCAGGTTATTGGCGATCAGGTCGCCCCCGCCGGCATTGAGCATTGGGATCAGGTCACTGAATTGGGGCACCTCCAGCACGACCAACTGCAGGCCCAGCCGATGCGCCATCAGGCGGGCCTGTTCGATCTCCACATCCTGTTGTGTTGCCTCGCGGTGCAGGGCGGCCGAACGACTGGAATCAACCAGCAGGCGCAACCGGCCACGCTTTTCAATCGCGGCCAGGTCACCGGATTCGACGTAGTTGTCATACAGTTCTATCGGGATAGCATCAAGGTTACCGGGCGTTGAGGCGGCCGCACTATTACCGGTGGGGACGGCACCCGGGTTGCCGCGCTCGCAGCCGGTGTTTGACAGCAACAGCGCGACGATAATTGCGAATAACAGGCGCCAGCTTGGTGTCATGGCGATGAAGTATGTTTACAGAGTCATACCTCCAGCCTAGCTGGCTGTGGCAGTTGTGGAGGGGGCGGGGCAGCCCCGCCGGAGCGGGGCGGGGCAGGGCAGGGGCTCAGTCGAGAGCGACCGGTTGGCTGGCAGGGGCACTTACCGGGATCAGTCCCTTGACCATCTTGGTGACGGTGCGCTCCAGCAGTGGTGACTCGATATCCACCGCGCCGCTCAGGATCTGGTATTCCAGGTTGAGGATGGTACCCATGGTGATCTGGGCGGCAGCTTCCGAGTCGGCGACATCCAGCAACTGGAAGAACTCCTCAATCAGGGCCTGGTTGGCCTGGTTGGCCATGCGGATCGCCCGGGTCAACTGTTCGTTGCGGAGGGCCTCGTTACGGAAGGCCAGCTCGATCAGGCGGAAGTCGCGCTGGCTGGCCTGGGCCCGCACATGGGTGAGGATAAAGCGGGTCAGTTGCTGGGTCAGCAGCTTGCGTCCGCCGGCGGAGGCGCGCTCCTCGGGTGACAGTGCGCGGGCTGCGGCGAAACTGTCTTCCTGCAGCTGGCGTGTATGCTCCAGTCCCTGTTCAACGAAGTAGGTAAATGCATCGCTGATCAGGTCGTTGAGGTCCTTGAAGTAGTAAGTGGTGGCGGCCAGCGGGACAGAGGCCTCGCGGGCGACAGCGCGGTGGCGGATACCGCGGATACCGTCCTTGACGATCAGGCGCAGTGTGGCTTCTAGAATCGCCTTGCGGCGCTGGCGGCTGTCAGCGCGTTGTGCACGCCGGCCGTGGTAAACGAGTTCAGACTTTCCATTGTCCACTGTCATAGCGGTAATTCCTTTTTATTTCGTACATACCCGATCAATCCCCTGATCGGGCGTACCATTCTAGCGAAAAAGAATCCCGTGGCCAGCGTCATTTGGAAGAATGTGGTGCCAACCAGCTTACAGGGCCTTACATGGCAACAGGCGCGTGCGCGCCGCTGGTGCATATCAGGAAATCTTGCCGGTAACGCGCACTCGTTTGGCCCCGGGCACGACTCGCACCGGTTGGCTGCGACGGCGCTCAATACCGGCGTCGATGGCGTTCTTGGCTGCAATCAGCAGCCCCGCAACCAGGAAGGCGCCGGGTGGCAGTACCGCCACCAGGAAGCCCGGGTAGTCACTGCCCAGCACCGGGATAGTCCAGTCCCGGGCGACTGGGCCCAGCAACAGGTCCATGTCCGCGAACAGGGTGCCCTGGCCGAGGATCTCGCGGATGGCGCCAATCGTAATCAGCACTGCCATAAAGCCCAGGCCCATCATGAAGCCGTCCACCATCGAGGGCAGTACCGGGTTCTTGCTGGCAAAAGCATCCGCCCGGCCCAGGATCGCGCAATTGGTCACGATCAGTGGGATGAAAATGCCCAGCACCAGGTAGAGCTCATAAGTGAACGCCTTCATCAGCAGCTCGGCACAGGTTACGAATGTGGCGATGATCATCACCGATACGGGCAAGCGGACCGTTTCCGGCATTTGTCGGCGAACAATGGATACCGCCAGGTTGGAGCAGGTGAGTACGCCGATGGTGGCCAGTCCCAGGCCGATGGCGTTGACCACCGTACCGGTCACTGCCAGTAGCGGGCATAGTCCCAGGAGCTGCACCAGGGCGGGGTTGTTGTTCCAGAGGCCGTTGCGACTGATTTCGTTGTAGCCGGGCGTTGCCATCTTACTGCTCCTCCTGGCCGGACTCGCTGGGCTGTTCTACTTCCACTGCGCGCTCGGAAACGGGCGCGGAGAAAATTTCCTGGTGGTGCTTGGCGACGAATTCCAGCACCTCGCGCACCTGGGTTACCACCGCGCGAGGTGTGATGGTGGCACCGGAGAACTGGTCGAAAGCGCCACCGTCTTTCTGTACCTGCCACTGGTCGCGGGGTGGGTTGCCCAGCGATTTGCCGTTGAAATCGAGGATCCAGTCACTCTTTTTTACCTCGATCTTGTCCCCCAGGCCTGGGGTTTCGCTGTGGCTGGTGACCCGGACACCGGCCACGGTGCCATCGCGGTTTACCCCCACCAGCAGGTTGATCGGGCCGCCATAACCGTCCGGGGCGACTGCGGGGATAATTACTGCCGTAATGCGGCCGTCCTCGCGGGCGAGGTTGATATCACCACCGTCCTTGAGCCCCAGGCGCGACCAGTACTGGCGTGGTATCGGGTAGGTGTCCACCAGCATGTCGTTACTGTGGCGATCCAGGGGGATGATCTCCAGCAGTGCCTTGGCTGCGGCGGCACGGACTGCACGCTCGATGGGCTCGCGGGTGGTGATCTGGGTAATTGCCAGGGTACCGGCGGTAACCAGGGCGAACAGGGCCAGTATCACCGCGTTACTGATCATGGAGCGTTTCAGCATTACTGCTCCTCCCCTTCGGTGGCCTTGCGCGGTGCCTTGTGGCCATAAGTACGTGGCAGGGTGTAATTATCGATGGTGGGTGCGGCGAAGTTCATCAGCAGCACAGCAAATGCCACGGCATCGGGGTAACTGCCCCAGGCACGGATGACATAGGTGAGCAGTCCCACGCCGGCACCGAAAATCAGGCGGCCCTTGTTACTGGTGGCGCCACTCACCGGGTCAGTGATGATAAAAAACGCCCCGAGCATGGTGGCCCCGGAGAAAAGGTGCAGTGCCGGGGAACCCTCGCTGAGCGAGCTGCCACTGTCGTAGAAGAGCATTGACAGCAGTGCCAGGGTGGCGAGCATGGCCGCCGGGGCATGCCAGGTGATTACGCGGCGGTAAAGCAGGAACAGGCCGCCGACCAGGAAGCCCAGGTTGGCGGTTTCCCAGCCGAGACCCGCGACCCTGCCCTGGTTGAGTATGGGTTCCATCTGGTAAAGCTGCTCGAGCAGCACCGAGTCGTTCAGGCGCACGATTTCCAGTGGAGTGGCGCGGGTAAAGCCATCGACACTGTAGTTACCGAAAACGAGAGAAAAGGCCTCAGCGATTCCCGGTGTGCCCTGGATCAGTTCGCCCGGCGCCACCCAGCGGGTCATGGCCAGCGGGAAGCTGATCAGCAATACCACATATCCCACCATGGCCGGGTTGAAGGGGTTGTAGCCAAGGCCGCCGTAGAGCTGTTTCGCCAGCACGATAGCCACGGCACTGCCCACTACCGGCAGCCACCAGGCGCAGTATGGGGGCAGGGCAATGCCCAGCAGCAGCGCGGTCACAAAAGCGGTGTAGTCTTTCAGGTAAAAGGACACCGGCCGGTTGCGCAGTTTCACCATTGCCGCCTCACAGGCGAGAGCGGTGATGGTGCACAGGACGATATTGATCAGCACGCCAATACCGAAATACAGCACCAGTGCCAGCACGCCGGGGGCGGTGGCGGCTGCTACCTGTAGCATCACCCCGGCAGTGCGGTCACCGGAGCGGGTATGGGGCGAGGACATGCGCATCAGAGACATTATTTTTCCCCGTCCTGTTCCTGTTGCTGGCGCATCTTGTGGTCCAGTTTTTCCTGTAATTTTTCCAGTGCCGTGGCAAAGGCATCGACGTTCTCGTCCTGCTCCGCGCGCGCTTTCTCCAGTCGCGCTTTTGCCTTGGCCACGCGGGCCCTGAGGGCCTCTATCTCAGCCGCCAGCTTTTCCGCCGGGTCCATACTGGCCCGCGCCGCGGCGGCAGCCTTGGCTTTCTCGATTGCGCTCTGCGCCCGGGATTGGCCGCCATGCCCTCCCTCTTCGCCACTGCCGCCGGTACCGCTCTGTACGTCGGCGGCATCTGTGGCGGCAGAGGGGCTGGCCTTGGCCTGCGCGTCGGCCAGCTTGCGCCGGGCGTCCTGCAACTTGAGCTCGGCATCCTTGAGTTGTGCCGCCAGCTGGTCGCGCTGGGCATCGTCGGCGGCGTCGAGTTTTTTCTGCATGCGCTCGACACGATGTTCGGCGCTGGTCAGTGAGCGTTTGGCGCGGGCCAGCTGCTGCTCCGGTGACGACTGCTTGGCCTTGACTCGTGCCAGGGCTGCAGCCACCACATCGGCCTCTTCTTTCGCGGCCTTGCCAGACGCGCTGTCGCCGTTGCCGGAGGCAGCCTGTTGCTCGCGTTGCTTGCGCGCCTGTTCAGCGGCCTCGCGTCGTGCCTTACGCTTGGCTTCCTTCTCTTTTTCGGCCTTTTCCAGGCGCAGTTTGCGGAACTCGAAGCGCTCGCGGGCGCGATCGGATTTCTCCTTTTCTTCCTCGGCGATGCGAATATCGCCCTTGGCTGCGCGGTAGTACTGCACCAACGGAATGGTGCTGGGACAGACATAGGAGCAGGCACCGCACTCGATGCAGTCGAACAGGTTGTAGGCCTGCAGCTTCTCGCGGTCGTCAGCCCGCGCGTACCAGTAGAGCTGCTGCGGCAGCAGTGAGGCGGGGCAGGCCTCGGCGCAGAAGCCGCAGCGGATACAGGCCTGGGCCGGAGGGGGCGGTGGCAGTTCACTGTCGGTCGGCACCAGGAGGCAGGTAGTGGTCTTGATCACCGGAGTGCGGTCGTCTTCGATGGTGAAGCCCATCATGGGCCCGCCATGGATGATCCGCTGCATCAGTCCACGGTGGACACCATGCTGCTTGAGGATATGACGGATGGGGGTGCCCAGCGGCACCTCGATATTGCGGCTTCTCTCCAGGGCTTCACCCACTACCGTGGTCACCCGGCTGATCATGGGCTCGCCAAAGCGCACCGCGCGGTACACCGCACGGGCGGTGCCGGTATTCTGGCAGATGACGCCCACGTTGGCAGGCAGGCCCTCGTTGGGCACCTCGCGCCCGGTGAGGATCTGTATCAGCTGTTTCTCACCACCGGATGGGTATTTGGTCGGATAGACGATGATATCAAAGCGGGTGCCCTCCGCGGCGGCGCGCATGGCCTCGATGGCTTCCGGCTTGTTGTCCTCAATCCCGATCAGGACCTGGTCGGGCTCGTCCAGGATATAGGCCATCATTTCAACGCCGGCAATGATCTCCCCGGCGCGCTCGCGCATCTGCATGTCATCGGCGGTAATGTAGGGTTCACACTCGGTGCCGTTGATAATCAGGGTGTCGATCTCGGTGCCACCGTGGGGGTCGAGTTTTACCGCGGTTGGAAATCCCGCGCCGCCCAGGCCGGCAACCCCGCAATCACGGATTTTTTCCAGCAGCTCGATCGGTGCCAGCTGGCGGAAGTCCTCGCACGGGGTCAGTTCGCACCAGCGATCCTCACCATCGGTGCGGATTGTGATGGTATCCACCTCCATGCCGGAGGGATGGGGCATGGGGCCGGGCTCGATGGCTTCCACCGTGCCGGAACTGGGCGCATGGATATTACCGCTGATCAGGCCATCGGCCTCGGCGATTAGCTGGCCCTTCAGCACCTTGTCCCCCAGCTTGACCACGGGGATGGCGGCAGTGCCGGTATGCTGTATCAGCGGTACCACCAGTTTCTCCGCCAGGGGAATGCTGCCGATGGGCTCACCAGTGGACTGCTGTTTGTTCTCCGGCGGATGGATGCCGCCGGGAAAGTCGTTGGGCTTCAATGCCCGCTTTTCCTCGCGCGCGATCAGGCGCGCCTCGCGGGCCGTCCGGCGCTCTTCGGCGGTTTCGCGTGATGATGGTAACTGCTCGGGGCTCACGCTACGTCTCTCCTGTCACTGGCGATCAGCTCCACACCGTCAACCGGCTTGGGCGGGTGCCAGTCCTGCAGCGGGGTTTCCACCGGCACCATATCAATGCAATCCACGGGGCACGGCTCGACGCACAGGTCGCAGCCGGTGCACTCCTCCTCGATCACGGTATGCATGTATTTGGCCGCGCCCACAATCGCATCCACCGGGCAGGCCTGGATGCACTTGGTGCAGCCTATGCACTCGGCCTCGCGAATAAAGGCCACTTTCTTTACATCCTCGACACCGTGCTCGGCATCCAGTGGCTCGGGTTCAACATCCAGCAGATTGGCAAGTTCGTTGATCGTGCCCTGGCCGCCGGGCGGGCACTTGTTGATGCGGTCGCCGTGGACGATGGCCTCGGCGTAGGGGCGGCAGCCGGGATAGCCGCATTGGCCGCACTGGGTCTGTGGCAGCAGGGCATCAACCTGGTCCACCAGAGGGTCGCCCTCGACCCGGAAACGCACCGCCGCAAAACCCAGCAGTGCGCCGAATGCCAGCGCCATGCCGCCAAGCACCAGCAGGGGAGTGGAAATTTCGGGTAACCAGTCCAGCATGGCGCCTCCCTATACCAGGCCGCTGAAGCCCATAAAGGCCAGCGACATCAGCCCGGCGGTGATCATGCCAATGGCGGCACCGCGAAATGGGGTGGGAACTTCCGCCGCAAACAGGCGTTCGCGCATGGCGGAAAACAAAATCAGCACCAGCGAGAAGCCCACTGCGGCGCCGAACCCGTACAGGGTCGATTGCACAAAATTGTGCGCCTTCATTGTGTTCTGCAGCGCCACGCCCAGGACCGCACAGTTGGTGGTGATCAGGGGCAGGAATACACCGAGTACACGGTGCATCAGCGGGCTGGTTTTCTCGATAAACATACGGGCAAACTGCACCACCACTGCGATTACCAGGATAAAGGAGATGGTGCGCAGGTAGCCGATATCGAAGGGCTCCAGCAGGTAAGTGTTCACCAGGTAGGAACAGATGGACGCCAGCGTGAGCACAAAGGTGGTGGCGCCGGCCATTCCAACGGCGGTCTCCAGCTTGTTGGAGACGCCCATAAAAGGACACAGGCCGAGAAATTGCACCAATACATAGTTGTTAACCAGAATGGTGCTCAACAGGATGACGGCAAATTCGGTCATGGTTCTCCGGGATTGGCCTGGTGCTGGTTGTCGAAGCCTAGCACTGGTTCGCCCCGTTCCCGCGCATGGGGCCGTGTCGCGAAGAGGGCCGGGGAGTGGGGTGCGGTGGCATACCGCGCAGGGGCGGTATTATGGGTGAGTCCAAGGGGGGGTTCAATACGGAGGTGCCGGCAGCCCCCATGGCTGCTGGCTTTTGTCTCCGTCACTGGCTTATCCTCCGGGACAGCATCCATTTGATAAGAATAACCCGCAAGGAGTGCTCCATGGATTTCCTCTCGCGCCGGTCTTCCGCCGGTGAGGCACTTGCCCGCCTCGGCCTCGACCGGGAGGTTGAGCTACTGCAGACGCTGGCGCGTCTCCAGCGCCACTGGCCCGAGCTTCGCACCGGTACTACTGCGGACTCCCCTCTGGAATATCTGGTTACCCTGGAGGATGAGCTGGATGTCCAGGGGCCGCGGCTGGAGGCGCTGGATATTGATCCCGCGGCCCTGTCGGCGCTTGGGGCCCAGCTGCGTCGGGCGTGTGCCGATCTCATACCTGCCTCGTGGCGCAGGCTGCTGCGACCGCTGGCAAGCTTTGACGATGACCCGGGCCTGGTACAGCTGCCCCTGCTGGATGCTGCGGTTCCCGCCGGGACCACATTGCACACCGGTGCCGCCAGCCTGGTGCTGGCCGGCGATGGCGAGGCGCGCCTGGAATTGGAGGCATTTGACCAGCCGGAATTGGGGTTGCCAGTCTCTCCCGCAGAAGATGCCGGGGCCGCCACCTGCCCACTGCGAATCGGCCTGGCGGGACAGATCCTTGGGGAGGCCGGGGCTGGCGGCGTCGCCGCGGTGGATGGCGAGGCCCGCGGCCGGCTCGATTACTGGTTCCGGGTGCCCGCCGATATGCGCTTTGCCCCTGCGGCCGCCGCTTGCCTGGAGCGACTGCCATCACCCTTCAGCCCGGACGGAATCCTGACCGCCAACGATTTCGCGGGACTGCAGTGGCAGTCTAACTGTCACCTGGAAGCCACCCTGGAGCTGGAGTACAGCCTGCTGTCGTCTGCCGGCGCACTGGTCGCGGATGCGGGCATCGTGCTCTCCGCCAGTTACCGGGGGCAGCGGGAGTTCCGGCTCACCGCTTGGCCGGATGGCGACCGGCTGGCCCTGCGATTGCGGCGAACCCGTGGCAGCAATATGACTGACAGTGCCGGCCTCGGTATTGAGCTGGATATTGCCGATCTCGCACAACAGGTGCGGGAACGGCTGGTGGTGCCCAATCTCCGCAACTACGAAGGGGTTTACCGGCGTTTTGGAGCCTTCCTTAAACCGGGCAGCCTGCTGCAGACCCGGTACCTTGAGCTGCTGGAGAGTTTGGCGGCCAGGGTGGCGACGGACTCCGACCTGCAGACTCTGCTCAGGCTGGTCGGCGGGGCCGAAACGGATCATGAACAGCTACAGCAGTCTGTGGCGGACCGGCTGGTGCGGTGGCTCGATAGCGGGCCGGGGATATTCAGTCGCGCCACCGGGCCGGTCCTGGCGCAGCAGGGCGCGGCTGCGGTCGCAGAGGTATTGCCCGCCGGGGTGCCGCCACAATTGCGTGAGCGTATTGCCGATGAGATACACGGGTTATTGGAGGCGCTACAGGGCAAGCTCGCGGATACTGTGGAGGCGCAGGCACAGGATACCGCGACGGATCTGCTGGGCGAGCTGGCGCAGCTGGGGGGGAGTATCGCCAGCGCAGTCGATTCCGCCGCCAACCGGCTGGATGCAGCGCTGGCGGGCGTGCGCGCGGCTCTGGAAAAGATCGATGCGCGTATCCAGGCGCTCACCGCGAACATCGAGGCGGTGGCCCGCCGCAGGATCGAATTACGGATCCTTGCCCGGGAGCAGCGCCAGCGGCGGCGGGAGGCGGAGATAGAATTGCGTCTCGCGCCGGATAACGATAAAGCTCGCGACCTCTACCGGAAGTTACTGTCTGGTGACCTGGAGGTGCTTGCGGGCCTGCTGGAAAAGCAGCCGACGTCGCTCGCCGGCGTGGAGCTGGTCTCTGGTAGTGCCAGTGAACTGCTGGAGCGCCGGGAAACCAAATCGACTGAACTGGCATTACTGGGGCTGTCCCTGGGCAGCCTGTCCATTGTCGACAGTCGTGTGCAGCTGGAACAGGACCTGGCGGGAAATATTACTATCCAGTCCCGCTTGGAAGTGCGCCGGGCGCTGGATGGTATCCGCGAGCAACAGTCGGCCGGGTTCCTGTCGCTGCTCAACATCCGTCGGGGAGGCCGTCGCAGCCTGCCCCTCAACCTGGCGGTTACGCAGCAGGATGAGCGACTTGAACTCGATGAGCTGGAGACTTTTCTGGACGGCCTGGTGGGCAGCGGGCTCCTGTCGCCGTTGGCGGCCGGGGCGGCCGTGCAGCGTTACTGCCAGTGGCAGGGGCAGGCCGGGGGTGGTTTCATCAATGCGCAGATCGAGGCCCGCCTCACCATCGAGGATGAGGCGCTGGAGGCCTTACTGGACTACGCAGATCCACAGAACAGCACCGATACCGGATTGTTGGCCGATGTCCTGCAAGCGCTGCAGGACTTCGATGTGGTCAGTGAAAAGCGCCTGGCGATTGCGTGTCGTGCGGTGCGGCAACTGGATCGGCGTTACCGGCACTATCCGGATGCGGAACAGTTGTTTACTGCATTCAATGCCGGCCCGCGCAGCGAGGACCGCCCGTTGAGTGGCCGGGACGACTTCTTTGCCGCACCTTTTGCCCGTTGCCTGGACAATCCTCCGGTTCGCAGCCTGGATTCCCGTGGCCTGCGGGATGCCCGCCGCGTCCATCTCTTTGCCAAGAGCTGGGCATTGATATTGCGCAAGCTGCACCAGCATTACCACAGTGACGCGACCGTGGGCGACGGGGGACAGATCGAGCGGGACAACCAGCTGCTGGCATTCTGCCTGCATCGCTGGCTGCGGGTAAGGCAGTATTTCCTGTTCCATCCCGCCGACAGCATGTCGAAGCAGACGATGGCATTTATCGGCCTGTTGGCAAGGGCTGCCTGTATCGATGGGGAGCCGCCGCTGTCGATTGCCATGGAGCTCGAGGGAGAGCCGGAATCCCGCCGGCTCTACAGCTGAGCCGGCGGCAGGTTCCCCTCAGTCGGAGGGCTCGCTCTCGGTCTGGCGACGACGGGCCGGTTGCTTGCGGGGCGTGCTCTTCTTCTTGCGCGGAGTGCTTTTCTTTTTCGGCGCCGGCTCTTCTGTTGCCGTTGCCCCGGCCGTTGCTGCCAGGTCCGTCTCGGGTGCAGTGACTGTCCTGCCAGGAGCCTGCAGCAGGCCCAGATTACGGCGCAGCATATGGGCCTGCAGCATATCGCTGTAGAGCCGGACGGAATGGAAGCCTGCCACGCCCTTGATATCCGGCAGCACACTGATCCAGGCACGCCAGATACTCTGCATGCGCCAGAAGATGTTTGCGGAAAAATCTACGCGCATTCTGCGGAACCCCAGGTCGTTCGCATCGGGCTCGTTGGGGGCGTGCTTGATAAAAACCCGGAAACCCGTGTGGTAATAGCCCAGTACCTTGTTCCGCAGCCAGCGGGCCAGCTGCAGGGTGCCATTCAGGGGGATCAGCCGTAACAGGGCGAGGCAGGCCCCGAACCCGTACCCGAAAGGCACCATGGGCACCGGGTCACCACCCATCTCAAGGCGATAGATTGGTGTCTTTACGCGCCTGAAATATGGTTGGTCGCCGGTGCGGGGGCAGCCGTAGACATAGGTGGCACCGTCGCCATCCGGGTTCAATTCCCTGGTGCAGATCAGGGCGAGGGCCCCGCCGAGGCTGTGGCCAAAGATGTACAGGGGTAACTTCGGTTTTTGCAGCAGGTCATTTTCTATCTGCGTGCGGACATTCTCGAAGGCGCGCTTGAAGCCCGTGTGCACCCGGCCCTCATTACCTGCCGGCATTAGCGGAAAGCGCAGATCGGTGATGATGTCCCACGCGTTTATCTCGGTACCGCGGAAGCAAAGTACCAGGACTTTCTGGCCACCGCCCCCATCCATCTGTGCGAGTAATGCCTGGGTTTCGGCAACGTCATAAAAATTGATCGGCTCGAAATTGTTCTCCTGCAGGATGCTGCGAATGCCCCCCTCGAGCCCGCAGGCATGACTTTGCAGGTGGCTGCTCCAGGCCGCGAGGATTTCCCGACGCTCGGTATCGTTGCTGCACTTGCCCAGCTTGTGCAGCAACCCGGTCAGGTCGGCATCCGATGTGAAGGGTTCGTAAACCAGTCGGGACAACTCTGCGCCGATATAGGCCATTCTGTCGCTGTAGGCGGCGCGGCCCATCGGCAGGCCCGGCAAGCGCTTCATTCCCTGGAAGTAATCCACGGTTGTTCTCCTTTATTATGGGTTGGACTATGAACTGGTTCCGTTAAGGCTGACACGACGGGACGACAGTGTTGCTCTTTATTGTTGTGCGTGTGGTTGGCACTTGTCTTGAGTTTACTATTTTAGCGCGTTGAATAAAGTCGGGCGCACAGGGCGGGTTTTCGGAGCCTCAAGTAAAACATCGGGAAATCGCTGTAAGTGATTGAATTTTTTATTGAGGCGCTCTGGCCGTGCCGTTTCCTGCCTTGATACTGCTCAATTTGTCATTGATGCGAGGGCTACGATTACCAGGGTGGTCTGCGGCGTACTGCCTTGGAGAAGGCTGTGACCAGGTTGGATTCGGGCCTTTTACAAGACCGGAAGGAAGTTGATGATCAGGAGTGTCGATAGCGCCGATGCAAAGGCAGTGGCGGAAATCTACAACCACTATATTGCCAATAGCTGTGCGACCTTTGAGGAGCAACCAGTCTGCGCCGATGAAATGCAGCGACGCTTTGCGGCAGTGGCTGCGCAGGGCTTGCCGTGGCTGGTCGCTGAAAACGAGTCCGCAGAGCTGGTCGGCTACGCCTATGCCACGGGCTGGCGGGCCCGGTCCGCCTATCGTCACTCGGTTGAGGTCACGGTGTACGTTTCCCATACTGAGCTCTCCTGCGGCTGGGGCAGGCAGCTTTACGATGCCCTGTTTGCAAAGCTGGAGGATTTGCCGGTGCATGTGGCAATTGGTGGTATCACCCTGCCCAATCCTGCCAGCGTGGCATTACATGAGCGCTTCGGGATGAAAAAGGTGGCGCATTTCGAGCAGGTGGGTAAGAAATTCGGCCAGTGGATCGATGTGGGCTATTGGCAGCGGCTGTTGGAAGACGCTTAAGGCGGTTTTCGTGCGCTGCTGCTTACAGAATCCTGCCAGTTGCTTGCCTGATCCCGTGTCGTCCTCCGGGTGAGCTCTCATTCAGCGCTTGAAGGTTTGGCGATTGACCCCCATGGTTAAGCACTGAAGTCACATACCGGAGCAGTGTTTATGTCAGATGACACTTATACCCCACCGAGAGTCTGGAAATGGGACGCTGATAGCGGCGGCAAGTTTGCGAGTATCAACCGGCCTGTGGCCGGTCCCACGCATGAGCAGGAATTGCCGGTGGGAAAGCATCCGTTGCAGCTTTACTCGCTGGCCACACCAAACGGCGTCAAGGTGACGGTGATGCTGGAGGAGCTGCTGGCGAGGGGCTTCCGGGAGGCCGAGTATGATGCCCACCTGGTGAATATCCTTGAGGGCGACCAGTTCGGCAGTGGCTTTGTGGCGATCAATCCCAATTCGAAGATCCCGGCGCTGGTTGATCACAGCACCGCCCCGGCAACCCGGGTCTTCGAGTCCGGTTCTATCCTGCTTTACCTGGCGGAAAAATTCGGGGCCTTCCTCCCCGGGGACCCGGGTGCGCGCACCGAAACGCTGAACTGGCTGTTCTGGCAGATGGGCACGGCACCACTGCTGGGGGGCGGCTTTGGCCATTTCTATGCCTACGCCCCGGAGAAGTACGAGTACCCGAT
This sequence comes from Microbulbifer sediminum, assembly GCF_021729035.1. GTDB lineage: Bacteria > Pseudomonadota > Gammaproteobacteria > Pseudomonadales > Cellvibrionaceae > Microbulbifer > Microbulbifer sediminum. The sequence goes on along the minus strand of NZ_JAJSAP010000004.1, from coordinate 398,152 downwards.
TAACCGCTACACGATGGAGGTCAAGCGCCAGCTCGATGTCCTCGACCGTCGCCTCGCGGACCACCAGTTTGTGGCTGGCGAGGAATACACCATTGCCGATATGGCGATCTGGCCCTGGTATTCGGCCGTGGTGCGCAACGAGGCCTACGATGCAGCAGAGTTCCTTGAGGCGCACACGTACAGGAACGTCAACCGCTGGGTGGAGGAGATAGGCGCGCGCCCGGCTGTGCAGCGTGGCAAGATGGTCAACCGCACCTGGGGTGATCCTGCCCAGCAGCTGCGGGAACGGCATGACGCTTCCGATTTCGAAAAGCGTACCCAGGACAAGCTGGCCACGGAAGAGGCCTGACGCCCGTCCCGAATATGGCGGCGGGTTACGCCGGCCCGCCGTCACCGGCGAGCAACTGCTCCCGCAACCATCCCGTCACTGTCTTACTGCGGATGATTACTTTCCAGGCCGGCGGAACCGCCCCCACCGATACTACAGTTAAGGCAAAAGCCAGGAGCCCCGGGCTGAAAGGTGAGGTTTGCCGTGAGTGACTTTTCGATTCGCAACATGCATCCGTCGGAACTCTGCATTGCCCTGGACTGGGCCCGGCGGGAGGGCTGGAATCCAGGGCTGCACGACGCCGCCTGTTTTTACGCTGCCGATTCCCACGGGTTTTTTATTGGCCTGCTGGGCGAGGAGCCGGTAGGCACCATCTCCGCGGTCCGCTATGGCGAGGATTTCGGGTTCCTGGGCCTGTATATCGTCGATCCGGCGTACCGGGGATCTGGTTATGGTGAAAAACTTGCGGAGGCGGCGATGAGTTACCTGGGGGGGCGTACCATGGGGCTGGATGGTGTGGTGGCCCAGCAGGAGAACTACCGGTCTGCCGGGTTCGGTCTAGCCCATCGCAATATCCGTTACCTGGGCCTGACCGGACAGGGCGCGGCCAGCGCCCAGGGTACGCATTCTGTCGTGCCGCTCTCGTGGGTGCCTTTCGCGGCAATCACCGCCTATGACTGCGAGGTATTTACCGCCCCGCGCGAGCACTTCCTGCGGGCGTGGATTTCCCAGCCGGACTCGGTGGCGCTGGGCGCGGTGGAAAATGGCCAGCTATATGGCTATGGCGTACTGCGCACCTGCCATGAGGGCTACAAGATAGGCCCGCTGTTCGCGGATGACGCAGACCTTGCGGAGCGTCTCTACCTGGCACTCACCGCCTGCGTACCCACGGGACGGCCGGTTTATCTCGATATTCCTGAGGCCAACAGCCACGCCCTGGCGCTGGCTGAGCGTCACAGGATGGAGATGGTGTTTGAAACCGCGCGTATGTATAGCGGGACACCTCCCGGTATTCCGATCGAGCGGGTCTTCGGTATCACCAGCTTCGAGCTGGGATAGGTTCACTCCCTGGCTCTGCCGCATCTGACCCACAGGTTCCTGCGATTCGCTGCCTGTCGTGATCGCCACGGGGGACGCTATCCTTCCTGCAGTACGTAGCTTTTGTTAATCCCCTGTTTGCACGGGTACTGGCGTGTCCCAGTGCAGGCGAAGCCCATCGTCAGGCAGCAGACGGAGGCGCAAGAATGACGGATGATTCCTATACCCCGCCCCGGGTCTGGAAATGGGACCAGGAGAGCGGTGGCAAGTTTGCCAATATCAACCGCCCTGTCGCCGGCCCCACCCACGAGAAGGCCCTGCCACAGGGCGAGCACCCCCTGCAGCTCTATTCGCTGGCCACACCCAATGGGGTCAAGGTCACTATCATGCTGGAGGAACTGCTGGCGCTGGGCTTTGATGGGGCGGAATACGATGCCTTCCTGATCGATATTACCGAGGGCGACCAGTTTGGCAGTGGCTTTGTTGAGGTGAATCCGAACTCCAAGATCCCGGCCATGCTCGACCAGAGTATGCGCCCGCCGATACGCGTCTTCGAGTCGGGCTCCATCCTGTTGTACCTGGCGGAAAAATTCAGTGCGTTCCTGCCCCATACACCCGCCCAGCGTACCGAGGCTCTCAACTGGCTGTTCTGGCAGATGGGTGCGGGGCCGCTGCTGGGTGGGGGCTTCGGTCATTTTTATGCCTATGCCCCGGAGCCCTACGAATACCCGATCAACCGTTACACGATGGAGGTAAAACGCCAGCTGGATGTGCTCGATCGCCAGCTCGCCGATCACACGTATATTGCCGGCAACGAGTACACCATTGCCGATATGGCCATCTGGCCGTGGTATGGCGCTCTGGTAAAAGGCAGGGTATACGATGCAGCCGAATTCCTCGAAGCCCATACCTACCGCAATGTGATCCGCTGGACGGATGAAATTGCCGAGCGCCCGGCAGTCCGGCGAGGTCGCATGGTGAACCGTACGTGGGGTGAACCGGAGGAACAACTGCACGAGCGGCACGACGCCAGTGATTTCGACAACCGCACCCAGGACAAAATCGGCGGCGGCGCCGAGGACTAATCCGGGCGAGGCCGGAAACAGTATTCAGAGCTGCGCCAGCGTTGCCGCCAGGGTCTCGCCGATGCGTGCACTGAGTTTGAGGTCGATGATGTCGTCTGCGCGGGTGCGCCCCAGGTTGAGGGTGGCGATAGGCTTGTTTCGCTCGCGCGCAACCCGACAGAAGCGGAAACCGGAGTACACCATCAGCGACGAGCCCACTACCAGTAGCCCGTCGCTGGCCTGCAGGGCATCCAGCGCGGACTGGACGCGGTTGCGCGGCACGTTATCCCCGAAAAACACCACGTCAGGTTTCAGGATGCCGCCGCAGTCCGGGCAGTCGGCAATGCGGAAACGACTGAAATCCACCTCCAGGTCCGCGTCACCATCCGGTGCGGTGGTTGCCTGGTATTGGTGAAAATCCGGGTTTAGTGTGTAGCAACGCTCGTGTACCACCTGCCGATCGCAACGGTAACCACAATCCATACAGATAATCTGGTCGGCCCGTCCGTGCAGGTCGATCACCTGCCTGCTGCCCGCCCGCTGGTGCAGTCGGTCGACGTTCTGGGTGACCAGAAGTTCACTGAAGTTTCGCTGTTCCAGCTCTGCCAGATAGCGGTGGGCGGGATTTGGTTGTGATCTTCGAATGACCGGCCAGCCGATCAGGCTGCGGCCCCAGTAGCGCTGGCGGATTTCCAGGCTGCGCATGAAATCCTGGTGCTGCACCGGCTGCTTGCGTTTCCATGCACCGTCTTGATCGCGGTAGTCTGGAATGCCGGAATCTGTGCTGACCCCTGCGCCGGTGAGAATCAACAGGCGCGGGTGGCTGCGAATAAATGCGGCCAGCTGCTCTGCCGCCTGCAGGGGGGCGATAACCGGTTCCGCTTCAATCGAAGGCGCTCTCTGGCTGGTTGTATTCATAGGTAACTGGCTGACTGTGTCCGGACCACAACTCTAGCTGGAGCTCCCGGGAAAGCCAAACCCCGGTTTTTTACCTGCGACCAGTCCCGGAGCCCGCGAAGGCTAGCCTCCGTCCGGGTTGCTCTCGCCCGGCATTGACCGCCACTGGAGGCGGTGTCCTCAGAATGCCCGCCACATCATATAAGCCCGGAATAGCTGCGAGGAGGAAGGAGAGCGGAAAAAACGCTCGGCGACAAACCCTGCGACCATCGCCCCGCCGATAGCGACGGGTAACGGTATGCGCTTCGCCTCCCGGTCAATGACACTTTTCTGGGAGCTAACCAGCGTCACGATCGCGTCTCGCTGGAGATCCATATCCTGTCGACATTTGCTGATTCGGCTATTTAAGTGTTTCAAGGACATCGTCTACAGCCTCTTTGACCTGCTTGCGCGTTTCGCTGAAGCCGAGCAGGGCGCGGAGCTTTTTCATGTAAAGAACCATGGCTGTAATCAGCACAGTCTGGGCTACGACAAAAGCGGCGAAGCCGATATAAATTGATTGAGAAAAGTAATAGGCAACCAGCCCGACGCTGGCACAGAGGCTTAGCAGGAAGGCGATAGCCAGAGGCAGAAGGACAAGCTGTATAGCCAGGATGCGCCTCCCGGCCTCTATTGTGCGGTCGAGCTCCAGCCTGAACAGTGTCTGCAGGTTGTTGAGCCAGGCTGACACCAGGGATACGGTTGCTTCAGCCTGGGCCAGTGGGCCCGTCCCCGGCGGCTCCGGATTCGCCTGCGATGAATCAAAAGAAGTCCGGCCGCGTTCCTGCGCGGCCGGTCCGGAATCATTGGTATCCGTTGCTGAATCTTGATCTTTCTGCATCGGTGTCAGTGTCCAGGAAACAGGTATCAGTAACTTGGCAGTATTGCCCGGCGAGCAAGGCTCGCAGGGCTTTACTTCAGCAGTTTAGCGATGACCCAGCCCACCGCGAATGCACATCCCACGCTCGCAACAGGATGCTTCTTGATCTGGGATTCGAAACGCTGCTCCAGGTCAGTGGCGCGGCGCTTGCTGTTCTCGACCGAGGAGCGTGCACGATCACGCAGGTGTGCAGCCTGGTCGGAGGCTGCCTCACCGGCAAGGTGATAGGCTTGCCTCAGCTTTTCCTGGCTGGAACTGTTAGGGGCTTTTGCAGTAGCCATAAAAGATCTCCTCAAGTCCGGGTTCTCTGTTTCAATCGTAGAGTCGCTGTCGCAAATTGGTATGCGGGACCCCGGATTAAGGTGACCGCCAATTCACTGGCTATGGGCGCTGGGACTTACGGCGGTGTGCATGGCTTGTGCATGGATAGTTAAGGAGGAAAGGCCGGGAGGGGCCGCTGAGAGGGTGGCAATGGACATGAATTGATTCACAGTCGCAAACGGTTGCTCATTAGCCGGTACAGCGAAAGCGTGGTGGGAGCGGGACTTCCGCTCCGGTTGTCGTTCAGTTGGACCGGCGCCATTCCCTGATGTTGGCCACCACCCCATCCAGCAGCCGCTGGCGGCTCTCGCGGCTGATCCAGGCGCTGTGGGGGGTAATGATGAGGTTGGGGATGTCGCCCGCCAGCAGGGGGTGATCGGCGGGCGGAGGTTCCACGCTCAGCACGTCCAGGGCCGCCCCGCCCAGATGCCCGCTCCTGAGGGCGTCTGCGAGCGCCGGCTCATCCACCAGCCCTCCACGGGCGGTGTTCACCAGCAGGGTGCCGGGTTTCATGGCGGCGAGGAATTCCCGGTTTACCAGCCTGTCCGTCTCGGCTGTGAGCGGGCAGTGCAGGCTGATGACATCGGACTCGGCCAGGAGCCGCTGGAGCGGTACACGCCCGCTTTTCTTTTCGCCGGAAAGGGATTCGGCCACCAGTACTTCCATCCCCAGGGCACGCCCCAGGTCGGCGGTGGTCCGGCCCAGGTCGCCGTAACCGATTATGCCCAGCTTTTTTTTCGCCAGTTCCATTACCGGATAGTCCAGCATGCAGAATACCGGCGACTGGCTCCAGCGCCCGGCCATCACATCGCTGTGGTACTGGTGCCAGCGTGTGGCCAGCCCCAGGATCAGGGCCAGCGCATGCTGGGGCACGGATGCGCCGGCGTAGCCGGCCACGTTGCGCACCGGAATGCCCCGATCCTCGGCAGCGTTGTGGTCGACGTTGTTGGTGCCGGTGGCGCAGACGCAGATCAGTTTCAGGTCGGTAGCGTTCTCGATCAGCTGGCGATCCAGCACCACCTTGTTGGTGATCACCACATCGGCACCCGCAATACGCTCCGCCACCTGTGCCGGGCTGGTGGTTTCGTGGAAGTCCCAGTGATCGAGACTTGCTTCCAGTCCCGAGGTGTCGAGCTCCCCGGGTTTCATGGTGAGCGTGTCGAGGAAAACGCCGCGCATGCCGATCCTCCCTGTTCTGCGGAAAGTGCTTTGTAGGAGCGGCCATGGGCCACCCCGTACGAGTTCCTGTCGTTACATCACCCGCATGCCCGGCTTTGCGCCCTCGTGCGGTTCGAGGATCCAGAGGTCCTTGCCGCCGGGGCCGGCGGCCAGCACCATGCCCTCGCTCACACCGAAGCGCATCTTGCGCGGGGCCAGGTTCGCCACCATCACGGTATGCTTGCCCACCAGGTCCTCGGGCTTGTAGGCGCTCTTGATGCCGGCGAATACCTGGCGGGTCTCGCCGCCCAGGTCGAGGGTCAGCTTGAGTAACTTGCCCGCCCCCTCCACGTGCTCGGCATTGGCGATCAGGGCAATACGCAGGTCCACCTTGGCGAAGTCATCGAACTGGATTTCCTCCGCGATGGGCTCGTCCGCCAGCGGTCCGCTGAGGGGCTTGGTCTCGGCCTGCAGCTGGGCGAGGGACTCCTTTGCCGCCTCCAGTACCGCGTCCACCTGCTTTTGCTCGATGCGCTGCATCAGAGGCTTGAACTTGTTAATCGTGTGGCCGGCCAGTGGGGTGGTGGCGGCCTGCCAGTCCAGTTCCACACCGAGGAAGTCCCCGGCTTTTTGCGCTGTTTCCGGCAGCACCGGCGCCAGCCAGGTGATCAGGGCGCGGAACATATTGACGCCCTGGGAACAGATTGCCAGGACCTCATTTTCCCTGCCTTCCTCCTTGGCCAGCGACCACGGTGCCTTGTCGGCGATCCAGGCATTGGCGGCGTCCGCCAGGGCCATGATTTCGCGCATGGCGCGGGCGTACTCGCGATTCTCGTACAGGTCGGCAATCCGCGGCGCGGCCTCTACGAACTGGCTCCAGAGCGCTTCGTCCGCCAGCTCATTGGCCAGCGCACCGCCGGACTTGCTGACAAACTTGGCGGTACGCGAGGCAATGTTGACTACCTTGCCCACCAGATCGGAGTTCACCCGGGCGATAAAATCCTCGAGGTTCAGGTCCAGGTCGTCGACCCCGCTGGTCAGCTTGGCGGCAAAGTAGTAGCGCAGGTATTCCGGGTGCAGGTGGTCCAGGTAGTTGCGCGCATTGATAAAGGTGCCGCGGGACTTGGACATCTTCTTGCCATTCACGGTCAGGAAGCCGTGTACGCAGACTTTGGTGGGCGTGCGGAAATCGGCGGAGTCGAGCATGGCCGGCCAGAACAGGGCGTGGAAGTTGACAATATCCTTGCCGATAAAGTGGTAGACCTCGGCGTTGCTGTCCTTTTTCCAGTAGTCCTGCCAATCGAGACCCCTGGCGTCGCAGTAGTTTTTCAGGCTGGCCATATAGCCGATGGGGGCGTCCAGCCAGACATAAAAATACTTGCCCGGAGCATCGGGAATCTCAAAGCCGAAGTAGGGCGCATCGCGGGAAATATCCCACTCCTGCAGCCCTTCATCCAGCCACTCGGACAGTTTGTTGGCCACTTCACCCTGCAGGGTGCCGGAGCGGGTCCACTGTTTCAGGAAATCGGTGAACTCCGGCAGGGTAAAGAAGAAGTGCTCGGACTCCTTCTCCACTGGTGTGGCGCCGGAGATGGCGGATACCGGATCGATCAGCTCGGTGGGACTGTAGGTGGCGCTGCACACCTCACAGTTATCGCCATACTGGTCCGGGGCCTTACAGCGCGGGCAGGTGCCCTTGATATAGCGATCGGCGAGAAACAGGTTTTTCTCCGGATCAAAAGCCTGGGTAATGGTGCGTGTGGCGATATGGCCGTTGTCACGCAGCCGCTTGTAGATCAGCGCGGACAGCTCGCGATTTTCATCGGAGTGGGTCGAATGATAGTTGTCCACACCGATCAGGAAATCGGCAAAATCCTTCTCGTGTTCCGCCTGCATATTGGCGATGTGTTGTTCCGGGGTCAGGCCCAGCTGCTCGGCCTTCAGCATGATGGCGGTGCCGTGGGCGTCATCGGCGCACATGTACAGGCAGTCGTGGCCACGTGCGCGCTGGAAGCGCGCCCAGATGTCGGTCTGGATGTATTCCAGGATATGGCCCAGGTGCAGGGAGCCATTGGCGTAGGGCAGGGCGCTGGTAACAAGGATGTTGCGCTTGTCGGACATCGGTTCTTCCATCTGCTGGTTCGCTGATTCGCGCCGACTCTCCGGGGAAATCGGCGGATTCCGGCCGCAGGGTTGCGGCCACGGTAAAAAGACCGGCGAATATAGCAGATCTGGGGCCCCGCTGGGAGGGCGCAGGGGGCGCGGGGCAGTCGTGGACGTACTGCGGGTTTCCCTAGAATTGGGCGGACCCATCAGACACAATGCACGCATCGAATGATACCCACCGGAAAGAGGGATGAGGGTGAGCGAACACGATCACGAACACGGAGACCTGCCGGCCGATGTGCAGGCAGAGCTGGAGCGGCTGGCGGAGTGCCTGGGCAGCCTGCATGACCCGGGCACCGGGCGGGTGCTGGACGAACTCGAGGCGGATATCGAGGTGGGCTACGACGACGGCACCGTCTTTGTGGGCATTACGCTGGGGTATCCGTGCGCCAGTGAGGAAGACGAGTGGCGTGAGCGGATCCACGAGGCCTGTATGCCATCCCTGCGCGGTGGGCCGCTGGGGGACGCCGGGCTGCAGTTCGAGCTGTTCTCCGAGATCCCGGCCACTGAGGCAGGGGAGGTCCCCGAACACCTTCGCGGCGTAAAAAACATTATCGCCGTGGCATCCGGCAAGGGCGGGGTGGGCAAGTCCACCACGGCGGTCAACCTGGCCCTGGCACTGGCAGCCGAGGGTGCCAGGGTCGGCCTGCTGGATGCAGATATCTACGGTCCCAGCCTGCCCACCATGCTGGGCACCGAGGCGGCGCGGCCGGAGGTGCGGGAGCAAAAGTTTTTCCTGCCGGTGGAGGCTCACGGCCTTAAGACCATGTCCATTGGCTACCTCCTGACCGAGGATACCCCGGCTGTCTGGCGCGGACCCATGGCCAGCGGTGCCCTCAACCAGATCCTTACCCAGACACTGTGGTGCCAGGGTGACGAGGAGCTGGACTACCTGGTGGTTGATATGCCCCCGGGTACCGGGGACATTCAGCTGACCCTGGCCCAGAAAGCCACCCTGGCCGGCGCGGTGATCGTTACCACGCCCCAGGACCTGGCCCTCAAAGATGCCATCAAGGGGGTCGAGATGTTCCGCAAGGTGGATGTGCCGGTGCTGGGGATTGTCGAGAACATGTCACTGCACACCTGCTCGAACTGCGGCCATACCGAACCGGTATTCGGTGCCGGTGGCGGCGAGCGTATCGCGGCCGATTACGACACCGGCCTGCTGGGGCAGTTGCCGCTGGCCATGTCGATCCGCGAGGGCACCGACAGCGGCTGCCCAAGTGTGGTGGCGGAACCCGATGGGCAAGTGGCTGGGCACTACCGTGAAATCGCCCGGCGCGCGGCAGCAGAACTGTGGTTGCGCAGTGGTGCGGATCACATGCCGGAGATTGAAATCGGCTGAACGCAGGTCGGGTTCCCATGCCAATAAAAAGGCCGCCCGGGGACACCGGGGCGGCCTTTTCTGGTTGCCTTTTCCGCGCGGGCGCGCAATCAGGCGCGCTGGCGACGCAGTTCTTCCTGTTTGGCCTGCTCGGCCTGTTGCCGGCGCAGCGCCTGCTTGCGCTGGCGACGCTCGGCGGTGGTTTCCCGGGCATCCTGGCCGATATGCTCCTCGCCGCGTTGTTTGGCCAGCTGGATCTGCTTCTCCCGTTCGCGGAAACGCGCGCGATCAGCGTCCGAGACCTTGTCAAAACAGTGCGGGCAGCTGACGCCCTGCTCGAACTGCGGTGACTGCATTTCTTCTTCTGTGACCGGCATACGGCAGGCATTACACTGCTGGTACTCGCCGCGCTCGAGGTTGTGGTTCACGGTCACGCGGTCATCGAAAACGAAGCACTCGCCCTGCCACCTGGTCTCCTCCTGCGGCACTTCCTCCAGGTACTTCAGGATGCCCCCCTGCAGGTGGTAAACCTCCTCGAAACCCTGCTCCTTCAGGTAAGCGGTGGACTTCTCACAGCGGATGCCACCGGTGCAGAACATGGCCACCTTCTTGTGTTTGGCGGGGTCCAGGTTGTCTTTCACGTACTGGGGGAATTCCCGGAAGCTGTCGGTCTTCGGGTTGACCGCGTTCTCGAAGGTGCCCACCTGGTACTCGTAATCGTTGCGGGTATCGATCAACACCACCTCCGGGTCGCTGATCAGTGCGTTCCATTCCGCCGGCTTCACATAGGTGCCGACGGTCCGGCGCGGGTCTATGCCCTCGACGCCCATGGTCACAATCTCGCGCTTCAGTTTCACCTTGCTGCGGCGGAACGGCGGGGTATCCGTGTAGGACTCCTTGAAGTCCAGCTCCGCCAGCCGCGGGTCGCTTTTCAGGTGGGCAAGCAGGGCATCGATGGCCTCGCGGGAGCCGGCGACAGTGCCATTGATGCCCTCACGGGCCAGCAGCAGGGTGCCGCGCACGCGGTGCTTGAGCATCACTTCCAGGAGGGGGTCGCGCAGGGATTCAAAGTCGTCCAGGTTGACAAACTTGTAGAGCGCACAGACTACGTACTGGGACATGGGTTTTCCTCATTGCAGGCCGGAGCGTAAATCCGGGGCAAAAACTTCCCGGCCTGGACTGGCCTTGCCGGGGCTAAAAATCGCCGCGCATTTTAACGCACTCCCGGGCGATTGTCGTACATTTAATGGGCGATTCACCCCGCCCCATCAGGCAGGCGCGAACGATTTTGATTGACCGGCCGGCCGCATCTTGTCACAGTGCTGCGACCTGAATGAGCGGCCCGAAGTGAGGCACCCCATGGAAGATGAGTTTGAACCCCGCGAGTCCGAGCTGAGCCAGACCTACAGTGAGGACGGGCTGAACGTCCACATCGATATCTATGAGGATGGCGAAGGTGGCTGGTTGCTGGAGATTGTCGACGATAATGACAACTCCACTGTCTGGGAGGATGCCTTCGAAACCGAGCGTGAGGCGCTCGAGGAGGCCATGGACGCCCTGCGCGAGGAAGGCATTGCCACCTTCGTGGGCCCGGTGGAAGAGGAGCAAAGCTGAGTCAGGGGATTCCCCCGACGATTTCTGAGCACCGCTTCCCGATTTCCCTGCTATGGTTTTAATTGGCAGGGATTCGCGACAGTGTGACAGCGCACTACCCAATCACGGGGCACCGCGAAGCTCTACGGAAAGAATGCTTCCGGTGACCCATCCGGTGACTGAGAGCGGTGCCCCTGTCGATGTCCGCAGTAAAACCCCTTCTTGCTTTCCTGGGCCTCCTGGCCTGCCTGCCGGTCCATGCAGTGGACATCCACCTGTCGGGAGGGCGGGTACTCGAAACCAACCTGGCCGAGGCGCAACTGGTCGCCGAACTTGATGACTACGCCGTGGTCGCCGGGCGCAGCTGTGTCGACTGCGATGAAAACACCTCGATTTATATCCACAGGGTGCCCCGGGACCGGCCGGGGAATAAGGACCGGGATGGGCTTTCGCTGTCGAGCGACCGGTATACCTATCCCGGTCAGTACCGGGACTACCTGAGCAAGGAACTGGTGGAGAAAACCCGCTTGTTTTACGGCCGCTGTTACGAGGGTGAGCCGGCGCTGCTCTGGTTGACGGAATATCGCGCGGATGGACAGTGGGAGAAGGAGGAATACCTGATAGTGCTCGGTGATGACGGGCCCAGGTTCCGTTATAACCGGGATCGCCAGCCCGGCCGCTTTCATACCAGCGACGAGAACTGCCGGGAGCTTCCCGGAGTCGACGCGGAAACCGAGCCCTGATAGCGGTGGTCGGGGTTTTGCGACCCCCCAAAAAAAGCCCCGCGGAGCGGGGCGTTTGAGGCCGCGGTGATGGCCGCGGTCAGTTGCTGTTGTTCGCGGTGTGAATCGAGTGCTTACTTGACCGGTTGATAAACGATTTTCAGCTTTTTCTTGCCCCACTTACGGGCCTTCTGGATATCTTTCTCCATCCACACATCGATACGGTTCTTGAAGCGCTTGTTCATCCGGTCGCGTACGGTGTAAGTGCCGGGCAGGCCCTCGATTTTCACCTTGGCGCCGTTGGTCAGGCCATGCTTCTCGAGGTCACGGGACACTGCAATCACTTTCTGGCCGGGACGCAGGCGGTTGTTCCACGCCGCTACCCAGGGATCGTCGTCCGTCTGGCCGGGCACAGAGTTGTAAGCGGTGGCGTCAACAACCATGGTTTTTTCTGTTTTAACGGTGGCTGATGCGTTCAGGCTCACAGAGGCCGCAAGGACGGCGGTCATAAAAAATACAAAGTTGCGCAGAGTCTGTTTCAGCATTTCCCGTTACCTCCAGGAATGAGTTGGTCACAGGCCCGGGGGGCTCTGATGACATTTCCAAGTTAGTTTGGAAATAACTGATCAATAATTGATCAGTGGCCGCTATATTACGGGTTGTGTGTGCTGAATCAAATATTTCTGTGCAAAATTTAAACAGCGGCTACCGGTATCAATGTCAGCGCTGCCATCAATCCTAATGTGCTAATTTGCGCCTTTGAAAGGAATCTCATTCTTTCAAATGAATTATTGGTAAATATGTGACTGAAAAATTTCGCTGGTGCTAGCACAGGGTTTCCGGGCAATTCAGGCTCGTTGATAGCGATGTCATGCTAGGGGGTGCTCAAAAAACCAGCGAAAAGTCGCTCCTAATCTGGGCCCATTCAGGAGAAAGTTCTGGAAAAATTATTTGTGACTATCTGTCCGGATCCCGGTTTTCCGCTGTTCCCGGTGCCCGAACAGCGCTTTGCGGCCGGTTTCGGATAGCGGCAACAGTGGGTCAGAGGGCGGTGGCACTGGCCCGGGCAGGGGGATTGACCTGCTCACGCAGGGCATACAGGTAGGCGCGGTCTTCTTCCAGGTCCGGGAATCCGTGGCGAGCGTCCAGCGCCACGGCTTTCTCCAGCCACTCGATGGCTTCCTCGAGGTTACCCTGCCACTCGCACACCTGGCCCAGGTTAAAGAATGTAATGGCCAGGTTGTGCCACTCCTGCTCCCGGACCAGGCCCTGTGCGGCATCGTTATACAGGTGGTAGGCACGGCGCAGCATCTGCGACTGGTGTATGGGGCTCCGCGTGTGGGGGGCCTGCTGGTGAAAGGTGTGTGCCAGGGCGGAGGTGACTCGGGCCGCCGAGTGTTCCAGCTCGCCGCCGTCATCCAGGAATGCCAGTACGGCGGTGAACTGGGCCCGTGCCAGAGGATAGAAGGTCTCGGGATCCTGCCGGGCGCCCAGCGCATTCAGAACCATGCCGTAGCGGTAACGCAGTGCGTGCTGCCGGGACGGTTGTTCTCCCAGGCCGGCGATTGCGCGCTCATACAGGGGCAGGGCGGCGTCGAAATCTCCTTCCATGGTGTGGGCCTCGGCGGACTCCACCAGGTTGGTGACGGGCGGGAGAGTCTCCGCCGCAGCCGGTCCTGCAAGCAGGCCGGCAAGCAACAGGGGTGTCAGCAGTCGATACATCGCAGTCGCTTCCCGGTTCTGTGGGGTATCGGGGCCCGATTCCCGGGCCGATCTACCCCTAGTAAACCCCTAATCCTGCAGTTGTGCCAGTAGTCCCTGCAGTGGGTGGCGCAGGCTTACTCCCGCAAAGCGTCGGGCCTGGCAGCGACAGGAGTACCCGCTGGCCAGCAGCTGCGTGGTCTCACCCGTCAGGCGCGGGGCCCAGGACTGCTGGAAAATCACCCGCGAAGTCTCCCTGTGGGTGGTTTCGTGACCGTAGGTCCCGGCCATGCCACAGCAACCCAGGTTCTCGGTTTCCAGTTGCAGGCCAAGGGCGACGAACACATCCCGCCAGTCCTGCAGCGAGGCGGCTGCGTTGGTCTGTTCGCTGCAGTGGGGCAGCAGCCGGAAGGTGGCGGGACGCAGGCGTGCACGTTGCTGTTCCAGGTGTTCGCGCTGGCCGGAAAGCCATTCCTGCAGTAGCTGCACCCGGGGCGCACGGTCTCCCAGCAGTTTGTGGTACTCGGCGCGGTAGGTCAGGGTCATGGACGGGTCGATACCCACCAGGGGCACACCGGTGTCCGCCAGCTGCTCGAGCATCTCGCTGTTTGCCTCCGCCACGCGCCGGAACTGGCGCAGGAAGCCGTGTACGTGCAGGGGTTTGCCGTTGGCCTTGAACGGTGCCACCAGCGGGAAGAAATCCAGCTGGCGCAGCAACCGTAGTGCGTCCGCCACCATCCCTGCGTCGAAATAGCTGGTGAAGGCGTCCTGGACGATGATAACGGCGCGCTCACGCTGTGCCGGTCCCAGTGCGTCGAGGGTGGCCCGGCTGGCGTAAGGCACGCCCAGTTCAGCCATGGATTTCTCCAGGCTCTTGCGGGCCAGTGCGGGAGTATCGGACAGGCCCAGGCCTTGCTCCAGCAGCCAGCGTACCGGTGCCAGCTTGAGCGGCCAGTTGTACAGGCCCGGAGCCCTGGCCAGGTGTGGCATCACGAACTCCAGGCTGCCGACGAAGTAATCTTTCAGTGGGCGCAGGTAGCGGCTGTAATAGAGTTCCAGGAACTTGGCGCGGAATTCCGGCACGTCCACCTTGATGGGGCACTGCCCAACGCAGGATTTACATCCCAGGCAGCCCTGCATGGCCTCATTGACCTCGTGGTTGAAGTCATATTCGCCCCTGGCTTTGGCCAGGCTGTTCTTGATACGCCCCGGCAGGCCGACAAAGAAGGACTGCTCGCGGGATTTTCGTGCCGCCTCCACAGCATCCACATTCCGGGCACTGAGCAAGCGCAGCCACTCGCGCATCAGGGACGCGCGACCCTTGGGTGAATGAATCCGCTCCCGGGTGGCCTTGTACGAGGGGCACATGGCGGAATCCGGGTCCCAGTTGAAGCAGGCCCCGTTGCCGTTGCAGTGGACGCCCTCGCTGTAGCCTTCCCATACCTGCACCGGGATCTGCCGGTCGCGCTCGCCGCGGGTCTCCACGGCATCAATTTTCAGCAGGCCGGAGGCGCGACTGGGGGTGGCAATCTTGCCTGGGTTGAGCTGGTTGCGCGGGTCGAAGGCCGCCTTGACCCTTTGCAGCTCGGCGTAGAGCTCGCCGAAGAACTCCGGCGCATACTCGGAGCGGACCCCCTTGCCATGCTCACCCCACAGGAGCCCGTGGTATTTCTGTGTGAGGGCCACCACCCGGTCGGTGATGGGGCGGATTAGCGCCGCCTGTTGGGGGTCCTTCATATCGATTGCCGGACGCACGTGCAGCACACCGGCGTCCACATGGCCGAACATGCCGTAGTCCAGACCGGCCTCATCCAGAACCGCGCGGAATTCCGCGATAAAGTCCGCCAGGTGTTCCGGCGGCACACAGGTATCTTCCACGAACGGGATGGGGCGTTTCTCGCCGCGGGCATTGCCCAGCAGTCCCACAGCCCGCTTGCGCATCGCCCAGATCCGGTTGACTTCGCCGTGCCCGCGGGCGATGGAATAGCCGAAGCTCTTACCGGTCTCGCCAATCGCGTTTTCCACCTGGGCGGTAAACCGGTCCAGGGCCCGGTCCAGTTCCTCCTCCGAGTCGGCGGTGTACTCCACCAGGTTGATGCCGCGGACCGGGCGATCACCGGTGGGGAAAAACTCGCTGACGCTGTGCCAGACAATATCCCCCATGGCCAGCTGCAGGACCTTGCTGTCCACGGTCTCGATCGAAGTGGGGCCGGCGCCCATCAGGTCACTGGCGTCGCGCAGGGCATCCTGGAAATTGTCGTACTTGAGGTTGACCAGCGCTACGCATTTCGGGATGGGCAGCACATTCAGCTTCGCCTCGGCGATAAAGCCCAGGGTGCCCTCGGAGCCACAGAGGATGCTGTTGAGGTTGAACTCGCCGCTGTCGCTGTCGCGCAGGTGGGCCAGGTCATAGCCGGTCAGGCAGCGGTTGAGGCGGGGGAATTTCTCCTCGATCAGGTCGGCTTTCTCCCGGGCGATATCGTCGCTGACCCGATAGACGCTGCCGATGCGGTCTTCCCGTTCAAGCAGTTCGCTCAGCGTCTCGTGGTTGACGGGGCCGGAATGCAGCAGCTCGCCACCCAGCAGCACGGTGGAAAGCTCCAGCACGTGGTCGCGGGTCTTGCCGTAGACGCATGAACCCTGCCCGGAGGCGTCGGTATTGATCATGCCGCCGATGGTGGCGCGATTGCTGGTGGACAACTCCGGGGCGAAGAACAGGCCGTGGGGGGCCAGGGCGGCATTGAGCTGGTCCTTGACCACTCCCGCCTGTACCCGGACCCAGCCCGCGTCGGCATTGATCTCGAGTATTCGGTTCATGTGCCGGGAGATATCCACCACGATACCGTCGGTCAGGGATTGCCCGTTGGTGCCGGTACCGCCGCCACGGGGGGACAGCACCACCTGATGGAACGCTTCGCGGTCGCCCAGTTCGGCCAGCAACTGCAGGTCGTGGGTGTCACGGGGATAGACCACGGCCTGGGGCAGGACCTGGTAAATGGAGTTGTCAGTGGCCAGCACCGTGCGGCTGGCATAGCTGGGGCTGGTATCTCCGCGGAAACCCGCATCCGCCAGTGCTTGCAGGAATTGCAGGTAGAGCGACTGTACCTCGTCGATTTCGCGCAGTGCTGGGATCATCACTTCATCCGTGGCTCTCGGCAGGGTCTGGCATTGTAGCTGCGACACCTGACAGCGCAAGCGTCTGCGGAACCCTGTTGTACAAAAAATAATGTTGTATAAGCAAGGGGTTCGCGCTATAAACCTTGTACACATTTAGAAAGTGTACAAGGTCGATATGAACATCCAGCTTTTAACCCAGAAGATACCTGTCGGTATCAGCCAGTGTGTGATGGGTGACCCGGTGCGCTACAACGCGGGCCACAAGCACAGTCGTGTGTGCACCGAGCTGCTGGGGCATTGTTTCGAGTATGTGCCGCTGTGCCCCGAGGTGGCGATCGGCCTGGGGGTGCCGCGGGATCCCATCCGCCTGGTGAAGAGTGACCCCTCCCCGGAGGCTGAAGTGCGGGTAATCGGTGTGGTTGATCCGGAGCTGGATGTCACCGGGCCCCTGCGGGATTACGCAGACAGTGTGGCTCCGGAGTTACAGCACGTGCGCGGTTACATCTTTATGCAGAACTCCCCCAGCTGCGGCCTGAAAGGGGTGCGTCGTTACCTGCCCAACGGCCATGGGCACGACAGTGAAGGGGTGGGTATGTTCGCGGCGCGGGTGCGTGAGCAGTTTCCGCACCTGCCGATGGAGGAGGCGGGGCGCCTCAACAACAGCGAGATTCGTGAGAATTTCCTCACCCGGGTATTCGCCTACGATGCCTGGTTCCGGTATGTGGAGGAAGATCCACGACCCGCCCGGATCATCGAGTTCTACACCGCCTACAAGTACCTGCTGCTGGCCCATCACCAGGTGAAGACCCGCGATCTGGGCCGTTTTATTGCCGATGCCAGGTCCCATGATGCTGACACATTTGCCTTTGAGGTGCGCGGCCGGCTGATGGAGATCCTGGCGCATATGGCCAGCCGCAAGGACCGGACCAACGCCCTGATGCATGTCCAGGGGCACCTGAAGGAATTCCTCAGCCGGGAAGAGAAGGCGGAGCTGACCCAGCTGATCGAGGACTATCGCCTGGGCCTGAAGCCCGCCTCGGCGGTCCTGACCCTGTTGCGTCATTACCTGCCGCGCAGCCCGCACCACTTTATCCATAGCCAGCTGTTGCTGGCCACAGAGCCCGCCGAAATGGGCCTGTGTGATTTCCACTGAGACCTGATGATTGGTCGATAACGGTGTCCAGAAAATGAGTGTCTCTGACCTGAAATTCCCCGAAGCTGGATCTGCCGCAGAGGCGCCAGGGGATACGATGCTGCCAATCCGTGATATCGCCCAGCGCACCGGCGTCAACCCGGTCACCCTGCGCGCCTGGGAGCGTCGTTATGGCCTGTTAGTGCCCGCGCGCACAGGTAAGGGGCACAGGTTATACAGCGAGGCGGATGTGCAGCGGGTCCGGGATATCCAGGCGTGGCTGGCCCGCGGCGTGCCTATCGGCAAGGTGCGCCCGTTACTGGAGCGGGGCGAGGAAGACGCCGGCGCTGCGGATGAGGGGGACAGCTGGGCCCGGGCGGTGCAGGGAACCCTCGACGTTGCGGGGCGTTTCGAGCCGGCCGCGCTGCGACATCACCTGGAACAGCTGCTGGCGGCCTACCCGCCGGCACTGCTGCTGGATCGCTGGCTGGCACCGCTGCACCGCGAGCTGAGCCGCCGCACCCGCTTTGGCAGCAGCGTGCTGAGATCGTTTTTCTGGGAGCAGCTGAACGCACAGCTGGCCATGGCGATACGCACTGGCCAGCGGAACCTGTCTGGTAAGGCGGCCAGCGGGACTGGCCGCTTGTTACTGGTGAGTTTTCCTGGCGCTGAGCAGCAGGCGTTTGCCGCCCTCTTTGCCACGGGCCTGCTGGCTGCGGGTGTCGATACCGTGAGCCTGGGGCCGGTGGAGGAAATTTCCGAGCTGCCGTTCGCGGTGGAAAAGCTGCACGCCCGCGGCGCCATCTGTTTCAGCCATAACGCGCTGCCCATGGCGGCGTTCGGCAGTGGCGCGGAACGCGCCCTGCGTAACATGCGGGCACCACTGTGGTTTGCCGGAGAAATTATCGAACTGCAGAAACGCGACCTGTTGCGACTGACGAGCGCGGGCAATGGCAGGCTATTGCCCGCCAGCAGCATACAGGCCATCGAAGAGCTCCGGGAGAGTGTGGTATGAGAGGCAAGGCAGCGTTCCGTCGCGGCCTGGTATGGCTGCGCAACGACCTCCGGGTGCATGACAATACTGCGCTGCACCGCGCGGCAGCAAGTTGTGCGGAGTTTGCCGTGATATTCATTGCCTGCCCCAAGACCTGGCAGGACCAGGACGAGGGAGAGCCGCTGGTTGCGTTTCGTATGGCCTGCCTGCGCGAGCTGCAGGAGAGCCTTGCCCAGCGCAATATACCGCTGTATTTCCTCGAGCTGGGGGAGTTCGGCCAGGTGCCGGCGGCCATGCGCCAGGTCGTGGAAAAGCTCGGCGTCGATGTCCTTTTTGCCAATGCGGAATATCCATTGAATGAACAGCGGCGTGACGGCGCCGTGCGGGATGCCCTGAAGGAAATTGAAGTGCCGGTGGAATACTGCACCGACCGCACCCTGGTGCCGCCCGGTTCCGTGACCACCGCCAGTGGGGAGGCCTACAAGGTCTTTACCCCCTTCAAGCGCGCCTTTATCAGCCAGTTTGGCGGCGACAGTTACCAGCCCCTGCCGGCGCCCCGCAAGCGAAGTGGAGACGAGGAGTGGCCCGCCTGGCTGGAAGTGGAGGGCAGTCACAACCTGGTGCAAACCATCCCGGGGCGCCTGCGGGGATACAAGCTGGATGTGGACAAGCGCGGCACTGTGCTGGGCTGGCAGCCCGGGGAAAAAGCGGCGGCGCGCCGCCTGAAGGCGTTCAGTGGGATTATCGACGGTTACGAGGATGAGCGGGACTACCCCGCGATTGATGGTACCTCACGACTCTCGCCCTACCTGAACAGTGGTGCCATTTCCGTGCGCCAATGTGCGCATATGGCCCTGGATTACAACAATGATCGCTGGAGCGGCGGCAGTGACGGTATTGCCTGCTGGCTGGGTGAGCTGATCTGGCGTGAGTTTTATACCCACCTGGTGGTCGCCTATCCGCGCCTTTGCAGGCACCAGCCCTTCAAGCCGGAGACCGAGGGCGTGGCCTGGTCCGGCGACGAGCTGGCTTTTCGCCGCTGGAGCCTCGGCGAAACCGGCGTGCCAATCGTGGATGCGGCGATGCGGCAGCTGGAGCAGACCGGCTGGATGCACAACCGGCTGCGAATGGTGGTGGCGTCCTTCCTGACAAAGAACCTGCTGATTGACTGGCGCCAGGGTGAGCGCTATTTCATGAACAAACTGGTGGACGCGGATTTTGCCTCCAACAATGGTGGCTGGCAGTGGGCCGCCTCCACCGGCACCGATGCTGCCCCGTATTTTCGCGTATTCAATCCCTACAGCCAGTCAAAAAAATTTGATCGCGATGGCGACTTTATCCGTCGCTATGTGCCGGAACTGCAAAGTGTGCGCGGCGATGAAATCCACTGCCCGCCGCGTATGTCTGACTACCCGCCGCCGATCTGTGATGTGAAGGAAACCCGCAAACGCGCCATCGAGGCATTTGCGGACCTGAAATGAACCGACGATGGCGCGGTCGCAGGGAAACTGCCGCGCAATAACGGGAATTTATCGCGCCGGCAGGGGCTATCCGTGAGGCGTGTCTATACTTGGCCCATCGCGACCATCGCCAACATAACAGTCCAGACGCGCAAGCCGCGCGCGCAAAGGAGTGCGATATGGGATTTACGGCAAGATCCGTCAGCCTGACCCTGGCGCTGACAGTGGCGTCGGCCAGCTTTGCCGACGAGAGCGTCACCACGGGCCTGTACAGCAATTTTTATGTCTTCGGTGACAGCCTGTCTGACAGCGGCAACGCGGGGATATTCACCAACTCAGACCCAGGTGGGCAAACCCCGCGCCAGCCGGCCATCAGTTTCACTGCCCAGCGCTTCGGATTGCCCATGCTCACACCTTCCTGTTTCGGGCTGGGCCCCGACTTTGGTGGGGCCATTCCCTGTGCGCCGGCCCCGGGTACCCCCGAGGAACAGGTGGCGCAGATTGCGCAGTCGCTGCTCGCCAACGGCAATAACTGGGCCGTGGGCGGCAACCAGGCCGCCGATGTGCTGCTCGACGTGGTGGGACCGCAGCGCTTTCTCGAGTTGTTCCCCGACACCACTGTTGCGGACCATAACAACCTGACCACAATCCTGCCGGACTCCACCCGCTGCGGTCCCGACGGTGTCTGTGATCCAGCCGCCGGCGAAAGCCCCTACCTGCCACCGGCGGAAGTGGTGGCTGCGGTCGGGGCATTCGGCGATCCCGTGGCCCTCCAGGCCCTGGTGGACGACCCCGGCAACGGCATCGGGCTGAGCGGGGTGCCCAATGCCAGTGGCCAGGGCTTCCTGCAGCGTAACCGTATTGATTCCCGTGCCCTGTATTACCTGAACGGCGGCGCCAACGACATCATCGCCGGTACCCTTGCCGGCACCATCACCCCCGAGAGCATGGACCGCGCGGCCCGGTTCCTCACGGTTGCCGTGGCCGAGCTGAGTGCCGCGGGAGCGGACTATGTCGTGGTGTCCAACGTGCCGCGGGTGGGCAATACGCCCTTGATGAACGACCTCGGCCCCGGTGCGGTGAGCAGCGCCAATATCGGCACGTCACTGTATAACGAGGCACTGCGCTCGCAGTTGGTGCTGCTGGGTGCCAATGTACTGATCCTCGATTCCGCCGGACTTGCCGCACTGGCGCTGGAGCGGCCGGGCCTGTTCGGCTTTGCCGACATCGACCAGGCCGCCACTTGCTATATGACGGGCGCCTGCGCCAACCCGGATCCGGTTTTCAGCGAGGGTGGCAGTGCGCCCGATGCGGACCAGCTGTATTTCAACGACGGGGTACACCCGACCCTGGCGGTGCAGGAGGTGCTCGGCGACTACTACTACTCGGTACTGAGTGCGCCGGTCGGCTTCGCGATACTGCCGGACCTGGGTTACCAGAATTACCGCACCCACCAGACCAACATCGATCACCACCTGATTGCCCAGCGTTTCCGTGAGCCCACCACCACCATCTTTTTCGGCGGTGCCTGGCAGCGTACCGAGCTGGGTGGCGGACCGGCGCCCGCGTATGACGACAATGCCTGGGATGGCCTGTTCGGGTTCAGCTTCAATGCCGGCGAGAATTTCGAGTGGGCCCTGTCGATGTCCTACGGCACCACCGAGTACACGCCGGATAACCTGTGGCTGGAGGCGGATAACCTGAATTTCAGCTGGTTCGCCCGCTGGAACGACGAGCGCTGGTTTGTGGATGGCGGGGTCACTTATAGCGATATTGATTACGACGAAGTGGATCGCCGGATTCACCTGGGCCAGTCGTTCAGGACCCGGGTGGAGGCCGGGACCGAGGGGGATGCCTCCGGCGTGTTCCTGCGCGGTGGCTACGATACCGCGCCGGCGCTGCCCTGCCAGCTGGGCCCGTTCGTATCGTTGGAGTGGACCGAGGTGGAGGTAGACCGGTTCCGCGAACGTACCGACCGCGACCTGAGGTATGTCAGCAGCGTCACCGGCGAGACCCTGGACCCCATCGGCCTCAAGGTGAAGGGGCAGGATCGGGAGTACCTGCGTTACCGCGCCGGGTTCTTCTACAACGCGCCGGAAAATGCCGAGTGGCGCTGGTTCGGAGAGGTCTGGGTGGAGGGCAATGACGGTGACGATACCGCCGACGTCCGCGTCGGGCTCAAGTCGGTCCGTGGCAACAGCGCTTATCTGAGGGCTTACGACAGTGACGGGCGCGGTTTTTTCCAGAATGGCGCCGGTGCCATGGTGGGCCTGAATGTCACCGAAAAGCTGCAGGTGAGCGGCAACATCATGCTGCGCCCGGAAGACGAGATCGGAGGCCTGAACATCAATTACCGCTTCTGAATCTGGAATCCGGAACCCTGGAGAGCGTGAACGGGAGCCTGTTCCGTTCACCGAATTTTCTGCGGCAAAGGCCCCTAAATTGGCGCGGGAATGCGAAAAGCACCGCGCTATCGCGCCATCGATTACCCGCCCGGTTGTTAACGTAGAGATATCGATAACAACCGGAACAGGAACGATGTACAAGCCCCATTTCAGTAACGCCAGCGAGCGACTCAACCAGGCGGATGCCAATGTCTGGGCGGTCAGTGACCGGGCCCACGAACTGGCCGACAAAGGCGAGGACGTGATTTTCCTGTGTGTGGGCGACCCCAACTTCGATACCCCGGAGCCGATTCTCGATTACACCCGCGCGCGCCTGGGTGTCGGTCGTACGCACTATTCTCCCGATGCCGGCGAACCGATGCTGCGCAGCGCCATTGCCGCGATCGAGAGCAAGGTGTCGCCACATCCGTGCAGCCCCGATGATGTGGTGGTGTTCCCTGGTGGTACCAACGCCATCTATGCCGTGCTCGCCTGCCTGTTGAACCCGGGAGAAAAAGTGCTCATCCCGGAGCCCATGTATATCGGCTATGTGCCCATCTGTAACGCCCTGGGCCTGGATATGCAGAAAGTTGCCTGCCCGGCAGAAGACAATTTTGCCTTTGACGTGGAAGCGATCAAGGCGGCAATCACCGACGACATCCGCGTGGTGATGATCAATACCCCGGTAAATCCCACCGGCGCCATGGCTACCCCGGAGCAGCTGCGCGAACTGGCAGCCTACTGCCGCGAACGGGATATCTGGCTAATCAGCGACGAGATGTACTCGATGATCACCTTCGCCTGTCGCCATACTTCCCTGCGCACCGCTGCCGAGGAACTGGACAATGTGGTGGTGATTGACGGTCTGAGCAAGTCCCACGCCATGAGTGGCTGGCGTCTCGGCTGGGCCGTGGCCAGGGGCGAGCTGACTGAGCGACTGGCCCAGTTCGCCGGCGCCACCATCTTCGGCTGCCCGCAGTTTATCCAGGAGGCGGCGGCGTTTGCACTGGAGTTCGATTCCTACTTTGTCAGCCAGATGCGTGATGCCTACCAGCAGCGTCGCGACCTGATTGTCGAGCGGATTGCGAAGATTCCGGGGCTGAGCTGTGCCACGCCGGATGCCGGCATGTTTGTGATGGTGGATGTTTCCGAGGTGGCCGAGTCCGGCGAGGCCTTTGCCGAGGCGCTGCTGGATGCTGAGCACGTATCGGTGCTGCCGGGTGCCCCCTTCGGTGCCAGTGCGGTCAACCATGTACGCCTGACGCTGGCTGCTGACGACGGTGACCTGCGTCGCGCGCTGGACCGTATCGAGCGCTTCGTCACCAGTGGCAATCGCCAGGCTGGTTGATTGAGACTGCCCTTCCGGCGCCCGCCGGCAGGGTGTTCCGGTTGGGTGGGCCGTTGGACGGCTCGCCCGATGTTTCGGCCCGGCGCGAATGCCGGTATCCTTGGCCCCTCCGTGGTAGAAGATCAACAACACCGTGAAAATCGACCGGCACAACCTGAAAATCCTGCAGGCACTGCAGACTAACGCGCGCATCAGCAACCTGAACCTGAGTGAAGAGATTGGCCTGTCCGAGAGTGCCTGCCTGGCGCGGGTCAAGCGGCTTACCAGTGAGCGCTATATCCGCGAGTTCCTGGCGGAGGTCAACCTGGACAAGGTTCGCCATGCGGAGTTCTACGTCAATGTGGCCCTGAAGCGCCAGGATGCCCGTACCAGCGAGAGCTTCCGGCGCGCCATCAATGATATCCCGCAGATCGTTTCCTGCGTGAAGATGTCGGGAGAGTTCGATTACATGCTGCGCTTTATCTGCCCGGACGCGGCCGACTTCAACCGCGTCTCCGAGCAGTTGCTGGCCAACGAGGATGCGGCCATCTCGCGCATGACCTCGCACCTGGTGATCGAGAAGACCAAGCCATTCAAAGGCTATCCGCTGGAGCTGCTGTTCCAGGACTGATTGACCTGCTTGTCGGGCGGGCATCTCCCGCCCATTACCACCCCGCGGGCTGGGTCACACCAGTATCATCGCCAGGGTGCGATCCACCAGCCACCATGCGGCCAGGCCGCCCACCACGTAAGAGACCGGAGTCGCCACCAGTGTTGTGGCTGACCCGCTGCTGCGGGCTTCCCACAGTTGCACCGGCGGCAGCCGCAGGGCCAGCCAATAGAGCGCTGCCAGCGTGCTGATAAAGGCCAGCTGTCCTGCTTCCACGCCGATATTGAACACCGCCAGGGCCAGCGGGATCGAGTGTTCCGGTACGCCGACCTCCGCCAGCGCGCCGGCAAATCCCAGCCCGTGCAGCAGCCCAAAGGCAAACGCCACCAGCCATGGCCGGTGAATAGCGATGGTCGAGCGGCCGCGCTGTTTGTGCAGTATCTCACTGGCGACAAACACAATGCTGAGGGCAATGATGGCCTCAACCGGCGCCTGGGGTACGGCAAGCCAGCCGAGCACCGCGGCGGCCAGGGTCAGGCTGTGGGCCAGGGTGAAAGCAGTGATGGTGATCACCAGTTGCCTCCAGCCGCTGGCCAGCAGTACAAGTGCCAATACGAACAGCAGGTGGTCGATGCCAAGGAGGATATGCTCCACGCCCAGCACGAAATAGGTTGCGGCAACCTGGCCGCTAGTGGCTGTGTTATCCACCACCATTCCGGTTTTGTCCGGCAACAGGCGCGCGACCTGTTCGCGCCCGTCCTGCCACTGGATACGCACCAGTGCGTCGGTCATGGTCCGGGCGAGTCCATCGATGGAGACCCGTGCCCCGGCCAGTTTGTCCGGGTGGCCGATATCCCAGGACTCGGTGTAAAAGCCATTGGCGAAGCTGGCGCGTGGCGTGCCCATGGCCACCACGCTGTCGTCAAAGCGTGCATTGATGGCCAGTCGCAGGTCGCCGCGGGCCGGTACCCGCCAGGTCACCCGGAAGGACTCTTCTGCAGTCTGCTGGACCTCCAGGTAGGCGGGGCGCAACTCGTGGGACCAGGCCTGGCAGGACAGCAGCAGGGCAAATGCGGCAAAAAGCAGCGTAACCGGGGACTGTGACAATTGTTTCATTGCATGGCTACCCCGCTAGCCGGGCGGCCCTGTATCTCGCCGATACGTATCCTGTAGCCCGTACGGTAATTTTCATACTGTGCCTCTAGCACCTGTTGCTTCTTGCTGAGCTGCCAGTCGCGCAGTACCTTCGCGCGCACCTCCTCAAAGTCGGCTACCCGCCGGGGCTCACGCTCCTCGATAAAAACCAGGTGCAGCCCGTATGCGGATTTCACTGGGCCAGTCCATTGCTCCAGGGGCAGCTCGAGCAGGTTCCCGGCAAAGCCCGCCCCAAATACCCGTTCCAGCCGCTCGGCGCTTTCGTTGCGGTAGTGTCGCTGCAACAGGCTGCTGTTGCCGAGCTCAGTTTCCGGTACACCTTCCCACAGCAGCGACCGGGCTGTCTCGATGGCTGATTCCGGCTTATCGTGGGCTGCCCGGTCGAAATAGACCTGCCGGAAACTCATGCGTGCCGGCCGGCTGTATTCTTCGGTATTGGCGGCGTAGAAATCCCGCAGGGTTTTCTCGTCGGGATCCACGGCGTCGACCAGGTCCCGCGCCAGGAGCTCCATTTTCATCCGCAGGCGCCGCCTGATAACAGTGTCGTCCCTGTCCAGGCCCAGCTGCACGGCCTCCCGGTAGAGCACTTCCTCACGCACGAAGTTGTCCACCAGGCCACGTAATTCCTGCTCGGTGGGCGGTCGCTGCCAGCGCCGCTCGAATACGGCGGCGAGGTGATCGATACGGTCACGGGTAACCATGATCTCATCCGTACTGTCACGTCTGTCGTTAAAAACAGCATTGATGCCAAACAGCAGCGCACCGATCAGGGCGAAATGCACCAGAGGTTCACGCAGGTACGAATTACGCATACTGACGTCCTTACCGTTGTTGTTGGGCCTGTGCTTGCCGGGGCTGTATGAGCCGGTGCCATGCCGGTTGGGTGAGCAGAAACACGCCCTGTTAATCGCGACCGCCAGGATCCCGGTGGTTGTCGGGAGCGTATTAAACTGGTGGCGTTGTGCGCCGAGCTGGAATTCCCAATGGCGGTTGCAATGATGCTCGATCGGATAGTAGTCCGGAGTGGTTCCGGCCGTGGCCGCCTGGCAGGTAAAGCCGCATCCGGTACGCAATTTTCATCGACGGGTGCTGAAAGCTGGCCCGTCGGGGGGTGGGGGGCCAAACTTTAAAGGGGCATATGGGCGAGCCGGTTTTAACAGGAGGCAGGCAGTGAAAAACAGTGGAACGATTTACTTGATTCTGAATGCTTTGGTATACGCCATCATCGGTGTGATGGCCTTTGCCAACCCCGGGGGGTTCGCCAAGACGATCGACTTTGCGTTGCTGGCGCCCTCAGCCATGCCGGAATTCCTGGCCACCTTTGGCGGCCTGATGCTGATGATTGCAGCGGCCACTGTGCTCGCCCTGGTCCTCCGGCGCCATCGCGCCACGGCGTTTCTCCTGCTCACCATGGCTTATGCCGGTTTTGGTGGCGGGCGACTGGTGGGCATGCTGGCGCACAGTGGTTTTGACTGGCGCAACGGAGTGTTCCTTGCCACCGAGGTGCTGCTGGTCCTCTGGGGAACTGCCTGCTACCTGCAGGAACGGGACAGGCGGCGCGCGGTAAACTGAGTTAAAAAAGCGCGGCACCGCAAGTGGTACCGCGCAAACTTGCGGAGTTTTTGCCGATCAGCCGCAATTCGGTGTCAGGTTGTCACCTGTAAACCTTTCCCATCATTCCCGCTCTCTGTGTCGCCGCTGGCGGCGCGGCGGAAAGCATCCTTGTAGTCCCTGAACTCCGTCCCCATCAGCCGATCCCACCAGGTGAAATAGAAGCCGTAATTACCCCGGAATTTCTGGTGGTGCAGGTCGTGGTGGGTGGTGGTGGTCATGAAGTCCAGCGGCCCGTCGACCCAGCCGCGCGGATGGAACTCGCAGCCGGCGTGCAGCATGGCATTGCGGAAGATCATCACGAAAATAAAGGCCAGCCATACCAGCACATGCAGCGGCAGAATTGTCAGTATCAGGGGGGAGAAGATGGCCATCAGCACACCCTCGCCCACAGAGAAACTGTAGGCGGCCCAGGGGGTAGGGGTGCGCGACAGGTGGTGCACGCGATGGAAATGCCGGAACAGCCTCGGGTGGTGCATGGTCCGGTGGGTCCAGTAGAAGTAGGTGTCATGGACCAGGATGACCACCGGCAGGCTGACGATTGCCCACCAGAGCGGATAGTCACCCCACTCCCAGTAGAGCTTAACCAGCCCCCAGTCGCGCAGAATGCTGGTGATAATGCCAACAGTGGCAAAGATCCCCAGGGTGAGCATGGAGAAACTGACCTCCCGGCGTATATCCCGCCAGTGGGCGCGGCGCTTCTGGATCCGCCGACGCTCCATCCAGCCCCGGAACAGCCAGCTTACTGACAGGCTCACCGCGGTGGCCGCCATCAGGTAACGAAACAGGTCGGTCCTGAAATGTGACAGCCACTGCTGTGCCATGTCCGACAGGAATGCCAGTTCCATGGTCTTACCCCTCTTATATTCGTTTTCATCCTGGGTTGCCTGCCGGGGCAAGCGCTCCCCACGGCACATGGCTACAGTCTGGGGCAGTTATGCCCGGCTGGCTTACGGAAAGCGAAAAACAGCTGACGGATTCCGGAAATACGGCGGTTCAGGCGGGCAGGTGGGTGCGCCGGTATTCAGTGGGGGTCTGGCTGTGGCGGCGCTTGAATGCCGCATTGAAGGGGCTCAGGGAGCGATAGCCGATATCCAGCGCGATAGTGAGAACCGGCAGGTGGGTCTGGTCGGGATCCGCCAGCCGGCTGCTGGCTTCGTCAATCCGGTACTGGTTGAGGAATTCGTTGAAATTTCGGTAGCCCAGGTGGCGATTGATCAGTGCCCGCAGGACATGTTCACGGGCGTCCAGCTGTTCTGCCAGCGCGCGGATGGTCAGGCCCGTCTCCCGGTAACCACCGGACTGCATATGGCTTTCCAGCCGCTCGGCCAGTATTCGCTGGCTGTCATCCATCCGGGGCGGCGGTGGAGCATTGGCCTCAGGAGCCCCTGCGGTCTCGCCGGCGGGAGGCAGGGATTCCGCCAGCGCACCTGGGGCCGGGGCCAGCAGCCACAGGCAGGCGGCCAGGGACAGCAGGCTGGCGAGTACCGCGTGCAAGGTTACGACCCCGGCGGGAGCGGGCTGGTAAGAAAACAGGAACTCCGCGCACACCACCAGCAACATGTAGCCACCGACAGTGATCATCAGCACCAGCCTCAGGTTGCGGCGCGCCTCCACCAGATCCGACTGGTACTGGCGCAGTAGGGTGGCGACCCCGGCGCCGAGCAGGCCCAGCTTGAGAGGCTGGGCAAGCAGGTAGGCGGCCCCGTCCAGTTGCGGCCAGTCGTTGCGCAGCACACTGCTGGCAGAGACGGTATTGACCAGGATATCCGTGCCGATCAGCAGCCATCCCCAGCGCGGGAAACGCTCGCTGTCGCAGCACAGGGCATGGGCAAACAGCCAGAAGGCGCCGGGTACCAGAATCGAGGGCCACACCACCGTAAAGCGCAGCAGCGGCGGTGCCTCCGGCAGGGTGTGGCGCAGCAGATAAAAGAAAACCCCGCAGACAACCACCAGCAGCCAGCGCCCGGCTGCCAGGTTGCGGTAATGGGTGGCGAGCTTGGAGGCAGCCAGCAGTAACAGGCTGCAGGCGGCACCGGTGAAAAAGACAAATGCCATATTCATTGGGTGCCCGCTCCGCTGCCGTTCATCTTAGCGCCAGCGCTCCGCCCAGGCGTCCAGCACTTTGCTGCTGTAGGTGTGCCGGCCATAACTGCCATTGTAGTAGGCCAGGGCATTGGCCAGGTTGCCCTTGGCCTTGCCGATGTAGTGCTTGAGGATGGTGCAGCCATAGCGCAGGTTGGTGTCCATGTCGATCAGGTTGTCGGTGGGGCTGCCGATCTCGTTTTTCCAGAATGGCATCACCTGCATCATGCCCTGGGCGCCCACCCGGGACACCGCGTAGGGGTTGAAGGCGCTCTCGATCTGGATCACGGCCAGTACGATCTCCGGGCTTAGCCCGGCCAGGGTGGCCTCCCGGTGGACAGCCTTGAGCACATACATGCGCTCGTCCGGGTCCTTGATATAGCGGGCCAGGGGCTGTGACTTGGCCATCAGCCATACCTCCGCGTCAAAGCGGTCGGCAAAGCTGTCCGCCTGGCCGATGGCATTGCGCAGGGCCTTGCGCTCCGCCGGCGCCAGCTCGGGGATCCGCATCTGCCCGTTGGCGCCGGCGGCGAAAACCAGGGCCAGGAGGGTAAAAAGCGTTGTTCTTATCATGGGAGGGGATTTTACGAGAAGGCGCGGGGAAAGGGCAGGGGCAAGTTCAGGGGGGCGCTGCCAGCCCGCTGATTAAGCCGGGCGGCCGGGAGCCTGTCAGCCCCCGGCCGCTGCCCTGGGGCGGTTAACCGCCCAGTTTTTCCAGCAGGACCTCGACCAGCTGGGACTCGGCGAAGTCCTGGCTTTCAGCGTCGCGGCGGCCCTTGTATTCCACCACGCCTTTTTCCAGGCCGCGGTCACCCACCACGATGCGGTGCGGAATTCCCATCAGCTCGACATCGGCCAGCATTGCCCCGAGACGCGCCTTGGGTTCGTCCATCAGCAGTACATCGATGCCGGCCTCGCGCAGGGTTTCGTAGAGGTGGTCGCACTTCTCCCGCACCAGCTCGCTCTTGTGCATGTTGATGGGCACGATTGCCAGCTGGAAGGGCGCAATGGCTTCCGGCCAGATGATGCCGGCATTGTCGTGGTTCTGCTCGATGGCGGCGGCAACGATGCGCGAAACGCCGATACCGTAGCAGCCCATGGCCATGGTCTGTTCCTTGCCGTTCTCGTCCAGCACGGTGGCATTCATCGCGCGGCTGTACTTGTCGCCCAGCTGGAAGATGTGGCCAACCTCGATACCGCGCTTGATCTCCAGGGTGCCTTTGCCGTCCGGGCTGGCATCGCCGGCTACGACGTTACGCAGGTCCTCGACCCGCGCCAGCGGCACATCGCGCTCCCAGTTGACGCCAGTCAGATGGTAGTCGTCGCGGTTGGCGCCGCAGGTGAAGTCGGCCAGGTGCGCAGCGGCGCGGTCCACGATGACCTCGATTCCCAGTCCCACCGGTCCCAGTGAGCCGATACCGCAGCCCAGCTCGGCGCTGATGCGTTCCTCGGGGGCGAATTGCAGCGGGCTGGCGACTCCGGCCAGTTTTTCCGCCTTGAGCTCGTTCAGCTCGTGGTCGCCGCGCAATATGAGGGCCACCAATGGGGCGGTTTCCCCGTCTTCGGCAGCCTCACCGAGTACGATCAGGGTCTTGACCGAGTGGGCCGGATCACTGTCCAGGAACTGGCTGACTGCATCGATGGTCTTCTGGCCCGGGGTGTGTACCTCAGTCATGTCGGCCGTGGGGGCCGGGCGCTCCCCGGCAGGGGCCACGGCTTCGGCCAGTTCCACGTTGGCGGCGTAGCGGCTGTCAGTAGAGAAGGCGATGTCGTCCTCGCCGCTCTCGGCCAGTACATGGAATTCATGTGAGCTGGAGCCGCCGATGGCGCCGGTATCCGCCAGCACCGGCCGGTAGTCCAGGCCAATGCGGTCGAAGATACGGCAGTAGGCGCCGTGCATGATGTCGTAGGTTTCCTGTAGTGAGTCCGCACCCAGGTGGAAGGAGTAGGCATCCTTCATGGTGAATTCGCGGGCGCGCATCACGCCGAACCGCGGGCGGATCTCGTCGCGGAACTTGGTCTGTACCTGGTAGAAATTGGCCGGCAGCTGCTTGTAGCTGCTGATCTCGTTGCGGATCAGGTCGGTGATCACTTCCTCATGCGTCGGGCCCAGGCAGAAGGGGTTGTGGTGGCGGTCCTCGACCCGCAGCAGCTCCGGTCCGTACTGTTGCCAGCGGCCGGATTCCTCCCACAGTTCTGCCGGCTGGACCACCGGCATCAGCACCTCCAGGGCGCCGGCCCGGTCCATTTCCTCGCGTACGATACGCTCCACCTTGCGCAGTACGCGCAGTCCGGTGGGCAGCCAGGTATACAGTCCCGAGGACAGGCGCCGGATCATGCCCGCGCGCAGCATCAGCTGGTGGCTGATGACCACGGCGTCATTCGGGGTTTCTTTCTGGGTGGCGATCAGGTAGCGGGATGCGCGCATAAATCGAGTCTTGTCCGGTTGGTGTTGCTTATGTTGGGTTACGTACTCAGGGGGCAGGTATTTTACGCCGGGGTGGGCTGGGGATGGTAGGGCCGTACGGGGGCAATTTCGCTATACCGGGCCGGGGCCAGAGACAGAAAACCCCGCCGGGGGCGGGGTCTGGCATCCGGAATCGGCGGGAATTACTTCTCGGCCATTTCCTTCAGCTTCTTCAGCGGCCGTACCTTGACGGTGGTGCTGGCCGGCTTGGCCTTGAACACGGTTTCCTCGCCGGTGAAGGGGTTGATACCCTTGCGGGCCTTCTTGGCCGGCTTCTTCACGGTGGTGATCTTCATCAGGCCGGGCAAAGCGAATTCGCCCACGGCGCGCTTCTTGATATGCCCCTCGATGATGTCGGACAGTTCGTCCATGACGGACTGGACCTGCTTGCGGCTCAGCTCGGTGTTCTCGGCGATCTGGTTCAGGATCTGGGTCTTGGTGTACTTCTCCTTGATCGCTGTAACCTTCTTGGCCTTCGGGGCAGCTTTCTTGGCCGGAGCCTTCTTAGCCGCGGTTTTCTTCGCTGCGGTCTTCTTAGCGGGTGCTTTCTTGGCTGTGGCTTTCTTGCGTGCGGCCATGAGTAGCTTCCTTTTGAGTTGTGTTTTTCCGATAAAAATGTGTTCGTACAGCGTGGTACTGCCTCGAAGTATATATAGTTTTTTTTCACGCGCACGGGGTTAAGCGGGAAAAATAGTGCTTTTTTTCACGATTTTGGCCCCCGGACCGCTGCGCCGTGCTCCTTTTGGTGGCCCGTTGCGCCCTGCATGGAAAGGCTGGCACAGGTGGCCGCTGCCTGCTTCTTCCCTCGCGGGGGGTAATGTATAATCTGCGCCCCTTAATGTATCGGGTACTGAATCCATGCCGATTTACGAATATCAGTGCAGTGCCTGCGGTCACCAGATGGAGGCCCTGCAGCGTATCAGTGATGCGCCCCTGACCGACTGCCCCGAGTGCAACAAGGCCGAACTCCGCAAGAAGATCTCGGCCGCCGGCTTCCGCCTCAAGGGTGGCGGCTGGTACGAAACCGACTTCAAGACCGGAAGCAAGAAGAACCTGGCCGGGGATGCGGCCAAGCCCAGGGCGGACAAGCCCGCCGGGGACAAGGCCAAGGCCAGCTGAGAGCGGCCGGGCCGGAGCCAATCGGGCGGCGCCTGCCGCCCAGCCAATCACTATCGACAACGGGAATAGTATTCATGCGCAGCGACTACTGTGGCGGCCTTCGTTCTGCGGACATTGACCGCGAAGTTACCCTGTGCGGCTGGGTTGACCGCCGCCGTGATCACGGTGGTGTGATCTTCATCGACCTGCGCGACCGCGACGGGATCGCCCAGGTGGTGTTTGACCCGGATGCGGCCGAGCACTTCGAGCTGGCCGACCGCGTGCGCAGTGAGTATGTCCTGAAGGTGACCGGCCGCGTGCGCGCCCGGGCGCCGGAAGCGGTAAACCCGAACATGGCCACCGGTGAAATCGAGGTCTACGGCACTGCCCTGGAGATCCTGAACACGGCAGAAACCGTGCCCTTCCAGCTGGATGAGCACACTGATGTCGGTGAGGACGTGCGTCTCAAGTTCCGCTACCTGGACCTGCGTCGCCGCGAGATGCAGCACAACCTGCGGTTCCGCTCCAGGCTGACCACTGCTATCCGCAATTACCTGGATGGCGAGGCTTTCCTGGACATCGAGACCCCGATCCTGACCCGTGCGACACCGGAGGGCGCCCGTGATTACCTGGTGCCGAGCCGCACCCACGAGGGCAAGTTTTTCGCCCTGCCGCAGTCGCCGCAGCTGTTCAAGCAGCTGCTGATGGTTTCGGGCTTCGACCGCTATTACCAGATCGCCAAGTGTTTCCGCGATGAGGACCTGCGGGCGGACCGCCAGCCGGAATTTACCCAGATTGATATCGAGACCGCCTTTCTCGGCGAAGACGCCATCATGGCCATTACCGAGGGCATGGTGCGCAGCCTGTTCAGTGAGCTGAAGGGCGTGGAGCTGGGCGAGTTCCCGCGCATGAGTTACTACGAGGCCATGCTGCGCTTCGGTTCCGACAAGCCGGACCTGCGCATTCCGCTGGAGATGGTCGAGATCAAGGACCTGATGGCCGAAGTGGAGTTCAAGGTCTTCTCCGGCCCGGCCAACGATCCCAAGGGGCGCGTTGCGGCCCTGAAGGTGCCGGGCGGTAACGATAAGCTGACCCGCAAGCAGATTGACGACTACGGCAAGTTCGTGGGTATATACGGCGCCAAGGGCCTCGCCTACATCAAGGTCAACGACAAGGATGACCTCGAGGGCGGCCTGCAGTCACCGATTACCAAGTTCCTGCCCATTGAAACCCGTGCAGCGATCCTGGAGCGCATGCAGGCCGAGAGCGGTGACCTGATTTTCTTCGGCGCCGACAAGGCCAAGGTCGTCTCAGAGGCGCTGGGTGCGCTGCGTTGCAAGCTGGGCGAGGACCTGGATCTTTACACCGCCGAGTGGGCACCGCTGTGGGTGGTGGATTTCCCCATGTTCGAGGAAGAGGACGATGGCAGCCTGACTTCGCTGCACCATCCGTTCACCGCGCCCTCCTGCTCGCCGGAAGAACTGGAGAAAAACCCGCTGGAGGCGCTGTCGCGGGCCTATGACATGGTGCTTAACGGCACCGAGCTGGGCGGTGGCTCGATCCGTATCCACAACCAGGACATGCAGCAGGCGGTGTTCCGCACCCTGGGAATTGACGAGCGCGAACAGCGTGAGAAGTTCGGCTTCCTGCTCGACGCACTCAAGTATGGTGCGCCGCCCCACGGTGGCCTGGCCTTCGGCCTCGACCGCCTGGTGATGCTGATGACCGACAGCGACTCGATCCGCGACGTGATTGCTTTCCCGAAGACCCAGAGCGCGTCCTGCGTGATGACCGATGCTCCGGGCACCGTGGATTCACGGCAGCTCCGCGAACTCAATATCCGCCTGCGCCAGAAAAAGGAAGAGCAGGTCAGCTAAGCGGACGGAATCAATACAAGAGTAAGGCGGGTGCCTGCATTCCAGGCGCCCGCGCAACTACCGGAGGTTACAGATGGCTGGACACAGTAAATGGGCCAATATCAAGCACCGCAAAGCGGCCCAGGATGCCAAGCGCGGCAAGGTTTTCACCAAGATCATCCGCGAGTTGACCGTCGCCGCGAAGAGCGGTCCCAACCCGGATGACAACCCGGCCCTGCGCACCGCCATCGACAAGGCGCTGGGTGCCAACATGAAAAAGGACACCATCGACAAGGCGGTTGCACGCGGTGCCGGCAATGCCGAGGGGGACAACTACGAGGCGGTGACCTACGAGGGTTACGGTGTCGGTGGTGTCGCCATCCTGGTGGAGTGCCTCACCGACAACCGCAATCGCACCGTTGCCGAGGTGCGTCACGCCTTTACCAAGCGTGGCGGCAACCTGGGGACTGACGGCTCGGTGGCCTACCTCTTTACGCGCAAGGGGCAGATGTACTACGAGCCCGGCACCGACGAGGATGCCCTGATGGAAGCGGCCCTGGAGGCCGGCGCCGAGGACATCGAGACCAACGATGACGGCAGTATCGAGCTCACTACCGAGTTCCAGGACTATATGCCGGTAAAAGATGCGCTGACCGAGGCTGGCTTCAAGCCGGACGGTGCGGAGATCTCCATGATTCCCTCCACCACCATTCCGCTGGAAAAGGATGGTGCGGAAAAAGTGCTGGCGCTGGTGGATATGCTGGAAGACCTGGATGACGTGCAGAATGTCTACACCAATGCCGATATCCCCGAAGAGGTGATGGCAGAGCTCGGCTGAGCCGGGTTGGCGGGGGCAGGCCCCGCCGGCGGGCCGCGAGGCCCGCCCCCCCCTTCCTCCCTTGACGCTCCCCGTCCGCCTTGGGACACTTCTTACCTTTCGCCGTTACTATATAAACATACAGGAAGGCGCCCTTTGACCCGAATCCTGGGGATCGACCCCGGCTCGCGCAAGACCGGATACGGCCTGATCGACGTTGAGCGCGGCAAGGCCCGCTACGTGGCCAGTGGCGTGATCCGCCTGCCGGCGGCCGAGTTGCCCGAGCGCCTCAAGCTAATCTTCGACGCCGTGAGCCAGATTGCGGGCCAGTACCGGCCTACGCAAATGGCGATCGAGAATGTGTTTATGGCCAAGAGCGCGGGTTCCGCCCTGAAGCTGGGGCAGGCCCGCGGCGCCGCTATCGTGGCGGCTACCCATGCCGACCTGCCGGTGGCGGAGTATGAGGCGCGCAAGGTCAAGCAGGCGATTGTGGGCAGTGGTGCGGCGGACAAGCTGCAGGTGCAGCACATGGTGAAGACGCTGCTGTCGCTGCCAGCCGCACCACAGGAAGACGCCGCCGATGCCCTGGCTGTGGCCCTGTGCCATATGCACACCATGCAGACACTGGTGCATACCGCCGGCCGCGGCCGCGGCCGTTTCCGTCGCGGGCGCCTGACGGTTTCGTAGCAGATTCGGGCCGCCCGTGGCCGCGCAATAAACAAAGAAGTAAAACCAGACAGAGAACCGGATAACAATGATCGGAAGACTGAGCGGCAGCCTCGCCGTGGTACAGCCGCCACAGCTGCTGGTGGACGTGCAGGGGGTCGGCTATGAAGTGCTGGCCCCAATGACCACCATCTTTGAATTGCCCCCTGTGGGCCAGCCGGTAGTGCTGCATACCCACCTGGCGGTTTCCGAGACCGCGCAGCAACTGTATGGCTTTATTCGCGAGGCGGATCGCAGCCTGTTCCGTACCCTGATCAAGGTCAGCGGTGTGGGCCCCAAAATGGCGCTGGCGATCCTCTCCGGTCTCGACGGCGCGGCCCTTGCCCGCTGTGTCTCGGAGGACAATGTAGCGGCGCTGGTGAAAGTGCCGGGGGTGGGCAGGAAGACCGCCGAGCGCCTGATTATTGAGTTGCGCGACAAGCTGGCGCCCCAGTTTGGTGACAGCAATGATATCCCGCTGATGGCCGCCTCGGCAGGGCCGCAGGTGGATCATGCCGGGGAGGCCGAGAGTGCCCTGGCCGCCCTGGGCTACAAGCCCACCGAGGCCAGCAAAATGGTGGCCCGGGCTGCGAAGGAGCAGCCCGGGGCCGACAGTGCGACCCTGATCCGCCTGGCCCTGAAAAGCATGGCACCGGCATAGCCGGCGCCACACCACTGTCGAGCAGGAGCGGCTTTCGGCCGCGCAACCCGGTGAGTAAATTATGATCGAAGCTGATCGCCTTATTGCCCCTGAGCCCATCGGCCCCTCCGGTCAGGAGGAGCAGCACGACCGTGCTGTGCGGCCCAAGAGCCTTGCGGATTATGTGGGCCAACCCGTGGTGCGTGAGCAGATGGAGATCTTTATCCAGGCCGCGCGGCTGCGCGGTGATGCCCTCGACCACACGCTGGTGTTCGGCCCGCCGGGCCTCGGCAAGACCACCCTGGCCAACATTATCGCCACTGAAATGGGCGTTGCCATCAAGACCACCTCGGGCCCCGTGCTGGAGAAGGCAGGCGACCTGGCGGCCCTGATGACAAACCTGGAGCCGGGGGATGTCCTGTTTATCGATGAGATCCACAGGCTCAGTCCCCACGTGGAGGAGGTGCTGTACCCGGCCATGGAGGACTACCAGCTCGATATCATGATCGGCGAGGGGCCGGCCGCGCGCTCCATCAAGCTGGACCTGCCGCCGTTCACGCTGGTTGGCGCCACCACCCGCGCGGGGCTACTGACCTCACCGCTGCGGGACCGTTTTGGCATTGTGCAGCGCCTGGAGTTTTACAGCGTCGAGGACCTCACCAGCATCGTGCGTCGTTCCGCTGGGCTGATGGGGGTGGAAATGGACGAGGGCGGGGCCCTCGAGGTCGCGCGCCGTGCCCGCGGCACCCCGCGTATCGCCAACCGGCTGTTGCGGCGTGTACGGGACTTTGCCGAGGTGAAGGGGGATGGCATGGTGGACACCGGTATCGCTGACCGGGCGCTGAATATGCTTAACGTGGACGTGCGCGGCTTTGACCAGCTGGACCGGCGCGTACTGCTCACCATGATGGAAAAGTTCGATGGTGGCCCGGTGGGGGTGGACAGCCTTGCCGCGGCGGTCAGTGAAGAGCGTGATACCATCGAGGACGTTCTGGAACCGTACCTGATCCAGCAGGGCTATCTTGCCCGCACGCCGCGCGGCCGTGTGGTCACAGCCCTGGCTTACGAGCACTTCGGCATCCCGAAACCGGACCGGATGGGCTGACCCGCGCATCCGGACAGGCGGCCACTGGCCGCGAGCAGAGATAACAAGGACCCCTGTGGCAGAAGTTTTCAGTATCCCCTTGCGTGTCTACATCGAGGATACCGACGCGGGCGGAATCGTGTATTACGTCAATTATCTGAAGTATATGGAGCGCGCGCGCACAGAATTCATGCGTTCGCTCGGTTATGATAAGCCCGCCATGCCGCAGCAGGGGCTCCTGCTGGTGGTGCATTCGGCGGAAATCCAGTACCGGCGCTCGGCGCTGCTGGATGACGCATTGCGGGTCACGGCGGCGATTGGCAAACTTGGGCGCGCGGCAGTGACATTTGAACAAAAAATCTGGCGCGATGATGAAATTATCTGTGAGGGTGTGGTCAAAGTCGCCTGCGTTGCAGATGGCAGCCGCAGGCCCTGCGCGCTTCCCGAATCTATCCATACAGCATTGAAGGCAGTGAACTAAGACATGAACGCCGGTGAACAACTTTCCCTGTGGGGGCTGATACAGAACGCCAGTCTGCTGGTGCAGTTGGTGATGTTGCTACTGCTGCTGGCCTCGGTGATTTCCTGGGTCATGATCATCCAGCGTGGGCTCTACCTGACCCGGGCCAAGAAGGGGATGACCAACTTCGAGCGCCGTTTCTGGTCCGGCGCCGACCTGAACCAGTTGTTCCGCGAGGGCAATGCGCGGGCCGAGAAAGGCAAGGTAGACGGCGTCGAATCCCTGTTTCGCGCCGGCTTCACCGAGTTCACCCGCCTGCGCCAGCAGGGCCGGAGTAGTCCTGAGGCTGTGATGGAGGGCACGGAGCGGGCCATGCGTGTGGCCATGTCCCGTGAGCAGGAAAAGGTGGAGATGAACCTGCCGTTCCTGGCTTCCGTTGGCTCGGTGAGTCCCTATATCGGGCTGTTTGGCACCGTCTGGGGCATCATGAACTCTTTCCGTGGCCTGGCGACCATGCACCAGGCCACCATTGCCACAGTGGCGCCTGGTATCAGTGAGGCGCTGGTGGCCACCGCCATGGGCCTGTTTGCCGCTATCCCGGCGGTCATGGCCTACAACCGCTACTCCGCCAAGGCGGAGTGGTTGCTGTCCAGCTATGAGACTTTCGCCGAGGAATTCTCCTCGATCCTGCACCGCAAAGTGCACTCCAGCTAACGCGAGCGGACGATTGTCATGAGTGTTTTTCGCAAGGGCGGCAAGCGCAAACTGGTGTCAGAAATCAACGTCGTACCCTATATCGACGTGATGCTGGTGCTGCTTATCGTCTTTATGGTCACAGCGCCCTTGCTGATGCAGGGCGTCAAGGTCGACCTGCCCGACGCGCCCTCGGCGCCGATCGACGATACCGACGACGAGCCCCTGATCGTGTCCGTGCGCGCGGATGGTACCTACTACCTCAACCTGGGTGACGATGAGAAAGTCGCCAAACCGATGGACGAGATCCGGGAAACTGTCGCCAAGGTTTTGCGTCAAAAGCCCAAGACACCGGTATTGGTGTGGGGTGATACGGATGCCAAGTACGGCCTGATCGTCGGTGCCATGACCCAGCTGCAGGCGGCCGGTGCGCCCAGCGTGGGCCTGGTCACCGAGCCGCCGGCGGAATAGGGGTGGCGTGAGCGAGCATTATGAATAACGCCAGCTCCTATATCCTGCCCGTGGTCGCCAGCCTGGCCTTCCACGGCCTGCTGATCGCCGTGCTGACGCTGGGCTGGGAGGCTTCGAGCGAGCCCGAGAAGCGGCAAATGCCAAAGTTTGTGCAGGCCAAGTTGGTTACCGTTGAGGCCACAGTCAAGCAGAAGAAGGCCCCGCCAAAGGTAGATATACGCGAGAAGCGCCGCCAGCAGGAATTGCAGCGCCAGCGCGAGGCGGAAGCCGAGCGCGAGCGCCGCGCCGCTCTGGAGAGAAAGAAGAAACAAGAGGCCGAGAAGAAGCGTAAGGCCGAGGCCGAGCGCAAGCGCAAGGCCGCCGAGGAAAAGGCCCGCAAGGAAAAAGAGCGCAAGGAGCGCGAGCGCAAAGAGCAGCTCGAGCAGGAGCGCAAGAGCGCATTCGAGGAGGCGCTGGAAGAAGAGGAAGAGTTACTGGATGCACGCGAGGATGCCCAGGCGGTGATGTCCGTGGCACAGGCGATCCAGCAGCGGATCGAGTCGGTCTGGAGCCGCCCGCCGAGCGCGCGCAACGGTATGTTGACGGTGGTCAAGATCAACTTTGTCCCCACCGGCCGCGTTGTCGCGGCGAACATCGTAGAAGGTAGTGGTAATGCCGCGCTTGACCGCTCGGTGCTTACGGCCATCCGCCGGGTTGAGACATTCCCGGAAGTGGCGGACCTGGCCCGCAAGGAGCCGGCGGTGTTTGAGCGTGAAGTACGAACAACCCTATTGAATTTCCGAGTCGAAGATCTGCGCCAATGATAAAGAACCTACTGAAGCTCGTATCTGTACTCGTCGTCGCCTCGCTCAGCCTGAGCGCGCGGGCCCAGCTGGTGGTGGATATCACCAGCGGTATCGACGACCCCACGCCCATCGCCGTGGCTCCCTTCGCTTTTACCGGTACCGGGGTACTGTCGGAGGATGTCTCGGATATCATTTCCGCCGACCTGCGCCGCAGTGGCCTGTTTGCGCCGGTGCCCAAGGAGGACATGCTGTCATTCCCCAAGGCGCCGGATGAAGTAATTTTCCGGGATTGGCGAATCCTGGGAACTGAATACGTCGTTACCGGTCGTATAGAGCCCCAGGCAAGCGGCTACCTGTTGACCTTCGACCTGGTGAACATCTTTGGACGGCAGACCATGTTCACCAAGCAGGTCAGTGGCGGCAGTCGCCAGCTGCGGGATATTGCCCACCGCGCGGCAGACGAGATCTATGAGGCGATTACCGGGATCCGGGGCGCCTTCTCCACGGAGATGATCTACGTGCAGGAGGAACGGCGCGGTGGCCGGCCCAGCTATTCGCTGGTCAGGTCGGACATCGACGGTGCGCGCCCGAAAGTGATTCGTCGCTTCAGCGAGCCGGTGATGTCTCCGATGTGGTCACCGGATGGCCAGGAAGTGGCCTATGTATCGTTCGAAACCGGGCGGCCGGCGATTTTCCGTGAAAACCTGCGTACCGGTGCGCGCCAGCAGTTGACCAACTTCAAGGGGATCAACAGCTCGCCCACCTGGTCGCCGGACGGGAGCAAGCTGGCAATGGTGCTGTCGAAGGACGGTAATCCGGAGATTTATGTGCTGGATCTGCGC
Organism: Microbulbifer sediminum; assembly: GCF_021729035.1. Lineage (GTDB taxonomy): Bacteria > Pseudomonadota > Gammaproteobacteria > Pseudomonadales > Cellvibrionaceae > Microbulbifer > Microbulbifer sediminum. The sequence continues at coordinate 357,128 of NZ_JAJSAP010000004.1, read as the reverse complement.
AGTGGCAAGTTCACCCGTTTGACCCGACACTTCTCCATCGATACCGAGCCGAACTGGATGCCGGATGGTAAATCACTGGTTTTCACCTCAGATAGGGGAGGTAAACCACAAATTTACCAATTGACCCTTGCCACCGGTCAAGTAGACCGCTTAACCTTCGATGGCGACTACAACGCGAGGCCGCGGGTCTCTCCCGACGGTAAGACGCTGGTGATGGTCCATCGGAGCAGGGGGGTGTTCACTATTGCCACGATGGATATCGTTTCCGGCAGGATGCGAGTCCTCACGGAAACGCGTCTGGATGAGTCCCCCAGCATTGCCCCCAACGGTGCCATGCTGATGTACGCCACCAAGCGTGGGGACAAAGGTATTCTGGCTGCGGTTTCGCTGGATGCCGGGGTGAAGTACAGGCTGCCCTCTCGTAGCGGGGATGTACGCGAACCGGCCTGGTCGCCCTATTTCGACTGATTGGGGCCTGCCCGACGCGCTGTTTGTGACTGGCGTATCGGTCGCAGTTGTAAAAAATAGACAAAATCTGAACCTTGTGGATTTCTCGATAACACTTAAAAGCGGAGTTGCTTATGTTTAAATCAGTAAAAACTGGTCTTGGCCTGGCTTGCGTTCTGGCTGTAATGGCTGGCTGTTCCAGCACCGACACCGACGACACTGCCCAGCAGCAGATGGTAGAACAGCCCACCGAGCCGGTTGTTGACACCGCGCCGGAGCCGGAAACCGCAGTGCCGCTGGACAACGTTGTCTACTTCGACTTTGACGAGTCCCTGCTGAAGCCGGAAACCCGCGAGCTGCTGATTGCCCACGCTGACCGCCTGCGTGACAGCGCCCAGAACGTTCGTCTGGAAGGTCACGCCGACGAGCTGGGTACCCGTGAATACAACCTGGCCCTGGGTGAGCGTCGTGCCAACGCCGTTCGTGACTTCCTGGTACTGCAGGGTGTCGATGCCGCTTCCCTGGAAGTGATCAGCTACGGTGAGGAGCGTCCGGCTGTTCCGGGTTCCAACGAGAGCGCCCGCGCCCAGAACCGTCGTGTAGTAATCGTTAAGTAATTGCCTATATTGCGATGAACTTTACGACTCGATTTTCTCTCAAGAAAGTCGCGATTGCCGCAGCCATAATGGCTGCGGCTTCGCCCGTTTTTTCGCAGGCGCCGATTGTCGAGCTGGGTAACGACAGCGGCAACGCGGCGCCCGCCTATGAGCAGGATTCCACTTACGCAGACGCGCGAACTGCGCGCGCGCCGGTTTCCGCTCGCCCCCGCGCCCAGGGTAATCCCCAGGCCGACGCTTACTATCAAATGCAGGTCCTGCAGCAGGAAGTGGCGGAATTGCGGGGGGCTGTGGAAGAGCTGCGCCACGAGGTCAAGCGCCTCAAACAGCAGCGCACCGAAGACTATATGGACCTGGACCGCCGCATAGCGCGCCTGTCCGGGGCCGCCCCGGCAGACCAGCCGCCGGCCGGTGACGACGCTGCTGCGCTATCCGGCAGCGCCGGTGGGGCGGTGGGCACAGGTGGCCCGGATGCCAGTGATGATGAGCGTGAGCGCTACCAGTCCAGTTTCGGGCTCGCCCGCGAGGGCGATTTCGCCGCAGCCAGCACCGAGTTCAAGAAGCTCCTGGAAGAGTACCCCAACGGCAAGTACGCGCCGAATGCCAATTACTGGCTGGGTGAGATAGCGCTGGTGCAGGGTAACCTGGAAGAGGCGCGGGAGTGGTTTACCGCGTTGCTGGATGGCTACCCTGAATCCAATAAAGTGTGGGACGGCCGATACAAGCTGGGTACGGTGTACCACCAGCTGGGTGACAACCAGAAGGCCAGGGAGCTCCTGGAGCAGGTAGCCGCAAGCGATGCCCGCGCTGCCAAGCTGGCGAAGAAATACCTGGAGCAAAACCTCTGATTGCCGCCCGGACCAGTTTCCAGGCTGAGCTCCCGGAAAGCTGATCGCTGGTTTTTTGACCATAAAAGCTCTATGATTCCGCGCCCGGACGGCCTGCCGCCCGGGCGTTTCTTATTTTATGGGCCGGTAAATTGCTGTTAGCCACTGGAGTCCCGGTGGCGCCGGTCTACAGACGAGAGAATATGACTGATCTTTCCCAAGAGTCACTGCGGATCAGCGAGATCTTTTACTCCCTGCAGGGTGAGGCCCGTGACGCCGGGCTGCCAACCGTGTTTGTACGACTCACCGGCTGCCCGCTGCGCTGCACCTACTGCGATTCGGAATACGCCTTCTATGGCGGTGAGCGCATGAGCCTGGCAGATATCCTGCAGAAGGTTCAGGAGTACCCGGCACGGTATGTCTGTGTCACCGGTGGCGAGCCGCTGGCCCAGCCGAACTGCCTGCCGCTGCTGACCGCACTGTGCGATGCCGGCTACAGGGTATCGCTGGAGACCAGCGGGGCCATGCCCGTGGAGGATGTGGATGCTCGCGTATCCCGGGTCGTGGACCTCAAGACCCCGGCTTCCGGCGAGCAACACCGCAACCGCATGGCCAATATCGACGCCCTCACCAATGACGATCAGGTCAAGTTCGTGATCTGTGATCGCGCGGATTACGACTGGGCCAGGTTCACCCTGGACCAGTACCGGCTCCCGGAGCGGGTCGGCGAGGTGCTCTTCTCACCGAGTTACGAGCAGTTGCCGGCACGGCAGCTGGCGGAGTGGATCCTGGAGGATGGCCTGCCGGTGCGCATGCAGCTACAGCTGCATAAAATTCTGTGGGGAGATATCCCGGGCGTCTGATCCGGTCGCTGGTGGTCGGTCTGGCAATGGAAACTTTCGGATGGGAAGAGAGGTTAAGATGACAGCGAAGAAAGCGGTAGTGCTGCTGTCCGGGGGATTGGATTCGGCCACGGTACTGGCCATGGCTCGCGAGGAGGGCTATGAGTGCTATGCCCTGGGCTTTGACTACGGCCAGCGGCACCAGGCGGAGTTGCTGGCCGCGAAGCGGGTCGCTGCTGACCTGGGTGCCCGCGAGCACAAGGTGGTGTCCCTGGACCTGCGGACGATAGGCGGTTCAGCGCTGACCGATGACGGTATCGATGTGCCTGAGGAGCAAACCGGGGGCATCCCGGTGACCTATGTCCCGGCGCGCAACACTGTATTCCTGTCGATCGCGCTCGGCTGGGCGGAAGTGCTGGGCGCCCGGGATATCTTTGTCGGGGTCAACGCGGTGGACTATTCGGGCTATCCTGACTGCCGGCCGGAATATATCGAGGCTTTCGAGAAGATGGCCAACCTGGCCACCCGCGCAGGGGTCGAGGGCAATCACCTGAGTATCCGGGCGCCGCTGATGAATATGAGCAAGGCGGATATCGTCAGGGTCGGAACCGGGCTGGGAGTCGACTACAGTTTAACTGTGTCCTGTTACCAGGCGCAGCCTGACGGCACTGCCTGCGGCCGCTGCGACAGTTGCCGCCTGCGGGCCGCCGGTTTTGCCGAGGCGGGGCTGGACGACCCCACGGTCTATGCCGGGACCTGACCGGAAAATGGCGGGGGGAGGGCGTAAGCCGTTCAATTCTCTACATTTTTTTTCTGCCAGGTATTGTGTTTCGGAAATAGATCAGTAAGATACGCAGCTCCTCACATTGAGGCATTTAAGGGTCGTTAGCTCAGTTGGTAGAGCAGTTGGCTTTTAACCAATTGGTCGCTGGTTCGAATCCAGCACGACCCACCATATTTTCGAAGGGCCGCCTGCAGGCGGCCTTTTTTATTGCCCGCCTGGCGCCTGTTAGCGGTCGCAGGGCGCGGTGATAAAGATTTGTTTTTTGGTAACAGATCAGTAAGATACGCACCACTTTCGGGGTCGTTAGCTCAGTTGGTAGAGCAGTTGGCTTTTAACCAATTGGTCGCTGGTTCGAATCCAGCACGACCCACCATCTTTCCAGAGGGCTGCCGCAGGGCGGCCCTTTGTGTATCTGCCCCTGTATGATGGCCTGTGAGCCGCCGCCGGACACGGTGCAGCATACGTTAAAATGGATTTGCGCAGTCGGAAGGCCCGGCTGCAGCGCGCTATAATGCGCGGTTTATCGCCGCCCGAAGGTGTCTATGAGTCAGAAACCCCAGACTATCGATTCGCGTTCCCTGGTCCAGGCGCACCTGGCGGAACCCGCCGTACACCAGTACAGCGAAGAAGAGCTGGAGCTGTGGCGCGAGCGTATCAAGCGCCTGCTGAAAGAGCAGAATGCAGTGCTGGTGGCGCACTACTACACCGACCCCCTGATCCAGGCGCTCGCCGAGGAGACCGGCGGCTGTGTGTCCGATTCCCTGGAAATGGCCCGCTTCGGCGCCGAGCACCAGGCGGATACGCTGATTGTCGCGGGGGTCAAGTTCATGGGTGAGACCGCCAAGATCCTCACGCCCAACAAGCGGGTGTTGATGCCGACCCTGGAGGCCACCTGTTCCCTCGACCTCGGTTGTCCCCCGGAAGAGTTCGCCGCTTTCTGTGATGCCCATCCGGACCGGACTGTGGTGGTCTATGCCAATACTTCCGCCGCGGTAAAGGCCCGTGCGGACTGGGTGGTGACTTCCAGTATCGCCCTCGATGTGGTCGAGTACCTGGACGAGCGGGGAGAGAAGATCCTGTGGGCGCCTGACAAGCACCTGGGCAGCTACGTGCAGCGTGAGACCGGTGCCGACGTGCTGTTGTGGAATGGCTCGTGCATCGTGCACGAGGAGTTCAAGGCCAAGGGGGTGGCGGACCTGAAGGCGCTCTACCCGGATGCGGTGGTGCTGGTGCATCCGGAGTCGCCGGCGGCCGTAGTGGAGCTGGCGGACGTGGTGGGCTCGACCTCGCAGATTATCAATGCGGCCCGCACGCGCCCCGAGAAGCGCTTTATCGTCGCCACGGACCAGGGCATTTTCTACAAGATGCAGAAGGAGTGCCCGGACAAGGAGCTGATCGTAGCCCCCACCGCGGGCGCCGGTGCTACCTGCCGCAGCTGCGCCAACTGCCCGTGGATGGCGATGAATTCGCTGGAAAACCTGTGCGGGGTGCTGGAACGCGGCGACAACGAGATACTTGTGGACCCCGAACTCGGCAAGCGCGCCATGAAGCCCCTGCAGCGCATGCTCGACTTCCGTAAGCCCCTCGACTAAGGGTCAGGCACTGTCCTCCCCGGGACCGGCATGCGCCGGGTAAGCCGCAATCGCCCGCTCTGGCGGAGCGGCTGAGGGCCCCAAAAAGCGAATGAATCCCTCCCGGTGACTTGCTGCCTGTGAATCCGGCTGTGCCACGCACGGCGCGGCCGATTTCGGTGGCCCCGTTGAGCGGCCTCAGAGTTCCTTGGCTTTCTGTTGCATGGCCACCACATCCTTGAAGCGCTGTTCCAGGATGGCATGGGTCTGGTAGTTATTCTTGGCCAGGCGCATGCCGTGGCGCAGGTGCTGCAGCGCCTTGTCGAAGACCCCGTTGAGGATGTAATACTCGGCGCGGGCCTCGTGGACGCCGACGATGTCGCCCGCAAGCCCGTGGGTTTCTGCGAGCAGGTACCAGACTGACGGGTCCTTCTTGCGGGTGCGGCTGTGTTTTTCCAGGATGCGCTCTGCGGCCAGGTAGTTGCCGGCCTTGAAGTGCGCATTGGCGAGGCCCATGGTCAGGGCGTGGTCACCCGGATTGCGTTCCAGGGCGTTGTCGAGGCGCCGGATGGCGCTGTCGTATGCATGGCGGGTCACATCGATGTCGGCCCGGGCAAGTACAAACGCCGCCTTGTGCGGCTCGCGGTCCAGCAGCGGTTGCAGGGTCTCGAGGGCGTTGTCCGGCTTGCCCGCAGCGGTCTGGGCAAGGGCCAGGCCGTAACGTGCCGCGTCCTCATTGTCATTGACGCCGCGCAACTCTGCCTGGAAGCGCTTCACCGCCTGTTGCGGTGTGGCCTCTGCCGCCACGCGGATACGGGCACGCATCAGGTGATATTCGCGATTGTCATTGGGGCGGGTATCCGGCATCCGGCTGGCCCGTAGCTTTGCGTCTGCAATCCGTTTTTCGGTCACCGGGTGGGTGAGCAGGAATTCCGGTGGGCGCCGGTAGTAGCGGGTTGCCTTGAGCATCTGCTCGAACATTTCCCCGGCCGCCTCCGGGTCCATGCCCGCTTTGGCCAGGGTCTCGATACCCACGCGGTCTGCTTCCTGTTCATTCTGGCGCGAGAAGCGCAGCTGGCTGTCCAGTGCTGCGGCCTGGGTTGCGGTCATGGCCGCCAGGCCGGCATCGCCCCCTGCGGTTGCCGCCAGTACCAGCGCACCGAGCATGCCTGCCAGTGTGGGCAGGGTGCTATTGCGCTTGGCTTCCAGGGTGCGGGCGTAGTGTCGCTGGCTGAGGTGCGCCAGCTCGTGTGCCAGGACCGAGGCAAACTGGTCCTCGTTCTCGGCAAACAGGAACAGGCCGGTGTGCACACCAACGACGCCGCCCGGGACGGCAAAGGCGTTCATGGTCTCGTTCTTGACCACTACCACGTCCAGCGACTTGTCTTCCAGGGGGGCGTGCTCCGCCAGGTCCTGCAGGGTGTTCTCTACATACTGCTGCAATAGCGCGTCATTTGAGGTGCGAACCTGGCTGCGGAACATGCGCAGCCACATCTGGCCCAGCTCCTTCTCCCGCGCCCGGGAAACCACGCCGCTGCTGGCATCGCCGAGCTGCGGCAGGCGAATCCCGTCGTCGTCCTGCGCGGTGGCGGCCAGGGGCGCGCTGCCCAGCGCCAGGCCCAGTCCCAGCGGTGCCACCAGCGCACAGAGCCGGCGCCAGAGCGAGCGTGGTGCAGTCCGGCCGCACCTGGAGGATCGGGATCGGTACTGGGGGAGGGGAAACTCGGTCATGAATGGATACTGCCCGCTTGATTGCGCCTCATACGGTTCCAACTCTATACGCAAGTCGGTTGAACTGTCGAGGTTTTGACCAGTCAGACGATGAATGGTTCGCGTTTCCGCTATAAATGACCGACCGGTTGCCGGCGCAGGCCGGTGGCTGCGGATCTGCCGGGCGTGACCGAGCAGCGATTTCCGTGGGGAAAGCGCGTTATACTGCGCCCCCTGGTAATGAGGGTTAGAGGGTGATGAACGCAGGCAGCGCGTGCGAATACAGCCTGGATGGCGAGCAGTCGGTGGTCGTGGATGGTCGCGGCCTGCCGTGCCCGCAGCCGTTGCTGGCCATGCGCCGCGCACTGCGGGAGCAGCCGGCGGGGGCACTGCTGTGTGTGCTTGCCACAGACCCTGGCTCCTGGCGCGATTTCCATAGTTTTGCCGAATTGAGCGGTCGCGGACTCCTGAAAGCCGAGCAGCGGCAGGGAGAGTTCCACTACTGGCTGCGGGCCGGTGCGCTGGCTGCCGGGAAGCCGAACAGGATATAAAGAGATTTTATGCTGAGCATCGTACGCAACTGGGTAAACCGCTACTTCAGCCAGGAGGAGGTTGTCCTGCTGGTCCTGTTGTTGGTGGGCGCCATGGTGGTGCTGGCGACGCTGGGCCAGGTCCTGGCTCCGGTGCTGGCGGCGCTGATCATCGCCTTCCTGATGCAGGGCATGGTCCAGCGACTCAAGTCATGGGGCGCGCCGCACTGGGCCGCGGTCACTACCGCCTGCATGGTACTGGTGGGGATTATCGCGGCGCTCGGTTTTATCGTCCTGCCGATAATCTGGCGCCAGCTGGTGCGCCTGTTTTCCGAGCTGCCCAACATGGTGGAGCAGGGGCAGCAGTTGTTGCTGTTGCTGCCGGAGCGCTTCCCGACCCTTGTCTCGGCGGCGCAAATCCAGGAAATCTTCAACACCCTCGGCAGTGAGCTGGGTACCTTCGGCCAGACCCTGTTGACCTTCTCGATCGCGAACCTGCCGATCCTGGCCGGAATCCTGATTTACGCGGTGGTGGTACCGATCCTGGTGTTTTTTTTCCTCATGGATTCTGACCGACTGATCAACTGGTGTGCTTCATTCCTCCCCAGTCACCGCCCAATGTTGCGCCAGATCTGGTACGAAATGAACGACCAGGTCGCCAATTATGTGCGCGGCAAGGTAATTGAGATCGGTATTGTCGCTGTGGTCAGCTATATCGCCTTCCTGGCGCTGGGTGTCAACTACGCACTTCTGCTGGCGGTAGCGGTGGGCCTGAGCGTTCTGATCCCCTATATCGGCGCTGCAGTAGTGACCATCCCGGTGGCGGCAATCGGCCTGTTCCAGTGGGGGCTCAGCAGCGAGTTCCTTTACCTGATGCTGGCCTACGGCATTATCCAGCTGCTCGACGGCAATGTGCTGGTGCCGCTGTTGTTCTCAGAGGCGGTCAACCTCCACCCGGTGGCGATCATCATGGCGGTGTTGGTGTTCGGGGGCATTTGGGGCTTCTGGGGGGTCTTCTTTGCGATTCCCCTGGCCACCCTGGCCAAGGCGATCATGAATGCCTGGCCTACCACCGAGCACCAGGCGGAATGGCAGGCGAGGGAAGAGGCTGAAGAAGGGGAAGAGACCACCGATACGGTGGAGTAACCCTGCATTTTGCAGGGAGTTAACCTGGTCTCTGCTGCCTACCATTTGTGGCATGAAAAGACGCTTGCATAGTGTAAAGCTGTGCGCGGCGCGGACTTTTGCTAGAATGCCGCGCTTCATTTTTCCCTCCCGCACAGGTAATAGGAAAGAGCCATGAGCCTTGCTGATAAAGTACTGGCGGTCAACGATGATCTGCCGATCCGCACCGACAAACCCGTCCACAGTGGCAAGGTCCGCTCGGTTTACTGGCTGACTGAAGAGGACAGCCGCCGCCTGATCGAGGAAAAGGGGTACCCGGTGGCGCCGGATGCCCCGCTGGCGGTAATGGTGATCTCCGACCGGATCTCCGCCTTCGATTGTATCTGGACGGGCGAAGGTGGCATGCGTGGCGTGCCGGGCAAGGGCGCGGCGCTGAACGCGATTTCCAACCACTGGTTCCGGCTGTTCAAGGAAAACGGCCTGGCCGACAGTCATATCCTCGATATCCCGCACCCGCTGGTGTGGATCGTACAGAAGGCGCGCCCGGTCATGATCGAGGCCATTGCGCGCCAGTACATCACCGGCTCCATGTGGCGTGCCTACGCCAGGGGTGAGCGTGAGTTCTGTGGTATCGAGATCCCGGACGGCCTGCAGAAAGACCAGAAGCTGCCGGAACTGCTGATCACACCCTCCACCAAGGGCGTCCTCAAGGGCATCCCCGGGGTTCCAGAGGCGGATGATGTAAACATCACCCGCAAGAATATCGAAGACAATGTCGAGGCGTTCAATTTCCGCAGCGCAGAGGATATCGACCTCTACGAAAAACTGCTGAAAGAGGGCTTCGATGTGATCTCCGCCGAGCTGGCCAAGCTCGACCAGATTTTTGTCGATACCAAGTTCGAGTTCGGCTACGTGAACGACGCCGATGGCAAGGAAAAGCTGATCTACATGGATGAGGTGGGCACTCCCGACTCCTCGCGCATCTGGGACGGTGAGCAGTATCGCCAGGGCAAGATCGTGGAAAACTCCAAGGAAGGCTTCCGCCAGGCGCTGCTGGACTATTTCCCGGACCCGGATATCCTGCTGAACAAAGACCGCATGGACGAGCGCCAGGCGCTCGCACGTGACAACGAGCTGCCGGAGGCCATGCTGATGGATGTCTCCGCCACTTACGTGGGTATTGCCGAGAAAATTATCGGCAAGGAGCTGGAGCTGTCCGACAATCCGCGGGCAGAGCTGATCGATATCCTGCGCGACCAGTATGGCCTGGTCGATTGATCCGGGCTGTTGACGGCTGATAAAAAACCGGCGCTTGCGCCGGTTTTTTTTGTGTCGGGAATAACAAGGGTTACCGCCTGCCACAATTCGCCATGTTTCTCCCCTCGGCTGCCATAAACCGACCCCGGGATTGCCCGGTTACTCCGCTGTAATCCCCTCCATAGAGAAAACGATATGGAGGGATGCCCGTGGACAGGACAATTTTTTCCGGACAGCGGATACCGCGCGAACTGGTGGTGTTGCCCACCGAGGAATATTACCGGCGCCGCTACCGCAGTGACCGGCGCGGCCGCTGGCTGCTATTACTGGTAACCGCCCTGGCGGTGGTGGTGGGTGCAGCCGGGAGCCGGGCCAATGTACCCGGGGACACGGTCACCCGGGAAGTGTCCCTGGCGCAAGCCGGCAGCGGCGACCTGTTGTTCAGGACCGGTGGGCAGGGTAGTTACCAGCCGGCAGTGCACCTGAACAGCCGCGCCGTGTTACGGGTGCGTGGCCTGCTGGCGGAAGTGGAGCTGGAGCAGGCCTTCGAGAACACTACGGGCAGCTGGCAGGAGGCGGTTTATGTATTCCCGCTGCCGGCGCAGGCAGCCGTCAACAGACTGGAAATCCGTTTGGGCGAGCGCCGGATTGTCGGCAAGATCAGGGAGCGCCAGCAGGCGAGGCGAATCTACCGGGAGGCGCGGGCGGCGGGAAAGCGGGCGGCGCTGCTGGAGCAGCAGCGCCCGAACCTGTTTACCAGCCAGGTAGCCAACATTGCTCCCGGGGAAAAAGTCCATGTAACCGTACGGTTCCTGATGCCGGTGGGTTTCGACAGTGGCAGCTTCAGCCTGCGGCTGCCCACGACCCTGACGCCACGTTACATTCCGGGGCGGGTCGATGCCGCGGACGAAACGGTGCAGGCGCTGCGGCTGGATGGCAATGGCTGGGCGCTGCCCACCGACCAGGTGCCGGATGCGCACAAGATCAGCCCCTTTATGCAGCCGGCGGCGGAATTGACGGCCAGCGGCAGTCACCGAATCGCCATCGAGGTGGATCTGGAGGGTGGCCTGCCACTGGCGGATATCCACAGCCCCTATCACGATATCGATTTTAAGCAGGCTGGCGGTGGCACCTATGCCGTATCGCTGCGCGGCGGGGATGCGGTGATGGACCGGGATTTCGTGCTGCGCTGGCGCCCACGCCAGTCGGCCCTGCCGCAGGCCGCACTTTTTACCGGTGTGGTTGCGGATGATGCCGTTACATCGGGAGGAGACTCCCGCGACGAGGGCCATGCGGGTCGTGCGGGTACCTACCTGCAGTTGCTGCTGTTGCCGCCGGACCTGCCCGGTAAAATCCGCCGGCTGCCAAGGGAGGTGATCTACGTCATCGATACTTCCGGTTCCATGGGTGGCTCTTCCATTCGCCAGGCACGCGACAGCCTGCTGCTGGCGCTGTCGCGCCTGCAGCCCGGCGACCGCTTCAATATTATTGAATTCAACAGTGTGACACGCCCGGTTTTCCCCCGCCCGGTGGATGCCACCACTGAAAACCTGCGCCTGGCGCGGGTGCAGGTGGAAGCGTTGCAGGCGCGAGGTGGCACGGAGATGGCGCCGGCGCTGCGCAAGGCGTTCGAGCAGCAGCTGCCCGGCGACGAGACCCTGGTGCGGCAGGTGGTATTCATTACTGACGGTGCGGTGGGTAATGAGGCCGCCCTGTTCGAGCTGGTGCGGCAATCGCTGGGCGATACCCGCCTGTTTACCGTTGGTATCGGTTCGGCCCCCAACCGCCATTTCATGCGCAAGGCGGCGCAGATTGGTCGGGGTGCATCGATCACCATCGGTGATATCGGTGAGGTCAGTGCGCGGATGCAATCGCTGTTCGCCAAGCTGGAGCACCCGCTGGTTACCGACCTGCAGGTCACCTGGCCGAAGGGCCTGCATGTGGATGCCTACCCGAAGAAGATCCCGGACCTCTACCGGGGTGAGCCGCTGCGGCTGGTGGCCCGGGTGCGCGGCCCGGAGCTGCACGGCAAGCTGATGGTGAGCGGTCGTCTCGCCGGCCGGCAATTCCGCCGTGAGCTGGCGCTTACCCCGGGTAGGGAGGAGGGAGGGCTGGGCAGTCTCTGGGCGCGTAGCCGTATAGAGGCGCTGCGGGATCGGCAGCGCACCGTGGGGGAGGGCAGTGCTGCCGGGGAGAAACTTCGCGATAACATCCTCCAGCTGGCGTTGGCTTTCCAGTTGGTCAGTCCTTACACCAGCTTCGTTGCTGTCGAGCAGGCACCCGTGCGACCGAAGGTGGCGGGGCTCGCGAACAGCCCGGTCCCCAATGCCGTGGCGCGCGGGCAGGTCCTGCAGCGCCAGAGCTATCCAGCCACGGCTACCGGTATCCATGCCCAGCTGCTGGTGGCGCTCGGCCTGCTTGGCCTGGGCGCCGGCCTGGGATGGGAGCGCCCGCCGCGGCGCAGCAGCTGGCGCGCACTGCGCGCATCAGTCGGCCGGCGGTTGCGGCACTGGTTGCGCCGGTGGCTACCCGATCCACGGCGCGCACGCCTGACGCTGGAGCAGCAGTTGGTGAGGGCTCGCTGATGCTACGGTTCCTGCTGGTGATGTCGTTCCTGCTTGCCGGTGCCTGGCAGCTGGGAGGCGCCGCCTGGCTGCTGGCAAAGGCCCACCTCGCCCATTACCTGATCGACGATGCCTGGGAGCAACAATTGCGCTCCGGGGAGCCTGTCCGCCCCTGGCCCTGGGCCGATACCTGGCCGGTGGCCCGCCTGAGCCTGGGGGGCGGCCGCCCGCTGCTGGTTATGTCCGGGAGCAGCGGCCAGGCACTGGCTTTCGGTCCCGGGCTGGTGGAAAACTCGGGAGCGCCCGGCGCCCGGGACCGGAACACCGTCATCGCGGCCCATCGGGATACCCATTTCAACGGCCTGCGCGACCTGCGTGCGGGGCAGGTGGTGAGGCTGCAGGACATCCGTGGGCGCTGGTATCGTTACCGGGTGAGTTCCAGTCGGGTCGTGGACAGTCGCCGCGAGCAGATGCCCATCCAGGCGGGACCCGGACTGGTACTGGTGACCTGTTACCCGTTTGATGCACTATCTGCCGGTGGGCCATTGCGCTTCGTGGTTCATGCGGAGTATCTCGGTGCCGGCAGGTCGCAAGAGGCGTGACTCAAATGACAAATTCGGACTGCATTTTGTAATTGATTTTCGTTTTTTTGCCGCAAATTTCTCCGTTAAAGTCGCAATTTAGAGCAGAATTGTTTTGGAAATTGGTTTTAATTGTTACTAAATGTCCTTTCTGGAAAATTTTTTGTAGTAATACTACAATCGCCCGCGCCCCGGCTCCCGATTGACCAACTGGCCACAGAAAGCCAGCGCCCGGGAAGCCGCCTCATAATCAAATGAGACAAGTTTGCCGGCAGACTGGCGGGGAATCATCCGCAGTTGCCGCCGCAGCAGTGGATAATACTAGACTCTGCATTTCCGCCAGCGTTGGCGGTAAATTGGCGCTTTTGCTGAAAAAAGGAAGCAATTTTCTTCCCGCAAGGTACTTTTGCCCGTTTGCGCCAGATTGCCAAGAAATTATCTGAGAGTAGAAAAAACACCGACTCGACGTCGCATAAATCGCCGAGGAGCACTTGATGCACGAAGAAACCGACAACCAGGAAACGCAGGAATGGCTGGATGCGCTGCAGGCGGTGATCCGCTACAGCGGCAAGGAGCGCGCGGCGTTCATCCTGAAGCAGCTGTCTGATCGCGCCACGGACGTGGGGGTGAAGCTGCCGGCGGCCATCACCACGCCCTACCGCAACACCATCCCGCCGAGCGCCGAAAAGCGTATGCCGGGCGACCTCTTCATGGAGCGCCGGATCCGCTCGCTGATCCGCTGGAATGCGCTGGCGATGGTGGTGCGCGCCAACTCCAACAGTGACAGCCTGGGCGGCCATATCGCGAGTTTTTCCTCTGCCGCGACACTTTATGATGTCGGCTTTAATTACTTCTTCCGCGGTAACGAGGGCGACGAACGTGGCGACCTGATCTTCTTCCAGGGGCACAGCGCACCGGGCATTTATGCCCGCTCCTACCTGGAAGGCCGTTTCGACGAGGAGCAGCTGGACAACTTCCGCCGTGAGGTAAACGGCAACGGCCTGTCCTCATACCCGCATCCCTGGCTGATGCCGGAGTACTGGCAGTTCCCCACTGTTTCCATGGGCCTGGGTCCGATCCAGGCAATTTACCAGGCGCACATCATGCGTTATCTGTCCGCGCGTGGCCTGTCCCCCCGCGGCGACCGCAAGGTCTGGGCATTCCTGGGTGACGGTGAGTGCGATGAGCCGGAAACCCTGGGCGCCATTTCCATGGCGGGCCGCGAGAACCTGGAAAACCTGGTATTCGTAGTCAACTGTAACCTGCAGCGCCTGGACGGCCCGGTGCGCGGCAACGGTAAGATCGTGCAGGAACTGGAAGGTGTCTTCCGTGGTGCCGGCTGGAACGTGATCAAGGTCCTGTGGGGTCGCCTGTGGGATCCACTGCTGGAGAAAGACGACAAGGGCCTGCTGCAGAAAGTCATGGACGAGACCGTCGACGGCGAAATGCAGAACTTCAAGGCCAACGGCGGCGCCTACACTCGCGAGCACTTCTTCGGCAAGTACCCGGAGCTGCTGGAGATGGTCAAAGACCTCTCCGACGACGAGATCATGAAGCTCAACCGCGGTGGTCACGATCCCTACAAGGTCTACGCAGCCTACGCGGAAGCCATGGCGAGCAAAGGCAAGCCCACTGTGATCCTGGCGCAGACCGTGAAAGGTTACGGCCTGGGTGCCGCCGGTGAAGCGGCGATGGATACCCACAACGTCAAGAAGATGGATACTGAGGCGCTGAAGCGCTTCCGCGACCGCTTTGCAATCCCGATCACCGACAAGGAGATCGAAGAGGTCCCCTACTACCGTCCTTCCCCGGACAGCCCGGAAATGAAGTATATGGCAGAGCGCCGTAAGGCCCTCGGTGGCCCGGTACCCTCGCGCCAGAACGAGTTCCCGGCCCTCAAGGTCCCCGGCCTGGACATTTTCAGTGCCCTGACCAAGGGCTCCGGCGATCGCGAGATTTCCACCACCATGGCCTTTGTGCGTGCCATCTCCGCGCTGGTGAAAGATAAGAACATGGGCCAGAACGTGGCCCCCATCGTGCCGGACGAGGCGCGTACCTTCGGTATGGAAGGCCTGTTCCGCCAGCTGGGTATCTACTCCTCCCAGGGGCAGAAATACACCCCGGTGGATCACGGCCAGATCATGTATTACAAGGAGGACAAGAAGGGCCAGGTGCTGGAAGAGGGCATCAACGAGGCTGGTGCCATGTCCGCGTGGATGGCGCTGGCCACCGCCTACAGCAACCACGGCGTGCCGATGGTGCCCTTCTACATCTACTACTCGATGTTCGGTTTCCAGCGCATCGGCGACCTGGCCTGGGCAGCAGGTGATATGCAGGCGCGCGGCTTCCTGATTGGTGCCACCGCCGGCCGTACGACGCTGAACGGTGAGGGCCTGCAGCACCAGGATGGCCACAGCCATGTGCTGTCATCCACCATCCCCAACTGCAAGAGCTATGACCCGGCCTATGGCTACGAGCTGGCGGTGATCATCCAGCACGGCCTGAAAGAGATGTACGAAGACAAGAAGAACGTCTTCTACTACATCACCATCGAGAACGAAAACTACTTCCAGCCGGAAATGCCGCAGGGTGTCGAAGAAGGCATTATCCGCGGTATCTACAAGCTGCAATCCAATGCCAAGAAGAGCGCAAAGGGCAAGGCGGCCAAGAAGCACGTCCAGCTGATTGGAGGCGGCACCATCCTGCGCGAGGTGCTGGCAGCGGCGGACCTGCTGGCCGACAAATTTGGCGTGACCTCCGATGTATGGAACCTGACGTCCGCCACGGAGGCGGCGCGCGAGGGCCAGGACGTGGCGCGCTGGAACATGCTGCACCCGGGCGAAAAGCCCCGCAAGGCATGGATTACCGAGCAGTTCGAGGGCAACGAATCCCCGGTTATCGCTTCCACCGACTACATCCGCTCTTATGTGGAGCCGCTGCGTGAGTTTATCGATGGCGACCTGACCACACTGGGTACCGATGGTTACGGCCGCAGTGACACCCGCGAACAGCTGCGCCGCTTCTTTGAAGTGGATCGCAACTACGTGGCGATCGCTGCCTTGAAGGGCCTGGCGGACCAGGGGGTGATCGAGGAGAAAGAAGTTTCCGAGGCGATCAAGCAACTGAACGTTGACCCGGAAAAAGCAAATCCGCGCATCAGCTAAGGCACCCCGGAAAAGGAAGGCAGAAAGCATGGCAAAACAAGTCATTAAAGTGCCTGATCTCGGCGGCGCCGATCAGGTAGACGTGATTGAAATTTCCGTGGCAGTCGGTGATACCGTTGCGGAAGAGGATTCACTGATTGTGGTGGAGGGCGACAAGGCCTCCATGGATGTGCCGGCACCCTACGCCGGCAAGATCACCAGCATCTCAGTGTCCGAGGGCGACAAGGTCTCCGAGGGCGATGTGATCGGTGAGATGGAAACCGAGGCTGCGGGAGACAGCGGCGATAAGGACGAAGAGCCGTCCGCAGATGCCACCGAAGAGAGCGCCGAGGAACCCTCCGCCGAAGCGGAAGAAGAAACCGGTGAGGAGCCCTCAGATGCGTCGGCAGCGTCCGGGGAGGAGAAGGAAGAAACTGTCGAGGTGCCGGACCTGGGTGGAGCCGATGCGGTAGATGTGATTGAAATCACCGCTCAGGCCGGTGACCAGGTTGAAGAAGGCGACTCCCTGATCGTTGTGGAGGGCGACAAGGCCTCCATGGACGTGCCGGCACCCTTCGCCGGTACCGTGGTCTCCATCGACGTCAAGGAAGGTGACAAGGTTTCCACCGGTGACAAGCTGGGCGTGATGAAGGTGGTTTCCGGCGGTGCGCCATCCGCAGCCAAGCCGGAAAAGAAGGCTCCGGCCAAGGAGCCCGCTTCTGCAGCGCCGGCGGAGGAGTCCGGTGCCACCACCGAGCCGCCTGCAGCGCCGCAGAAAGACCACGCCCTGCACCGGGACCTGACTGTCTCCGCAGAAGTCTATGCCGGTCCGGCGGTACGCAAGCTGGCGCGCGAGCTGGGTGTGACCCTGACCAAGGTTAAACCGAGCGGTCCGCGCAACCGTGTTACCAAGGACGACCTGCACGCCTATATCAAGGAGCAGGTGAAGAAGGCCGAGAGCGGTGCCGTGGGCGTTGGTGGTGGCCTGGGCGTGGCGAAGATGCCGGAGATCGACTTCAGCCAGTTCGGCCCGGTCAGCACAGAGCCGATGAGCAAGATCCACAAGATCACCGCGGCGAATATGTCGCGCAACTGGCTCAATGTGCCGCACGTCACCCAGTTCGATGATGCTGATATCACCGAACTGGAGGATTTCCGCAAGTCCATGAAGGCAGAGGCTGAAAAGCGCGGGGTGAAACTCACGCCGGTGCCGTTCCTGCTGAAAGCCGCGGCCGCAGCACTGCGCGCCGAGCCAAGCTTCAATGTGTCGCTGCATAACGATGGCGAGCACATCGTGCGCAAGGATTACGTGCATATTGGTATGGCTGTTGATACCCCGAGGGGACTGGTAGTGCCGGTAATCCGCGACGTGGATAAGAAGGGCCTGTACGAGCTGGCGGAAGAGGCCAGTGCGATGGCTGTCGCTGCCCGCGATGGCAAGCTGAAACCAAGGGAAATGCAGGGCGCATGCTTTACCATTTCCAGCCTGGGCGCGATCGGCGGCACCGGCTTTACCCCGATCGTCAACTCGCCGGAGGTGGGTATCCTGGGAGTATCCAAGCTGAGCGTGAAGCCGGTATGGAATGGTTCGGAGTTCGTGCCGCGCAAGATGTTGCCGCTGGCTCTGTCCTATGACCACCGTGCCGTGAATGGTGGAGATGCCGGGCGCTTCCTCACCTACATGGTCAGTGTCCTCGCGGACGTGCGGCGCCTGCTGCTGTAGCGGCGTCGTAACCCTCGTGCGACCGGTACGTGCAGTACCGGTCGCCTCCCTCCCGCCTTACTCGATCCCCTGACTGCCCTGGTCCTGTCGGGTTTCGCAGCCGTCTCACCAGGGATCCGCTGTGTCATTTACCTTTTGATGTTGAATACCGCGCAAATCTGGCCCCGCTGTCGCAAGGCTTTTCGCACGCCAGCTAAACTGAAGGTGTAACAGCGGGAAGCGCCGTTCGAAAATCAGAGGTATTCGGAAATGAAGCGCATAGGGATGTTCGCTCTGTCTGTGACACTGGCAGCGGCCCTGCAGGGTTGTATCTTCGTACCCGTCGAGTCCAGTGATCGCAATGACCCCTTTTACTTCAACCCGGACGATGTCCGGCCCAGTGCAAATTTTGTCGAGGTGGGTAACTACATGCCCAACAATTACCTGCCTCCCGCCAGTAGCCGGCAGTGCTCGACGGAATCGGAACTGCGGAAAGTGGGCTCACCCTGTTGGTTTTTCCCCATAATGCGGGTTTACTGAGCCGGCTGACCGATCAGCGGGACAGTTCTCTTTCGCGAGGAGAGCGCAGCAGAATTGAACTCGGCGAGGGATTGCCGCGCTGTTTACGCGACGGATGGCGGTCTGGAAAGTGATCGCGGGGTTGTGCTGTCTGCGTAGCAGTCGCCATTTCCCCGCCGCAATGTTGGAGGTTCAGGTTCATGCAGATTCGAACGATAGCCCTGTCCGCGCTTGGTGCTGCGCTGCTGGGTGGCTGTGGTACTACCGACCCGCGCGATGACGTTGTCTATCCCTACAGCAAGCCTGTACCCCGTGCCGCGGAATACCGTGCGCCGGCGCCCACCAATACCTCGCCGCGCACCAACTATGCATCCTGTCCCGGCGATGCGGAAGAGCTGGCCGAGGGCTCCATCTGCCCGCCAACTGCGCAATGCTTCGATATTTCCGGGGGCAAGCGGTGCATCGTCTATGAAAAATAAAATTCTGTACCTGTTCGGGGCCAGCCTGGTGGTTTCCGGCTGTGCGGGTTCCAGTTTTGATGGTCTCTGGAATGACCTGCGGGGAACTCCACAGGCCTACAGTTATCAGTCGATACCAATCGAAGAGATGCCGGCATTCCCGCGCTATTGCCTGGCGGATGATCCAGTGGTGCCGGAGTTTGCCCAGTGCCTGGAGGGCGGCACGCACTGTTACCAGCTGGACACGGGAGACTGGTGTATGGGTCCATTTTCCCCGTTCGCCCTCGAGCCTGCCAGGCACGCCTATTTGCAGGGCTGGTCGAAGTAACACTGTTACCTGTCCTGGCTATCGGGATGGCTGGTGCCGCGTGTTTTCTGTCCGCAAGCTCTGGATTACAAGGGGGCGCGAGCGCTCTTGTGGGGGATATCGTCACGCAGCCGGGGAAAGTGGAAAAGTGAGCAGTGGCACGACGCGCCAGGTCGAATGAGTTTTGTATCCTCTCTCTGAAAGTTCCAGAAACTGACTAGATTGGAGGTGCAAAATGCTGTCCGCTCATGAGGCCCTGCGCCGCCTGCAGGAGGGCAACCGCCGGTTCGTCGAGGGAGAACCGCAAAGCCCCCTTGAGGTGGATGAAAGCCGTCGCAGTGAGTTGCTGGCGGGGCAGGCGCCCCACACGATAGTCCTGGGGTGCTCAGACTCCCGGGTACCGGCCGAGATGGTCTTCGACCAGGGGCTAGGGGATTTGTTTGTCATCCGGGTCGCCGGCAACGTTGTCGCACCGTCGCAGGTCGGCAGTATCGAATTCGCGGCGGAAGCATTTGGCACGCGCCTGGTGGTCGTGCTGGGGCATTCGAACTGCGGTGCGGTCGCGGCGACGATCGAGCAGCTGCGCCAGCCCAGTGAAACCCGCTCGCCCAATCTGTATTCGATTGTTGACCGTATCCGCCCGGCGGTTGAGCCGCTGGTGGAGAGCAGTGTTGCGCCCGATGAGCTTGCCGAGCGGGCGGTACGCGCCAATATTCGTGCGTCGGCCAACCAGTTACGCCATGGTTCCTCGATCCTGGAGCGCCTGGTAGAGCAGGATGGCCTGCTTATTGTTGGCGCAGAGTACTCCCTGGAAACTGGCCGTGTTGAGTTCTTCGAGGGAATGCCAGCAAGTGACTCCTGACGATCCGGGCCCGGGGTTGCCCCGGACCCGGAACCCGAGCTGGATCGGTGGGGTGCTGGTGGCGATCGACCAGCTCGGGAATGCGATTGCCGGCGGCAATCCAGATGCCACAATCTCTGCCCGGGTCGGGTATTTTGCCGGTCATCACGAGCAGCCACTGTGGCCCTACTGGCGATTGCTGGAGCGGGTGATCGATTTCACGTTTCTCCCCATCGATGGCCCCCGCCACTGCCACTTCGCTTACCTGAAGGATCGCCAGCAAATGCGGGAGGGCAGTGACCTGATGCGGCTGGTTCTCAGCCTGTTGATCATCGTCACCTGTATCCCCCTGTCGGTAATTACCCGCCTCTATGTGAAGGTGTTTCCCCGGGCGAAACCGGATCGCGACAAGCGGGGCTGAACCACCGTGGCGCTGCGACATCAGGGGAGAGGGGGCTGGCTAGCCCCCTGGTTTTGCGCGTAGTGTGCTGCCGGCGCCGGTGCTCCCGCCAGGGCCCGGTATACGCTCACCATCGATACCACCTCCGCGGTGTGGCCCCGGACCTCTGCATCGCGGGCTGCGTTGGCCTGGCGCTGGGCGTCGAGAACCTCAAAGTAGCTGCTCAGGCCCTCGTCGTAGCGGGCCCGGGCCAGTTGCTCTGCCCTCTGCGCGGCAGAGCGTGCATGACGCAACTGCATGGCGCGCTCGCGATTGCGCCGATGCTGTACCAGGCTGTTTTCCGTTTCCTCCAGGGCATTGAGCACTGACTGGCGGTAATCGGCCAGCGCCGCCCGTGCCTCTGCACCGGCGGCATCGATACGTGCGCGCACTCGCCCCCTGTTGAGGAAACTCCAGTCGACCCCTAGGGCCACGCTGCGGGATTCCGCCGGGCCGGAAAACAGTTTCCCCGAGTCGCCGGCGACTGAGCCCAGCAGGGCGCCGAGGGTAAGGCGGGGGAACAGGTCGGCGGTGACGATGCCCACGTCGGCTGTAGCGGCCGCCAGGCGCCGTTCGGCGGCGCGCACATCCGGGCGGCGACGCAGCAGGTCCACGGGGCTGCCGGCCGGGATCGCGGGCTGTGACTGCGGCAGGCCGGCAGCCGGTTGCAGCCTGTCCACCAGTGCAGCGGGCTGCTGGCCACTCAGCACCGCAATGCGGTGCATGCGTACACGGATCGCCCCCTGCAATTCGGGAATGGCGGCACGGGTCTGTGCCAGCTGTGCCTGGGCGCGCGAACGGTCGAGCTCGGTGCCGCGACCGGCTGCGAGTCGCGCCTCCACAATGTCGAGCGAGTCACGCAGGTTGTCCACGTTGCCCTGCGCCACCAGCAATTGCTGTTGCAGACCGCGCAGTTCGAAATAACTGGCAGCAAGCTCGCCGATCATGCTCACCTGTAACGCGCCCAGGTCGGCCTCGGCTGCCTGCAGCCGTGCCCGCTGGGCCTCACTGGCGCGCTGGAGCCGGCCGAACAGGTCCAGTTCCCAATCGAGTGCGATACCGGCCTCGTAGCGCTCGCGACGATTTCCATCTGGGTCATCCACCAGTGCAGGCTGCGATTCGCCCGCCGACGCGGCCGCGGTTACCCCGGGCAGCTGCTCCCGTCGCGCCAGTTGCAGCAGGGAGGCCGCCCGTTGGTAGCGGGATACTGCCGCCCGGATATCCTGGTTGGCATCCAGGCTCTGGCGCACCAGTTGTGCCAGCAGGGGATCATCAAAGCCGCGCCAGAATTGCTGCTCTGCGGTCGCATCAAATGATTGATCACCCTGCTCAGCGGCGAACGTTTCGCCGACATCCGGCACAGGGACACGATACTCGGGCCCGACCGCGCAGCCGGCGATCATGCTTCCGGCGAGCAGCCCGCCGGCCACGATTCTGTATTTACGCATGGGCGTCCTCCTGCACTGTATTCTGCGCTTTCGCACGCGTTGGCTGTGAACTGGCGGTTTCACTGGTACCTGGGGTACCGCTGTCACCACGGCCACTGAACCGGCGCAATGCCACATAAAAAACCGGCGTCAGGAACAGGCCGAACAGGGTCACACCAATCATGCCGGTGAACACGGTGATACCCATCGCGTTGCGCACCTCGGCACCGGCGCCGCCGGCCAGCACCAGCGGTACCACACCGGCAATAAACGCCACGGATGTCATGATGATCGGGCGTAGTCGCAGGCGGCAGGCTTCCAGTGCGGCGCTGACGGTATCGCGGCCCTGCTGCTCCAGCTCGCGGGCAAATTCCACAATCAGGATGGCGTTCTTGCAGGCCAGTCCCATCAACACCACCAGCCCCACCTGGACAAAGATATTGTTGTCACCACCGGTGAGCCACACACCGAACAGTGCGGCAAGCAGGCACATGGGCACGATCAGGATCACAGCCAGCGGCATGATCCAGCTCTCGTAAAGTGCCGCCAGCACCAGGAATACCAGCAGCACGGCGAGCGGGAACACCACCATGGCGGCGTTGCCCTGGTTGACCTGCTGGAAGCTCAGATCGGTCCATTCGACCTGCATACCCGGCGGTAATACCTTGCCCGCTACCTGTTCCACTGCGGCCAGTGCCTCGCCCGAAGAGAGTGTCTTCGGATCGGACTGGCCCATCAGGTCGGCCGCGGGGTAGCCGTTGTAGCGAATGACGGGATCGGGCCCGTAACTCTTCACCAGCTCGACCATGGTGCTGAGGGGCACCATGTCCCCGTCGCGGTTGCGCGTGTAAAGGTGGTCCAGGTCCCCGGCCTCATCGCGGAAGGGGGCATCGGCCTGGGCCAGTACCTGGTAGGTGCGACCGAACAGGTTGAAGTCATTGATGTACATGGACCCGAAATACAACTGCAGGGTGCCGAACAGGTCGTCCAGCCGGATCCCCTGCGCCTTGGCCTGCAGGCGATCCACTTCTGCATCCATTTGCGGTACGTTGGCCTGGTAGGAGCTGAACGGGTAGCTCAGTCCCGGGGCCTGACTCAGCGCACCGGCGAGCTGGTTGGTCGCCACCTGTAACTCACCGTAGCCGGCACCGGCACGGTCCTGGATATAGAGTGAGTAGCCGGAACCGGCACCCAGTCCGAAAATTGGCGGCGGCATAAACGAGACGGCAAAGCCTTCCTTGATCTGAGCCAGCTTGCCGTTGAGCTCGGCGGCAATCTCCGGCGCGCTGCGATCGCGTATGGCAAAATCGTCGAACAGCACGAACACGGTACCCACGTTCGGCGTATTGGTGTTCTGCAGTGCATTGAAGCCCACAAAAGCTGCCGCGTGGGAAACCCCGTCCGTATCCAGTGCAATCCCACTCACCCGGCGCGCTACCTCCTCGGTGCGGTCCAGTGAGGCGCCCTCCGGCAGGCGAATACTGCCCACCAGGTACGTCTTGTCCTGGGTGGGGATAAAGCCGCCCGGGACCTGGTTGAACATGAATACCGTACCGGCCAGCAGCAGGGCGTAGACGGCGAACACCGCACCGCGGCGGTTCAGGCTGCGGCCGACGACCCGTTCGTAGCGGTCGGAGCTGCGCTGGAAGAAGCGGTTGAAAGGCCGGAAGACCCAGCCGAACAGGCGCTCGATCAGGCGCGCCGGGGCATCCGGGGCGGCGCCGTGGGGCTTGAGCAGGGTTGCGGCCAGTGCCGGCGACAGGGTCAGGGAGTTGATGGCGGAAATAATCGTGGCAATGGCGATGGTTACGGCAAACTGCCGGTAGAACTGGCCGGTAATGCCATCCAGGAATGCCATCGGTACAAACACGGCACACAGCACCAGGCTGATGGCAACAATGGGACCACTGACTTCACGCATGGCCTGGTGAGCGGCCGCAAGCGGCCTGAGCCCCTCCTCGATATTCCGTTCGACGTTTTCCACCACCACAATGGCATCATCCACCACGATGCCGATTGCCAGCACCATGGCAAACAGGGTCAGGGTGTTGATGGTAAAGCCCAGCATCAGCAGCATGGCAAAGGTGCCGACAATGGAAACCGGCACCGCCAGCAGGGGAATCAGTGACGCACGCCAGGTTTGCAGGAACAGGATCACCACCAGTACCACCAGCAACACGGCTTCCAGCAGGGTCTGGATAACCGCCTGGATCGAGGTGCTGACAAACACGGTGGGGTCGTAGGCCACTTCCCATTCCAGGCCCTCCGGGAAACTGTCATCCAGCTCGGCCATGGTTGCGCGCACAGCGCTGGAAACCTCGAGCGAGTTGGAACCCGGCGCCTGGAAAATGGGAATGGCCACCGCCTGCTGGCCGTTGAGCAATGCGCGCAGGGAATCCTGGGAAGAGGCCAGCTCGATACGCGCCACGTCCCGTAACAGTGTCATCTCACCGTCGCTGCCGGTCTTCAGTACCACATTGCCGAATTCCTTCGCACTCTCCAGCCGGCCCTTCGCATTGATGGAGATCAGGAAATCGGAATCCATGGGCATCGGCGGGGCACCGATCTGGCCGGCGGATACCTGCACATTCTGCTCCCGCACCGCGGCAACGATATCAGCGGCCGTGACACCGACGGAAGCGGCTTTCTGTGGGTCCACCCAGATGCGCATCGCGTAATCGCCGGAACCGAAGACGCCGGCCTGGCCCACACCGGGGATGCGTGCCAGTTCGTCGCGAATATTGAGCACCGCATAGTTGCGGATATAGGTGGCATCGAGGCTGTTGTCCGGTGAAATCAGGTGCACCGCCATCATCAGGTTGGGCGATTGCTTCTGGGTAGTGACGCCTTGGCGACGCACATCCTCCGGCAGCCTGGGGAGTGCCTGGGATACGCGATTTTGTACCTGCACCTGGGCCTGGTCCGGGTCGGTGCCCAGCGAGAATGTCACGTTGAGCGTCAGGCTGCCGTCACTGCTGGCCACTGACTTCATGTAAATCATGTTCTCCACGCCGTTGATGGCTTCTTCCAGTGGCGTGGCGACAGTCTCGGAAATGGTTTTCGGGTTGGCGCCGGGGTAGCGGGCAGTTACCTGGACACTCGGCGGTACCACTTCCGGATACTCGGTGACCGGCAGGATCGGGATGCTGATCAGGCCGACGACAAAAATAATGATCGACAGCACCGAGGCGAAAATCGGGCGATCGACGAAAAATCGGGAAAAGTTCATGCGGTCTCTCTCGGGCGCATCAGGGGTTGCTGCGGCAGTTCCGCCCGCTGGCTGGAACATTGCTGGATTGGTGGCAGCGCCACCGGCAGGTCAGCGCACTGCGACCTGCCGGTCCGTCGGCCGGCTGCGCATTGCCACCAGTTGTGGCTGCACCGGCATGCCGGGCGCGAATATTTTCTGCAGTCCATTGACCACCACGCGCTCGCGATCCTCCAGCCCGTCCCGAATCAGTACCAGCTCACCCTGCTGTGGACCCAGCTCAACGTCCCGGCGTGCGACAGTGTTGTCTGCATTCACTACATAAACGTAGCGGCGGTCCTGGTCGGTCAACACCGCCTTGCGATTGATCAGGATGGCGTTAGCAAGCTGTTCCACGGGCATCTGCACCCGGGCAAATTGCCCGGGCCGCAGTGTGCCGTCGGGATTGGGTACCTGTGCGCGGAACTGCACCGTGCCCGTATTGCTGTTGAGGCGGTTGTCGACAAAGTTGACCTTGCCGCTGTGGGTAAAGTCAACCGAGTGCCCCAGTGCAACGCGCACGGGAGGTTCATTCCCGGATTGGGCCAGACCCTGGTTACTGACAAGGGTTTCCTGGCTGCCCTCGAAGTAGACATACATCGGGTCCACGGATACCAGGGTGGTGAGCAGGCTCTGGTCTGCGCTGGCAAGGTTGCCACGGGTGATGAAGGCGCGGCTGACGCGACCGCTGATCGGTGCGGTGACCCTGGTGTATTCCAGGTCCAGCTTTGCATTTTCCAGTTCGGCGCGGGCGGCATCGACTGCGGCACGGGCAGATGCCGCGGCCGACTTGCGGCGGTCGTGCTCCTCCCGTGAAATGGCGCGGCTCTGCAGCAGCTGGGTGGCGCGGCCGGCCTGGCTGTCAGCCAGTTCCTGGTCACTGCGGGCGCGAGCCAGCTGCGCCTCTGCTGCACGGACGCGGGCGCGGTAGGGCCGCGGATCGATCCGGAATAGCAGGTCACCTTTTAGCACCAGGTTGCCCTCGGTAAAGGCGACCTCCTCGATATAGCCGCTGACCCGGGGGCGCAACTCAACGGTCTGCGGTGCCGACACGCGACCGGTGAAGTCGCCCCAGATGGTGGTGGATTCCTCGAGTACCTCGGCCACTTCAACGGCCGGGGGCGGCGCTTGCTGGCCGCCCTGTTCACCTGTACCACAGGCGGCAAGTACCACCGCCGGCAGGAGCGCGGAAGCAAGTTTCAGGAGCTTGGTCATATCGGGTTTCCATCCTCGAAATTCGGTTCAGTGGGGGAAATCTGTTCCCATGGCAGGCGGTAAGCCTTTCCCGGGCTGCGGGGACATTTCCGGAGGTTGTGAACCATAGGGGGGGGAGGCTTTTCGGCGGTATCCGGTTACTGTGGTGTGATTGCCTGATTCTACTATCGCGCTGTCGTGAAACTCCTGCCCCTTTGCGGCGGGCGAGTTTCTGTTCGCAGTTTTCGGCCTGAAAAATGGCAATTATTGCCTATCTTTTTTGCGGTGTAAGAGACGGTGTTGCTTAATCCTGTTTAGTCATTGCCTAATGCTGCATTGATCTAAGCCGGTTGCTCAAAACTACGTATACTAGCCGTCCTTGAATTGACGGGGCTGGATACCGGCCGGGGAGAACCAGTAATGGGTGCCACGCAAAGACAGTTTCTGCAGCCCGGGGTCGTTGATGCCGGCATGGAGCGGGCGCGCCAGCAGCTGGCAGCCAGCATGCTGCAACTGATGCCGAATGAGGGGATACTGGAAACAACACTCGATGGCCTTGCCATGTTCCGTGCCAATTCGGACCTCTCCTGTACGTCTTCAGTATATGAACCCTGCATGGGCTTTATCGTGCAGGGAAAAAAAGCGGTCCAGTTCGGCGACCGGGAGATTGAGTATGGCCCACTTAACTTTGTCGCCTGCTCTGTGCATATGCCGGTTACCGCGAGAGTGATTGCCGATTCCCCGGAAAGCCCGCACCTGGGCATCAAGCTGAATATCGACCCCAACGAGGTCAGTGACCTGGTGCTGGAGCTGGGTGACCGCGCCCCGATCCTGGAGGCTGGTTTTCAGGGGTTTCAATGTGAGGAGAGTTCCTGTGGTATGCGGGCGGGGACGATGAATCGAGGCATCCTGGATGCCCTGAGCCGGCTGGTTGCCCTGGCAGAATCCCCGGAAGATGCCCCGATCCTGGCCCCCCTGGTGCGCAGGGAACTGCTCTACCGCGTACTGATGAGTGAAATGGGGCCGCACCTGCGCAAGCTCTCTGTGGCGGACAGCCAGTCAAACCGGGTCTCGCGGGTGATCGGCATACTGCAGGAGCGCTATGCCGAGCCCCTGCGAATTCGCGAGCTGGCTGAATACGCGAACATGAGCGAGTCGTCGCTCTACCATAGCTTCAAGCAGGTGACCCGTATGTCACCGCTGCAGTTTCAGAAGAAGTTGCGCCTGCACGAGGCTCGCCGCCTGATGCTGGCGGAAGGGCTGGAGGCCGCATCGGCCAGTTACAGGGTGGGATATGAGAGCCCGTCGCACTTCAGTCGTGAGTACAGCCGTATGTTTGGTGCACCGCCGCGCGCGGACGTAAGCAAGTTGCGGGGTGAGCCGTCAATCCCGGCCTGAAGGCCGGGATCATGGCGGAACCCTATTGCTTCTTGACGTAGAGGTTGCACCAGCCCTCCGGGCTGATTTCCCCCTCTACCACTTGGCAGGCATTGGGTTCAGTGAAGAACTGGCAGTCCTTGCATTTCTGGCCGTCCTTGGGGGAGTCCTGGTATTTGACAGAATCTTTGCTGGCCTTGCCCTGGGCCATGGCCCTGTCTGTGGCGATGATTGCCGCCGGAACCAGAATGGCGGCGCAACCGCTTAGCTTGAGAAACTTCCGTCGCGAGATATCCCGCTTTTCATCACTCATGATCGAATAACCTCTTCGGAAAACGACGTAATGGTTGATGTCCGATTTTAGGTTAGTTCATGCCGGGCATAACAAGTAATCAATCCGCATGGCTGCGAAACTCAGCGCAATTGCAAATCGCTCGCGTTTGCCTTTGAGGAAGCGGGCAGCTCATTTGACCGCCTGGCTTATGGCGCACGGAGTGAGAAAGGACGCAATGAAAATCGTGGCAGAAATAAAGTGTTAGATGAAAAATAGCCGGGAAGCATCTGGCAACCGGGGCGCGGGAGCTCGAGTGTGCTAGAGAGGCGGCAGTGTCAGGTTCACCGTTATTAAATGCACCGGCGTTAGATACAAAGGTGTCAGGTTCAAAGCCGCTGGTTGGGGGGGCCTTCAGCGAACGACATTACTGGCGATGGGGGCTGATATTTTCCGCCCAGGGGATAAAAAGGTTTACCTGCAGTCCACCGCCGGCCCGGTTGTGCAGTTGGATGGTGCCATCATGTGCTTCGACGATCTCGCGACAGAGTGCCAGGCCCAGTCCCATGCCGTCCGGTTTGGTGGAGTAGAATGGCAACAGTGCCTGCTGCAGCACCTTTTCTCCCATCCCTGTGCCGCAATCACGAACGATGATTGTCTGCCCGTGGCGGTCTGTCCGGATTTCGATTTCGGTCTTACCTGCTGGGGTGCCGGCATCGGTAGCGTTCTTGAGCAGATTGAGGAGCGCCTGCTCCATCTGCACCGGATCGAAATACCCCGGCCGACTGGGTAGCTTGTCGCAGAGGGTAAATCGGTGGAGAGGCTCGATCCGCTCGATCAGTTTTTTCCAGTCGACCTCCTCGCGGCTGGGCGCCGGCAGCTTGGCGAAGCGCGCATACCCCTGGGTAAATTCGGTCAGGTGCTGGCAGCGCTCGGCGATGGTGTCGAAGACCCGTTCCAGGATCTCCTGCTTGTCGGGCTGCCGGGCAAGCAGCTTGCCGCTGTGAGCCATGGAGGAGATGGGGGCGAGTGAATTGTTGAGTTCGTGGCTGATCAGGCGAATGACTTTCTTCCACACCTGCACCTCTGCGCGGGTGAGTTCCCGTGTCATTTCGCGAATGAGGACCAGCCGGTGCCGCTGGGCGTTCAGCACAAAGACGCTGTTGCTGACATGCTGGGAATGGCCACCGTTTTCATCGCTGTAATTGTAGAGGCCGTCCTCGCCGCTGCGGATCGCCCGCCCCAGTTCGGGCGGGCAGGTTTTCAGCAGGTCCGCCAGCAGCATGCCGGTGATGGGCTTGCCCCGATGCAGCAGGTGGCGGGCGCTGGTATTGGCATAGATGACGCGGCCGCCCTGGTCCACCAGCAGTAGCGTGTGGGGGGAACTCTGGATCATGGTGTCCAGCAGCAGCTCGCGCTGGTAGATATGGGCTCGCTCACGCCGCAGTATCTCGCCCGCGTCGTTATACAGCAGTGCCAGGCGCCCCAGCTCATCGCTACCCTTGATGGCCAGGGAGACAGAAAAATCGCCGTCGCGGAAATTCAGCAGGCCGCCCTCAAGCGCCTGCAGGGTCCGGTTCAGCGGCCGGGTCACCAGCCGCAGCAGCAAGACCAGTGCGACCAGCGCCGCGGCCAGGCCCGCGCTCCAGGCAAGCCGTGGGCCGGTGCCGATGCCCAGCAGTAACAGTGGCAGGGTTGCGGCGACCAGCACCGCCAGCGTGCCGCAAGCGAACAGACGGGCTTCGAGGCTCAGGCGCAATCGCATCAGTAGGAAATCCCGTACTTGTCCAGGCGCCGGTAGAGGGCCTGCCGGCTGAGCCCGAGCTCCCTCGCGGCCTGTGCGATGACCCCGTTACACCCGGCCAGGGTGCGCTCCAGCAGTTCGCGGTCGGGCTCAAAGCTCAGGTCCACGCTGGTGCTGCTGCTCGGCTCGGGTAGCGAAAGGGTATCCGCATCGATGGTGTCCCCCCTGGTCAGCACCGCTGCGCGCTGCATGGTGTTCTGCAGCTCGCGGACGTTGCCCGGCCAGTCGTATTGCCGCAGCGCCTTTTCTGCTTGCGGCGAGAGACGTTTCTGCCCCTCTTCGCCGAGGAACCGACGAGCCAGCGGCAGTATGTCCTGGGGCCGCTCGCACAGGGGCGGGAGCTTCAGTTCGATGACGTTGAGGCGGTAAAACAGGTCCTGGCGAAATTCGCCAGCGGCGATCTGGCGTGCCAGGTCGGCGTTAGTGGCGCTGATTACACGGACCTTTACCCGGCGCGTCTGGCTGCTGCCGAGCCGCTGGAATTCGCCGGTCTGCAGTACACGGAGCAGCTTTACCTGCCCGCTGGCGGAGAGCTCCCCGATTTCGTCCAGAAACAGGGTGCCGCCGTCGGCAGCCTCGAAGCGCCCCACCCGCGCCCGGTTTCCGGCACCGGTGTAGGCGCCGGCCTCGGCACCGAAGAGTTCGGCTTCCATCAGGTCCTCCGGCAGCGCACCGACATTCACCTTGAGGAAGGGACCGTCGCGCAGGGGAGAGTTTGCCTGCACGATATCGGCGATCTTTTCCTTGCCGGCGCCGTTGGGGCCGGTGATCAGCACCGGCACGTCCGAGCGGGCCACCTGGGTGGCCATCTCCAGCAGCTTCTGCATGGCGTTACTTCGATAGACGATGCCCTGCAGGTCGAACTGCTGCTCAAGCTCCTGGCGCTCGCGCCGTGCATGGCTTTGAGCCTGGCGCTGCTGCTCCTGGAGTTCTCGGAGCTCCAGCAGGTTGTTAACTGTTGCAATCAGCTTGTTGTCATCCCAGGGCTTGCCCAGGTAGTCGGCCGCGCCGGCCTTGACCAGCTCCACCGCCATCTCCAGCTGGGTCCAGGCGGTGAGCAGGATTACCGGCAGGTCCGGCTCTATCTCCCGCAGTGCAAAAAACAGTTCCCGCCCCTCTTCACCGGAGGTGGTGTCGGCGGTGAAGTTCATATCCTGGATCACCAGGCGGATATCCCGGTGCTGCTGCAAAAGCTGGATGCCGGCGGTCGGGGTGACCGCGCTGACTGTCTCCATGCCGTGCAGCGACAGCAGCAGCTCCAGCGCGGAGACGACGCCGGGGTTGTCATCAATAATGAGGATCTTGTCCATTACCGGTATCGCTCGGTCAAACAAAAAACGGGCGCGAGCGCCCGTTATCCAGTGAGCCTGGAGGGTCTCAACTACACACTGCGGGTGGCCGTGGCCGGAGAGATATTGGCAGCGCGCAGGGCGGGGACCAGGGCGGCCGCCAGGCTGACGCTCACCAGTATTAACGCACAGACCAGCAGCACGGGCAACGACAGCGCGGGTTGCGAGTAGGAGGACACCATGAAGTGGTTGGCGATCTGGGCCCCGGCCATGCCCAGCGCCACGCCGGTGATTGCAATCAGGGTGTTTTCTACCAGGAAGTAACGGCTGATGTTCAGGCGCGTTGCGCCCAGTGCGCGACGGACGCCGATCTGCTTGCGGCGCTGGTTGATCCAGAACACTGTCAGGCCCACGATGCCCAGGGCGACGATAAACGTAAGCAGGGTCACGACCGCCGAGAGTACCTTGACCATGACATTGTCGCTCATGTAACTGCGCTCGAGCCGCTCGGCCAGCGTCTCGATATGCATCACCCGCTGTGGATCGCGCTCGGCGAGTTGCTTTTCCACCGCTTTCAGTACTTCGTCGCGCCGGCCGGGCTCGGCGCGGACCATATAGCGCTTGAAGTTGGTCTCTACCAGCCGGGGAAAGAAGATCACGTTCCCCGCTTTGGACCAGCTCACCCAGGCGCCCAGGTGACGCTCGACTATGCCGACAATCTCTACCGGGTCGGTGCCATTGGAGTTGTAGAAGGACTTGCCCAGGGCATTGCCGTCGGGGTAGAGCGCATCCGCCATCTGCCGGGTGATGATGGCCACCCGGGTGCGGGAATCCTCGTTGGGCTGGACCACCTGCATGTCGGCCGGGGTGAAGTTGCGACCGGCGACCAGGTTCATGCCCAGGGTCTGGATAAAGTGGGGGCCGGTCTCGTAATAGTTGGACACCTCGCCGCCAATTTCCTGGTTGGGCTGGTTGTGGAACACACTGGCCGATCCGGACCCCGACACCGGGATCTGGTTGGTGTGGGTGGCGTCCACCACTCCGGGAATGGAGCGCAGCAGGTCGAGGTCTGCGAGCACCGCACCGTGCATGTCGTAATCCTGCGCGATCGGCTGGAAAGTGACCGCGATCAGGTCCTCTACGGGCATGCCGGTAGGGCGAGCCATCTTCTCGATGCGGTCCTGCACGATAATGCTGGCATTGCTGACAATCGCCAGGGTCAGCGCCAGCTGCAGCGCAATCAGCATCGCCGAGATCTTGTTGCGCCAAAGGGCGGACAACATGGGTTTCAGTTCCAACATGGTGCTGTCCTCACTGGGTTTTCAGGTAAAGGGAAGGGTTGGTGCGGCTGACCCGCCACGCGGGGTAGATACCGGCCAGCAGGCTGGCGAGAATCGCCAGGCCCACGGCGGCCAGCATCATCAGCCAGTCCATGGTGGCAACCTGGTCGATATAGCCGAAAGAGAGCTGGCGGATGGTGCCGAGGCCGACCAGCGCCAGCAGGATGCCGCACAGCCCGCCGAACACGCCGATACAGCCGCTCTCGATCACATGCTGTACGAACACCGCCTGGCGGCTCGCCCCCAGGGCGCGGCGTACGCCGGCCTCCGGCGCCTTGCGCAGGAACTTGGCGAGCATCAGCGCCACCGCATTGACCACACATACCAGCAGGAATGCCAGCGACAGCCAGCCCAGCACGCGGTTGTCGTCACTGAGCACTTCATTCAGTACCAGCCATTCCGAGGGCCTGGTGAGGGCGAACTTCAGCGGGCGCTGGAAGCGGCCCTGCTGCTTCTGTTCGCGGATATAGCCGGTCAGGAAGTCCCTGTAGTTCTCCAGTTGCTCTGCGCTCTGCAGTTCCACCCAGTACTGGATCCACACGCTTTCGCCCTGCAGGTGACCTTCATAGCCCTCGCCGCTGTCACCGCTGGCCCAGCCGTTGGTGTTGCCCCAGCTGTAGATTTCGAATTTGCGGTGGAGGCCAAAGGGTATGTAGAGCTCCTCCGCTTCGTTGAAGGGGCCGTTGTTGAGGTCGTAGATCTTCGGCGACGGATTCCATTTGTCGATAACGCCGACCACGGTAAAGGGCTCGCCGTTGAGGTCGATTGACCGGCCGACACTGTTCTCGCCCCCGAACAGTTTTTCGTTGGTAGCTTTGGACAGCACCACCTGCTGCACCGGCGAACTGTCGGCGTCAGCGTCCCAGGTGCCGCCGTAGAGAAAAGGCACGTCGAACAGTGCGAAAAACTGCCGCGTGGTGATACGCGCTTCCCCACTGAAGGGACGCAGCTCGAAATCGTCGGAGCTCACCGTGAAACCGTAGCGATGCATGGCTGCCTGGCGCGCGGGGATGTCCGAGCGCAGCAGGGCGGTGGCATCCCGGTAGGTAAGCTGGACCGGCATCTCGTTGCTGCTGCGCTGGTATGCCTCGTTGGGGTCCCAGCTGTCGAGCTGGACTGCGTACAGAACGCTGTCCTTATGGGCCAGGGGGTTTTGCGACATCATGTAGTTCAGGGTGAGTACCGTCATCGACGCCCCCACACCCACTGCGATGGCGGCTACCATCAGTGCGCTCAGCACCGGAGTACCGCGCAGGCTCCGGATCGCGAGTGAAACGTAGTATCCAAACATGTTCGCTCTCCTTAAGCCGTAGCGGCTTCCGCTGCGGCGACGGCACGCTGCAGGTCGGAAACCTGGCCATCGACAATCTGGATATTGCGGTGGGCACGGCGGGCCAGGTCGGGGTCGTGGGTAACCATCACGATGGTGGTGCCCCACTCGTTGATAAATTCCAGCAGCTCCATCACCTGCCTGGCCATCAGGGAGTCCAGGTTGCCGGTGGGTTCGTCAGCCAGCAGGAAGCGTGGCTCACCGGCAAGGGCGCGGGCAATCGCCACACGCTGCTGCTGACCACCGGAGAGTTGCGACGGCAGGTGTTTGGCCCGGGCGGACAGACCCACCTGCTCGAGCACTTTTTCAATGCGGCGACGGCGTTCCTTGCTGTTGAAGCCGCGGTAGCGCAGTGGCACGTCAATATTGTCGAACAGGTTCAGGTCGGGGATCAGGTTGAAGCCCTGGAAAATAAAACCGATTTTTTCATTGCGCAGGCGCGAGCGCTGGCGGTCGTTCAGGTGGCTGACATTATCCCCATCCAGCAGGTACTCGCCCCCGGTAGGGGTTTCCAGCATGCCGGCGATATTCAGGAAAGTGGTCTTGCCGGAGCCGCTGGGGCCGGTCACGGACACAAACTCTCCCTCATTCACCTCGAGGCTGAAGTCGCGCAGGGCGTGGGTCTCGATGGTGTCGGTGCGGTAGCTTTTGCGAATGTTATGCATCTTGAGCATCGTGGGAATTCCTTTGTCGTTAATAATCAATTTGAGAGAGCTGTGTTTATTGCTTCAGCGCCACCAGCTGTGCGTTCTCCAGCGCATCGGCTGCGGAAGTGATGATCCGGTCGCCCTCCTGCAGGCCCGAGATGATCTCCACCTGGTTCAGGCCCAGGGCGCCAGTCTGTATCGGTACGCGGATCGCCTGACTGTCATCGGTCAGCTTCCAGGCGTAACGCCCGCCGGTCTGGTCAAGGAAGGCGCCGCGCTTGACCAGGATGACGTTGTCACGGTTTTCCAGCAGGATCCGCGCGGTGAGGCGCAGGTTCTGGCGCAGCTTCTCCGGCTGGTGGTCGGTAAAACGCACCCGCGCCACCACCTGGTTGTCGATCACCTCGGGGGAGATGGCGGTGATTTCACCCGGCACTTCCCGGCCGCTCAGGTTAATGGCCACGCTCATGGCCAGGCCCAGGTCATCGGCGTAGTTTTCCGGTACGGCGGCCTCCAGCTCGAAGCTGCTCAGGTCGACAACGGTCATCAGGGGGGCGTTGGGGGGAATGGCACTGCGCTGCGCCACGGCCAGGCTACCGACAGTGCCGTCAACCGGAGAGGTGATCCGCAGGTCGCCGACCCGCCGCTTAAGCTCCTCCACTTTCAGCTTCTGCTGGGATACCTGCAGCTCCAGGGTGCGGGTCTCAAAGGTCAGGGCCTCTTTCTCCAGCTGGGCGTTCTGTCTGGCCTGCTTGTACTCAAGCTCGGCGCGGGCCAGGTCATCGGAGGCTTTCTCGAAGTCGAGGCGGGAGATGATCTGCTTCTCAATTGACAGTTCCGCGCGCCGCAACTCGCGTTTGGCGGCCGCCAAGTCGACCTCCGCCAGGTCCGCTTTCTGCTGGTTCTCCAGGCGCTGCCGCTTGGCCTGGATTTTCTGGCGCTCCAGTTCGACGGTCAGCTTGTTCAGTAGCGCCTGTTCCTGTGCCAGCTGGTTCGACAGCTCCGGGCTGTCCACCTCGGCCAGCAGCTGGCCCTGCTCGACGATATCGCCGGCTTTGACCATAAACCGGACAATGCCCTGGGCCGGGCTGAACAGGGTGGGGCTGTTGGCGGCCACGACCTTTCCCTGGACCACCAGGTCCCGTACCAGGTCGCCGCGCTGTACCTCGGCAATATTGACCTGTGAAAGGGACAGGGTGCCGTCCACGCTGCCGGTGTCGTGCCAGGATTTGATCCCCCAGCCCACCAGGACCAGGGCCAGCAGGGTGATGCCGCAGGCCTTCAGGGTTTTCGGTCGTTTCCAGAGGGGGGCGGTGTCCAGCTGGATATCCTGTCCCGAGGTATCTCTTATCATTGTTCTGGTCTGGTCCTTTATCGCTGCGTGCTTGTTTTTTGTCAGTTGGCGCCGGTGCCTGCAGGCCTTTGACGCTATGACTGCCCTTGGTGGATGCACACAGGGTAAGTGGCAACCGGTGTGCAGGTGACTGTTACAGGGCTTTAGAGCAAAGGGTGTGCCATGTCTGGAGAGTTTTGTAAGGCACTGAAAATAAAGGATTATTTTTATTTTTTTGGCAGGGGCCTGGGATGGTGGGTGTCCGCTGCAGGTGTCCGCTGTCCGGCCAGAGATCGGTTCGGACAGGTGTGCCTTAGGGTGCCGCACCTTTATTGGAGAGGTGGCCCGTGGTAGAGTGCGCGGCCTTTTTTTTGACCAGTTTTTAACCCGACTGATTACCTGATTCCGCCCTGGAACCCGATCGCTATGCTGCTCTCCTCGACCAAGGCCGACTGGTTCGGCAATATCCGCCGCGATGTGCTCGCGGGCCTCGTAGTGGCCCTGGCCCTGATTCCCGAGGCCATTGCCTTCTCCATTATCGCCGGGGTAGACCCGCGCGTTGGCCTATACGCTTCCTTCTGTATTGCCGTGGTTATCGCATTTGTGGGTGGGCGCCCGGGCATGATCTCGGCCGCCACCGGTGCCATGGCGCTGCTGATGGTGACGCTGGTGAAAGAGCACGGGTTGCAGTACCTGCTGGCGGCCACGCTGCTGACCGGGGTGCTGCAGATCATCGCCGGCTACCTGAAGCTGGGTAGCCTGATGAGCTTCGTGTCGCGGGCGGTGGTGACGGGATTCGTCAATGCGCTGGCGATCCTGATCTTCATGGCGCAGCTACCGGAACTGACCAATGTCACCTGGCACGTGTATGCGATGACCGCCGCCGGCCTGGGTATCATTTACCTGTTCCCGCGCATTCCGGTGATCGGCAAGGTGGTGCCTTCGCCGCTGGTCTGCATCCTTGCCCTGACTGCCGTGGCGGTGTACATGGGCCTGGATATCCGCACCGTGGGTGATATGGGTGACCTGCCGGATACCCTGCCGGTATTCCTGTGGCCGGAAGTACCGCTCAATTTCGAGACCCTGCGGATCATTTTCCCCTACTCCGCCGCACTGGCGGTGGTGGGCCTGCTGGAATCCCTGATGACCGCAACCATCGTCGACGACCTGACCGACACACCCAGTGACAAGAACCGGGAGTGTAAGGGCCAGGGGGTGGCCAATATTGCTACCGGGATGATGGGCGGCATGGCCGGCTGCGCGATGATCGGCCAGTCGGTGATCAATGTGAAATCCGGTGGGCGGGGCCGCCTGTCCACCCTGGTGGCAGGTGTCGGCCTGCTGACCCTGGTGGTGTTCCTGAGTGATCTGGTGGCAGTCATCCCCATGGCTGCGCTGGTAGCGGTAATGATCATGGTGTCTATCGGTACCTTCAACTGGGACTCGATCCGCAACCTGAAAGAGCACCCGCTCTCCACCAACCTGGTCATGCTGGCGACCGTGATTGTGGTAGTGTGGACCCACAACCTGGCCTATGGTGTATTTGTCGGCGTGCTGCTGGCATCCCTGTTTTTCGCCAACAAGGTCGGCCACTTCATGTACGTGGCCTCGGAGCTGGATGAGGCGTCTTCCACCCGCACCTATCGCGTGGTGGGGCAGGTATTCTTCAACTCTGCCGACAAGTTTGTCGCTGCCTTTGACTTCAAGGAAGTGATGGACAAGGTTGTCATCGACCTGAGCCGGGCGCATTTCTGGGATGTCTCGGCGGTATACGCGTTGGACAAGACCGTTGTGAAGTTCCGCCGTGAGGGCGCCCAGGTGGAGCTGGTGGGATTGAACGAGGCCAGTGAGACCATCGTCGACCGCTTTGGTGTGCACGACAAGCCGGAAGAAATCGAGCGGGTCCTGGGAGGACACTGATGACCGAGAGTCTAGATAACAATAACGAAAACCAGGTGAATGGGAAGACGCGCGAGCCGATGGTGCTCTCATGCATCGATGGCTCCCGCCATACCAGCGCCGTGTGTGACTACGCGGCCTGGATCGCTTTGCGGACCGGTGCGCCGCTCAAGCTACTGCACAATATCGAGCGCGGCAATGTGCCGGCGGTTGCCGACCTGACCGGCAGCATCGGCCTGGGAAGCCAGGAGGAGCTGCTGGAAGAGCTGACGGCCCTGGAACAGCAGCGCGCACGCCTGATGGTCCAGCAGGGCAAGCTGATGCTGCAGGCGGCGCGGGAGCGGACCACCATGGCCGGTGTGCAGCAGGTGGAGACCTGCCAGCGTCACGACAGCCTGGCGGAGTCCCTGATCGAGCTGGAAGACTCCATCCGCGTGCTGGTGTTGGGCATCCGCGGTGAGGAGCACGGCGATTCCGAGCAGGGGCTGGGTTCGCAGCTGGAAAATGTGGTGCGTTCCCTGCACCGGCCGATTCTGGTGGTCAACCGGGATTTCGCCGAGCCCAGGCGGATCATGCTGGCCTATGACGGCAGTGAAGCGGCCGGCAAGGCCCTGCAGATGGTCGCCGAGAGCCCGGTGTTCCAGGAGGTATCCTGCCACCTGGTGTTTGTGGGCGACCCCGAAAAGGCGGAGACCCTGCTGGCCGAGGCGAGCAGGCAGCTGGATTCGGCCGGGCTGGCCGTTACCGCCAGT
This sequence comes from Microbulbifer sediminum, assembly GCF_021729035.1. Classification (GTDB taxonomy): domain Bacteria; phylum Pseudomonadota; class Gammaproteobacteria; order Pseudomonadales; family Cellvibrionaceae; genus Microbulbifer; species Microbulbifer sediminum. The sequence goes on along the minus strand of NZ_JAJSAP010000004.1, from coordinate 318,954 downwards.
AACCTCAAGGGCAATATCGTTGAGGCGCTGACCGCTTACCAGCAAGAGCACGATATCGACCTCACGGTGATGGGGGCCTTCAGCCACAATCGCCTGCGTGACTTGCTGATGGGGAGCGTGACGGCGAAAATGCTGCTGAAGACGCAGCAGCCTGTGTTACTGCTCCGCTAACCAACAATCCGCCGCGCTGCAGTTAATGCGCTGACCCCGCCCGCCCGGTGCCAATGCCCGGGCAGGCACGTTAACAAGCACATGGAAATCGAGGGTCGCCATGAGCCAGTTGCAGAATCAAGCCCGTCCGGTGCCCGAGACCGCAGTGCCGGCCCGGGTCCGCTCCTTTCGCCACCGCTACCGCCAGCGCCATATCGGCCGCTTCTATAGTGGCTGGCTACATCTCGCATTTACCGTCACTGCCAGCCTGGCCGTCTGCATCCTGTGCCTGCTCCAGCTGCAGGACCCGGCCTGGTATGTGTGGCTGGCAGTACCCCTGACGTTTGTGTACATCAACCTGATGGAGTACTGGGGACACCGGGGGCCGATGCACCACCCGCCCCGGGGCTGGCGCCGGCGACTCCTGTCTGGTGTCTATCGTCGCCATACCCTGCGCCACCACCGTTTCTTCCATGCCGATGCAATGGCTTTCGACGGCAGCCACGACTTCCATGCCGTGCTGTTCCCGCCGGTGCTGGTGGTGTTCTTCCTGCTGGTGACAGTGGTTCCGTCCGGGGCCCTGGTGGCCTGGCTGTGTGGTCCCAATGTGGGCTGGCTGTACGCGGCGACAGTTTTTGCCTACTTCCTGAATTACGAGCTGCTGCACTTTGCCTACCACACCCGCGCAGATGCTTTTGTCGGAAGCCTGCCCGGGATGGCGCGGTTGCGGCGGCTGCATACCAGTCACCACGACCCGCGGTTGATGGGGCGGTACAACTTCAATATCACTTACCCGATCGGCGACTGGTTGTTTGGCACGTTGTACCGGGACGAGGTGGCGGGAGACAGGGACCGCTCTGGCCGGTCCCTGCCGGAAGCCCCCGCAGGATAAACTGCGGGCGCACTTCCGCGGCTGCCTCAGCTCGCCAGGCGTTGCTCCCGCTCGGTGGCCAGCCGTGCCTGCTCAACGGTCATGCCCGCTTTCCGGTGCGGCGTGGGCCTGCCCTCCGCATCCAGGGCAACGAAGACGATGCGATCCACCTGCAGGATCAGCTCGCGGTCCTGTTTGCGGCGCACTTCACAGTGAATAGTCAGTGAGGTGCGACCGATGGCCACCACTTCAAAGCCAAATTCCACTACATCCCCGCAGGAGGCGGAGCTGACAAAGTTGATTTCCGACATCAGCTTGGTGACCACCATGGGGGTGCCCATCTGGCAGCCGGCAAAGATGGCCGCTTCCTCGTCGATCCAGGCCAGCAACTGGCCGCCGAACAGCCGCTGTGCCGGGTTCAGATCGCCGGGTTTTACGAAGTGGCGGGAATAGTATTTCATGATTACCTCTCTTTACCTCTCGTTGCTGCCTGTGGGCCATTGCGCCTGTCGGCGTGCAACATGCCCGTGAAAAACCGGGGCCTCCGACGACCGAGTCGTCGCCGTGATAGTCGGCCGGTCAAAACTGATGGTGCACAGAGTGTGCCAACGGCAGATGACAGAGAGGGTGATGCCGCTGGGGAATCGGGCGTCAGTCGACCGCAATCGTTGCGTCTCGGGGGCGCAGCCGGCTGGACGGTTGCACCAATCGGGACCCCGGTTCCCTGGGGAGGTATTTCCCGGTGCAGCTTGGCCGGTTTGGCCGGCCATCGGGATATTCTGGACAGGTTGCTGGGGTGGTTGTGGCCGCCGCTATGGACTGGCTACGCAGGGCCGATAGAATGACTCGCCACCGTGACCCGGGCGTCGTATGCGCCCCACCGGCACCCGCCGGAACAGAATAACCGGTGATGGCAGCCGCTGGCTGCCGTCACCCCGCATCCCAGAACTGAAGGGAGAGACTCAGGCATGATTATCCAGCCCAAAGTACGTGGCTTTATCTGCACCAACGCCCACCCGCAGGGCTGTGCCGCCAACGTGCGTGAACAGATCGAGTACATCAAGTCACAGCCGGCCATCGAGGATGGCCCCAGGAACGTGCTGGTAGTGGGAGCCTCCACCGGTTACGGCCTGGCCTCGCGGATCACAGCCGCGTTCGGCTGCAACGCCAAGACCCTGGGGGTGTTCTTCGAGAAGCCGCCGACGGAAAAGCGCACCGCCTCTGCCGGCTACTACAACTCTGCCGCCTTCGAGGAAGAGGCCCACAAGGCAGGGCTGTACGCCAAGAGCATTAATGGCGATGCTTTTTCCGATGAGGTAAAGGCCCAGGCGATCGACATGATCAAAGAGGACATGGGCAAGGTCGACCTGGTGATCTACAGCCTGGCTTCCCCGCGGCGCAAGGACCCGAAAACCGGTGAACTCCATTCCTCGGTGCTGAAGCCGGTGGCCAAGTCCTATACCGCTCGCAACCTGAATACCGACAAACTGGAGATTTCCGATATCACCCTGGAGCCCGCCAACCAGGAAGAGATTGATGCGACGGTAAAAGTCATGGGCGGCGAGGATTGGGAACTGTGGTTGCAGGCCCTGGGCGATGCCGGTGTGCTGGCCGACGACTGCAAGACCGTGGCCTACACCTATATCGGTGAAAAGCTCACCTGGCCGATCTACGGCCACGCCACCATCGGCAAGGCCAAGGAGGACCTGGATCGCGCGGCTAAAGAGATCAGCGGCAAGGGTCAGGCTGATGCCCATGTGGCGGTGCTCAAGGCCCTGGTGACCCAGTCCAGTTCCGCTATCCCGGTGATGCCGCTGTATATCTCCCTGGTCTACCAGGTGATGAAGGAAGAGGGCACCCATGAGGGCTGTATCGAGCAGCTCTATCGCCTCTACACCGAGGGGCTGTACTCGGATAGTCCGCGACTGGACGGCGAAAATCGCTACCGCATGGATGACAAGGAGTTGCGCCCGGAGACCCAGGCGCGCATCGAGGAACTGTGGCCCCAGGTCACCGAGGAAAACCTGTTCGACCTGACCGACTATAAGGGCTACCAGGCAGACTTCCTGAAGCTGTTCGGCTTCGGTGTGAACGGTGTCGATTACGAGGCCGATACCAGCCCCGTTGTGGAAGCGGATTTCAAGTAACCCCGCGTTCCCCCTGACCTTCTTGCAGGAGCGGCCGCCGGCCGCTCCTACATTTACCTTCCCCGAACCTGCATAATCCCCCTTTTGGAGAAATTGCAGGAGCACTCCCATGGAATATCGCCAGCTCGGCACCACCGATCTCCGGGTCAGTGAAATCTGCCTGGGCACCATGACGTTTGGTGAGCAGAACACGGAAGCCGAGGCCCACGAACAGCTGGATTATGCGCTGGCCAATGGGGTGAACTTTATCGACTGTGCGGAAATGTATCCGGTGCCCCCGCGCCCCGAAACCTGTGGCCGTACGGAGGAGTACATCGGCACCTGGATCGCGGCCCGCGGCAACCGGGACCGGTTTGTCCTGGCCACCAAGGTAACCGGCCGAGGTGCGGCGAACTCGGGTGTGGGGCATGTGCGCGGTGGTCCGCGCCTCAGCCGCGAGCAGGTGTTTGCGGCCTGCGAGGAATCCCTGCGACGCTTGCGCACCGATTATATCGATCTGTACCAGGTGCACTGGCCTGAGCGCCAGACCAACTTTTTCGGGCGCCTGGGCTATGAGCACGGCGATGATGACGGTATCGCCATTGCCGAGACCCTGGATGCGCTGGAAGAGCTGGTTAAAGCCGGCAAGGTGCGCCACATCGGTATCTCCAATGAGACGCCCTGGGGCATGATGGAATACCTTAAGCTCTCTGCCGCACATGGCAAACCCCGAATCGCCAGTATCCAGAATCCCTACAGCCTGCTGAACCGTACATTCGAGGTGGGGTGTGCGGAAATGGCCATCCGCGAACAGTGTGGCCTGCTGGCTTATTCGCCTTTGGCGTTTGGCGCCCTGTCGGGTAAATACCTGGGCGGAAGGAAGCCGGAGGGGGCGCGCCTGACACTGTTCGAGCGCTTCCAGCGTTATAGCGGGGCGCGTGCCGTCGCTGCGACAGAAGAGTACGTCGCGCTGGCGCGGGAGGCGGGACTGGACCCGGCGCAGATGGCGCTGGCGTTTGTTAACCGGCAGCCGTTTGTCACCTCGAATATTATCGGCGCGACCAACCTGGAACAGCTGCAGAGTGACATCGCCAGCGCTGAACTGGAACTCGGTGACGACCTGCTGCAGGCGATTGAGGCGATCCACTCGGACAATCCCAATCCGGCGCCCTGAGCCGGTCATCGCGAGGGCAGAAAAAAACCGCCGCTGCCAGCTGGCAACGGCGGTTTTTTTTATTGGTGCCCGGCACGCCGGCCGGGTGGTTTAGCACGATCAGAACGTGTAGGTGGATGAGAGGTAGGCGAAGCGCCCCTGACCGCTATGTACGCTGGGGGTGAAGCCCATAAAGTCCGCGTAATCCATTGGCGGCTCCTCGTCGAACAGATTGGTTACCCCGAGTGTGACTGTAACGCTTTCGAAGCCGAAATAGTTCACCGTGGTATCGACCGTGGTCATGGAGTCGATATCACCCATGCCCGGCTGTGCCACCGCGGCATCCTGCGCGAAGCTGTCGATGAAGTTCACCGCCAGGCGCGCGGAAACAGTATCGCGGCTCCAGTCCATCGCGGTGGTCCAGCGCAATTCCGGCAGCTCGTAATCACCAGCCTCGCGGTTGATGCGGCTACCGCCATTTGCGGCCGGGCGCAGCTCCTCATATTCCAGCATGTAATTCATGACATAGGAGAAGCCGAAGCTGCCGTAGTCGGTGTCCAGGTTGTAGCGCAGATCCAGGTCGATGCCGCTGGTGGACAGGTCACCGATATTCTGGAACGAATCGTAAATGGTCACTACCTCGCCCGGGTCATCTTCATCGGAGGACGGGAGGCGGACGACCACTTCCGGATCATTGCCGAAGTTGCTGAACACATACTGGGTGTCGGAATCGATGATGTTCTCGATATCGTAGCTGTAGTAGTCCACTGTCAGCAGCAGCTGCTCGTCCAGGTTGACGATCATGCCGAGGTTGTAGCTCTCGGATTCCTCCGGGCCCAGGTCCGGGTTACCGGCGAAGACTGCGGTGTACTCCTGCGGCTCGCAGGCCTTGTTGATGTTGCCCACCGCCTCGCAGCGGATACTGTCCACCAGGTTGGGGGATTCATCGGTGCGGCCCAGTCCCAGTTGCGACAGCGACGGTGCGCGGAAGGCCGTGCCCCAGGAGCCGCGGAACGAGACGCTGTCCAGCGGCGACCACAGGAATGACACCTTCGGGTCGGTGGTGGTGCCGAAATCACTGTAGTCCTCGTGGCGCGCTGCCACCTGCAACTCGAGGGTATCCAGTACGGGTACCGCGAGTTCTGCAAACACGGCGGTGTTGTCGCGGCTGCCGTTGGCCTGGGTGGCCTCGGTACCGAAGATGTCGCCGCGCAGGAACTGGTCGTCGGGATTGTCGCTGATGCTGTCCTGGCGATGCTCCGCACCTAGAGCCAGCATCAGGTCGCCGCTGGGCATGGAGAGTATGGGCCCGGAGAACTGCGCATCGACAGAGCGGGTGGTCGACTTGCCCACACGGGTGGTGGTGGTCTCGATATAGGCGAGCGCCTCGGCTGAATTGGAGGAGGGTTCAAACGGGTCCCACAGGCCGCTGTCGATGGCTTCCTGTACCCGGCGCGAGTTCGGGAAGCCGTCCACGCCCCGCTCGACAGCATCACTCTTGATATAGCTGTAGGCCGCTTCCCAGTTCCAGCTGCTACCCAGCTCGCCCTCGAGGCCCAACACGCTGCGGAAGTAGTCCGAGTCAACCTCCTTGCGGCGGTTACCGATATCCACCGTGCGCCGGCGCATGGTCAGGTCCTGCCCATAGAATGGGTGTGTCGGCATATCGGCGAACGGGTGGTTCGGGTTGTCGCCGGACATGAACAGCTCGTTGAAGCTCGGGCTGCCGGCACCCTTGACGGTGGTCTTGGAATTCTGTCCGCTGATTTCGGCAAACGCCTCCACCTGGTCGGAGACAGTGTAGCGACCGAGGTAGTTGAAGCTGACCCGTTCGGTGGACGGCACCATGCTCATGAACGGGGCATAGTCGTAGCGGCAGAGATTGTTGGCCGCGTCGATATCCTCGGGGGCACAGACGTCATTGCCGAAAGTGTCCGCGAGGCGCACTGTCGGGTCGGAGGCCAGGGCGATGGTGCCCGGGATGCCGGCGGAGCTGCGGAAGTCCGTGGCGAAGGGGTCATTGGGGCGGAGTGCCGCCTGGTTGGCGGAGCGGGCATAATCGCGATCCGCATAGAGGGTTTCCTCGCGGTTGAAGTAATCCACGATCACGGTGTGGCTGCTGTTGTCAGTCACATTACCCCAGACCATGCTCAGGTTGCTCTCACTGCCGCCGCCGGCGGAAGTGCCACCGACCTTGCCGGACAGTTCCATCCCGTCGAAATCATCGCGCAGGATGACATTGATCACCCCGGCAATGGCATCGGAGCCGTAGGTGGCCGAGGCGCCGTCCTTGAGCACATCGACACGCTCGATGGCTGCGAGTGGGATGTTGTTGATATCCACAAACGCGGTATCGATATTCTTGGCAAAGGGGCTGACCGATACCCGGCGGCCATTGACGAGGATCAGGGTGGAGTCGGCACCCAGCCCACGCAACGAGACACTGGAGCCGCCATTGGCGGTGTCGTCACTGCTGTTGGCCTGGGTGGAGAAAGTGCCCTGCCCGGAGATGGGCAGCTTGCTAAAGAGACCGATCAGGTCTGTGACACCCGTGGCAGCAATGTCCTCGGCGTTGAGGCTGGCCACCGGCGAGGGCCCATCCATCTGGGCCCGCTTGATATGGGAGCCGGTGACCTCCACCAGCTCCAGTTCCCGTTCGGCGGCATCGCCGCCGGTCTGGGTGGTTTGCGCCAGTGACGGGGCACTGGCCAGCAGTGCCGAAAGGCAAAGTGCGATCGGCGTTTTCTTGAATTGGTACCTTTCCATAGGTTTGTCCTCTTTATGCATTTTTATTGGAAAACTTTTTATATTTTTACAGCGGGTTCGAGACTATCAGCCTGGTGGGGCGTCGGGGAGGAGTAGAGCGCCAAAGTGAGACCAGGGGGCGACCAAACTTGTGCGCTGTGTCAAACATCAGTCTGTCGACGGCTCGAAATCGAAAGATCTTGAAAAATAGCCGTCCTGACCCAAGTCAATACTGGTGCCGGTATTCCGCCTCATGCGCTGATAGGCGGGGCCGGAGAGAGTACGGCTTTAACCAGGCCACTATACTCAGGTAAATTCGCGGTACACAGAGACACGCCGGCGTGTAAAACCACGCTGTAAATCCAAGTCAGATGGAGCAGCAATGGATACTTCTACCCATCACAATCTCAACGACCTGTTTGCACAGTTGGGACTTGCGTCTGAAGATGCGGCCATCGATGAATTCCTGGCACGGCATCACCTGGCGGGAGATGAAAAGCTTGCTGCCGCCCCTTTCTGGTCGGATAACCAGCGCCGCTTCCTGGAGCAGGCAATAGAGGATGATTCCGACTGGTGTGAGGTGGTGGACGAACTGGATTCGCTGCTGCGCCATTGAGGCCTGCCCGGGGGCTGATGCCATGGGACTTGCTCTGCGGCAGCAGGAGTGCCGCAGAAAGCGAGAAGCCTCCCGGTTCCCGGCGATAGCGGCTCAAAAGCTCAGGCCGCCTGGCGGATAGCCGTTATGGACTGCTCGTGGAGCATGGGTTTCTGCCCGGTACCGATACCCATTGGCGCGGTCCAGCGTTCGCTGCTGGAACGCCGGAAGTCAGGGGGCTGGGCGAGGAAGCCCTGAATGAAATTGCCGCATCGCCTGCAATGCCATGCAGGCTAGGCCGCTCCCGGTAAATGCCTGCATGGCCCTATAGCGGGCTTGCCCAGACTTACCTATAACGCCAGCGGTTGCCTTGGAGAGGGCAGTATTACCCTCGTCCTGCCCCTTCCCCTGTACCCTGGTGCCCCAATGCGCACAGCAGCGCAACGGGCGTAGCAAGTACCCTGTCGCTGCTGCCACCTTCATGCAGGCGGTGGGCCCGACCCACCTCGAGTACCAGCCGCAAAATCGCATCCCGCTCGCGGCCTCACCGGCTTTGCCGTAGTGCAAGGGCTGCTCCTGGTCCTTCCGGCGCCGCAGCTGGAAGCGATGGCTGCCGCCTTTGCCTGTACAGTCTCGGCGGTTGGCATTTCCGGGGGGGTCGCGCTGGTAGCCCTGCGGCGCCAACGGGGCCTGTCCGGGTGAATTCCCGGCACTCAGCGACGCAACAGGCGCCGGATATCCGCTATAATGCGCGGCTTTCTTTCACCTGGCGGCGAGTACACCCTGAACCATGGAAAAACCGCATTTTCGCGCGGGCCTGCTGCATCCGCGTTACTGGCCCACCTGGTTGCTGTTCGGGCTCTGGTTCCTGATGGCACAGCTGCCCTATCGCTGGCAGCTGGCCTGTGGCCGCGCGCTGGGCCGGGTCATGCTGAGATTCGCGCCCAGCCGGCGCCTGATCGCCGAGCGCAACCTGGCCCTGTGTTTCCCGGAAATGTCTAATGAAGAACGGGCTTCCCTGTTGCGGCGCAATTTTGAGTCCAACGGTATCGCACTGATGGAAACCGGCATGGCCTGGTTCCGCAGCAGTGACTGGTTGCGCCGGCTTTTCACGATCGAGGGCCTGGAACACCTGCAGGGGCCTGCGGAGCGGGGACAGGGCGTGGTGATGCTGGCCATGCACTTCACCACCCTGGAGATCGGTGCCCAGTTTATGTCCCTGTGCCACCCGGTGGATGGCATGTACCGACCGCACAAGAACCCGGTATACGACTACATGCAGCGCAAGGGCCGGGAGCGCCACGGTGAGGACTCCGAGGTATTCCAGCGCAAGGACGTACGCGGCATGTTGCGGGCGCTCAAGCGGGGGCGGGCAGTCTGGTATGCCCCCGACCAGGACTACGGGATCAAACAGGGAGTATTTGCGCCCCTGTTCGGGCAGCCGGCGGCCACCGTGACCGGGACTTCGCGCTTTGCGCGTGTGGGGCGGGCCCTGGTGGTGCCTTATATTGTGCGACGCCTGGAGAATGGCGCCGGATATGCGGTCAAAGTGTATCCACCCATCGAGGAAATACCTTCCGGCGACGAACTGCGGGACGCTGTGCTGGTCAATCAGTTCGTGGAGGCGCGTATGCGTGAGCTGCCGGAGCAGTACATGTGGGTGCACCGGCGCTTTAAGACGCGCCCACCGGGCGAGCCCGGCATCTATGACGGGGTGCGCAAGCGCAAGAAAAAACGGCGTCGTGACCGCCGTTGATCCCCGGGCGGCCCGCCTCTGGCATCGACCGGGCGCCATCAGTAACATACCGGTTTCGTTGCGGCGGCCTTTCCTCGCGCAAACGGGGTAGAATTTAAGGAGTTAGGATGTTTTCCGGCAGTTTGGTGGCCCTGGCCACCCCGATGTATGCAGATGGTGGCCTGGACTGGGACAGCCTGCACAACCTGGTGGAGTGGCATATCGAGCAGGGTACCCGGGCCATTGTGGCTGTGGGTACCACCGGTGAGTCCGCCACGCTGAGCGTGAACGAGCACCTGGAGGTCATTCGCCGAGTGGTGGACCAGGTGGGTGGCCGTATTCCGGTGATCGCGGGAACCGGTGCCAATTCCGTGACTGAAGCGATCGAGCTGACCGAAAACGCCGCCAAGTGTGGCGCCGATGCCTGCCTGCTGGTGACCCCGTACTATAACAAGCCCACCCAGGAAGGCCTGTACCAGCACTACAAGACCATTGCCAGGGCCGTGGCCATTCCGCAGATTCTCTACAATGTGCCGGGGCGTACCGCCGTGGACATGCAGCCGGAAACCGTGCGTCGACTGGCTTCAATCAGTAATATCGTGGGCATCAAGGAAGCCACCGGCAACATCGATCGCGCCCGCGAGTTGCTTGAAATCCTGCCGAAGGATTTCGCCATCTACTCCGGTGATGACGCCACCGCCCTGGACCTGATGCTGGCCGGCGGCCACGGCAATGTCAGCGTGACTGCGAACGTGGCCCCGGCAGCGGTGTCCCAGGTATGTGAGGCCGCCCTGCAGGGCGACGCAGAGAAAGCCCGGGCCATCGACCAGCGGATCCAGCCGCTGCACAGGGCGCTGTTCCTGGAATCGAACCCGATCCCGGTGAAATGGGCGCTGCGGGAGATGGGGCGGATCGACAGTGGCATCCGCCTGCCGCTGACACCGCTCTCGCCGGAACATCACGCAACCGTGCGCGAGGCCCTGCGCAGTGCCGGTGTGCTCTGAGGCTGCGGCCCCGGGGAGACGCAATCACCGGTGGCCACAGTGGCCGGCCGGCGTAACAAGCTTTAATGCATAGGAACCAATAATGACAAGACTGACTGCCGGAGCTGCGCTGTGTATCGCCAGCGTGGCGCTTTCGGGTTGCGGTATTTTCGGCGACGACGGTTATTTCCGCGATCGCAGTGATGACTACCAGATGGCAGACAGCCTGCCGCCCCTGCGCATGCCCGAAGGGGTGACACCGAAGCAGCAGGAAGAGCTGTACGAGGTTCCCCAGGTCAGCAGTGGTGACGTGGAGCCGAGCGAGTTCGAGGTGCCGCGGCCGCAGGCGCTGTCGGTTAATGTCGGCCTGGACCGGGTCAAGATCCAGAAACTCGGCAGTCGTCGCTGGGTGCTGGTCTCCCAGCCGCCCGAGGAGGTCTGGCCCCAGCTTCACTATTTCCTGCGCACCTCTGGGCTGCAGCTGGCAAGGTCCGATGCCAACGCAGGCATTATGGAAACGACCTGGCTGGGCTTCCGCGAGAGCCCGGAAACCAAGGACAAGTACCGCCTGCGGGTGGAATCCGGTGTGCAGCCGGACACCACCGAGATTCATGTGCGTCACTACTCCCTGCCCAAGGATGATCCCCGCAACGAGGTGACCTGGCCCGAGCAATCCACCAGCCCGGAGCGCGAGGGCTGGATGATTGACGAGATGTCCACCGCCCTGGCTGCGGAGGCTTCCGGTGCGGCGGCGTCCCTGGTGGCACAGGCTATTGGTGGCGGCAGCGTCAAGGTGCAGCTGCTCGAGCCGGCCCGCCGTGACCCCTTCCTGTCTCTGGACCTGTCCATGGACCGGGCCTGGGCAACAGTGGCCCACGCGGTGAATTCCGGTGCCTACCGCATGCACCTGGAAGATGAAGAGCGACGGATTTTCTATGTGACCTTCGATCAGGATCGCGAACTGACCGAGGGAGAGGAAGACGGCGGCTGGTTTTCCTGGGGTTCCTCGGACGAAGAGGACAAGTTGGCGCAGTCGGCATCCAAGGTGACCCTGCAGCAACTCCTGGGCAATGTGGACCCGACCACCGACCCGGCCCTGTTCGGTGGCATGACCGGCCTGGGTGGCGCCACCGGTGCCGATATTCCCGGGTATATCGTCGTGGTGCGCAGCACGCCGGACGCCGTGGAAGTCCGGGTACGGGATACCAGCGGCAAGCCCCTGAAGCGCGCGAGAGCCTCTGACCTGCTGATGGCTATCCGCCAGAACCTGATCTAAGGGGCTGGCAAAATAATGCCGGCCGGTTCGTCTCTCCGTTTTGCTTCCCTGGGGAGTGGCAGTAAGGGCAATGGCACCCTGGTCGCCAGTGGCGACCACTGCCTGCTGGTGGACTGCGGTTTTACCATCAAGGAAACCGAGCGGCGTATGGCGCGGCTCGGCATGACGCCGGCAGACCTGTCGGCAATTCTTGTCACCCACGAGCACAGCGACCACCTATCCGGGGTGGCGCCGCTGGCGCGCAAGTACAAGCTCCCCGTTTACCTGACGCCGGGCACCCTGCGGGCCCGGGATATCGGCAAGCTGCCAGAGATCCACCTGATCGAGGGGCACCGGCCCTTTGCGGTAGCGGATATCGAGGTTACTCCCGTAGCGGTGCCCCATGATGCCCGCGAGGCGGCGCAGTTCGTCTTCCGCCGAAATGGCCGCAGCCTTGGGCTGCTTACCGACCTGGGGACGGTCACCCCGCACGTTGAGGAGCACTACAGTGGCTGTGACGCCCTGGTGCTGGAGGCCAACCACGACCCGCTGATGCTGGCCCAGGGGCCGTATCCCCCCTCACTCAAAAGACGTGTGGGCGGTGCTTACGGTCACCTCAGCAACCAGCAGGCTGCGGGATTCCTGCAGCGCGTCGGCCACGAGCAACTGCAGCACCTGGTGGTGGCTCATATCAGTGAAAAGAACAATACCGTCGAGCTGGCACGGACTGCATTGGCGGTCCCCGCAGAGCAGGTCGACAACTGTATATTCGCCTGCCAGCAGCAGGGTTTCGACTGGCTGGAAATTAATCGATAACCAGGGACAATCCTGCGATCGCCCGGCTCGCGTGGTGGAGACCGGCCTGTTCCCGCTCACATCAGCCAGCTGGCCCACAAGAAGGAATTTAAGAGGGGAGGGTAGTAATGGAAACACTTCTGGTTTATCTCGCCGTGGGCGCGGTCGCTGGCACCATCGCCGGCCTCTTTGGAGTTGGTGGGGGACTGGTCATTGTCCCGGCGCTGGTGCTGGTGTTTGCCGCCCAGGGCATCTCGCCGGAGATTCTCACCCATATGGCAGTGGCTACGTCACTGGCCACCATCGTCATCACTTCTGTCAGCTCTATTCGCACGCATCACCTCAAGGGGGCGGTGGACTGGCGCGTGTTCCGCTTGATGGCGCCGGGCATCCTGCTGGGCTCCTGGCTCGGCGGCGTTACCGCACACCTGTTGCCTGGGGCCTGGTTGCAGATGCTGATCGGTATTTTCGCCGTGGCCATCGCCTGCAAAATGTGGCTGGACGGCCTGCGCTCGGTGCCGCTGCCCGAGGACGGCGGCAGGTTGCCCGGGGGGGGGATACTCAGTGGTGCGGGTGGCGTGATCGGCTGGGCGTCGGCGATCTTCGGTATCGGTGGGGGCTCGCTGACCGTACCTTTCCTGTCCCGCTGCCATGTGCAGATCCAGCGAGCCGTGGCCACCTCCGCCGCCTGTGGACTGCCCATTGCGGTGGCAGGCGCGATCAGTTTCGCGGTTCAGGGCTCCTCGGCCCCGCTGCTGCCTGACTGGAGTACCGGTTATATCTACTGGCCTGCTTTTCTGGGTATTGTGCTCGCCAGCGCAATTTTCGCCCGCTTCGGTGCGCTGCTGGCCCACCGCCTGTCCCCACCGCTACTCAAGAACTGCTTCGGCGGCCTGCTGTTTGTGATCGGGCTGCGGTTTATCTGGCTGAACCTTCACCTGTTCACCTGACTGCCCCGGCCCCTGCAGGCTGGGGGCATAGTCATCCCAGTGCTCCGCTGCTCACTCATTAGTATCAGCCTGCCTGTGGCCTGCTGGTACGAGGGGGCGATTGTGATGACTGGGGACTGGCCATAAAAAAGGGCCGCTGTTGCCAGCGGCCCTCGCTTGCAGCGACAGAATGTCGCTCCTTGCCCGGTATCCGGGTCAGGAGGTGGTTCTGGCGGCGGTCTCGGCCGGCTCCACCGGCTGGGCCACCTCGCTGTGGCCTTCCCATTTCTTGGATTTGAGGCTGATCAGCGCGATCACGGCGCCGATACCGATACTGAATACCGCGATCTGCAGGTACAGGTTCGGCAGCTCGGAGACGTTCTCCGGGTCGAAATTACCTGCCAGCAGGCCGGCAATGATGTTGCCAATAGAGTAGGTCAGTACGAACACGCCCATCATCTGGCCGGCGAAGCGGCGCGGGGACAGCTTGCTGACGGCGCTCAGGGCCACCGGGCTCAGGCACAGCTCACCCACCGTATGCAGGAAGTAAGTGGTCACCAGCCAGTAGGGTGCCACTTTCAGGCCCTCGGCCGCGTACTGGGAAGCGAAGAACATGACGATAAACCCGCTGGCCATGATCATCAGGCCGACGGCGCACTTCATGCCGTAGGACGGGGTGATCATGCGCTTGCCCAGGTTGATCCACAGTGCGGCGAAGAACGGCGACAGGATGATGATGAACATCGGGTTGACGTTCTGGAACCAGGAGGCCGGGATCTCGAAGGAGCCGATCATGCGGTCGGTATAGTCGCGGCCGAACAGGTTCAGGGAGGAACCCGCCTGCTCGAAACCGGCCCAGAAACAGGCGGACGCGATACACACCAGGAACAGTGCCCACAGCTTCCTTTTCTCCGACTCGTTCAGGTTGCCCCCAAAGTAGATGTAGGCGTAGTAGACGAAGAAGATCAGGGTGAAGGCGATCGCTACATACTGAGCGACTGCAACCGGGTTGATGGAGATGATGCCGGTCATGGTCAGGGCGGTGATCGCCACCACCGCGGCGACGATCGCCCAGATGGTGCTCCAGGCCTTCTTTTCGCCCGCCGGGGTCATCGGATGTTCCGGCTTCAGGCTGGCATCGCCCAGGTTGCCGATGGTCTTGCGGTACTGGATCAGGCCAACCGCCATGCCCACCGCAGCGGCACCGAAGCCCCAGTGCCAGCCGACTTTCTCACCGAAGTAACCGCAGATCATGTAGCCGAGTACGGAGCCGATATTGATGCCCATGTAGTAGAGGGCGTAACCGCTGTCGCGGCGCACATCGTCGGAGGCGTACAGGTGACCGACCAGGGCGCTGATGTTGGGTTTCAGCAGGCCGGTACCGGAGGCCACCAGGATCAGGCCGACAAAGAAGGTGCTGTCACTGGGGATGGCGAGCACGATATGGCCGCACATGATAATGATGCCGCCATACCAGACCGTCCTCTGCCCACCGAGCAGGCGGTCAGCAATCCAGCCGCCTGGCAGGCCGAGGAAATAGACCGCGCCGGTGTACAGGCCGTAGATGGCGGTTGCGGCCGCCACGGTGAAGGCCAGGCCTTCTTCCTGCAGGCTCGCGGTCATGAACAGTACGAGCAGCGCGCGCATACCGTAGTAGCTCATGCGCTCCCACATTTCGGTAAAGAACAGGGTCGAGAGCCCTTTCGGATGGCCAAAGAAGCCATCGCTGTTCTGATGTGTGTTGGACGACATAACCTGAAATTCCAGTTGTTATAGCTTTAGGCGTGAGACCCGGGGCCGGCACATAGCCGGACCGGTTGCCGGTTGTTGAATGGCAGTATCCGGGAGCGAGCCAGCGCGAACCGGCGGAAAAACCCGACCGATCCGTCAGTATTGGTCGCGATCGCGACGACTACTGGTGGATGCATGGTACTCCTCAGTCTGCAGTGGTTATCGGCAGTCACACGGGAGCACCAGCCTGGCCGGGGGGGCGCAGAAGGTGTCACGGAGACTTCCAAAACAAGCCATCGCAGTTTAACAGCACTCTTGTAGGCAGGCGACTCGTTGCAATTGAAACCGCCCAATTTGGCATTCGGCTATTCAAATCCGCGAGAATTGGTGTTAAATGCTGTATGGCTGCTCTATGACAGGGGAAAATGACATGAGAACCCCACTGATCTTCCTTGCCTTGCTGGTCCTCGCGGGTTGTGCCAGCCTGCCTGAACCCGAGCCGCCTCGGGATATCTCCGCTGTCCTCTCTGGGGAGCCCATCCTTGGGCAGCCGGTCAGCATTGATCGCCTGCCGGACCACGACCTGTTGGCACTGTCCCCTGCAATGCGTGACTACCTGGCCGGGGTCGCGCCGGGGGCTCGACCGGATGCACGCCTGGCGGCACTGATCCGCGCATTCGGGCAGCAGGAGTTTGCCGTGCAATACGATGCGAACAGTACCCTGGGCGCTAGCGACACTTACCACCAGCAGCGAGGCAACTGCCTGGCGTTTACCCTGATGATGGTGGCCATGACGCGACAGCTCGGGGCGGATGCCTATTTTAACGAGGTGGACGTGCCTCCGGTCTGGGACAGTGCCGAGGAGCAGACATTCGTGGTCTACCGGCACATCAATATGGTGTCCGAAGGCAAGCGCGGCCGCCGGGTGGTCGACTTCAACCTGGAGGCCTACGATCCGGTGTATGACCAGCGCCGCCTGAGCGACCGCCAGGCGTTTGCCCAGTTTTACAGCAATCGCGGTGTCGAGCTGATGCAGGCCGGGGACATAGAATCAGCGTTCCTGTACCTGCGAAAGGCTATCGACCTGCAGCCTGCCAGTGCTGATCTCTGGTCAAACCTGGGGGCGCTGTACAGCCGGGCAGGGCATATGAATGAGGCGGAGCAGAGCTATCGCCAGACCCTGCTGCTGGATTCAGGTCACCTGGTGGCCACCAGTAACCTGGAGCGGCTTTACCGTGCTGATGGCCGTACGGCACTGGCTGATGACTATGCCCGGCGGGCGCGTTACCACCGGGAGCGAAACCCTTATTACCTCTACCAGCAGGCACGCTATGCCTTTGAGAGTGGGGAGTATCAGGAGGCGCGCCACCAGCTCAAGCGCGCGTTGTGGAAACATGGGGATGATCACCGCTTTCATTTCCTTATGGCGCTTACCAGCCTGAGGTTGGGGGATGTACAAGACTCCCGCGAACACTTCACCCAGGCATTCCTCCTGGCTGACAACCCCAGTACTGAAAATGCATACGCACGGAAACTCAGGGCCATATCTCGTGGCGAGCTACAGTTTGAGTTTTAAGGGCGAGGGCAGGCACCGCTGGGGCATCCCTGGTGGAGGTGAGTCAGTCCCGACGGTGTCATGCCATTCTGAATTTTTGGCAGATCGGGGTGCCCGGCTTTGTCGATGATATTTTGAGAGTCTGCTTAAAGCGGGTGGTTGAATTGCGGGAAGCCCTCTTCATTGCCCGCTTTTTTCATCGTCATCGCGTGGCTGAGTGTTTCCACACTGGCAATCCGGACCCGCCCCCCTGATGAGCCTGGCGACATCCTGATCCCGCAGGCGGCAGCAGGCCAGGTGCTCTTGCAATACAGGCTGGAGCGAGGCTCCCCGCGGCGAAGTGCCTGCTCGATTCCGGGGGATAGACCACACGGCTCCAGTACATCGTGGGGTATAACCGCGTCCCCGGCTGTTGCAGTGCGGCCCGCGCAACGGGCACGGGGTCGTGGAGTTATGTTTCCAAAGTACCGGGCCACTCGCGCAGTGCGAGAGCGATATTGTTGCCGCACTCCCGATGGTGAGATTACACCCACCGCTTCCATTACCTGAAGCTGCAGAGCGCCGGTGCCCTCCCCAAATGAAATCATGAGTGCCTCCTGACAATAAACGGAGACTGCTGCTGGCCGAACCCGCGGACTACCGTCCAGCCTGCAACAAGTCCAGCTCCGGAGAGTTGCGGATCAACAGGCAATTCGATACCCCGCCGGCCATTGTCTCGGGCGCTGATCCGGGATGCACACTTCTTCTTAACATCCCAGGGGTAAAAAAGACATATGTCAAATGGCTATGTCCCTGAGGGGGCCCTGCAGCCAGGTTTGCCAGCCTAATCCATCGGGCGAGCCACTGCTTCCCCCCGCTACTAAAATCATGTTTTCTCTGCCTGATAAGTTCCGAGTGTCCGGTCATGGTTAAAAGGAGCTGTAGATTCAGAGCGGACAGCAGCTATATTTTCTGGCGCCGGGTCCTACCAGGTTTCCTCTTTTTCTCATCATTGGCAATGACATCCTGTTTGTAAACTTCAGCAGCAAGTAAGGCTGTAGTTGTCACTCTGCCAGTGTCTTGTCTCTGCATGGAATTTTAGTGTTAATTAAATTAATAAAAGTTTTACGAAAATTTAATTGAATATTGGAGATGTCTATTTTTTACAGGTTATATCGCTAATAAAAAGTAGGGTGGCTAAGTAAAGTTGTGCGGGTGTATGATTTGTTTGTTTGGCGATTTAAAGCGGCCATTGATTACTGTCATGGTTTGAGATAGCACGTTAGTACAATTGCCACATAACAAAAAAACAAATGGAAAGGTTTTTCTATGCATAAAAAAAATCTCGTGAGCGCAATCAGGGCTGCCATTGGTTTTACCGCAGTTGTGGCTATGTTGCCAGCCATGGCTCAAGACATGAGTTCCGGTGAGAAGAAAGGCGTCAAGAAGGCCGGTGAAAGGGAGCTGATTGAAGAGGTGTATGTGACGGGGTCCCGGATTGCCCGTGCCGGTTATGACACCATGCAGCCCGCCTCCAGCCTTGATAAGGACTTCCTCGATACCAATGGCTATACCAATGTGGCTGACGCCCTCAACAGTCTGCCGATGATGGTTCCGTCAGGTACCAGCCTTGCTGAATCAGACCCGAATAACGTTGGCCAGAGTTTCGCTGACTTTTATGGCCTGGGCTCCCAGCGTACGCTGACGCTGGTGAACGGCCGGCGGGTAGTTGCTGCCAATGCCCCCACTGCATTTGGTGCGACTGGCGGGCTTCAGGTTGACCTGAACTCCCTGCCGACTGCGTTGATTGAACGCGTGGATGTGGTTTCTGTGGGCGGTGCGCCGATCTATGGTTCAGATGCAATTGCTGGAACGATCAATGTAATTTTGCGTGATGATTTTGAAGGTGTAGAAACCGAGTTTTCCAGTGGTTTTGCCCATGGCGAAAACGATGCAGGTGACCACAAGGCCTCTATCACTATCGGTCAGAATTTTTCGAATGGCCGAGGTAATGTAGTGGCAAGCTATGAGTACAACAAGGCTGATGCCGTACTTATGAACGACCGTGACTTTACCGGTGATTACTACTACTTCTTCGAGAATCCGGAAAGCCAGGGTGCCGATGACGGAATACCAGACAAGATTTTTGACAAAGGGCGATCAATTGCCGTTTTGACGGAAGAAGGCATCCCCACAGCCACGGGTGGTTTGCCCCTGTTCGCAATCGGTCAGAATATGACAGACGAGGATGGCAACCCGATCGGCTTTGGCAGCGACGGCCACCTGACCCAGATCAATATCGGTGAGCCATCCGGTAACATCATCAACTTTATTGGTGGTGACGGCCTGCTGCTGCAGAATTACGACTCGATTCGTGCGCCAATCGAGCGCAACCTGTTTAATACCATGGGTCACTACGACCTGAGCGATAGCATGCAGGCCTTTGCCGAGATCAACTACTACACCGCGGAGTCCAGTGATCCCAACGCCCAGCCGTTCTACCAGTCCGGCATATTTGGTGGCGACGCGGCTGCCCTGCCGCTCTCTATTGATAATCCATACCTGAATGCCCGTGATCGCGAGCTGCTAATGGCGAATGATGTGCCTGCAGGGGGCACTTTTTACCTGCACAAGGGTATGAACGATTTATCGCAAAGTGGCCGTACCGGTGGTGAGAACGAGATGTTCCGCTATGTCCTGGGGCTTAAAGGGGATATGGACCTGGCCGGGAGGGGCTGGAACTGGGAATTTACCTACAACAAGGGTGAAAGCTCTTCCACGACAACTAGAACACAGCTGGTACAGGCTAATTACGAAAAGGCTATCGATGTCACCACCGACGCCAACGGCAATATCGTGTGTGTTTCCGGTGATCCAGATTGTGTGCCGCTAAATGTAATGGGTACGGTTACCGACCAGGCAGCGATCAACTATGTCACTACCCAAGCGGTTACCTGGGGGGACCTGGAGCAGGAGATTATCAGCCTGAACGCCAATGGTGATGTGATTGACCTTCCGGCGGGACCACTTTCCATGGGCTTCGGCTATGAAATACGAGACGAATTCTCCGTGTTCCGTCCCGACGATTTCATGCGCCAGGGGCTCGGCCGGAGCGCCGCACTTTCACCGCTCTCCGGTGGCTTCGACACCAGGGAATTTTACACCGAAGCGTTAATCCCGGTGCTCCCAGCGGATCTGTTGCCCGCTCTGGAAGGTATGGAGATTGAGGGTGCCTGGCGTACGGTGGATCACTCCCAGGCTGGTGAGGATGACACCTGGAGTATTGGTACACGCATTATGTTCGATATTCCGGTTGTCGGCGCACTGACACTGCGCGGTAACGTAACGGAGTCGATTCGTGCACCGGCTGTAACCGAGGCTCTGCTGCCATTGTCTGAGACCTTCTCATCTGCAAATGATCCTTGTGATGAGCGCTATGTGGGGCAAGGCGAGAATCCTGCCCAGCGTCGTGCAAACTGTGAGGCGGAAGCGGCGGCAGCGGGTTACGCATACGATCCCGACTCGTACCAGTCTGAGATTGTGAATGCCTCCAAAGAGGGCTTCACCGGTGGTAATCCGGACCTGTTGAATGAGCGTGCTGATGCTTCTACCTGGGGCTTTGTGTGGGCTCCCGGGTTTGCAGAAGGTCTCGAGCTGACAGTCGATTGGGTGAACATTGACATCGAAGATGCAATTGAGAAGTTGTCGCTGACGGTGCTGATGGAAGCCTGTTACGACGGTGACCAGGATAATGCTGCATGTGATAACTTTACCCGCGATGAGAGCTTCCAGGTCGTGGATTTCACTACTGGCTTCCGCAACGCTGGCTTTTACAACTTCCGCGGTGTCCAGTCCGATCTGACCTATAATTTCGACCTGGCCAACTGGAGTATCCCGGGCTCTTTTGATGTTGGTATGAAAGCGTTCCACATCAAAGAACAGCAGTTCTCCGTTACTGGCAAGGACCTTGAAGTCGACGCTGGCGAGATCGGTTTCTCGGAGTGGCAGGGGCAGTTCAGCCTGGCATACAACCTTGATAACCTGACCGCCAGCTGGCAGGCGCAGTACATTGGTGAGGCCAATGTCGACAACGACGATACGCCTGAGTCCCGTGACATCCCCGTTGTACCGGATTACTGGTTGAATAACGCCTACCTGGGTTACCAGTTCAACGACAACCTGCGGGCCAGCCTGTCTGTCCGTAATGTCTTTGATGAGGAGCCGCCGACTGCTGTGAACTCATTTAGTGCAATTGGTCTGTATGACGTTCTCGGGCGTTATGTAACTGCCGGAGTCAGCTATGATTTCTGATGGTTGATAAAGGCGGTCAGGAGTAATTGTTTCAACGTGGGCCCCCTGCATATGCAGGGGGCTTTTTTCATTAAGGGAGACAGTATTTGGGTGCAAGCGCATAGATATACACAAGTTTCCAAAAAAAAGGGCCAACTGAGTTGGCCCTTTTCCTTCCTAAGTTATCTTAAGAATCACTGTGTGCCTTAGAAGGCAACAGAGTACTCGGCGTAAACCATACGACCGGTGTTGTCGTACAGGTTGAAGTGCTCGCGAGCGTACTTGCCGTCCTTGTCGAGTACCGGGTCCTCGTTGGTCAGGTTGCGGGCACCGACCTTGATGGAGCCCAGCGACTCGGTGTCCAGGCGATAGGACAGGTTCAGGGTGGTCCAGTCATCAAGATCTTCACCGCTCTTGGACAGGGTGCCGTTGTCAGCGATCTCTGTGAGCTCATCATGAGCAGCGACGTAGTCGACGGTCAGGTCAACAGCATGCATGCCCATGCTCCAGCCCAGAATAAACTGGCCGCGCATGTCAGGGTACAGGTTAAAGGTGGAAACGTCCTGTACCGGTCCCAGATAGAAGGCATCTTTCTCGTAAGAGAGCTGCTGGCTGACCAGCCCGCCTACGGTGATCATGCCGAACTCGGTGTCGAAGCCACCATCCAGTTTCACATCTACACCGGTAACGTCCAGGATACCCGCGTTGGTGGTCTTGGAGAACACCTCGGTATCAGCGCCAGAGCCGGTGATATAAATACCGGTAGACGGATCCAGCTCCACACCGCCAGCACGAGCCCAGAAGATCTCCTGGGTGGAAGGCTGGACAATTACGTCCTCAACTTCCACGTTCCAAACGCCCACGTCGAGGTTCCAGCCGCTGACGAATTCCCAGTTACCGCCGATAGACAGAGAAGTGGAAGTTTCCGCGTCCAGGTCTTCGTTGGTGGAGTAGTAGGTGTCCCACTGGCGGGAAACGCCGGACGCCGGATCGGTAGCACTTTCTGCGGAGAAGGCAGACGGGCCGTACAGCTCATCGAGAGCCGGGGCGCGGAAGCCCTTACCGGCGCGTGCACGCAGGCTCAGAGTGTCGGTCACGTTGTATGTGGCAGACAGGGACGGCGCAACGTTCGAGCCGAAGTCGCTGTAATCATCGTAACGAACAGCCGCATTCATCTCGATCATATCGGTGACCGGAATGATTGCTTCTGCGAACACCGCGGCGACATCGCGTTCACCAGCGGCGGAGTTGCCAGAGCTTCCGCCTACGAGGCCCGCCTCAGAGGCAGCGTCGTACTGGTTTGCGTATTCAATCTGGTAAGCCTCGGCACCACTCAGGACGATGGTCTCACCGGCGCCGAACCAGTCGCCGGCGTCAAACTGCAAGTGACCGTAGACCTTGGACAGTGAAGTGAAGTTGTCCTGGCTGGTGGTAGCGCGCATGTTGGTTGCGCCTTCGGCGGAAAGCGGGTCAATACCCTCGGCCAGAACATAGTCCAGTCCCGGGTACGACAGGTAGTAATTACCGTTTTCCTTGGACTCGTAACGGCCTTTCTGGGCGTAAGTCTCGTAGCTCATGCCATTGGGCAGGTCGCCGCGAAAGCCTGCAGTGAAATCGTACTGGGTGTCGGTGACGAAATTATCGCGCGGGCCAATATTGGTCCAGCGGTAATAACCGGTGATCTCGTAGTCTTCTGTGATGTCACCACTGGCCAGAAGGGCGTCAACATCGAACGGAACGTCGCTGTAGTCGGCTGGCATGTCTTCCCACTTGGCAGCCGGCGGTGCATAACGGCCAAATGAATCTACCTTCGAGAACAGGATGTTGGTGAAAAACTCGACACTTTCAGAGATGTCGTAATTTGCGCTCAGAAAGGTATTGACGCGGTTAAGCTCGGCTTTGTTGGCCGCGACGTTCGCATAGTTGTAGTTACACAGGGTGCCTTCGGGCTCGTTGAAAGCCAGGGCGCCGGTTTCCAGGAAAGCAGAATCGTTGCCGCAACTGTTGGCGGCCTGGATGTCGTAATACTTGGTATTCGGATCGGAGATCTGGATGGACTTGCCGTAGTAGGAGTAGCCATCGGTATCCAGGTAGGAATCGATACGTCCGTCGCCATTATTATCGCGAACCCAGGCTGCTGTGTAGTCACGGTCAGCGTCGAAGATCGGGTCGCGACGGTTGTATTCAGCGGCAAAGGTTACGTTGCCACGATCACTGGTGATACCGGAAATGAAGCCGAAGGACTCCTCAATACCGTCGTCGTTTGAGCGCTCGCCGCGACGGGCAGTGAACTCAAGGCCCTCAAAGTTTTCGCGCATCATCAGGTTGACAACACCGGCAACCGCATCGGAGCCATAAACAGCGGAAGCACCGTCAGCCAGGATGTCGATCCGTTCAACGGCGGTCATCGGGATCATGTTCAGGTTGACGGATGCGGCGCCCAGGTTCGGGGAGCCCGGCAGGCGGCGGCCATTAACCATGACCAGGCTGCGCTGGGAGCCAAGTCCCCGCAGGTCGACAGTGGCGTTGGACTGGGCGGAGCTGCCCGAGCGCTCGTTGAAGGAGCCCAGGGAGTTCAGCGGGGTGGCACGCAGGGTGTCGGAGATCATCAGGCTGCCGGTTGCCTCAATATCGGCGCGGTCCATGCTGACAACCTGGGCGGACTGGTCGAAATTTGTGCGCTTGATGCGCGAGCCAGTCACAACAAGCTCTTCAACCAGGGTCGCGTCTCCCTGGGCGAAGGCGGGCATAACGGGAACCATAACTGCGGCTGCGGTAAGGCCAACAGCGCCTTTAACAGCTACTGACAGGAGGTTCTTTTTCATTGTAAATCCTCTTTTGAATCGTTGGATTTATAGTGATTCAGCCTTATGAGGCGAATGATCTAAACGGCACCCCGTACAGTGAGGACTGCTTGCCGTTATTGGCGCCGCGCTCTGAGGCGGCTTGGTTTGCGCTACAAGGTATTTGCATGACCTTGTGCGGTTCGTGCCCTTAATGCGCGAGCTGACTTTAATGTATCAAAATGATTAATGGAACTTACCTGACTATGCGGGAGTGATGTTGGCAGGTGAGGGCTGGTGAAATGTTGTTCGAGTGGTGCAAAAAGTGGGCGGCCGGGTAGGATGGGTGTGTTGCAAAATGATTAAAATCGAAAGCTCATACTAAGAAGAGATTTTTTTTAGGATGATTGCTTTGTTTTGCAAAAAGAAAAACGGTTTGTCGAATTGGCTGATGATTGAGCAGTGTGGCTGCCGGAGCTGCCGCAACGGGCCAGCTCCGGTGAATTCAGTGCAAATCATGAGGGCACTTGCACTTGTTTATATTACGCAAGGCTTTGTTTCACTCCATCGAGGAACAGCTGTACCGCGAGCATAACCAGTACCATGCCCATCAGCCGCTCCACGGCGATCAACCCGCGTCCGCCGAGGAGCTTTGCCAATGGCGCTGATGCCAGCAGGATAACCGCAGACACGCCCCAGGCCCCGAGCAGTGCCAGCGTCCAGTCCATTAGCTGTTCGCCTTCGCTGTTTGTCATCAGCATCAGGATAGCCATGGTAGAGGGGCCCGCGACGAGGGGGACTGCGAGTGGCACAAAGAAAGGTTCCCCGTCAAGTCGTTCACCCATGATGCCGCCCTCGCTGGGGAATACCATGCGAATCGCAATCAGGAACAAAATGATTGCCCCGGCGATACGGATAGCTTCCTGCGACAGTCCAAGCCAGGCCAGTACAAATCTGCCGCCGTAAAGAAACACGAGTAAAACGATCAGCGCAAAGATCAGTTCTCGCATGATCACAAAAAGTTGTCGGCGCTGCGGGACATTTTTCAGTGCTGCCAGGAACACCGGTATATTTCCCAGTGGATCCATAACGAATAGCAATGTCAAAAAGGCGGTAAAGGCATCCATGGTTATCCTTCTTGCGTCGGGAAAGGGAAAGCAAATATCTTGCACAGTATACCGAAAAAGCTTCGTATAGCGCTGTGTACTTGGTGTACTGCAAGCGTATAGAATCTAACCCTTCATATGTTCATATCAAGTGGTAACAATAAGGAGTTGTCTCAGTGCCTATAAGAAGAGCAGCTTGCCTGGCATTGACCGGCTTCCTGGTTACCGCATGCGCCAGCACCACTCCCGGGGGGGAGCGATGCCGGCGCTGAATTGTCGAGTCCTGGTGAAATGCAGGGCCCGCCGGGTGCCAGCTCTGCCAATCCGAAAGATCGACTTCTCTGCAAGAAGCGACAGATAACCGGGTCACGTTTTAAGCAGGAGGCCTGTATGACCGCTGAGCAGTGGGGAAACATGGCCAGGGGCTCTAAGACGATGGTAGGGAACGCGAACAGGAGATCCGTGCAGGGAAATCCCGCCGGAGGTTGATACTTGAAGGCGGCAGCCAGCGAATTCAGGCTTTTAGAGTATATTGTTCCCTGAATCGCACTGCCGCCAGCAAATTGCTCTTGTTTATTAAATTGGGAGTCTTCCACTCGACGGGTAATTCATGGATCAAGCAGTATTTATCGCGACTCTCAAGGAAGCTAGAGAAGCCATTGCCAATTCTCGTCCGGAGAAAGCAGAGACCTGTTATCTTCAGCTCCTCGAGACCGGTATGGAGCGCGAAGGCGTACTCGGTGAACTCTGCCAGCTCTATCTGCACACTGGGCAGCGACAAAAAGCGATAAAGACTCTTCACGACCTGCTGGATATCAATCCCCGTTCCCTTGACTATCTGCTGAGGTTGGCTTCGGAGTGTGATGCTGCTGGCCTTCCAGAGGACAGTATTGCCGCTTACCGAAAGGCGCTGGCGATAAATGCCAATTTGCCAAACAGCCTGTTTAATATGGCGCGGCAGCTTAAAAAGCTTGGACAGTACCGCGAGGCAGCAGCTGCTTATGAGTTGGCAATCGAGCGTGGTGTTTCTAGCCAGGAGGAAGTGTATAACAACCTGGCGCTTGTCTACTCTGAGCTGCAGGATCAGGAGGCTTCGGAGAAGTGCCTGCAGCATGCCCTGTCTGTAAACCCTGACTATATTCCCGCAATATTTAACCTGGCATCCCTGGAGGAGGAGCGCGGCCACAAGGATGCAGCCAGGAGGCTCTATGAACAAGTCCTGTCTATCGACGGAAATTATTTTCCCGCGCTCAGTCGGCTAGCTTACCTTAATGATACGAGTAAGGCTGATGACCCTCTGATCACCAGGCTAAGGCGTGCCTTGCAGCAGGAAGGTGTACCGCCGTTGGAGAGGGAAGAGCTGGGCTTTGCCCTTGGCAAAGTGTTGGATGAGTGTGGGGAGTATGACGCCGCTTTCGCTGCATATCAGTCGGCCAATAACCTTGGTCGCCGACGCTTTCGGCCCTACGATCCTGTGGCTCAGGAGCGGCTTGTCGACAGTATCATCGCCACCTTCGACCGGGAATGGTACGGCCGCCTGCCGGTGATATCGGACCTGGCCCCGGTTTTTATCTGCGGTATGCTGCGCTCTGGATCAACTTTGTTGGAGCGTGTACTAGCAGGTCATTCGCGGGTACGTGCCGGTGGCGAGCTCGAATTTATTCCTCGCCTGGTGAAACAGTTGGGGGATGCGTACCCCTTGAGCTTGCCTGAAAGGGGGGAGGAATTCCTGCGGCACACGGCACAGGAATACCAAGAGTTTGTGCGTGAGCGGCTCGGGAATCCATCGGTCTTTACTGACAAACGCCCGGACAATTTCCTGCATCTGGGCCTGATCAAGAGTATGTTTCCCGAAGCGAAAATCCTATGGACGCGAAGGGGAGTGCTGGATAACTGCCTGTCGATTTATTTTCAGCAACTGGGTGGCGGGATGAGCTACTCTGTTGACCTGGAGTCCATTGGCCATTATTACCGGCAGCAGGTTCGCCTCATGGATTATTGGAAATCCCTGTTTCCCGATAGCATCCAAGAGGTTCATTACGAGGAGTTTGTCCAGTCCCCAAGGGATGTGCTTGGCAGGGTGCTGGGTTTCCTTGGGCTGGATTGGGAGGATGCCTGCCTGGACTTTACTCGCAGCGAGGGGCATGTGCGAACGGCAAGTATCTGGCAGGTTCGTAAACCCCTCTACCAGCGTTCTTCGGGGCGTTTTGTCCATTACCGAAAGTTCCTGCAGGGGCTTGGGGAAGATCACTGATCTGGCCAGTGGCTTCCCCTAATTCCCGGCTGGGTGCGGTGTTTGCTCATAGCAGACCCTTTCTCTCCAAAATCACTTTCAGCGGCTCTAGCTGGCTTGCATATCGCTCCCAGAGCTGCACGGAATCGGCATAGATAGGCCTGCGCACCTGGGCCGCGCTGGCAGTTGCGGTGCCCTTTTCTTTATTGCTATGGAATTGCAGGCATGACTCCCGCCACTCCAGGCCACAGTATTCCATAAGAACCCGTGATGTGGCCTCCGGGGCCTGCACCAGATCCTCGTATCGAACTTCGAGGAAGCCGTTACCGATTGTGCTGCGCCAGTGCTTCATCAGGCTGTCATATGCACTGTAGTATTCGGCGAGATCTGCCAGATCGTACGAATACGGATGGGCACTCTTGAAGAGTGTCTTGAATATGGCGTAACAGGTATCCATAGGGTTACGCTGGATATGAATGATCTTTGCCCCAGGAAGGGCGAGCTTTATTGCCCCGAGGTAAAGGAAATTACTGGGGTTCTTGTCGATGATATATTGACTCTTCTTGTGCTTTGCTCTCCTTGATAGCATCTCCTGATAGTTGATTCCCAGCTTCGCAAAATCAATTTCCGTGCTTTTTTCAATGGCTTTCAGCTGGGTTTCCGCATTCAGTATTCTGATCCCTGCTGCTTGCATGGCGTCACGGTAGAAAAGTTGCGCAAATGTGTCGGGTTCTCCGGCGGAGTCAACTGCCCCATCGCTGGACAGGATTCTGTCGACCAGGGTTGAACCTGTCCTTGGCATTCCCAGAATAAAGATTATTCCCTCGCCTGCACGGTTTTCCTCTCCGGGGGCTTGGCTTAATAGCTCGGCACTGTATGACCTGCGGATGGTGTCGATCGCCTGGATGTCCCCCTCGACATTGTATTGCGACTCAGATTTCCTGAGGCGGGCACCTGAACTGAGAGCTGCAAAGCTCTCGTTATAGTTACCCAGGTCTTCTTGCTCCTTGGCCAGGGCGAAATTCAGGTGGGTTCGACCTTCAACGGAGGTAGAATCTTTAGCCAGCTCTCGCTGAAGTGCGGCGATATGATTATTTCCCGGGGTCTGCTTTCGGAGCGAGGACCTGAGCCAGTAGGCGGGATAGCTGTCCGGGGCTCGCTTGATTACCTGGTCGTAAAGTTTCTCAGCTGCTTTCAGGTTGCCCATTGAACGGTGGGCCGCCGCCGCATTGAAAAGCAGCTCCGGGTTTTCCTTGTCTTTTGCGAGCGCGCATTCAAACGCTCGCAGTGCTCCACTATGTTCTTCGCAAAGGGCTAGCAGGTAGCCAGCTCTCGCCGCCAGCTTCGGGTCGTCCAGTGCGGTGACTAGATCCAGGTCTATGCTGGTGGCAGCAGAGCCGAGATCGCTGGTTTTCAAATAGCTGGATGCGAGATGAATCTGTAGGGAGGCGCGGTCGGCATTAGGTATATCCTGGTGATCCTGGAGCGCTGACTCAAGGATGGTAATTCCAGCGGCCGGGCCCTTGCTGATAGAGATCGCGTCTGCCAAAAGATGCCAGAGGCGAGACTGTCTGTGGTCAATCGAGATGGCCTTCTGGGCGTATTCAATAGCCGCCCGTGGGCGCCCCTGGGAGATTGCCTGACGTGCTTCGATGAACAGTTGATCGGTCTGGTTCTGCGACGATTTAGGCATACTTCGGGATTACCTGATGGTGTGCTAAGTGATGATGTTTGCGATAACTATATCGCGAAATAAGGCAGGAAAAAAAATCTTGAGGGCAAAAAAAAGCGCGGCGGGAAACCCGCCGCGCTAGAGACTGTGATTTTATCTAGTTGTTGTTAGAAATCTACAGTCAGGCCCAGGAAGGCGTAACGACCCAGGGCATCATAAACGCCCGGGAAGGTATTGCCGTTGCCGTAGATGCCTGCACCCGCGTCAGCGGTCAGAGGCGGTTCTTCGTCCAGGACGTTGCTGATACCACTGCGAACAGTGAGGGTGTCGGTAGCAGCCCAGGCTGCTGACACGTCAAAGTAGTTCATGGCATCAAAATTGGCCTCGTTCGCGCCGAGGTCCTGAGCTTCGCCAATGTAGCGCCAAGCACCAGTTACATCCAGGCCAGTGACCGGGGTGCCCCAGGTTGCACGCAGAGTGCTGACGTACTCCGGAGTAGGCTGGCCACAGGAACCGCCCCAGTTACCAACACAGTCGACAACTTCTGCACCAACGATTTCCTGCTGGTCATACTTGGTCAGGTAAGTGGCGATGTAGTTGAGGTCCATGGTACCCATGCTGCCCATCTCGAAACCGTAGTTGGCATTGATGTCAACGCCTGCAGTTTCGAAGTAGCCAATGTTTACATTGGTGGAGACAACGGCAGCGCTGCCAATCCACAGGTTACCATTCGGGCCACGGTCGATCTGACCGCACAGCGAGCTGTCGCCAGTAGCAATACACTGGTCGAGCAGGAAGCCCGGATCAACAGCGGAGATTGCTTCAGTTACTTCAATGTTGAAGTAGTCGAGGCTCACGCTCAGGCCGTCGATCTGGCTCGGAGTGTAAACAAAACCAAGTGCGTAGGTTTCGGATTCTTCCGGATCCAGCTCTGGGTTACCGCCCTGGATGTAGTTGTACTGACCGGCCGGGCTGTTCGGGATATTACCGTACTGAGCTTCGGTTACGCCGGAGTTCTGACATTCAGCCAGGCTCGCCTCAGGGTTTTCACCGCCACACGGGTCGAAGTCCATGTCGAACAGTGCGATGCCCTGGCCGGTGAACAGTTCCCGGATATTGGCGTGACGGGTGGCGGACTGGAAGCTGGCACGCAGCTTAACGTCTTCGATCGGCTGCCAGTCAGCACCTACCTTGTAGGTGTTGGTGGTTACGTCGGTTGAGTAATCGGAGTAGCGGTATGCCAGTTCCAGACCCAGGTACTCGGCGCCAGGCTTGCCGGAAACCAGCGGTACATTCATCTCGGTGAAGGCTTCCTTAACGCTCAGGGAACCGCTTACCGGCTTGCTCGGGCCGCCCTGGCCAGCGCCGTCA
Organism: Microbulbifer sediminum; assembly: GCF_021729035.1. Taxonomy (GTDB): domain Bacteria; phylum Pseudomonadota; class Gammaproteobacteria; order Pseudomonadales; family Cellvibrionaceae; genus Microbulbifer; species Microbulbifer sediminum. Next base: position 288,897 of record NZ_JAJSAP010000004.1, on the reverse strand, counting down.
CCTGACTGGTAACCATTGTCCGGGCTGTAGTTCAGGGCTTCACGGCGGCTTTCCAGACCCATGACAACGGCTACACCAGTGTCAGCAGTCGGCATTTGCACACCGTAGTCACCCAGATTACCTGTCACGTAGCCAGAGTAGATCTCTTGCTCAGTGGTACCGCGGGCGTACAGGGGCAGTACCAGGTAATCCAGAGCTTCCTGGGTTACGCCACCTTCCTGGAAGATGTTCCAGGGCACACAGCTCGGATCGCTGCCGTCCAGAACGGATTGACATACCGGCTCACCAGTCGCCGGGTCAGTAACAACGTCAATCGCGCGACCGATGCGGGTTGCGGACAGGTCGTTCAGGTAGGTCTCTTCCATGCTCACTTCAGAGTACTGAGCATATACATCGTAAGCCCAGGTGTCGTTCAGGTCGCCGCGCAGACCAAATACGCCACGGAAGGTGGTGTGACGCAGGTCATCCTGGCGCGGACCGCCTTCAACGTTACGACGTCCGATGTAGTAAGGAGCATCATCGTCCGGACCCAGGCCTGCGCTGGTGCAGATCAGGTCACGCTGCTGGTCGGACAGCAGGGGGTTGTCACAGTTGATGCTGTTGGTAACAAAGAAGTTACCAGACGGCGCAATCTGTGCCACGGTGCGGTCATCAGCGTAAGACAGCTGGGTGTAGGCAGTGGCCTTCTCGTTGATGTCGTAGTGGCCGAATACGCCCATAGTCCAGCGCTCGTCGGGACGCTGGAAGTAGTTCAGGGGGCCGTAGTTGTAGTAGCTGCCATCCCAATCAACGAATTGATCACCGGAAACGGTGTAGTAGTTTCCGTCAAACGGAGAGAAGAAACCGGAAGGCAGAGTGGCGGAGCCACCGCAACCGAAAGAGTCCGGGGAGCCAGCCAGGGCACAGCCGCTGTAGTCGCGGTCTGACTGCAGGACAGCGTCAATCTTGCGGTAGTTGGCATAGCCGGTCACGTTACCGCGACCACCGTCCAGGTTTGCACCCATGATCATGGAGAAATCATTGGTTTCACCATCGGTCACGCTGCCATCGGCGACATCGAAGCCGTTGGAGGTTACGAGGTCCTGAATGTCGCTATTGTCGTTGTTGTGCTGATAGACGCTGGTCTGGGACTCGAAGCGAACACCTTCGAAGTCGTCCATCATGATGAAGTTCACAACGCCGGCAATGGCGTCTGAACCGTAAGTGGCAGAGGAGCCACCGGTCAGTACTTCAACACGCTCAACCAGGGCACCCGGGATTTGGTTCAGGTCAGCGCCAGAACCACCTGCCAGAGGTGAGCCGGCGGGCATGCGGCGACCATCAATCAGTACCAGAGTACGGGTAGAGCCCAGGCCGCGCAGGGAGACAGTGGCGGTACCAGTGGCACCGTTGGCCTGACCAGCGGTCTGGGTGGCAGCGACTTGCGGCAGGTCATTGATGAGATCCTCGACGCGCACGACGCCCGTGGCCTTGAAGTCTTCTGCGCCGACGGAAGTAACCGGGCTAACGCTTGTCTCATTGGCGTCGCGCTGGATACGCGAACCGGTAACTACAACCTCTTCCACCAGGGTCGCGTCTTGTTGCGCGAAGGCGGGCATGGCTGGAACCATTACTGCGGCTGCGGTGAAGCCAATGGCTCCCTTTACAGCTACGGACAGGAGGTTCTTTTTCATTGTAAATCCTCTCTTGATCGTTGGATTTATTGGACTTTTGCCACGAATGGCGATAGTGGAAACGACTACCCCCAAGTGGTCGCTTCCTTCCCAACAGAGATAGAGACGGATGACGGAAGGATCCCCTCAATAAATTCGTAGAATTTTTCGCAATTTTTGAATAGACAGGTGAGGGAGCTTTGGGGTGGGGCAAAATATGATCAGTGTGGTGGTTTTTTGTCCGAGCGCGCCCCGCCCTGGCGGGCGGGGCGAGAGGGGCATATCAGAAGGAGAAGGCTACCCGGCCATAGTAGAACCGGCCCACGGTGTCGTAGTTCAGCGGCAGCGTGTTCATGTCATCGTAGTTGGTGACATAGGGCGGCTGCTGGTTCCAGACATTGCGGATACCACCCGACAGGGTGACGTTCTCCCAGCGGAAGTAACGGAAGTTGAAGTCGGTGTACCAGGTGCTGTCCACGCGGGTGGCCAGGTCAACATCCCGGGGATCGATATCCTCGACTTCGCCCTCCATACGTACGATCACATTGGTGGACCAGCAGTCGTACTCGTAGCCGAAGCTGGTATACAGCTTCCATTCCGGGAAGGCCGCGATCCGGGTAGTGACCGGGTCAACACCGTAGTAACCGGACAGGTCGACCTCTGGCTCGAATTCACTCGCCTGGAACTTCCACTCATCCAGCCAGGTGGCATTACCGGTGAAGGTGAAGACCCCGGGGCCCAGATCCTGGCTGTATTCGGCCCCCAAATCCACGCCTGAGGTTTCGAACGTGGAGATGTTCTGGGCGTTAAGTAGCTGGCCGGCAATGGTGCCACTCTGGTCCCGCCGCGGGCTGGTGGGCAGTGAGGTCAGGCCCACAGCGCCGGCACCGGTGATCAGGGCGCACGAAGGCGAGCTGAAATCGGGGCTGTTGTAGCAGTTGCTGACGATGGTATTGGTGTTGAAGGTGCCGATGGCATTGTCGACGCTGATATCGAAGTAATCGACGGAGAAGCTCAGGTCCGACACGAACGTCGGCGTCCACACGATGCCCAGGGTCCAGCTCTCGGACTCCTCTGCCTTCAGGTTTTCGTTACCGCCGAAGAGGCCGGTGGCCTGGGAGTTGCCCAGCTCGAAGTTGGGTGGCAGGCCGTCGGCGGCACAGTTATCCCGCAGTACTGAGTTGCCGCTGCTGCCGTAATTCACGCAGGGGTCGGTATAGGTTTCTGCAGACTGTGTCGGGGGCAGGAACAGGTCGTCCAGGCCCGGGGCCCGAAAGCCTTCGGCGTAGGTGCCGCGAAAGCGCAGTTGTTCCAGGGGCGCATATTCCAGCACCCCGGCCCAGGTGGTGTCGCTGCCGATGGTGTCATAGTCGGAGTAGCGGAACGAGAGCTCGGCGGCCAGCAGGTCTGCCCACTCACGGCCATCTATGATGGGCAGGCGCACCTCGCCATAGAACTCGTCGACGTCATAGGAGCCGCCCCAGTCCACGCCGCTGACAAAGTAGATCTGTCCCAGGGACGCGGCGCCGTCGACGGTGATTTCGGTCCTTTCCCGGCGGCGCTCGTAGCCTACGGCCCACGCGGGGTCTTCGCTGGCCCAGGGGATCGACCAGTCATAGAAATCGCCGACCAGGTTGACCTGCAGGCTGTTGAGAGTGGCTTTCTCCACCGGGGAGTTGACCACCAGCGCATAGTCCTGCAGCGGCTGGGTGAAGGTGCCCGGCCGGAAGGGATCCCAGGCGGTTACGCCGGCCTCGCTTGCTGCTGCGGCGCAGTCCTCGTCCGCCGCGCAGAGAGCAGGATCGAGCAGGGTGGTAAAGCGGCCGGGGTTGGCGCGGCCGCGATCGATCTGTGAGTCGATCCAGCGCGCGTAGTTGTAGGAAATATCCCAGGTCCATTCGTTGCAGATTTCGCCGTCGAAGCCAACCACGCCCCGCCACATGCTCAGGTCCTGGTTGAACGAGCGGCCGCCGGTCTCCACCAGCCGGCGGAGGATAATGGCATCCTCTCCGGTCGGGTTGCCGGGGTTGGTGGCCGGTACTGTGGGCTGGAAGAAGGTGCCCTCTGGGGCAAGTAGCTGGTCAGACTGGCGGTTGGCGTAGAGAATCTCACCGAAGGTGCCGAATGTGGTGAAGTTCTCCCAGTCCCACAAGTCCTTGTCACCAAAGCCGTAGAAAGTGACCACTTCCTGTGGGGTAATCAGGTAGCTGACCTCTGCGTAGTTGAACGCATCCCCTGCCGGGTTGAACGGGCGTATCTGGCCGGTATTGGCATCCAGGATCGGGCCCCCGGGGAAGCTATCGCTGAAGAAGCGCGGGGGAACGGTATAGCTACTGCCGCCGCAGAGCACTGAGCCGCCGCTCTCAAACAGCGGGCAATCGGAGAACTTGCGGTCGCCCTGGAAAATATCGTGGCGCCTGGTGTACTGGACATTCAACATTACGTGCCCGTCACCGTCATCTGAGGCGGCTCCAAAGGTCCAGGCCGCCAGGTATTCCTGGCCGTCGTTTTCCTGCGAGGTGCCCGCGTCGAAGAATGCCTCGGCACCTTCGAAATTCTTCTTGGTGATGATGTTGACCACGCCGGCGATGGCGTCAGAACCGTAAATCGTCGAGGCGCCATCCCGCAGGATTTCCACCCGCTCGATGGCGGTGGTGGGAATGGTATTCAGGTCCACCACACCGGTAGAGGGGCCGGAGGAACTCAGGCGGCGACCATTCAGCAGGATCAGTGTCCGGGAAGAGCCCAGGCCGCGCAGCGATACGGTGGCCAGGCCGGGGTTGCCGTTGTTGACCGAAGAACCCAGCTGGCCGCCAGTCATTGAGGGGACTTCCTGCAGGAAATCCTCCAGCGTTGTCTGGCCAGACGCTTCCAGCGCCGCTGCATCAAAAACGCTGATTGGGGTGGCGCTGGTAGCATCGGTCGCACGCTGGATGCGTGTACCGGTAACGACAACTTCCTCCACTTCCTGAGCAAACGACAAAGTGGCAAAAAAGCTTGAAGATACGGCGGTGGCTGCGATTGCGCCCTTAATTGCCCGGGATAGACGGGATCTGTCCATGGTATACCTCTCCTGATACCGGTTCTAAACGCCGAATTCGGCAGTGCCCTCCATGACAACTGCTAACTACTATCAACAGAGGCTTGCTAAAACACTAGAACATTTTTTCTACATGGAAAGCTTGCTTCGAACATTCGTACGCCTAAGGCGGCGTATTCTGATAAATAAAATGCCAGAGAAGGTTGGGGATAAGCCGGGGGCGTTGGTCAGGGGCGAGCCGCGGGGATATGGCTACAGGCTGTAGGACAGGGTTGTATACCAGTAGCGTCCACTCAGGTCGTAGGTGCGACCGTCGTGATTATCATTGAATGCGGTTGCTGCAAAAGGCGGGGCTCGGTCAAACATGTTGTCGACGCCCACCGCTACACGGATGCCCTGCGGCATGGCGTAGGCAACCTGCATATCATGGCTGGTCCAGCTGTCGATTTTGCGCGTTACTGCCACAGAGCCACGGGTGAAGGTTTCTTCCAGCGTGTCCACATAATGGATGGTATACCCGCCTTCCCAGCGTTTGCGTTTCCAGTATATGCCGGTGTTGGCCTTCCACTCCGGAAGCGAGCCGGCACCGCCACTGGCCGGATCGACAAATGTGCCGGTCAGGTCCTCGATTTCGGCGCCGGGCGCCGGCTGGTTCAGGTAGCGCTGCAGGTGGCTGGCGTTGAAAGACCAGCGCAGCTGGCCGAGCTTTTCGGAAGACTTTTCATAGCGCAATGCCAGGTCGAGCCCCCGCACTTCGCGCGCGCCGATATTGAGGCGGGTCGCGATAATTTTGGTGATATCGCCCTGTGCATCGCGCAGCACCCGGCTGGAGAACAGGCCGCGATTGGCATTCTGGTCGATAAGGTACTGGGGGCTGGTGTCGATCACATCATTCTGGCGAATGTCGAACAGGTCCAGTGTTGCCGCGAATCCCTCTGCCACCTCGGGGGTCCAGACCAGGCCAATGGTCCGGTTGTCAGAGGTCTCCGGCTGCAAGTCGCTGTTCCCGCCGAATTCGGTAAGGAACTGGATACGGGAGCTGTCTGCAATGCCGGTACAGCCGGGCAGCGTGTCCGCATTTTCCCGGGTGCAGGGGTCGAACAGGAATTCCTGGCTCTGGTAGCCGGTCTGGTTCATGTCAACCAGGTTCGGGGCCCGGAAACCTGTGGCGTAGGTGCCGCGAATCATCAGTGACGGAAAAGCTTTCCAGCGCAGCGCCATTTTCGGGTTGGCGGTGCTGCCGAAGTCACTGTAGTCGGACACGCGCAGGGCAGCATCGAACCAGAGCTGTTCTTCCAGCAATGGTATCGAGATTTCGGTAAAGGCCTCGGCGACCAGTCGGGTGCCCTCGGCCGCACCTGCGGCGATACCACCGATCTTGGACAGCTTGCCCGCGTCGCTGGAGCGGAAGTCAATGGCTTCGCTGCGGAGTTCGATACCTGCCGCCGCGGGAATGTCGCCAGCCCCGTAACTGGCCAGAATACCGTCCGTGATGTATGTCAGCGACGTCATCTCGGTTTCCCCGGTCACCCGGCTCTGTGCGCGAATAAAGTCCAGCTGGTTTGCATCAATACTGCCACTGGGACCCAGTAGGTTAACCGGAACGCAGTCGGGATCAGCGTTGCAATCAGCTCCCTTTAATCCTGCGGACAGGCGGTCAGGGTCGATCAGGTTGCTTAGCGATTCCTCGGCCTTGGTGTAGTGCAGGCTCAGGGCCAGCTCCCATTGCCAGCTGTCCCAGGCGCCTTTCACGCCGGTGTTGGCACGCCAGGTGTCAGTCTGGTTTTCCTGCTCGCGTGGGCCCAGCTCGAGCACACGCTTGCGCACATCGGTGAGCGGTTGGCCGAACGGGTTATAGGTGTTGTCTGCACTGATTTGCAGGTCGCCATTATCGAAACGGGTGAATACCGGCGTCGGGGCAAAGATTGTTTCCGCCTGCGTCTGCACACCCATGATTTCGGCGAACAGTGTGCTGTTGTCTTCGAGAGCCAGCTCCCCGGCCATATAGGCCGACCAGCGCTCTGAAGGCACTACTGCAGTGGTAAATTCACTGTAGTCATAGCGGTCTTCCTGGGTCCATTCGCGGTAACCACCGCTGCCAGCATTGGTCACGACCTGTCCATCGGGCAGGGCGATATAGCCATCGGGAGAGGCGGCGGAACGCAGATCGGTACCGCCCCTGCTGCGATTGTCCGCGGTGGCGGACAGTGCGCGATCGCGGCTATTCAGTTCTCCCTGCTGGTAATGGGCGATGCTGAACATCAGGTGGCCCTGTTCGAATGCCTGGCCCCAGGTCAGGTGATTCGAAGTGGTTTGCTGGTCGCCCTGTTCGGCGGCGCCGAAGTAGGTGTTCAGGGACAGCCCCTCGAAGTCACGGCGCAGAATAATGTTGACCACGCCGGCGATGGCGTCCGAACCGTATACGGCCGAGGCCCCATCCTTGAGGATTTCTATCCGGTCGACGGCGGACAGGGGAATGGTGTTCAGGTCAGCGGTCTCGCCGCCAAAACCGTTGCTTACGATCCGTCGCCCGTTAATCAAAACCAGGGTGTTGCTGGCGGGTAATCCGCGCAATGTGACATTGGCCGTACCGTCGCCCCCATTACTGACCGATGTACTGGTGGAGTTGCCGGAGACCGCCGGCAGGAATTTCAGGAGCTCGGAGATCGTCTGGGCACCGGTGATTTCCAGTTCCGGCTGGGCCAGGATGTCGATAGGCGCGTAGCTGCTGAGTCGCTTGTGCCGCAGGTGGGTACCGGTCAGGCTGCGGCCGGTAACCGTGATCTCTTCCGTGGGCGACGGGGGGGCGTCGTCAGCGGATTCGACGGGGGATCCCGTGCGGGCCACCACGGCCACTGCCGCGGGACCGATGCGGCGGTAGTCAAATGGGGAGTTGCCAAGCAACTGCTCCAGTGCGGCCACAAAGTCCCCATCCTCGGATGGCAGGTTCTGGCTTGGCACTGTGTAGCCATGTACCGCTGAAGTCTGTACCAGGATGGAAATCTTGCATTGCCGGCCCAGCGTGATCAGGGCGCTGGAGAGATTGCCGGCGGGCAGTTGGATTCCGGAGGCCGGGCACGCGGTATCGGCAGACGCGGGTAGCGCTGCAAATGTCGCCAGTGACAGGGAGGCCCAGAGCCGTTTAATCAATCTGCTTGCCCGTTCCACGCCAACGGCGGCCCGTCTGACCGGGAGGCCGCTGCTTTTTATCAGGATTTATAGTGATCGGCGGCAATCAGCGGGGAAGCTGTTTAATATTTATCCGCCCGGGCAGTTTTATAACTTAGTTAGGCTTGGGAGACAAGAGAGTCAGGTCAGGGTTGCTGCGATCTTCCCGCAGGTCCAGGGCCGCGGCAATGGCTTTCAGGGCGCTGTCCGGATCGGAAAGCTCGAAAGTGCCGGAGAGCTTGCGTTCGCGCACACTGGTCTCAGCCTCTGCCGGTACTGACAGATAACGGTTCAGCTCTTCCAGCGCGTCCTCGAGGGGCGTGCGGTCGAACACGAGCACACCGCGGGTCCAGTCCAGCGCTTCGTCAGCGGAAGTGGTACTGACCTGGCTCAGGCCGCTGCCGGATACGCTGACTTTCTGGTTCTTGACCAGTTTGACAGATTCGGGGCGCAGGCCGCTGGCGCTGCTGGACTCGCTCACCGAGACCACGCCCCCGGTAACGGAGACGCGGGTGTTATCCGGGTTGCGTTCCACATTGAATTCAGTGCCCAGGACGCGGATATTGGCCTTGCCTGCCGCAACGATAAATGGCCGTGATGTCTGGCGTTCCACATCGAAAAACGCCTCGCCGCGGAGCAGGGCGGTGTGGCGCTCCTCGCGGCTGTAGCTCACCTGGAGTTCGGAGTTGGTATTCAGCTGTACCCGCGTGCCATCCGCAAGGGTGACAGTGCGGGTCTCGCCAACGACGGTGGCGTAAACCTGTTGATTTACAGCTTCCCCGGCCAGCCATTGGTTGCCTACCCATAGGGTCACAACGAGGCATGCGGCTACCAGGCCTCCCCCGGTCAGCCATTGTGGCCAGCTCCAGCCGGTGCTTTTCGCAGTGGCCGTGCTGCGGGCTGCAGGAGCGGGGCGGCTCGACGCACTGGGGAGGCTTTCCGGGAAGAGTTCGTTGATCGGCATGTGACGCAGGGCACCGAGGTCGCCCCACAGGCTGGACATTTCATCGAATGCGCGGCGATTTGCCTCGGCGCTGCCGATCCAGTGGGTGAACTCGCGGCGGTCGGCTGCGGAAACAGAATCCGAGCGCAGGCGCGCGATCCAGGCACAGGCCTGGTCGAGCTGCTCATCGCTGGGAATTGTCTGTCCGCCCGCTGAGTTCACCACTGTTTATCCTGTTTACTTAAGAATCCTGTTACGCCTGCCTGCAGCTGGGGTGGCCGGCTGGCCGCCCCAAAACGGCGCATTCTATCTGCAAAGTGCACTATTGGCGCGTTTTTCTGCGTCCTGCTAACCATTCGCGCAATAACTTCTATCAATTGCGCTGAATCTTAGCGTTTCCTGTGTTGCCGGGCCCGCTTTTTGTGCTCAGATGACCGGCTCTTGAGATGAGACGACCGGCACAGTGGATCCCTCAAGTGTTTTTGTGAAAAATCTAACTCGTTGCGCACAACGCTTGTGCGCTGGCTCTCGGAAGCCTTTGCTGGCACAGCGCGCAGGCGCCCTGGCCGGCTTAGTCCGCGACAGCACCGTCCGGTTGATGGTTCCCGCCTGGGTGTGCCGGCGGTCGTGGCCGTAGGCGCACGGTAGCAGTGGATTATGAAGATTCCCTGACTGGTTTTGCCTGGCACTGTCGTCGGGAAGTGTAGTCGCTGGGGCACAGGCCGTGGTCAGGGGGGAGTGACCCTCTGGCGGCAGGTCTTGAGGGCCTGCAGGATATATTTTTCGACACTGCTCACCGATGTGTTCATTTCCCGGGCAATCTCGTTGTAGGAGAGGCCGCGAGTCCGGTGCAGGAGGAATGCCTGGCGACACTTCAGCGGCAGGCTGTCCATTGCCTCGTATATAGACTGCAGTTGCTGGCGGGCGGCAAGCACCCGTTCAGGGGACTGGTGGTCGGCGTGGTCGTCAGCCGGGGGCTCTCCCTCTGCCGGAGTCTGCTGGCTGACATAATCCATGTGCAGGCGGCCGCGGCGCAGTTGATCTACGGCCAGGTTGTTGGCGATCTGGTAAAGGTACGCCCGCGGGTTGTCCAGCTCTTTCTCGTCGCTGAGCTTCTGCAGGCGCAGGTAGGCGTGCTGGGCAATGTCCTCGGCATCCTCAGTATTCCTGACAATGCGGGTCACAAAGCGCACCAGCGCCTGGCCGTGTTCGGCAAACAGCTTTTCGAGAAGCGTTTTCCGACCTTTATTCATCGATAAGTGGGATTCCTAACTACGCCCGCTGTGATTTTGTTGTATTGCGAGCTGGCGCACAGTTATATCACAGCCATCTCCCCGCCGACGAGGGGGCTCGGGGAAATCCCTGCCCCGGATTACCAGCCTCGCGGGCGGCCGGGGTGGTCGCGGCGCTATAACTTGCCCGTGATCCCGTTATAATGGCCCCGCGCCACAGGCGCCAACGCTGACAGAATTCACAGGGCGCCGGGGGCGCTGGAGAACGGATGAGTTATCAAGTACTGGCACGCAAGTGGCGGCCGCGGTTGTTCCGGGAAATGGTGGGGCAGGAGCATGTGCTGCAGGCCCTGATCAATGCCCTGGATAACGGTCGGCTGCACCACGCCTACCTGTTCGCCGGCACCCGGGGGGTGGGGAAAACCACTATTGCCCGAATCCTGGCCAAATGCCTCAATTGTGAAAGTGGGGTCAGCTCGGAACCCTGCGGGCAGTGCACGGCCTGTACGGAGATCGCCGAGGGCCGGTTTGTCGACCTGATTGAAGTGGATGCCGCGTCACGTACCAAGGTGGAGGATACCCGGGAGCTCCTGGAAAATGTGCAGTATGCGCCGACCCGCGGCCGCTACAAGGTGTACCTGATCGACGAGGTGCACATGCTTTCCAACAGCTCTTTTAACGCCCTCTTGAAGACGCTGGAAGAGCCGCCTCCCCACGTCAAGTTCCTGCTGGCAACCACCGACCCGCAGAAACTACCGGTCACTGTCCTGTCCCGCTGCCTGCAGTTCAACCTGAAGAACATGAGCCCGGAGCGCGTGGTGGAGCACCTGCGCTTTGTGCTTGAGCAGGAAATGGTGCCGTTTGAGCAGGGGGCCCTGTGGCACCTGGGGCGCGCCGCAGATGGCAGTATGCGCGATGCCATGAGCCTGACCGACCAGGCCATCGCCTTTGGCGGTGGCAAGGTGGCCGAGGCCGAGGTGCGTGCCATGCTGGGCAGTATTGATACCGGGCTGGTATGGAAGCTGCTGGAAGCCCTGGCCGATGAGAGCGCCCCGGCCCTGTTCGCCGCAGTGGAGGAACTCGCCGGGCAGGCGCCGGACTTCAGTGCCGCCCTGGCTGAGCTGGCGAACAACCTGCATCGTATCGCCGTGGCCCAGGTCCTGCCCCAGTCGGTGGACAACACGCTGGGTGACGGAGAGCGCCTGCAACAGCACGCGGCGCGACTGGCCCCGGAAAACGTACAGCTCTATTACCAGATGGCCCTGCTGGCTCGCCGTGACCTGCCGCTGGCGCCGGACCCGCGCAGCGGCTTCGAGATGGCACTGCTGCGGATGCTGGCCTTCCGGCCCCAGGGTGTGGCGGATATCCCCAGTGCCCGGCTGGACTCCGGCCAGCCGGCCAGCGCGGAGGAACCCGAGGCAAAAAAGTCCCAACCGAGCCCGGAGCCGGCTGAAGCCGGCGCGTCCCCTGTACAACCGCCGCCCGAGCCTGCGGCTGCCGGCGCAGCGCCCGCACCTGCTGCGAGCCCTCAGCGCACAGAGAGCCCTCAGCGTACAGAGAGCTCTCAGCAGATGGACAGCCCTGAGCGGATGGACAGCCCTGAGCGGATAGAGAGCCCTCAGGCCGAGGACCTCCCCCCGCAGGAAGTACCTCCGCAGCGGGCCAGTGGCCCCGCGTTCACAAATCAACAGCAGGGTGCCGCAGGCCCCCAGCCCATGGGACCAGTCACTGCGCCGCAGCACCAGGACCCTCAGCCTGCCCCCGCCGGGGCGCAAAACTTGTCTGTGACAGGAGCGGAAGTTGCCCCGGATACCGCCGGCGCGCCGCAGGACCCCGGCGATAGCGCTTTCCCGGACAGTCCCCCCCCGTGGGAGGAAGCTCCCGGTGAAAGGCAGGGTGCCCAGCATTTTGAGAGCCGTCAGCCCGTGGAAAGCCCTCAGCCCGTGGAAAGCCCTCAGCGAATGGAGAGCCCCCAGCCTGTGGAGCGGCCATTTCCCCAGCCGCGGCAGCCGGCTCCGGCTACCGAACAGCGCAGCCCCGTCCAGGGCGGCCCCGTCCAGGGCGGCCCCGAACCCCGGTCTCCGGAATCGGGGGCCGCGACGGACCAGCGCGCGGCGCTGCGCGAGCAGCTGCGCCAGCAGGTTGCCGCGGTAGAGTCTGCCCCGGTGGTCGGCGAGGAAGCCCAGCCAGCGGCACCTGAACCGGAGCCAGCACCGGCGGCGCCGCGGGCCCGGCTGGAGGCCCTGACCCCGGGCAACTGGCCCGCACTGTACCCGCAGCTGGGGATTACCGGCATACTGCACTCCATTGCAATGCACCTGGAACTGGTGGGGCGGCAGGACAATATACTGTCCTTTACCCTCGATGAGTCCTACAGCAGCCTGTATGACGAGGTGCACCAGCGCCGGCTGGCGGACGTCATCGGTGACTTTGTGCAGCAGCCGGTGAATGTCCATATCCAGGTGGGCCAGGTACATGGCACCACCCCCGCGCGGCTGGTGCAGGCGACCCGCGAGGCGCGGGCCGCAGCGGCCCGCGATGCCCTGGCGCAGGACCCGCTGGTGCGGGAACTGCAGGAGGAGCTCGGCGCCGAACTGGTGGCCGACTCGGTTGAATACCTGAAAGAGAGTGAGTGAGACCATGAAAGGTTTGGGCGATTTGATGCAGCAGGCCCAGAAAATGCAGGCCGACATGCAGGAAAAGATGCAAAAAGTGCAGGAGCAACTCAATGAGCTGCGCGTGGTCGGCGAGGCCGGCGCCGGCATGGTGAAAGTCACCATGAACGGCCGCCACGACGTCACCGGGGTCGAGATTGACCCCGACCTGATGGGTGAAGACAAGGAAATGCTTGAGGACCTGGTGGCCGCCGCGGTGAACGATGCGGTGCGCCGGGCGGAAGAGCAGGCGCAAAAGCTGCAGAAAGACCAGCTGGGTGGCCTGGCTTCCGGCATGAACCTGCCGGAAGGCTTCAAGTTCCCGTTTTAAGGGCTACCCGTACCTATGTTCAGTCCCCTGATTGAAGACCTGATCCGCGCCCTGCGCTGTCTGCCGGGCGTCGGCCCCAAGTCCGCCCAGCGCATGGCCATGTACCTGCTGGAGCGGGACCGCGACGCGGCGGGCCTGCTGGCACGAACCCTGGAGCTGGCTGTGGAGAAGGTTGGGCGCTGCTCGCAGTGCCGAACCCTCACGGAGCAGGAGCTCTGCGCCCTGTGCGGCAGCAGCCGGCGCGATGGCGCGTCACTGTGCGTGGTCGAGACGCCGGCCGATGTGCTGGCCATCGAGCAGGCAGGTAATTACCACGGCCGCTATTTTGTCCTGCACGGGCATCTCTCCCCGATCGACGGGGTGGGGCCGGCAGACCTTGGCATCGACTTGCTGGAGCAGCGGCTCGATCGCGAGCCGGTGCAGGAACTGATCGTCGCCACCAATCCCACCGTCGAAGGTGAGGCCACCGCGCAGTTTATCGCCGAGCGGGCCCGTGACCGGGGTATTGCCGTGAGCCGCATTGCCCATGGTGTACCTATCGGGGGGGAACTCGAATATATCGATGGCGGTACCCTCGCGCACGCCTTCAACAGCCGTACGGCGTTTTTCTCCGGTAACTGAGGTTTCGATGCTCAATGTGGACACCACACCCGTCTGGGTGGATGACAGTGCGCAGCTGGCACAACTGTGTGAAAAGTGGCGCGGGCAGAAAGCTGTGGCCCTGGATACCGAATTCATGCGCAGCCGCACCTTTTATCCACAGCCGGCGCTGGTCCAGGTCGGGGATGGAGAGCACGCCTACCTGATCGACAACCTGGCAATTGATGACCTGGAACCGTTGCGGGAGTTGCTGCTGGATACGGAGGTTACCAAGGTCATGCATTCCTGCAGTGAGGACCTGGAGACCCTGGAGCGGCTGCTGGGGGCAATACCCGACCCGGTCTTCGATACCCAGATCGCAGCGGCCCTGACCGGTATGGGGGCTGGCCTGGGCTATGCCGCCACGGTCCATGAACTGCTCAATGTGGAGTTGCCCAAGAGCGAGACCCGCTCCGACTGGTTGCAGCGCCCCCTGAGCGAGGCGCAGAAAAACTATGCGGCCCTGGATGTCGCCTGGTTACCACCGGTCTACGGTGTGCTGTGGAAGCGTTTGCGGGAACAGGGCCGGCTCGAGTGGCTGCAGGAAGACTGCGCGGCGCTGGTTAGTGCCGCACGCAATCCGCAGCCACCGGAGCTTTACTATCAGCGGGTCAAGGGCGCCTGGCGCCTGAGCGGCCCGCAGCTGGCTGCGTTGCAGGATCTCTGTGCCTGGCGTGAGCGCGAGGCGCGCCTGCGGGACATGCCGCGCAATCACCTGCTGAAAGAGAGTGTCTGTATGAACCTGGCCCAGCAGTTGCCGAACCACGCCGCCGCTATGGCGCAACCGGGGCTTGAAGGCAAGGCGCTGCGGGAGTACGGGGATATACTGCTGCAGATTATTGGGCGTGCGGCAGGGCGTGACGATACGCCTCCGGCCATGCCGCGGCCCCTTGACCGGCGCGAGGGGGAATGCCTCAAGCAGCTGCGCCAGCGTGTGCGCGAGGTCGCCGAGGAACGCCGCCTGCCGGCGGAAATCCTGGTGCGCAAGAAAGAGTTGGAAGCGCTGGTGCAGTCCGATAAGCCCTGCCTGGAGGGGCGCCTGGCCGGCTGGCGAGGCAATGTTATCGGTGAGCCCCTGTTGCGGGAGTTACAGGCACTGCGTGGCGAGAGAGTAGGATGAATACCGTAGTGAAGACAGTTTGTGATATCTACCGCAGCCCGCGGACAGAGGAAATGTATCTTTACGTGGAGAAGCGTGAAGGCATCGCGCGTGTCCCGGAAAAGCTGCTGGACCTCTTCGGCAAACCCGAGCATATGGTGACCCTGCTGATTACACCGGACAAGCCGCTGGCGCGGGCCGATGCGGGCAGGGTTCTGGAAGAGATCCGTGAGCGCGGTTTCTACCTGCAGATGCCGCCCGCTGCCGACGATGAAATGCGTGCGATCGCCGCGCAGAACAGCAAGTTACAGCGCTGAACCGTGAACGACAAACCATTCTGGCAGTACAAGTCACTGGAGCAGATGACCGATACCGAATGGGAGTCGCTCTGCGACGGCTGCGGGCGCTGCTGCCTGCACCGGCTGGAAGATGAGGAGACCGGCCAGGTCTTCACCACCAGTGTTGCCTGCCGCCTGTTGGATACCCACAGTTGCCGGTGCAGTGACTACCCGAACCGCAAGCAACGGGTGCCGGACTGCATCCAGTTGCGTGCCGGCGACCTGGCCGATTTCCACTGGCTGCCGCAGACCTGTGCCTACCGGGCGCTGTCGGAAGGCCGCCCGCTGGAGGACTGGCATCCGCTGGTGTCGGGACGAGCCGAGTCCGTACACGAAGCCGGCATCTCGGTACAGGGCTGCGTGATCAGCGAAGAGCTGGTACATCCGGACGACTTCGAGGAACATATTGTCACCTGGGTGGGTGACGATCCCGTTTAAAACCAACACAAGACATAAAGTTAAGAACAGGACACTATGGCGGAAGAGTTTCGAATTGCCTGGATGATTTACCTGGGCGGTACCCTGGTATTGTTACTGGCGGGCTGGTGGTTTATGCGTAACTGGCGCTGGTCATGGCCGCGGCGTGCCCTGTTGCTGGTAGCGGCTGCGGCCCTGCTGGTGCCTACCGTGGGGCGTACGCCGGAATCCGCGCCGATGCCGGTACTGCCCATGTTTGTCTACCAGCTCGTATTTGAGGAAGAAGGGGCAGCCCCGGAAGTGACTGCCAACCTGGTTTTCGCCACCGGTGGGGCGCTTGCCCTGGTATCCCTGTGGGGGCTGGTGGCGCTGATATTGCGTCATCGCCGGGAGAAGCGTCGCGAGTTCGAGGACGACCCCTATTACAGCAATCAATAACCGGAAGCTGTAACAGTACCGATCTCCCGCGCCCGGTCGAGCAAAGGCGCGCAATTCCTCATGGCGCTGTCCGCGCCCGGCGGACAGCTGCTATATCTATAGGGCTGGCCCCGCGGCAAGGCGGGGCCCGGTGACTACAAGAATGTGGCCTGGTACCCGGGAACCCTCCTCCCTTCCAGACAGCCTCCCGGGCCTCCGGTCCGGGGGCACAGGGGTTTCCGGTCCTGCCCGGCAGAGGAGCCCGGATGCTCGACCATCTGTTAATTCTGAGTGCTGTCATGCTGGTCTCCGGTATTCTCGGTGGCCTGGTCAATTACTACCAGATGCTGTTCACCGAGGAGGATCCGGCGGGCCTGGCACGCTGCCTGATCATGGGGCTGTGTGGCGCACTGATGGTGCCCATCTTCCTCAAGTTCACCCAGAGCGACCTGCTGATCGAGATCCAGGGTGACCCCTCCCGCCTGCTGCTGTTCACCGGCTACTGCCTGCTTGCCGCCATCGCCTCGCGCATGTTCGTATTCAACGCCGCGCGCCGGCAGTTGCGCGACGCCAGCATTGCCCGTGCCCGGGTGGAAAACCTGGAGCAGGAACTGCGCGCCATGCAGCTGGAGATGATGCCGCTGCTGGAACATGAAATCGAGGGCGACCCGGACCAGGGGCCGACCCTGGATTTCAACGAGATCCGCAAGCTCGATGAGAACGCCCTGCACGTGCTGAAACTGCTTAACACCGGTGAGTGTGTGTTCCGTTCCCTGGGCGGGATGGTGCAGGAAGGGGGGATGGAGACAAACTCCACCGCCCGCGCCCTGAACAGCCTGCTGGTGCTGGAGATGGTGGGCAAGATCCACAGCCACCTGGGCATCCGCTGGTATATCACTGACAAGGGCCGGCAGGTGGTGCGCCGGCGCAGCTCGCAGGCGGTTGCCGACGAGCGGGTGGGTGAGTGACCGGCCATTCCTGAATCCATCGTCCCGGATACTGCAAAGTCCGGGCAAGCGATCCATGCTGAATTGTCATTGATCTCCCGTTGACATCCCTTACCATGCTGCCCATCTCTGTTCTTTCGCGATGGGAGTCACCATGAAATTTACCGGCACCGACAACTACGTCGCCACCGATGACCTGCAGATGGCAGTGAACGCGGCGGTCACCCTGCAGCGCCCGCTGCTGATCAAGGGCGAGCCGGGCACCGGCAAGACCCTGCTGGCAGAGGAAGTGGCACAGAGCCTGGGCCTGAAGCTCATCCAGTGGCATATCAAGTCCACCACCAAGGCCCAGCAGGGCCTGTATGAATACGACGCGGTGTCGCGGTTGCGGGATTCCCAGCTGGGGGTGGACCGGGTGCACAACATCGCCAACTACATCAAGCGCGGCAAGCTGTGGGAGGCTTTCGACTCTGACGAGCGCGTGGTGCTGCTGATCGACGAGATCGACAAGGCCGATATCGAATTTCCCAACGATCTGCTGGTGGAGCTGGATCGCATGGAGTTTTTCGTCTACGAAACCGGCGAAACAGTAAGGGCCAGGCAGCGCCCGATTGTGATCATCACCTCCAACAATGAAAAAGAACTTCCCGACGCGTTCCTGCGCCGCTGTTTCTTCCACTACATCAGTTTCCCGGACCGGGACACCATGCACCGGATCGTCGACGTGCACTACCCGGGTATCAAGCAGCAGCTGGTCAGGGAAGCGATGGATATCTTTTTCCAGTTGCGAGAGGTCCCGGGCCTGAAGAAAAAGCCCTCCACCTCCGAGCTGATTGACTGGCTGAAGCTGCTGATGGCAGACGATATCCCCGAGGAGGTGCTCAAGAACCGCGATAGCACCAGTGCCATCCCGCCACTCTACGGCGCCCTGCTGAAAAACGAGCAGGATGTGCATATGCTTGAGCGCCTGGCGTTTATGGCGCGCCGCGAAAACCGCTGAGCCGGCCTTTTCCCATGCTGATTGGATTCTTCCTCAACCTGCGCCGCTACAAACTCCCGGCGTCCATCACCGAGCTGCTGGCCCTGATCGAGGCCCTGCAGCAACGGCTGGTGTTCGCCGACCTGGAGGAGTTCTATTTCCTCGCGCGGACCTGCCTGGTGAAGGATGAGAAGCACTTCGACAAGTTTGACCGTGCTTTCGATGCCTACTTCAAGGACCTGGAAACCCTCGACGACCTGCTGGAGCAGATGATCCCGGAAGAGTGGGTGCGGGCCGAATTCCTCAAGCAGCTGAGTGAGGAGGAAAAGGCGAAGATCGAAAGCCTGGGTGGCCTGGAAAAACTGTTGGAGGAGTTCCAGAAGCGCCTGGAGGAACAGAAAGAGCGCCACAGCGGCGGTAACAAGTGGATCGGAACCGGCGGTACCAGCCCGTTTGGCAACAACGGTTACAACCCGGAAGGCATCCGTGTGGGCGGCAACAGCCGCAACCGGTCCGCCGCCAAGGTGTGGCAGAAGCGACAGTTCCGCAACCTGGATGACAGCGTGTCGCTGGGTACCCGCAATATCCAGGTCGCCCTGCGCAAGCTGCGCAAGTTCGCCCGCACCGGCGCCGCCGAAGAGTTGGACCTGGACGACACCATTTCCTCCACCGCCCGCAATGCCGGCCTGCTGGATATCAAGATGGTTCCGGAGCGCCACAACGCTATCAAGGTACTGATCTTTTTCGATGTGGGCGGCTCCATGGATTCCTATGTGAAATCCTGCGAGGAGCTGTTCTCAGCCTGCCGGTCGGAGTTCAAGCATCTGGAGTATTTCTATTTCCACAACTTCATTTACGAGCATGTGTGGAAAGACAACCAGCGCCGCTATCAGGAGACCACACCGTTGCTTGAGGTGCTGCGCACTTATGGTAACGACTACAAGGTGATTTTTGTGGGCGATGCCTCGATGGCGCCCTACGAGATCACCCACCGCTACGGCAGTGTCGAGCACATGAACGAAGAGCCCGGTGCAGCCTGGATGGAGCGGGTAACGGATACCTGGAGCAACCTGGTGTGGCTGAACCCGGTGGGGGAGGAATACTGGCAATACACGCCCAGTATCGGCATGACCGCGCAGCTGGTGGAAGGGCGCATGTTCCCCATGACCCTGGAAGGCCTGGATCGCGCGATCGGCCGGTTGGTCAAGGGGCGCTGAGCCCCGGGTGCCCGCACGGCCCATCGCGGCCATAGGCCGCTCCCGCGGGGAGCGGCCCGATTACCTCAAATCATTCCCTGAAGTGCCGCTGTGGTGCCCCCTCGTGGTCGGCGGTGATGCCGATCTCTTCCTGGGTGGTCGGCCCAACCCGGGTATGCTCCTCCTCGGCACCGTGCATCCAGTCCACCAGCTTGTTGCGGATCAGGAACAGGATGATACCCGCACCGATCGCCGCGATGGCGACGCCACCGAACGTGGCCAGGGGACCGGATTCACCCACCAGCTTACCGATTTCCGCGGCCCCCTTGTTGGCCACGCCGATAAAGGCAAACCATAGCCCCATCATCAGTGACAGGTAGCGCAGAGGGGACAGTTTGGTGACCATGGAGAGACCGATTGGTGACAGGCTCAGCTCGCCGATGGTGTGGAAGATATAGGCGAATACCAGCCACCAGATACTCGCCTTGATGGTCTCGGAATCGCCGATCTGCAGGGCGGCACCGCACATGGAGACAAAGCCCAGGCCCAGGAATACCAGGCCCATGCTGAACTTGGCCGGGGAGCTGGGCTCCCGTGCGCCCAGCCCCACCCACAGGCTCGCCATCACCGGCGCCAGGATAATGATAAACAGGGGGTTCACCATCTGCAGCCAGCTGGCCGGGATCTCGAAACCCATCACGTTCAGGTCGGTGTTGTACTTGGCAAACAGGTTCATTGAGCCCGCCGCCTGCTCGAAGCCGGCCCAGAAGATCACCGTGAACACACCCAGGATCAGGATTACCTTGATACGGTCGCGTTCTTCCGGGGTCAGGGGCTTGTGCTTGTCGGCAGTATCCTTTTTCAGCCCCAGCTTGGCCGAGGGCTGTAAGCCGATATCACCGAGGAATTTCTTCGCCTGGGCCATCTGCAGCAGCAGGCCCAGCAGCATGCCGATACCGGCGGTGAAGAACGCCAGCTGGTAATTCACCTTCTCACCGATCCACCCGATGACCAGGTACCCCAGGATCGAGCCCAGGTTGATGCCCATGTAGAAAATGGTGAAAGCCGTATCGCGCCGGTGATCACCCTCATCGTAGAGGTCACCCACCATCGTGGAGATATTCGGCTTGAAGAAGCCGTTCCCCACAATCAACAGCGCCAGGCCCAGCCAGAGCATGTAGATTTCGGTACCGTCAGGCAGCCAGCTATGGGGAAAGCCCAGGGCGAACTGGCCCAGCATCATCAGGGTGCCACCGAACATGATGCAGCGGCGCTGGCCCCATTTGTTGTCCGCCATCCAGCCGCCGATGATCGGGGTCAGGTACACCAGCATCGCGTACCAGCCCAGGTAACTCAGGGCCTGGGACTGTAGCTCGGTATCCGACAGCTGCTCCCAGCCAAATGCTGCCGCGGCTGCGGCAGAGGTCAGGTAGAAGACAAAGATACCGCGCATGCCGTAATAACTGAGCCGTTCCCACATCTCGGTGCCGAACAGTAGGAACAGCCCCTTGGGATGGCCGAGCATCTCCCCGGCGGTGGCGGGCGGTTTTGGCTTGAGATCTTGCATGAAGGTACCTCTGGCAAGTCCCGGGCATAGGAAAAGGTGTCGCCCGGGCTGCACCTCCGGGGACGGTGTTGCCTTGAGTATAGTTCAGCGCCACTTTTTACCTGCCGGTCTTCGCGGTCGTCCTGACCGCTCAGACCGTCGCCCCGGGAATGCTGGCGCAGGTGTGCGAACCTGCTGGCATTCCGGGGCTCGCGCCGGCTTTGCCGGCGGGCGGCACATCCCAGTGCCGCTCGTTACCTGCTGGTCTTCGCGGTCGTCCTGACCGCTCAGACCGTCGCCCCGGGAATGCTGGCGCAGGTGTGCGAACCTGCTGGCATTCCGGGGCTCGCGCCGGCTTTGCCGGCGGGCGGCACATCCCAGTGCCGCTCGTTACCTGCTGGTCTCCGGCGGGGCATTTAGCCCGTCACGGCCCAGCGGGTATAATCGCCCGTTTGCAGTCAGTTTCCGGATTATGAGTCACACCGAAACCACCGCCGCCCTGAAAGCCCTGAGCGAGGAGTTCGGGCCCCGCATCACCGAGTGCATGGGGCGCGATCGCCATCGCCTGCGCAAGACCCTGGACAGCGCCCGGCGACGGTTGCGGGAGGGTAAGCCGGCGGACCGCATGCTGGAGAAGCTGGGCAAGGAGCTGGAGGCCTCGCGGGCACTGGCTGCCGCCCGCAGGGACAAGCTGCCTGAGGTCACCTGGCCGGAAGAGCTGCCGGTGGTGGCGCGCCGCGATGAGATCGCCGAACTGATTGCACAGAACCAGGTGGTCGTGGTGGCCGGCGAGACCGGTTCCGGCAAGACCACCCAGCTGCCGAAAATCTGCCTGGAGCTGGGGCGTGGAGTCTATGGCCAGATTGGTCATACCCAGCCCCGGCGTATCGCCGCGCGGACCGTGGCCAACCGTATCGCCGAGGAGCTGCAGCAACCGCTCGGTCACTCCGTGGGCTACCAGGTCCGCTTCACCGACCACAGCGACGAGCACACCCACGTCAAGCTGATGACCGACGGCATCCTGCTGGCCGAGATCCAGCGGGACCCGTTGCTGAACAAGTACGACACCCTGATCATTGATGAGGCCCACGAGCGCAGCCTCAACATCGACTTCCTGCTGGGATACCTCAAGACCCTGCTGCCGAAGCGCCCGGACCTGAAACTGATCATTACCTCCGCCACCATTGATCTGGAAAAATTCTCGAAGCATTTCGATGATGCACCGATCATCGAGGTTTCCGGCCGTACCTACCCGGTGGAAATCCACTACCGGCCACCCGCGGACAGCGATGCGGACCTGAGTGAACAGGTGATCGCGGCAGTGGAAGAGCTGTTACATGAAGAAAAGGGCAGCAGCCGGCGCGGCGGCGATATCCTGGTGTTTATGAGCGGCGAGCGGGAAATCCGCGAGTGTGCCAAAGCGCTGCGGGATGCACAGATTCCCCAGCTGGAAGTGTTGCCCCTGTATGCGCGGTTGAGCCTGGCAGAGCAGAACCGGGTGTTCCACGGCCACAAGGGCCGCCGCATCGTGCTGGCCACCAATGTGGCGGAAACCTCCATTACCGTGCCGGGCATCCGCTACGTGATCGATCCGGGCACGGCGCGAATCAGTCGCTACAGTTACCGCAGCAAGATCCAGCGCCTGCCGGTAGAGGCGATCTCCCAGGCCAGCGCCAACCAGCGTGCCGGTCGCTGTGGCCGGGTAAGTGCCGGTGTCTGTGTGCGCCTGTACGAGGAGCGCGATTTCGAGCAGCGGCCGGAATTTACCGATGCGGAGATCCTGCGTACCAACCTGGCCGCGGTGATCCTGCAGATGCTGCAGATGCGCATCGGCGATATCCACAATTTCCCCTTTGTCGACCCGCCCGACCCGCGCCTGATCAATGACGGCTACAAGCTGCTGGAAGAGCTGCAGGCCGTGGATAGTCACGGGCAGGTAAAGCCGCTTGGTCGCGCCCTGTCGCGCCTTCCCCTGGATCCGCAGCTGGGCCGCATGCTGCTGGCGGCGGGCGAGCACGATTGCCTGCGCGAGGTGCTGGTGGTTGTCAGTGCGCTTGCAGTGCAGGACCCGCGCGAGCGCCCGGCGGAGAAACGCCAGGCGGCGGATGAAAAACACCGCCAATGGCGCCACGAGAAATCCGATTTTCTTTCTTTCGTACAGCTGTGGGACGGATTCGAGGAGCAGCGCCAGGAGCTGAGCCAAAACCAGTTGCGCAAGTGGTGCCAGAAAAACTTCCTGTCGTGGCTGCGCATGCGCGAGTGGCGGGATATCCACCACCAGCTCCGGGTGGCCAGTCGCGAACTGAAGCTGAAGGAAAACCGCGAGCCCGCCGAGTACGCCACGGTGCACCGGGCGATCCTGCCCGGCCTGCTGGGCAACATCGGTGTGCGGGATGAAAACAAGGAATTCATAGGCTGTCGCAACCGGCGTTTTCATATTTTCCCGGGCTCCGGGCAGTACAAGAAACCGCCGCGCTGGATTGTGGCCGGACAGCTGCTGGAGACCAGCCGCCTGTTCGCCCACACCGTGGCGAAAATCGAGCCGGACTGGGTACTGGCGGCTGCCGAGCACCTGGTGAAACGCAATTATTTTGAGCCCCACTACGACGCCCGCGCCGGGCAGGTGATGGCCTATGAAAAAATTTCCCTCTACGGCCTGGTACTGGTGGAAAAGCGCCGGATCCACTTTGGCAAGCTGGACCCCCAGACCGCGCGCGCAGTGTTTATCCGCCAGGCTCTGGTAGAGCAGCGCTACGACAAGAATCGTCGGGGCAAGGGGCGTTTCTTCCGTCACTACCTCGATCTGCTGGAGGAGCTGGGTGACCTGGAGGCCAAGTCGCGCCGTCGGGACATCCTGGTGGACGACGAGGTGGTGTTCCGCTTTTTCGATGAGCGCATCCCGGCCGATATCGTCAACCTGGCGGGTTTCGAGCACTGGCGCAAGAAGGTGGAGGAAGAGGATCCCGAACTCCTGTTTATCCCCCGCGACCTGCTGATGCAGCAGAGCGCTGAGCATGTGGGTGAGGCGCAATTCCCGGATGACTTACGGGCCGGCGGCATCGAGTTCCCGCTTGGCTACCACTTCGAGCCCGGGGCCGTGGATGATGGCGTGAGTATCCAGGTGCCGGTGGGCGCCCTGCACCAGGTGCCGGCGGCGCGACTGAGCTGGCTGGTGCCCGGGCTGCTGCGCGATAAATGTATCGCGCTGGTGAAGGCGCTGCCCAAGCAGTGGCGCAAATACTTTGTCCCCGTACCCGCGGCCGTGGACCGTGCATTGCCGCGGATGCAGGCTGGTGATACACCGCTGTGGCGGGCGCTGGCGCACGAGCTGCACCGACAGACGGCCATTGAACTGCCGGCAGAAGCGTGGGAGTCCGCCGAGCAGTCGCTGGAGGATTTCTATCGTTTCAATATCCAGGTGCTCGACGAGTCTGGTGAGCTGATCGACCAGGACCGGGACCTGCCCACCCTGCAGTCGCGTTATAAAGACCGTGTCCAGCGCGAGCTGGCCTCCGCCGGTGACGGTTTCGAGCGGGACGGCATCACTCGCTGGGACTTCGGCAACCTGCCGGAAACCCATACCCTGGAACAGGGCGGCCTGAAAGTGCGCGCCTACCCGGCGCTGCAGGAAGAGCGCGAGAGTGTCTCCCTCAAGCTGCTCGACAACCCCCGCGAGGCCTGGCGACTGTCCCGGGCCGGTACCTGCCGGCTGGCGCTTCTGCACCTGCCGGAGCCGGTCAAGTACCTGCGCAAGGAATTGCTGCGTGGCAAGGAGCTGGGCCTCAGTGCCGCCGACCTGGGCCGGCGGGAAGACGTGGCCGACGACATCCTGCTGGCGGCGGTGCGCGAATTGTTCTGGCCTGATGAAAGCTGGCCGCGGACCGAGGCAGAGTTCCTCTCGGCGCTGGAGCGCAGTGGCGAGCTGGTTGCGGTGGCGCAGGAAATTGCCGACCTGCTGGTAAAGGCGCTCGGCCAGTTGGTGCCCCTGCGCAAGCAGATCAAGCAGCAGAAGAACCTGGCAGTGGCGATGGCGGTGGGGGATATCCAGCACCAGTTGCAGCGGCTCTTCTACCGGGGCTGCCTGTTCGACACGCCGCTCGAGTGGTTGCGCCAGTACCCCCGCTACCTCAAGGGCATCGAGTTGAGGCTGGAGAAAGCCGCGCTGGACCCCAACCGCGACCGGCGTTTGCAGGCCGAGTGGCACAAGGCGGCAGAGCCGTTCCTGGCACTGACCGAGCAACACTCCCCGCGCGTGATGGCCTCTGAGCCGGAGCTGCGCCAGTACCGATGGATGCTGGAGGAGTTTCGCGTCTCCCTGTTTGCACAGTCACTGAAAATGCTGATGCCGGTATCCGGTAAGCGCCTCGGCAAACTCTGGAGTGAACTGGAGCAATCCAGTCTGCCCTGACGGCCGTATACAGCATTGACGGAAACGGCTGTCGGGGTTTGGGTAGCGCCTGCGCCAGGGAAGGTGACCGCTCCCGCTTTTGGCTCCGGCGGTCATTGTGGTTTTTTTCATGTTCTGTCCATCCGCTATCGCCGGAGTTCCGGTGGCCGGCCCGCTGCATTCAGTGCGCGGGCCGGTTTTTCTTTATTTGCTCGCGGGTTCCCCCTTCCCCATACAGTCATGATTCCGGGTGGCTCCTGAACCGGGAGTTTGCGCCAGCGCACAGGTCAGGGAAGTAAATCCTGGTCAGGACTGTAACAAACGCCGATGGCCCGCGACTGTACCCGGGAGACACAGAGATACGTACCCGCGGATGCTGAATGCTTTCGGGATACTGCTGGTCTCAGCCCGTGACCACTCCATGGGATTGCTGGTTATAATCCGGGCAGGCGGGCATAAGCGCTCCGTCAGCGTGGATTGATGTACATTAGGATATTAAAAGGAGAGTTGTTATGACTAAGAAGAATTTGCCCCTGGCCGCGGCAGTTGGTGCGGCTTTTATCGCTTCGGCATCCATGAACGCTTCTGCCGGTGTGGGCAGCGCCAACCCCTTCGCGGCCGAAGAGCTGTCTTCCGGTTACAACCTGGCCATGCTGAGTGAGCACGGCGACGACAAGCAGAAAGAAGGTAAATGCGGCGAAGAAGGCAAGAAAAAAGAGGGTAAGTGCGGCGAAGAAGGTAAGAAAAAAGAAGGTAAGTGCGGCGAAGAAGGTAAGAAAAAAGAAGGTAAGTGCGGCGAAGAAGGTAAGAAAAAAGAAGGTAAATGTGGTGAGGGTAAATGCGGCGGATAATGTCCGCATGGTCCCCGTGCGGGGGTAGGGCGTAGCCCCGCCCCTGCCGCTCCCACTGCTGGCAACAGCAGAAGAGGCAATATGATCACTAGCAAGACCGTTGAATACCCTGTAAGTGGCGCCGGGCTCGGCCTGCGCCGCTCCATGATGGGGGAGGAAATGCCACCCGGTGCGGTTGACTTCCTTGAGGTTGCACCGGAAAACTGGATCAATGTCGGCGGGCGGTACGGTCGCTGGCTCCGCGAATATACCGAGCGCTACCCGTTCGTTATTCACGGTCTGTCACTGTCAATAGGCTCTCCGTCCCCGCTGGACCTGGAGCTGGTAAAGTCCGTCAAAGGGTTTATCCGCGAGCACGGTATCCGTTGTTACAGTGAACACCTCAGCTATTGCTCCGACCACGGCCACCTGTACGACCTGCTGCCGATTCCTTTTACGCCGGAGGCGGTGACTTATGTAGCCGGTCGGATTCGCCAGGTCCAGGATGTGCTTGGGCAGCGCATAGCGATGGAAAACGTTTCTTATTATGCGGCACCGGCCCAGGAAATGACCGAACTGGAATTCATCAACGCCGTGCTGGAGGAGGCGGACTGCGATCTGCTGCTGGACGTCAACAACATCTACGTGAATGCCATCAATCACCGCTACGATCCAGTGGAGTTCCTGCGTGGGCTTCCCGGAGCAAGGATCCGCTACGCGCATGTGGCGGGCCATTTCAATGAGGCGGAAGACCTGATGGTGGATACCCACGGCGCGCCGGTAATCGACCCCGTGTGGGAGCTGCTGCAGGAAGCTTATGCGCACTTTGGCGTTTTCCCCACCTTGCTGGAGAGGGACTTCAATATCCCGCCGCTGCGGGAACTGGTGCAGGAGGTGGGACATGTGCGCCAACTCCAGGCTGGGGCAGCGGGAGCAGCAATGCCTGAAAGCAGTGCGAGTGCGCCAGGAGGGATGGCCCATGCCCGCGCGTACCGATGAAAAACGTGCCATTTCGGGGGCGTCGCACTTTGCCGAAGTGCAGCGCCGGTTCGCTGCGCACCTGCGCAACCCTGTAGAGAATGAGGCCCCGGCGGAGATCGAAGACCGCCGTATGGGCATCTATCGCGACCTTATCTACAACAATATCGAGTCTTTTATCGCCAGTGGTTTTCCGGTGTTGCGGAGCCTGTACAGTGATGAGGCCTGGCACAGGATGGTGCGGGATTTTGTCCATCACCATGCCTCGCGCAGCCCCTATTTCCTGCAAATCAGTGAGGAGTTCCTGCACTACCTGCAGGAAGAGCGCTGTACGCAGGAATCGGATCCGCCCTTCCTGCTGGAGCTGGCGCATTACGAATGGGTAGAGCTGGCGCTTGATGTCAACCCGGCCCAGCTGCCCGGCGGGCTTGACCTGGAAGGCGATGTGCTGGCACAGGTGCCGGTGGTGTCGCCACTGGCATGGAGCCTGAGTTACCGCTTCCCGGTGCATATGATCGGAGCCGGCTTCCAGCCACAGGAGCCGCCGGCAGACCCCACCTTCCTGCTGGTATACCGGAATCGTGAGGATGAGGTGGGGTTCATGGAAATCAATGCCGTAACCGCGCGACTATTACAGTTGGCGGAGCCTGGGAACAAAACCGGGCGGGCGCTGCTCGAAGACCTCGCCGCGGAAATGAACCACGGCGATGTGTCAGCAGTAGTAGGTTTCGGTGAGTCCCTTATGCAGCAGTTGCTGCAGGCTGGTGTGATTGCGGGGCTGGAACCCCTCGAATAGCACTGGTGGAATCTCCCCGTCAGCTTGCCCGATACTGCCTGATCTTTGACAGAAACCGTAACCCGGGCAGGTGCTATGCTGCCAAGGGTGGCCTGCATACCCGGGCGGCGGTAGAATTTGCGCAACTTCCGGGTGAATGATTAGAGGAGCAGTGGCTTGCTTGGACGCACAGTAAAATCGCCTTGGTTGCTGGCAACATTGCTGGCTGCCAGTCCTGTACTGGCGCAAGCCGCCCAGGAGGACCCCTTTGCGGAAGGCGCCGCAGTCCAGGCTGCAGGGCAGCCTGGGGATGAGCCGGCGGACCAGCCTGTCGACTCTGGTACCGGTGAGTCCGCCGCAGCCCCCACCGATGATGGCTCTGCCAGCGATACCGCCGAGGCGGGGGAGGCAGATCCCTTTGCTGAAGGAGGGGACGACGATACATCGACTGCAGGAGCATCCACTGATTCCAGCCTTGAGGACGAGTACGGTTTCGACCCCGCTGAAGAGTTCTCCGGCGGCCAGGATCCCGTGGCGCGCGATCCCTGGGAGGGGTTCAACCGCGCCGTATTCCGCTTCAACGACACCGCAGATCGGTGGGTGTTGAAGCCGGTGGCTGTTACCTATCGCCAGGTAACGCCGATTTTCATGCAGCATGGCGTCAGTAACTTTTTCGGCAACCTGCTGGAAATCACCAATTCCTTCAACAGCGTACTGCAGTGGAAGTGGGGAGAGGCGGGTAACGGCGCCGGCCGCTTCCTGATCAACTCCACCGTGGGTGTTGCCGGGCTGTTCGATGTGGCTGAGCATGTGGGCCTGGAGCCAACCGATGGCGAGGATTTTGACCAGACGCTGGCCGTCTGGGGCGTGCCCTCCGGTCCTTACCTGGTGCTGCCCTTCCTGGGCCCGTCAACGGTGCGCGGCGTGCCGAGCATGGCGGTGGACTATTACACCGACCCGGTATCCTATGTTGACCACAACCAGACCCGGTACAGCCTGCGGTTCACGGACCTGACCCAGACCCGGGCCAGCCTGCTGAAGACCGAATCCCTGTTGCAGGGCGACCGTTATGTCCTGCTGCGCGACGCCTATCTGCAGCGCCGCGATTTCCTCATCAACGACGGTAACGTAGATGACGATTTCGGCGATGAAGACGACGCGTTCGGTGGAGATGATGATCCTTTTGGCGGTGGTGGCGGCAGTGACGCAGATACCGCCGCGGACGACAGTGACCCATTTGGTAGCGGCGAAGATGCCGGTACCGTTGAGGAACCGGCCGGACCGGCGAATGAAAGCGGTGGCGATGCTGCCGACGAACCCGATGTCTTCGACAGTTGATGTCCACCAGCGGCGAGCAGACCGCATTCCAGCTTCATGCCTGACCGCCAGCGCCTGCTACTGATTGAATCTGATGGCGCGTCGCGCGAATTCGTGCGGCGCAGCCTCACTCGCCTGGGATTTGAGGTCGACCAGGCGGAAACCGGCCTGGAGGGGATCGGCCGCTTTGTTCCCGGTTTCTACCGCGTGGTGATTACCGACCTGCACCTACCCGACATGGGTGGGCTGGAGGTACTGCGCAAGATCAAGCACTTATCCCCCGACGCTGCTGTGGTGGTGATCGCCTCCAACAGCGAAGTGAGTGATGTGGTCCAGGCCCTGCGCCTTGGGGCCAGCGACTACCTCCTGCAGCCCATCGAGGACGAAGCGGTTATCGAGCACGCGGTAACCCGTATCACCGACGCTGAGGCACTGGCACGCCAGAATCACGAGTACCGCGAGCAGCTCGAGGAGCGCAACCGGGAGCTGCACGAGCATGTCGAGGTGCTGCAGCGGGACCAGGAAGCCGGGCGCCTGTTGCAGCAGCACCTGTTGCCGCGCACACCCTACAAGTACCCGGGCAATATCGAGGCCGCCTACCGGCTCGTGCCTTCTCTCTACCTGAGCGGCGATTTCATCGATTACGGCCTGTTCGGGGAGCGTTTTGTCGCCTTTTACCTGGTCGATGTCTCGGGCCACGGTGTCTCATCGGCACTGGTGACGGCGCTGATCAAGCACAGCATTATGCACCTGCTGCGGGAGAAGCCGCTCTTTGCCAGCCTGGAGTCCCTGGACTCGGATCTCCTCGAAATTCTCCAGCTGATCAACCGGGAATTGCTCTCCACCCACCTCGACAAGCACGCCAGTATGTTTGTCGGCGTTGTCGACAGCCGGGCGCGTAAACTGCATTACGCCGTGGCCGGCCAGGTCCCCATGCCGGCCCTGGTGACGTCGGCCGGGGCCGAGTGGTTGCCTGGCAAGGGCCGGCCCCTGGGCCTGTTCGAGCAGGGCAACTGGCAGGTCTTGCGGGCCAGCCTGCCCACCAGCTGGCGGTTGGTTGCCTGCTCCGACGGGGTCCTGGAACTGTTGCAGGGGGACCTGTTACAGCGGGAGGCACAATTGCTGCAAAAGATTAACGAGAGTCGCGGCGACCTGGACACCCTGTGCGGGGCCCTGCACGTGGATACCTCCGAGGAGCTGCCGGATGACGTTACCATATTGACGGTTCGCCAGGACTAGCGGGAGCACGCCGGTGACCGGATGGTCCGGCTTGTTGGCGGCCAGAGCTTGTCACTGCCGGTATGCAGGAGTAAGCTCCGCCCGATTTATGCATCAAAGTTGCACTGTGATTGCAGCGCGATGAAAACGCGTTGACACAGTGCCCTGTCGATAAACTTTCGCCGCCGCCCCAGTAGCTGTTCCGCTCCTGACCGGCGTGCCAGAGGTTGTTATGCAGTCCGGGCAAATTATGGTCGGCGCCCACGAGGGTGTTTATGTCATCAAACTGGTGGGCGACGTGCGGCTGAACCTGTGCACGTCCTTCGACACTTTTATCGATAAGATGTTCACGCATGAGGACTTCAACGATGTGGTGTTCGACCTGCATGATGCCAGGGGGGTCGACAGCACCACCCTCGGCCTGATGGCCAAGGTCGCCATCCGAGCCCTGGACCGGGGTTGCCAGAAACCCCTGGCGCTCAGTGCCGACCCGGGGATACGCCACCTTCTCGATGCCATGGGCTTTGATGCGCTGATCGAGATCAGTGACGAGCAGCGCGATTACGGCAGCGAACCGCAGCCGCTGCATTGCAACACCCCGGACGAGTGTGCTGCGCGCGAGAAAGTGCTGGAGGCCCACCGGGTGCTGATGAGCCTGAACGAGCAAAATGCGGAGACCTTCCGCGACCTGGTCCATACCCTCGAGCGCGAGTGCGAGCCGACACGCAAGCCCTCTGCGCGCATGCACTGACTGTCTTTCTCTTTAATACCTCTCTAGCTCTCTACCTTTCCCAGGCCCCCGGCACGACTCCCTTTCCGGCTCTTTCCTCCTGGCCGCGACCAGCAGTGGCGAGTGCGCTCAGTCCTCCCCGTTGCGCATTTCCCGGGCCTCGGCCCGGGCGCGGGTGAAGAGCCCGTGCGGTAGGTAGATCAGTTCCGCCACCCGGCGGATCAGGTGTTCCTCGAATGCCTCGATCACATCATCAGAGAACGCCACCTCCCACATCTGGCGCACCAGCAGGTACTTGTTGCGCTCGTCGAACTGGTCGTTCACCACCTGGGTGAATTCGTACAGTGAGGTCGCCTGTTCCCGGTGGGACAGCGCATGGTCAACCATCTCGCAGGCTTCCGGCTCGCCCAGCTGGTAGTGCTCCTGCAGCAGGCGCACCAGGGTGGCCTGCTCGCGGTCGTCCAGTTTCTGGTCAACGGTGGCCACCTCGGCCAGCAGGGCGGCGCTGATCATGCGCACATCCCGATCGTTGCTGACCTCCACATCGTCGCCACTGCCGATCTGTTCGAACAGCTTACGTATTTGTCGCAGCATGCCGGTTCTGTTCTCCCGTGGTCGCCTGCTGGGCCAGCAGGGTTTCCAGTTGCTCCTGGTCGTGTACAAAGTTGCGGATGCCCTCGGCCAGTTTTTCCGTGGCCATGGCATCGCTGTTCAGCTGGAAGCGGAAGGCCGCCTCGTCCAGGGGGGTGGCCGGGCGCGCCTCGCCTTTCGCCCCGGCATCGAGGCCGGCGGCCAGCGGGCCGCTGTCCTGCTCCAGTTCGTCGAGCAGTTGCGGGCTGATGGTGAGGCGGTCACAACCGGCCAGGGCCTCGATTTCGCCAGTGTTGCGGAAGCTGGCACCCATCACCACCGTCGGGTAGTCCCGAGACTTGTAGTAATGGTAGATGTTGCGCACAGAGGCTACCCCGGGATCTTCCTCGGCGGGGATATGGTCCACCCCGGTCCTGGCCTTGTGCCAGTCCAGAATCCGTCCCACAAACGGTGAAATCAGCGTGACGCCAGCCTCGGCGCAGGCCACTGCCTGGGCGAAGCTGAACAGCAGGGTGAGATTGCAATGGATACCTTCGCGCTCCAGTACCGAGGCGGCGGCAATGCCTTCCCATGTGGAGGCCACCTTGATCAGCACCCGCTCGCGTTCCACGCCGGCCTCTTCGTACAGGGCGATCAGGCGGCGCGCGTACTCGACCGAGGCACGGGTATCGAATGAGAGGCGGGCATCCACCTCCGTGGAAACCACGCCGGGAACCAGCTCCAGGATCTCCCTGCCGATACTGACAGCCAGTTTCATCGCCGCGAGCCTGGCCTGGTCACCGCCCTGGCGGTCGGCCCACTGCAGGGCTTCGTCGATCGTGTCGCGGTACTGGGGCAGCTGCGCGGCCTTGAACAGCAGCGAGGGATTGGTGGTGGCATCGTGGGGGCGATAGCGGCGGATGGCCTCGATATCACCGGTATCGGCCACTACCTGGCTACGTTGCCTGAGTTGTTCGAGCTTGCTCATGGTTGATCTCCCTGTATTACCTCGTTTCCTGCTTCCTGGTGCACCCATGCCCGGGTGCAGCGATTTCCGGCGGTGAAAAGCGGCTAACCATCATGGAAGGGAACCGGGCGCACGGCAACCCCCGGTGAACGGTTGGGGGCTCCGGGCGGTCAGGCGGCCTGGGTCACCAGTGCCAGGGCCTGCTCCACCACTTCGACACCTGCGCCTTTCTTGTGTGCGTTTTCGCTCAGGTGGCGGCGGAAGCGGCGCGCACCCGGCAGCCCCTGGAACAGTCCCAGCATATGGCGGGTAATGTGGTTGAGGCGCTGCCCGGCGGCCAGTTCGCGCTCGATATAGGGCAGCATCAGTTCTACCACTTCCACCGGGCCTGGGCCGGGTTGCCCGCCGAACAGGGCGCTGTCTACCTCTGCCAGCAGGTTGGGGGTCTGGTAGGCGGCGCGGCCCAGCATGACTCCGTCCACATGGCGCAGGTGCTCGCGGCATTCGTCGATGGTATTGATGCCGCCGTTCAGGACAATTTCCAGCTGCGGGTAGTCCCGCTTCAGTTGGTACACCATCTCATGCTTGAGCGGCGGGATCTCACGGTTTTCCTTCGGGCTCAGCCCGTTCAGCCATGCCTTGCGGGCGTGAACGATAAAGGTGGTGATGCCAACGGCTGCCTGTGCCTCCACAAAGCGGGTCAGGCCCGCATAGTCTTCCATATCGTCGATACCGATGCGGTGCTTCACCGTTACCGGGACCGAGACCGCCGCGCGCATGGCCGCCAGGCACTCGGCCACCACGTCCGGTTCGGCCATCAGGCAGGCACCGAAGCGACCGGACTGTACCCGGTCGCTGGGACAGCCACAGTTCAGGTTGATCTCGTTGTAACCCCAGTCCTCGGCGATGCGCGCGCATTCCGCCAGCTCCGCCGGGTCACTGCCGCCGAGCTGCAGTGCCACCGGCTGTTCGGCGGGGTCAAACTGCAGGTGGCGGGCCTGGTCGCCGTGGATGATGGCCCCGGTGGTCACCATCTCGCTGTAAACCACTGCGCGCTTGCTCAGCAGCCGCCACATATAGCGGCAGTGGCGGTCGCTCCAGTCGAGCAGGGGCGCGGTGCAGAAACGGTGCGAAAAACTTGCGGACATAAAACAGCGTGTCGGTTTGCGGGGTGGCCAAACCGCGCATTATAGGGGATGGGGGCGTCATTCCATAAGCCGGGCCAGCAGGGGGCTGCGGGAAACAGCTCAGAGATTGCGCTCTTTCTCGGAGGTGCCCTGCGGGTTATTTACCGCCGATTGCGTGCTGCCACCGCCCAGGCCACCATCGAGGGTCGGGCGCAGTCTCCGCAGGATCTTGCGCGCAGTGGCACGGTAGCTGGTCAGCTTGCCACCGGCGACCGCGAGAACGCGTGGGTGGCGGCTGTCGTCGCTGGAAATCAGTGTCTCGCGGGTACGGGCAAAGGGACTGGCCTCTGTCTGAGGCAGTACCCGCAGGCCGGCCCAGCTGTCGCAGATATCACTCAGGACCAGGTTGCGGGTGCGTGGGAAATAACGCTGCAGGGTGTGCAGAAGGTAGCGCTCTTCCTCCACCGTGGGGCCCACATCGCGGGGGTCACCGTGATAGCTGCGTTCAGTGGTGCCTACCAGGGTACGCCCCCGCCAGGGCATTACGAAAATGGCGCGCCCATCCTCAGCTTCCACATAGAAAATGCTGTCGCCGAGAATAATGGGCAGCTCGATATGGGTGCCTGCCACCAAATCTAGCCTCGGTAACGGCGCGGCCGGGGTGCAGCGCTCGTTGGTGGATGCCACCCAGGGTCCGCTGCAGTTCACCAGGGCACGGGTATGGAGCGTGCTGAGCTGGCCATCGGCCACATAGTCCACCAGCAGCCCGTGATCGGTGAGCTCCGCCCCTACCAGGCTCGCAGGGCAGATAAGGCGCGCGCCGCCGTGCAGAGCTGAATTGATCACCTCATGGGTGAGGGCCGCATCGTCGGTCTGGGCATCGAAGTAGCGGTAAACCGCCAGCAGGCCCTCCTGGTCCAGGCCCTGCAGGGTGTGCCATTCCTCACGGGGAATCTTGCGGAAGCGGGCGTACTCCCGGCTGGCGCCGGCGAGCAGGGAGTAGAGCGTCAGTCCCAGCCGGATCTGCCACGGGGCCCGCTTGCTGTGCTGGTATACGGGCAGGTAGAAGGGCACCATGTGGACCAGGTGTGGCTTGTGGTCCAGCAGCCACTGCCGCTCCCGCAGGCATTCGCGTACCAGCCGTAACTGGCCGGTCTCCAGGTAGCGCAGGCCGCCGTGAATCAGCTTGGAGGAGCGGGATGATGTAGCCGCTGCAATGCCCGACTGCTCGAGGATGGCCACACTGTAACCGGCATTGACCAGGGCTTCGGCGGCACCGGCTCCCTGGATACCGGCACCGATCACAAGTACATCAAAATCCGTAGACATCACTGGCTTCCCGGGAGCGCATCAACAGGGCGAGATTGCCTGTCAGGATATGGTGCGCCCCGCGCCGCCGCCAGCGTACCGCCTCCTCGGCAGAGTTGATCTCGTACACCACCCATTGCCAGGGCCCCGGTGGCAGTTCCGGGCAGTCCACCTGGCTGTCGCCAATCAGCAGGTAGTCCGGGGCCAGGGTCAGCACGCCCACAGACAGGCTCTGCGCCACGCTGTCCACCTTCAGGGCCACCTGGTGGCAGCCCAGGTTGCGCGCCATCCGCAGGCTGCGGATATCGCGGCTCAGCAGGGCAAAGGAATCACTCTCCGGGCGGATCAGGCGCGCGATCTGCCCAACCGTGTTCTCGACCCCCACGCGCTCCATCACCGCCAGGTCCACCTCCACAAACCAGTCCAGGTGGCGGTGACGACCGGCCCAGTCCACAACCTCGGCGAGGGTGTTCAGGCCGTGGCCGCGCAGGTCGCGATCGCGGAGATCTTCGATGGACACCGGCTTTTTGCCGGTCGAGGGCAGGGTGGGGGCATGGTGACACCAGGGCGTGCCGTCCGCGCTGAACTGGATTTCCGTGTGGATAGCACAGGCACCGAGGCTGTGAGCTGCCTCGAAGGCGGCGATGGTATTGGCCTGTTGGCGAATAGTGTCGCCTCGGTGGGCAATGAGCATGAGTGTCTGACCTTGCTGGCGGCATTATTTTCGTTAGCCGCTGCCGCGCTACGCAAGCGGTCCAGCGGTAACGAGCCTGTCAAGGCGGCCGCCCTGTGCCGGCGGCCCCACTGAAAAAATAGACCGTACACCCGCGGTTGCAAGCTTATGGCGGGCGGAAAACAGTGTCCGCCGGCCCGGCGGGTCAAGGAGATCACTGCGCCCTGGTGCTCCTGTCTAGACTGACAGCATTGGTCAGGTTTTGTCCCATTGGCCGGGGCGGAGGTGAATATGTCGTGCGGCAAGGCAGCACTGGTCGCGGTGGTGTCATTATTGGCCTGCCCAGTCGCAGTGGCGGACAGTACCTCTGCCTCCGCCTCCGGCAGCGTGCGTATCACCCTGCGCCTGCCGGCCGTCAGCGAATGGAGGTCCCCAGAGGCGGGCCGTCCAGGTCGGCAATTCTGTGTTCGCCACGTGCCGGCCAGGCATTATTCCGTCCTGGTGGGCTCCGGATCTGTTGGCAAGAACCGGGATGGGATGGCAGGTGGCTGTATCCCGATACCGCGAACCGGCCAGCCGGCCCCTGCCAGCGGGCAGGGGGGCGGCGTGCTCACGGTTACTGTCGCGGCGGAGTGACGGGCTGTTGCCGGCATGGGACTTCGGCATAGAATGGCGCCCTGAACGTCTCCCACATATCAATGGGTACCATCTTCGCCATGAAACGCTATATCGTCGCTATCCTCCTGTTGCTGGCGCAGCCGGCGCTGGGCGCCATGTCGCTGGACAAGATCATTGTCTATCTGGACGACCAGCCCAACTCCCGTGACGATATCGTGGTGACCAACCCCGATGCGGAAACCCTTTACCTGCAGACGGAAATCTACCGCGTCGATAATCCGGGCATGCCCGATGAGAGGCGTGTGCGGGTGGTGGACCCGAAGGAATTCAAATTACTGGTAAACCCCGCCAAAGCGGTGCTGGGCCAGGGTGAACAGAAGCGTTTCCGGCTGATGTCGCTGGAGCGGGACCTGGACACGGAAAAGGTTTACCGGGTGACTTTCAAACCGGTGGTGGGGGATATCAAGACGGATCGCACCGCGCTGAAAATCCTGGTGGCCTACCAGGCGCTGGTGTTTATCCAGCCTCAGGACGGTGAATTCCAGCTGGCCCTGGAGCGGAGTCAGTCCGGGTGGCAACTCACCAATCGTGGCAACATCAACACCGAGGTTTCGGATATCACCTATTGTCCCTCCCCGGCAACCTGCCGCCCACTGGGGGTGGCGGGGCGCATCTACGCCGGCGCGGGTCTCGCACTGGGCGAACCGCTGCAGCCGGGCGGAGTCCTGAAACTGCTGGCCCGAGGCGGTGAAAGCCGCCGGCTCGAACTGCCGGTGCCGGGCTGATCGGCGTTACTGCACTTCGACGGTCAGCGTCAGCTTGTCCGCATAGCTTGTTTCCACAGCGCGTTCCAGCGCACTGGTGTCTACCGAGATAAGAAGCTGCATGTTCTCGCCGCCGCTGGCACAGTTATCCAGCGGGTCGCCCGGCCAGTGCGTAGCACTCGATAGGCCTTCCACCAGGTCCTCAGTGATACCGCTGGCGGCACCGGCGGCCACGCGGTAATCGATGATGTCCCCGGTGCCCGGACCCAGCAGCGCGAAACGGCCGGCACCAGTTTCACTGTCCGCGCGGATATTGAAACCCATCCCGGCAGACGTGGAAACACAAAAGGTTTGCATGTGGCTATTGGCCGGGTAATCGATCGTGACATCGTCCAGCCCGCTGATCGCAATGGTGGCCGGGATGACCACCGTGAGATCGATGGTTGTGGCAAAGGGCGTGCAGCTCTTGCACGCGAAGGCAGGTTCCCACACCAGCCGGATGCTGCCGGCATAGCTGCCGGGGCGGGGTGTGGTGGTTGTGTCGGCACGCGCGAGGGTTAGCGAGGCGGGTTGGTAGCTGACAGTGCCGCTCATTTGCCCGGAGCCAATGCCGGCAGACAGCAGCTCACTGTTGCCATCCCAGTTGTTATAGGTCAGCGCCAGCGCCAGCTCGTCGCCGTATTCGGAAACCAGGGTGAAACCGGACCCGATATCGGGATAGGCGGTGACACGGTATTTATTGTCCTGGAAACTGCCGTTTTTCTTGATGCGCTTACTCGTAATGCGAAAGCCGATATCGCCGATCGCAGGTGTAGTGACAGGATACTGGAGGGTGGCACTGTAGGGACTGTCGAAATCGCAGGCCTGCATTAACGCATTGGCATCACAGGCCGCACTTGTGCCATGGCTTACCAGCAGTGTGAGTGCACCCAGCGTGCACAGGAGCAGCCGCTGTCGAATCCGTTCAATCACTCTGGCCTCCTTGTCGGTTCCGGGTGTTCGCCGGCGTGCACTCCGCCTTGCCCAGATCGATTTCACCCAGGTTGATCCAGTGTTCGCCGGCGCTCTGCCCGGGCAGGGCCACGCGACAGTCGCGCCAACGCACCGGCGGCATGTCAAGGGTGCGTGGGTTACCGTGGATTTCCATCTGGAAAACCCCGTTTTCATCGGTGACAGTCGAGTATTCGCCGATGGTGATCCTGGCCCCGGGCTCTGGCTGGCCGTTGCGGACAATCCTTCCCAGCGCCAGGATCAACGGTTGGATGCGATAGCGCGTGCGGGCAACATTGCCGGGGTACAGGGTCAGTGTTTCGCTCGATTCGGCATAGTCATGAAACCCGTCGGACAGTGGCCGCAGGCTGATTTCATAGCTGTCGAATGAGGGCAGGTTCACCACCGAGCTTTGCTCGCCCCGGGCATAACCGCGTCGCACACCGTTCACGAGAATCTCAAAGTTCTCCTCCGGGCTGCCATCGATATCCACAACCACGGCACTTTCGTACGGCCGTTCCCCTCCCCAGGCAAAGGTTTCGCCGTCGCCGGCCAGGTTGGTGCTGAAGCTGCCCACGTAATTGAAAGACTCCGAATCGGCAGTATCCGTCCATTGCATGGTCGACTCCAGGTAGCCGCGGTGGCCCGACAGGCGGGTACGACTGCCCAGGACGTGATCCCTTCCCGTAGATTCCGCGGTTACACGCTGTTCCAGCTCCGCCGCCCACAAGTCGCGGTCGTTCCAGGTGCTGTCCATACCCGCGCGATTACCGAAACCAGCGGGGCTGCGCTCGCTGCGTAGCCGTGCCCCGTGGGTCCAGTGTTCCCCGCGTGCACGAAACTGCAGGCTTGCGGTGGTAAAGGCGCGGCCGTCGGCTTCGCTGTGCGCCAGGGTGAGATCACCCAGCCAGTTGCCGCTGCGGAAAATATTGCGGCGGTATTCCACGGTGGTAAGTTGGCTGGCGCCCTCAAGCCCGGTGTCCAAGACAAACTCCGGTTCCACCACGGCGTTGCCAAATTCCCGCGAGCTGTAACGCAGGCCGAGCTGGCCATCCCAGAATTCCCGCTGGGCACTGGCGCTGCGTTGCCGGAATCCCCGGCCGAGCAGGGAAAATTCCTCCGTTGAGCCGGCCGGTTCCCCGGCCTGCAGGTAAGACTCGGTCGCATTGAGGCGGAACCAGGGAGTGGTGAGCTGGGCACGGAGACGGTGGCCCCGGCGACCATCCGCAGTCTGCATAACGCTTGGTGAAACGCTCAGCAGCGGTGTGATCCAGCGGGCACCGATCTCCACTACTTGCTCATCTTCAGTGGCGGCGGCACTGGCGAAAATGCCCGCGCTGTCATGAACGCGCCGGGCCACCCCGCCACTCGCCAGGTAGTCCCCGGCCGTTGCCGGGAACAGGCTTTCCGACAATTCTGCCGGGCGCCCCAGTTGCAGGCTCCAGCGCCATTCTCCCGGGGCGGGCAGGAGGGCATCCTTGGCAAAAAACTGGGTGAACTGTGCCAGCGGCCGGCCGCTCTCGTCGTAGGTGCGCACCTCCACCTCGTAGGCGCCACCGGGCAGCCCGGAGGTGTCCAGCAACTGGTTGCCAGCCTCCAGCAGTTCGCTGTACAGCAGCCGGCCATCCCGGTAAACCTCCACCCGGCCGCGCAGCGGCATATTGATCTCCAGCGGTGCTCCCTGTTGCTGGCGGTTGTCGGTGCGGCTGTTGTAGGAGGTGCGGTACTCCACTCCGTACAGGTAAGGGGCAGCGGCAAAGCTGCTGAAACCCTGTTGCGGCTGCAACAGGCCCACCGTCCAGGCCCGGCCGCGATAATCGCGCGCCCAGTTGAGCTGGTAGAGCTCGGTCCCGCGCTTGTTGCCGGTGGCCCACTGGGCGTGCAGGCCGCTCTCCCCAAAACCGAGGATGGACCGGCCGAGCAGGGTGGCTGTGCTTGTATCGCTGCTGGTGTCTCCCTCCACACCACTCCAGCTGCCGCTGAAACTGTGGACGAATGAGAAGTCGCTGCTGGATTCAGGCAGGTAGGGATCTTCCACCGCGGCGCGGCGGGGCAGCAGGTGCCGGGCAAAGAACAGGTCGACGCGGAAGCGATCCTCATCGTAGATCAGCGCGAAGGACTCCGGCTCCAGGAAACCGCAGCCGGCTGCCTGGTCCCGGCGACAGATACGGTAGGCGTTGATGGGATGATCCCCCTGCAGCAACGGAATGACCTTTTCCGCGGGCAGCGCTTCCGGCAACAGGGCCATCACTGCGGCAGGTTCGTCAAAGCGGATGCGGCCTGGTGTCACCGTCACCTGCGTTGCTCCCAGCATGCGGCCGCCAAAATACAGGTCCGCCACCAGTTGCTGGGGCCCGGTGAGATCGTCGAAGCCTTTCGGGGGAGCCGTTTCCAGGGTGAACGCGGCCGCACCTGCAGACGGACAGCTGTAGCAGGCGGCAGTGAGAAGGGCGGCCACGATCAGGTACTTCATCGGGGAGGGGCATTGGCACCGGGCGGTACCCGGTGCCGGAAGCGCACTTACTCAGCCACAACAGTGACTGTCAGGGTGTCGCTGTAATCACCGCCAGTGGCATTCTGCCAATCGTTGGCGGCGACGTTGACGAACAGCTTGGCATTCTCGTAGCCCGCACCACAGCGGAAGTCACGACGGAGGTTTCCGGGCAGTACCACCCCCTCGTCGGCGAATGATGCGGCGTCAGTCGCGGTCTCATCGTTGCTATAGCCGACAGAGTAAGGCACGGTCAGGCTGGTATCGGCAACATTGGCCAGCAGGAATTCATTAGTAGCGCCGCCGGCATTGCTGTCGAACTGGATCGAGTAAGTGGCAAAACCGGTGCCGCCCACACAGAACGCATCGGCTCCGGCGGCATCGGTACCTGCAACTGCGGACAGGTCGATATTGTCGAGCTGGTCGACGACGATGCGCTCGGGGATATTCAGGTTGACCTGGATATCCTTGAAGTCGGTTTCTCCAGCCGCAATGACGACACCGGGAACGGCGAGAATCAGGCCCGCGAGGGCACTGCGCAGGGTTGAGTGCATGGATTTTCCCCTTAAATAGAACAGGTCGTTGTTGGGTTGTTATCAGGCCAGCTTTTGTGGCTGCTACCGGTTATTGGGTACGGGCGTCGTATCCCCCCGGTTTTCGCGGCAATAATACTTTTTTTGTGACGCTAGTCACGCTTTTTGCGGGCCCTTTTTGCACTTTTTGGAGTTATTTTGATCGATCTGTCAGTTTGTACAGGTTATGCCACATGACTGTGCCCCCGCGCCCCGTGGCGATATAATGCCGCGCCTTCAATACACCCGTTCACAACCAGGTTAGTCATGACCGTAAGAACCCGTATCGCCCCGTCGCCCACCGGCGACCCCCATGTAGGCACGGCCTACATTGCCCTGTTCAACCAGTGCTTCGCCCGCGCCCAGGGTGGCAAGTTTGTGCTGCGCATCGAGGATACCGACCAGCAGCGCAGTACCCCGGAATCGGAGCAGGCCATCCTCGACAGCCTGCGGTGGCTGGGGCTGGACTGGGACGAGGGCCCGGACGTGGGTGGCCCGCACGGCCCGTACCGCCAGAGCGAGCGCGGCGATGTCTATAAAAAGTACTGTGACGAGCTGGTCGAGAAAGGCCACGCCTTCCACTGCTACCGCACAGCCGACGAGCTGGAACAGCTGCGCGAGGAACTGCGCGAGGCCGGCCGCACCGCGCTGAAGCCCAGCGACCTGGCCCTGCCGGACGAGGAAGTCGAGAAGCGCCGCGCGGCCGGCGCGCCCTATGTGGTGCGCATGAACGTACCGGAAAGCGGCACCTGCGTGGTGGAAGACCTGCTGCGCGGCCCTATCGAGATCGACTGGGCCCAGGTGGACGCGCAGATCCTGCTCAAGTCCGACGGCATGCCCACTTACCACCTGGCCAATGTGGTGGACGATCACCTGATGGAGATCACCCACGTGCTGCGCGGCGAGGAGTGGATCAACTCCGCTCCCAAGCACAAGCTGCTGTACGAATACTTCGGCTGGGATATGCCGGTGCTCTGCCACCTGCCGCTGCTGCGCAACCCGGACAAGACCAAGCTATCCAAGCGCAAGAACCCCACGTCCATCCTCTACTACCAGCGTGCCGGCTTTATGCCCGAGGCCCTGCTGAACTACCTGGGCCGCATGGGCTGGTCCATGCCGGACGAAAGCGAGAAGTTCACCCTGGCCGAGATGCTGGAGCACTTCGACATCATGCGCGTTTCGCTGGGCGGCCCGGTGTTCGATGTGGAGAAGCTGTCCTGGCTCAACGGCCTGTGGATCCGCGAGCTGGAAAACGAACAGCTGGCAGACCGGCTGCAGCAGTGGATGTTCAACCGCGACAACCTGCTCAAGGTCCTGCCCCACGCCAAGGAGCGCATGGAGACCTTCGGCGACTTCGCCCCCCTGGTCAGCTTCCTGGCCTCCGGCCAGCTGCCCCTCACCGAGGCGAGCTTCAGTGGCAACAAGCTGGAGCTGGACGAGCAGAAGAAGCTGCTGCAATTCGCCCTGTGGCGCCTGGAAGCCCTGCGCACCTGGGATCGCGACAGCATCTTCCAGGCCGTGAAGGCGCTGTCCCAGTCCATGGACATCAAGCTCAAGGACTTCAACGCGCCGCTGTTCGTGGCCATTAGCGGTACCACAGCCTCCTTCTCGGTCATGGATGCCATGGTCCTGCTGGGCCCCGATCTCAGCCGCGCACGCCTGCGCCAGGCCGTGGACGTCCTTGGGGGTGCCGGCAAGAAGGTGCTGAAGCGCTGGGAAAAGGAGTATGCCAGCCTGGCGTAAGCCTCCGGGGGCAAACCGGGCCGGTCCCGGTGCCCCTGGCGGGGCGGCCGGGAACCAGTCGCGACGCCCCGGTCGTAACTGATTGATTAAAAAGTTGTTTTTCTTGTTGACAGGCGCCGGCGCGCTGTTAAAATGCGCCTCGCTTTCAGGGGAAACTCAAACGAAGGCAACCCAATTTGGGGCTATAGCTCAGCTGGGAGAGCGCAACACTGGCAGTGTTGAGGTCAGCGGTTCGATCCCGCTTAGCTCCACCAAATAAAGACCCCCGCACCGAGAGGTGCGGGGGTTTTTTATTTGGCCTGACCCTGAGAGACCGAACCGCTGAAAGCGGTTTGATGCCGCGGGGGCGCCCAGCCTTAGCTCCACCAAATACAAAAAAGGCCGCATCCGAAAGGATGCGGCCTTTTTTGTATCCGTTGTCGCTGGGGGATGGAGGTTTGGCTCTCGGTTCATATGCGCCGTATTTCAGGCGACGCAGGACTTTCGCACGCGCGAGCCCGCATGTGGCCGGACCCGGGAAAGTGCAGGACTGGCCAGGCTGCGCCCGCAAATCATTTCACTTCCAGAGCTTGCTCCCACGTTCGGAGCGTCGAGCCGTAACCTCCATCCAAATGACTGCGCGGGACGGGAAAGCCAGTGCAATAGGTCAGAATGTGTCCCTCCTTGTAGCCTGCTGGCCCCGAAGCAACCGAAACCATCTGTAAAACCCTCCCCTGTCGCCAACCGCCGGCGGATACCTCTATACGCGATAGCCTCGGGATACTTTCTCCGCGGGCGCGCGACTATTGGCGTCCCGGAGTCTGCGCAACCGGGAGGTTTCGGAGAAAACAGCGCCAGACAAGATGGATAAAGTAAGTGCCCCGCTCCCTGATATTCCCCCTACTTATTTTCGCCTGCTCTCGAACAGAGTTCCCCTGGTTCCCGGAAACAGCTGTTTTTTCTAACCCGGATGACATTCCG
Source organism: Microbulbifer sediminum (assembly GCF_021729035.1). Taxonomy (GTDB): domain Bacteria; phylum Pseudomonadota; class Gammaproteobacteria; order Pseudomonadales; family Cellvibrionaceae; genus Microbulbifer; species Microbulbifer sediminum. The sequence goes on along the minus strand of NZ_JAJSAP010000004.1, from coordinate 245,281 downwards.
CAAGCGCTTTAAAGGTGTGTATCCCGCTGAAACTGGAAGTGATACGCGCCGAAGTCATTACGTTAGATTACAAACCATTGAAAAGGAAAAAGGGGATCATTGAGACTGGCACCAGCCCTCTTCGTGAACGCAGCAAATTGTTCGTGTAACAGGGTCGACGATGAAGACTTGGTCCTGTCTATCCGTTTCGTCGAAAGCGATCATAGGTTGCGTGACCGGGGACTCGGGATACGACTGCAAGCGTGGATATCAATAAGAAGGGAAGCTTATGTATTCAATTGACGGTAAGTTAATCGCACATGAAACAAACAAGCCCCTGGAAGGGCTGGTCATCGGGCTATACCGGCCGGGTACATTAAAGGGGGCGAACCGGGTTGCTTCTGCTGTTTCCGGTGACAATGGTCAGTTCGCCATCCAGTTGGCGCTCGATAAAAAATATGCCGCCGCTTCAGAAGACCCGTGGCACCTGGCGGTACACTCGCCGGCCGTGTCCGGTAAAGGCGGTACAGAGGGTGAAGTACTTTACTCCCAGGAGTGCCCCGATCCGTATTCAAGCGGAAACCAGAATTTTGTGATTCGCATACCGGCGACTGAATTGTCAGTTGCCGAGAGCGGTATGCAAGCCATGAAGCTGTCCCTGCTCAGTGAGCAGGCGCAAGTGGTGCCGAAGATCTCGAGAAAAAACCTGCTCGCGCGACATGTGGAATGGATCAACAAGGGCAGGCAATTCGCACTCGATAAAATGATGATCCAGCGCCCTGTGTTTGATCGCCTGTTCGTTTCCCCGAGTGGGGACGTGCGCGAGTTGAATGACAAGCGCGTGGCATCGGGCATGGAGCGTCTCGGAAAAGTGGACGGCCAGGTCTCGGGTGTCAGCGTGGGCATCGATCCTGAGCGGCTGGCTAAACTTGACGACCGCTTTGAGTTCGACGCCCAGGGCAGCCTGATCAATCTGCCGGATTCAATTGACCCTGGCAGGCTTAGCGATTACCTGCGTAACCAGGGCCTGGTGGGTGGGGCCACCCGCTTCAGGGATCCGCGCCGCGACTGCAAGGCAAAAAGCCTGCTTCACCAGAAAACATTCAGCCTGACGGACGCTGGTTCGGGCGCTGGGGCCCGCCACACGCCGGAAAACACGGCCAATTCGGGAAATGCCACACCACAGGAGGAGCTCCGGCACCAGATCCTGGCTGCCCTTGGCAGCGAGCCCTTCAACCTGGGGAACAGGCCCGATGCCCAGGCTGTTACCCGCAACCTTAACACCTCGCTCTCGGGCGGCCCGGCCGACGAGACCGCCTATCACGATTTCCACTCCCTGCAGATCGCGTTCGAGAATACCTGGACCTCGATGGTCGACTCGGGACTCGCCGACGAAATGGCTGAACTCTACCAGGAGGCTGTCCAAGTAGCGGAGGATTACGGGCTGGATCGTCCGCGGGACCTGAGTGAGTTGAATGACCTGCAGGACCTGGTAAGTGAGGTTCGCGGCAAGGCCCGCAGCTGGAAACCTCTTGCTGTCTTGTTTGGGGGCAATGAGGACGATCAAGACCGCGGCCCAAAACTCGGGCGTCTCAACCGCCTGATCGCCGGTATCGACAAGCGCCTCAAGGAGGGGTATCGCTTCGACGTGTTCAAGCCCCACACCTATAACTTCGGCCTGATGACCACCTATCGCCAGAAGTGGGAACCCCAGGCCTACCAGGCCGGAGACCTGGTAGCGACGATCCCGCTGGCACCGGGCGAGAAAAGATCCTACAAGAAGCGCCGCAATATCCAGCAGAGCCGAGCCGAGAAGGAGGTTCGCAAGGCGATGTCCTCGCAGACCCGTGAAAGCGAGCATAAACGGCGCGCCGATGCGGAAATCGTCGAGCGGGCCAGCTTCGCCACCAATTTCGACATGACCACATCGGGCTCGCTGAAACTCAAGATTCCCCAGGTGGGCGAGGGTGGCCTGAGCCAGTCCATCCAGTTCAGTGGCCAGCAGTCGCGGGAGTCGGCCAGCACCAAGCGGGACTTCCGCGAGGCCGTGCGTCGTGCGGCGACCGAATACCGCAACGAGCGCACCATCGAGATTTCCAGCGAGGAAAGCACAGAGTCGCTGATGGAGGAAACCGGTGAGCTCAGCAACCCCAACAGCGAGCTGACCGTCACCTACCTGTTCTACGAGCTGCAGCGCCAGTACTGGGTCAGTGAGCAGTTACACGGCGTTCAGCCGGTGATCATGGTGGCCATGGACATGCCCAGGCCCCACGAAATAGACGAGGACTGGCTGCTGGCCCACGAATGGGTGCTGCGGCGGGTACTCCTGGATAAAGACCTGGTGCCGGCGCTGGACTACCTCACCGAAACCTTCTCCGGCGACGAGCTGGGCGTGAGTGTGCTGCAGGCGCAATGGGAAGAGGAAATGTCCGCACTGCGTGAGCTCAAGGGTGATCTCGCCTCTGCCAGCGATGCCCGGCGCAACGCCCGAGACATCCTCACCTGGTACAAGACGGCGCCGCAGGGCAGCGAGGGTCTTATCGAGAAGGGGCTGGAGGCGCTTTTTGGCGGAGAGAACGAGGACGCCACCTATGCAGCGCGCACCGAGTCCGCGGTCCGGACGCTGGAGTGGCTGGAATCCGACCTGGCCGAAATGCAGGGCCAGCTGTCCGGCTCTCTCGCCTCGGTGCAGGAAACCACCCGCCGCTACGTGTCCGCCCTGCGCGAGCGCCAGAACCGCCGCACGGCCATCGACCAGCTGCGCATGCATATCAAGCAGAACATCCTCTACTACATGCAGGCCATCTGGGTGCACATGCCGCCCGACCAGCGCTTCTTCGAACTGTACGACCTGCCCATCCGCGAGCCCGAAGCCAGCGGTCCCTGCACCGTACGTCGCCGCGGCAAGCGTCTTGTGGGCTTGGGGGAAAATGGCGAGCCCATCGAGCGCGAGGAGCTGGAGATCAAGTGCCCGTTGCCCCGCATGGGGGAAGAGCGTCCGCTTTACGAGGTGGCCGACGTGGACAACCTGCTGGGTTTCAAGGGCAACTACGCGATCTTCCCGATGCGCGAGTCCAATGCCCTTACCACCTATATGATGCAGGGTTACCTGGACGATGAGCAGGGAGTGCGGGACCCCGACCATGTGGGGGAGCTGTTCGATCCGTTCGATATTGCCAGTCTCGCCGAATGCCGCCTGCGGAATGCCTCACTCGATATTCCACGCCCGGTGCTCAGCCCCGGGATGCGGAAGGCACTGGAAGAGGCCATGGCCAACCTTGACCGTAAGGGCCAGTTGGTCATCGTGCCCTCCGGCGAGCTGTTTATCGAGGCGCTGCCCGGCACCCACCCGCTGCTGGAGGACTTCAAGCTGAAGCATCGCGCCCTCGACACCCTGCAGGCTGAGGAAGAGCTGCGGGAGCGCCGGCTGGAGAACCTGCGCCGGGCCGACCGCCTGCTGGCCGGTGAGCGCGGTGACCCCGAGATCGACAAGCAGGTAGTTGTGCACGGCGATGCGGAAGTAGAGGTCTGACAGGCCTTACCCGGAGGGTGGCAGGATACATTGCCACCCTTCGCTTTCCATACGCAGTGGTGAACCTGGCACCCGCCGGCAAGCCGCCGGGCGCCAGCCCTGCATCCCTCTAAATTGAGTCACATCGAAAGCCATGGCAGACCCAGCAGAAACACTGGATCGCGGCACCTCCGACAGGGGCCGTGATGACCGGGCAACCGGTTCCCCCGCCACCCGCGGCCGTGCCCCCGGGGCCGGCAACGGCCCCGCCAACCCGGCCGGGCAACACGGCGAGACGGGCAGTGCGATTGCGCTGTTGAACAAGCTGTTCCCCCCCAATCGCCGCTATCACTTTGATTTCCAGGGCGGCGTGACCTGGGGGGTGCCCGTGCGCACCGAGGGCCATGTGCGCGGCGTGATCTCCCGCTCACCGCCCGGCGACAAGGTGAGTGTTCTGGTCCTCAAGACCGGCAGGGTCGGGCTGGATATTGGTGTCGGTGCCGGCTTCTATACGGGCAGCAAACGCCACCAGACCGGCGTCAATCTCGCGGCCGGTGCCAATGTGGAAGTCGGCGTGCTGGGTACGGTGATCGAGGAATACGAGCTGCCGGTGGCGGATCTCTACTCGGCGCTGCTCAGTGTCTGGGTCGACCAGTTCAGCCCCATGCTGATGATGAATCCGACAACGCAGGTGGCCGGGACTTTCCTGAATGACTTTCTGGCGCAGTACGCCGAACAATATCTGGTCAAGAAGAAGCTGGAGATCGGCGCCTTCGGGCAGGGTGTGGTTGAGGCGACAGCCGGCCTGGCCCGGCCGGCGGAAGAGGGCGGCAAGGGGCGGGTGACGACGGCCGGTTCGATGTGGAGCTCCACTGCAGAGAAGCGGAACAAGCCGGGCAAGAAACCGAGGCTTGCCAACCCGGAAGTCAGGAAAATGCTCACCCGCGATGGCTCCGGCGTAGTACAGCACCTGAACCTGGATCCGCTGGCCCTGCTCAACTTCCTGTCGGTTCGGTTTACCACCCTCGCCAGGGGCGTGGCCACCGTGGCAGTAGAGCAGGATATTCCCGGCAATGCCGTGAAGGCGTCCATGGAGGGCGAGCTTAAGGTACTCCTGGAAATCCCCATTCCCGGAGTAAAACAGCTACTGCAACTACTCCCCACCAGTCTCGGTGCTGGGGTGGCACTGCTTTTCCAGTATGAGGGCGACAAGCTCAGCGACGTCCTGCTCAGCGTCTACAGCTTTACCGGCGAAGACGACTACCTGGCCGGGCCCGCCAGCCGGCAGGAGCTGCGCTTCCCGCTCAGCGAGGTGGTCTCGATCCCCGAGATCCTGCAGCGGCTTGCCGAAGGCAAGCCCATGTCGATTTCGTTCCTGCAGATCTTTACCCAGCTGGACTCGGCAATTTTCTGGAACCGGGTGAGCCTTGGCGGCATGCGCGGGTCGGGCCTGCGGACCTTCATGCGCCGCCAGCACGGGGCACGCTCGCTGTTGGGTGACGAGTTTTCCATGAAGGCCTCGCGCCTGGGTTTCCGCTTTGAAATGTACGCGGAAATGACGGTAAAGATGAGTGGTTCCGAATTGGCAGACCTGGCCACCCGATTCTATGAGCTGCTCCCTGAACTGCCCTCGGGCCTGCCAAAGCCTTCCGCCAGCGATCCCCTGGTGCAGGTGAGGGCACTTGCTGATTACCTCAGTGATTACGGCAACAGGCTTGGTGAGCGCTCGGACGAACTGATCCAGTTCCTGTTGCGCAGCGTGCAGGTGCAGAAGCCACATTTCTACCTCATGTCCGGGCCGGCGATCGGCGCAGGCGGCAAGCTAGGTGCGGGTGCCAAGGTGCGGGGAGATATCTTCGTGGAGCTGGGCAAGACTTGTCATGCCGGGCTGAAGGGTGGAACGCTGGCCGACGTAATAGCGCAGCTGGAGGACCTGGTGGATCACCCGCTCAAGTACTTGCCGGACTGCTGGCTGGTAAAGACCATTTATCGCATCTTTGCAGGTGGTGGGGACGGTGAAGATATTCCCGCTGATGCCACGCCGTTGGACAAGCATCGCGGGGTGGAAAAAGAGGGGGAGAAAGAGTCCAGGGCGAACAGGGATTCCGCTGTCTCCGAAGAGGAACGCAGCCGGGAAACCGCTGACGCAGAGGCGCAACCGCTGCGTCCGAACCGTAAGGGGCACGCCATCCGCGTGCGGGAACTCATCAAAGGATTCAAGGGTTGGAAACCCATGGCGATGGGAGATGGGGTCCTTTATCCGCTGGGCGAGGTGACACCGGGCATACAGCTCGAGCAGGCTGAAGAAGTTGAGCTTGTGCTTTTTTACAAGAAGCCGGGCAAGAATGGCCGGCCTGTCCGTACAGCTGCCGTGTTCATGGGCAAGGTCATCTATGCGAACGAGAAAGAGATTCACTTCAGTGTGGTGAGCTCATCACCGTTGCTGGATGAATACGGAAACGAGCATGCAACCTTGAACCGGGGGGCGGGTTTCAGTTTACCCCGGGTTGCGGCCGCGAATGCTGATTCCAAACGGGTCTCAGAATAGTACTGTGGCAGCCAGGCGGAAACCCAAGTGCACAGGCCAGAGGGGGGGGAGGCTAACGGAGGGTGGTTCCGCTGATCAAGATAGCTTGCCTGGTTTGCCCGGGGCGAGTCTCCTGGATGACGGGCCGGTCATCGCACGTTTGCGCCCAAGTGGACAGTCACGGTTTTCCCGAACCGGCATTTAAGCCAGCTTGTCGGTTGCTACCGCGGCGTTACCCTGAGCACAGCATTCTAAAGACACCTGCTTCGTTGCAATGGCAGCAAATTTTATTCTGGGGCTAGCTGGATTGGCCGCTGATAATCCGGCATACTCTCGCCGGTGTTGTGAACCAGTTTGCATTTTTGGTGCAGACTGCAGCACATTGTTTGTATTTTGTGCGTTTAAAGAAGAAGGGATTACTGGCAAAAGCAGTCACGATGAGTTGATTGTTTTTCATCCGCTTGCTTACATTTTGTTTGCACCAACCTGGTGCGTCATGTGTTGAGGGGCGTGCTCCTTGGTTCGTTACAGCAGTGGTGGCCGGCCGAAGTGCTCGGAGTCAGGGCGTGGTGGTATTGCTTCCGCAGGGCACCTCTTTTTAGGGGAAGGCGCTGTAATAGCTTGTAATCACACAACGGCTGAAGTGGCTGTGGTACGGGAGTTAGAATCCCCCAAGTATCGGAAATGGAATCTGGCAGGCCGCGCATACTAACCGGCCTTGCAGCAGGGGAAGGAGAGGGAGTTCACAAAATGTCGGGGCTGGCTGCCATTGACGGCACTGTTGGCCGTCATTGATGTGTCCCGGCTGGTTGCCGCCAGTTTTTGGCGTCTGGCCCGGGCTTTGCATTGGTGAAAGCCTGTCCGGGCGGCACGCCAATGCCAGCGTCAAAAGCAAAAAGAAAAAGCTGTAACAAAAAATGAACTCCATCACTCAACGCAGTCCCTGGCAGATCCAGCGCGACGTGGTGCACGCGCTGCTGGTACGCGAGATGAAGACCCGCTTCGGCAAGTGGCGCCTGGGCTATGCGTGGGTGCTGCTGGAGCCGGCCATGCACATCATGGTGCTGGCCTTCATCTTCAGCTTTATGGGTCGGGAGTTCTATCCGGGCATTCCCACCGTCTTGTTTATGCTCGGTGGTATCGGGCCATTCCTGTTCTTTTCCCATTGTTTCCAGAAATCACTGGCGGCGGTGGAATCCAACCGGGGCCTGTTCAATTACCGCCAGCTCCGGCCATTCGATGCGGTGATCACCCGGGTATTGCTGGAATTCTCCATCTACCTGTTTTCCATGGTCGCGCTGCTTGCCATCCTGGCCTGGTTCGGGGTCTCGGCCACCTTCAATGATTTCCTGTTGCTGGTGGCAGTGAACCTGCTTTACCTGGGGTTCTGCCTGGGGCTCAGCCTGGCACTCTGCGTTGCGGGTGAGAAGTACCCGGAAGCCGCCAAATTCGGGCCGATGATTGTGCGCCCTCTGTATTTCATGTCCGGGGTGTTCTTCTCCCTGGAGCAGATCCCGGAGGAGTACCACCCGTACCTGTCCTGGAACCCGCTGCTGCATGTGATCGAGCTGACCCGCGAGGGCCTGTTTGCCAGCTACCACGGCATGTTCGCCAACCTGCCGTACCTGGCATTCAGTTCCCTGGCCATGCTGGCCTTTGGCCTGTTGGTCTATCGTAGCCAGTGGCGCGACCTGGTGCGCAGCCGATGATCGAGTTGCGCAACCTCACCAAGTCCTACCGCACACCCCACGGCCGCAAGGTACTTTTCCGGGACGTGAGCGCGGTGTTCCCGGAGAACAGGAACATCGGCATCCTCGGCCGCAATGGTGCCGGCAAGTCGACGCTGCTGCGCATTATGGGGGGGATCGATTACCCGGATGCAGGGCGGGTAATCACCGACAAGCGTATTTCCTGGCCCATGGGGCTGTCAGGCGGTTTCCAGGGCAGTATGACCGGCCGTGAAAACTGTGCCTTTGTCTGTGGTATCCACGGCATCTGGGGCTCGGCCCGCCGCCGGGTGCTGGACCGGGTGCAGGACTTCGCCGAAATCGGCGACTACTTTGATGCGCCGGTAAAAAGCTATTCCTCGGGCATGCGCTCACGGCTGGCCTTTGGCCTGAGTATTGCCGTGGACTTTGATGTGTACCTGGTGGATGAAGTGATGTCCGTGGGGGACGCCCACTTCAAGCACAAGTGCGAGCAGGTGATCGCGGAAAAGCGCAAGACATCCAACTTTATTATCGTCGCCCACGCCATGCCTCAGCTGAAAAAGAACTGCGATGTGGGCATCTATGTGGGGGATGGCGGCCTGAAAATCTTCGACACGGTCGAAGAGGCCATCGCGCTGTACCAGCAGGGCCTGCCAAAACCAAAACAGAAACAACAGAACAACCAGCGACCCGCGGCGGCCGCGAATCACTGATTTCAGGGAAGTATCCAGAACCTATGGAAACGAAAGAACCGGTCGCACCGGCGCAACAGTCCGGGCCCGAGGCAAAGCAAGCGGGCGGCGAAGCGCAGGGCCTGAAAAAAGCCGCGGCCAGTGTAAAGGGCATGATGGCTCGCTTCTCTGCGAATGAGCCCCAGCCGGGCGAGTCCGCCGTGGCGGGCGGCTGGCGTCGCTGGCAGGGGCTGGCGGTATTTGTGCTGCTGCCGTTACTGCTGGTCAGTGCTTACTACCTGTTCTGGGTCACCGAGCGTTATGTCAGCACCACCCAGCTGATCGTTAAAGAGAATGGCTCCGAGCCCAGTATGTCCTCTACGCTGGGGTTCCTGGTGCCGGGTGTAGGCAGTGAAAACCAGGATGCCCACCTGGTGGTGAACTACATTCACTCCCTGGATATGGCCCTGTTCCTGGATGAGGAGCTGGGCCTGTCCGACTACTACCAGAGTACCGAGCACGATGTGTTTTCCCGCCTGGCTGCCGACGCCTCGCAGGAAGATTACCTGGAGTACTACCGGGAACACGTCTCGGTAGCCTTCGACGAGCAGACCGGCATCATCACCATTGCCGCCCAGGCATTTGATCCGGAATTCGCCCGCCAGCAGGTACAGGTGCTCACGCAAAAATCCGAGGACTTCGTCAACGCCCTCAGCAACCAGCTGGCAGACAAGCAGGTGGCCTTTGTACGCACGGAGCTGGAACTGGCACAGACCAAGCTGCGCAGTGCCAAACAGGAGATCCTGGATTTCCAGAATCGCAACAGGGTGGTCAGCCCCGAAGAGCTGACCAAGGGCATCAGCAGCATTATCCAGGGTCTGGAGGCCAAGGTGTCCGAGCTGCGTGCCAAGCTCACTGCGGCCAGGACCTACCTGAACCCGGGGTCTTCCCAGGTGGTATCGCTGCGGGCGGAAATCAGTGCGCTGGAACAGCAGATCGAGGCGGAAAAGGTTCGCCTGGTCGGCGCGGGGGAAGAAGACGGGGAACAGCGCCTGAACAGCCTGAGTGCCCACTTCCAGAACCTGGAACTGGACCTGCAGTTCGCCATGGACGCCTACCAGGCTGCCCTGGCTGCGCTGGAAACCGCACGTATGGAAGCCTCGGGCCGCCTCAAGCACCTGATGACGGTAAGTAAGCCCTCATTGCCTGAAGAGGCGGAGTATCCGCGCAAACTCTATAACCTGGCCAGCCTGGCAGTGATTCTGCTGTTGCTCTACGGCATCGGCAAGATGCTGGTCTCCAGCATCCGCGACCACCGGATCTGAGTGGGCAACTACTGATCCGTCATCGAAGGGCAGGGCTTGCCCGTCGATGGGCAAACAGAACAAAAGCTAAAAAGCGAATTAAAACGGACAACATGAAACAGACACTGAAACAAGGCATGGGGATCCTGCTGCTGGCACTGATGGGGAGCGCCGGGTTCACTGCCACTGCCCAGACACTGGAGACCCAGCAGCTGGAGGGGGAAGCGGCGCAGATGCCGGTGGATACCGGCGTGCCGGTATTCGGTGCCTCACTGTTTCGCGGCGCCTTCAAGGACCAGCCGTTCGCAGGCTTCAACCCGTCCTACCGCATCACCGTCGGCGACCAGATCAACCTGCAGCTGTGGGGGGCCTACAGCTTCAGTGCCACCCTGCCGGTAGACCCGCAGGGTAATATTTTTATCCCGGAAGTGGGGCCGGTGCATGTGGCCGGCGTGGAAAATGGCGAACTGAACGCGTTCGTGCTGCGTCATGTGAAGCGTGTATTCAAGAACAATGTGCGCGCCTACGCCAACCTGGAAGCCAGCCAGCCGGTGAAGGTATTTGTCACCGGCTTTGTGAAGAATCCGGGCCTGTACAACGGCTACTCTTCCGACTCCATTCTCTACTACCTGGACAGCGCCGGGGGCATTGATCGCAAAAGTGGCAGCTTTATCGATGTCAAAGTGCAGCGCAATGGCCGGCTGATCGAAAAAATAAACCTGTATAACTTCCTGGTCGCGGGCGCCATGCCGCCGCTGCAGCTGCGTAACGGCGATGCGATAGTGGTGGGCCCGCGCAACGGTGCGGTGACCATCGAGGGCGCGGTACAGCAACCGGCCCAGATCGAATTTATCGGCCCCAGCACCCACCTGGCGGAAATGCTGATGGTGGCCAAGCCGGATCCGCAGGCGAATTTTGCCCGCATCACCCAGGTGATCGACGACCAGCAGCAGGCCACCTACGTACCACTGGAAGAGGCGCTGAGCACCCCCCTGTATCCCGGCGCGCGCGTCGAGCTGATTCGCGATAACGAGATCCAGTCCATCTCGGTGAAAGTCAGTGGAGAAGCGGACGGACCGGCCACCTACGTCCTGCCCTACGGGGCCACCCTGGACGAGCTGCTGGCGCAACTGCAGTTCAAGGCCAATGCCGACCGGGATTCCATCCAGCTGTATCGTGAAAGCGTGGCCGAGAAACAGCGCGTGGCACTGGAGCGCTCGCTGGATGCGCTACAGATGGAAGTGCTTACCCGCCAGCCCAATACCGACCTGGAAAAGACCGCCCAGAAAGACAATGCGGCCATGATCCAGAGCTTTATCAAGCAGGCGCGCAAGGCGCAACCGCGCGGGCAGGTGGTACTGGCCAACACGCCCAACGCCGGCACCATGCTGCTGGAAGATGGCGACGAGCTGGTGGTGCCGGTGAAGACCTCCACCATCTCCGTGGTGGGCGAGGTGGTGTTCCCCACCTCGCTGGTCTACAACGACCGGCGCACGCTGGAAGACTATATCGAACTCGCGGGCGGCTTTGCCAACAACGCCAACCAGGATGAACTGGTGATCCTGCACCTGGACGGCACCATCAGCCGCATTGAAGACAGCAAGTTCGACAACCGCCTGGGTGACGCCCTGCGGCCGGGGGACGAGATCATGGTGATGCCGAAGATCAATTCCAGCGAGCTGCAGGTGACCAAGGATGTCACAGAGATCCTGTACCGTATCGCAGTGGGGACTGCCGCGGTGCTGTCTTTCTGACAATTGATATAGAAACAACGTAGAACAAAAAATTCTTAACGCCTGAAAACAGGCAAAAGGGGTCGCGGTGTCAACACCGCAATTTGGGGAAGCAGCAGTACTCCGGGGCAAGGTGGCACGGCACTTGAATCATTGTGGGGATGATTCTGGCCGTACCCGCCCGGAGCCGCCGCTGCGCACAACAAGAAAGGGGAAAAACCATGGAAGCTATGGAGGCCACGCCTGCAATGGAGAAAGGACTCTCCGCCCGCAAGGGCATTATCCTGGCCGGTGGCTCGGGCACGCGCCTGTACCCGCTCACCAGGGGGGTCAGCAAACAGCTGATGCCGGTTTACGACAAGCCGATGATCTACTACCCGCTCACCACGCTGATGCTGGCGGGGATACGGGATATCCTGGTCATCACCACGCCTACCGAACAGCAGCTGTTCCAGAACCTGCTGGGTGACGGCAGCCAGTGGGGCGTCAATCTCAGCTATGCCGTGCAGCCCTCCCCGGATGGCCTGGCGCAGGCTTTTATTATCGGCCGCGAGCACGTGGGCAACAGCCCGAGTGCACTGGTGCTGGGCGACAATATTTTCTACGCGGAACGCTTCAATGAAGTGCTGCGCAATGCGGACGCCCGCCAGCAGGGCGCCACGGTATTCGGCTACCACGTGGCGGATCCCCGTGCCTACGGCGTGGCCGAGTTCGATGCCAGCGGCAAGGTCATCAGCATCGAGGAAAAGCCGGCGCAGCCCAAGTCCAACTACGCCGTCACCGGCCTGTACTTCTATGACAGCCAGGTGTGCGAACTGGCACGGGAGATCAAGCCGAGCCACCGCGGCGAGCTGGAAATCACCGACCTCAACCGTATCTACCTGGAGCAGGGCCTGCTGAATGTGGAGCTGATGGGCCGGGGTTCCGCCTGGCTGGATACCGGTACCCACGACAACCTGCTGGACGCCGCACACTATGTGCAGACCATCGAACGGCGCCAGGGCCTGAAGATCGCCTGCCCGGAAGAAGTGGCGTATCGCAAGGGGTTTATTGATGCCGCCCAGCTGGAAGCCCAGGCCCAGCCGCTGATCAAGAGCGGCTATGGCGAGTACCTGATGCAGATACTGGCCGAGTCCCGCAGCGACCACGCCTTCGGGCGTTGATTCACAGGGTTTTAGATTACCGAATATTCGGCCCGGACGTTTTACAACTAAACGGCCGACAGGTGAGCAGACGATTTCCAGGATAAGCAGTATGAAAATTATCGAAACAAAAATTCCAGAAGTAAAAATCATCGAACCCAGGGTGTTCGGTGATGAGCGCGGGTTTTTCTTCGAGTCCTTCCGCCACGACGTATTCAGCCGCGAATGCGCCGACCGCATATTCGTACAGGACAACCACAGCAAGTCCAGCCAGGGCATCCTGCGCGGCCTGCATTACCAGACCCAGAACACCCAGGGCAAGCTGGTGCGCGTTACCCAGGGTGAGGTATACGACGTGGCCGTAGACCTGCGCAGAAGCTCCCCCACCTTCGGACAATGGGTGGGCGTCATCCTTTCGGCAGAAAACAAGCGGCAGCTATGGGTGCCGGAAGGCTTCGCCCACGGCTTCTACGTCACCAGCGAAACCGCCGAGTTCGTCTACAAGTGCACCGACTACTACGCACCGGAGCACGAGCACTCCATCCGCTGGGACGACCCGGGACTGGCCATCGACTGGCCCCTGGTAAACGGCGAGCCACCAAAGCTCTCTGCCAAAGACGCCGACGGCAAACTGCTAAAAGACGCCGTCACCTTCGATTGATACCAAACGCGCAGGCTCCACCACCGTAGGAGCCTGCCCTGCAGGCGAACAGGCACTCGCAACCACGTAGGAGCCTGCTTGCAGGCGAAAAGAAGAGAGCCGCCGCGACCGCAACAAAAGCAAATACGCACAGAAACGAATGAAAATATTAATTACCGGCAAAAACGGCCAACTAGGCCAACAGCTACAGCAAGACGCCCCGCAAGGCGCCGAACTGATCGCCCTCGGCCGCGAAGACCTGGACATCACCAACCGCGATGCCGTCTTCAGTGCCCTGGCCGAGCACCGCCCGGATGTCGTAATCAACGCCGCCGCCTACACCGCCGTAGACAGGGCGGAATCGGATGTGGAAAACGCCTACGCCATCAACGCCACTGGCCCCGAGAACCTGGCCCAGGCCTGCAAGGAATGCGGCATCCGCCTTGTCCACGTATCTACGGATTTCGTCTTCGACGGCCAGAAGTCCTCCCCCTATACAACCGAGGACCCGACCCGCCCTCTGGGCGTCTACGGCAGCAGCAAGGCCGCCGGCGAGGCCGCCGTCCAGGCCATCCTGCCGGAAGCCGCCATCGTCCGAACCGCCTGGGTGTACTCCGTCCACGGCAACAACTTCGTCAACACCATGCTGCGTTTGATGAATGAGCGAGACCAGCTGGGTGTGGTGGCGGACCAGGTTGGCACACCTACCTGGACCGGCACCCTGGCAAAAGCTTTATACGCATTGGCTGCCGACGAGTGCGCCCATGGCATCTACCACTGCACCGACGCCGGCGCCGCCAGCTGGTATGACTTCGCCGTGGCAATTTACGAGGAAGGCAAAACCTCCGGCCTGATCCCGGCCAATAAGCAGGTGTACATAACCCCGATCACCACTACCGATTACCCGACTCCCGCCACCCGCCCGCCCTACAGCGTGCTGGAAAAGCGGGTAGAAGACTTCGGCAGCGGCTTCAGGCCAACGCACTGGCGCCAGATCCTCCGCGAGGTCCTGCAAAGCAAAACCCAATAGGAATTCGGCATCCCGCTGGGCCAGCGCACCGCCGAACCCTGGATCCAGAAAAAATTTAAGACCTGTAGGAGCGGCCCATGGCCGCGACCAGCAGACGGAAAGAACACAGAAGACACGCAAGCAATGAGCAACCTACTAGTAACCGGCGGCGCCGGCTTCATCGGCGCCAACTTCGTCCACTACTGGATGAGAACCTATCCAGAAGACAAAGTCGTCGTGCTGGACGCGCTGACCTATGCCGGTAACAAAGCCAACCTGGCCCCGGTCGCACAAAACCCGAACTTCTTTTTCTGTCACGGCAATATCTGTGATACGGCTCTGGTAGAAATGCTCCTGAAAGAGCACCGCATCGATACCCTGGTGCACTTCGCCGCAGAGAGTCATGTAGACCGCTCGATTACGGGCCCCGATGCCTTTATCGAAACCAATATCATCGGCACCCACAGCCTGCTCAAGGCCGCGAAGAAAATATGGCTGGATGAGGGGCTGAACAAAGAGAGCCACCGCTTCCACCACGTCTCCACCGACGAGGTGTACGGTACCCTGGGCCCGAATGATCCAGCGTTTAGTGAGACCACCCCCTACGCACCAAACAGCCCATATTCTGCCAGCAAGGCGGCATCGGACCACTTGGTCCGCGCATACCACCACACTTACGGACTGAAGGTCACCACCAGCAACTGCTCCAATAACTACGGGCCCTATCACTTTCCGGAGAAGCTGATACCGCTGGTGATCACGAATATCCTGCAGGACAAGCCGCTGCCAATCTATGGCGATGGCAAACAGATTCGGGACTGGCTGTATGTGGAGGACCATGCTCGCGGAATCGAATTGGTGATAAAGAAAGGTCGCCTGGGAGAGTGCTACAACATCGGCGGTATTAACGAGTGGGCCAATATCGATATCGTGAAGCTCGTATGTGAGCTAATGAATAAGGCGTTTATGAACGATCCGGCCTTGGTTGAAAAATATCCTTCAGCCACTAGAGCCATTAAGGCCCGTGCTGAAGATCTAATTACTTTTGTGGAAGACCGTGCCGGCCATGATAGGCGCTATGCGATAGACCCAATAAAATCTAGAGACGAGCTCGATTACGAGCCGTGCTTCTCCTTCTCGCAGGGCATCGAAAAGACTATCAGCTGGTATCTTTGTAATGACAGGTGGTGGGCCAAAAAATCAGATTGAAGGTATCGGCGCGTTACGTGCTTTTACGACGTCCATTAAAATTTAAGTCCGGTGTTTGGCAAAAATGAATATATTGTTTTACGCAGAACCACTACCTATCAGGAATAGTTTTCATCAGCACTCTGCAGTCGCGTCAAAATTCGCTGATATTATTGAAAATAATCTCGATTATATCTTGGAAAAAAAGATAAAAGTTAAAATTCTTGCCAATCAGCACGTGCATAATGAGCTTTTAGAAAAAAGGCCGGTCGTGAGGCCAGCCCTCCATGTTCTAGATCCTGAAATTGACTCAACTATTGAAGACATGTTGGTTGACTGGAGGGCAAAGGGGATCGAGATTTGGAAGGATTTGATGCGTGGCAAGGGGGAGTTCTCAAAGTTCACGGATAAGCTGCTCACTGACGTCAAGACCAAAAGCTTCGATTTTGATGTTCTAATTTGCTGGGGCCAAAATGGCGCATTGGAAAAATTTTGTAAGAAAAATAAAGTGGTATTGCTGCACATGGAGTTGGGAAGTATAAGAAGCCCATTCCCAGAGTACTTGATATTGGATCCCCGCGGTGTTAATGGAAACGCCTCTCCTTTAAAGCTCACTATCAAAGATATCAAGCGCTTTTCCGAGCCTCTAGATCCACATTTTGCGCGGCTCTTATTGTCAATAGATAGTCAAAACCAAGCGGAAACTAGAACGCCATTTGATGCAGGAAAAAGAGTCTTTAAGGATGGCGCAATTTTGAACGCCGAAAAGGTGGCACTTCTTCCCTTACAGTTGTATGACGATGCGAATATATTACTTTACTCACCGTTCGAAACGCCGCTTGATTTTTTAAAAAAAACTGTACAACTGTTGTTGGACGGGGGATATCATGTGGTGGTAAAGACGCATCCCGCAGCCAAGTTACGACCAGTAAATTACCTTCATCAGACGAAGTGTATCGAGTACGCGAAAAGCCTGCCGAACGTTACGATCTTGGATGAAGGTGTGTCGTCACTGGAAAACTTAGAGCTAATCAATTCCGTCGACCTGGTTGTTACGATAAATAGTTCTTTAGGGTTTGAAAGCTTACTGCTTGGTAAGGTGGTTTGCGTGCTTGGAGATGCGATGTATAAAGTGAAAGGCGTATTTCCGACACTCGAGTGTGTCTTGTCTGATCGGTTTGATCTATCCGCATACAAAAATAACATTGAATACCTGGTTGGCTTTATCCTGCGGAATTATTTTCTTAGCCCAGAATCTGTATATTCTCAAAAGTTTTTCAAACGTGTTGAGCTGCTTACGCTAACTTCAGCTAAGTCTTTTTCTGTACCTGACTTTATAAGGCTTTCTAAGCAGGGATTGGATAACGAGTTTTTGAAGGATGTTGTTGTCGATGTTTGATCCAAGTAATAAGCCTGTCAATAGGTCTGATTTTGATCGCCTTGTTGCCTCTTTTATTGGACAAAAGGGCGCTGCGCATGGTGATTCGGTCAAGTTTCATATTGATTCGTTAGTAATCACCGAGGAGATTGTAGAGGTTAGGGGGTGGGCATTCTGTACAGCAAAGAAATTCTCCCCAGATATAATTTACTTTCACGATGGCGATAGGTATGTAATTTCCTTCTGTGGTGCAATGAGACCCGATGTTAGGCGAGTTTTCGAGTTGCGCTCTGAAATGGTTGGTTTCCACTCTAAGGTTAATCTCGGCTGTGTAGATAAAGCCAGGTTGAAAATCGGATTTATCAATCAAGGCTTCTATTCGGAATTTAACCTAGTTAAATAATTTTTGATTTTTTGGGTGGAGAAATATTTGTGAAAGTCCTTTTTGTAACGAATACATCCAGGATTAGCCGGCCCTACTTTGACCCATCGGTTCGGTACCGTTGTTTTAATTTTGCCTTTGCGCTTGAGCGTAAGTATGGTTGGAAAACGTGTGTTATTTCACAGGACGAGCTATGTGACAGTCTCCTAGATAATTTTGATGCCTTTATTTTTCATCGTCCAAGCTTTTCTACTGAGTTGATTGAGTTTATTGCGAAGGCAAAAGTAAAGGAGCGATACCTGGCGGCGGACTATGATGATCTGATTTTTGATGTTAGTAACGCGTTAAATAGTTCTATCTACAAAAATGGTAGGGCGAATGCTAGAGAAGTTTGTGAAATTTTTGATAGAAATGCATCGGCACTTTCATTATTTGATAAGGCAACTGTGTCGACTGAACCCCTGATGCAAAGGATGAAGGAGCTGTTCCCGCATATTGATGTAACTGTGGTGCATAATGGTCTGACATCCGATTACGTTGATTTTGCGAAGATCATATGTTCTCAGCAATTGCATAAAAAATATACCCTCGGATATTTTTCAGGAACGAAGAGCCATGATAAGGACTTCAGGATGGTGGAAGGAGCACTGTTAAAGCTCCTCGAGAGTAATCAAGAGTTTTCGCTGTTGCTCATGGGCCCGCTTGAGGTGAGCGACAGACTTATGAACACCGGGCAGGTTTCTCACCTTCCGCTGCAAAGTTACTATAAGATGGCTTCGTATGTCTCGCTGTGCAACGCGATCATTGCTCCGTTAGAAGCATCAATATTTAATTCCTGTAAAAGTGGATTAAAGTTTTTTGAGAGTGCGATTTTTAATACCAAGGTTTTTGCATCCCCTATTCCTGACATAACTCGGTTTCAAAGTGATTTATTAACCACCTGTTCCACCCCCGGGGACTGGGATCGAGAACTTAGTCGCTTTGGAGGTACTATTGGTGGCTCTGAATTAGTGCGAATGAGGGAAGATGTATTGCTGTCTGCGAGTGTTGATAACGAGTGTTCAAAATTTTGGGATATGTTCTCAAATAATTGTCCCGGGGCTGCCAAAGAACGAGTGGTACCTAATGAATCATATTCGAAAAAATTTAGATTCTTGAGGCCGCGATCTTTATTCTCAAGTTAGTGCTTTCTGGGGTAATAGTGTAGGGCTTTGTTGTTGGTTATATGGTGTTTGCCCTCGATTAATGGGTAGAGGTAATGTCGTTGCTAGGACGGCGCCTATTAGTTATTCAGATTGTTTTTTAGCGTTAGTTTTAATGCTTTCAACTAAATTTTCTATTTTTTTGAGGTTGTGATGTCAGACCGTACTTTAGTGCTTCACGTGGGATTTCCAAAGTGTGGCTCTAGCTCGATTCAGTCGACCTTTTCTCAGAGTCCTATATTCAGAACTTCTGAAGGTGGAATCGGATGTTATGGTGCAATTCTTCCGTCTGGAAAATTAGTGCTTGGCGAAGAAATTTATCGCTCGGTAGCTAAAAGTAACTCCGGTTATGTGGCGTCCGCATCTGCTGAGCTCGGTAGAGCTGAGCATCTCGATCATTCGCAGTGGTGGAGCAAAATAGAAGAGTTAAAGGTCGACTCTCTGCTTCTGTCGAGGGAGGCTTGGTCTGGTAATCCGCAAGATTTAGCCTCCTTCGTTCTCCCATTCTGGAAGGGCCGAGTGAAGATTATTGCATTTGTTCGCCCTCCATTGGAATTTATTAATTCTGGTTGGTGGCAGTGGGGTGCATGGTCCGGAGATGGTTTTGAAAAATGGGTCGAGCATGCTGCTAACGTTTGCGACTGGTTAACCTCACTAAAGAAAATTCAGAAGCTCTTTCCAGGCACTGAAATCCTCGTTCACCCGTTAGGTGGTAATATCATTGATCAGTGTCTAACTGCTTTGGGCTGCGATCCAGGCTCCGTTCAAGCTAGCAGGGCAAATGCAAGTTTGCCAGCAAGTATTTTACGGCTATTCCAGCGCCATTCCGCTAGGTTGAGACCCTCACCCCATCGTTCGGGTATAGATTTTGTCTTGGCTCGGCATTTAAGTCTATCTGGGGCACCCCCTTGGGTTATTCCTGTGGATATTGGTAATTCCATTTTAAGTCGACTGAAGCAGAATAATGAAGAACTTTTAAAATTAATGAGCCCGGAAGAGCGCGCTGCGGTTGAGTCGGATAATCGCTGGTGGTCCATAGATGCCTATTTAGGTAAGGAAGTTGAGCCTCCGAGTCCACAAAAGCCGAATGCAGATGAATTGGACTGCCTAGCCGCAGACTTGGCTGAAGCGCTATTTGTTGCTAATCGCGCCTCGGGCTGAGACTCATCCTGAGCGCTTTCGGTCCGTGCGGAAAGTGGTGTGTTTTCAGTGCCATTTGAAAAAGCTAAGCGTATTCTGTAGCTGCATCGTGATTGTTATCAGATTTTTTCGTCTCGTTGATGAGGGGTTTCTTCTGTCTAAAGCGTCTAAGCCCAATTGCCCCTTGTTTGCGGCCTATTTGTTAGAGGTTTGGGACCGGTGATCGCAAGTTTTTATTATTGATTATGATGGGCGGTTCATTATTAAGTTATTTGCCTTGAAGGCAAAGTAGATAATTGAGTAAATTTTAATTGCAGAATTCGGTAAGAAGACAATGAAAAATTTAGGTAATAATTTACCATTCACGTTATTTGGTGGGATCAATGTCCTGGAAGACCTGGAGTCAACCTTGTTCGCCTGCTCAGAGTATGTAAATGTTACGACGAAACTTGGCATTCCTTTTATTTTTAAAGCTTCTTATGATAAGGCTAATCGATCTTCGATAGAGTCTTTTCGAGGGGTAGGCCTACACGAGGGGCTTGAAATATTTAACGCCGTAAAGAATGAGTTCGGTGTTAAGGTTGTTACTGACGTTCATGAAATAGATCAGGTCGCGGCGGTTGCCGAAGTGGTGGACGTTATCCAAATACCAGCATTTCTAGCGCGTCAGACTGATTTGGTGGTCGAAGTCGCACGAACTGGTAAACCAATGAACATAAAGAAACCACAATATTTAAGCCCAACGCAAGTAGGCAATATCGTCGATAAGTGCCGAGAGGCAGGGAATGAGCAGGTGATTCTATGCGAGCGTGGGACTTGCTTTGGGTACGATAATCTCGTCGTTGATATGCTCGGCTTTCGAAAAATGAAAGAAGCATCTAAGGGCTGTCCAGTAATTTTCGATGTCACTCATAGTCTTCAAATGCGAGATCCGATGGGTTCGGCTTCTGGGGGAAGGCGTGCGCAGGTTGTAGAGTTGGCTCGAGCGGGAATGGCCGTTGGTTTGGCGGGGCTGTTTCTGGAATCACACCCGAATCCGGATAAGGCGCGCTGTGATGGCCCTAGCGCTTTGCCGCTAGACAAGCTGGAACCATTTTTGGCGCAGGTCAAGGCTGTGGATGATCTAGTTAAGTCTTTACCACGGCTCGAAATACAGTGAGTACGCTAGAGAAATGTATGGGCCTCCAGCTTGTTCTGTTTGACGTCGATGGAGTGTTGACCAATGGTTATTTAAGCATAGCGTCTGAGGGAGAAATTTTTAAACAGTTCAATGTAAAGGATGGTGTGGCCGTCGCTTTGTTGAAAAGTCACGGTATTAAAACTG
Source organism: Microbulbifer sediminum (assembly GCF_021729035.1). Lineage (GTDB taxonomy): Bacteria > Pseudomonadota > Gammaproteobacteria > Pseudomonadales > Cellvibrionaceae > Microbulbifer > Microbulbifer sediminum. The sequence goes on along the minus strand of NZ_JAJSAP010000004.1, from coordinate 224,442 downwards.
GCGTGATTTCGGGTAAAAAAAGTGCAGCCCTAGACTTTAGGTGCGATCAGTTGGGTCTCGATGTAGTAGTAACCGGCTGTGAAGATAAGTTGGTTGCGGCGGAAAAAATTGTGTCGGCGATGAGCATTACAAGTTCTCAAGTCGCTTTCGTTGGGGATGACATAATCGATTTGTCTGCGATGATGTTCGCCGGTATTAGTTTCGCCCCTGCAGACGCTCATGCTTTGGCAAAGAGGCGGGCCGATGTCACATTGGAAAGCATTGGTGGCGGCGGGGTAGCTCGCGAAGTTGCGGAGTACATTTTATTTCAAAGAGGGCTTTCTCTTGAGGAAATGTACCAGCCCTTACTGGAGAGCAAAGAAAAGGTCGAGGTAGTGCAATAAAGTGAGTGATCCCGTTGTTCGAGTAGTTATCCCTGCACGCTATTCGTCATCCCGCCTTCCCGGTAAGCCGCTGATTGATATAGCGGGCACGCCGATGATCGTACGTGTTTTTCAGCAAGTAGTGAAAGCATCAATTGCCGATTCCATAGTTGTGGCTACGGATGATGAGCGGATCATGGAAGTGCTAGAGGCGCACGGTATTTCGGGAGTTATGACAGATCGGGAGCATGAATCAGGCACTGATCGGATCTCGGAGGTGGGTGCGGAACTGGACTGGTCTGAAGACGATTGCATAATGAATGTCCAGGGTGATGAGCCGTTGATTCCTGTAGACTTGTTGGAAGGATTCGCGGGTTATTGCCGTCGGTTACATGATCTAGAAATGGTTACGGTTTCGTGCCCGATATCGACGCAGAAGGAGTTGTTGGACCCTAACGTGGTAAAGGTTGTTTCAAGCGTGCATGGTGATGCTTTGTACTTTTCTCGCAGCCCTATACCGCATGTGCGCGATATTTCAGATTTTAAAGAGTTTACGCTGGATAATTTTCGTCGGCATGTGGGTATCTATGCCTATAAGTATCGGGTGCTCAAATATTTTTCGGAAACTGCTGTTGACCCTGTGGAATCAATGGAGAAGCTGGAGCAGCTTAGAGCGTTAAGGGTTGGGATTAGAGTGCGAGTTTTTGACTGGAATTCCTGTCCTCCTCATGGTGTAGACACCCCTTCCGATGCGGAAAAGATAGTTAAATGGTTTAGCGAGCATAAGTAGATGTTAGATTACAGGTCAATTGCCAGAGATGTTTTTAATATTGAAGCAAACGCAGTTCGTTCGTTGACTGAAAGTTTAGGTGCGGACTTCGATGATGCTGTATCTCGAATTTTGGAACTTCAAGCTCGTGTCATTGTGTGTGGAATGGGTAAATCCGGCATTATTGGAAAGAAAATAGCGGCGACTTTGGCAAGCACAGGGACCCCGAGTTTTTTCATGCATCCAGGTGAGGCGTACCATGGGGACTTGGGGATGGTTACCCCTGAGGATGTCTTTGTAGCGATATCGAATTCCGGTGAGACTGATGAAGTTCTAAAGCTGATACCCTTTCTAAAGGATAATGGTAATTATTTGGTATCAATGACAGGTAATCGAGACTCAACACTAGCCAGGGCATCTGATAGCCATTTAAATATCGGTGTCGAAGAAGAAGCCTGCCCTCTTCAGCTTGCCCCTACAGCCTCTACGACTGCAACTTTGGCTATGGGTGATGCGCTGGCTGTGACTTTGATGAAAGCTAAGGGTTTTCAGCCTGAAGAATTTGCTCGGTTTCACCCTGGTGGATCTTTGGGACGTCGATTGTTGGCTCGTGTTGATGACGAAATGGAGCGAGAGGAGCTACCTTTTGTCGAGAGTGATGCTTCCGTAACGGAAGTTATTCAGGCAATGAGTAGAGGAAGGCTCGGGCTGGCCATAGTTAAGACCGGCAGCAGTTATGGGGTCGTTACTGATGGCGACGTCAGGCGCGCTGTGGAATCTTATGGTGTCGGAATCTTTGAGATCCGAGCTGTAGATTTCATGTCTAAGGATCCTATTACCATTTCCGTTGGGACGAGAGTTGAGGATGCTTTGCAATTAATGGAATCTAGGAAGATTACGTCTGTGTTGGTGGCTGACAAAGGTGTTGTTGTTGGCGTTTTTAAAAAATAGAACGAATTCTAATTGGATTTTTGCGTAACTTCTGAATATAGATTACTCGATAGTTATATATGATTCATCAATGTCTTTTTTCCATTACGCTGTAGGTGAATTGCGCCGTTGGCTACACCGTCGTCAAGGCTGTGATCTTGTTCCACTTCAGGAATGCGCTGTCATGAATGATGGCTGGCAATGTGTTGGCTTGGATCCGGCTTTTCGTGTGGAGCCGGAATCCGACTTGCTGCCTCGCGGCTGGTATATGCTGGAGGTCTTGGCTGCTTCGGAGACAGATACTCTCCCCGCGAAGCTCTATGCTGATTACGGCCATGGGTATAAGGAGCTAGAGTCTTTCTGCCTGCCTGTAGATTCCGGCCGACTTTCGAAGCGCATTTGCTATTTCCCTCATCGTGCCCGCTCTTTGCGGTTTGATCCCTGTGACTTTTCTGCTCGAATAAAAGTAGACCAGTTTGTGCTTGCGAGGGTCACCCGAAGATTCGCTATAGGGTCGATGGCACGTAAGCTCGTCAACGCGGGAGCGCTTGAAACACTTACGCAGGCTCGTGAGCTGGGCTGGAAGACACTGTGGACGGAATACAATGCCCTGTTTATCCGCCGCGCTCTTTCGGGCTATGAGATGCAGCTTGTTGAGGAGCGAGCACGTTACGCTCGACCCGAGGTTTCCGTCCGGTTGCGGGAGCTCGAAGTACAACCGCTGATTTCTATCGTAGTGCCTGTCTACAACCCACCAATCGAGCTGCTTAAGGCTTGTCTGGACTCGGTACTCGCGCAGCTATACCCGCACTGGCAGCTGTGTATCGCCGACGATGCTTCGACAAATCTAGCAGTCGGACAGGTGCTGGAGGAATATGAGAAGCGGGACAAGCGTATCCGCTGGGTTCGGCGCGAAAATAACGGACATATTTGCGCCGCGAGTAATTCCGCGCTCGCCCTTGCGGAGGGCGAATATGTGGCGCTACTTGACCATGACGACTGCTTGGTCAAGCATGCGCTGTTGGAGGTGGTCTCTGCGGTTCAGGCCAATCCTGTGGTGGATATTTTCTACTCCGATGAAGACTTTATCGATGCCGAGGGCCGGCGCTTTGCGCCCCATTACAAGTCCGACTGGAATCCTGCGCTACTGCTTTCCCACAACTATATTACGCACCTGGCCGTATTTCGTCGCGAATTGCTGGAGCGGGTAGGCGGCTTCCGCGAGGGCGCGGGGGTAGAGGGGGCACAGGACTACGATTTGCTGCTGCGCTGCATCGAACTTACGGATGCGGCCAAGATAGTTCATATCCCCCGGGTGCTCTATCACTGGCGGGCCCACGAGGGCTCCACCGCGCTGGGTCCCCAGGAAAAATCCTATACATCGGCCGCGGGCAAGCGTGCCCTGCAGGATCACCTGGCGCGCCAGGGTATCGATGCCGAGGTGCTGGATACCGAGGATGATAACCTCTACCGGATTGACTACCCACTGGAGGGCGAGCCCCTGGTGAGCCTACTGATTCCCACCCGAGATGCACTGGATGTGCTGCGCCCCTGTGTGGAATCCATTCTGAACCGCTCCAGTTACCGCAATTTTGAGTTGCTGATACTGGATAACGGCAGCGTCGAGCACGACACCCTGCAGTGGTTCGAGGAGATTACGGCTGGGGATCCCCGCGTGAGGGTGCTGCGCTACGATGCTCCGTTCAATTATTCCGCTATCAACAACTTCGGTGCGTCGCACGCCCGCGGTGAAATTATCGGTCTGGTGAATAACGATGTGGAAGTGATCACGCCCGGCTGGATAGAGGAGCTGGCATCTCTGGCCCAGCGACCGGAGAATGGGTGTATCGGTGCCCTGCTGTACTACCCGGACGATACTGTGCAGCACGCGGGAGTGGTCTTGGGGCTGGGAGGCTACGCGGCCCACTCCCACCGGGGATCGCCCCGGGGCAGCCAGGGTTACTTCAATCGGCTGAAAGTACGGCAAAACCTCAGCGCCGTTACCGGTGCCTGCCTGTTTGTGCGCAAAGAGCTTTACGAGCAGGTCGGTGGGCTGGATGAGAGCTATACCGTGGCCTATAACGACGTGGATTTCTGCCTGCGGGTTCAGGAAGCCGGATATCTCAACGTCTTCACTCCGTTTGCCGAGCTGTATCACCATGAGAGCAAGACACGCGGACAGGAAGACACGCCTGAGAAAGTCGCCCGTTTTGATCAGGAGAAGGCCCGGCTGTCCGATCGTTGGAGTGCTCTTCTAGAGCGCGATCCGTACTATAATCCCAACCTCACACACTCCCGTGAGGACTTTTCCTTAAGGCAGTATTAGATGACCCCTTTGGTCTTTGTACATGTTCCCAAGACGGCTGGAACCAGTTTTCGCTATGGTGCAGACAGCTACTGGGGGGGCGATAATGTTTGCCGTGATTACGGCCCCAATTCTCCGGAAACAAGCCAGATCGTGCGCGACTGGGTTCTCGAACGAAGCGACATCTGGCGCTTTCGCAGAGCCTTTAATGAAAAGCAGTACCAATTCCTGACCGGACACTTCAACGCCCAGCGCTATTTGCCCATTTTTGGAGTCGACCGAATGGTGACCTTTTTGCGGGAGCCCGTGCAGCGGATTGTGTCCGAATTTCAGCATTTTCAACGCCACTATGATTACCAGCACGGATTTGAGCATTTCTATCGGTCAGCGCCGTTTATTAATCGACAGTTGGGCATGTTCGATAACACGGCCTGGGCCGCGCTCGGTATGATCGGATTGACCGAGGCCTATGAGGAGTCCGTGGCTTTGATAAACAGCAAGTATGCTCTGGAAATCCCGGTGCTGGCTGAGAACCGTGGCCGAGATTCGCTTGCTGAGCAGTACCCGGTGTCAGAGTCGCAACGGGAGGAAATCCTCAGACTCAATGCGCGCGAAGTCTCCTTTTACGAGAGTGCTCGGGTACAGTTTGAGTGGCGCAAACGGTTGGCAGAGCAAGGCAATATATATGTGGCCGGGGCGCTAGGAGAATATCGCAATGATCGTATTCACGGCTGGGCGCTGCCCGAGTTGGGTGACGAGCCTGCGCGAATCGGCGTGCTGGTGAATGGCGAGCTGGCAGGAGAGGCCGATGCGACCCAGAGCCGTCCGGGGTTACGGGCGCAGGGTGTTGGTCGCGCTGGACTGGTGGGCTTCGCGATCAAGGTGCCAGGCCTGGAAGCGAGCGATGAAGTGCAATGCGTGGTCCTTTCGACCGGTCAGCCGCTGACGCAGTCCTCTCTTCATATCCCGGCAGGCAGCTAACAATCATGGATTTTCGTCCATTCGCCCGCTTTTTTCGGCTGGAGCCCACTGCTCTTGTGCCAAAAGAGTGTATTCAAGACCGGCAATCCTTGGAGCCTGAGTGTTTTGCTGAAGCGACTGTGCGGCTGCCGTGGCAAGGGCGCCTGCCGCGCCGGGGCTGGTATATGCTGGAATTTGCTGCGGAGTACGCCGGCAGCCGGGCAACGCTTACCCTCCATGTAGATTGCGGCTCAGGTGCGGATCCAGCGTTGTCGGTCTCCCTGCCGCTAAAATGGGGCAGGGTGGCCAAGCGTGTGTGTTATTTTCCAGAGCCGGTGCGCGAGCTGGTACTGGAAGTCAGCATTGCTCCCGATGGCCAATCAGCGCCTGAAAGCGGCCTGCCAGAAATCAGCCACTGCTGCCTTGCCTGGCTGGCTCCGCACTTTGCGCGCGGGCGTATATGCCAGCGCCTAGCCAATATGCACCATCGTTACCGGGGGCTGGAGCATCGCGAGGTTGTGCGAGCATTGCGGCAGGAAGCGGCCGGACGGGGCCGCACCTGGCATGGCCAGGGGCTCTCCCGTTATGCCGAGACCTTCCACAAGCGCTGTCCGGATGCGGGCTACCAAATGTGGTTGGCACAAGTAGAGGCAGAGACCCTGCCCTGCGCCGGTGAGGTCGCTGACTACCTTGCCGAGCAGAAATCTCCACCACAGTTTCTTTTCCACCTGCACTTGCCCGCTATCCAGGAACTGGACCTGGGTGCGTTGCACTCCCTGCGGCAGCAGTCCTACCCGAATTGGCGCCTGGCTGTCACGATAGGAGTCGACGTGCCGCCGGCGCTGGTAGCTGAGCTGGAGCGAATTTCCGCTGACGACGAGCGTATCACCCTGTTGCCTGACGATGCCCGACTGGGCGATTTGCTGGAGGAGGAACGTGGCGATTTTGTGGCAGCCCTGCCATATAACGATCACCTGGCGCAGCATGCTCTTTATTACATCGCCCGGGCAGTCGGAGCACAGCCCGACGCGCTGTTGGTGTACACCGATTCCGACTCCCTGAACCGGGCGGGTGAGCGGGAAGCGCCGCTGTTCAAACCAGGCTGGAACCCGGACCTGCTGCTGGCTTATAACTATATCGGTAGTGCCTGCCTGTTCCGCAGGCCACTCCTGGATGGTTTCCGGTCGCTTCGCCTAGATTCATGGAGTGAGAGTGGATATCGCCTGCTGTTAGAGGCCCGGGCGCGGCTTGGTCAGGAAGATGTGGCGCATGTGCCCCGGGTGCTCTACCACCAGAAGCCCCTGCTGGAGACGGCTCTGGCTGCGTGCCAAGGTGCGGAGAGAGAGGCCCTGGCTGGCTACCTGAGCCGGGTAATGCCCGGTACTCAGCTTGAGGATGGTCAGTTGTTTCCCGGTTCTGCGGCGGTCATGCGTTGCCGATTCCCTATCCCTGAACCAGCGCCGCTGGTGAGCCTGTTGGTGCCTACACGTGATGGCATTGAATACTTGCGACGCTGTGTGGGTTCTATCCTGTCCCTGACGGATTACCCCAACTTCGAGGTGCTGGTGCTCGATAACCAGAGCAGTTGCCGGGAGACACTGGCCTATCTGCAGCAGGTGGAGACTGATGCGCGGGTACGGGTACTCCGGTGGGATTACCCGTTTAATTACTCGGCCATCAATAATTTTGGGGCTCGCCATGCCCGCGGCGAGCTACTTGGGTTAATCAATAACGACATCGAAGTCATTTCACCGGGCTGGTTACGGGAGATGGTCTCCCATGCTTGCCGGCCGGAGATTGGCTGTGTCGGGGCCAAGCTGTATTACGACAATGATACGGTCCAGCATGGGGGCGTGATCCTCGGTATTGGCGGTACTGCCGGGCACAGCCACAAGTATGCCCGCCGGGAAGAGCCTGGTTATATGGGACGCTTGCAGGTGGTGCAAAACCTGTCTGCGGTAACCGGCGCATGCCTGGTGTTGCGTAAATCGGTATTTGAGGAGGTCGGCGGACTCAATGAACGGGACCTACCGGTGGCCTATAACGATGTGGACCTGTGCCTGAAGGTGCGGGAGGCAGGCTACCGCAACCTGTGGACGCCATATGCGGAGCTATATCACCACGAATCCCTCTCGCGGGGCGCGGATGACACTTTCCGCAAACGCCGCCGTGCCCAGCGTGAGGCCGAATATATGCGCAAGCGCTGGGGGCAGGCACTGGACACGGACCCCGCCTACAATCCCAATCTGACGCTGGTGCATGAGGATTTCTCACTGAAATAGCGTGGGTTTGGCTATATATCGATAGCGCTAAGTACTTTGGGCGGCGTCGGCAGGTTTGGCATAATTGCCTGAATCCGCCGAGTGTTTAAAATATGGCCATTCACCTGAATAGCAGACCGGCACAATAACTTATGACACTTACCCAAATCGTTGTTGCCGGTATTTTCCTGGTCGTGATCGGCACACTGGTCTTTAGCCGTGTCCGCCCGTCACTGGTGTTCGCCTCGGCTGCCGGGGTGTGCTTCCTGACCGGCCTGGTACCGGCCGAATCCGTGCTGCAGAAGGCGGTGAACCCGGGGCTGGTGACCCTGGTGGCCCTGATCCTGGCCTCTATCGGCCTGGAGAAGGCGCGCTGGCTGCGGGCGATCTCCGATGGGCTGATCAATGGTTCCCTGAAGGGTAGCCTGCTGCGCCTGACCGGTGCCACGGCGCTGAGTTCGGCTTTCCTGAACAATACCGCGGTAGTGGCCGCGCTGGCTTCCAGTGTGCGGTCGCAGCGTCGCTACCCGCCCGCCAAGCTGCTGTTGCCCCTCTCTTACGCCGCCATCCTGGGTGGCACCCTGACCCTGATCGGTACCTCCACCAACCTGATTGTGAACAGTTTTGTGCTGGACCGGGGCCTGCCCGGGCTGGATTTCTTTGCCTTCCTGCCGGTGGGGCTGGCGGCAACGCTGGTGGGCCTGGTGGTATTGCTGCTGTGCAACCGCCTGCTGCCGGAGGGGCGGGTGGCCACAGAGGCAGTGAAGGAATACCTGTTGGAGGCAAAGGTGATTGAGGATTCACCGCTGCACGGCAACACGGTGGAGCAGAACAACCTGCGCCAGCTGGAGACGCTCTACCTGGTGGAGATTGTGCGCAGCGGTACGGTAATCAGTCCGGTGGCACCCACCGAGGTTATCCGCAGTGGCGACAAGCTGATTTTCAGTGGCGATGTCAAAGACCTTGGGCGGCTGCAGGATATCCAGGGGCTCAAGGTCTTTGCCCTGGAGGACGAGCAGCTGAAGATGAACCTCACCGAGGTAGTGCTCACGCCCAACTCCAGCATCCTGGGGGAGTCCCTCAAGAGTTGCCAGTTCCGCACCCGCTTCGACGCGGCCGTGGTGGCGATGCGCCGTGGCGGTGAGCGGCTCTCCGGCAAGCTGGGGGAAATCGAGTTGCGGGCCGGGGATGCGTTGTTGCTGGCGGTGGGCCCGGACTGGAAGCACCACCGCAATATCGACAAGAACTTTTATGTCATCAGCGGCGGCAAGGTCCAGCGCCAGTTGTCCCGCCGCGACAGCTGGTTGCTGGGCTTCGGATTTACGGCGGTGGTGGCCGGCGCGGCACTGGGGTATTTCTCGCTGCTGAAAGGCCTGGTGGTGCTGCTGGGGGGCATGATTAGCCTGAATATTGTGACGACCACTGAGTTGCAGCGGCGCTTCCCGTTTCAGATCTGGCTGATTATTGCCAGCGCCCTGGTGCTGGCGGAGGCGTTTTCCGGCAGTGGGCTGGCGGATGCACTGGCCTCGGCCCTGCGGGGGACCGTGGCGGATGCGGGGCCCTATGTGGGGTTGATTGGGGTATTCTTCCTGACCCTGGCGCTGACCGAGCTGATGACCAACAACGCCGCGGCCGCGCTGGCATTCCCGCTGGCCTGGAGCCTGGCGGAGAGCTTTGGCGTGAGCTGGATGCCGTTCGTGATGGCGGTGGCCTATGGAGCCAGCGCCAGTTTCCTGACGCCCTTCGGCTACCAGACCAACCTGATGGTGCAGAACCTGGGGGGATATCACCTGCGGGATTTCCTGCGGGCGGGTCTGCCGTTGACCATTGCCTATTCGGTGACGGTGCTGCTGTTGTTGCCGCTGGTGTTTCCGTTTAGCGGTTGAGATTGCAGGGTTCTGTAGGGGCGGATCTTGTATCCGCCCTGTTTCGGTTTTGGGGCCCGGGCGCACACAAGGTTCGCCCCTACGAATTGTTGATAGGCCGGGAGAGGGTGCTCTCGGCGCGGGGAGTCGCGGCCAGCGGCCACTGCTACATAATAAAAATAGAATTGGGGAAGTTTTTTGGTGGGGGATAAGCGTTGCTTTGTGGTGGAAGAGGGGGAGAACCCGTCCACCGATTATTTCGTGATGCCCTTCCTGCAGGAACAGGGGTACACGCCCCTGCGCCGCACTTTTTCCCAGTTGCCCACTGTGGGTGAACTGCAGGGGGCCACGGTGGTGTTTGTCCGCTACCTGCCCGGGCCCTGGCGCGCGCTGGTAACGCGGCACCGGGCCGCCATTGCCGGCCTCTACTTTTTCATGGACGATGACCTGCTCGACTGGCGCGCCTTCGTTGGTATGCCCCTGCGGTACCAGGCCAAGTTGCTGCGCCGCAGCTGGCGTCACCGTGGCTGGCTGCAGTCTCAGGGCGCGCAGCTGCTGGTCTCTACCCCCTACCTGCAAGCGAAGTATGCCCACTGGCAGCCACAGCTATTGCCGGCCCGGCCGCCGCAGTCCCTGCGAGGCGGACAGGGGGATGACCCGGCGCAGGTTCCGCCAGTAATAACAGTCTTTTACCACGGTTCCGCCTCCCATGGGGCCGACCTGCGCTGGCTGCGACCGGTGATTGCCACGGTTCTGGAGCGCAATGAAAACCTGGCGTTCGAGGTGATCGGCAATGCGGCGGTTAACCGTGTGTTCCGGGGTCTGCCGCGAGTCCACGTATTACATCCCATGAAGTGGCCCGCCTACCGGGCACTGGTACGTCGGCCCGGCCGCACCATTGGCCTGGCGCCGCTGCTGGATAACCGTTTCAATCGCGCGCGTTCCCATACCAAGTTCTTCGATATCACCCTGGCGGGCGCGATTGGTGTCTATGCCGCCGGGGCAATTTACGGGGATGTTGTCCGCAACGGGGAAAACGGCCTGCTGGTGCCCATGGAGCAGGGGGCCTGGGTGGAGGCGATCCTGCGCCTGGCGGATGACGCTGCCCTGCGTCAGCGGCTGCTGGAAGGGGCCCGGGCATGCCTGTAGTCGGCTATTGTTCACCCGGCATTCGCCGGATTCGCCATCTCGAGGCCCTGCTGGAAGCGCCCGCGCGGTTTTTTTTCCAGCGGCCCGGCAGTGACATCACCCATGTTGCCGGCTGGGGCCTGAAGCCCACGGCAAGAAAGGCCCGGCGCATTGCCGCGGCCCGCAACCTGCCCTATATCAGCCTGGAAGACGGTTTCCTGCGCTCGCTGGAGCTGGGTGTGAGCGGGGCGCCAGCCCACAGCATGGTGGTGGACCACAGCGGTATTTATTACGACGCCACCCGCCCCAGTGACCTGGAAAGCCTGATCAGCGCCGCGGCATTCAGTGAGCCTGAACTGGAGCGCGCGCGCGAATGTATGGCGCTGTTGCGTCGATACCGATTGTCCAAATATAACCGCGCGCCGGATACGCCGCTGCAATGGCCGGAGCGGCCGCGGGTGCTGGTGGTGGACCAGACCCTGGGGGATGCGGCGGTGACATTTGGCGGTGCGGATGCAGGCAGTTTCCGGCAGATGCTGGAAGCGGCGATTGCGGAGCACCCGCAGGCCGAGGTGTGCGTCAAGGTGCACCCGGATGTGATTGCCGGCAAGAAGCGTGGCTATCTCCTTGAGCTGGCGCGGGAGCGCGGCTGCCGTGTACTGGCCGAGGATATTTCGCCCTGGGCGGTGCTGGATGTGGTGAGCGAGGTCTATGTGGTGACCAGCCAGATGGGCTTTGATGCCCTGTTGGCGGGCAGGAAAGTGCACTGCTACGGCCTGCCGTTTTATGCCGGCTGGGGACTGACGGAAGACCGGCAGCCCTGCGAGCGCCGCGGAGTGTCGCGCAGCCTGGAGCAGGTGTTCTGCGCGGCCTACCTGCATTACAGCCGCTATATCAATCCCTACACCGGCGAGCGCTGTGCGCTGGAGGACACCATCGCCCTGCTGGCAGAGCAGAAACGCCAGCGGGGTAGGCTGGGCGATCGCTGGCTGGGGCTGGGTTTCTCGCCGTGGAAAAGGCGCTTTGTGCCGGATTTCCTGGGGCGTCCAGATTCCATGGAATTTGCCCCGGCGCGGGCGGCTTCGGTGCGGGTGCGAAAGGACGAGGACAGCCTGCGTGTGGTTGCTTGGGCCAGTGGCCTGCCCCAATCACTGCTGCGCGCTTGTGACGATGCGGGCATACCGCTGTGGCGGATGGAAGACGGCTTCCTGCGCTCGGTGGGGCTGGGGGCCGACCTGGTCCGGCCCCTGTCGCTGGTGCTGGATGCGCGAGGCATTTATTACGACGCCCGGGCTGCCAGTGACCTGGAGATAATCCTGGCGGAAACGGAATTTGAGCAAGCCCTGGTAGAGCGAGCCCGTGCGTTGCGGGAATCACTGGTGAGGGCGCGACTCAGTAAATACAACGTGGGCCAGGCTGCGGAGTTAACAGACCTCGGCGCGGCGCCCGGGCAGCGAATATTGCTGGTACCGGGGCAGGTGGAAACCGATGCGTCCATTACCGGTGGCTCACCGCTGCTGAAAACCAATGAAGAATTGCTGCGCGCGGTGCGGGGGCTGAACCCCGATGCGTATATCGTCTATAAGCCCCATCCGGATGTGGTGGCCGGCGCCCGGCAGGGCGCGGTCACGGGGACGGGGCTCTGCGATCTCGAGGTCACGGATATCGCCATGCCGCAGCTGCTGGAGCAGGTGGACGAGGTGCATACGCTGTGTTCGCTGAGCGGTTTCGAGGCCCTGTTACGCGGGCGCAAGGTGGTGACCTACGGGCTGCCGTTTTATACGGGCTGGGGGGTAAGCGAAGACTTGCTACTGGATGCGGACAGCCTGGCCCGGTTACAGGAGCTGGCGGACCGACGGGCAGGGCAGGTTGATGCTGCGGCCGTGCTGGAGCGGCGCGGACGCGCGCTGGAGATTGATGAACTGGTGGCGGGGGTGTTGCTGCTGTACCCCGTGTACTGCGATCCGCATACCGGTGAGCTGGTGAATGCCGAGACGGCGGCGCGTCTGTTACAGCGACAACGGGAGCGGCCCGAACCGTCGGGCCCGCTGGCTTTCGGCCGCTGGTTGTATCGCCTTTACCGCAACGCGTTCCTGCGCCGTTAGCCCGCCGCGGATCCGGGTTCCATCCTGCGCCGGGGTGATACAAGCAGCCCGTAGGAGCGGCCGCTGGCCGCGACCGGGGGCTGGCTCATAATGACGCTACCGGGCGAAATTACGATTATTCGAGAAAAATTATGCCAACACGCAGGCTGAAAACATTGTGGAAACTGCCCCTGTGGCTTGTGGAGCTGCTCGCCTGGGGGAAGAGTTTCAAGAACAACCCGGTTATCGGCAGTTACTGGCTGAACCGCTGTGGGCTGCACGTTGTGCGCGTAGTGATTGCCCATGGGCTGTTCCGCTTCCGCCTGTTGTTGCTGGCTCCACTGGTGCCCGCTGCAGACCGCCGGGCCTTCCTGCGCGATGGCTATGTGCTGAAGGAAAACTTCCTGCCGCCAGAACAGTTCCAGCGCCTGCGGGATGAGCTCCTGCACTATGAGGGTGAGGTGCGTGAGACCGTGGAGGGCACCACGCTCACCCAGCGCACTTTCATGACGCATGAGGTCCGGAATGGGACGCCGCAGATGGCTGCCTTCGCCAATGACCCGCGTCTCGATCACCTGGTGCGCTACTGCTCCTCCAAGAACCGGCCGCCACTGTTCTATGTGGAGAATCTCTGCAATCACGCCAACGTGACGCCGCGACCGGATCCACAGCGCGATATGCACGCCGATACCTTCCATCCCTGTGTGAAAGGGTGGTTGTACCTTGACCCTGTGGACGACAGTAATGGTCCTTTCGTATACGTACCGGGATCCCAGAAGCTGGGCTGGGCGAGGCTCAGGTGGGAATACCGCCAGAGCCTGGAGGCGTGCAAGCAGGGGGAGGCCCGGGCCCCGGGGCGCTACTGGGATGGCTCTTTCCGGGTCAGTGAGCACGAACTGGCGGAAATGGGTTTTGCCCCCCGGGCTTTCCGGGTGCCGGCCAATACCCTGCTGGTGGCCAATGTCTACGGTTTCCACCGCCGCGGCGAGGCCGGTGCTGCCTCTCACCGTATGACCATCTGGATGCAGGCGCGCGACAACCCGTTCAACCCGCTGTTTACGCCCTTGCCCCGGGCTGCCGGGCGCGCCTTTGAGTGGGTTTGGGAACGGGTACTGCGCAGGCTCGATGGGCCCCGCGAGGTCGCCGGTGAGCAGCGCAGGTTTACCGGCCGCTTCAGCCGCTGAACCCCGGAAAAATCCCCCCACTGCCGCTTTCTGGAACGACGATTGCTAGAGGATCCCTGTCGACGGCAGCAGGCTGGACTGTCTCACCGCCGGCAAGCCAATTTCTTTCCGCGAATACCATTACATCGCATTACAAACTGCGGACTGGGTAGCAGATTCTGGATAGAATAGCGGATGAAATTATACTAAGTCCGCCTGTTTTTTGAGCGGTCAAAGGGGAGATCAGTGGCCAGGGGCTCTGCACGGCTCCGGCTTTTGTAACCATATCCTGCCGGAACCGGCAGCCACTGATCGGCGGCACTGCCGCATAAATGGGGGCGGTCTGCGACACCGTAAAAACGTTTCCGTCGGCAATGGGGATTGCCGCGGGGCCGGGTGTCGGGACCGCTGTATTCCGGGGCAACGGGCCGCCAGGCCCGCACCCGGTCTGGGGGAATCGTGTCATCCGTCGTTTTTCTGCAGGGGCCCCTGGGGCCTTTCTTCGCCAAGCTGGCGCGGCGCCTGGCGCGCCATGGGGCAGAAACCCACAAGATCAACTTCAATGGCGGCGACCGTCATTTTTGCTGGGCGCATCGGCGGGTGGATTACACCGGTGGGCACCGCGACTGGTCGGCCTTTTTTCGCAGCTACCTGGTAGAACATCAGATCGATGCGGTCTTCGTGTATGGGGATTGCCGGTATTACCACCGTGTGGCCGGTGAGATCTGTGAAGAGCTGGGGGTGGCATTCGGGGTCTTTGAGGAAGGGTACCTGCGGCCGGATTTTGTCACCTTTGAGTGGCACGGCGTCAACGCGAACTCCCACACCGACTGGTCCATTCCGGCGATCGACAGTTACCGGCCCCGGGGCCGCAAGCCTTCGGTGAAGGTGGGCCCCACCTTCTGGCAGCGCACCAAGTATGCCTGCCGTTACTATTTGTTCGCCCGCCTGGCCCGCGGGGAGTTCCCGCATTATCACCATCACCGTGGCCGAGGCTGGGTGGGCGAGGGGCTGTGTTGGTTGCGCAGTTTCTACCGCAAGGGCCTGTACCGGCTGACCGAGCGCTCGATTCAGCCGCGTCTTGCCGGCGAGCTCTCCGGTCGCTTCTACCTGTTCCCGCTGCAGACCCGGGATGACTTCCAGCTGCGCACCCATTCCGACCTGCTGTCGATCGAGAACTCCATTGATGAAGTCATTTCGTCGTTTGCAGCCAACGCGGAGCCCACAGCCTTTCTGGTGATCAAGCATCACCCGATGGACCGGGGCTTCTGTCATTACGGCCGCCTTATCCGCACACTGGCGGCACAGCAGGGGGTGAAACGCCGGGTGATCTACTGCCACGACCAGCACCTGCCCACTCTCCTGGATCATGCCCGCGGAGTGGTGACCATCAACAGTACCGTGGGTATTTCCGCGCTGCTGCACCGGGTGCCCACCAAGCTGCTCGGGCGGGCCCTGTACGATATCCCGGGCCTGACCCACGGTGGTGACCTGGCCAGCTTCTGGCGCGATGCCGACGCGGTGGACCCACAGCTGTTCCGTCGCTTCCGCCAGTACCTTTACGAATTGACACAATTGGACGGTAGTTTCTTTAAAATGGCCGGTTATGCGGTGGACGCCGCCAGTCTGAGAATACTGCCGGTGGTGGGGAGCGGCAGGCGTATACCCGTGCCGGAAAAGGAAGAGGCGGCCTATCTGGCCGGGAGTTAGGCTTTTGTAATGAGGTGTGAGTGCCAGACACTTGCCCGGAGGGCCCACCTCTTGCAAGCTGCAGATAACGGGGCAAGATTGCCTGGAGGCCTGTCTGCTTCCGGGAGTAACGAATTACGACTTTTGGTGACAGTGAGTCCCGGGTGTCTTTGGCACTCTGTCAAAAGCGGGTCTGAACCGCTCTGTGAAATGGAATTCTGAAAGTATTAATAGGAGCAAAAAATGAACAAAGTAAAAAAAGCGGTCATCCCGGTAGCGGGTCTGGGGACGCGTATGCTGCCCGCCACCAAGGCCATCCCGAAAGAGATGCTGCCGATTGTGGACAAGCCGCTGATCCAGTACGTGGTCAATGAGGCGGTGAGTGCCGGGATCAAGGAGATTGTCCTGGTCACCCACGCCAGTAAGAATGCCATCGCCAACCACTTCGACACCTCCTTTGAGCTGGAAGCCCAGCTGGAAAACCGCCTGAAGCGCCAGATCCTGGACGAGGTGCGCTCTATTGTGCCAGAGGACGTCACCGTGATTTCCGTGCGCCAGGCGCAGGCCAAGGGCCTGGGGCATGCCATTGCCTGTGCCCGCCCGGTGGTGGGGGACAACCCCTTTGCCGTGCTGTTGCCGGATGTACTGGTGGACCAGTACCGCGCCGACCCGGCGGCCCATAACCTGGCGGCCATGGTGCGCAACTTCGAACAGACCGGCCACAGCCAGATCATGGTGGAGCCGGTGGCCTGGGAAGAGGTCAGCAAGTACGGCGTGGTGGATTGCCTGGGTGCCGAACTGCATGCTGGCGGCACCGCCAAGATTGACGGTATGGTCGAGAAGCCCAGTGTCGACGCGGCCCCTTCCAACATGTCCGTGGTGGGCCGCTATGTACTGCCGGCGGAGATCTGGAACCTGCTGGACGAGACGCAGCCCGGTGCCGGTGGTGAGATCCAGCTGACCGACTCCATCGATAAGCTACTCGCCCGCCAGCGGGTGGAAGCCTACCAGATCGTGGGCTGCAGCCACGACTGCGGCAACAAGCTGGGCTATATGAAGGCCCAGATTGAATATGGCCTGCGCCATCCTGACCTGGGCGAAGAATTGCAGGGGTTCCTGGTGGCGGCACAGCAGCCGGTGCCCGAGGCTGTGTAGCAACCCCACCCGGTTATTAGACCCCTTTTCGACCTGCCGGGCCCTTTTCAGGGCCCGGCATGTGTTCCCCTGGGACATTTTTTCGTAGAATTGCCCACTTTCGGCGGGGCAGGGCCCCACCCAACCGTACCCGCGCAAAGGTTGCTGCGAGGCAAGAAGAGATTCCAAGAGGTTCCTATATGAAAATCGCCGTGGCTGGCACCGGCTATGTCGGGCTTTCCAATGCGCTGCTACTGGCGCAGTTCAATGAAGTGGTGGCTCTGGACGTGGTGCCCGAGCGGGTAGATGGGCTGAACCGGGGAGTCGCCCCGATTGTCGATGCCGAGATCGAGCTGTTCCTCCGCGAGAAGGAACTGCAGTTTACCGCCACGCTGGACAAGCAGCAGGCATATGAAAATGCTGAGTTTGTCATCGTGGCCACGCCGACGGACTATGATCCCGAGACCAACTACTTCAATACCAGTACTGTTGAGTCCGTAATCGAGGATATCACCGCCATCAATCCGGATGCCACGATCGTAGTCAAGTCGACGATCCCGGTAGGATTCACTTGCGAAGTCCGAGAGCGCTTTGCCAACGACAACATTATTTTCTCGCCGGAATTCCTGCGTGAGGGCAAGGCCCTTCATGACAACCTGTATCCCTCGCGCATTGTGGTCGGCGGACAATCGCCGAAAGCGGAAATGTTTGCGGAGCTGATGCTGCAGGGTGCCCTCAGCAAGGATGTGAAAATCCTGATGACCGGCTCGACCGAGGCCGAGGCGATCAAGCTGTTCTCCAATACCTACCTGGCGATGCGGGTGGCCTACTTCAACGAGCTGGATACTTACGCCGAAACGCACGGGCTGGATACCCTCCAGATCATCAGTGGAGTGGGCCTGGACCCTCGCATTGGCGATCACTACAACAACCCCTCGTTTGGCTACGGGGGGTACTGCCTGCCCAAGGATACAAGGCAGCTGCTGGCCAACTACGAGGATGTGCCCAATAACCTGATCAAGGCCATCGTGGATGCCAACTCGACCCGCAAGGACTTTGTGGCCGAGTCCATCCTCAAGCTGAAGCCAAAGGTTGTGGGGGTGCATCGGTTGATCATGAAGGCGGGGTCCGACAATTACCGGACCTCCTCGATCCAGGGCATCATGAAGCGGATCAAGGCCAAGGGCATCGAGGTGATTGTCTACGAGCCCACCTACGAGGGTGACAGCTTCTTCAATTCCGATGTGGTGAACGACCTGGACACGTTCAAGCAGCGCGCCGACGTCATTGTTGCCAACCGCATGTGCCCGCAACTGCAGGACGTTGCGGACAAGGTCTACACCCGCGACCTGTATGGCCGTGACTGAGTAGGCCCATCCCCGCCGCCGGTTCAGGGCGGCGGGGGCCTCCCCGATCCAGGGGCTGTCATCACGAGCCTCCCCCTCTCCCCTCGAAATTGGTCAAAAAATATACTGCCAATTCCCGTGTCATTCTGTTAGACTCCGCGGCCTTCTGTCCCCACCCGTCGAGGGTTGCAAGCGGGGCATAAGCCTTCATGGGTAACAGACCTCCTCGCCAAAGGCCCCTGTACTGCGTTGATTAAGCTTGAAGATAGCGGGTTGCTATTAGTGGGCTTTCGCGCCTGCCCAGCAATGTGCGGCTGTGCGCTATGGTTACCCCACCGGGACATGGCCACGCCAGGCCCCCTACATAGATTCAAGTGAATTCCAACATGACCGATACCCCCGAGCCGATTGGCTTTGACCAGCTGGACCTGCCGGCCGAGATCCTCAGTGCCGTCCAGTCCCTGGGCTATGAAACCCCGTCGCCGATCCAGGCACAGACCATTCCCTCCCTGCTGGACGGCCGCGACGTGCTGGGCCAGGCACAGACCGGCACCGGCAAGACCGCGGCCTTTGCGCTGCCCCTGCTGGCGCAGCTGGACCTGAATGATCGTCGCCCCCAGGCGCTGGTGTTGGCGCCCACGCGGGAGCTGGCCATCCAGGTGGCCGAGGCCTGCCAGTCCTACGCCCAGAACCTGAAAGGTTTCCATGTGGCCCCCGTCTACGGTGGCGCCGATTACCGCGGCCAGATAAAGCAGCTGAAGCGCGGTGTGCAGCTGGTGGTGGGTACCCCCGGCCGGGTCATGGACCATATGCGTCGCGGCAGCCTGGACCTGTCAAACCTGAAGACCCTGGTGCTGGATGAAGCCGACGAAATGCTGCGCATGGGCTTTATCGATGACGTACAGTGGGTGCTGGAACAGATTCCCGCCGAGCGCCAGATTGCGCTCTTCTCCGCCACCATGCCCAAAGAGATCGCCCGCATTGCCCGCGAGCACCTGCGTGACCCGGTGGAAGTGAAGATCCGGGTCAAGACCGAGACTGCCGAAACCATTCGCCAGCGTTACTGGCCGGTGGGAGGCCTGCACAAGCTGGATGCACTGACCCGGATCCTGGAAGCGGAACCGGTGGATGCCACCATTATCTTCGTGCGCACCAAGAACAGCACGGTGGAGCTGGCGGACAAGCTGGCCGCCCGTGGCTTCGCCAGCTCGGCCCTGAATGGCGATATGGCGCAGAACCTGCGTGAGGCGGTGATCGACAAGCTCAAGAAGGGCAAGCTGGATATCGTGGTTGCCACTGATGTGGCGGCGCGGGGCCTGGATGTCGCCCGTATCAGCCACGTGATCAATTACGACATTCCCTACGATACCGAAGCCTATATTCACCGCATTGGCCGCACCGGTCGAGCCGGGCGCGAGGGTGATGCCATCCTGTTCGTGGCCCCGCGCGAGCGCCGTATGCTGCGCTCCATCGAGCGCGCCACCAAGAAGCCCATCGAGCAGCTGCAGCTGCCCAGTGCGGCGGCGGTGAATGACGCGCGCATGCAGCGCTTCCGTGACCGGATCACGGCCACCCTGGAAGGCGGGATTGATCTGGCGCCTTACCGCGAGCTGGTAGAGAAGTACCTGGAAATGAATGAGGCGGATCCCCTGGATGTGGCCGCCGCACTGGCCGCCATGGCCCAGGGCGACCAGCCGCTGCTGGTCAAGGAGCAGGAATTCAAGCCGCGCGAGAAGCGCGAGCGCCGCGAACGCGAGGGTGACTACGAAAGCCGTGGCCGCAAGCAGGGTGGCTACGAAAAAGACAAGAAGATGCCGCCGCCGGATGAGGGCATGGAACGTTACCGCATCGAGGTTGGCCGCGAGGCCGGCGTCAAGCCGGGTAATATCGTCGGCGCTATCGCCAACGAGGTGGACCTGGACAGCTCCTATATCGGCCGTATCGAGATCTATCCCGAGTACACAACCGTGGACCTGCCTGAAGGCATGCCGAAGGAAATCTTCAGCCACCTGAAAAAGGTGCGTGTCGCGGGGCGGGAAATGCGGATCTCGCGCTTCAGTGAGCAGGCCGGCAAGCCATCACACAGCAAGCGCAAACCGAAATCCGGTCCCAAGCCGGCAGGTAAGCCGCGTAAAAGAAAGCAGTAATGGGTTCCTCATTGGTGCGGCAGATGCCGCACCAATGATTCCCGACTCCTGTTTTATTCTTTTCCTTTTCTTTCCCTGCCTTTTCCCACCGTCTTCCGTTTCTTTTCGTATTTACTCTGAAGGCAGAAACCCGGTTTCACTGAGCAGAACCGATAACTTATCGCGAGTCTGTGGTGTTCTGTTCTGGCCCGCCTGGCATTGCTACTACTGAAGGTTTGTATTTACCAGGGCTCTGCTATGGGGGCCGGGGGTGTTTTGGTTGCGATGGCGATCAGGTGGGCCAATCTGGACTGGTTTGATGCGCGTTACCTGCCGCTGGTAATCGCGCATCGTCAGTAGGCGCCAGGGTTACTCGCTTTTCGACCAGGGCAGCATATGTCGCAGTGTCGCGTCGCCCTTGCCGAAGTGGTGCCAGAGTGCGCCGGCTACATGCAGCACCAGCAGGCCGAGAAAGGTGTTCCAGATCAGTTCCTTGTGGAAGAACTCCAGCTGCTCGGCGATGCCCTCATTTTCCTG
Source organism: Microbulbifer sediminum (assembly GCF_021729035.1). GTDB lineage: Bacteria > Pseudomonadota > Gammaproteobacteria > Pseudomonadales > Cellvibrionaceae > Microbulbifer > Microbulbifer sediminum. The sequence continues at coordinate 203,783 of NZ_JAJSAP010000004.1, read as the reverse complement.
TACGAAAGCCGGGATCTTGAACAGCCAGAAAACCAGGGTCTCGTCACCCTCGAACTGGCGCATGGCCAGGCCGGTGATGGGCATGGCGAGCATGACGACATACATCAGTCCCTCCACCGACAGCGATACCTTGCGCTGCCAGCGGCCGCCATAGAGCTGCGGCCGCGGGTGTTTCGCGCGGCCGTAAATCCGGGCAAATACAAGCAGCAGGATGGTCAGGCCGATGGAGAAATGCAGCACCATCCACCAGGTTCTCATCGGGTCGCCACGCTCGTAGCTCTCGTGCAGCTCCACGGAAGCCCAGGCGAAGAGGAAGAAAACGGCGATCAGCCAGTGCAGGCTCCTGCTGAGAAAGTGCCATTGTGTCGGGGCAGTATTGGCCATGATATATCTCCCTGTTCATGTAACTTTTCTTTTGGCAAAGCTTATCCTTTTTTCCGTGCAAGGGGGTAGTCCGCACTCGGCAGGGGACTGGCATGGGCAACGGACCGGATATCCCTGAGATTGCCGAAGCAGGTATCCCGCGCGGTTTGCAGGAAATCCGTCAGGTAAGCCTGCCCGAGCATTTCCTCCCGGACAGCTGCGTACAGCGTACTCCACAGTCCCTTTTCCCCCAGGCGCAACTGCGTAATAAAACCCTTCTGCAGGTATTCGTGCAGGGCCCAGCTGGGCAGGGCACAGACTCCGCGACCGCTGACGGCCAGCTGCACCATCATCACGGTCAGCTCGGCGGTGCGGATCTCGGCCGGTTCCACCCCGGCCGGGTCGAGGAAATGCTGGAAGATATCCAGGCGTTCCCGCTCCACCGGATAGGTGATCTGTACCTCGCCTGACAGGTCTTCCGCCACCACCCATTTCCGGTTGGCCAGTGGGTGCTTGCGACTGACCGCCAGTACCATTTCGAAACTGAACAGGGGCTCATAGTGGATGCCCTGTAGTTCGGGATCCGGGTTGGAAGTCACCACCAGGTCCAGGTCGCCCCGAGTCAGGGCCGGCAACGGGGCGAAATGGAAGCCGCTGGACAGGTCCAGTTCCACCTCGGGCCAGTTATCCCGGTAGGCATCCAGGGTGGGCATCAGCCATTGGTAGCAGCTATGGCATTCGATGGCGATGTTCAGTCGCCCCGCCTGGCCCGAGGCCAGCCGGGCCAGGTCACGCTGTGCCACGGCAACCCGTGGCAGTACCTCATCTGCCAGCTGCAGCAGGCGCAGGCCCGCGGTGGTAAAACGCAGTGGCCGCGATTTCCGCACGAACAGTGCCTGTTCATGGCGGTCTTCCATTTCCCGGAACAGGTGCGACAGGGCGGACTGGGTCAGGTGGAGGCGTTCCGCGGCACGCACCATGCTGCCGGTCTCCCGCAGCACGGTGAGGGCGCGAAGCTGGCGCAGCTCGATCATCTTTAGAAAAATTCATGTTTTTGGCAAAAAATATGAAATTGATTGAATATCAGCGGCGGCCCAGAATCAACCCCGAAATATCAGGACCCGTCACACCCCCTCGCTTGCCGGACTCACTGCGGTGCCGCAAGCCGATAGGGGGCGGGTGGGAATACGGTTTAACGGCGGCGCGTGGACGCGTTCCTGCCGTATCAATGGACATGGGGGAAACCAGGAATGGCAAAGACACATATCCTCGGCTATCCGCGCATTGGCGCGCGGCGTGAGCTGAAGCGGGCGCTGGAGTCATACTGGCGCGGGGAGCTGTCCTCGTCGCAGCTCTATGAGGTGGGGGCCGCCGTGCGCCGCGACAACTGGCGCGCGCAGGAGCAGGCCGGCCTGGAGTTTGTCACTGTGGGGGACTTTGCCTGGTATGACCAGGTGCTGAATCACTCGCTGATGTTCGGCGTGGTCCCGCAGCGATTTACCCGGGGGGCGGCGGACACAAAACTGGACCAGTATTTCCGCCTGGCCCGTGGCCGCGCCCCTGCCGGCGAACCGGTTGCGGCCAGCGCGATGACGAAGTGGTTCGACACCAACTACCACTACCTGGTGCCGGAATTCGATGCGACCCAGGAGTTCACGCTGGACAGTGAATGGCTGCTGGCAGAGGTGGCTGAGGCACGGGCACAGGGCTTCCCCCCCAAGCCGGTGCTGATCGGCCCGCTGACGTACCTGTGGCTCGGCCGTTCCGGCGCCGACAGGCTTGGGCTGTTACCGCGCCTGTTGCCCCTGTACCGGGAACTGCTGCAACAGCTGGCAGAGGCCGGCGTGGAGTGGGTACAAATTGACGAGCCGATCCTCGGGCTGGACCTGGAAGAGCGCTGGCGCCAGGCATTTGCCGCGTCCTATGAGCAGCTGCGCACTGACGCGGGGCCACAGCTGCTGTTGGCAACCTACTTCTCGCCGCTGCGGGAAAACCTGCCGCTGGCATTCAGCCTGCCGGTGCAGGGAGTGCATATTGATGCGGTGCGCGCACCGGGGGAAATCGACCTGGCGGTGGCTGCGCGGAGTCAGGGACAGGTGCTGTCACTGGGGGTGGTGAACGGCCGCAACGTCTGGCGCACTGAGCTGGCCGGCTGGCAGCAGCGCCTGGAACCGCTGGAGCGGGAGCTGGGGGATGCCCTGTGGCTATCGGCCAGCTGCTCCCTGTTGCATTGCCCGGTAGATCTGGAAACAGAGGCTGACCTACCGGCTGAACAGCGACAACGACTGGCCTACAGCCGCCAGAAGCTCGAAGAGCTGCAGACTTTGCAGGCGGCACTGGCGTCGGGCCAGCTGTTGCCTGGTGATGGGAAATCCGAGTCACCCGATACGCATGGGGATACCGGTGTGCTGGCGGAATTGCGGGACAGCTGGCGCCCGCAGTCGTACGCCGAGCGTGCGCCGCTGCAGCAACAACGCTTGCAGCTGCCGGTGCTGCCAACTACGACCATCGGCTCCTTCCCGCAGACGGGCCTGCTCCGGCAGGTGCGCCGCCAGTTCCGTACCGGTGAGATCAGCGAGCAGGAGTACCGGCAGCACCTGCGGGCTGAAATTGCCGAGGCGGTGCGGCGCCAGGAAATCCTCGGCCTGGATGTGCTGGTTCACGGTGAGGCCGAGCGCAACGATATGGTGGAGTATTTCGGTGAGCAACTGGATGGCTTTATCCACACTGGAAATGGCTGGGTACAGAGCTATGGTTCCCGCTGTGTGAAGCCGCCGATTATCGCCGGGGATATCCGTCGTCCTCAGCCCATGACCGTGGAGTGGAGCCGCTATGCCCAGGGACTGACGAAAAAGCCGGTCAAGGGCATGTTGACCGGCCCGGTGACCATCCTCAACTGGTCTTTCCCACGGGAAGACATCCCACGCAGTGCAAGCTGCCTGCAGATCGCCCGTGCCCTGCGCGATGAAGTGCTGGACCTGGAGGCGGCAGGGATTGGCATTATCCAGATAGACGAGCCGGCCCTGCGCGAGGGAGTGCCGCTGCGGGAGTCCGACCACGGGGCGTATTTCGACTGGGCGGTGGGCTGTTTCCGCTATACCTGTAGTGCGGTGAGGCCGGAAACCCAGGTGCACACCCATATGTGTTACAGCAACTTCAATACCATCATGGATGCCATCGTGGCGCTGGACGCCGATGTAATAACCATTGAATCGGCGCGGTCCGACCTGCGTTTGCTGGAGGCCTTTGCCAGCGGTGATGGCGGTTACCCGAACGAGATCGGGCCGGGCATCTATGACATCCACTCGCCCAATGTGCCGGAGCGCGCGGAGCTGGTGGCCCGCTTGCGGAAGCTGGTGGAAGTGATTCCCGCGAAAAAACTGTGGGTGAACCCGGACTGCGGACTGAAAACCCGCGAATGGGCCGAGGTGGGTACTTCACTGCTGAACATGGTGGAGGCAGCACGGGAGGTCAGGACAGCGCTGGAAATTGTGGATATTGCCTGAGGTACCCGGGGGTGATTGTTGCCCCCAATATAGCCACCACCTCACGTTGTTTACCTATCGGGCTTCAGGGGAAACCGGGGGTGGCTACCAGCTGCCCCGGTTGGCAAAGTACTCAAAAGCCGTATTGCCCTCGAGGAAGCCCATGATCTTATTCATTACCGGGCGGTCGACGCGCTGCTGCCATTGATGCACAGAGTGTGCCGGGTTTTTCATGATGCTGAAATAACTCATCCACTGCGGCCGGCGTTTCGCTGCAGCCGGACTGCTGGCATAAAGCCGGTCGAGATAGTTTTCCACTTCAGTTCCCAGGGGAATCCCGAACAGGGAAAACATCTGGCGAAAGGTGGGTAGGGGATCGGTGCAGATTTCCTCGTAAGTGTAAATCCGGGCAGTGCCCTGGTCGGCAGCGGCGAGGGATTGATAGGTAAACTGGATTTCCATAAGCCAGATCAGCGTCTGCTTTTCGATGTGTTCCATCCTCTCGATACTGTCACCGTATTGCTCATAGAGGTTCGGGGCGTATTTCTCCAGGAGTGATGCCACCACAGAGGCCCTGCCGCTGGGCATCAGCCCGGCCTGCTGGCCGCGGATTTCTGACATGATGGTCGCGTACGGGTGTCGGGCGACGTAAGCCACGGGAATGCCACCCGCTACCAGGTGCGGAATCGTATGGGTGAGGGCAACCTCCTTGAAAACCAGTGGACGCTCTTTACTCGACGAATACAGGCTGCTGTACAGTCTGTCGACGACCGGGAGCTTACGGGCCAGCGGCCACAGCAGGGATTTGCCCAGCCCGGGTTCCAGGGCTTTACGAAAAAAGGGTGGCTTGTCGATGGCGGCGGTGGAGCGGAGTAGCAAGGTGTAGAGCTGCTCCAGGTGGCTGCGGTCAAAGGGACCTTCCGGGCGGTTGAATGCCTGGCAGATTTCGTGGTGGCGCAGGCGATGGATTGGCTCGAAACGGTAAGCCACTTCCGGGGCGGCATTGAATACACTGCCTATCCACGTGGTGCCGGATCGTGCCGGGCCGTAAAGTGCATTGAGTGGTTTCACATTATCCCTCCCTGGATTTCATAGCCGCGCTTTCCCTGCAGCAGGGGAAGGATTGTAGGGGGATCTCGGGGGGAAGCCAACTCGACAGTGCTATGCAACTGTGGGCCAGGCATTGCGTTCACTACCTGGCGGTCCTGGAGTCAGAAATCGGTACTGAAGTCTGGAAAGAAACGGGCCCTGATCAGCGCCTTGAGAGCGCTTACGTTCATTGCGCGGAAAACGGAGTAAAGGGTGAGTTGCCTGCCGAGGGGACTGTTACCTGGTCCCCGGTTGGCACAGCCCTGCGCGCCCGGCTCACGGAGCCAGAGTGGGCCTGGCGCGCGGGTGCGTCTCAGTTAGCCTGAATAGCAGTCCCGGGTCATATTCTCCACGCGGTCTTCGTGCACGATGACATTGTCTTCGATACGCACACCGCCGAAGGGCCGGAGCTCCTCCACCTTGGCCCAGTTGACCTCGCCAGCCAGTTTGGTGTCCTTCAGGTCGCCCAGCAGGCTGTCGATAAAGTACAGGCCCGGCTCGATGGTAAAGACCTGGTTCTCCTCCACCGTCCGCGTTGTGCGAAGGAACGGGTATTGCTCCGGGGGCGGGGTGGTGCCGCCCTCGGGAGCACTCTGGTGGCCACCCACGTCGTGTACCTGCAGTCCGAGGAAATGACCCAGGCCGTGAGGCATGAAGGTGGCGGTGAGCCCGGACTCGGCTGCGGCCGCGGCCGGGCAGTTGATTACCCCGAACTGCTCCAGCAGTTCGCCGATTTTCTGGTGGCAGTCCCGGTGCAGGTCAGGGTAGGGGACGCCGGGCTTCAGGCCGGCCACCAGTTCCTGTTCCTTCTCATGCATGGCCGCCACCAGCTCGGCGTACTCGCCATCGCGATACGCGTAGCTGCGGGTGATGTCGGCGCAGAAGCCATTGCAGTCGGCACCGGCATCAATCAGGAAGCTGCGGCGCTCACTCTCGGGCAGGCGTTCGCCGGACAGGTGGGTGTAGTGCAGGATTGCGGCATGTTCGTTGAGGCCGACAATATTGCCGTAGGGCATCTGGTTCTCGCCCTGTCCCGCCGCCTGCAAATAGGCGAGGTTTATCTCGAATTCGCTGGCGCCATCGCGGAATGCCGCCTCTGCGGCGCGATGGGCTCTCACCGCAATACGGTTGGCTTCGCGCAGGCAGGCCATCTCGTAGGGGGTTTTGTAGGCCCGGGCCCAGTGTAGCCGTGCCAGCAGTTCCTCGGGGTTGGCGTTGCCGATGTTCCAGCCGTCGAGGCCATCGGTCTCGCCGATAAACGCGGCATTTTCGGCTTCGAGGTACTGCTTCGCCTCATCGGGCTTGCTCAGCAGCTCGATCTCGTACTCGTCGCTCCAGAAAGTCTGTGGCGCCGGTGGTACATAGTGCCAGAAGTCCACCGGGCGGTAGAACAGCAGTTTGGGCTTCTGGCCGCGGCGGTAGATTACCCAGCTGTGGGGGTTGTCGGTGACCGGCACCAGTGCCTTGAACTGCGGGTTGACGCGAAACGGGTAGTAATTGTCGTCGAGGAATTGCACCTTGGGCCGGCCACTCAGGACGTTCAGGGTGTCGAAGCCGGTCTCTTCCAGAATTTGGTCATAACGCTGGCGCAGCGTGGCCATATGCGTGGCGTACAGTTTCTTGTCCATGGTTGCCCTTGGTTGGCTGGTGCCTGGAAACCCGCGTGGCAGACCGCGGGCCTGTCAGGGGTTGCGCAAGTGTGAATCGGGATAAGCCCTTAGTGTATAGTCTCTGCTCTGGATATTTGGCCTGAATTTCTACCATGGAAAAGAAGATACTGCTAACCGATTGCCCGGATGCCAAGGGATTGATCGCCCAGATCACCAATATTTGCTACAAGCACCAGCTCAATATCATCAAGAACGATGAGTATGTGGATCGTGTACAGGGGCGGTTCTTTATGCGCACGGCACTGGAGGGTAATTTCAATGACTCCACGTTGCTGGAAGACCTGGATATGGCGTTGCCTGCCGGTGCGGTACGCAAGCTGGTTCCGAGCGGGCGCAAGCGCCTGGTGCTGATGGTCACCAGGGAACCCCACTGCCTGGGGGATATCCTGATGAAGTGTTATGCCGGCGCACTGGATGTCGAGATCACCGCAGTGATCGGCAACCACCCGGACCTGGGCGCCCTGGTGGAGAAGTTTGATATTCCCTTTCACTGTCTGCCCGCCGAGGGCCTGGAACGGGGGGCGCACGAGGAACAGGTGATGCAGCTGGTGGACGGCTACGGGCCGGACTACCTGGTGCTGGCCAAGTATATGCGGGTGTTGACCCCCGACTTTGTAGCCCGTTACCGCGGGCGCATCATCAACATCCACCATTCCTTCCTGCCCGCCTTTATCGGTGCGCGTCCCTATCAGCAGGCCTTCGAGCGCGGGGTCAAGATCATCGGTGCCACAGCCCACTTCGTCACAGATGATCTGGATGAGGGGCCGATTATTGAGCAGGATGTGATTCACGTGGACCACGCCTACTCGGCGGATGGCATGGCGGCCGCGGGGCGCGATGTGGAGAAATCGGTGCTGAGCCGGGCCCTGCAACTGGTGCTGCAGGAGCGGGTTTTTATCCACGGTAATAAGACGGTAGTCTTCAAGTAATTGCCCGGAAACGGGCGATTGTAACCGCCACCCGTCCGGAAGCCGGGAGAATACCGGCCCCGGGTAGGGCTGTGTTGGGTCGTGGGAGCAAGAGCTCCCCCTCTGGAGTATGAGAAGATGAAAAACAAGAAACACAGCGGCGCCAGTAATCCTCGCCTGTTGCTCCTCTTGCCGGTTCTGCTGGTCTCCGCCTGTGCCAGTGGGCCGCTGCCCGTGCCGGGCCTGAAGGAATCCTTTCACACGGAAATCGCCAGGAATGGTGCCAAGCGCTTCACCTATGCGCTGGAAATCATGCGCAATGATATTCCCCTGCCGGCAACCGCGAGCGGCATGAACAGCAACCGCATGGCCCAGCAGGGTATGGTACAGCCGCGCAACCGCGTGCGCCCGCTCAGTGACCGCCTGCAGTTCGACCGCATGTTGCGGCAGAAACTGGCTGAGACCGGTTTCTGTCGCGATGGCTTTTTCGAACTGGAGCGCACTGAGTATGCATACGGTGGCGAGGTCCGTGGCGAATGCCGGGACGGCGTCAGCGGCTGATTCCCTCACCTGTTGATTCCTCCGGCTGCCTGCGGCGCTGTGCGCTCTATCCGGATATGACCTCTACACGCCTGCTGATCCTCCTCCTCCGGTCGCGGCCTGCGGCCGCTCCTCGCGACTGGCCGCTCCCGGGCCCCGCTGGCTCCCGCCCATGGGATCCGCGAATTGCCCCCCATCCAGGCCGGAATTGACGGCCGGCCTTTCAGCGAATTTGCACTCTATGTGATCTGTTTCACGTTTCCTGCCGTAGCCCATCGCAACTTACCCGGCAACCGGCCGGGGCATGAGTTCCAATAATCAAAACGAGGCTGCCATGTCCACCGAGTACAATCCCCTGCTAGTGCTGCTTTCCTACCTGGTTTCCGCTGTCGGTTCCTTTGCGGCACTGCAGCTGGTGACTGCCATTCCCGAGGCGGTAACCGGTAATGACCGGCGTCGCGCCATTCTGGTGGCAGGGCTGGCCATGGGTGGCGGGGCCATCTGGTCGATGCACTTCGTCGGTATGCTGGCCCTGCAAACCGAGATGTCTATGGCTTATGACGTGGCCGGCACCATCGGCTCAGTACTGGTGGCGGTGGCGGCATGCTCCCTGGGGCTGGCCATTGTGGGTACCGGGAAATTCATGTTTGATCGGCTGATACCGGCATCGGTGTTCATGGGGGCTGGCGTCGCGGGCATGCATTATGTAGGCATGGAGGCGATGCTGATGCCCGCCACCATCGAATACAACCTCAATATCATGATCATCTCCGTGATGATCGCCGTGGTCGCCGCCTACGCCGCGTTGTGGATGGCGTTTGTGATGCGTGGGCGCTGGCAGAAAATCGGCAGCTCGCTGGTGATGGCAGTAGCGGTGAGCGGAATGCACTATACCGGCATGGCGGCAGCCAGTTACCGCCCGACTGGAGTCACGCCGGCGCCAGGCTTCGCCGGTTCGCTGCCGTCCGAGTACCTGGGAATCACCGCCGGTGTGGTTACCCTGGTGGTGCTGGCATCCTGCGTGCTGGCTGCGCGCTGGTACCGTCAGCGGCCCATGGCGGCATTTGTCTGAATCCGGATGCCCGCCGGTAGCCTGCGGGCAGGGAAGGCTGGGAAGGGCGGCCAGCCGTATCAGGGCTGGCTGCGCCCATCATTGAGCAGCCGCCCTGCACCCGGGTCACCGTGTCGCCGCAGGCGGTCTACCCACAGGACCGTGCCCCCGGCCACAGCCGCCGGCATCACGAAGATATTCAGGACTGGTACCATTTTTGCCAGCATTACCGCGCCGCCAAAACTGAGACTGGACAGCTTGCGCCGCATTAGCACGCTTTTCAGCTCGTCGAAGGGGCGCTGGTGGTTATCCAGCGGGTAGTCGACGTACTGGATTGCCATGCACCAGGCGCCCCAGAGCCCGCCCATGATGGCAGGGATAAACACTGTCCAGCTGGTGAGCATGGCGATGACAAAAATCACCAGGCCCCAGCCAATGAAGTACACCAGCTTGCGCAGTTCCCGGCCGATCGTGCGCCATACCATGCTGAGCATCGGTTCTGCCGGGGGAGCCTGGCCGGTGAGGAGCTCCTCAACTTTTTCTGCCAGGAAACCATTGAATGGTGCGGCGATGATGTTGGTGATGATGCCAAAAAGGTAGCCGTACACGAACAGGAACAGAATCACCACAGCGATGGCAATCAGCCATGCCAGCCACTGGAAAACATTGGCGGCCCAGGCAGCGCCTTTCGCCAGGATCGCCCGCCACCAGGACATGGTCTCGGTATTGACTGGTTCGTGCGCCAGCAGGCTGTTGAGGTATTCCGCCAGCCCGCCAAGCTGCGAAAGCATGACCGCTGTCAGGGCGATAAACAGCACCAGGTTGATCAGCAGCGGCACAATGATGAACGGCCGCAGTTCGCGGCGTCCCAGCAGGCGTGCTCCCTGGATCAGCGCATCGACACCGTGGGTGGGATTGGAAGTCATCAGGACACTCCCTGTGCGGGTGACTTATTCGCGAGCGCCGGCTTCGCGCAGGATATGTGCGTATTCGTCAGCCTGGCGATGTTCGGCGACTTTCTGCAGCAGTGTCTTTCCTTCGGGCCCGACACTGTCCAGGTTGTGGCCCTGCTCCAGGAACAGGCGTACGAACGTGGAAAAGTTTTCCGCTTTCATGCCCCGGTAGGCGCGCTCCAGCAGATAGAAATCCCGCTCCACGCCCGCGGGCGCCTCCCCCTCAAGAAATCCGGCGATACGCTCTTCATCGAATACTTCACCGAGGACTTTCTGCTTGTCTTTCTTCAGGGTCACAATCTGTTCCTTCGCTTTGGCTGATGTCAATTGGCCAGGCTGGGGTACACCCCGCTCAGGGCTGTTCGTCCCGTCCCGGGGCTGCCGGGATCACTGGTGCCCGGCGCGCCATGCTGGCCCGCTCGTAATTGTACGCAGCTGCAATCAGGATGTCCTCCCGGTTGGCGCCGGAAAAAAACGAGAGTCCCACGGGCAGGTGCCGCACAAAGCCCATGGGTACGGTGATGTGGGGGTAGCCGGCAACCGCGGCCGGTGTGGAAGCCGACCCCAGGTAGTGGTCGCCATTGATCTGGTCAATTTTCCAGGCCGGGCTGGTGGTGGGCGCCACCAGTAAATCCAGGTCATGTTCCCTGAGTACGGCATCGATCCCCTGCTTGCCGGCCAGTGACTTGAGCCGCGCCACCTCCTCGGTGAACCCGGCTTCCTGGCGACCGCGGGATTCCTGGGCCATGATGAAAATCTCCTGGCCGAAATGCTGGAGTTCCCGTCCCTGCGCCCGCTCATTGGCCGCCACCAGTGCCTGGAGGGTTTTCGCCTTTACCGGTGCGGTTGCCAGATACTCGGCCACGGCATCCTTGAATTCCCACGCCAGCAGATCGAATTCCAGGGCATGTATCTCGTCCAGGGTATCGATATTGGCATTGTCGACCAGGGTTGCCCCCTGTGCGCGCAGGACTTCCAGCGCCTGTGCAAACACCGCATCGGTTTTGGGGCTATAGCCGGTGAGGTTGCGGACAATACCGATACGCAGTCCCTTGAGGCCATCCGGTTGCAGGTGCCGGCGGTAGGGGCCGCGCGCGGGGATGCTGTCCGGGTCCGCCGGATCCTCGCCAACCATTGCATCCAGCAGCATGACCGCGCCGCTGACAGTGGTGGCCATGGGGCCGGCGGTGTCCTGGTGGGCCGAAATGGGAATAATGCCGTCGCGGCTGACCAGTCCCAGGGTGGGTTTGATACCCACCACGCCGTTGATTGCTGCCGGGCAGGTAACGGAGCCATCGGTCTCGGTGCCCACGGCGAGGGGGGCAAGGCCGGCCGCCACGGCGACGGCAGAGCCGGAGCTGGAACCGCAGGGCGAGCGGGACAGGTCGTAGGGGTTGCGGGTCTGGCCGCCGATGGCGCTCCAGCCACTGGACGAACGGGTGGAGCGGAAGTTGGCCCACTCGCTCAGATTGGCTTTGCCCAGGATGATGGCACCTTGTTCCCGCAGGGACTTCACCAGGAAAGCGTCATCGGCCGGAATGTTCTCCCGCAAGAGCCAGGAGCCAGCGGTGTTGGGCATGCCGTCGCCGGTGTCGATATTGTCCTTGAGCAGCACGGGGATACCGTGAAGTGGACCGAGGATAGTGCCTGCGGCACGCAGTCGGTCGAGTCGCTCCGCTTCCTGCAGGGCCTCGTTGTTGAGGCGGGTAATGGCATTGAGTCGTTCGTTAAAGGTGTCGATCCGCTGCCGGTATTCGCGCACCAGCTGGGCAGAGGTTTTCTGTCCGCTGTCCAGGGCTGTGCGCAAGTCGCTGACTGATGGGTAGTCGTCTGCGGTCAGCGGTACAGACACGAGCGCGGTCAGTGCGACGGCGGCGAGCGATATCAATCTTGTTATGTTTTTCATGGTCCACCTGTATCCGGAAGGCGATCCCCGTGGCTGTGCTCTCGGGGGAGTGGCCGCAGGGGAAACCCCATATTACCTGAGAATACCGGCATACAAAGGACTGCCCGGATTCCTGCTCATGTCGGCAGCTACAGGAATGCGGGCCAGGGGGACCGGGGCAGGGAAGCGGGAGTAAGGGGGTACGGGGCTCAGGCAGGATCCTGGCCCCGCAGAAGTCAGGCCTTCAGGCCCAGCTCCTCGATGGAAATCTCCCGCATACGGAATTTCTGTATCTTGCCGGTGACGGTCATCGGGAAACTGTCGGTGAAACGGAAATAGCGCGGGATCTTGAAGTGGGTGATCCTGCCCTTACAAAACTCGCGCAATTCCTCTTCTGTCACTTCCCCGGCATCGGTGCGCAGCTGGACCCAGGCCACAAGCTCTTCGCCGTATTTCTTGTCCGGTACGCCCGTTACCTGCACATCGGCAATCGCCGGGTGGGTGTAGAGGAATTCCTCCACCTCCTTCGGATAGATGTTTTCGCCCCCGCGGATCACCATATCCTTGATGCGCCCGACGATCTGGATATAGCCGTCTTCGTCCATGGTGGCCAGGTCGCCGGTGTGCATCCAGTTGTCCTCGTCGATCGCGCTGCGAGAGGCTTCCTCGTTGTTCCAGTAGCCGAGCATGACGCTGTACCCTCGGGTACAGAGCTCGCCGACCTCGCCGCGGGGCAGCGTCTTGCGGGAGGTCGGGTCGATGATCTTCGATTCCAGGTGAGGTTGTGTGCGCCCGACAGTGGTGACGCGCTTGTCGAAAGGGTCGTCGGCGGCGGTCTGGGTTGAAACCGGGCTGGTCTCGGTCATGCCGTAGGCAATCTGTACTTCCTGCATGTGCATTTTGCTGTTGACCGCTTTCATCACCTCGGCGGGGCAGATGGAGCCCGCCATGATGCCGGTGCGCAGGGAGCTGAGGTCGAACTGGTCGAAGTCCGGGTGCTCCAGCTCGGCGATAAACATGGTGGGCACGCCGTACAGGGCTGTGGCCCGTTCCGCGGCCACTGTCTCCAGCACTGTCTTCGCTTCGAAAGCCTCGCCGGGGTAGATCATGGTGGCGCCATGGCTAACACAGCCCAGGTTACCCATCACCATGCCAAAGCAGTGGTACAGGGGCACGGGAATTACCATCCGGTCGCGCTCTGTCAGCCCCATGCTCTCGGCAACAAAAAAGCCGTTGTTGAGGATGTTGCGGTGGGACAGGGTGGCGCCCTTGGGAAAACCGGTGGTGCCGGAGGTGTACTGGATATTGATGGCTTCCTCGCAGTGCAGTGATGCCTGCGCTGCGGCCAGCCGGGCACCATCGACCTGGGGGGCCTGTTGCAGCAGGTCCCGCCAGCGCCACATACCTTCGTGTGCCTGCTCATCCAGGTTCGCCACTATTTCGAGGTGCGGCAGTTTCACGGACTGCAGCTTCCCGACAGGGGAGGTCCTCAGCTCCGGCGCCACCTCATAGAGCATGGCCGTGTAATCCGTGCCCTTGAATTGTTCGGCGGTGACCAGCATGCGCGCCTGCGAGTGGTTGAGGGCGTATTCAAGTTCGTGCAGGCGGTAGGATGGATTGATGTTCACCAGGATGGCACCGATCTTGGCAGTGGCGAACTGCAGCGTGGTCCACTGGGCATTGTTGGGTGACCAGACTGCCACGCGGTCGCCCTTGCCGATACCGATGGCCAGCAGGGCCCGCGCACAGGTGTCGACCTGCTGCTGGAGCTCGCGATAACTCCAGCGAATGCCCTGGTGGCGCACAACCAGGGCCTCGTTATCCGGGAAGCGCGCGGTGATCTCGTCGAGCTTGTCGCCGATGGTCATTTCGATCAGTGGCTGCCCAGCCTGGCCGCGGGTATAGCTCGGGAGTGTCTCGGTCATCACCTGCACCTCTTGTTGTTATCAATTGCAGGTCCTTAATTTCCTGACTTGCGTCCCTTTTGTCCAGAGAATGGGGCGAACTATTTGTGACCGGAATCCGGCTTTCCGTGCATGAGAGGCGGGAGGAACGCGGCCAGCGGCCGCTCCTGCAGAGCGGGAGGGCGGGCCCCCGACGCAATGCACGAGGCGTCTTGCGTGGGGACCCGGGCTCGCAGCGGGCAATCAGAGCAGGGCGTCGAGCTTGGCCTTGAGAATCTCGTTGATCATCTGCGGGTTGGCCTGGCCCTTCGAGGCTTTCATTACCTGGCCGACAAAGTAGCCCATCATTTTCGGGCGCTTGGCTTCGTCGGCATTGCGGTAATTCTCTACCTGCTTGGCGCTGTTGGCGATTACCTCGTCGATCATTTTCTCGATCGCGCCGGTATCGGAGACCTGCTTCAGACCGCGCTGTTCGATCACGGTATCCGCATCGCCCTCGCCATTCGCCATGGCCTCGAATACCTGCTTGGCGATCTTGCTGGAAATCGTGTTGTCCTTGATCCGCGCGATCAGTCCCGCCAGTTGCCCGGCGGTAACCGGCGATTGCCCGATGGACAGCTCCTCACGGTTCAGCAGTGCTGCCAGCTCACCCATCACCCAGTTGGCAGCCAGTTTGGGCTCGGCCGAGCTTTTGGCCACGGTTTCAAAGTAATCGGCTGTCGCGCGTTCCTGGGTCAGCTGGTCGGCGTCATAGGCGGACAGGCCGTAATCGCTGGCAAAGCGCGCGCTCTTGGCATCCGGCAGTTCCGGCAGTTCACCACGCAGCTTCTCGATGTAGTCCGCGGACAGTTCAACCGGCAGCAGGTCGGGACAGGGGAAGTAGCGGTAGTCGTTGGCGACTTCCTTGCTGCGCATGGAGCGGGTCTCATTCTTGTCCGAGTCGTAAAGGCGGGTTTCCTGGATAACAGTGCCGCCGTCCTCGAGCAGGTCGATCTGGCGCTCGGCCTCTACCTTGATTGCCCGCTCCACGAAACGGAAGGAATTCACATTCTTGATCTCGGTGCGGGTGCCGAGCTCCTGTTCGCCCTTCAGTCGCACCGAGACGTTCGCGTCGCAGCGCATGGAGCCCTGGGACATGTCCCCATCGGAGATGCCCAGGTAAGTGACGATGCTGTGCAGCTTTTTCAGGTAGGCGACCGCCTCGGCGGCACTGCGCAGGTCCGGCTCGGAAACGATCTCGATCAACGGTGTGCCGGCGCGATTGAGGTCAATGCCGGACATCCCGTGGAAGTCCTCGTGCAGGGACTTGCCGGCGTCCTCTTCCAGGTGCGCGTGGTGCAGGCGCACCTTTTTGCTGCTGCCGTCTTCCAGGTGGATCTCGATCTCGCCCGGTCCGACGATCGGCTCTGCCAGCTGGGTAGTCTGGTAGCCCTTGGGCAGGTCCGGGTAGAAGTAGTTTTTGCGCTCGAACACCGAGCGCCGGCCGATCTCCGCATTCATGGCCAGGCCGAACATGACGGCGAAACGGAATGCCTCTTCATTCGGCACCGGCAGGGTGCCGGGCATGGCCAGGTCAATGGCGCAGGCCTGCGTATTGGGTGCCGCCCCGAACTGGGTGCTGGCCCCGGAAAAGAGTTTTGATTGGGTGGCGAGCTGGACGTGGACTTCCAGCCCGATGACGACTTCCCATTCCATCATTGTTCTCCTGCCGTTTGAGCAAATGGGGCGCTTGCTCGGTGCCAGTCGGTAGCCTGTTGGTACTGGTGGGCGACGTTCAGCATCCGCGCTTCATCGAGGTAGTTACCGATGACCTGCAGGCCTACAGGCAGGCCGTTTACCTGTCCGCAGGGCAGTGACATGGCCGGCAGCCCCGCCAGGTTGGCGGAGATGGTGTAGATATCTTCCAGGTACATGGCCACCGGGTCGTCGGTTTTTTCATTGAGGCGGAAGGCGGGGTTGGGGGCAGTCGGGCCCATGATGACATCCACCTGCCCGAAGGCCTGGACAAAGTCCTGCTTGATCAGGCGGCGGACCTGCTGGGCCTTATTGTAATAGGCGTCGTAGTAGCCGGCGGAAAGCGCGTAGGCGCCGACAAGGATGCGTCGCTTGACCTCCTCGCCAAAGCCCTCGCCCCGCGAGCGCATGTAGAGGTCGCGCAGGTCGGCGGGATTCTCGCAGCGATAGCCATAGCGCACGCCGTCAAAGCGCGACAGGTTGGCCGATGCCTCGGCCGGCGCGATGACATAGTAGGCGGGCACCGCCAGGTGGGTATGGGGGAGGCTGATCTCCACCAGCTCAGCGCCGAGCCGCTCGTATTCCTTCAGGGCGTCCTGCACCCGTGCAGCGGCATCCGGATTAAGCCCCTCACTGAAGTACTCCTTCGGCACGCCGATGCGCAGGCCGCGGATGTCGTCGCCCAGGGTGGCGGTAAAGTCCGGGACCGGCCGGTTCAGGCTGGTGGAATCACGCGGATCGTGGCCTGCCATGGCCGACAGCAGGTAGGCCACATCCTCGGCAGTACGGGCGATGGGGCCGCCCTGGTCGAGGCTGGAGGCGAAGGCGATCATGCCCCAGCGGGAGACCCGGCCGTAGGTTGGCTTGAGCCCGGTGGTGCCGGTCAGGGCCGCCGGCTGGCGGATAGAGCCGCCGGTATCGGTGGCGGTGGCGCCGGGTACCAGTTGCGCGGCCACTGCGGCGGCCGAGCCGCCGGATGAGCCCCCGGGTACATGACCGGGGTTCCAGGGATTCCTCACCGGGCCGTAATAGCTCGTCTCGTTGGAGGAACCCATGGCGAACTCGTCCATGTTGGTCTTGCCGAGGCTCACAATCCCGGCGGCCTGGAGCTGTTCCACCACATGGGCATCGTAGGGCGGCACAAAGTTATCCAGCATTTTGGAGCCGCAGCTGGTGCGCGTCCCGCGGGTACAGAAGATATCCTTGTGGGCAATGGGGACGCCGCACAGGGCGGGGGCATCGCCCGCCGCCAGGCGCTGGTCGGCGGACTCGGCCTGCCGCAGGGCACTCTCGGCGGTGACACTGATAAAGCTGTTCAGGTCGCCGTCCAGTTGCTCGATACGGGTGAGCAGCTGGCGCGTGATCTCGACACTGGAGAACTCACGTTCCCGCAGGCCGCGGATGATTTCGGCGATGGTTAACTGGTGCATGGTATTCCCGCTGTGTTCTCTGTGTTCAGGTGCTTGCCAGGGATCGCTCAGTCGATCACCTTGGGAACCAGGTAGAGGCCCTGCTCGGACTGGGGGGCCAGCTGCAGGAATTCTTCACGCCTGTCCGGCTCGGTGACCTCGTCCGGCCGCAATGCCTGCACCTCGTCCAGCGGGTGCGCCATCGGTGCAACGCCCTCGGTGTGCACAGACTGCAGCTGGTCGACCAGCTGCAGCACATTGCCCAGGCGCTTGCCGACTTCGTCGATGGTTTCCTCCGAGATGGCGATGCGGGCCAGCTCGGCCAGTTGTTCTACGGTTTGCTTGTCCACAGACATGGCAATTGGGGCTCCAGCTTGGGTGCAAATGGGAACTGCCCCGTGACCGGCCAACCGGACTCTTTTGTGGGGCAGAAGGGCCGCAAATTTAGCACAAGCGGCCACGATTCTCATAAACAGGCACCGAACGTTGCGCGGCGGGAGCCCGCCGATACGGCATATTGCGACCTGTTGCCATGTTTGGGCGGATTCAGCCTTGCCCTGACCCCCCGCCGTTGTTAGAGTTTGCCGATTCTGGAGGTGGACTGTGTGCCATCGCCCGGAAGGCCGCCGAACACCGGATGTCGGCAGGGCCTCGGGATCGCTCCCAATTCGGATAATGCGGCCCGGAACTCAGAATAATTCGCGCTGACTAATTAGGCTTTACAGCATGCACGAGTCTGCGCTGACAGTGCCCGCCCGGGGCGCCGTTACTATTAGTACAAGGTAATCGAATTCCATGTTTAAACGTTTGCGGGGCATGTTCTCCAGTGATCTCTCCATCGACCTGGGGACAGCCAACACGCTGATCTACGTGCGCGATCGTGGGGTCGTGCTCGATGAGCCCTCTGTTGTTGCCATTCGCCACTATAACGGGCAGAAAATCGTCGAAGCCGTTGGTGTCGAGGCCAAGCGTATGCTCGGCCGCACGCCGGGCAATATCACGGCCATCCGCCCCCTCAAGGATGGCGTGATCGCCGATTTCCAGGTCACCGAGAAAATGCTGCAGCACTTCATCAAGAAAGTGCATGAGCACAGCTGGATGCGCCCGAGCCCGCGCGTGCTGGTGTGTGTGCCCTGTCAGTCCACCGAGGTGGAGCGCCGCGCGATCCGCGAATCGGCCATGGGTGCCGGTGCGCGGGAGGTCTGGCTGATCGAGGAACCCATGGCGGCCGCCATCGGCGCCGGCCTGCGTGTGGAGGAAGCCAGCGGCTCCATGGTGGTGGATATCGGTGGTGGTACTACCGAAATCGCCATCATCTCCCTCAACGGCGTGGTGTACTCCGATTCTGTGCGGATCGGCGGCGACCGCTTCGACGAGGCGATCGTGAACTATGTGCGCCGTAACTACGGCAGCGTGATCGGCGATGCCACTGCCGAGCGCATCAAGGAAGAGATCGGTTGCGCCTACGCGGGCAGCGAGGTACGCGAGATCGACGTGCGTGGCCGCAACCTGGCCGAGGGCGTGCCGCGCAGCTTTACCCTGAACTCCGATGAGATCCTCGAGGCATTGCAGGAGCCCCTGACTGGTATCGTGCAGGCGGTGAAGAGTGCCCTCGAGCAGTCTCCGCCCGAGCTGGCTTCCGACATCGCCGAACGGGGCATGGTCCTGACCGGTGGTGGCGCACTGCTACGCGACCTGGACCGCCTGCTGATGGAAGAGTCCGGGCTGCCTGTGATCGTCGCTGACGACCCGCTGACCTGCGTTGCCCGCGGTGGCGGCAAGGCGCTGGACATGATGGACAAGAGCCGCCTGTACCTGGTGTCGAACTGAGTTCGGCACCCCTTGTACCGGATATCGATAACAACAACGCAACCTCACCAGTTAATGGGGGTTACCCATTAAACCGCTATTTACCCGCGGCCCTTCGCCGGAGTCCCGCATCCTGGTCCTGGGCCTGGTGGCGGCCGCGCTTATCGTCATCAATATTTATACCGACTGGCTGCAGCCCGTGCGTGAGCGCGTGGCCAGCCTGGCGGCGCCTTTCTACTGGATTACCGGTGCGCCCTCCCGCGTAGGGGAGTGGGCCGGCGACCAGCTGCGCTCGCGCGAGGAGCTGGAGGAGGAGAACAGCCGTCTCCGGCGCCAGGTGCTGCTGCTGGAGCAGCGCAGCCAGCTGCTCGCCGCCGTCAAGGCGGAAAACACCCAGCTCAAGGAGTTGATGAACTCGGCTGATTCGCTGGATGAGCGGGTCCTGGTCAGCCAGATTATTGGCGTGTCGCCGGATCCCCTGGAACACGTCGTGGTGATCGACAAGGGGCTTGATGATGGCGTGCGCGATGGCACCCCGATCATGGACGCAAGCGGCCTGCTGGGCCAGGTTATCGAGGCGGGCCCCGGTGCCAGTCGCGTACTGTTGATAACCGATGCCAGCCATGCCCTGCCGGTACAGGTGTTGCGCAACAGTGTGCGCGCCGTTGCCGAGGGTACGGGGGACCTCTATCGGCTCAAGTTGCGCCATGTGGCCAATACCAGTGATGTCCGTGAGGGAGACCTGCTGCTGAGTTCCGGCCTGGGTGGCCGCTTTCCATCGGGCTACCCGGTGGGTGAGGTTATTTCCGTCGAGCGGGATCCCGGGCGCGCTTTTGCCGAGGTCGAGGTCCAGCCCCGGGGCCGCATGAACCGCAGTCGTTTCGTACTGGCTGTGATCAGCGAAGGGGAAGAGGCCGTTGGAACCGAATAACCGCTGGTTCATCGCCGCGACGGTGCTGGTGGCCCTGTTGCTCTCGGTGATGCCCCTGCCGCACCAGTGGCTCTGGTTTCGCCCCGCGTTTATGGCGTTGCTGGTGATTTTCTGGATCAACCGGATGCCCCAGAGCCTGGGGGTGGGGTTTGCCTGGCTGGTCGGGTTGCTGGAAGATTTCGTCACCGGCGCTGTGCTGGGCACCCATGCCCTGGCTCTTGGGGCGCTGGCCTATTTCTGCCTGCTTACCTACCAGCGCACCCGCGCGTTCAACCCCGCCCAGCAGCTGATGTGGGTATTTGTACTGGTGGGTATTCACCAGGTGGTGGGTAATTGGGTGCACAGCCTGGCAGGAAAGCCAGTGCCCGGGCTGACCTTCCTCTGGCCGGCGCTCACCTCGGCGCTGTTGTGGCCGCTGATCACACCCTGGCTCGACCGTATGGCCGGGCGCCTGCAGGTGCGCTGAGGCCTGGCGTTGCGGGGTGTGTGAACCGGCGTTCACGTCACATTTTCCGTTAAGTCCGGTAAAGAGGCGCTCATTTTTCGAGCGATGCCGTTATAATCAGCGGCTGATTCACCAACAATAAAGCAGTACCGTGCCAGATACCGTCGATCACAGCAGACTGATCCTCGCTTCCGGCTCCCCGCGCCGCGCACAATTGCTGGCGCAGATCGGGGTGCCTTTTACCCAGGCGAAGACCGCCGTTCCGGAATCGAGGGCCGCCGGCGAGTCACCTCGTGATTATGTCCTGCGGCTGGCGTGTGAGAAAGCGGCGGCCGGCTTTGCTGCCCAGCCCCGTACCGAGGCCCGGGCTTGGGCCCTGGGTGCTGACACGGTGGTGGTCTGTGGCGGCGAGGTTCTGGAAAAACCCGCGGATTTCAGTGATTTTCGACGCATGATGGCGACACTTTCTGCTGTTGAGCATTCGGTGCTCACCGCCATCTGCCTGTGCCACGACGAGCGCCGCCTGAGCCGGGTGGTAGAATCCCGGGTGCGTCTGCGCCCGCTGCGCGACAGTACTGTCGAGGCTTACTGGCGCACCGGGGAACCAGCTGACAAGGCCGGTGGCTATGGCATCCAGGGGCTGGGTGCGGCGCTGGTGGAAAACTTCAGTGGCAGCTATAGCAACGTGGTGGGGTTGCCCCTGGAGGCGCTGGTCCCCATGCTCGAGGAAGCGGGAATCCCTTACTGGCAGGCCGGGGAGGCATCTTGAGCGAGGAACTGCTGATCAATGTGGCGCCCACCGAGACCCGTGTGGCCCTGGTGGAGAACGGCGTGCTGCAGGAAGTCTACCTGGAGCGCAGCGCGCGCCGCGGTATCGTCGGCAATATCTACAAAGGCAAGGTAGTGCGTGTGCTGCCGGGCATGCAGGCGGCGTTTGTCGATATCGGCCTGGAGCGCGCCGGCTTTATCCACGCATCCGACATCGCCCCCCTGGACGAGGAGGGCATGGAGTCCCGCGAGGCCGAGGTGGCGGATATCCGCGCGCTGGTGCGCGAGGGCCAGTCGCTGGTGGTACAGGTGGTGAAGGACCCGATCAGTACCAAGGGCGCCCGCCTCACCACGCACCTGAGCGTGTCCGCCCGTTACCTGGTCTACATGCCCCAGACCCGCCACATCGGCATTTCCAATCGCATTGAGGACGAGGGGGAGCGCGAGCGGTTGCGGGAGCTGGTTGAGCAGGCGTCGGCGAAGCTGGCCGACGAGGGCCAGTCCGGCGATGGCGGTTTTATCCTGCGCACCGTGGCCGAGGGGGTCAGCGAGGAGGAGCTGCTGCGGGATATCCCGTTCCTGTACAAGCTCTGGTCGGAACTGGAACAGCGCATCCGCTCGCGGCCGCTGCCATCGGTGATCTACGAGGATCTTCCCCTGTTTATGCGCGCCCTGCGCGACCTGGCCCGCCCGCACACGGAAAAGATCCGCATTGATTCCCGGGAGGCCCATGGCCGCGCGGCGGAGTTTTCAGGCAAATATGCCCCGGAGATCGCCGGTCGCCTGGAGCACTACCCGGGAGAACGTCCGCTGTTCGATCTCTACGGTGTCGAGGAGGAGATTCGCAAGGCCCTGCAGAACAAGGTGACGCTGAAGTCCGGCGGCTACCTGATCGTTGAGCAGACCGAGGCGATGAGTACGATCGATGTGAACACCGGGGCATTTGTCGGGCACCGCAACCTCGAAGAGACCATTTTCAAGACCAATCTCGAGGCGGCCACCGCGATCGCGCGCCAGCTGCGCCTGCGCAACCTGGGCGGTATCATCATTATCGACTTTATCGACATGAAGGATGTCGAGCACCAGCGCCAGGTCCTGCGAACCCTGGAGAAATCCATGGAGCGCGACCACGCCAAGACCAGCATCACCGGGGTCTCTGAGCTGGGGCTGGTGGAGATGACGCGCAAGCGCACGCGGGAGTCACTCGGGCAGATCCTCTGTGAACCGTGCCCGGTATGCGAGGGGCGCGGCACACTGAAAAGTGCTGAGACAGTGGTATACGAGATTTTCCGCGAAATTATTCGTGAGGCCCGGGCCTATGACAGCGAAAAAATCATGGTATTGGCCAGCCAGGTGGTGATCGACCTGCTCCTCGACGAGGAGTCGGCCAACGTGGCGGACCTGGAGGAGTTTATCGATCGACCGATCCAGTTCCAGGTAGAGCCTATATACAACCAGGAGCAGTACGACATTGTTCTGGTCTGATCCCCATCCCCATGCTCGCCCGAGCTGTTGTTCCGCGCCCGCTGGCGCGGCGGCCGTGCGTGGCCGGCTTCCGGCCTGCGAGCCGCGGGGAGCAGACCTATGATGGGCGCGGTGCGCTGGCTGGCACGCAAGTTCTGGTTACTGACCGTCACTGTGGTGATCCTGTTGGCCATCGTGGTGCAGGCCGGGCGTTTGCTCTCCCCGCAGGTGGAGCAGTACCGGCCGCAGATCACTGCATTGCTTTCCGAGCGCCTGGGAGCGCCGGTAAAGATGGATCGCATCGCCCTGCGCTGGGAGGCCCTGGAAGTGGCGCTGCAGCTGGATGGCCTGCGCCTCGGGGAAAATGGCGAGATGCGCCTGGGTTACGGCCTGTTCCACCTCGACCTGCTGGCGAGCCTGTGGAACCGCGAGCTGGTGTGGAAAAACCTGCAGGTGCGGGATTTCACCGCGCAGCTGAACCGCATTGGTGCGGGCAACTGGCATGTGGACGGCTTTCCCGCCGCACCCCAGGGCGCCGAAGCAGACGGGGGCGAGGCTGGTGAGCGTCTCGGTGATCCCGCGCGCATCTTCCAGTTGGGGCCCAAAGTAGAGGTCAGGAACGCCAGCATTACGCTGCAGCTTGCTGATGGCCAGCGGGCCCGGATCAATCTGCCAGAGGTATTGCTGGAGAACAGTGGGGCATTCCACCGGCTTAGCGCACGCGCCTTTATTGCCGATACGGTTGTCGCGGAAGGGGCAGCTCCGGCCGCGCAGGCCCCGGCTGGTATGGAAACCCTGAGGCTGATCCTGGAGGGGCGGGGTGATCCTCGCGACCGGGAAGAATTCAGGCTCAACGGCTATCTCCAGCTGAATGAGTTACAGGTGAATTCGGACACTGTGGCGTTGCTGCAGCAGCTGACACCGGTCCCCGAGCGCTATCACTGGCAGGGCCGGAAAATTGCCCGAGGCAACCTGTGGTTGAACAGCGACAACGATGCCGGCTATCGCCTGCGCGGAAGACTCGACCTGGTGCAGCTCGATGGGGAGCTTTCGCCGGGGAGCGAAGATCCCGCGACGGCGGCAGACCTGTCTCCCGGGGATAGCGGAAAAGCAGGAGAGGAGTCGGGCGATGCCACTGCTGTGGCGGTGGATACCCTGGAGCCACTGCGGTCCCTGGGCGGGGATATTTCCGGGCAATGGTTGCCCGGCGGCCAGTGGCGACTTGCGTTGCAGGACATCGAGCTGGACTGGCGCGATGTCGCCATGCCGGTCCTGAACGTACAGGCCAGCGGCGGCGAAGACAGCGGGGTCCAGCTGTCGTTGGACCACCTGGAGCTGGAGGCCTGGAGCCGCATCCTGTCGCGCTTGCAGGTACTGCCGGAAAAGGCCGGTGCCTGGCTGGAGGCGCTGCAGCCCGCCGGCGCGCTCGAGAATCTCCGGTTCGGTCGCGACAGTGACGGAATGGTGTCATTGCGTGCCAATCTGCGGGATATGCGCGCTTCCGCCTATAAGTCTGCCCCGGCGGTAGAGGGGCTCGACGGCTACCTGCAGGTGCGCGGTAGTGAGGGGGCGGTGCAGCTGGCCGGTGACGAAGACCTGCGGCTGCACTTCCCCGAGCTCTATGAGCAGCCGTTCAGTTTTGAGCGTGCGCGCGGCACCGTTGCGTGGCATGTGGACAAAGAGGGAAATTCTGTCCAGGTGAATTCCGGTCCGCTGGAGCTCGAGGGCGGGGCGGGCGCCATTCGCGGCCAGTTCCTGCTGCAGCTGCCGTTTGTGCCTTATTCGCGGGCGGCGCAGTTGACCCTGGCCCTGGGCTTGCGGGATGCGCCGGTTTCGGCGCAGAAGCTGCTGGTGCCCTTTACCGTGAGTGATTCGTTGCGCGATTGGCTCGGTCGTTCGCTGGGTGATGATAATCCCGGCCGGTTGTCCCGGGCGGGTTTCCTCTACCGCGGCTATGGCTATCGCGAGGGCGATGACCCGGAGTTACTGGCGCTGGGCGAGCGCCCCGAGCGCCAGACCGTGCAGCTTTCTGCCGAGCTGGAGAATGGGCACATCGACTACCTTCCCGGTTGGCCCGCAGCGAGGGAGTTGGATGCGCACCTCGCCATCAACGACGCCCATGTCATGGTCAATGCGGAACACGCCCGGCTCTGGGGGATTGATGCCCGCGACATCGAGGTGGGCGTCTCGCCGGACCCTGCGGGGGAGGGGGCGCTGCTCGGTGTCCATGCCAGCCTGGCGGGCCCGGCCGGCGATGGCCTGCGCTTGTTGCGGGAGACTCCCCTGCGCGAGCGGCTCGGTGATGGTTTTGATGACTGGCAGCTGGATGGGAAGCTGCGTGGCAACCTGACCCTCTCCCAGCCCCTGGGAGAAGCCAGTATCGAGCCGCGCCAGATGATTGACCTGACCCTGGTCGATGGTGACCTGCGCATGGAGGATACCCGGCTGGTGGTCCAGTCCCTGGCCGGCAACTTCCACTACGACAGTGATGAAGGTCTCGAGGGTACAGCCCTGAGTGGCCAGCTCTGGGGGCGTCCCCTGACCGCCAGCATCCGTCACCAGGGCGAGGGGGACAACCGCGACACCCAGGTGGTGGTGCGCGGACGCACTACCACCCAGGCACTGCGCGAGTGGACTGGCCGGCCCGAGTTGTCCTGGCTGGATGGAGAGTTGGAGTACCACACCCTGGTGACTATCCCTGCGGCCAGCAAGGAAAAGCCCTACCGGGCCATTGTGGAGGTGAATTCCGACCTGGTTGGCGTGGCGGTCAACCTGCCGGCGCCGCTCGGCAAAGCGGCAGGTGAGACCTCCGATTTTGTGATGCGGGTGCCCATTGGGGAGCAGGGCAGCCTCTACAACCTCCAGTATGGTGAGCACGTCGCCGGGCAGTTCTGGAAAGTCGATGGTGAACTGGAGCGCGCGGTAATCGCCCTGAATGCCGAGGCCAGGCTGCCCGGTGAGCGGGGGCTCGCGATCACCGGTGACCTGTCGCAGGTGGACTTCCCCCATTGGCAGCGACTGCTCAAGATTTACGAAACTGCTACCGAGCCGGCCGTGCGTGCGGTTCGCAGCAGCGGGCCTGCGGCAATTGAAGGCGGTGATGCCACTGTCTCCGCCTCGGGAACCGGGGTCGATACGGCGGACCCACTGCCGGTAATGCTGGATCTCAGCACCGATCGCCTGATTCTGGGCAAGACGGACATCGAGCATATCCATGTGCGCGGGCGGGGGCTGGGCTCAAGCTGGGAGCTGGATTTCGACAGCGAAATGGCTGCCGGCCACCTGAGTGGTGTACTGAACGCGGAGACTCCTCTGCAGCTTGAGCTGGAACACCTGAGGCTCCCGGGCCCGGAAAAATCCCCTGAGGCAGGGGTGGATCAGTCACCGCAGGTTGAGCCAGCTGCCGATCCCTGGGCCGGATTTGAGTTTGCCGACCTGCCACAGCTGGATTTCAGCACCGAGCGGCTCTATGTGGGCGACGAGGATTTCGGCCGCTGGTCATTCAACCTGCGTCCGTCTGCGCAGCGCCTGGTGGTTGGGGATATCCGTGGCGCAGCCCGCGGCGTGCGGGTGGAGGGCCGCGGTGACGGAGATGACCGCCTGGGTGCCCAGCTGATGTGGATGCGGGACGCGGAGGGCAACGAGTCCTCCCAGTTTGTCGGGCGCCTGGTCGCCGATGACCTGGCGGACGTGCAGCGGGCCTGGGGGCAGGAGCCCGCGATCGAGAGTGAGTCTGCGCGTTTCGATACCGCCCTGCGCTGGGATGGTTCTCCAGCGCGGGTGGCGGCAGATGCACTCACCGGCGAGCTGAAAATCGATATTCGTGACGGGCGCTTCCTGCGGGCCAGCGATAATGCCGGCTCGGCCCTGCTGAGATTGCTGTCGTTGTTCAACTTCGATACCTGGGCGCGGCGCCTGCGGCTGGATTTCTCGGACCTTTACCAGAGCGGTATGGCGTTCGACCGGGTGCGTGGAGAGGTGTTCTTTGAGGGGGATGGCAGCTTGCTGATTGCGGTGCCGATCCAGGTGGAGGGGCCCACCAGCGAGCTGCAGATGGCGGGGCGCGTTAACCTCAAGCGTGAAGATCTCAACCTTACACTTGTGGCGACTCTGCCGGTGGGCAACAACCTGGCCCTGGTCGCCGCGCTTGCCGGCGGCCTGCCCGCCGCGGCCGGTGTTTACCTGATCAGTAAGGCGTTCAAGAAGCAGGTGAACAAGATGGCCAGTGTCAGTTACCGCATCAGCGGCGACTGGTCCGAGCCCGAGGTGCGGTTCGACAAGCTGTTCGATGGTGATGGCGCCGAGCGCCAGGGTGCCGAGGCGGGATTGTATCGCCCGCCCCCTGGCGGTCAGCCGGGCCAGCCAGAGGCGCCGGATGCTGAGGAAGTCTCCGGTTCGCCCGCTCCGGGGCCAGAAAAGAATGAGGGTGAAAACCCCACAGGTGTAATCTGAAGGCCGGATCTCCGACTAGAACTGTACAGCGAGGAGTTCTGGACATAGAGGAGAGTACGCATGCGCAAGCGCCTATTGGGAACCGCACTGCTGGCGATGGTCATCGGCCTGCCGGCCTGTACCGAGGCGGATGAAGAGCGCGCCACGGACGCGAACATGACCGTGGCCGAGGCCCGAGAGAATATCCGCACGGGCACCAACCTGTCTGCCATCCCCAATTCGGTCTGGAAGCAGATCCTGACCCCCGAGCAGTACGAGATACTGTGGGAAAAAGAGACGGAGCGACCGTTTTCCGGCAAGTGGCTGGAGAACAAGGCTGAAGGGACCTATGTCAGCGCGGGTTGCCGGCTGCCGGTGTTCAGCTCAGAGCACAAGTACAAGTCAGGCACCGGCTGGCCCAGTTTCTGGGACGTGGCCCACCCGGAAAATGTAATCCTCAAGGAGGACTACAGCTGGGGCATGAAGCGTACCGAGGTGTTGTCCAAGTGCGGGGAGCACCTTGGGCATGTATTCAAGGACGGCCCCCCGCCAACCGGCCTGAGGTACTGCCTGAATTCCCTGGCCCTGGATTTTGTCCCGGCGCTTGAAAAAACCGAATAATTGTTCGATATTGTGTCGTGCGGCCCAGCCGCGCGGCACGGCCCAGCGAAAGTGAGTGGGACAGGCCGGTGCCGATTGGATATATGGATTCGAGTGCGTCGTTACCGTTCCCGGGAGTCGCTGTCGGCTGAGTGCGGGCGGGCTACCGATGCAAAACAATAATCAATAGAGGTTCGAGCAGATGTCCGAGGTGGCCACATTGGGCGGGTTTTCCGTCAACCGCTACGCCCTGTTCCGGGTATTCAAATACACCATTTACCTGTTGCTCGCATACAATGTGTATGCGTTTTTTGTCGAAAACCACGCCGCAGCCGGGTCTGTGTTCGCCGATGGTGTACAGCTGGGGCGGGTGATCGAGGCCTACAACGATTCCATTGATACCCTGGCGTGGGTCCTGCTGCTACTGGTCTTCGAGCTGGAAACCTTCGTGCTGGCGGATGACCGGATTCGCGGCTGGGTGAAGTGGGCCCTGAATGGCGTGTCCGCTTTCTGTTACCTGTTTATTGTCTATTCGTTCTACGGTTATGTGGCCGAGATGGCTTCCCTGACCCACCTGTTACCGGTCTCCGAGTCCGCCTGCCAACTGGCAGCCAGCGGCGGGTGGCTGCTGGTCGTGGGGCAGGATGACTACGTGGCGCTGACCGCGCAGAACTGTGCTGCCCTCGCTGACACGCAGGTGCTGCGGCTGGCAGATGCGCAGATCGTGGGTGCAGTGTCCACCTGGAACGAGATCAAGTGGCTGGCGTGGACCGATGTGATCAATGCGGGGGCCTGGCTGCTGGTGGTGGCCATCCTGGCATTCGATGTCTGGCTGCAGCTGCGCCATGAGCTGTCCAGCGCCATCATGCGTTACTCGCAGGTGATCAAGGCAGTGCTGTATTTCACCTTGCTGCTGTGCGCTATCTACTGGGGTATCAACGGCAGCTTCCTGGACTTCTGGGATGCCTTCCTGTGGCTGGTGGCCTTCTTCTTTATCGAACTGAACCTGTTCGAGTGGCAGGCGGAGACGGCGGCGGAGAGCAGGGCCGAATCGGCGGCCTGAGTCGGGGCCGGCAGCTCATGAAAAAGGGCGAACCCAGCAGTTCGCCCTTTTTCCTGTTCCGCCGCTGAGCCCGGGCGACAGTAATTCGCCCTCCCGGGCAGCTGCGCCTGGCCGCCGTGGCGTCTACTGGTTTTCCTGTTCCTGCATAAAGAAATCCCGCAGGTAGCGGAACAGCTTGCGCTGGTGGGTGGGTGGCTTTTGCCTGTCCCGCTCGCGCAATGAGTCGCGGACCAGCTGGCGCAGGTGCTGGTGGTCTGCGTGCGGGTACTGGTTGAAGAAGTCGCTCTGTGCTTCGTTACCGCCGTCGAGCAGGCGCTTGCGCCACTCCTCTGCCATGCGGTCGAAGCGCACGTGCTGTTGGTCGCGTTCGTGGAATCGCGTCAGGGCCGCCTCGATGGCTTCACGGTCAGCACTGCGCATCAGCTTGCCAATATATTGCATCTGGCGCCGCCGGGCCTCGTTGGACTTGATGCGGTGAAGGGTGTCGATGGCCTCGAGGACGTCCGCATCCAGCGGTACTTCCGCCAGCTGCGCCTTGCCCAGCTGGGTCAGCTGCTGGCCCAGCTCCTGCAGCTCGTGCATTTCCTGCTTTACCCTTGTCTTGCTTTTGGGCAGGTCCTCATCGAAATCGTCGTATTCTTGCATTGCGGTGTTCCAGCTAAATAAGGTGCAGAGTCGCTCGCCTCGCCGGCACCTGGGGGCCGGCCAGGTCGGTTTGCTCAGGCGTAAAACAGGGTGGCGAGGCCCAGAAAGGACATAAAGCCCACCACGTCAGTAACAGTAGTCAGGGCCACACCGCCGGCCAGCGCAGGATCGATGCGGATGGCGCGTAGTGCCACTGGCAATATGGCTCCGGCAATGGCGGCGGTGATCAGGTTGATCACCATGGCGGCGAGGATGATCGCTGCGATGGTGATATCGTCGAACCACAGGGCAGCGATCACCGCCATGGCCAGTGACCAAAGCAGTGCATTGAGCACTGCGGAACCGAGCTCTCGCGTCAGCAACCAGCTAAGGTTGCTGCGCCCGATCTGGCCCAGTGCCATACCGCGGATCACCACCGTCAGGGTCTGGCTGCCGGCCACGCCCCCCATGCTGGCCACGATGGGCATCAGCACTGCCAGCGCCACCACCTTGTCGATTGTGCCCTGGAACAGGTTGATGACCCAGGAGGCGAGCAGGGCGGTGAGCAGGTTGATCCCCAGCCATACGGCCCGCCGGGGCGCCGTGCGTCGCACGGTGGCAAAAGTATCCTCTTCCTCGTCGAGGCCGGCCATGCTCATCAGCGAGTGGTCGGCGTCTTCCCGGATCACGTCCACCACGTCGTCGATGGTGATGCGGCCCAGCAGGCGGTTGTTGTCGTCCACTACCGGCGCCGTGATCCAGTCGTATTTCTGGAACAGCCGCGCCACCTCGGTATCGGGAAAATCGGCCGGGATGGGCTCGACATCCGTATTCATGACCTCGCGCACCGTGACCGACGGGTCGGTGGTCAGCAGCCGGGACAGGGGCAGCAGGCCGATATACTGGTCCCTGCGGTTGACCACGAACAGGTTGTCGGTGGAGGGCGGCAGTTGCTCGTGGCGACGCAGGTAGCGCAGCACCACATCCAGGGTCAGGTTGGGCCGCACGGAAATGGTATCCGTGTCCATCAGGCCGCCCGCGGTTTCCTCGTCGAACGCGAGCACCCGCTCGACCCGCAGTCGATCTGCCTCGGTCATGGCCGCCAGCACTTCGCCCATGACCCGATCGGGCAGCTGCTGCAGGATGTCGGCCACATCGTCGGCGTCGAGGCCTTCCATCGCCGCCACCATCTCCTCGGTGTCCATGGTGGCGAGGATCTGGCTCTTCACTTCGTATGACAGCTCGGGCAGTACCTCGCCCTCGACCTCCGGGTCGATCAGCTTCCACAGAATGTGGCGGATGCGCGGCGGCGAGCTTTCCAGCAGCTGGGCAATACTCTGCGGTGACAAGGTGTGCAGCATGCGCTGCACCTCCCGGCCGGTACCACTGTCCAGGGCAGCAAAAAGCTCGCTCAGCTGGTTCTGCGCGCGGAACTGGATGTCAGCGGGTGGCGGGTTGGACACGGCGTTTCCTTACTGCACTGCGTGGATTCGAGAGAGGTGGCGCGGCAATGGCGGCCGGGAAAGGATTTTATGCCGTTCGGCGTCGGGCTGCCAGCGGCAACGGGGGAGTGGCTACTCTCCTTCCCCGAAGCGGTCGTTGATCAGCGCTGCGATGGCTTCCAGTGCGGCCTCCTCGTCGCCGCCGGAAGCCTCCAGCTCCAGTTCCACACCTTTGCCCGCGGCCAGTAGCATCAGGGCCATGACACTCTTGCCATCGACACACTTGCCCTGGCAGTGAACGCGGATATCCGCGGAGAAGCGGGCCGAGGTCTGGGCCAGCTTACTGGCGGCGCGGGCGTGGAGGCCCAGTTTGTTGATAATGGTCAGGCGGCACTTCTGCATGGTGGTGTCGCGGTCTCCGGCTGTGCGTTACGGCTGCTGTTCGCGGTGGCGAACCTGGATATTATCGAACTGGCCGGCAAAGGTCTTGGCCAGTTGCTCCACCATATAGACGGAGCGGTGGCGACCACCGGTGCAGCCGACCGCGACGCAAGTGTAACTGCGGTTGCTCTGCTGGTAGGAAGGCAGCCAGCGTTCGAGGAATCCAATGATATCCCGTTGCATCTCGCCGGTCTCCTCGTGGGAGCGCAGGAACTCCACCACCTCCGGGTCCAGGCCGGTCTTCTGGCGCAGTTCCGCGACCCAGTAGGGGTTGGGCAGGCAGCGGAGGTCGAATACCAGGTCCGCGTCTACAGGTACCCCATGCTTGAAGCCGAATGACTGGAACAGGATTGCCATGCCCGGTGAGTCGCGGCCCACGACACGGGTCTTGACCTGGTCGCGCAGCTGGTGAAGGCTGAGGTTGCTGGTGTCGATCACCAGGTCGGCCATCCCGGCGAGGGGTGCCAGCAGCTCCTTTTCACGGTTCAGGGCTTCCAGCAGGTGGGTGCGGTTGTCGCTGAGGGGATGCTTGCGCCGGGTTTCGCTGAAGCGTTGCACCAGCACCGGCGAACGTGCGTCCAGGTAAATGACGTCGCAGGGGATGCCGCTCTCACGCAATTCCTCTATGACCCGCGGTGCCTGTTGCACGTCCTGCCACAGGTTGCGGGCATCGATCCCCAGTGCCAGCCGGGCGCTTTCCTCTCGGGGCTGTTCCCGCACCCGGCGCACCAGTTCCGGCAGAAGGCTGGCGGGCAGGTTGTCGATGCAGTTGAAGCCGACGTCTTCCAGCAATTGCAGTGCTGAACTCTTGCCGGAGCCGGAGCGGCCGCTGATGATCACCAGGCGCATAGATTCTCGAGGTCCGTTTCGTATGTTGATTGGGCAGCCGGCCAGCTGGGCGCTGCCCGGCCGGCATTCCGCCGCAGGCCAATGATCCGCCATTGCGGCGTCGGGCACAACGTCAACGGGAGTGTGTGAAGTTTCGCCGGTGGGCGCAGCGTGAGGAGCTGCGCCCGGGACATCAGGCGGCCGCGGCGCTGTCGATCGCCAATGCGTAGAGTTCGTCGCTGGAGTCTGCCTGGCGCAGCTTGTCCCTCACCCTGCTGTCGTTAAACAGGGCGGCGATTTCGGCCAGGGTATCCAGGTGCTCCTGCTCCGCGTCCTCCGGTACCAGGAGGGCGAACAGCAGGTCGACCGGTTGACGGTCGGCGGCATCGAAATCGATTGCCGGCTCGGTGGTGCACAGCACGCCGATGGCCTGCTGGCAGCCCGGCAGCCGACAGTGGGGGATGGCGACACCATCCCCGATGCCGGTAGAGCCCAGGCGCTCCCGTGCAATCAACTGGTTGAAAATCGTGTCTGCATCCAGGCGTGGATACTGCTCGGCAATGGCCTGGGCAATATTCAGCAAGAGCTTCTTTTTGCTGCTACCCGCCACCCGGCAAAGGCTGAGGCTGGGTGAGAGTAATGCTTCCAATGTCATAGTTTAACGATGGGCTCGCAACTTCTCTTTGTGTTTAATCAGCTGGCGATCGAGTTTGTCCGTCAGGCCGTCGATCGCCGCATACATGTCGTCAGCTTCCGAGTCCGCAAATATATCCCGTCCATTGACATGAACCACGGCCTCGGCACGCTGTATCTGTTTCTCTACTGACAGGGTGACCTGGCCATTGGTGATCAGGTCGTTATGGTGGGAGAGCTTATCCAGTTTTTCGAGACAGTAATCGCGAAGGGCTGAAGTCACTTCCAGGTGGCGGCCACTGATGTTGACTTGCATGGAGTTCTCCTGTTCGAGTGCATCGAAAGCGCGATCTGGGACCGGCGGCACCCCCGTCAGGGCGGCAACCCTACTAGGAAGTGCGCCAGATTGGAAGGATACACTCAAACTTCTGGTATTGGTTGTGGGCTGCGTGGAATTGCGTGCCCGTTGACAGCCTGTGACTGCTTTTCTCCGGGTGGTCAGATTGCGTCCGGACGCCCGTCAGGCGTGGCCTGCACGCGGCTCAGATAAGGCGCTTGCGCTCACTGGACGAGGGGATGCCCATGGATTCGCGGTATTTGGCCACCGTGCGGCGGGCCACCTTGATCCCCTGGTTTGCCAGCTCCTGGGTGATCTTGTTGTCCGACAGGGGCTTGCGCGGCAATTCGGCATCCACCATCTTGCGGATCAGTGCGCGAATGGCGGTGGAGGAGGCATCTTCGCCGGAGTTGGTGCTGACATGGCTGGAGAAAAAGTACTTGAGCTCAAACACGCCGCGGGGGGTGAGCATGTACTTCTGGGTAGTGACGCGAGAGATTGTGGACTCGTGCATACCCACGGTTTCTGCAATATCAGCCAGTACCATCGGCCTCATGCCCTCCGGTCCCTGCTCGAAAAAGCCCTGCTGTTTTTCGACGATGCTCGACGCTACCTTGAGCAGGGTCTCATTGCGGCTCTGCAGGCTTTTCAGGAACCAGCGGGCCTCCTGCAGGTGGTCGCGCAGGAAGTTGTTGTCGGCGGAGTTGTCGGCACGTTTGATCATGGACGCGTATCCGGCGTGGATGCGCAGTCGGGGAGTGGTCTCCGGGTTGAGCTCCACTTTCCAGCACTGCTGCCGCCGGGTCACGATGACATCCGGCACCACATAGTGGGGCTCGTCGCCACCAAAGGCTTCACCGGGATGCGGGTTGAGAGACTGGATAAGGCGCATCACCTCACCCAGCTGCTCTTCGTTGAGCCTGGTGCGGCGCCCCAGCTGGCGAAAGTCACGCTTGCCCAGCAGGTCCAGGTGTAAGTCGACGATGGCCTGGGCCTCGGCCAGCCAGGCGGTGCCAGGGGGCATCTGCTGCAGCTGCAGGAGCAGGGATTCGCGCAGGTCGCGAGCGCCACAGCCGGCCGGTTCAAACTGCTGGATGGCCTTCAGGACAGCGAGGACCTCGTCCTCGCCAACTTCCAGGGCGTCTGCCAGCTCTGCCAGCGGCGATTGCAGGAAGCCGCGTGTATCAATGGCATCAACCAGCGTTTCGGCAATTAATTTGTCATGGTCTGAGAGGGGGGTGAGGTTGAGCTGCCACAGCAGGTGGTCGTGAAGGCTTTCAGAAGCGGCGCTGCGCATCTCCAGCAGGTTGTCCTCTCCTGCCGGGCCGCTGTAGCTGCCACCGCTGTAGATGTCATCCCAGTGCGTATCGACCGGCAGGTCTTCTGGAATATCGTTGTTCCACTCGCTTTCGCTACTGGAATCCCCCGTTGCTTCATTCTGGTCCGCGGCTTCGCTCTGGCCCGCTGTAGGTCCGTCGCGTTCGGAGGGGGAGTGGTCCTCGCCGTTGGTCTCCTCTGCGGCCTGCTCGTGCTCATTGGTGTCGCTCTCCAGCAACGGGTTGCTGTCGAGGGCCGACTGGACCTCCTGTTGCAGGTCGAGCGTCGACAGTTGCAGGAGGCGGATAGCCTGCTGCAGCTGCGGGGTCATCGTTAGCTGGGTGCCGAGCTTGAGCTGGAGGGATTGCTTCATACAGGGTAGAGAACCGCGACAACGAAAGATTCTTCCGAATTTCGATTACGAGGCAGACTAACCTGCTGTGGGCGGGATTACAAGCAATAAGTATGCCGAAAATGATGGGCGTATTGGGTCAACAGGCAATGCAAGTGACAGAAATGCGGGCCTGCCGGCAAAGGTAGGACGGTTTTAGTCGTCCGGCCCGCATCAGATCGTGAATTCGTGGCCCAGGTAGACCTCGCGCACCTGCTGGTTGGCGAGTACGTCGTCCGGGGCGCCCGCGGCGATGATGTGCCCCTCGCTGACAATGTAGGCAGTCTCGCAGATGGAGAGGGTTTCGCGTACGTTGTGGTCGGTGATCAGGACGCCGATCTCGCGTGCGCGCAGATGCTGGATGATCTGCTTGATGTCGTTAACAGAGATGGGATCCACGCCGGCAAAGGGCTCATCCAGGAGTACGAATGCCGGGTCGGTGGCCAGTGCCCGGGCAATCTCCACCCGGCGCCGCTCGCCCCCGGAAAGTGACATGCCCAGGCTGCCTGCGATATGGGTGATATTGAATTCATTGAGCAGCTCATCGGCGCGCTGCTGCCGCTGGGCCCGTGACAGGTCCTTGCGGGTTTCGAGGATGGCAAGGATGTTGTCGCGGACCGTGAGGCGGCGGAAGACCGAAGCCTCCTGCGGCAGGTAGCCGATGCCCTTGTGGGCCCGGCCGTGCATGGAGAGTCGGGTGATATCCTCGTCATCGATCATCACCTGGCCGGCATCGGCGCGCACCAGGCCGGCGATCATGTAAAAACAGGTGGTCTTGCCGGCCCCGTTGGGGCCCAGCAATCCGACGACCTGGCCGCTCGAGACGCTGACGGATACGTCCTGTACGACTTTGCGCTTCTTGTATCGTTTGGCGAGGTGTAACGCCTGTAGCGTTGGCATACTGAATTCCTGCTGGGCGCAATGTACTGCCGTGACGGCGTGCGCTGGACCTGGTTGTTGCGAGGCCCGGGCCTCTGGCGGAAAGTTATTCTTCCGTCGAATCCCCGTTCGTTTCCTCGCTGTTGGTGGGTGCCTGCCCTTCGGGCTTGCGCTCCGGCTTCCAGATCATTTCGACCCGCCCGTCACCGGACTGTCCCTGGGCCTGCATTTTTTCGCTGTTGAGGTCGTAGTCGATCTGCTCTGCTGCCAGGGTGTTGCCGTCGCGATCCACGTAGGCATCGCCGGTCAGTTGCAGTTCGTCGGAGTTGACCTTGAATTCGATACGGCGCGCGCGGGCCTTGATCAGGTTCTGGGTCTGTTGCATCTGTTGCTGGAAGTGGGCCGGGCTGCCGGTGGCAATTACGCGTCGGATTTCCCCTTCCGGATTGCCGTGCACCTCGACGCGGTCGGCGCGAATCTGCAGGGAGCCCTGGGTAATGACCACATTGCCGCTGTACACGGACAGGTTCTTGCCGCGGTTGGCTTCCAGTTTCTGTGCGTTGACCTTGACCGGCTGCTGGCGGTCGGAGGGCAGGGCAGTCGCGTACAGCCCCGGCAGCAGTATCAGTGCCGCCAGGGCGCACAGTTGTCTATTGAGTTTCATAGGTGCTTTCCACCTCGGAGAGTATCTCTACCCGGTCTTGTTTCAGGAAGGCTCGCAGGCCTTTACCCTGTGTCCGGTTCGGGCCGGCGCCAATAGTAACAAGTTTGTCCGTTTCCGCGTATTCCTGGCGGGGCTTGATGGTGATTTCCTCGGTATCCAGTACGATACCGCCGGGCTCCGGAAGTTCATTGATGTGCACATCGCCGCGCAGGACGACTCGTTCGCCATTGTTGTGGGCGACCCCGGAGCGCGACTCCGTGCGCCACTTGGGCTGGTCGCCCTGGTAGAAAAGAATGCGGGGTTCCTGCAGGTTGGCACGGTCGCGGCGTGCAAACTGGAAGAAGGTGATCCGCTCGGCATCTACCCGGTAGGCGAGGTTGCCCTCCAGGCTGAAGTGGCGCGTACGCGCATCGCGGATCACCAGGTCCGGTGCGCGGTTGTACTGTTTCGGGGTCGGGCGCTTGCCCAGAAGCTCCGGCCGTGGGCTCTCCGTGAACCAGACGGCGGCGCTGATCAGGGCCACGATTACAAACAGGGGCAACCAGGTGCGCATCAGTGCTCCCCGATATAGGGCGCCAGTGCGGCGGTGAAGGTACCCTGTGCATGCATGATTCGATCGCACACCTCGCGCACCGCACCCTCGCCGCCACGACAGGAGGTGACCCACAGAGCCCGTTCGCGCACCGGCGGTGCGGCATTGGGGACCGAGATGGGGCAGCCGATGCGGGTCATCACCAGCAGGTCCGGATAATCGTCGCCCACGTAGGCGATATCGTCCAGCCGGCAGCCCTCGCCGTCGAGAAGTTCCTGCAGGGCGGAGAACTTGTCTTCCCGTCCCTGGATCAGTTTGTGGATGCCCAGGTCGTGTGCCCGGCGTTCCACCACACTGCTGCGGCGGCCGGTAATGATGGCTACCTGCACGCCGGACTTCTGCAGCATCTTGATGCCGTGGCCGTCGAGGGTGTTGAAGGTCTTCAGTTCGTTGCCGCTGTTGTCGAAATACAGGCGGCCGTCAGTGAGGACGCCGTCGACGTCCAGGACCAGCCAGCGCACCTGTGCCAGTTTACGGTCAATTTTCTCTTGCTGCTTTTCGCTGGAGCTCACAGTTTCTTGTCCTTGTTTCGGTCGCGGGATCAGATTACGCCGGCGCGCAGTATATCGTGCATATGCAGGAGGCCGATGGGGTGGCGGGCGTCATCTTCCACTACCAGGGCGGTAATCTTGTTGTCTTCCATTATTCGCAGCGCTTCGGCGGCGAGGGTGTCCGCGGAAACGGTTTTGGGGCGCCGGCTCATGACGATCTCCATGGTGGCCGTGTCCAGTTCCACCTTCTGGTCGATGACCCGGCGGAGGTCACCGTCTGTGAATACCCCCAGCAGGGTGCCCTTGCCGTCAACCACAGTGGTCATGCCGAAGCCTTTGCTGGTCATTTCCAGCAGTGCCTTGGATAGCGGTGTTTCCGGGGTTACCTGGGGCAGTTCCTCCCCGGCATGCATCACATCCTCCACCTTCAGCAGCAGCCGGCGCCCCAGGGCGCCGCCCGGGTGGGAGAAGGCGAAGTCTTCGGCGGTAAAACCGCGCGCCTCAAGCAGTGCGACCGCCAGTGCATCACCCATTACCAGGGTGACGGTGGTTGACGAAGTGGGTGCCAGGTTCAGCGGGCAGGCCTCGGTTTCCACAGCGATATCGAGATTGACATCGGCAGCCTGGGCCAGCGGCGAATCGGGCTTGCCGGTCATGCTGATCATGGGAATGCCCAGTCGCTTGAGCAGTGGCAGTAGCGTCAGCACCTCCGCCGAGGAGCCGGAGTTGGAGATCGCGATCACCAGGTCCTCCCGGGTGATCATGCCCAGGTCCCCATGGCTCGCCTCCCCGGGGTGTACGAAAAAGCTGGGGGTGCCGGTGCTGGCCAGGGTGGCGGCGATCTTGTTGCCGATGTGGCCGGACTTGCCCATCCCGGTGACGATGGCCCGGCCACGGCATTGCAGGATCAGTTCGCAGGCGCGCTTGAAGCCCTCGTCGATGCGGTTTTCCAGTGCCGCGACAGCTTCAGTTTCCATCAGTACGGTGCGGCGTCCCGCTTGCAGTATCAGGTCCTGGGTCATTGTGAATCTCAGTTTACAGCTCAATCAATTGTAGGAATTTCGGTCCGCCCTGTTTCAGTGGTGGAACAGTAGCCAGTAGTAGCCGCAGTAGCTCGCCAGCAGCAGTGTGCCCAGGGGGCGGCCCAGGCGCGCGCGCGCTGGGCTGTGCCACAGGCTGGCACTGATCGCGGCCACCAGCAGCAAAGTCATTGCCAGCATGGCGAGATAATCGCGGGAGAATACCTCAATCTCCATCTGAATGCTGGAGATCGCTCCGGACAGGGCCATCACCACGAGCAGGTTAAGGATGTTGGAGCCGATGACATTGCCCAGTGCCAGGTCGAAATGTCCCTTGGCCACGCTGGCCAGTGAGGCGGCGAGCTCGGGCAGGCTGGTACCCAGCGCAACGACCGTAAGCCCGACTACCAGGGGGCTGATGCCGGCGGCCAGGGCAAGGTGACGTGCGCCCCAGACAAGGATCTCCGAGCTCAGCAGCAGGGCAGCCAGGCCGATGGCGAACAGCGCGAAGCTGCGCGCTGTGGTGTAGGCCTGGATTTCCAGGTCTTCCTCTTCGGGGCCGTGGTGGCGCTTCTTGAAGCGTACCGTCAGCCATAGCAGTGGTGGGACCAGGCCCAGCATGACCAGTCCCTCGATGCGTGACAGGTAGCCATCGGCCAGGGTGAGGCCCGCCAGGCCGGTGACCGCCAGCAGCGCCGGGATCTCGTGGCGCAGCAGGTGGGGCTGGGCGGGGAGCGGGGCCACGAGCGCTGTGGCACCCAGCACCAGGCCGATATTGGCGAGGTTGGAGCCCAGGGCATTGCCGACACCGATTTCGCCGGCGCCCATCACGGCGGCGCTGCCCGCGACCATGATCTCCGGGGCCGAGGTGCCCAGCGAAACAATCGTAAGGCCGATCACCAGCTTGGAGAGGCCCATGCGCAGTGCCAGGGCCGCGCTACCGGCCACAAACCGGTCCGCGCTCCAGATGAGCCCGACTGCACCGCCGAGCACAGCTATCACAGCCAGCCACACTTGCGGCATGCTAACCTCTTGTTATTCGGAAGAATTGTGTCA
Organism: Microbulbifer sediminum; assembly: GCF_021729035.1. Lineage (GTDB taxonomy): Bacteria > Pseudomonadota > Gammaproteobacteria > Pseudomonadales > Cellvibrionaceae > Microbulbifer > Microbulbifer sediminum. The sequence continues at coordinate 164,567 of NZ_JAJSAP010000004.1, read as the reverse complement.
GGAGACTGCCCGTCTGCCAAAGCGAGGTCTATGTCACTGATTTCATGTCATTACATCCCCACAACAGGGGGCGCGGCCATGGTATAGTCTGCCGCCTTCACTGTCAGCTCTGTCCTCTATTTCCACGCTAGGCATGGAACGGACGATAACTGGGTTGTGCTGGCCGTGGGCAGGATGCCGCGGGAGTCGGACGGTTCCATGGCACTTTTTGCCGCCATGTGCGTCCAAGGATCGATTCGCCAATGGGAGATTATTAGTGAGCTTCTTTATGAACAATGCCCGCCAGAGCTTTACCCGGCGTGCCCGACTGGTCCTGTGCGCCGTATTGGTCGCCGCCTGGGCGCCGTTCGCCAGTGCAGCCCAGGATCCCTATGCCATGATCGAGGGGGTCTCCCAGAAGCTGCTGGGCGTGATCCGTGCCAATGCGCAATACATGAATTCTGACCCGCAGCGCTACTACAGCGCGGTGGACAGCGTCCTGGAACCGGTGGTGGATTTCAATTTCATCGCCCGCGGTGTCATGGGGCGCTATGCCAAGCAGTCCACCACGGCCCAGCGCTCGCGCTTTACCAGCGCCTTCCGCAAGGACCTGGTAGCGACCTTCGCCCGCGGCGTGGCCAGCTTTGGTGATATGGAGGTGCGGGTGGTAAACCCCGGTACGCCGCCTTCCGGCCGGCGGGTGAATGTGCTGCAGGAGGTGCGCAGCCAGGAGGGGATCACCAAGGTGTCCTATACGCTGGTACGCAACCGGGCAGGCCAGTGGAAGCTGATCAATGTGATCCTCAATGGGGTAAACCTCGGTAAAACCTTCCGCAGCCAGTTTGCCCAGGCTGTGCAGACGCATGGCGGGGATATCGACAAGGTCATCGCCAACTGGTCCGCGGCGGACAACGTCGCCAACCAGGTCGGTTGAGCCAATTCTTTGCGGGTGCAGCGGAAAGCTGCACCCGCCCTCCGATTTCAGTACACTTCCGCTTTTCAATTCCAAGTTTCCCCGCCTATGCAACCTGAAGAAATCAAAGCCCTCATCGAGGGGCATATTCCCGACAGTCACGCCGATGTCGCCTTCGAGGGCAGTCACCTGATGGTTACCGTCGTCAGTGCGTCATTCGAGGGGCTGAGCCGGCTGAAAAAGCAGCAACTGGTGTATGGTGCGCTCGGCGACAAGATCGCTGACGGCACCCTGCACGCTGTGCAAATGCAGACACTGACGCCGGCTGAAGCCGGCAAATAGGAACGCGGTTGGATGGATAAACTGATTATTGAGGGCGGGAGCCCTATCTCCGGGAGTTTGCGGATTTCCGGGGCGAAAAATGCCGCGTTACCGATTCTGGCCGCGGCGCTGCTCGCTGACGGGCCTGTGCATATCCACAACCTGCCGCACCTCAACGATATCACCACCATGATCACGTTGTTGCGCTGCATGGGGTGTGAGGTCACCGTGGACGAGAAGCTGGCGGTCGAGATCGACCCCCGCTCGGTCAATGACCTGACGGCGCCCTATGAGCTGGTGAAGACCATGCGCGCGTCGATCCTGGTGCTGGGTCCTCTGCTCGCCCGCCATGGGGTGGCCAATGTGTCATTCCCCGGAGGCTGTTCAATCGGCAGCCGCCCGGTGGATATCCACCTGAAGGGGCTGGAGGCGATGGGCGCCGAGATCACCATCGACGGCGGCTTTATCCGCGCCCGCGCCAATGGCCGCCTGAAGGGTGCCAATATCGTGATGGAGAAGGTCACGGTTGGCGGCACTGAGAACCTGCTGATGGCAGCAGTGCTGGCAGAGGGCACTACCGTCCTGCATAACGCGGCACGGGAGCCGGAAATTGTCGATCTCGCCGAGTTCCTGATCGCCATGGGGGCCCAGATCGAGGGCGTGGGTACCGATACCCTGCGGGTGCATGGTGTATCCCGGCTCAACCCCTGTACCTTCAGTGTGATGCCTGACCGGATCGAGACCGGTACCTTCCTGGCAGCGGCTGCCGCGGCACGTGGCAAGGTGCGCCTGACCCATACGCGTGCCGATATCCTGGATGCGGTGCTGGTCAAGTTCGAAGAGGCCGGTGCGCACCTCAGTACTGGTGACGACTGGATCGAGTTGGATATGAAGGGCAATCGCCCGAAGGCAGTCAGTTTCCGCACCGCCCCCTATCCGGCATTTCCCACCGACATGCAGTCCCAGCTGATGGTTGTGAACGCCGTCGCCGAGGGCAAGGGTACCGTGGTGGAGACGATATTCGAGAACCGGCTGATCCAGGTGCATGAGCTCAACCGTATGGGAGCCAATATCGCCCTGGAGGGCAATACCGCAATTGTCACAGGGGTGGAGAAGCTCAAGGGGGCGCCGGTAATGGCCTCGGACCTGCGTGCGTCCGCCAGCCTGGTGATTGCGGGCATGGTGGCTGAGGGCACCACGGTAGTGGACCGCATCTACCATATCGACCGCGGATACGAGTGTATCGAGGAAAAACTGCAACAGCTGGGTGCCAACATCCGTCGCGTACCAGGCTGAGGGGGCGCAAGCTCCCACAGGGCCCGGGAGGGCGTCGGGCCCTGCCGCTATCAACACCTATACAACTGTCAATACGATGCAGATCACAATTGCGCTTACCAAGGGGCGGATTCTCAAGGAGACTCTGCCGTTGCTCGCGGCGGCGGGGCTCGAGCCGCAGGAAGATATCGCCAAGAGCCGGAAGCTGATTTTCCCCACCAACCATGAGGGCGTGCGCCTGCTGATCCTGCGAGGGTCTGACGTGCCTACCTATGTGCAGCACGGTGCGGCCGACGTGGGCGTGGCGGGCAAGGATACGCTGCTGGAGAACTCCAGTGACGGCATATACGAACCGCTGGACCTGGGCATAGCCCGCTGCCGACTGATGACCGCGGGCATTGCCGGGGCAGAGCTGCCCCGTGGCCGGATTCGCGTTGCCACCAAGTTTGTGCAGAGCGCGAGGCGCTACTATGCCGCACAGGGGCGCCAGGCCGACATTATCAAGCTGTACGGCGCCATGGAGCTGGCGCCGTTGATGGAGCTGGCCGACGAGATTGTGGATATCGTGGATACCGGCAATACGCTGCGGGCCAACGGCCTCGAGGCGCGGGATGCGATCGCGGACATCAGCAGTCGCCTGATTGTGAACAAGGCGTCGATGAAGATGAAGTACAGCCCTATCAATGCCTTGATCGAGAAACTCTCCGCCGCCGTGAGCGCGCGGGATGCAAGCTGAGGTGGCCGAAATGAGCAGTACTCCGATCCGCCGGCTGGATGCCGCCAGTGCTGGGTTCGAGCGGCAGCTCGATGAGCTGCTCGCCTGGGAGGCGGTCGCCGATGAAGCTGTCGAGCAGACGGTGGCGGCAATCCTTCGGGACGTGCGATCCCGGGGCGATGCGGCGCTGGTGGAATACACCAATCGCTTCGATCGCCGGGAGCTGCAGGCCGCGGCCGATTTTGCGCTTTCCGGGGATGCCCTGCAGGCGGCCCTGCAGAGAATATCCGCGGCTGAGCGCGGGGCTCTTGAGGTGGCGGCCGAGCGGGTGCGGGCCTATCACGAGCGCCAGTTGCAGGAATCCTGGCAGTACACCGAGGACGACGGCACGGTGTTGGGCCAGAAGATCACGCCGATGGAGCGGGTGGGCATTTATGTGCCTGGCGGCAAGGCCAGTTATCCGTCGTCGGTGCTGATGAATGCCCTGCCGGCCAGGGTCGCCGGCGTGGACTCCATAACCATGGTGGTACCGGCTCCCGATGGCCTGGTCAGCGATATGGTGCTCGCCGCTGCTGCGATTGCGGGGGTGGACCGGGTCTTTACCATCGGTGGGGCGCAGGCCGTGGCCGCACTGGCTTATGGCACCGAGACAATCGAGCGTGTCGACAAGATCGTCGGTCCGGGCAATATCTTTGTTGCCAGTGCCAAGCGTGCCGTCTTTGGGCGCGTGGCGATTGATATGATCGCCGGGCCGTCGGAGATCCTGGTGATCTGTGACGGCAAAACCGATCCGGATTGGATTGCGATGGACCTGCTGTCACAGGCTGAGCACGACGAGCAGGCGCAGTCCATCCTGCTGAGCCCCGACCGGGATTTCCTCGATGCCGTTCAGGCCTCGCTGGAAAAGTTGCTCGCTGATCTGCCGCGCCGGGATATCGCCGCCGCGTCGCTGGCCGGGCGCGGTGCACTGGTTTTGGTGGATTCGATTGAGCGCGCGATTGAGGTGGCCAACAGGATTGCCCCCGAGCACCTTGAGGTGTCCGTGGCTGAGCCCGAGCGCTACCTGTCGCAGATCCGCCACGCCGGCGCGATTTTCCTGGGGCGTCATACCGCCGAGGCTCTCGGGGATTATTGTGCCGGGCCGAATCACGTGTTGCCCACAAGCGGCACCGCCCGATTCTCCTCGCCGTTGGGGGTTTACGACTTCCAGAAGCGCAGCTCGATTATCCACTGCTCGCCGGAAGGTGCGGAGCAACTCGGCCGTGTCGCCGCGGCCCTTGCCCGTGGCGAGGGTCTGGAGGCCCATGCCCGCTCGGCCGGCTACCGGGTACGGGACTAGCGTCGGCCCAGGCTCCCGCTGAGGCTCAGTCTTCGGCCGGAATCCTGGTGGCCTGCCAGGCGACCGCCCGCCAGAGTCCGTCGCGCTTGACGAACGTGCCGGTGTTGAAATAATGCTTTGGGCCTTTGTCCGGAGTCTCCCCGCCGCGAGCTTGTCGTTGCTCCTCTGCCACCAGCCGGAAAGCGATCACGGCGGTATCCCCGAAGAGGCGGATATCCACATCCTCTGCCCGATAAGCAGTTGTTGCCGGCTGCTGCTCTCCCTCCTCGAAGCCCTGCAGTATGGTCTCCTTGCCAAAGCGGGCGCCGCCTGAACTGGTGTAGACCAGGTCTTCGGCCCAGAATCGCTGGTGTGCCTGTTTCTGGTGGGTGGTAGCCAGGAAGTTGTCGAGCAATTCACCCAGGGCGGCGCGGTCGTGTGCAAACGCCGGTGTACCGAACAGGAGACCGACTGCTGCTGCGAGAATCAGGGCTGTACGCATGGGCGTGTCCTCTTGTGTCGTTTTTTATTCCTGTGTGGGCGGCGGTGCGGCCTGTTCGGGATTTTCACCCTGTGGTTTTGGCGGCTCGGCGACGACAGCCTCTACCGAGGATTCAGTTCCGTCGCGGATGAAGCTGATGGTAACCGTGTCACCGGGGCGGAGTGTGAACATGGTCGCCAGGCCGCGCATGCCATTGCGCAGCGGCAGGCCGTTGATATGGGTGAGTACATCGCCGGGCTTCAGGCCGGCATTGAAGGCCGGGCCCTCATTGTAGATCGCGGTGACCACCATGCCCTCGGTTGACTGCGGCAGGTTGAAAGTGCGCGCGAGCTGTGGTGCCCGGCTGAGGTCGATGGCCTCGATGCCCAGCCAGCCGGGGACAACGCGGCCGTACTCGATGATGTCCTCCATCACCTTGAGGGCAATATTGGCGGGAATCGCGAAACTGATACCGCCGGTGTAGCCGCTCTTGTCGAGTATCGAGGTGTTGATGCCCAGCAGGCGCCCCCGGGTGTCCACGAGGGGGCCACCGGAGTTTCCGGGGTTGACCGCTGCATCGGTCTGCAGGAAGTTCTGCAGCCAGCCGCCGGCGCCGTAGTTCGTCAGGTTGCGGGCACCGGTGGCACTGATGATGCCCTGGGTTACAGTCTGACCGACCCCGAACGGGTTGCCGATTGCGAGCACGATATCCCCCACCTGTGCCTTCTCCGGGTCGCCCACCTCGATAGCATGCAGGTCGGGGATGTCCACCTTGAGCACTGCCAGGTCGAAGTTGGGTTCGGTGCCCACCAGCTCTGCCCGGGCCTCGCGGCCGTCGGCCAGGTACACGGTAATCGCATCCGCCTGGTTGATGACGTGGTGGTTGGTGAGGATGTAGCCGTCCTCGCTGACGATCACGCCGGAGCCCAGGTTGGCTTGCATACGGTCCCTGAGCTGCGGCAGGTCGGTGCTTTCCAGCAGGGCCCGGAAGGCCGGGTTTTCCAGTAGCGGATGGCGCCGCTGGGGTACGGCGTTGCGGGTGTAGATATTGACCACCGCCGGGCTGGCGCTGTTCACCGCCCGGGCGTAGGACACGGGGCCGTTCCACTCGTCCCGGTCGGGGCCGAAAGCCCCGTTGCGTAACTGCGGAAACAGCAGCAGGGCACTCGCAGCCAGCAGCAGCCCGATAGCCGCCGGGATAGCCCAGTCTTGTAGAAATCGTTGTAAGGACACTCTAGCCTCCTGAATTTGCGGCCATTATACGGGTTTGGCGCCCGGATTCATCGCATCCGCGGGCGCAGGGGACTTGGGCGGTTGCCGGTAATCCGTATAATGCGTGCTCCTGAATTATTTCATTGGTAAGAATCGATAACTTTCGGAGACCCGTATGTCCCTGGTTCGTCCCCACGGCAGCGTCGAGCTGCAGCCCCGCTTTGTCTATGACAGTGAGCGGCATCACCAGCTGATGCACGAGGCGGAGTCCCTGCCGTCGATCGTGGTGAGCTCCGCTGCGGCGGCCAACGCCGTGATGCTGGGGGCTGGCTATTTCAACCCGCTGCATGGCTACATGAACCTGGCTGATACCCTGAGTGTGGCGAAGTCCCTGCGTACCTGCGATGGCCTGTTCTGGCCGGTGCCGGTGGTGAACATGGTGCAGGACACCAGCGCCATCGAGGGCGCTTCCCGCATCGCACTGCGCGACCCCAATGTTGAGGGCAATCCGGTGCTGGCGATCATGGACGTGGAAGCGATCGAGACTGTCACTGACGAGCAGGTCAATACCATCGCTGAGCAGGTTTTCGGCACCCTCGATAACAAGCATCCCGGTGTGGCCACCTTCAAGTCCGCTGGCCGCAAACTGCTCTCCGGGCCGATTGAGGTGCTGAATTTCAGCTATTTCCAGAGTGACTTCCCGGATACTTTCCGTACCGCGGTCGAAATTCGCCATGAGTTCGCCGAGCGCGGCTGGAACAAGGTCGTGGCTTTCCAGACCCGCAATCCCATGCACCGTGCCCACGAGGAGCTGTGCAAGATGGCGCTTGAGGCTGTGGATGCGGATGGCGTGCTGATCCATATGTTGCTGGGTCAGTTGAAGCCGGGCGATATCCCGGCGCCGGTGCGCGATGCGGCGATCCGCAAGATGGTTGAGCTTTATTTCCCCGCGAACACGGTAATGGTGACCGGTTATGGGTTTGACATGCTGTACGCGGGGCCGCGCGAGGCAGTATTGCATGCGGTGTTCCGCCAGAATTGCGGCTGCAGCCACCTGATCGTGGGTCGCGACCATGCCGGTGTGGGTGACTACTACGGAGCCTTTGATGCCCAGACCATCTTTGATGAGAAGGTACCGGAAGGGGCACTGGAGATTGAGATCTTCCGTGCCGATCATACGGCCTACTCAAAAAAGCTGAATAAGGTCGTGATGATGCGGGATGTGCCGGATCACACCAAGGAAGACTTTATCCTGCTTTCCGGTACCAAGGTCCGCGAGATGCTGGGAGACGGTATCGCGCCGCCCCAGGAGTTTTCCCGGCCGGAAGTCGCCCAGATCCTGATGGATTACTACCAGAGCGTCTGACCGGAAGCTCGGGCAATAAAAAAGGGCGGGTTTAAACCCGCCCTTTTTTATTGGTGCTGTGGCGACCTGCCTCCCGCCGGAAGCGCTCTGCCCGGCGCCGATGTCCGTCCGGCCTGTCAGCGATTGACCACGTTTTCCGAGCTCTCCTGCAGCTCCTTGTCCAGGCCATAGTCCTCAGCCAGGGTGCCCTTGGCACCAGGTTCTTTCGGGGCCCAGTCCCGGGGTGGTTCGACACTCTTGAGGCTCTCGTCGTTTTCGCTCAGCTTGCCGCTGCCCGCCTCCAGCATCTGTCGGCCGATGTCCTGGCTGGACAGGCGCATGGCGCTGTTGGCCAGGTACTCGTGGACTTCCCGGTAGCTTTCGGTGAGGTTGTGAACCAGTTGGGAGGTCTGGTCAAAGTGCTCGTTGACCTGCAGCTGGAAGTCCTCGAGCTTGCGATTGGCCTCTTTCAGGCGCAGCTCCAGTTCCTGGGTGCGGTCGATACCACCGCGGTTGCGGGTGGCGAGAAATGCCAGTAGCGCGCCCAGCGCCAGTCCCAGAATTCCGACCAGAATGAGAATCGATGTAGAGTGCACGAATACAGTCTCCCGGGTTGCGAATGTGTGCGCCTTCCCTGGCGCCGTCCAGGCCCTAGTATACGCAATTCGGTGGCTGTCGTCGGGGGGATTTGGAAAAGATGGCTGGCTGGTCAGCCCTTTTCCGGTCCGTGCCCGGCTGCTGGCACTGCGCTAGGCGCTGATCAGCCTAATTTGGTAAAGTGGCGCCCCTCGCAACCACCCAGGGTCCAGCACCGAACCATGTCCCCCGACCAGTCACCCCAGCTCTCACCCGTCGAGCGTTATCAGCGCGACCTGCAGCGGCCAGACTTTGTGGCCGATCCCGCACAGGCAGCCGCCGTGGATGAGTTGCAGGACCTCTACGAGCGACTGTGTGCGGAAACACGGGCCCCGGGCCTGTGGCGGCGGCTACAGGGGTTGTGGCGGCAGCCGGTGCGTGAGCCCGAAACCGGGCTCTACTTCTGGGGCGGGGTAGGGCGCGGCAAGACCTACCTGATGGACGCTTTTTACGAGTCGCTGCCGTTTGCCGAAAAACAGCGCACGCATTTTCATCGCTTTATGCGTGAAGCGCACCGCGAGCTGAAGCGGCTGGATGGGGAAAAGAACCCGCTGGAACTGGTGGCCGACGGTATAGCCGGCCGCACCCGCGTGCTCTGTTTTGACGAGTTTTTCGTGTCCGACATTACCGATGCGATGATCCTGGCGGGGCTGTTGGATGCATTGTTCCGGCGGGGCGTCACACTGGTGGCCACCTCCAATATCGAACCCGAGGGTTTGTACCGCAATGGCCTGCAGCGGGCGCGCTTCCTGCCGGCAATCGACTTGCTGCGCCGCTACACCAGGGTATTGAATGTGGACGGGGGCACAGACTACCGGCTGCGGGCCCTGGAGAGGGCTGAACTCTATCACTGTCCCCTGGACGACGAGGCTGACCAGAGCCTGGAGGCCAGTTTTGCCAGCCTGATCGTAGAGGGGGCCGAGATCCGCGAGGATGAGGCGCTCGATATCGAGGGGCGCACCATTGTGGCGCGGCGGGAGGCGGACGATGTTGCCTGGTTCGAGTTTGCGGAACTCTGTGATGGGCCCCGCTCACAGAATGACTATATAGAGCTCGCGCGGGAGTACCACAGCGTCCTGCTGGCCAACGTCCCCTGCATGGACGGGCGCATGGAGAACCAGGCCCGCCGGTTCATCAACCTGGTGGACGAGTTTTATGACCGTTGCGTCAAGGTGGTCATTTCTGCAGAGGTGCCGGTGGCAGAGTTATACCGGGGACGCCACCTCCGGTTCGAGTTTGAACGCACGGTCAGTAGGTTGCTGGAGATGCAATCGCGGGAGTATCTGGCGCGGCCCCACCGGCCAGACTAAGTTGATGTCAGGCGGGTTAAAAATCACCCAGATAATCCTTGAAATGCCCCGGGCGCTTATGTAGTATTCGCGCTCTTTTGTGGGACGGCCTCCATTCCGGGGGCCCAATGCAGGTGTTTTATAACATGAAGACTTACAGTGCCAAGCCGGAAGCGGTAAAACGCGACTGGTACATTGTCGACGCTGCGGACAAGACCCTCGGCCGTATTTCCGCCGAGATCGCCACCCGTCTGCGCGGCAAGCACAAGCCTGAGTATACGCCCCACGTGGACACCGGTGATTACATCATTGTGATCAACGCCGAAAAGGTCCGCGTGACCGGTCGCAAGGCGCAGGACAAGATCTACCACAGCCACTCCGGCTACCCTGGTGGTCTCAAGTCCATCAGCTTTGAGAAGCTGATCGAAAAAGCCCCCGAGCGCACTATCCAGAGCGCCGTCAAGGGCATGCTGCCGAAAGGTCCTTTGGGTCGTGCGATGTTCAAAAAGCTGAAAGTGTATAAAGGCAGCGAACATCCTCACGCGGCGCAACAGCCGATTGAACTGGCGATCTAAACGGAAATATTCTTATGGCAACTACTCAATATTACGGTACCGGCCGCCGGAAGACCTCTACTGCACGTGTATTCATCGAGCAGGGTGAGGGCAAAATCACCGTGAACGGTCGCTCCCTGGACCAGTATTTCGGCCGCGAAGTGGCGCGTATGATCGTACGCCAGCCGCTGGAGAAGGTCGATATGGTGGAAAAATTCGACATTCATGTCACTGTGAAGGGCGGCGGCTCCTTCGGCCAGGCGGGTGCAATCCGTCACGGCCTGACCCGCGCTCTGATGCAGTACGACGAAGCGCTGCGTGAGCCGCTGCGTGCAGAGGGTTATGTAACCCGCGATGCGCGTGCAGTGGAGCGGAAGAAGATCGGTCTGCGCAAGGCGCGTAAGAGACCGCAGTTCTCCAAGCGTTAATCTGCTTTTCAAGCCCGGCTCATGCCGGGCTTTTTTATTCCTGTTGCCCTTCGGGGTGCCTGCAGGTCTGTTTGCGTTCTGTACAGTTCTGGTTGTTTTATCACCAGTTCGCTGCGCGATGACCGACGTTCCCTTCCGTGTTTACCTTGTATCAAAATGGCATTTTCTTTAACATTGCGCGAATTTGTATCCGCTTGATTTTTGGGGTTAATCCGCCCGGGCAATCTTTCCGGGGGAACTCTTGAAGGGACCTGTTTCTACAACTTTTTGGGTTTGGGTCAGCCAGTCTTCCCTCGGGAGGACGCTGTGATGGGAGAACTACGTCATGAGTGATGACGGTGTAAACGTAGGGCGGCGCCGTTTCCTGACCGCCGCTACCTCTGTAGTGGGTGGCGCCGGTGCGGTGGGAATTGCCGTGCCTTTTGTGAAGTCCTGGAATCCGAGCGCCAAGGCCAAGGCGGCCGGCGCCCCAGTCAAATACAATGTCAGCAAGCTTGAACCGGGCCAGATGGTCACCGTCGAGTGGCGTGGCAAGCCGGTGTACGTGGTGCGTCGCAGCGAGGAAGCGCTGCAGAACCTGGAGAAGGTCGCACCGCTGCTGCGTGATCCGGATTCCGAGGAGTCCAACCAGCCGGCATATGTTGATCCCAAGAACCGGGCCATCAAGCCCCAGCTGCTGGTCCTGGTAGGGCTTTGCACGCATCTTGGCTGTGCTCCCATGTTCCGCCCCGAGGTGGGTGCAGCGGACCTGGGTGGTGATGACTGGCTGGGTGGGTTCTTCTGCCCGTGCCACGGCTCCAAGTACGATATGGCTGGTCGCGTGTACACAGGAGTACCGGCCCCGACCAACCTGGATGTGCCGCCGTACTCCTATGAAAATGATGATGTGATCGTAATCGGTGTGGACCAGGAGGGCAGCGCATGAACTGGCTAACGGCATTGGGTGACTGGGTAGACCAGCGGCTGCCGATTTATCGCGCCTGGGACACCCATATGGGCAAGTACTACGCGCCCAAGAATTTCAATCTCTGGTACTTCTTCGGCGTTCTGTCGATGCTGGTGCTGGCCAACCAGCTGCTGACCGGCATCTGGCTGGTAATGAGCTATAACCCCTCCGCTGACGGCGCCTTTGCTTCCGTCGAGTACATCATGCGTGACGTGGAATGGGGCTGGCTGATCCGCTACCTGCACTCCACCGGCGCCTCCGCCTTCTTTGTGGTGGTTTACCTGCACATGTTCCGCGCCCTGATGTACGGCTCTTACAAGCCGCCGCGCGAGCTGGTGTGGATCTTCGGTATGTGTATCTACCTGGTGCTGATGGCCGAAGCCTTCATGGGTTATGTACTCCCCTGGGGCCAGATGTCCTACTGGGGTGCGCAGGTGATCGTGTCCCTGTTCGGTGCCATCCCCGGTATCGGCGAGGACCTGGTGCAGTGGATTCGAGGTGACTACCTGATTTCCGGTATTACCCTGACGCGCTTTTTCTCCCTGCACGTGATCGCACTGCCGCTGGTGCTGGTACTGCTGGTGGTGCTGCATATCCTGGCGCTGCACGAGGTCGGTTCCAACAACCCGGACGGTATCGACATCAAGAAGGTCAAGGATGAGAACGGTGTGCCGAAAGATGGTGTTGCCTTCCACCCGTACTACACCGTGCATGACCTGGTGGGTATTGCGGTATTCCTGTTCATATTCTGTGTGGTGGTGTTCTTCTTCCCGGAGATGGGCGGCTTCTTCCTGGAGTTTGCCAACTTTGAGGAGGCGAACCCGCTGAAGACCCCGGCGCATATCGCCCCGGTGTGGTACTTCACGCCCTTCTACGCCATCCTGCGTGCAGTGACCATCGATATTGGCCCGCTGACAGCCAAGTTCCTGGGCCTGGTGGCCATGGGCGCGGCGATCGCGATCCTGTTCGTGCTGCCCTGGCTGGACAAGAGTCCGGTACGCTCCATCCGCTACAAGGGAGTGCTGCCGAAGGCCCTGTTGCTGGTATTTGCTGCGGTGTTCATCATCCTGGGTTACCTGGGCGTGAAGTCACCGACCCCGGGCCGGAACTTCCTGGCCCAGGTGGCGACGCTGTTCTACTTCGCCTACTTCATTACCATGCCAATCTGGACCAACCCGACCGAGCGCAAGAGCATGGCGTCCTGGGTGGTAAGTGGGATCCTCGGTTTGCTGTTCCTGTGGATGGCAGTGAGTAACTTCAAGGCGAGCCTGTTCGTAGGCATTGCGGCCCTGTTGCTGGCGGGGCTGTTTGCGGCACTGCCGTGGCTGACCAGCCGTGACCATGTCAGCGAGCCGCCGACCCGGGTGACCAGCCCCTCCGGTGAAAAGACTTTCGGTGTCCTGTTTATGGGTATCGTGATGGTCTTCCTGCTGGCCTTCCTGCCGATCAAGGCGGTGGGTGCCGAGAGCTCCGTAGAGCTGGACCACATCAATATTGACCTGAAGGACAAGCCGTCCCTGCAGCGCGGTGCCAAGTACTTCGTCAATTACTGCATGGGTTGTCACAGCGCCAACTTCTCCCGCTGGGGACGGGTCGCCAGTGATCTGGAAATCCCCAATGAGCTGATGATGCAGAACCTGGTGCTGGGGGATGACAAGATCGGCGACCTGATGAAGATCTCGATGCGCCCGGAAGACTCCAAGGTCTGGTTCGGCGCCGCGCCGCCCGACCTGACCCTGGTGGCCCGGTCGCGCTCGCCGGAATGGCTCTACACTTACCTGCGCAGTTTTTACAAGGACGACAGCCGCCCGACCGGCGTGAACAACAAGGTGTTCCCGAATGTGGGTATGCCCCACGTGCTGATGGAGCTGCAGGGCCTGCCGGAGTGTGCCCCGGGCCCCAAGCGTCACCACGGCCAGGTGGTTCGTGACGAGCTGGGTAACCCGATCATGGATGCCGATTGCGGCAGCCTGCAGGTGGGCGAGGTCAAGGGCTCCATGACAGACGCAGAGTTCGACCAGGCCATGTATGACCTGGTGAACTTCATGGAGTACATCGCCGAGCCGATGGCGGAGGATCGCAAGCGCATCGGCTTCTATGTACTGGCCTTTATCCTTGTATTCTTCGCGTTTGCCTGGTTGCTGAACCGCGAGTACTGGAAAGACGTCGGCCACTGATCCGCGTCCTTTCCCTGGAAGTTATCTGGCGCCAGCCGCCTACGGCTGGCACCGTGTCTGGGTGGTGGAGCTGCTCCATCACCCTTTCGTTTTTCGGATCCCAGGCCGGCGCTTCGCCGGTCGCCAGTTTGAGGTAGTTACAAGATGGGTGTGCCCACCAACAAGCGCTCCTCCATGACCTTCTTTTCCGATGGTCGTAGTCATTTGAGTCATCGCGTGCGCATTGTGCTCGCAGAAAAAGGGGTTTCCGTCGATATCATCGATGTGGATCCTGAAGACAAGCCGGCGGAGCTGGCGGACCTCAATCCCTACAACTCCCTGCCCACGCTGGTCGACCGGGACCTGGTGCTGTTCGAAACCAAGGTCATGATGGAGTACCTGGACGAGCGTTTCCCGCACCCACCGCTGCTACCGGTTTATCCTGTCGCGCGTGCCCAGAGCCGTCAGATCATGTACCGTATCGAGCGGGACTGGTGTCCGTTGGTGGACAAGATCCTGGCCGGGGGCAAAGAGGCGACGGCGGCCCGTAAGGAGCTGCGCGACAGCCTGGTGGGCATTGCACCGCTGTTCAACGACCTGCCTTTCTTCTTCAATGAGGAATTTTCCCTGGTGGATTGCTGTATGGCCCCGCTGCTGTGGCGCCTGGAGCAGTTCGAGATCAGCCTGCCGAAAACCAAGCAGGCCAAGCCCCTGCTGGACTACATGGATCGCCTGTTTAGTCGCGATGCATTCCAGCAGAGCCTGACCGAATTCGAACGGGAAATGCGTTGAGGTGATCATTGAGTAAACCGGCCATGACATCCAATCGTCCGTATGTGTTGCGGGCTTTTTACGAGTGGATCAGCGACAACCGCTGTACGCCTTATATTCTCGTGGATACCCACCTCCCCGGGGTACTGGTGCCACAGCAGCATGTCAACGAGGATGGCCAGATTGTACTCAACATTTCTGAAAGCGCGGTGGTTGGCCTGAACATGGACAACTACGCGATCCGCTTCAATGCACGGTTCGGCGGGGTACCCACCGACATCCAGGTGCCGGTGGGCGCCGTAGTGGGCATTTACGCCCGTGAGAACGGGCAGGGCATGGTATTCGAGGCCGAAGAAACCCCGGAACCGCCCGAGCCCACACCGCCAACCAGCCTGGGGAAGAAGTCGGCTAAGAAGCCCTCCCTGCGCGTGGTCAAATGACACCGGGCAGCCCCAGCGGCTGCCCATCCGTGGCCGGCAATGCCGGCCGATTCCCTTGCAGCCTTGCTGCAAATCCTGACTCCACTCTGCGACCCAGTCCCGGCAGGGCCGTGACCCAATCCCTATAATCGACGCCCCTGTTGAACAGTGAAGTGACGATGCCGTTGATTCCACAAATACTGCATACCCTGCGTCAGGGGTGGGCGCCGGTATTGGCGCTGGGCCTCGCCGGCGCGCTCTATTATCAGCCTGTTTCTATCGATATGGCCCTGGCGCCCCGGCTGGCCATGCTGTTGCTGGGTGCGGCGTTGGCACTGGGTGTTTATTTCAAGTCGAGCCGCCTCGCCTTTGTCGCCGGCCAGTTACTGGCGGGTTTTGTCCTCCTCGAGCAGCTGCCTTCCTCTGGGCGCCCCTGGCTGGTCACAAATGGCCTGGCGCTGGTATCACTGAATACTGCAGTGGTCATGGGGTTGCGTGATCGCAGCATTCTCAGTGGTTTTGGCCTGCTACTGGCGGTGGCCCTGGCGGCTGAGGCGTTTGGCTTGATGTCACTTTACCGGTGTTGTGGTGCCTCGATCGCGACCGCCACCCCGCTCGCCGCACCGATATCGGGATTGCCGCTGGGTCCCCTGGGGCCCTGGCTGGCGGGACTCAACTGGTCCGATCTCGGGTTCCTGGCGGCGGCAGTTACAGGTGCCGCTGTTGCCATTACCCGGCGAGACCCCGTCAACCTGGGGTTGCTGTCCTGCATCCTGCTGATTGTGTCTGTACATGTGCTGGGCGCTGCTGCGCGCACGCTGCTGATCCTCGCGGTCTGCACGGGGGTGCTGCTGGCGCTACTGGCACTGCGCAGCGCCTATGAGCTTGCATTCCGGGACGAGCTGACCGGTATCCCGTCCCGCCGGGCGTACAGCCGCTATCTGCTGACTCTGGGCCGGAATTTCAGCATCGCCGTGGTGGATATCGACTATTTCAAGAAGCTCAATGACCGCCACGGCCACCAGGTCGGGGACCAGGCCCTGCGGATGGTGGCAGGCAAGATAGCCCGGTACGGTGGTGGCAGGGCATTTCGCTATGGGGGCGAGGAGTTTGTTGTTGTGTTTCGCGGCCGCAACCGGGAAGGTGCCGAACAGTCCCTGGAGCGTATGCGGGAGAAAATAGCCGCTTACCCGATGCGTATCCGCGGCGCCGGCCGGCCCCACAGGAAAGCGGCCGGCAAGCGCCTGCGCGGCCGTGGTGGCAGTAAAGCCATCAAGACCTCGGTGAGTGTAGGCCTGGCTTCTGCTTCCCGTGACATGCGGGATCCGGAGCAGGTGCTGGCTGCCGCGGACAAGGCCCTGTACAGGGCCAAGCGGGGTGGCCGCAACCGCGTGTGTGCCCATCGATAGGGTCCTGTAGTTGGCCGCTGAGGAAAAAGTGGCGCGCTGTTCCTTCTAAGTATTGGTTAATCCGACGCTGGACCCCGATACTGCTACCAAAAGTAAAAGAGGGAGAAGAAGCGTGCGAATTCTGAGTCATACCCTGGGCATCCTCACCAACCCGGACCGGGAGTGGAAGGCCATCCGCGCCGACAAACACTCCTTTGCCCAGGTGTTCCTGAGCCATGTACCGATTCTGGCGTTGATTCCCTGTATCTGCCTGTATATCGGTACCACCACCGTGGGGTTCACCATCGGGAGCAACAACGCCAAGCTGACCCCCGCCAGCGCCGGCACCCTGGCAATAGTCACTTATATCGCCATCCTGGTCGGCGTCTACCTGTTTGGCGAGTTCATCAACTGGATGGCAAAGACCTATATGGTCGAGGGGGACGAGGAAACGCGCCATTACGAGGGGACGGCACTGGCGGTGTTTGTCACCACGCCAATCTTCCTGGTGGGCTTCATCGGCCTCTACCCGCACCTGTGGCTGAATGTCGGCGTGCACATGCTCGCCGCCTGCTACTCGATTTACCTGATTTACGAGGGCATTCCCATATTGATGAACCTGACCAAGGAGCAGTCCTTTATGTACGCCACCTCGGTGGTGACGGTGGGGCTGGTACTACTGGTGACTGTGCGCATCGGGTCTGTGATTCTCTGGAGCATGGGGGTTGGCCCCGTGTACCAGAGTTCCTAGCGGCGCCTCGGGTGTCGCAGCTATTGCGCGAAGAGCCGGCCATGGGGCCGGCTTTTTTGTGTCAGTCTGTCGTGGTCGCCTGGATTCGGTTGCCTGGCGGCTGTGCGTCGCGCGCGGTGCTATTCCTGACCAGCCGGGGGCAGATTGGCGGCATCGGGCAGTCCAGGCTGTCGGCAACCGCCCGCAATAACTCGATCTCCTCCGCCGCAATGACACCGTCGTGGGCCATGGTGGCCGCCATGGCCTTGAGCAGCCGGGGTTTGCGCAGTGGGCGCTCATCTGCCGCGATGGCCACAGCCTTGTCGAGCCGCGCGAGGGTGATGTCCCGGCGCGCGGGAAGGGGGATTCGCTCCAGCTCCAGTGCTCCCAGGCCCGCCTCGAATGCGCGCTTGGCATCAAGGTAATCGGTGTTGCCGGCGTGGGCCATGGCGGCAAGGAGGAAGGTTGCGGCATGGCGGGACGCAGTGCTGCCTGACGCAAGCCGCTGTCGATCCGGGGTCCCCTCCAGGGCATGCATCAACAGGCGATACAGGGCCCATTCCCACAGATCGACCCGGTTGTCGCTGCGCAGCAACTTGATCAGGTTGCGCTTGAAAACCTGGTATTGCTGGGGTACCAGCCCCCTCAGTGCCGGTACGCAGAGATCCAGTAATGGCAGGCGCGCGCAATCCGGCATGGCGCTGAAGTCGCGCTCGAGCCGCTCCATCTCCCGCATTACTGCAGGATGGGCAAGCCTGCGCAGCATCTGTTGCTGCACTTCACGCTGGTCTGCTTCCCGATGCAGCATAAGCCGATAGACCACAGCCCGGGCTGCAAACGGATCGTGGGCGGCCGCGTGCAAAGAGGGAGGGACCGCTGCCAGCAGCTGGCGGCCGTAGTCGGTATGCTCCTCCCCGGGGTTGGCGATGCTGTTGTTCACCGCTGCCACCACCACATCCAGTGGCGCATCCCCGGCGATACCCGCGGCCAGCGGTGAAGAGGGCGCGGCGGTCGCGGTCCTGCCCGCATCCCCGTGTGTGGTGGGGAACTGGCCATTCCAGCCTGGATCCAGCTGCCGGATCCGGACTGGCAGTGGGGGGTGGGTCGCAAACAGGTTGGCGAACGACCGGCGCATACCGCTGGCGAAATACATGTGGCTGTATTCGGCGGCCTGCCGGGAGGCAAGCGCCGAACCACCGGCGTGGCCCCCGATCTTTTTCAGTGCACCGGCGATACCGGTATTGTCGCGGGTGAACTGAACCGCAGAGGCATCGGCGAGGAATTCGCGCTGGCGGCTGACGGCGGCCTTGATCAGGTTGCCGAAAAAGGTGCCGGTGTAGCCAATGGCCATGAGCCCGGCGCCGATACCGAGCAGGGCTGCGCGCGCCCGGTTGTCCCGGCTTGAGCCCATGTGGCTGCCCCGCAACAGCCAGTAGCCGAGTAACCCGATAATCAGGATGCCGTGCAGAAGGCCGACGATGCGGATATTGAGGCGCATGTCGCCGTTGAGGATGTGGCTGAACTCGTGGGCCACCACTCCCTGCAGTTCAGCCCGGCTGAGGCGCTCGATACTGCCGCGGGTCAGTCCGATCACCGCGTCGGCGGGTTTTATCCCGGCGGCAAAGGCATTGATGGCCGGGTCCTCGATGACATATACATCCGGGACCGGAGTACCGGACGCGATAGCCATTTCCTCTACCACGTTCAGGGCCCGTTGCTCTGCCACACCGTCTGGTGAGAGATTGATCTTGCGCCCGCCCAGGGACTCCGCCACCGCGCGGCCGCCGGCCGCAAGCTGGCGCAGCTTGTAGAGGCTGCCGAGGCCGATGACAGCGAGGATCGACAGGGCGATCATCGCCACGGTTTCCCAGCCCAGTTGCGGTATCGCGCTGGCGAGGCTGAAGTCCTGCCCGCGGCTGTAGGCGGTGAGCGCTGCAGCCAGAAGGGTGGTGACGGCAATCAGCAGGAAAACGGCGAGGGCGAACAGGCCCACCAGCAGGGCGCTGTTGCGGCGCGCACGGTCCTGCTGCTCGAAGAAATTCATTTAGAACTCCACCCGGGGCGCAGCCTGGAACTCTGCCGAGTCCTCGAATTCCAGCAGCCGGGCGTCTTCGCGGTGGCCGAAGAAGCCGGCAAAGAACACCGGCGGGAAGCTCTGGCGGTAAATGTTGTATGCCATCACCGAGTCGTTGAAAGCCTGGCGGGCGAAAGCGACCTTGTTTTCGGTGCTGGTCAGTTCCTCGCTCAGTTGCATCATATTCTGGTTGGCCTTCAGGTCGGGGTAGGCCTCCATGACCACGTTCAGGCGGCCCAGTGCCCCGGCCAGGGCGCCCTCGGCGTGGCCCAGGTCGGCGATGGCCCTGGGGTTGCCGGGATCTGCGGCGGCGGACTTGAGGCCACTGAGGGCGGTATTGCGCGCGCTGATCACCGCTTCCAGCGTGTCGCGCTCATGCTTCAGGTAGCCCTTGGCGGTATCCACCAGGTTGGGGATCAGGTCGTAGCGGCGTTTCAGCTGCACCTCGATCTGCGCAAAGGCGTTCTGGTAGCGGTTTTTCAGTGAAACCAGTTTGTTGTAAATGTTGATTACATAGAACACGAGCGCGGCGATGGCCACGAACCAGAAAATTCCCGAGAATTCCATTTTCAATCCCATTGTTATCGCGGTTTTTGTGGCGCAGATATTAGCATGACCGGCCCCGGCGGTGGCTTGCGGAAGCGCGCAATCCCCGCCTCCAGGCGGTTCGAAAGCACGACCTGAGGCGCATGGCGGCAGCGAGGCCCGTATCGGTTATAATGCCGCCGGAATAAATATACCCCGGCGCACCAGAACGCCGGCACAGAATCGGAGCAGCGTATGAGTGATGTAAATTCGGATCCAGTGGTCATTGTCGGAATGGCTCGCACGCCCATGGGCGCAATGCAGGGAGCCCTGTCTGCACTCAGTGCTCCGCAGCTGGGATCGGCAGCGATCCGCGCGGCACTGGCTGATGCCGGCGTTGCCGGCAGCGATGTGGACGAGGTACTGATGGGCTGTGTGCTGCCCGCGGGCGTGGGCCAGGCGCCGGCGCGCCAGGCAGCGCTGGGTGCCGGTATCCCCGAGGGCACCCCGACCAGCACCGTTAACAAAGTGTGTGGTTCGGGCATGAAGACCGTGATGATGGCCCGCGATGCGCTGCTGGTGGGCGATGCCAGCGTGGTCGTGGCCGGCGGCATGGAGAGCATGAGTAACGCGCCCTACCTGCTCCCCAAGGCCCGCGGTGGCATGCGCCTGGGGCACGGCAAGGTAATGGACCACATGTTCCTCGATGGCCTGGAAAACGCCTATGACGGTCAGCTGATGGGCAACTTTGCCGAATGTACCGCGGACAAGTATGCGTTCACCCGGGAGGAGCAGGACAGCTTTGCCCTGGAATCACTGGCACGGGCCAATGCGGCGATCGAGCAGGGCGCTTTCGAGCGCGAGATCGCCCCGGTGACCATTTCCTCGCGCCGCGGCGATGTGGAGGTCAGTGTCGATGAGGGGCCCGGCAGCGCCCGCCCGGACAAGATACCGCAGCTCAAGCCCGCATTCCGCAAGGACGGTACCGTCACTGCGGCCAACGCCAGCTCTATCTCCGACGGCGCGGCAGCCCTGGTGCTGATGCGCGAAAGCGAGGCCCAGCGCCGCGGCCTGAAGCCGCTGGCGGTACTGCGCGGCCAGACCCAGTTTGCCCAGGAGCCGGAGTGGTTCACCACCGCGCCGGTGGGCGCCATGCAGGCACTGCTGGAAAAAACCGGCTGGAGCACTGCCGATGTCGACCTGTTCGAGATCAATGAGGCGTTCGCGGTCGTCACCATGTCGGCCATGAAGGAACTCGACCTGCCGCACGACAAGGTCAATGTGAATGGTGGCGCCTGTGCCCTGGGCCATCCGCTGGGCGCCAGCGGTGCGCGTATCATCGTCACCCTGCTGGGGGCGCTGGAGAAGCGCGGGCTCAGCAAGGGCGTGGCCAGCCTCTGCATCGGTGGTGGCGAGGCGACCGCCATTGCCATCGAGCGGGTCTGACCTGTCCCTGCGCACCTGTCCATGTCCCGCCCGGCCGTGTCGGTGGCGGGACAAGCAGGGAGGGGCGGGTGGCAGGCACAGAATCCAGGCATAAAAAAACGGAGGCAGGGCCTCCGTTTTTTTATGCTGCTCCGGTCACTGCCGGCGCGGGAGCCCGCCTCAGTCCACGTACTCCACAGCCTTCACGACCTTCTGGACACCACCGATGCTGCGGGTAACGTCCGCTGCCATTTCCGCTTCCGCACGGGTCAGCAGGCCCATCAGGTAGACCACGCCGTTTTCGGTGACCACGTTGATGCGGCCACTGTCCACTTCCTTGTCTGCGAGCAGGGCGCTGCGTACCTTGGTGCTGAGCCAGGCATCGCTGCTGCTGGCGAGCAGGGAGACGTTACCGCGCACCTGAATCTCGTTGTAGACCTGGCGTACGTTTTTTACCTGCTGGGCCGTGCGTCCGGCCAGCAGGCGCATTTCGGGATCGTTGACCTGTCCGGTAAGCAGCACCACGCCGTTAAAGACGTTGACGTTGATATTGGCTTCCTTGAGGTTGGGGTGGGCCTTGTTGATGTTGACCGTGGTCACGGTCTCGATTTTCTGGTCATCCATATAGGTACCCAGCGAGCGCTTGCCCGGATCCTGCTGGATGGGTCCGTCGCTGGTGGCTTCCAGTACCGAGGCGCAGCCGGCGAAAGCCGTGCTCACCGCCAGTACAAAGGCCAGCTGAAGTTTACGATTGAAAAGTTTGAAGTTCATGGTTCAGTCCTCGTAGCCACCGAACAAACTGCTGTCGATGAGATCGCACAGGCAGAAAATAGTTAACAGATGTACCTGGTGCACCTCGGCTGCGACCTCAGAGGGCACGCGCAGTTCAATATCATGGTTATCCAGCAGCGCCGCACAGTCACCACCGTCGCCGCCGGTGAGGGCGAGAATGCCCATGTCGCGGTCGCGCGCTGCGCGCATGGCCTGCACCAGGTTGGAATCGCGCCCGTCATTGCTGACGATTACCAGCAGGTCCCCGGGTTGGCCCAGTGCCCGCACGGAGCGGGCGAAGGATTCCGCACGGCCGTGATTGCGGGCGACCGTGCTCAGGGACACCGCGTCACCACTCAGGGCGATGGCTGGCAGTCCCGGCCGCTCCCGTTCAAAACCGCCCACCAGCTGGGCGCAGAAACTCTGCGCCAGGGCGCCGCTGACGCCGTTGCCGCACAGCAGCAGCTTGCGCTCCTCGAGCAGAGTGTGCACGATCATGTCGCTCGACTCGGCAATCAGCGGGGCGAGGATCTCGCCGCTGTTCATGGTCGCCTCGAGGCTGCGGTGAAAAAGCGTTACAACTCTCTGTTCCATTGATCCCGTCTGGGTAATCTCCTCCGGCAGCGGCTCCTGCCGCAACCGCTGACTGCTCACGTTTCCCCGGCGAAAGCGCCGGTAATCCACTCGATTTGCCCGTCATCCCCTTCTATCGCCACCACATCGAAGCGGCAGGGGCAGTCCAGTTTATGGGCCTGCAGGTAGCTTTCGGCAGCTGAAACCAATTTGGTTTGCTTGCGCCGGTCCACGGACGCGCCGGCGGAGCCGAACCTGCTGTTGCGGCGGAAGCGTACCTCCACGAATACCAGGGTGTCGCCGTCCCAGGCCACCAGGTCGATTTCGCCCCGGCGGGAGCGAAAATTACGCGTGGCTATCCGCAATCCGGCCCGCTGCAGGAACTGTGCCGCGCGCGCCTCCATCCGGGAGCCGACGCTCCCCGGGGAGTCGCTGCGGCGGAAAAAGCTCACTGCGCGCCGCCAATTCCCGTGGTGCCCGCACGCTCCAGTGGCTCAATGGCGGTAGTGACGGGTATGGGGGTGCCTTCGTCCATCCGTGCCCAGATCTGCTCGCGCACGATGCGGCCATCATCGGTCAGCTGCAGTGTACCGGTAAGTCCGTGCACCTGCTGTTGCGGGAACTCGCGCAGCATGGGCAGGCGCGGGTAGAGCCGGAAGGCATCCGCACCCAGCGCGTAGAGTCGCGCAAAGGCGGGCGATGGTGCCGCCTGGCTCACAATATTCTGCTTGGTGCGATTCTCATCCTCGAACAGCCAGGGCAGGGCGGTAAATTCGATACCGTTGATATCCCGGTCCCGCTGGGGATTGATATTGCCATCGAACACGTGTGAGGTGGCGTAGACCGGCAGGTCGCTGGCGTAGTGAAATGTCAGCATCGGGTTGATCTGGCGCGCATGGGATGATTGCGCCACCAGGAACAGCATGTCGGCATCGTCGCGGCGACGCGGGGTGAATTCCAGCGGTGTCGACAGGGTGCGGCGAAGGGCGGCCTCGCGGGACTCACTGTCTGAAATCAGCAGCGCGTCGCTGACCATCTTGGAGAAGTTGCTCTTGTTGTGGAACGTCTTGCGTCCGCTGACCATTCCGCCCAGGCGCAGCCATTCCTCCTGGAAAGCCTGGGCGCCGCGCTGCCCCCACCCGGCGTCGGACGCCAGGATCAGGGCCTGCCGATGTCCCTGGCGATAGGCATGCTGCGCCACCTGGCGGGCCTCGTCCTCGATTGCCAGGCCGAACTGGACCAGGTCATCAGTCAGGCGGCCGCTGTCGCCGTAGTTCAGGGCCAGTGTCGGTACTGGCAGGGTCTCGGTCGCCAGGAGGTTGGCAACCTTGCTTTTATCCAGCGGGCCCACGATCACTTCGGCACCGCTGTCGACGGCAGCCTGGTAAACCTCGGCAAAGGGCTGGCCGGTGCCGGTGTCGTATACCTCGACTGCCGGGGTGGGCGCGCCGTCTTCCAGCGCCGTGTAGTAGGCGGCCATGAATCCGTCGTGGATGGCGCGGCCGGCACTGCCAAGCTGTCCCGACAGGGGCAGCAGCAGGGCAATGCGCTGGGGCCGCTGTGCCGCCAGGCGCTCGAGCAATTGCATGGCCCGGGGCGGGTACATACTGGCAGTATGGCGCGGCCACTGCTGGCGCCAGCGACTGAATTGCGTCAACTGGCCGCTGATGTCGGTCTGGGTGTTGCGGCCCAGCAAAGCCAATTCGTACCAGCCACGCATCATGTGGTTGGCGCTCTGGCTGGCACGCTGCTGTAGCTCACTGGAGGGCAGCTGGGTCAGCAGCTGCCAGAAACCGTTATTGTTTTCTGAGATTTCCTCGGGGCTGCGGGCCAGGTGGGCAATCTGGCGACGCTCCTCGATGGCGCTGTCGATATCCCCCAGCAGTCCCCAGAGTTCAGCCCGGAGGTTGCGCAGGGAGAGTGAGGTATCCGGTGGCAGGCGCAGCCAGTTGCCGTCCAGGCGTGGCGCCGTGGCCAGCTCCAGGGCCCGGAAAAATTCGTCCTGGGCCGCCAGTACGTTGCCGTATACCCGGGCGTACTCAGCGTATTGCACATCGTTCAGGTTCTGCGGTTCCACCCCGTCCAGGGCTTGCTGGGCGGTCGCATTGTCGCCCAGTCCGTATAGAATGGCGGCAGCCTTGACGGTCTGCTGGTCGCGCTGGGGCGCATCCATCTCCCTGGCACTGCGCAGCATGTCCATCGCCGTGCCGCGACTGGCAGCGGCGGTCACCGGCCCGGTTGTCAGCCCGGCATCGGGTTTTGGGGTCGGGGTCTGGCAGGCGGCCAGGGCCAGGGCCAACACACTGGCGGCCAGCCTGGTAACAACAGGGGGGGTGCGCCGGTTAGGGGCGGACATACATTTCTCCCACAAATCTTGAGTCATGGAGTGAGCTATGGGGCCGGATCAGGCGCTTTATGTGGTCGCTACACCCATCGGTAATCTGGCTGATATGGTACCGCGAGCGGTTGAAGTTCTACAATGCGCCGATCTGGTGGCGGCGGAGGACACGCGTCACAGTCAGAGACTTTTTTCCCACTTCGATATCGACACACCACTGGTGGCCTACCATGACCACTCGGACGACCAGCGTACGGCCCGGATCATCGAGCGCCTGGAGGCCGGTGAGACAGTGGCGCTCATTTCAGATGCGGGCACGCCGCTGATCTCCGACCCGGGCTACCGGCTGGTGCGCGAGGCGCGCAACCGGGGAATCCGCGTGGTGCCGGTTCCGGGGGCCTGTGCCTTTGTGGCGGCCCTGAGTGCCGCCGGGCTGCCCAGCGATCGCTTCACCTTCGAGGGTTTCCTGCCCGCCAAGTCCGGTGCCCGCGCGCGGACGCTCGAGCAGCTGGCCGGTGAGGAGCGCACGATGGTGTTCTACGAAGCCCCACACCGGGTGGCGGATACCCTGGATGCCATGGCGGAAGCTTTTGGGGAGCATCGCGAGGCGGTGATTGCCCGCGAGCTGACCAAGGCGTTCGAGACCTTCCATATGGCGCCGCTGGCGGAGCTGGCGGCCTGGGTGCGCGCGGACAGCAACCAGCAACGCGGGGAGATTGTCCTGATGGTGCGCGGTGCAGAGCGCAAGGCCGGCGCGACGCTGGACGACGAGTCGCAGCGGGTGATGAAACTGCTGATGGCCGAGTTGCCACCCAAGCGCGCCGCCGCCGTGGCCGCTGAAATTACCGGGGTCAATAAAAAGGTGCTCTACAACTGGGGCCTGGAGCAGAAGTAATAACTCCTACAGCGTTTTGCCCCGGGCCGGTTTGGACCGGTAGTCCCGGGTGGGGCAAATCAGTCCTTGCGCTTTTAGTGCCGGCTCATTAGTCTTCGCCGCGAGCTGGCCGGGCAATCGCTGTTCCTTTTCGGAGGGATGGAGGAAAGTCCGGGCTCCATAGGGTGGGACGCCAGGTAACGCCTGGGGGGCGTGAGCCTACGGAAAGTGCAGCAGAAAGCAGACCGCCGATGGCTTCCCGGTTTCGACCGGGGAGCACAGGTAAGGGTGAAACGGTGCGGTAAGAGCGCACCGCGCGGCTGGTAACAGTCCGCGGCGATGGTAAACCCCGTCCGGAGCAAGACCAAATAGGCCCTCTACAGGTGTGACCCGCACCGAGGGCGGGTAGGTCGCTTGAGGTGTGTGGTGACACACATCCCAGATGAATGATTGTCCTCGACAGAACCCGGCTTACAGGCCAGCTCAACAAATTCCTCTATCCATCCTGCGGCAACTGCCGTGGGGTGGGTATTCCTCTCGCGCGACGGACTGTCGGTCGGTTTTTCCGCTCAATCTCCGGGGGCCGCGATTCCGGATCCCCAATCCCTGACGCCGGATTCCCGCTTGCTGGTTACGCCCCTATACCCCCCCCCGACAGCCGGCGATTCCCGCTTGCTGTCCCACATGAGCTGGATCATTACGCCGCCTCTGGGCACCCTGGGTAACGGTTAACGACTAATCTGCTTGGATGAGGGGTCGGTTGCGGCAATCATCACCAACCTGTGCGGGGCGCACATGACTACCCATGTCTTTGTTATCGGCCTGGACGAGTTTCATTTACGGCAGCTGCAGACTATCCGCAATGCGGAGGAGTACACCTTTCACGGCCTGTTGCCTTACGACATGGTGGTTAATCCTGAAAGCTACCCGATAGAGGAGATGATCGCCGAGGGGCGGAGGGAGCTTCGGGGGGCGGGTGTGCCGGTGGACGCGATTATCGGTCACTGGGACTTCCCCACCACCGCGTTGCTGGCGATTTTCCGTGAGGATTACGGGCTACCCGGACCGGGGCTTGCGGCCACCATGATCGCCGACCACAAGTACTGGAGCCGGCTGCGCCAGCAAGCGGTGATTCCTGAGCATATTCCCGCCTTCCAGAGCCTGGATCCCTTCGCCCTTGATGCGGAAGCCTATATCGGGCTGGAGTATCCCTTCTGGATCAAGCCGGTCATCGGTTTTTCTTCCCAGCTGGTCTACCGGGTGGCGGACTCCGGCGAACTGCAGCATGCACTGGCGGGCCTGCGGCAGGGAATCCGCCGCTTCGGTGATCCGTTCGCACACCTGATGGGGCTGGCCCGGATCCCGGCTGACATCCCCCGGGAAATTGACGCCCATTATTGCATATTGGAAAAACCCATCGATGGCTGGCAGTGCACGCTGGAGGGCTTTATCCAGGCGGGGGAAGTGGTTGTGTATGGCACCGTGGATTCCATTCGCGAGGGGCCACTGCAATCCTCGCTCACCCGCTACGAGTTTCCCTCCGGGTTGCCGGAAGCCGTCAGGGAGCGAATGGTAGCGATTACCGAGCGGGTGATCCCCGCGCTGGACCTGGATGACACCCCGTTCAACGTGGAGTATTTCTGGGATCGGGAAAGTGATCGTATCGACTTGTTGGAAGTGAACACGCGCATTTCAAAGTCTCACTGCCCATTGTTCGCCGATGTGGTCGGGGCCTCTCACCATGAGGTGGCGGTGGATGTGGCCCTTGGGCGTCGGCCGAATTTTTTCCGCCGTGAGGGCGAGCACTCTGCGGCCTCCAAGTTCATGTTGCGTCGGTACGAGGACGGGATCGTCAGTCGGGTGCCCACTACCGCGGAGCTGGCGGCACTGGAGTCGGAATTTCCGGGCTCGAGGATACAGATTGACGTCGTGTTGGGAGATCGGCTCTCCGAGCTCCGGGGGCATGAGGTTTACAGCTACGAGGTTGCAGTGATTTTTATGGGCGGCAGGAATCACGATGAACTCGAGAAATGTTATCGCGCGCTGATAAGCAAGTTGCCACTGGAATTCCGCTCGCCGCCGGAGCGGGAAGGGGGGCTGCAATCTTGAAGGTTGTCGATCCCCTGCCAGAACCTGTTCTGGATATTGAGCTCACCTGGATTCCGCTCAGTGATGGTACCCACCTGGCCGCCAGAATCTGGATGCCCGAAGATGCCGGATCCACCCCGGTGCCGGCCATCCTCGAGTACATCCCCTACCGTCGGCGGGACAGTACACGCGCCCGCGATGACATCATGCACCCGTGGTTCGCGGCCAATGGCTATGCCTGTGTGCGGGTGGATATTCGCGGCAGCGGGGATTCGGAGGGTGTCCTCGAGGATGAGTACCTGCAGCGTGAACTGGACGACGGGCTGGAAATCATTCGCTGGATCGCGCAACAGGCGTGGTGTGATGGCAGCGTGGGCATGATTGGCATTTCCTGGGGTGGATTCAATGGCCTGCAGATCGCCGCGCTCAGGCCCCCCGAGCTCAAGGCGGTGGTGAGTGTCGCCTCCACCGATGATCGCTATGCTGACGACGTCCACCATATGGGCGGCTGCCTGCTGGGGGACAACCTGTCCTGGGCCTCCACCATGTTCGCTTTCAACTCGTTGCCGCCGGATCCGGAAATGGTGGGCGAGCGCTGGCGCGAGATGTGGTTCCAGCGCCTGCGTGGCAGCGGCCTGTGGCTGGAAAAATGGCTGCGCCACCAGCGTAGGGATGCTTACTGGCGACACGGTTCGGTCTGCGAGGACTGGAGTGCCATCCAGTGCCCGGTCATGGCCGTTTCCGGGTGGGCGGACGGATACACCAATGCGGTATTTCGGCTCCTGGCTAACCTGAGGGTGCCCCGCCTGGGTCTGGTAGGTCCCTGGAGCCACAAGTACCCGCACCAGGGGGTTCCCGGGCCGGCGATCGGTTTCCTGCAGGAGTGCCGGCGCTGGTGGGACCAGTGGCTGAAGGGGAAGGAGACCGGCATCATGGATGAGCCCATGCTCCGGGCATGGATGCAGGATCACCAGCCCCCCACGACCTTTTACCAGGAGCGACCTGGGCGCTGGGTGGGAGAGCCACAATGGCCGTCGCCAAATATCCGCGAGCGTATCCTGGTGCTGGCCAGCCCCGGCACCCTGGAGCCACCGGAGCCGAGAGTGGACGAGGCGATCATGACAATCCAGTCGCCGCTTTCAGTCGGGTTGTTTGCCGGGAAATGGTGTTCTTACGCCGCTACTCCGGATCTTCCCCACGATCAGCGCGAGGAGGATGGCGGCGCGTTGGTGTTCGATTCCACCCAGCTGGATGGGCCCCTGGAGATCCTTGGGGCACCCACCCTGGAGCTCGAGCTTGCTGCCGACCGCCCGGTAGCGATGCTGGCGGTGCGCCTGTCTGATGTGGCCCCTGATGATAAGGTTACCCGGGTGACCTACGGTCTGCTGAACCTCACCCACCGCGATGGCTCGGGAGAGCCGAAGCCGCTGGATCCGGGAAAGCGCTACCGTGTCAGGATTGTCCTCAATGACATCGGGCATGCATTCCCTGATGGCAACCGGCTGCGTGTGTCGATATCCACCTCTTATTTTCCCCTGGCCTGGCCCGCCCCCGCGCCGGTACGGCTGACAATTTTCACCGGGGCCAGCCGGCTGGTATTGCCCGAGCGGCCGCGCCGGGACGCCGAGGACAGCGAGATCGGATTCAGCCCGGCTGAGGGCGCGCGACCGCTCGCCACCAGGACAGTCCAGACAGGGCAGCACAAGTGGCGGGTAATCCGCGACCTCGAGACCGATGTGTCCACTCTGGAAGTGATCAACGACGATGGCGTGGTCCATATTGACCCTGTAGGAGTGGATATGCAGCGCAAGGCCCTGGAGTGGTACAGCTACCGGGGTTACGACTATAGCTCACCCCGGGGTGAGACTCTGTGGGAGTGGGGGTATCGGCGCGAGGACTGGGCGGTCCGGACGGTGACACGCACCGTGCTCGAGTCCACGCCGTCCCATTTCAACATCCACGCCCAGCTCGATGCTTATGAGGGAGGGAAGCGGGTTTTTTCCGAAAACTGGGACGTGGAAATACCCCGGGACCTGATTTGAACCTGCCCGTGGCGAACTTTGCGTCGGCCTGGGCGCCGTTCACTCCCAGTCGAATGCGGCGTATACAGGGTATTCGAGCTGGATGTCCCTTTCCCCGGCAGCGACCCGTTGCCGGGCCTCGCTGCGCAGGCGGAGTAAGTCCCGGGGTAGCTGGGTGCGCATCTGGTAAAGCTGCTGCCAGTAATGCTCGAAGTCCTCGTCCTGCTCTCCGTTCACCCTGGCGGCCAGCATGGGGCCGACAACCTTGAAGCCAGTGTAAATGCGTCTCGCCTGGCGCTGCTCGAAGGCGTCGATCTTCCCCAGGAGCGTGTCCAGGGTATCCCCGGTAAGGGCTGGCGCCCCTTTTCTGGCCTGGCGGCGAAGTCTGTCCAGGGTCTCGCCGGGGCCGAAACTGGCAGCACTGCCCCAGATATGCACGCGATCGCGGTTCAGCAGGTTGCCGGTTGCTGGATCGATCAGCAGGGCGGTGGGGGTACCGAAAATCACTGGCAGGCCGAAGCGGCGATTCACGGCAAAGTTCTGGTCGAGGAACCCCACATTCACATACTGGATCACAAACTCCCGCTCAAGCTTTGCAGCAAAAGACGGTTCCTGCAGGTTGGTGGCCAGGGCGCGACTGTCGTGGCACCAGTTGGCGCCCATCACGATAAGGGCGGTCTTGCCCTCACTGCTGGCGCGGGCCAGGGTCCGGTCGACCTCTGTCATGGTATCGGCAAGGGGCTGGTAAACACGCCCCGAGGCACTGTCCGCCGCTGCGGTGAGGCTGGTCAGTACCAGGGCCAGGCTGAAAAGAAGGGGCTTCACTGGTCGGGGGTCTCCTGTGGCCGTGAGCGGCCATTATTGCCCATTTCCCTAAGACGGCGCAGCTCCGACCCATTCCGGGGGCGGTGAGAATGTGGGGCTGCCTTCCCTCGGCAAAACTGGCCGCCCCCGTGAACCTATTGGCCATCCGGCCTGCCTGTTTCCGGCTTCTACTTCTATCAGGAACTGACGGGCTCGTTCGTCTACCTGATGTAAGTGTTTGCTAACTTTTGTGGCGCCAAATTCAACGATTTAAACTTAAAGTGATCTCTTAAGTGCAAAAAGTAAGTGCTTGCTCTTCGGGGCAAATCCGCTGCCAAAAACTGTGTGATTTCTGACCGGTCCGGCTGCAGGCCGCGAATTTACTGGGATTTCGCGGCGTTTTACTTTCGATTTCCTTGACTTTAGGCAAGCCAGATTTATAGTGTCGAAAGTGGAGAAAAGTGGAAATTTGTGGGTTTTGGTGGTTTATTCGTGTTTGTGAGTGGGTATTTACATCGCACGAATGAAAAGCGCGCAATTTTTCACCAGTAATAAACAGTAATAACGGGGAGCTCGCGGGTGGTCCGACCGCGCACTTGGAACCAAAGTGTATTTAGGCAGCCACGCAATCAACATGGACGCCAAGGGGCGTCTGGCGATTCCGGCGCGTGTCAGGGACACGCTGCTGGAAGATTGTGGTGGGCGCCTGGTGGTGACCGCGCACACTGAAGAGCGTTGCCTGCTCGTGTACCCCGAGCCGCAGTGGCAGGAAATTCTACCCAAGATCGAATCCCTTTCCAGTTTCAATAAAGTGGCGCGTCGTGCGCAGCGACTGTTGATCGGTTACGCCTGCGAGCTGCAGGTGGACGGCAACGGTCGTGTACTGATTCCACCGACCCTGCGTGAATACGCCGGGCTGGAGAAGAAATTGATGCTCGTGGGCCAGGGCAAGAAGCTGGAGCTCTGGAGTGAGGAGGGCTGGATGTCCTGGCTCGACGACAGTGAAGGTGAGGGTGAGATGCCGGAGGAAATGGCCTCGCTCTCCCTGTAAACCGATAGGAGAAGACCTGGGTGTCGCAAGAGTTGCATCGCAGTGTGTTGTTGCGCGAGGCCGTGGACGCCCTGGTCACCGACCCGGGCGGTTTTTATATCGACGGTACGTTCGGTCGTGGCGGACACAGTGCCGCGATCCTGGAGAAGCTGGGAGAGCGCGGCGAACTGCTGGGGATCGACAAGGATCCGCAGGCGGTGGCGTACGCGCGCGAGCGCTTTGGCGGCGATGACCGCTTCACGATCTGGCATGGCTCATTTGCCGATATGGCCGAGGCTGCTTCCGGGCGCGAAGGGCAGGTCAGCGGCATCCTGCTGGATCTGGGTGTTTCCTCGCCACAGCTGGACCAGGCTGAGCGTGGATTCAGTTTTATCCACGACGGGCCGCTGGATATGCGTATGGATACCAGCAGCGGCCAGAGCGCCGCGGAGTGGGTGAACAGCGAATCCGAGGCCGAGATGGCGCGGGTTTTCCGCGAGTACGGTGAGGAGCGGTTTGCCCGCCGGATGGCCGCAGCCATTGTCCGTCGCCGGGCGGAACAGCCGTTTGAGCGAACACTGGACCTGGCCGAAGTGGTGAAGGCGGCCAATCCGGCATGGGAGAAAGGCAAGCATCCGGCCACGCGGGTGTTCCAGGCCATTCGCATCCATGTGAATGGCGAACTGGAAGACTTGCAGCGGGCTCTCGAGGCGGCGATCGCGTTGCTGGCACCCGGGGGGCACCTGGTGGTGATCAGCTTCCATTCGCTTGAGGACCGGATGGTAAAGCGCTTTATCCGCGAGAAAGAGCGCGGCCCGCAGTTGCCGAAAGGGCTGCCGGTGATGGATAGCGAGATTAAAAAAACGCTGCGCTCGGTGGGCAAGGCGGTCAAGGCAGAGGCGCAGGAGGTTGGTGAAAACGTGCGCTCCCGCAGTGCGGTGATGCGCGTGGCGGAGAAACTCTGATGAACAACCGGCGCATGTTGATTGTGGTTTTTTTGTGGGTGGCGACATTGGTCTCCGCCCTTGGCGTCGTTCACACCACGCAGCAAAGCCGCGCACTCACCGCCGAGCTGGTGCAGGCACAGAAACAGCGCGATGAATTGCGCTATGAGCAGGAGCGGCTGCTGTTGGAGCGGGGTGCCTGGTCCGCCTACAGCCGCATTGAGCGCGAAGCACGTGACAGACTGGGAATGCGTGCTCCAGAGGCCGGTGAGCGAATCATTGTTCCCACAGAATAATTTGAAGAGAAAGTAAAAGGCGCTAGCAAGCGCCGGGGCCTTTCCAGGCAGGCCTGGTAAAACAGATGCGTACAGGGAGCCTTATGGGCGCAGTGAAAAAACAGCAACCGCAGATGGGTATTGCCCGCTGGCGCTTCGCGCTGGTGGCAGTACTGCTGTGCCTGCTGGCCCTGGCCCTGGTGCTGCACCTGGCGCGGTTGCAGGTGGTGCCGGAGGCGGAGCGCGGTTATCAGTTCCTGCAGGATCAGGGCCGGGCACGCACCATCCGCACTGAGGAAATCGCTGCCTATCGTGGCGCCATCCTGGATCGCAACGGCGAGCTACTGGCGGTCAGTACACCGGTGCAGAGCTTGTGGGCCAACCCTCAGGTCCTGCGTGAGGCGGACTCCGGGACGCTCCGCCGGCTGGCCGGTGCCTTGCGGATGAAGCCCGCATCACTGGCGAAGCGGCTCGAAAAATATCGCAACAAGGAGTTCATGTACCTGCGTCGCCACTTGGCGCCGGAGGAAGCTGGTGAGGTGCTGGCGCTGGATGTTGCCGGCGTATACAGCAAGAAAGAGTATCGCCGCTTTTACCCGGCCGGAGAGGTGGTGGCGCAGCTGGTGGGCTTTACCAATATCGATGACCGTGGACAGGAAGGACTGGAGCTGGCCTACAACGACTGGCTGACCGGTCAGCCAGGCCGGCAGCAGGTGGTCAAGGACCTGAAAGGCCGTGTGGTGCGTGATCTGGCGACCCAGCGGGAGGCCCACCCCGGGCGGGATTTGCGTCTGAGTATCGACATGCGCCTGCAGTATCTGGCCTATCGTGAATTGAAGCGTGCGGTCGCCGAGAACGGGGCCGCCTCAGGCTTTATTACGATTCTCGATACCCGTAGCGGCGACGTGCTGGCCATGGCCAACCAGCCCTCGTTCAACCCGAACAACCGCAAGGGCGTAAGCGCGGCAGCGATGCGCAACCGGGCCCTGATTGACCAGTTCGAGCCGGGCTCAACCGTGAAACCGCTGACTGTGCTGGCGGCCCTGGAAACCGGTCGCTACCAGCCGCATACGCAGATCGATACCACACCGGGCTATATCCGCCTGCCGGGTAAGACCCTGTTGGACCCGGTGAATTACGGCAAGATCGACCTGACGCGCGTGATCACCAAGTCGAGCCAGGTGGGGATTACGAAAATCGCCATGGATCTGGAACCAAATTCCGTGCGCGAACTCTTTTACCGCTTGGGGCTGGGGGAAGCGGTTGGCAGCGGGTTCCCGGGGGAAACGCCGGGCGTGTTGCCGAGTCGCAGTCGCTGGCACCCGATTGAGCGCGCCAATTTCGCCTTCGGCTATGGGCTGACGGTGAACGCGGTGCAGCTGGCCCAGGCGTACAGTGTCTTTGCCAATGCCGGGCTCAAGCGCCCGGTTTCGCTGGTTCTGTCAGGGCGGAGAGACAAAACAGCGGAGCGCGTGGCGGAAGAGCCACTGGCCAGGGAAGTGACCGCCATGCTGGAGACAGTGATCAGTTCCGAGGGCACCGGCAAGCGCGCGGACGTAGAGGGCTACCGGGTTGCCGGCAAGACCGGCACGGTGCACAAGGTGGGCAGCGAAGGGTACGCCGACAATCGCTACCGTTCCGTATTTGCGGGCTTTATTCCCGCAGACAACCCGCGCCTGGCGGCAGTGGTGGTGATTGATGACCTCAGTCACTCGAAATATTCCGGCGGCAAGGTGGCCGCCCCGGTTTTTGGCAAGGTAATGACTGGTGCCATGCGGCTATTGCAGGTGCCACCGGAGCATATCGAACCTGCTGAAACGCAGCTGGCAGTGCAGTTAAGCGAAAGAGGTAATAAATCGTGAATCAGCGCGGGCAAACCACGAAGACCGTTTCCCTGCAGCAGCTCGTGCCTGGCTATGCCGGCATCCCGGCAGTTGAGGTGAGCGGCGTCGCCCTGGACAGCCGACAGGTAAAACAGGGCGACCTGTTTATGGCATTGCGTGGCAGCGTGGCTGATGGCCGCGAATTTATCGATAGTGCCATTGCGGCCGGTGCTGCTGCCGTGCTTGCCGATGGCGACAGTCTGCGGACCGAAACCCGTGATGGTGTCGAGGTGGCTTATGTGCCGGGCCTGGGCAAGCGTGTCGGCGAAATCGCCGCGAGGTTTTACGGTCACCCGACGGAATCCATGTACCTGGTGGGTGTCACCGGTACCAATGGCAAATCCACCTGTGCTTACCTGACCGCGCAACTGCTGGCGGCACATTATGGCAAGGCGGCGGTGATGGGTACCATCGGCAATGGCATCTGGGAAAAGGGTGAAATCCAGCTGCAGGAGACTGGGCTCACCACGCCGGACCCCGTGCGCCTGCAGGCGGACTATGCCGACTTCCGCGATCGCGGTGTTCGCGCGGCGGCAATGGAGGTTTCCTCTCACGCCCTGGCCCAGGGGCGGGTGCACGGCCTGGTGTTCGATACGGCCATTTTTACCAACCTGTCCCGGGATCACCTGGATTACCACGGCAACATGACGGCATACGGGGCGGCCAAGGAAAAACTGTTTGGCCTGCCCAAACTCAAGCGCGGCGTGATCAATATCGACGATCCGTTCGGCGCACAGCTGCTCGAGCGCTGCAAGCTCCGGAACCTGCGGGTAATCAGCTACGGCCTGCAGCAGGGAGACCTGCATGTTAACGACCTGCGGCGCGACGAGGGTGGCTTTTCCGTGCAGCTGACCACCCCCTGGGGCAGCGGCGAACTGCGGGCCCCCCTTATCGGGGACTTCAATATTCACAATGCGCTGGCTGTGGTCGCGGCAGTGGCTGCGGCGGGTGTCCCGCTGGACGATATTCTCGCGACCTTCCCTTCCATCCGGGCGGTACCCGGGCGCATGGAACGGGTGGCGGCCGGGAATGGCGATGTGAGCGTCCTGGTGGACTACGCCCACACGCCCGAAGCGTTGCGGGCTGCACTGGCAGCGGCGCGGCCCTACTGTCGCGGCAAGCTCTGGTGTGTTTTCGGGTGCGGTGGTGATCGCGATACCGGCAAACGGGCACCCATGGGGCGCATCGCCTCAGAGATGGCTGACCGCGCCATTGTCACCAGCGACAACCCTCGCAGTGAGGACCCGCAGAAAATAATCGATGACATCCTCGAGGGAGCAGCAAGCAATATCGAGGTGGAAGTGGACCGTGCAGCGGCCATCCGCCAGGCGGTCAGTGCAGCGGAGCCTGGTGACATTGTGCTGATCGCAGGCAAGGGCCATGAGGACTACCAGGTTATCGGTACTGAGAAAATCCACTTCTGCGACCGTGAGCAATCCGCGCGCGCACTGGAAGCACGCATGGCTGGCAGCGCCGGGGAGGCATCGTGATCAGTCCGCTAACCCTGCAACAACTGCAGAATCGCTTCGGTGGCGAGCTGGTCAATGGCTCGGTGGAATTCGCGCAGGTATGCACCGACACCCGCAGACTCGATGCGAATGCCATCTTCGTCGCCCTGGTTGGTGAAACTTTCGACGCACATGAATTTGCCGCCGACCTGGACGGCAAGGTGCTGGGCCTGGTGGTCGAGCACCAGATTGAAGGCTGTGGATTACCGCAGTGGGTCGTCAGGGATACCACCATAGCACTTGGTCAGATTGGCCGGCTTTGCCGCGAACAGTTTAAAGGCCCGGTGCTGGCGATTACCGGATCCTGCGGCAAGACCACGGTCAAGCAGATGCTGGCGGCAATTTTTGGCCAGAGGCATACCCCCTGTGTGACGCAGGGCAACCTGAACAACCAGTTTGGTGTGCCCATGACCCTGTTCGGTCTCAGCGCCGAACACGATGTGCTGATTCTTGAAATGGGTGCCAACGGCCCCGACGACATCGGCTACCTGTGTGGTATTGGCCTGCCGCAGGTGACGGCGGTCAACAACGTCAAGCCGGCGCATGTCGAGGGGTTTGGCTCGGTGGCCGGCATCGCCGCCGCCAAGGGCCAGATTTACACCAGCCTCGAGCCGGGCAGCACCGCAGTGATCAACACCGACGATGACTTTGCCGATTTCTGGCTGCGCAATATGCCCGACGATGTGGAGACACTGAATGTCGGCCTGGGCCGGGACTGTGCGGTTTTTGCCGAGAACATAGAAGTGGGCGCCGATGCCTGCCCGTCATTTGACCTGGTAATCGAGGGGGTGACGCACAGGGTGCAGTTGAAGCTGATGGGCGAGCATAACGTCCACAACGCCCTGGTGGCCGCCGGTTGTGCTTTCGCCGCGGGCATACCGGCGAAAGAAATCGCCTCGGGGCTGGAATTGGCTGGTGGCGTTGCCGGGCGCCTGCAAATGCTGCGTGGCCGTGCGGGTGAGACAGTGATCGACGACAGCTATAACGCGAATCCGGGATCGGTGGCCGCCGCCATCAACCTGCTGGCCCAGCGGCCGGGCAGGAAGATTCTGGTACTGGGGGATATGGCGGAACTGGGCGCCGATGCCGAGGCGATGCATCGGGAGGTGGGCGAGCTGGCGGCCAATCGCGGCCTGGACGGGCTCTATACCTTTGGTCCACTGGGTGCGGCTGCCACCGAGGCGTTTGCTGCGGTAAGCGGCGATAACGCCCACAATTTTTCCGAGCGCGCGCGGCTGGTCGCCGCGCTAGAGAGGGATTTGACCAAAGAAACCACGGTGCTGGTAAAGGGGTCCCGCAGTGCCCGTATGGAAGAAGTGGTACAGGCACTGACACAAACCGGGGACGGAGAAGGGGATAACTGATGCTGCTCTGGCTGGCAGAACTATTACAACAACACGTGAGCGCCTTTGCGGTGTTCAATTACCTTACTGTGCGGGCAATCCTGGGGGCGCTCACTGCCCTGGGCATGTCACTGCTGGTGGGACCACGGATGATTACCTGGCTGAACCGGCTGCAGGTGGGCCAGGCCGTGCGTGATGACGGGCCGCAAACACACCTGAGCAAGTCCGGCACCCCGACCATGGGCGGGACCCTGATCCTCGCCGCGATCTTTACCGGTGCGCTGCTCTGGTCCGACCTCAGCAACCGCTATGTATGGGTGGTATTGCTGGTGACATTTATTTTTGGTGCCGTCGGCTTTGTCGATGATTACAAGAAGGTAGTGGAGAAAAACCCCCGTGGCCTGATCGCGCGCTGGAAGTATTTCTGGCAGTCGGTGGCGGGCCTGGGAGCTGCGATTTATCTATATGCCAGTGCCACCAGTCCGGCAGAGACACAGTTTTTTGTGCCCTTTTTCAAGGATGCGGTTCTGGACCTGGGTCCGGTCTTCTTTATTGCACTGACTTACTTCGTGATTGTGGGCTCGAGCAATGCCGTGAACCTCACTGATGGACTGGATGGCCTGGCGATCATGCCCACGGTCATGGTCGGGGGTGCCCTTGGTGTCATCGCCTATCTCTGTGGCCATGTGGAGTTTGCCGAATACCTGCACATTCCGTCGATCAGTGGCGCCGGCGAGCTGGCGGTGTTCTGTGCTGCGCTCGGCGGGGCCGGGCTCGGCTTCCTGTGGTTCAACACGTACCCGGCCCAGGTCTTTATGGGTGACGTCGGAGCGCTGGCGCTGGGTGCAGCGCTGGGGGTGATTGCCGTGATCACCCGTCATGAAATTGTGCTCTTCATCATGGGGGGCGTGTTCGTGATGGAGACGGTCTCGGTGATCCTGCAGGTGGCTTCATTCAAGCTGACCGGTAAGCGGATTTTCCGCATGGCGCCGCTGCATCACCATTTCGAACTGAAAGGCTGGCCGGAGCCGCGCGTAATCGTGCGCTTCTGGATTATTACCGTGGTCCTGGTGCTCGCAGGACTGGCGACATTGAAATTGCGCTGAATGAAAACGCGGCGCTGAGAAAATTATGACGTTGATCGCGACATCGGAGAAAAAAGTGGTTATCGGCATGGGCGCTACCGGTCAATCGGTGGTGCGTTACCTGCTGCGTGCCGGTTTCTCCCCGGTGGTTGTCGACAGCCGCAGCGAGCCACCGGGCCTGGAGGATTTCCGGGCTGCGTTCCCGGATGTGCCGGTGGAAACCGGTCCACTGAATCCCGAGACCCTGCTCGCCGCCAGTGAAATTGTGGCCAGCCCCGGTGTGTCCCTGGCCGAGCCCGCATTACAGCGGGCGGCCGCGGCAGGCATCCCGGTGATTGGGGATATCGAGCTGTTTGCGCGGGAGCTGGCAGCGCGGGAAGAACCGCCAAAAATCGTCGCAATCACCGGTTCTAACGGTAAGAGCACGGTAACCACCCTGGTGGGCATGATGGCCGAGGAGGCCGGCATCGACGTGCGCGTGGGCGGCAATATCGGAGTGCCGGTGCTGGACTTGCTGGCACCGGCGGATGCGGGGCAGCCCGCACTTCTCCCGGAACTGTTTGTGCTCGAACTGTCGAGTTTCCAGCTCGAAACCACGTTTTCCCTGGCTCCTGAGGTGGCGACGATTCTCAACCTGAGTGCGGACCACATGGACCGCTACCCGGATATGGCCGCGTATCACCGGGCCAAGCAGCGGATTTATCGCCACGCGCACCAGCTGGTGATCAACCGCGCTGACCCGCTGACACGCGGCCCCCTGTCCCGTGACAGCCGCGAGTGGAGCTTCGGACTCGATCGGCCGGACCTGGGGCAGTTCGGGCTGTTGCAGGATGGTGTAGGCAATGACCCGGCCACCACCTGGCTGGCACGTGGGCAGGAGAAACTGCTGCCGGTGAGTGAGCTGGCAATGGTGGGAAGTCATAACACGGCCAATGCCCTGGCAGCGCTGGCGCTGGGCAGTGCAGTCGACCTGCCGATGCACGCGATGCTGGCGGTGCTTGGCCGTTTTCGCGGCCTGCCACACCGCTGTGAACGTGTCGCTGACGTGGACGGTGTGATCTATGTGAACGACTCCAAGGGCACCAATATCGGAGCCACCCGTGCCGCGCTCGAGGGGCTGGCCAGCGGCAGCCGCAAGATCGTGCTGATCGCGGGTGGCGAAGGCAAGGGCGCCGATTTCTCGGTGCTGGCGGAGTCCGCGGATACCGTGCGGGCGCTGGTTGCCATTGGTGTGGACGGACCGCGAGTCGCCGAGGCGTTCCGTGGGCGCGTCACAATTGTGCCAGCCGATGATATGGATGCGGCGGTGCAGTCCGCGCGGCAGTTGGCGCAACCGGGTGACTATGTGCTGCTATCGCCGGCCTGCGCAAGCTTTGATATGTATCGCAATTTTGAGGCGCGAGGTGATGACTTCCGCCGCGCGGTGGGCGAGCTGCCGGAAAACCGGGCAGGGGGTGTGGCATGAGCCGGATCCCGCAGGCTACTGAAAAGGAATTCAACCTGGACTGGATGCTGCCATTTTGCGTTCTGGCACTGGTAAGTATTGGCGTGGTGATGGTGGGGTCCGCCTCAATTGCATTCGCCGCGGACCAGTATGGCGATGCCTGGTACTTCCTGAAGCGTCACCTGGTATTCCTCGGCCTGGGCGGCTTGGTGGCACTGGTGGTCAGCCAGGTCTCGCTCTCGGCCTGGTCGCGCCTGTCGTGGCCGCTGCTGCTGTTTTCCTGCCTGTTGTTGCTAGCGGTGCTGGTACCCGGCGTAGGGCGCGAGGTAAACGGCAGTCGCCGTTGGCTGGTATTCGGCCCGATCACGGTGCAGCCGGCGGAAGTGGCGAAGTTCTGCCTCCTGGTGTTTTTCGCGAGTTTCCTGACTCGCCGCAACCAGCAGCTGCGCCACTGGAGCAGCTTCATGATCCCGGTGGTGATTCTGGGATTGGTTGCCATGTTGCTGCTGATGCAGCCTGACTTTGGTTCCGTGGTGGTGATTTCCGGGACGGTACTGGCGATGGTGTTCCTCGCCGGAGCACGCCTGCCGCATACGTTCCTGTTGGTGGGGCTTGCGGCGAGCGCCCTGGCGCTGTTGGCGATGCTGAGCCCCTACCGGCTACAGCGCCTGACTACATTCCTGGACCCCTGGGGCGACCAGTTTGCCAGTGGCTATCAGTTGACCCAGTCGCTGATTGCCTTTGGCCGCGGCGAATGGTTCGGCGTAGGCCTGGGAAACAGCGTGCAGAAGCTGTTTTACCTGCCTGAGGCGCACACAGATTTCATCTTCGCAATCCTGTCGGAGGAGTGGGGCATGGTCGGCGGCCTGGTGGTCATCGCCCTTTTCAGCCTGCTTACCCTGGCACTGCTGCGACTGGTACGAGAGGCACTGGCACGACAGAAGATTTTTGCCGCATTGCTGGCGTTTGGTATCGCTGTGATGCTGGCCGGGCAGGCGTTCGTGAATATGGGGGTCGCCTCAGGGCTGCTACCCACCAAGGGGCTGACGCTGCCATTTGTCAGTTCCGGAGGCAGCAGCCTGGTAGTGTGCTGTGCGCTGTTCGCACTGGCGCTGCGGATCCAGTCAGAGTTGCGCGGTGATGAGGAACAGGATCAGTCGGCAATGGCGAAAATCCGGCACCTGCCAATTTTCAACCCGCTGCAGATGGGGGACCGGGACATGAAAGGGGAGGCGGCATAATGACAGCGACTGAACCGTCATTTGCCGGTCGGACCTTCCTGGTCATGGCCGGAGGGACCGGCGGACACGTTTTCCCGGCGCTGGCAGTGGCGCGGGCACTGATTGCCCGCGGTGCGCGGGTCGAATGGCTGGGTACAGCACGGGGCATTGAGTCGCAGCTGATCCCCGATGCCGATATCCCGCTGCATGTGATTTCTGTCGAGGGTGTACGCGGCAAGGGGAAACTGGCGCTGCTCAAGGCCCCGTTGCAGGTGTCCAGGGCAGTGATGCAGGCGCGTGCTGTGGTGAGGAAGGTCAAACCGGACGCGGTACTCGGTTTCGGTGGTTTTGCCTCCGGGCCGGGTGGAGTGGCGGCAAAGCTGAGTCGGGTACCGCTGATTATTCACGAACAGAACGCAGTGGCCGGAACCACCAACCGGTTGCTGGCTAAGATTGCCAACCGGGTACTGGAAGCGTTTGACAGCGGCCTGCCCCATGCAGAGCAGGTGGGTAACCCGGTGCGGGAGGAGATTGTGGCCCTGCCAGCCCCGGAAGAGCGCGTGGCGCGCGAGCGCCCGCTGCGCTTGCTGGTGCTGGGGGGCAGCCTGGGGGCGGTGGCGATCAACGAGCTGGTGCCGCAGGCGGTAGAGATGCTGCAGCCGGAAGAGCGGCCGCTGATCGTGCACCAGGCCGGCACGCGACACCTGGACCTGGCTCGCGAGGCATATAGCCAGGCCGGGGTGGAGGCCGAGGTCGTACCGTTTATCAGCGACATGGCGGCGGCCTATGGCCATGCGGACCTGGTGGTCTGTCGTGCCGGCGCCTTGACCGTATCTGAGGTCGCGGCGGCAGGGGTCGGCGCAATCATGGTGCCTTTCCCGTTTGCAATCGACGATCACCAGACCAAAAACGGTGAGTGGTTGCAGCAGGCAGGCGGCGCGGTGGTTGTGCAGCAGGAAACCCTGACGGCAGAGCAACTGGCAGAATTGATGGGCGGGCTGTTTGCACAGCCAGAGAAACTGGTAGCCATGGCACGGGCCGCGCGCAGCGTGGCGGTAACGGATGCCACCGAGCGCGTGCTTGCCGCATGTGCTGAAGAAATCAAAGGGCGATGAGGTAAGTTGAATATGTCGGCCGGTGAACAGGTACAGCAACAAAATTTCAGCGTGCCCACTATGCGGCGGATACGCCGCATTCACTTTATCGGTATCGGTGGTGCCGGTATGAGTGGTATTGCCGAGGTGCTGCACAACCAGGGATACGACGTCTCCGGTTCCGACTTGCGTGAATCCAGTGTGACCGAGCGCCTGCGAAAACTGGGCATCACCATCCATATCGGCCACGGCGCGGACAATATCCGCGGGGTGGACGTGGTGGTGAACTCTTCGGCAGTGCAGGGTGACAACCCGGAAATACTGGCCGCGCGTGAAAACCGGATCCCGATCGTGCGTCGGGCCGAGATGCTCGGTGAATTGATGCGCTACCGCTACGGTATCGCGGTGGCCGGAACCCATGGCAAGACCACCACCACGAGCCTGATCGCATCGATCTTTGCGGCCGACCACAAGGATCCCACATTTGTCATTGGTGGCCTGGTCAACGCTGCCGGGGCTAACGCCGCGCTGGGTGAGAGTAAATACCTGATTGCGGAGGCAGACGAAAGCGATGCCTCGTTTATCCACCTGCAGCCGATGGTAACCGTGATTACCAATATCGATGCCGACCATATGGAGACCTACGGCGGCGATTTCGAAAAGGTAAAGCAGATCTTTGTGGATTTTGTGCACAACCTGCCGTTCTATGGCCTGGTTGTGGTCTGCGGGGACGATGCCAATATTCGCGAGGTGATTCCGCAGCTGTCGCGCCCCGTGTTCACGTATGGGTTTGAAGAGGGCAACGATTTCCGCATCACCCGGGTCAAACAGGAGCCACTGCGCAGCCATTTCAGCGTACAGCGGCCGGACGACAGTGTGCTGGAGGTCTGCGTGAATACACCCGGGATCCACAACGTGCTGAATGCGACGGCGGCTATCGCAGTGGCGACCGAGGAAGGGGTTGCCGACGAGTCGATTCAACGAGGGCTCGAGGGATTCCAGGGCGTAGGCCGTCGCTTCCAGATCTTCGGTCACTACGCAGTAAGTGATGACGCGGAAGCGGAAAAAGTGATGCTGGTGGATGACTATGGTCATCACCCCAGGGAAGTCGCAGCCACTATCCAGACTGTGCGCGACGGCTGGCCGGACCGGCGACTGGTGATGATCTACCAGCCGCACCGTTACACGCGCACCCGCGACCTGTTCGAGGACTTCGTGCAGGTGCTTTCGAAAGTCGACAAGCTGGTACTGCTGGATGTGTACAGTGCCGGGGAAACACCGATACCCGGTGCCGACGGTCGCACCCTGGCGCGGAGCCTGCGCAATCGTGGACAGGTTGACCCGATTTTTGTCGAGACCATCGAGCAGGTGCCTCCGGTGCTGGCAGACCTGCTGGAGCCGGGCGATATCGTACTGACCCAGGGGGCCGGCAACGTCGGTGCCCTGGCGCAGCAACTGGCCGCGTGGCGACTGGGCGATGACTCGAGCGAGGACTAAGCCTGCGAGCACCAGGCGTCCGGCGCGGGGGGCGGTAAGGAGCGCTCCGGCAAAGGAAAAAACAGAGTCCGTGCGCAAGAAGAATTCGCGACGCGGTGCCCGGCGCCGCGGGGCGAAAGAGCAGCCACCACGCCGGCTGCTGCCGGCCCTGGTAATGCTGCTGGCGGTGGCAACGGTGATGGCACTGGCCTACGGCGTGGTATGGACCTGGCAGCGCATGCCGGTCCAGGAACTGAGTCGGGTCGATGCACTGGAGCATGTCCGGGTCAGGGCACCCTTTCGGGCAGTGACGCGGGAACAGGTCGAGGAATTGATGTTGCCGTTCCTGCAGCGCGGTTTCTTTGCCCTGGATATCAAGGGCATGCGGGCGGCGCTGCTGGCGAATCCCTGGATTGACCGGGCGTCGGTCAGCCGGCGCTGGCCGCGCGGAGTGGAAATTGAAATCGAGGAGGCCACTCCGCTGGCTTCCTGGGGGAAAGACAGGCTGTTGGTGGCGAGCGGTCACCTGCTGCCGCGGCCGCAACATATGCAGACAGGTCGCCTGCCGGAGCTGGCGGGTGACGAGGAGCTGGTGGAGCGCATCATGGCGCAGTACCAGGCGCTCGCGGGGCTGTTGACCACGCGGGATATGGAAGTAAAGCGGTTGTCTTTTGACGACCTGGCCGGATGGCACCTGGAACTGGTCTCCGGCATTGAGCTGCACCTGGGGCACGATGAACTGCTGGAGAGGGTAAATCGGTTTCTCAGCCTGAGCCGCGGTGTGCTGGCTCCCCACCTGGAGCGGGTCACGCGGGTGGATACACGGTACAGCAATGCCGTGGCGGTGCAGTGGAAAGATAAAGAAGTGAGTGAGTAGGCGCGGCGCTCGCGCCGTCGGGATAACTATTTTAAAGCGAGCGCAGGGTTCTGGAACGTTATTGGGAATGCGTGCCGGAACACTGTTCAGCGAGGTTGGTACAAAAATGACACAAGCATCCGATCACCGCATGATCGTGGGACTGGATATCGGCACTTCCAAGGTAGTGGCCATCGTCGGCGAAGTGAGTGGCGACGGCGAACTGAATATTGTCGGCATCGGTTCCCACCGTTCTACCGGGATGAAAAAAGGTGTGGTTGTGAATATCGAGTCCAC
Organism: Microbulbifer sediminum; assembly: GCF_021729035.1. Lineage (GTDB taxonomy): Bacteria > Pseudomonadota > Gammaproteobacteria > Pseudomonadales > Cellvibrionaceae > Microbulbifer > Microbulbifer sediminum. Next base: position 119,743 of record NZ_JAJSAP010000004.1, on the reverse strand, counting down.
GGTGCAATCGATCCAGCGCGCGGTCGAGGAAGCCGAGTTGATGGCGGGCTGCGAGATTCACTCGGTCTATGCGGGTATCGCCGGCAGCCATATCCGCAGCTTGAATTCACACGGGATTGTCGCCATCAAGGACCGCGAGGTTACCCAGCAGGACCTTGACCGGGTGATTGATGCCGCGCGGGCGGTCGCGATCCCGGCGGACCAGAAAATCCTGCACACGCTGCCGCAGGAGTTCCTGATTGATAACCAGGAAGGTGTCAAGGAACCGCTGGGGATGTCCGGTGTGCGCCTGGAGGCCAAGGTACATCTGGTCAGCGGTGCGGTGAACGCTGCGCAGAATATTGAAAAGTGTATCCGCCGCTGCGGCCTGGAAGTCGAGGACATCATCCTCGAGCAGCTCGCATCCAGTTACGCAGTATTGACCGATGACGAAAAAGAGCTGGGTGTATGCATGGTGGATATCGGTGGGGGGACCACTGATATCGCGGTCTTTACCGGTGGTTCTATCCGGCACACGGGCGTGATCCCGATCGCCGGCGACCAGGTGACCAACGACATTGCCATGGCGCTGCGCACGCCCACGCCGCACGCTGAAGAATTGAAGATCAAGTATGCGTGCGCCCTGGCCAAGCTGGCACGGGAAGGTGAGACCATCAAGGTGCCCAGTGTGGGAGATCGCGAACCCCGCGACCTCTCTCGCCAGGCCCTGGCCGAGGTGGTGGAGCCACGCTACGACGAACTTTTTACCCTGGTGCAGGCGGAACTGCGCCGCAGCGGCTTCGAGGATCTGTGTGCGGCGGGAATCGTGCTGACCGGTGGCTCTTCCAAGATGGAGGGAGCTGTCGAGCTGGCCGAGGAAATTTTCCACATGCCGGTGCGTCTCGCGGTGCCGCAGGGGGTAGCCGGGTTGACCGACATTGTCAGCAATCCGATTTACTCAACCGGTGTGGGGCTGCTGATGTATGCCATGCAACAGGAGGAAGTCGATCTGTCCGGCCAGCGCCCGGTACGGCAGGAAAACCTCTGGTGGGACAAGGTAAAGCACTGGTTTCGCGGCAACCTGTAAGTACTCCGGAAGGTTTGCGTGGTATTGAGGGGCAGTGTGTTGCGTGAACCGGGAGGACCCACAGGGGTCGCAGAAAAAAATTTATTCAGGACCGAACGATAAATTTTGACATGAGCAAAAAAGGGGAACAGAGATGTTCGAACTAGTCGATAGCGTACAGGACAAGCCTGTCATAAAAGTGATCGGTGTCGGCGGTGGCGGCGGTAATGCCGTCAAGCACATGATTCTGAGCGAAGTTGAGGGTGTGGATTTCATCTGCGCCAACACTGATGCGCAGGCTCTGAAAGACATCGAGGCCCGTACCATTCTGCAACTGGGCAACAATATCACCCGCGGCCTGGGTGCCGGCGCCAACCCGGATGTGGGTCGCCAGTCAGCCCTTGAGGACCGCGAGCGTATCGCCGAAGTGCTGCAGGGCGCCGATATGGTGTTTATCACTGCGGGCATGGGTGGTGGCACGGGCACTGGCGGTGCGCCAATAGTCGCTGAGATCGCCAAGGACCTGGGAATCCTGACTGTCGCTGTCGTCACCCGCCCGTTCAAGATCGAGGGGCGCAAGCGGCAGCAGGTGGCCGAGGAGGGTATCCTCGAGCTGCGGGACAAGGTGGATTCCCTGATTACCATCCCGAACGATCGGCTGCTGGAAGTGCTCGGTAACAAGATCACCATGAAGGCCGCGTACAACGAGGCCGACAACGTGTTGCTGGGCGCCGTGCAGGGTATCGCGGACCTGATGATCCGCCCGGGCATCATGAATGTGGACTTCGCCGACGTACGCACCGTGATGTCCGAGATGGGCATGGCAATGATGGGTTCTGGTTCCGCAGTGGGTGAAAACCGTGCCCGTGAAGCCGCGGAGAAGGCCGTCCGCAGCCCGCTGTTGGATGACGTCAACCTGCAGGGAGCTCGCGGTATCCTGGTTAATATCATCACCGGCAGCGAAGATGGCGGTTGTCAGGAGCTGACCCTGGGTGAGTACTCAGAGGTGGGTGAAATCGTCCAGGAGATTGCCTCCGACGACGCCACTGTGGTGATCGGCACCGCCGTGGATGACAAGCTGGGCGATGAGATGCGCGTGACCGTGGTTGCTGCGGGTCTTGGCGAGGCTTCCCAGCAGGCTGCGCGTCCCACCAAGGTGGTGGATAACACCCGTCGCCAGGAGAGCCGGGAGCCCCAGAAGCCGATGGGCAGCCAGGGGCTGGCGGGCCGGGATGCGGCTGAAGTCCGCCCGCGCACAGAGACTGAACGTCCCAAGCGCCAGGCGACAGCAGCCCTGAACCCGACCGATGATATGGAGTACCTGGATATCCCGGCTTTCCTGCGCCGCCAGGCCGACTGACCCGTTGGTGTCCAGCCGCGGGCGCGGCAAACACACCGCTCATGTCAGCCCGGCCCTCGGGCCGGGCATCGTCGCGCCTGCGGTTGGCCCGGTGGTCACGGATCTCCGGGGCCGCTTTACCTTTATTAACCTCGCGTTCAGCGAGATCGCTGTACCATAGAAAATGCACACGGCTTTGCCGTAGAGTTGGCGTGGTTTGCCTTGCTCTAGGCTATTCTGTGTATAGGGTGCGGTGAAGGGCCATGACTCATAAGGCAGTTGTGGTTTTGGCGTAATTTTTCTGCTATGCTCGCCGGCTTGCTGCGGCATTTGTGCCGTTTACCGACTGGGATACGACCGATACATGATCAAACAGCGTACTCTTAAAAATGCTATTCGCGCCACCGGCGTGGGCCTGCACACTGGTAAGAAGGTTGTCCTGACCCTCAAGCCGGCGCCTGTAGACAGTGGCATTGTGTTCCGTCGCATGGACCTCGACCCGGTGGTCGAGATCGAGGCGCGGGCCGAGAATGTGGGTGACACCCTGCTGTCCACCACCCTGGTCAAGGGCGATGTTCGCGTTGCCACGGTCGAGCACCTGTTGTCTGCCATGGCGGGTCTGGGTATCGACAATGCGATCGTCGAGCTCAGTGCCCAGGAAGTGCCGATCATGGACGGCAGCGCCGGACCGTTCGTTTTCCTGATTCAGTCCGCTGGTATCCAGGAGCAGTCGGCGCCGAAGAAATTCCTGCGCATCAAGAAGCCGGTTACTGTGGAAGAGGGCGATAAAGTCGCGAGCTTCCTGCCGTTCAATGGCTTCAAGGTGTCTTTCACCATTGATTTCGATCACCCGGTTTTCCAGGGGCGCAATCTGAGCTCCTCAGTGGATTTCTCCAGCACCTCCTTCGTCAAAGAGGTGAGCCGTGCCCGGACTTTCGGTTTTATGCACGAGATCGAATACCTGCGCTCCAAGGGTCTGGCCCAGGGCGGTAGCGTGGACAATGCCATCGTGATCGACCAGTACCGCATTCTGAACGAGGGTGGATTACGGTACGAAGACGAATTTGTTAAGCATAAGATCCTGGACGCCATCGGTGACCTGTACCTGCTGGGTACCAGCCTTATCGGTGAATACAAGGCTTTCAAGTCCGGTCATGCGCTGAACAACAAGTCCCTGCGCACCCTGATGGCGCAGGAAGACGCGTGGGAGATGGTGACTTTCGAGGATGAACAGGAAGCGCCGATCTCGTACGTTAAGCCGATACTGGCTGTCTAAGCGAAAGATAAAGAGCCGGCACGAAAATTGCCGGCTTTTTTCTGTCTGAATTCCTGCGGCCGGCGCCAACATGCGCCAGTGCCGTTTTATTGGGTCGACCCCTGTTACAGTGGATGTTCTGGTCGGCCAAGATGCCAATGGAAAGGCGTGAGGATGGCCCGGCTCGGGGGAGTCGGTGCTGCAGACCACAAGAACGATACACGTAAACGTATTGCAATCCACACGCGCCGGTTATGAAAATTATTCTCGTCAATGAACGTGGGGGAACCCGCAGTTTCCGTTTCGGCAGGCTGAGCAAGGCCCTGCTGGGATTGTGCCTGATCGGTATGCCCGTGGGAGCTTTCCTGGTGGGAGTAAACCTGCCGGTGGCTGACTCCGATGTATTTGATTCCCGTACCGCCAAGGCCTGGGGCAAGGCCCTGCGCAAGCAGCAGGTGGAAATCGAAGAGGCCGACCAGCAGGCCCGCGAACAGCTGACCGCCCTGACCGTCAAGCTCGCCGAGATGCAGGCGCGCCTGACCCGCCTGGATGCCCTGGGTGAGCGACTGGTCACAGTGGCCAAGCTGGATGAGAACGAATTCCAGTTCGGTACCGCACCAGCGCTGGGTGGCCCGGAAGAACCGGGTGAAGGCAGCTCCGCCGATTTCCCTTACCAGCAGCCCGATTTCATGGGCGCGTTCGAAAACCTGTCCGAGCAGATCGAGGATCGCCAGCTGCAGCTGTCCACCATCGAGTCCGTGCTGGCGAACCAGCAGTTGCAGGATGAGCAGTTCCTCGCTGGCCGCCCCATCAGCCGGGGCTGGATGTCGTCCCGCTACGGTTACCGCACCGACCCGTTCAGTGGCCGTCGCTCCTGGCACAAGGGGGTGGATTTTGCCGGCAAGAACGGTTCCGACGTGGTGGCGGTCGCCGCCGGGGTGGTGACCTGGGCCGAGGATCGCTATGGCTACGGCAACCTAGTGGAAATCAATCACGGCAATGGCTACAAGACCCGCTACGGTCACAACAGTGAGATCAAGGTCGAACTGGGCGAAGTGGTGAAAAAGGGGCAGGTAATCGCCCAGATGGGATCCAGTGGCCGCTCCACCGGCCCCCACGTGCACTTCGAAGTGTACAAGAACGACCGGCCGGTCGATCCAGCCAGCTACATCCGCCGTAACGGCAGATAACAACTATCCTCTCCATACCGCGCTGCGACAGGCCTCCCCGGGGGAGTTGCCAGTCGTGGCGCCTTCCTGTTTACTTGCAACCCTTGTTGGAATCCGGTGCCAGCGCCCCGATATAAGCAGATATATCCCGGTTACCGCCTGAGGAGGCGGGCCGACAGAACCGGGCCGCAGAAGACCTGCACCGCAATATAAAGATTGAGTGGTTTTTAGAGAATGATTGGCAAACTGATAAAAACGGTCTTTGGGTCCAAAAATGACCGCGAGCTGAAGCGTATGCGCCGTGCCGTGACCCGGGTGAACGCGCTGGAAGAGGAATACAAGCAGCTCGACGACGCCGCCCTGAAAGCCAAGACCGAGGAGTTCCGCAAGCGGATCGCGGACGGTGAGACCCTGGACCAACTGCTGCCGGAGGCGTTTGCCGCAGTGCGCGAGGCCAGCCGGCGTGCCCTGGGGCTGCGCCACTTCGATGTGCAGCTGATCGGTGGCATGACCCTGCACGAGGGGCATATTGCCGAGATGCGCACAGGTGAGGGCAAGACCCTCGTTGCGACCCTGCCGGCCTACCTGAACGCCCTGGAGGGCAAGGGCGTGCATATCGTGACGGTCAACGACTACCTGGCGAGCCGCGACGCCAACTGGATGCGCCCGGTCTACGAGTTCCTGGGCATGACTGTGGGCGTGATCATGTCCCAGCAGCACCCGGACGACAAGAAAGCCGCCTACCAGGCTGATATCACCTACGGTACCAACAACGAATTCGGTTTCGATTACCTGCGCGACAACATGGTCCTGCGCAAGGAAGACCGCACCCAGCGCCCGCAGAACTTCGCCATTGTCGATGAGGTGGATTCCATCCTGATCGATGAGGCGCGTACACCGCTGATCATCTCCGGTCAGGCCGAGGACTCCTCGCAGCTGTACCTGGCCATGAACAAGCTGATTCCCAAGCTGGAGCGCGCGGAAGAGGGTGGCGAGGGCCACTACTCGGTGGACGAGAAGACCCGCCAGGTGGAGCTGAATGAGGAGGGGCACCAACTGGTGGAAGACCTCCTGACCCGCAGCGGCCATATCCGTGAGGATGACTCCCTCTACGCACCCGGCAACCTGGGCCTGCTGCACCATGTGCATGCGGCACTGCGCGCCCATGTCCTGTTCCATCGCGACGTGGACTATATCGTCCAGAACGGTCAGGTGGTGCTGATTGACGAGCACACCGGCCGCACTATGCCGGGCCGCCGCCTGTCAGAGGGCCTGCATCAGGCACTGGAGGCAAAAGAGGGCGTGCAGATCCAGAGTGAGAGCCAGACCCTGGCTTCCACCACTTTCCAGAACCTGTTCCGTTTCTATCCCAAGCTGGCCGGCATGACCGGTACCGCGGACACCGAGGCGTTCGAGTTCCGCCAGATTTACGGCCTCGACGTGGTGGTGATCCCAACCAACAAGCCGAAGCAGCGGGATGACCTCAATGACCTGGTGTACCTGACCAAAGAAGAGAAGATGGATGCCATCATCGAGGACATCAAGTACTGCCGTGACAAGCAGGCGCCGATCCTCGTGGGTACCGCCTCGATCGAGACCTCCGAAGAGATGTCCCAGCGCCTGACCAAGGCCGGCATCAAGCACCAGGTGCTGAACGCCAAGTACCACGAGAAGGAAGCGCAGATCATTGCCCAGGCCGGTCGTCCGGGCACTGTTACCATCGCCACCAATATGGCGGGCCGCGGTACCGATATCGTGCTGGGCGGTAACTGGGAGGCCGAGGTTGAGGAGCTGCGCCAGGAAAAGGGCAGTGACCCGTCCGAGGCGGAGATCGAGAAGCTCAAGGAAGGCTGGCAGCAGCGCCACGATACCGTGATCGAGGCCGGCGGCCTGCATATCATCGGTACCGAGCGCCACGAGTCGCGCCGGATCGACAACCAGCTGCGTGGCCGCGCCGGTCGCCAGGGCGACCCGGGGGTGACCCGCTTCTACCTGTCCCTGGAAGACAACCTGATGCGTATCTTCGCCTCTGACCGGGTGAAGAACTTCATGCAGATGCTGGGCATGGAGAAAGGCGAGGCGATCGAGCACCGCATGGTGTCCAATGCCATCGAGAAGGCCCAGCGCCGCGTTGAGGGGCGCAACTTCGATATCCGCAAGCAGCTGCTGGAGTACGATGATGTCGCCAATGACCAGCGCCAGGTGATCTACGGCCAGCGTAATGAGCTACTGGAAGCGGAGAATATCAGCGATACCATCACCGCTATCCGCGAGGATGTGGTCCACGAGCTGGTTTCCAGCTTCGTGCCGCCGCAGAGCGTGGAGGAGCAGTGGGATATCCCGGGCCTGGAGAAGCAGCTGGCCGGGGAGCTGGGCCTGGAGCTGCCGGTACAGCAGTGGCTGGACGAGGACCGTACCCTGCATGAGGAAAGCCTGCGGAAGAAGATCGTGGCGGCGGCCCAGGAGGCCTACGATGCCAAGGTGAAGCGTGTGGGTGAATCCACCGGCGACCCCAACATGATGGCCACGGTAGAGCGCCAGATCATGCTGCAGGTGCTCGACCAGCTGTGGAAAGAGCACCTGTCCAGCATGGATCACCTGCGCGCGGGTATCGGGTTGCGCGCCTACGCCAACAAGAACCCCAAGCAGGAGTTCAAGCGGGAGTCGTTCCATCTGTTCCAGAGCCTGCTGGAAAACCTCAAGCATGAGGTGATCCGCGTGCTGGCCCATGTGGAACCCATGACCCGCGAGCAGATGGAGGAAATGGAACAGCGCCGCCTGGAGGCACAGCGTCGCCAGGAACTGGAGCTGCGCCACGCAGAGGCTTCCGCCATACCCCAGGATGCAGAGGCGTCTGAGGCGGCGGCACCGGAGCCGGCCCGCCGGGGACCCAAAGTGGGCCGCAATGACCCCTGTCCCTGCGGTTCCGGCAAGAAGTTCAAGCAGTGCCACGGCAAGCTGACTTCTTCGGCGCAGAGCTGAGGATATAGCCAGGTCCGCGATTGCGCGGCCCGGCAACACGCGAGATGCCCCGCCCATGCGGGGCATTTTTTTGGGTGGGGCGCTGAATATTATGCGGCTGTTGTTTTTTTATTCCGCAGAAACATTTGATTGAGAGCCTGTTAAGCTCTGATAATGTCGCGCTTTCCCATCAATTGCCCCCGGCCACGCGCAGTGCGCCGGGGCGTCCAGACCTGGAGGCGGCCGGCTGCCGTAAGCACCATGCCCGAGACATCACTTCCTGCAGTGCCGGGGATCCGCCTGGCCAGTGTGCCCGCAGGGATCAAGGACTGGCAGCGCGACGATCTGCTGCTGCTGGAGATTGCACCTGGAGCCAGCGTCGCCGCCACCTTCACCCAGAATGCCTTTTGTGCGGCGCCGGTGACGGTGGCCAGGGCGCACCTGGGTAGCGGCAGTGTTCGTGCGCTGCTGGTGAATGCCGGCAATGCCAATGCCGCCACCGGCGAGCGTGGTATCAGTGATGCACGTGCCTGCTGTGCCGCGGTGGCTGACGCGCTGGGGATCGGTCCGGAGCAGGTATTGCCTTTCAGCACCGGCGTGATCGGCGAGCATTTGCCGTTGCAGAGGCTGGTGGATGCCATCCCGTTCGCCGCCGGTTCACTGGCAGGAGAGGCCTGGGATGCCGCGGCAGCTGCCATCATGACAACCGATACCCGTGCCAAGGGTGCCAGTCGCAGGGTGAAGGTGGGAGACCTGTGGGTCACGGTGACCGGTATCGCCAAGGGCTCCGGCATGATCCAGCCGAATATGGCCACCATGCTCGCCTACGTGGCCACCGATGCCGCGATCGACCAGGCGTTGCTGGATACCCTGGTGCGGGAGGCCGTGGACGCCTCATTCAATCGCATCAGCGTGGACGGCGACACCTCCACCAACGATGCCTGCGTGCTGATCGCCACCGGTGCCACCGGACCGCTGATGTCGGACCCTGGCGATACCGATTACCAGCGTCTGAAGCAGGCGGTGACCGAGGTGCATGTCGAGTTGGCACAGGCGATTGTCCGTGACGGTGAGGGCGCGACCAAATTTGTCACTGTCCAGGTGGACGGTGCTGCCAGCCCGGAAGAGGCATTACGGGTGGCCTTTGAAGTAGGCGAGTCTCCACTGGTCAAGACTGCGCTCTATGCGTCCGACCCCAACTGGGGCCGGCTGGTGATGGCCATCGGCAACGCCGGTGTTGACCGACTGGATCCGTCCGGTGTGGATATCTACCTGGACGATGTGCAGGTGGTTGAGGCCGGAGGGCGTGCACCGGGCTACTCGGAAGCGGCGGGCCAGGCGGTATTCGACCGGGCCGAGTTTAGGGTCCGTGTCGCCCTCGGCCGTGGCGCCTGCAGTGAGCATATCTGGACCTGCGACTTCTCCCATGAATACGTCACCATCAACGCAGAGTATCGCAGCTGACGCGCTCTGACATGCATGCCGGTCCCTGCCATTGCGATTCACCGTCCAATAGCAGGGTCAGGGGCTATAACTATCGGGACGCCTGATGGCATGTGAAGAGGAATGCAGAAGTGAGAAAAGTGATTTATGCGATCCTGATTGTGATTGCCGTGCTTGCCGTGATGCGGACCTGTGTTCCGACGGTGGATGCCTGCGCAGCAAAAGGCCCGCTGGCGCCAGCGGGTAACGATGTCGGCCAATCTGAAATGCCGTAGGTCCGTGGCACCGGTAATGGCATTGATGCCGGTTGAGAAGTGCCGGCAGTATGGGTAAGAATGCCCGCACCGAGTCGTTACCGTATTACAGGTGGTTATGTCAGCGTGTCAGAATATCATCCATGTGGCAGTGGGCGTGGTTCGTCGGAATGATGGCCGTATCCTGATTGCCCGCCGCCCGGGCCACCTGCATATGGGCGGCTACTGGGAATTCCCCGGGGGCAAGGTGGAAGAGGGCGAGCAGGTTGGGGAGGCCCTCACCCGGGAGTTGCATGAAGAAGTGGCAATCAGGGTCACCGGTTTGCAGCCGCTGACACAAATCCGCCACGAATACCCGGAAAAGACTGTCTTGCTGGATACCTGGTGGGTAAACGGCTTCAGTGGTGACGCCGAGGGGCTGGAGGGCCAGGAGGTGCGCTGGGTAACAGTGGATGAGCTGGATGACTACCGGTTCCCGGATGCCAATCGCGAGATCATCACCGCAATCCGTGCGGCGATTACCGCCTGACTTCAGCCGCGCTCCTTTGCATCAGCCGCGCTCCTTTGCACCAGTCCTTTCCCCGGACTGTTCGCGACTCAGGATAACTCAGGATAGGCGCGGCCGCTGTCCGCGATTCCATAAACGGCCCGATCCAGTGTATTTACCATAGCGGCGTATGCTGGTTTCAGGCAATGTGCCGGGCTGAGCTGTGTTGGGGCCGCCACGCCATTAAGGCTGGCGTGTCTATCAGGGCAGGAAAACCCGGAGCAGAGTGTCAGTGCCGGGTCTTGTCGGGGTCCAGGTCCTCACTGAGGACATCGTCGTAGACCGGCTGGCCGGGAATCTTGTGCCCCTCGCTGGCCCACTCCCCCAGGTCGATCAGCTTGCAGCGTTCGCTGCAGAACGGGCGAAAGGGAAATTTCGCATTCCACTCAATTGGCTTCTTGCAGGTGGGGCAGTTCAGGGTCGGGGCTTTAGCGGTTTTCTTGGTCATAACTCATCAGTCATCGGCGGATTTGGCCAGCTGCAGGTACTTACGATGCAGCTCGGTGACCTGGTCACCCAGGCTGGCCAGGTCGCCCGCATTATCCAGAATATCATCCGCCCGTGCCAGCCGCTCCTGCCGGGGCAGTTGGGCAGCCATGATCTTGCGGATCTGCTCCGGGGTGTTGCCATCCCGACGGCCGGCCCGCTGTAGCTGGACTTCCTCGGGTACGTCGACCACACAGACACGCTGTACCAGCTGGTATTGCCCGGACTCGATCAGTAGGGGGGATTCCAGGATGGCATAGGGGCTGGCACTGGCCTGGAGTGCGGCGACAATTTCCTCGCGGATCAGTGGGTGCAGCAGTTCCTCGAGCCACGTACGCTCGCCCTCATCCTGGAACACCCGCTGGCGCAGTTTGGCGCGGTCCAGTTCGCCGTTCTCCAGCAGGATCCCGGCACCAAAATATGTGGCGATTTTTTCCAGTGCCGGTTTGCCCGGCTGTACCACCACCCGCGCGGCCCAGTCCGCATCCACCACATTGATACCCAGGTCGCGAAAGCAGTCCGCCGCCGCGGACTTGCCGCTGCCGATACCCCCGGTCAACCCAATCGTCAGCATTTTTACCTCCTGCGCCTGAACCCCATACCTGTCGGAGTCAGCGCTGGCCGCGGACACGGACAAACCCAGGGGCTTCTACAGTAGAGATGGCTCCTAGCCGCCCAGGCCCGAGTAACTCAGGTACCAGCCCATCAATTGCTCGCCCCACAGCATGGCAATCCAGCCAGCGCCGGCCAGGTAGGGGCCAAAGGCAATAGGGAGATTGCGGTCGCGCCCGGCAACGGCAGTCCAGGTAAGGCCGGCGATGGCGCCGACGGCTGCTGACAGCAGGATCACCAGCGGCAGCATCTGCCAGCCGAACCAGGCGCCGATGGCGGCGAGGATCTTGAAATCCCCGGCTCCCATGCCTTCCTTGCCGGTCAGCAACTTGAAGATATGGTAGACCGACCAGAGCGCCAGGTAACCGGCAATGGCGCCGACCACCGCGTCCTGGAGCGGTACAAACAGGGCCCAGCAGTTCACCAGCAGGCCAACCCAGAGCAGGGGCAGGGTAATGTTGTCCGGCAACAGCTGCCTGTCGAAGTCGATCCCGGTCAGGGCAACCAGCGCCCAGGTAAAGACGCACCCAGCCAGCGCCTGCCAGGTGAAACCCAGCTGCCAGACAACGATCGCCGTCAGGATACCGGTGACCAGCTCCACCAGCGGGTAGCGCTTGGATATGGGCGTACCACAATGGCTGCACTTCCCCCCGAGCATCAGGTAGCTGACCAGCGGTACATTGTGCCAGGGCTTGATTTCGGTGTCGCAGTTGGGGCAGTGGGAGTGGGGCAACACCAGGTTGAAGGGTGCCTCCAGTTGTTCCTTCTCGCCCGCTTGGGGCTCCTGGTTGAAATAGCTGTAGAAGTCGCGCTTGTATTCGCGTTCCATCATGATGGGGAGGCGATAGATAACTACGTTCAAGAAGCTGCCGATCAGCAGGCCCAGAACAAGCGCGCTGCCCGAGAGCAGCGCAGGGTGGGAAAATAACGCATCGAACATACTTTATACAACCTGGCCCAGCTGGAAGATCGGCAGGTACATGGCGATCATCAGGCCGCCTACCAGGATACCGAGTACCGCCATGATCATTGGTTCCAGCAGCGTGGTCAGGTTATCGACCATGTTGTCGACGGCTTCCTCATAGAAGTCTGCCGCCTTGCTGAGCATTTCGTCCAGTGCACCCGACTCCTCGCCAATGGCGGTCATCTGCACCAGCATGGTGGGGTAAAGGCCGGAAGCACGTAATGCACCGTTCAGAGGGATACCGGTGGCGACCTGGTCGCGTATTTTCAGAGTCGCCTCCTCGTAAACGCTGTTACCGGTTGCGCCGGCCACCGATTTGAGTGCATCGATCAGGGGTACGCCGGCGGCGAAGGTGGTGGACAGTGTCCGGGCAAAGCGGGCCGCGATAGAGTTATAGGTAATGGAGCCGAGAATCGGCAGTTTCAGCGCCAGCCGATCGAAGAATTCGGCTACGTTTTTATTGCGCTTTTTGACCTCCAGGGTGCCCCCAATACCGATGACGACCACGAGCAGGGCGTAAAACCAGTTGGCTTGCATCCATTCTGACAATCCGACTACAAATTGGGTGAAGGCGGGAAGACCTGCACCAAAGCTTGAGAATGTCTCGGCGAACTGGGGGACTACCTTGATCAGCAGGATGGCAGTAACAATAATTGCGACCACGATGACCGCGATCGGGTAGGTCATCGCCTTCTTGATCTTGGCCTTGAGGGATTCGGTCTTTTCCTTGTAAGTGGCGATCCGGTCCAGCATGGTCTCCAGTGCGCCGGACTGCTCGCCGGAGGCGACCAGGTTGCAGAAGAGCTCATCAAAGTACAGGGGGTGCTTGCGCAGCGCCTCGGCAAAGGCGGTGCCTGAGGCCACATCGTCGCGAACTTTTAGTATCAGATCCCTGACGCCATCATTATCCAAGCCATCGGCGACCAATTCGAAGCTCTGTACGAGGGGTACACCGGCCTTCATCATGGTGGCCATCTGTCGGGTGAACAGGGCGATATCGGCGGGTTTGACTCTCTTCTTCCCGCCGAAAAGGGGTTTCGGCTTCTTCTTTACCTGGTTGGCAATAATGCCCTGCTTGCGCAGCTGGGCCTTGATCAGCGCCGGGTTGCTGCCTGTGATCTCGCCCTCGACCTTATTGCCTTTATTGTCCAGGCCTTTATAGACATAGGCGACTGCAGTGGCGTTGGCCATGGTGGTAATTCCTGTTTCTTGTTATCGCACGGTTTTTTTACCGTGTAGCTGTACTGGCGAAATTTGTTATTGGCCGGCAGGGGGTAATTTCCCGGCTCGCTTGTTGGTTTTCCCTTAGTCCTTTGTGACCCGGTTGGCTTCCTCGAGGCTGGTGACCCCCATGACCACCTTGCGCAGGGCCGAGGTGCGCAGGTTATTGAACCCCTCCTTGCGGGCCTGGTCGGCAATCTGGATGGAGTTGCCACCCTCCATTATAATTCTGGAAATCCCGTCAGTGATGCGAACCACTTCATACACACCCACCCGGCCCTTGTAACCCTTGGAGCAGTGTTCACAGCCGACAGGTTGGTAGATCTTCCATTCCTTGCGGTCAATATCCACTGCGCCGAAGCCTTCCTGCTTGAGCACCTCGTCGGGCAGTGTGGCGGGTTTCTTGCATTCCCCACAGAGGCGCCGGGCCAGGCGCTGGGCGATGATGACGCTGACCGAAGTGGCGATATTGAAGGTGGGTACACCCATGTTCATCAGGCGGGTCAGGGTCTCGGGAGCGGAATTGGTGTGCAGGGTGGACAGGACCAGGTGGCCCGTTTGCGCCGCCTTGATGGCGATCTCGGCGGTCTCCAGGTCCCGTATCTCGCCCACCATGACAATATCGGGGTCCTGGCGGAGGAAGGAGCGCAGGGCCTCGGCGAAGTTGAGGCCGACCTTGGGATTGACGTTGACCTGGTTGATCCCCTCCAGGTTGATTTCCACCGGGTCCTCTGCAGTAGAGATATTCCGCTCCGAGGTATTGAGGATATTCAGGCCGGTATAGAGGGAAACCGTCTTACCGGAGCCGGTGGGGCCGGTGACCAGGATCATACCCTGGGGCTGGGCCAGGGCATCCATATAGATCTGTTTCTGCTCGTCCTCGTAGCCCAGCGCATCAATGCCAAGTTTGGCGGAGGATGGGTCGAGGATCCGCAGTACAATTTTCTCGCCCCACAGCGTCGGCAGGCTGTTGACCCGGAAGTCGATGGCCTTGGTCTTGGACAGCTTCATCTTGATGCGGCCGTCCTGTGGAATACGGCGCTCCGAGATGTCCATCTTGGACATCACCTTGAGGCGTGCCGAGATGCGGGTGGCGAGCTGGATTGGCGGCCTGGCTACTTCGTGCAGTACGCCATCGGTGCGCAGACGGACCCGGTAGCTTTTCTCATAGGGCTCGAAGTGGATATCCGAGGCCCCGGTGCGGATTGCGTCCAGTAGTACCTTGTTTACAAATCGCACTACCGGGGCTTCATCACCACCGGGGGCCGCATCTTCCTGCGTATCTGAGTCTCCGCCCTCGACATCCAGGGCGTCCAGTTCCTCGTCGTCCATGCCGTCCAGGCCGGCACCCATATTGTCGCTATGGGACAGGTAGCTCTCGATGGCCTTGGTTAGCTTGTCGGCCTCTACCAGCACGGCCTCGGTATTGAGGCCGGTATTGAAATTGATTTCATCCAGGGCGGCGAGGTTGGTGGGGTCGGCGACGGCCACAAACAACCGGTTACCGCGCTTGTAGAGCGGCAGGGTAAAGTGCTTGCTGATCAGTTTCTCGGCAATCACATCCCGGGGAATCAGGTCGAAGTTGTAGCTGCTGAGGTCGAACAGCGGGGAGCCGAATGCCAGCGAGGCGATGCGGGCCAGTTCGCGGCTCTTGACCAGCTTCGCTTCCACGGCGTGCTGGGCGAAGGACTGCCCCTCGCGCTGTGCCGCCTTGGAGGCCGAGATCGCCGTGGGCTCGTCGAGAAGCTTGTCAGCCACCAGGCGCTTGGCCAGGCCGCTCAGGGGAGTACTGCTCATAGGTGTCAGTGCGTCGCTCTAGGGTGCTGTTGGATGGTGCCGATTGACATGGGGCACTGCATCTGGAGTTCTGTTTTCCTGTCTATCGGAACTTTTATATATTTTTATCCGGCTCTCGCCATGTTGATCGCCTCGCTAGTGAGGCCACCGCAGTTTGTCTGAAGGGGCCTCGAGAGAGAGGCGGAAATCGCGGGATATTTCCCCGCCAGTTTCCGTAATATAACCAATAACCGGGGGCAGGCCAAACGACAGGCGGTTTGTGACGTATGCCCACTTTAAAGGGGGGTGCGCCAAAGGTTCGGTGTTCTCTCTGTTTGTTATTTGTTCTTTCGGTATCCCTGCGTCAATAGTGTGAATGTGACTTTTTTTGTCACTTTTTTATTTTCTGTGCCGGATTTGCCAGCAGGATTGGTCGGCATTTGACCGGTAAATGGGTGCCAGGGACGGCGGGAACCGTGGCGTTTCGATGCTTGCGCGAATTGGCACAAACCTTGTATCTTCTACCGCGACTTCCTCACGGGATTCACAAAAATCAAATGTCTGTATGGAGACGGTTACAATGAAAAAACAACAGGGTTTTACTCTTATCGAATTGATGATCGTGGTTGCGATCATCGGCATCCTGGCCGCTATCGCTCTGCCGGCTTTCCAGGACTACACCGCGCGCGCCCAGGCGGCGGAAGCCCCGAAGGCAACTTCTGGACTGGCGACTGATATCGCTGTGTATGTTTCCGAAAATACTGTGGTCGGCGTTGAAGCCGACGGGACTATCGCCGCTACCGCTGGTGCTTTGCAGGGTAAGTACATCACCAATGGCGGTGTTACTGTTGGCGCTGGTGGTGTCATCACCGTTCCGTTTGATGCCGGCGTGCTGGCTGGTCAGACCATGACCCTGACTCCGGCCATCAACGGTGGCCAGATCTCCCAGTGGACCTGTGCCGGCCTGGCTAACCCCAACCACCTGCCGTCTGGCTGTCGCTAAGTTTGTGGTGTAGCGGGAATGGCGGAGTCACCGTCCTGACTTGACGTTACTGACTCCATTTCGCCTTTCCCGGTAAAAATCCCCGCCTTGTGCGGGGATTTTTTTTGGTTAAAGGAAAACTGGTTGTATTGCCGGGTTTATCTAAAGCTGCGTACCGCCTGGAGCTCTTGCCAGGCAATGCAGCGCAGCTCCCGCCCGACCAGGTGAATCACCGGATAATCACGCCGGTTCCCCTCGCGACTTATCTGCACCACCCCGCTGACTTCCAGCACATTGCCGCGCCTGATTTCTGACCGGTAGCGTTGTTGCACCTTCTCCCACAGCACCAGGTTAACCATGCCGGTCTCGTCCTCCAGCGTCATGAACATCACCCCCGCCGCGCTGCCCGGCCGCTGCCGGCAGGTCACCAGGCCGACTACACTCACCCGCTCCCCATCCCGGCAATGGGCCAGGTCCCGGGCTTGCCGGCAGTGCCGGAACCGCTCGCGCCGGCGCAACAGGGCGATGGGATGCTCCCGCAGGGTCAGCCCGGTACTGCCGTAGTCGCTGTAGGTATTGTCCTCCACGGTATTGGAGGGGATATGGGTGTTTCTGCCCGCCTGCCCTTCCTCCCGGTCAAGGGATTCCCAGGTGTTCAGGTAGCGGTTCTCCGCCAGGCGGCTAAATGCATTGGCACTGGCGAGCAGGGCGAGCTGGTCGCGGTGCAGCCGGGTGAGGCTGCGGAATTGCTCCATGGAGGTGATGGGCTGTTCGCCTCGCCGCTGGCAGATCATATCCGCGCTTCGCTGTTCCAGGCCCTTTACCAGCCGCAGGCCCAGGCGGAGCATGGGTTTGGTTCCGTTCTCTTGTCCGGGCCCGGAGGGCCGTGGGTTACTGGATCCTGGTCCGAAGTCCGGGGCCGGGATGCCGGTCCCGCAGTGGGATAACGACGGGACAGGGGAGCTGGCACCGGTGAGCGCTATCTGGTGGTCCCAGTGGCTATAGAGGACGTCCACCGGCAGTACCTTCACGTTATGCCGCTGCGCGTCGTAGACCAGCTGGGCCGGGGCATAGAAGCCCATCGGCTGGCTGTTGAGCAGCCCGCAGTAGAAGGCCGCTGGGTGGTGGTGCTTGATCCAGGCGGAGAAGTAGGCCAGCAGGGCGAAGCTGGCGGAGTGGGATTCCGGGAAGCCGTAGGAACCGAAGCCCTTCATCTGCTCGAACAGCTGTTCGGCAAATGCCGGCTCGTATCCATTCGCCAGCATCCCCGCCACCAGTTTATCCCGGAACTGGTAGAGGTTGCCGTTCTTGCCCCAGCTGGCCATGGCGCGGCGCAGCTGGTCGGCCTCGCCGCCGTTGAAGCCGGCGGCGACCATGGACAGCTGGATCACCTGTTCCTGGAAAATGGGCACACCCAGGGTCCGCTCCAGCACCGGTCGCAGTTTTTCGTGGGGGTAGCTGACGGGCTCCATTCCCTGCTTGCGCCGGAGGTAGGGATGGACCATACCGCCCTGGATAGGGCCCGGGCGCACGATGGCGATCTCGATGGTGAGCTCGTAGAAATTCCGCGGCTGCAGCCGTGGCAGCATGCTCATCTGGGCGCGGGACTCGATCTGGAAAACCCCCACCGTGTCGGCACGGCACATCATCTCGTAGACCTCCGGGTCCTCGCCGGGGATATCCTGCAGGCGCAGTGCGGGCCCGTAGAGGCGAATATAAGTCAGCGACTTGCGCAGGGCGGTGAGCATTCCCAGGGCCAGGATATCCACTTTCATCAGCTTCAGGTCCTCAATGTCCTCCTTGTCCCACTGTACGATGGTGCGGTCCTCCATGGCCGCGTTCTCGATGGGCACCAGGGTATGCAGGGGCTGCTCGGTAATCACGAAGCCGCCCACATGCTGGGACAGGTGCCGGGGAAAGCCGCGGATCTGCTCCATCAGCCTTGGCAGCATGCGCCCGGCGGGACTCTGCGGATCGATACCCACCTTCTGCATCTGCCCGGGGAATTCCTCCATGGTGTCCCACCAGGCGCGTTCTGCCAGCAGCTGTTCTATGGTGGCGCTACCCAGGCCCAGTGCCTTGCCGATATCCCGCAGGGCGCTCTTGAACCGGTAGCTGATCTTGGTGGCGGCCAGTCCGGCGCGGTTGCGACCGTATTTCCGGTAAATGTACTGGATGACCTCCTCGCGCCGCTCGTGCTCGAAGTCCACATCGATATCCGGTGGCTCGTCCCGCTCCCGGGAAATAAACCGCTCGAATAGCAGGCCAATCTTGTGCGGGTCTATCTCGGTGATAAACAGGCAGTAGCACACCACCGAGTTGGCCGCGGAGCCCCGGCCCTGGTAGAGGATATGCTGGTTGCGTGCGTACCGGACAATATCGTGGATGGTCAGGAAATAGTGCTCGTACTGCAGCTCGGCGATCAGGGCCAGTTCCTTCTCGATCTGTGCGGCAATGCGGGGCTCCGGTCCTTGTGGCCAGCGCGCGTTCTTACCGGCCTCCACCAGCTCCCGCAGATACTCGTCTGGTCGTCTACCGGCAGGCAGAACCTCAGATGGATACTGGTAACGCAGTTCATCGAGGGAAAACAGGCACTGCCTGGCGATTTCCATGGTGTTTTTTACAGCTTCCGGAAATTGCAGCCCGGCAATCTCATCCAGTGGTCGCAGGTAGCGTTCCGCGTTCTGCTCGAGTCGGTAGCCCAGTTCATCCAGGGTGCAGTTGTGGTAACAGGCATTGAGCACATCCTGCAGGGGTTTGCGGCTGCGGCAGTGCATCAGGACGGCATTGGTGGCTACCAGGGGCAGTTGTTCTGACCGGGCGAAATCCAGCAGCTCCCGGTTGTGCCGGTTCTGGCGCGACAACAGCTGGTTGCTGAAGGTGATATACAACCGGTCCGTGAAATGGCTTTTCAGTGCTGTGGGTATTTCCAGCGGCTGGTGGTGTGGCAGCCAGAGGGCGATGCACTTGCGGCAGTTTTGCAGCAGGTCGTCCAGCTTGGTCACATAGTGTCCTTTTTTCGCGCGCAGGCGCGAGGTGGAGATCAACTGGCAGAGTTCGCTGTAGGCATCCCGGTCCGGGGCCAACAGGACCAGCTCACAGGGGATGTCCTGCAGGCGGAAGTAGCTTCCGCAGATAAGCTTGAGCTGGCTGCCTTTCCCCTGCAACTCTTGCAGTTGTTTATAGGCGCGGACCACACCGGCGAGGGAGCATTCATCGGTAATCGCCAGGGCGCAGTAACCCAGTTCGTGGGCGCGCACGGTCAGCTCCTGCGGGTGGGAGGCGCCCTGGAGAAATGAAAAGTTGCTCTGGCAGAATAGTTCGGCGTACTGCATGCGTATTGCGGGTTATCTGTTTCTCTGCACCTCCCCCTGTGCGAGCGGTTAAATCCTGTGGTTTCCCCGGTTCCCTGCCCGGGCCGGTATGACGACGGAAGTCGGTCCTGCCCTTTGCCTGGCCAGGTCAGCCTTCCTCATGCCGGCCCAGGCTGTTGCCAGTCACCCGTAGACTCCATGCAGGTACCAGTGCTCCGAGGTCAGGTCCTGGAATACCCAGTAGAGGCTGCCTTCCTCGCCGCGGGCGATGTAGTAGTCACGGGCGTGGCGGCGGTGTTGCCACCAGTAGCCGTCGATGCGCTCCGGACCCTGCAGCAGCCGCAATTCGCCGCGGTAAAACAGGCGCTGGTTGCGGCTCTGGATGCGATCGGGGCGCGGCAGCAGCCAGTTGGGGCGCGGTGCATTCACCGGTTGCAACTGGTGGCCGCGCTTGCGGCTGTTCAGCACCAGGTTGTCGGCACTCTGCCATGCCTGTTCCGGCAGGTGACTCTCTTTCAGGGTGACGCCTGACAGTGACTGGTGGCCCAGCCGCGCCTTGAGCTTGTCGAGAAGCTGGTGGCTGCGCTGCACGCGGCTGGCTTCCCCGAACAGGTCATCGTCCACCGACTCCTGGCCCAGCGGTTGCAGTTTGTCGCAGGTAAGGCCGATCGCCTGCACCGGTTGCTCGAGGGTTAACCGCTCGAGCTGCAGCTTCGTCAGGGTGATCAGTCGCTGGGCATCCAGTAGCGGTCGCGAGATTTCCACACTGATCACTTTGCAGCCCTGTTGCCCGAAATCCAGTTTCCAGCGCAGTTGCTGGCTGTAGAGCTGGCGACGTTGCAGTTGCTGACAGAGCTCCCGTACAAGGCGCCCGGCGGGGAAAAGTAGCTGTTCACTGTTGTCCAGCGGGCTGGGGAAGAACAGCTCGCTGTGAAACTCGGGCGGTGGCTGGTAACTGGGGACCGGATCGTGGCGGGTGCCATTGAGGCGTGCCAGGTAATTGACAAAGTCGCGCCCGAAGCGGGTCCCCACCTCAGACAGTGGTATGGCCAGTAACTGGCTGACCCGCTTGATACCGCAGGCGTAGAGTTTGGCAATGGTCTTGTGGTCGCAGTCCAGCAGCTTGCCGGGGGCAAAGCTGATCCACTGGCGCCATTGCTGGGGGCTTGGCGGGACCCTGGTTTCGGTCAGCCACTGCCGGTGCTCCTCCAGCTGGCTGAGCATGTGGGCAGCACTGGGGCTGTGACCCAGGCCCATAAAGGCACTGATGTGCATCTGTTGCAGTTCGCTGCGCAGCTGCCGCAAGAGCGGCTCCAGTCCGCCATTGGCTTTCAGGCAGCCGCTCAGTTCCAGGTACAGGCAGGCGAAGCTGCCGTCATCGCTGTGCGGGGACGCCGCGCGCGGGGAAACCACCGGGGTAAAGCTGTAACCCCACTGGGCCAGTTCCTGCAGCAGCTGTGATTCGCGCTCGGTGTCCCGCGGCAGGAGTTCCAGGTCCGCGCACAGTGCACAGGCGGTGGCAATGTTAAGCCCGTCGGTCACAGCGCGTTTGTGGGCACTGCTGTTGACGTCCACAACCTGTTCTTTTTCGACCACGGCGCGGGGAGCAGCTCCAGACTCGCCTTGCTGGGCGCGGGTCAGTGCCTGTAGCGGTAGGTGGGGGAATTGTATACAGAGCCAGAGCATTGTGGTTTTCCAGTTTTCGTTTTCCGCACAAGTCATTCCGGGAATTCTTTTTGCGGCCATGGGCCGCAATTGCCGCGGGCTGTGTACTCCTCCAGTCGGATCAATGTAGGGGTTGGTCGCGACGGGTCAGGTCCGTGGCCCGGGCCAGGTGCAGCTGCTGTCCCGAGCGGCCGCCAAGCTGTTTCAGCAGCTTCAGGGCCAGCTGGTCGCCGTCGCTGGCCAACTGCAGGCGCAGGCTGGCCGGCGATGGGCTGGGGGCAGAGGATTGCGGGCGGAAGTGGAAGTGCAGGCACTCTCCCTCCCGTGCGGCCACCTGCAGCCGGCGCAGGTCCCTGTCTGCGGGGGGCTGCCGCTCCTCCCAGCTGAGCAGGGCGCCGCAACAACCGGACTGCAGGGTTTGTTCCATGGCCCAGAGGGTATCGCGTGGTCCCTGGGGATGCAGGATCAGCAGTTTTTCCAGTTGCATCCCGGCAGAGGCCAGCGCCGGGGCATAGGGGATATACGGCGGGTTGACCAGCACCACCATCTGCTCCTGGCGGGTAAGCTCCGCCAGTGCCGGCAGCAACAGGCTCAGCTCCCCGATACCGGACTGGTCCACCAGCAGTTCGGTGGTGGCGCCACGGGGCCAGCCGTGCCCAGCCAGCAAGGCATCGAGCCCGCTGTAACCGGTGGCGATGCCGCTGCGACGCCGGCGATGCTCGTTGGCCGCCTGCCAGATATCCGCCCGTGCCAGCAGCTGGTCCAGGCGCTCTTGCTTGAGTTGATCAGTTAACTGCTTGTTATGTATGAGGTTTTCGGCACTGCTCACGATATCTGCCCTCGCGATTTTGTCCCTTCGGGAGTTCTTTCTGTATATCTGTACAGTATTTACTGTTGATTTATACAGTAGTGAGCCGATGTCAACAAGGGCCGAGGCTTCATCCGGCATTGATTTCCACCTATTCCGGCACCAGCTCCGGTGCCAACGGAAGTGCGCGCGCTGTGGACAGGACATATGCCGATATAGGGGAAGGCGTCACTCCGGTGCTGGCCAGTCGCGATTGCCACTTTTTTGCACAGTGCAAACCGGCTATGATTCCGCCTCTTTACAGATCTGCACAACGACAAGCACAGCCGATTCTAATGAGGGGGGCGGAGTGAGTATCAAATCCGATAAGTGGATTCGCCGGATGGCCGAGCAGAATGGCATGATCGAGCCGTTCGAGGCGAGCCAGGTACGCCACAATGGCAGCGGTGAACGCCTGATTTCCTACGGTACCTCCAGCTATGGCTACGACGTGCGCTGTGCCCCGGAATTCAAGATCTTTACCAATGTGCACTCCGCGACGGTGGACCCCAAGACCTTCGACGAGAACAGCTTCGTCGACGTGGTGGGTGACTCCTGTGTGATCCCGCCCAACTCCTTTGCCCTGGCGCGGACAGTGGAATACTTCCGCATCCCGCGCTCGGTATTGACCATCTGCCTGGGCAAGTCCACCTATGCGCGCTGTGGCATCATCGTGAATGTGACGCCGCTGGAGCCGGAGTGGGAGGGGCATGTGACCCTGGAATTCTCCAACACCACCAACCTGCCGGCCAAGATCTATGCCAACGAGGGCGTGGCGCAGATGCTGTTCTTCGAGTCCGATGAAGTCTGCGATGTGTCTTACAAGGATCGCGGTGGCAAGTACCAGGGCCAGCGGGGCGTGACCCTGCCGCGGGCCTGATACTCCAATCAGCTGCGCCGGGCGCCCGTCGCGCCCGGTCACTTCTTCCCCCCTCCCATGAGTGATACCAGCCACAACCCACTGCCCGAACAGGTCGACGTCCTGGTGCTCGGTGCCGGTGCAGCGGGACTGATGTGCGCGGCAGTGGCAGGCCAGCGTGGTCGCAGCGTGCTGGTACTGGATCACGCCAACAAAGTGGGCAAGAAAATTCTCATGTCCGGGGGAGGTCGCTGTAACTTTACCAACCTCTATACGGCCCCGGAAAATTTCTACAGCCGCAATCCGCATTTCTGTAAGTCGGCGCTGGCCCGCTATACCCAGTGGGACTTTATTGCACTGGTGGAAAAGCACGGTATTCCCTACCACGAGAAAGCCCTCGGCCAGCTTTTCTGCGATAACAAGTCGAAAGACATTGTCGACATGTTGCTGGCGGAGTGCCGCACTGCCAGGGCCCAGATCCGTACGCGCTGTAATATTGGTGCGGTTGCCTCACTTGGGAGGGGCTACCGGGTGGAGACCAGCCTGGGTGTGGTGCAATGCCAGTCACTGGTCATTGCCACCGGTGGCCTGTCGATTCCCACAATGGGGGCCACTGGACTCGGCTATGAGATCGCCAGGCAGTTCGGGCTTGGCATCGTGCCCACCCGCGCAGCCCTGGTCCCCTTTACCCAGCACAAGCGGCAGCTGGAGCGGCAGGGCGAACTGCCCGGCAGCGCGCTGGCGGTTACCGCCAGCTGCGGCGAAGGCAGCTTCCACGAGCAGTTGCTGTTTACCCACCGGGGTGTGAGTGGCCCGGCGGTCCTGCAGATCTCCAGTTACTGGCGCGAGGGACAGGCGGTGACCTTCGACCTGGCCCCTGACCGGGAGCTGCCTCAGTGGCTCGCCACACAGCGGGCCGGGAAACCCGAAGCGTACCTGCATACGGTACTTGCAACACTGTGGAGCAAGAAGCTCGCCCAGCACTTCCTGTCTGAGAAAAAAATCCAGAGTCGTCCGCTCAAGCAGTATTCCCCAGCCGAGCTGGATGCTATCGGCGGGCAGCTACAGACCTGGCAGCTGGTGCCTGCGGGTACCGAGGGGTATCGCACTGCCGAAGTCACCCTGGGCGGTGTGGATACAGATGCGATCTCCTCACGTACCATGGAGTGCAAGTCACAGCCGGGGCTCTACTTTATCGGCGAGGTGCTGGACGTGACCGGCTGGCTGGGGGGCTATAACTTCCAGTGGGCCTGGGCTTCGGCTCATGCGGCAGGGGAAGTGGTGTGAGGGCACAGCCATGGGCGATGTAATCCAGTTCAAGAAAAAGACCGCCTGGGAAAAGCACAAGGGCAAGAGCCTGTGCCGGGATGGCTTCCACAAATGGCAGGTGGTCACCGAGCGGAAGTTCGACGTGAAACAGGGAAAGCTGGTGACCGAGTACCGTTGCCAGCATTGCGGCAAGACCAAAACCAAGCTGCTCTAGGTCAAGCCCGGCAAATAAACCTGCCGTTACCGCCTGTCTCATCCCTACCGTCCGACGCAAGGTATAAAAAAAGCCGGCGCATGCGCCGGCTTTCTCGTGCTTGCAGGGTGGGGGATCAGTTGGCAGCCTGTGCCGCAACCGACTCCTCTGCCACGCCCATTTCCTCGAGCAGGTTGTGGGCGCCGTCCACTTTCTCCATTACCCACAGCATGTATTCCACATCCACGTGGATCGCCCGGGTGTTGTCGTTAAAGTCCCAGTCGGCATTGATGCTGTCGTAAGTGCCATCGAAGGCCAGGCCGATGAGTTCACCTTTGCCGTTCATGGTGGCGGAACCGGAATTACCGCCGGTGATATCCACGGTGGAAAGGAAGTTCACCGGTACAGAGTCCAGCTCCTTGTCGTAAAAGCGGCCGTAGGCCTCCTCCTCGATGGCATCCAGCAGGGCCTGCGGCGCATCGAACGGGTCCTCGCCGGTGTACTTGGCTTCGATACCACGCAGGGTAGTGAAGGGCACGAAGCTGTCCTTGCCGTCATTGCCGTCCGCCGGACCTTTTACAGTGCCCGCCGGTGGCGTGTAGCCCTTCACCAGGCCGTAGGTTACACGCAGTGAACCGTTGGCATCCGGATAGACAGGCTTGCCCTGTTCCTTGTAATAGGCAATCAGCAGGTCCATATAGCGGGGACGCAGTTCTGCAAAGCGGCCGCTCATGGCCTTGTCCTTCAGCTCGATGGCATGCATGTCGTCATACATGGAAACGGCCAACTGGATAAACGGGTCATCGCTATTGCGGAACTCTTCCGGTGATTTCTCCATCCAGTCGAGACGCGCCTGGGTTTCGGTCAGCGCGGTGTTTTCATACATCGCGGACAGCTTTTCCTGCAGTGCATCGCCGCTGGTATTGTCACCCAGGAATGCGTCAAAGCTGGCAATGCGCTGCTCAGCCGGCAGCGCGTTGTAGCGCTCGATAAAGTAGGTCCAGATG
This sequence comes from Microbulbifer sediminum, assembly GCF_021729035.1. Lineage (GTDB taxonomy): Bacteria > Pseudomonadota > Gammaproteobacteria > Pseudomonadales > Cellvibrionaceae > Microbulbifer > Microbulbifer sediminum. Next base: position 94,535 of record NZ_JAJSAP010000004.1, on the reverse strand, counting down.
GCCCGATCCACTTCCGGGTGGAAGCGGCGCTCGATGCGCTTCATCCCTTCGGTGAAGCGGGTCATGTCGCGCTCCTGGAAGCCCGGTTCGCGCTCCATGTTTGGCTTCTGCTTTTCCAGGCTCAGGCGGTAAAGCTTGCGTGCCGCACTCAGCATGGCCGAGCGGTCCATATAGCGCAGCACCAGGTCGCGCTCCTGGGTGGACTGCTTCTCGTTGATCAGTGCCTGCAGGTCGGCCAGCAGCGAGGCGTATTTCTCGCTGGACTCAGGGTTGGCCTCGATCCAGCTTTGCAGGTCCTCCTCAAGCTGCCGCTTACGCTCCAGCAGGTCGCTGCGGCCATAGCCTTCCAGCATACCGGTGAAGTTCTTGGAGTAATTGTTGAGGCCGGCAACCAGGCTGGCGTACTTCAGTTCCGCGTCCTTGTTGCCTTCGCTGGCCTCCCCGATTACCGCAGACCAGTCCGCCAGCACCTTCTGCATGGTGGGGTAATACCAGTTGAAGTTGTTGTCCACCTCTGCCGCAGTGCGGTAGCGGTTGGTGCTGCCCGGGTAGCCTGCCACCATGACAAAGTCGCCCTTTTGTGGGCCCTCGGTGGATACCGTCAGGTGGTGTTTGGGCTGGTAGGGGACATTGTCCTCTGAGTAATCCGCCGGTTTGCCGTCGGGTCCGACATAGGCGCGCAGGAAAGAATAGTCGCCGGTGTGGCGTGGCCACATCCAGTTGTCGATATCGCCACCAAACTTGCCGATGGACGAGGCGGGTGCATGGACCAGGCGCACATCGCGGATTTCCAGCTGCTTGATCAGGAAATAGCTGGCACCACCATAGTAACTGTATACCTCACAGCGGTGTCCCGGGTCAGATTCGCAGCTGGACACCAGGCCTTTCTGGGCGTCCTCAATGGCGGCAAAGCGCGCAGCGCCATCCATATCCTCGCTCAGGGCCGCGTCGATCTTGTCCGTTACCTCATTCATGTCCACAGTGACATAGACTCGTGAGCCCGGCGCTGCGGGCAGCTCCTCGTCCAGGGACCTGGCCAGGAAGCCGTTCTCCAGCAGGTCGTTGTCCTCGGTGGAGTTATAGGAGATGGAGCCATAGGCGCAGTGGTGGTTGGTGACCACCAGCCCCTCCGGTGACACGAAGGAGGCGGTACAACCGCCCAGGCTGATCACCGCGTTCATGGGGAACTCGGTCAGGTCGGTCATGGTCTTCGGGTCCAGCTCCAGGCCGAGGCTTTTCAGCTTGCCACCCAGCTGCGGCAGCTGGCTGGGCATCCACATGCCCTCGGTGGAGACTACCGTGTCCTGCCCGCCGGCTTTTCCGGTGGGCTGGTTGTCATTGGCAGGTTTGTCGCAGGCTGCCAGCAATGCGGCGGCCAGGGGCAAAACCAGCATTGGCGATCGCTTTATTGTTTTCACGGTTATTCCTCTGGAATCTTTTTGCTGTATGAAATTTGTGCGGCGGCAAGCCCGACCGCAAGTGGTTCATATTCCCACAGTTCTGTGCAGGAGGAAAATTAGCGGAAAACCGGTTCAATGCGACGGCGGGAAGCAAGGTAATGACGAAGCGACGGGGCGAAAGCGATTGTTATGGGGAGATGAATCAACTGATGGGATCGCCGGGTATGGGTTACCCATACCCGGCCACTCTATCAGGATGGTAGCTGCCGTTAGCGATAGACACGCCGGCCATGGCGGTCATAGTAGTAATACCGCTTCTTGTTGCGGTCGTAGAGGTACCCCGCGCCGGCGCCGAGCACAGCGCCGGCCGCTGTGGCGCCAGGGCGGCCGCCCGAGATCAGGGCGCCGGTGACAGCGCCAATGCCTGCGCCGGTGCCGATGCGGCGGTCGGTATCACTCATATTGGCACAGCCTGAGGAAAGGAGACCGGCCGCCAGCAGGGAGGCGAGTCCCGCGTGTTTGAGGGTTTGCATGGACATGGACATAGTTACTCCTGATCACGCACCAATTGTGATTTACCGGAGAATACTATTGTCGCGAGACGGGGGTTCCCAGTCTGGCTGCTGACCCGCTGTTGGCGGATAATGGCCGGGAAGTAGAGTTCGTCAAAGGCCGACAAATGTTCGAAAAGCAAGACCTGCTGGATATCGCGCGCATGCCGATGCCATTTGGCAAGTACACGGGGCGGGTCTTGATCGACCTGCCCGAGGAATACCTGCTCTGGTTTGCCAAGAAGGAGTTTCCGGCAGGACGCCTGGGCCGGTTGATGGCCCTGACGCTGGAAATCAAGATTGAAGGCCTGACCGGACTGATTGACCCACTGCGGAAAGGGAACGCTCGTGGGTACGGGAACGCAACCTGAATACCATTGGTCTGGGCCGGCGGATGGGTAAGCGGCAGGCCGGTTACGATTTCCGGTGCCAGTTGCCGTTTCCACCTTTCTCATACTTTTTCTTGACCGCTGACCAGGCCACCGCATGGGCGGTTTCTTCCCGGGATGCATCCCCTCTGCGATCCTCTGGCCTGGCGTATTCCTCCCAGGCGCTGTTGAAGGCTTCCTGGTAAATATCCTGGGCATTTTCCGGCAGCACATTGCGGACGCTTGCCGGTAATTCGTTGCGGCTCCGGTAGGGCATGGCGGCTTTCCTTCTGGTGGGGAAACGGGCGCCTTCACACTAGTATATATAGTGCCTGGGTAGGAAGCTTCTGCCCTCCTTATAGGGCGAAGCAGCAAGAAGAAGCGGTCCGCAACGGGAGGTTGGACTAACCCGTAAATAGGCCCACAGCGGGTGACCACTGGTCTGAGATGACTTCAGCGAGGTGAACAGCGGGAGTAGAGCCAACCAGCTTAAAGAGAGGGAGCGGTCGAAATGAATTCGGCCGCTATTTCTTTATGGACCCAGTTTTTCACTTCCCGATCCACTCTGGCTTTACCTGACCCGTGCTTCCTCCGCTTTCCCTTGATCTATCCCACCAGGGCTTTCCAGATGTCACGCTTGGGACACGGTTTCACAGGTTACCTGTACCCCCTGTTTGACCGGATATGAGAATAAAAGCAACCGCAGGTGATCTAGTTGCCTCGGGAATATATGTCCCGGGAAGTGCGGTCAAAGAGAATTTTGATGCCCCTTTTCACATAACCGGGTGCTGATAGGTCGCAATTCACGACGAGACCGTGAAATCAATCCCAAGTACGGCTTTGCAGACTGGCAAAGGTACCGATGTGACGATACCGTGAAACTCGAATGACATCGCTGTCATAATTCTCGGGTGAAATGACAGCGGTGTCATTCGAGCGAGGTTTGACTTTGCGGGCCCGGAAGCCCGACCCGGAAACAATAAAAACGCATCAAGGTGAAAATCATGAAAATAATCAACCCGTCCCGCTGGCGCCGGGCGCTGCTTGCGCTCGGGCTGGCCGGCACGTCGACAGCACTGGCCGCCCCCGGCGCGCCACAGATCGAGTGGATGGAGACCAACTTCGCGCTTGTCGAAGTGGACGACACCGCGACTGCCTATGAGCAAATCGTCACCGTCCGGGACTATGCTGAGGTCCCGGTCTCCTGGACCAGGTACTCCGGTGATGACGGTGACACCGTGCAATACCTGTTGAATGGCGAGGTGGTCCTGGAGCAACCGGCCTCCGGCGCCGGCAGCCAGAGCGGCTCGGCCACGCTGCAGGTGGCGCAGGGCGGCAAGTACGATCTGCAGGTGGCGCTGTGCGACGACAGCGGTTGCAGCGCATCGGCCGCGACAGAAATAGTGGTGGCAGATACTGATGGCAGCGGCCTGGACCCGCTGGAGCTCAATGCGGGCGAGAATAACCAGCCCTATGCGAATGCCAGCGACTCTGTAGTAGGTGCGTATTTTGTAGAGTGGGGCGTCTACGGGCGCAAGTTCCCGGTGGACAAGATTCCCGCTTACAACCTGACCCATATCCTCTATGGCTTTATTCCCATCTGCGGCGGCGATGGCATCAATGACAGCCTCAAGTCCATTTCCGGCAGTTTCGAGGCCCTGCAAAAATCCTGCAATGGTCGGCAAGACTTCAAGGTGGGTATCCACGATCCCTATGCAGCAGTGCAGAAAACCCAGTCGGGCCAGGATTTCTCCAGCCCCTATAAGGGCAACTTCGGCCAGCTGATGGCACTCAAGCAGGCCTACCCGGACCTGAAGATACTGCCTTCAATTGGCGGCTGGACCCTGACAGACCCGTTCTATTTTCTCGGTGACGCCACCAGGCGCCAGACATTTGTCGATTCGGTGGAAGAGTTCCTGCGCACCTGGAAGTTCTTTGACGGGGTGGACATCGACTGGGAGTATCCCGGTGGTGGTGGTTACAACACGGCGCTGGGCTCACCCGAGGATGGTGAGACCTACCGCATCCTGATGCGCGACCTGCGCGCCATGCTCGATACACTGGAGCAGGAGACCGGTCGTGAGTACCAGCTGACCTCTGCCGTCAGTGCGGACTCTGCCAAGGTTGCGCGGATCGACTACGGTGCCGTCGACCAGTACATGGATTACATCTTCCTGATGTCTTATGACTTTTACGGGGCCTGGAGTAATGACTCGTTGGGTCACCAGACTGCGCTCTATGCCCCGAGCTGGGATGCCACAGACAACTTCAATGCCAGCAGTGGCGTCGATGCAGTCCTGAATGCGGGGCTTTCCCCGGGTAAGCTGGTGCTTGGTGCCGCCATGTATGGCCGTGGCTGGACCGGGGTGTCTGGCTGGAGCGGTGGCAATCACCTGACGGGTACCGCCACCGAGCCGGTCTCGGGTACCTGGGAAGCCGGGGTGGTAGACTACCGCGATATCGTCGCGCGCCTGGCCAGCGGTGGGTATGAACACCACTACGACAGCACCGCCCAGGGCGCCTACATCTTCAACCCCACCAGTGGTGACCTGATCACCTATGACGATGCCGCCTCGGTGTCGAGCAAGGGTGCCTATGTGCGCAGTAACGGACTCGCCGGCCTCTTCGCCTGGGAAATCGATGCCGATAACGGTGATATCCTCAACGCCATGCACGAGAGCCTGGGCCACGGAGGAGGAACCAATAACCGTGCCCCGGTCGCCAATGCAGGCGCTGACCAGACTGTGGATGGGGGCGCTGTTGTCAGTCTCGATGGTGCCACTTCCTACGACCTGGACGGCGATCCGCTCAACTACAGCTGGTCCCAGGCGGCCGGCACTACTGTCCAGCTGCAGGGCGCTGCCGGTGCGACCGCAAGCTTTACCGCGCCGGACGTCACCGCCAATACAACCCTGACCTTCCAGTTGACCGTGAGTGATGCGGAACCGTTGAGTGACAGCGACACGGTGGAGGTACTGGTGCTGGCACCGCAGCCCAACCGTGCCCCGGATGCCAATGCCGGAGCCGACCAGTCAATGGTGACGCCGGGCAGTGTCCGCCTGGATGCCAGTGCTTCCAGCGATGTGGATGGTGACAGCCTGGCCTACAGCTGGGCACAGGTCAGCGGCACCCCCGTGAGCCTGCAGAATGCCAGCACTGCAACAGCCAGTTTCTCCGCTGCCGAGGTTGCCGTTCAAGAGAACCTGGTATTCGAGGTGCTTGTCGATGATGGCAATCTCACCGATACCGACCGGGTGACCGTGACCCTGTTGCCAGCCCAGTCCAATACGGCACCGGAGGTCTCAACGCCGTCCAGCGTGACCGTAGTCGAAGGCGAAAGTGTGCAGGTTACGGCTAGCGGCAGCGATGCGGATGGAGACAGCCTCACCTACAGCTGGAGCGCACCGGCATTCAATGTGACCAATGGCGACAGCGCCACCGTCACACTGACAGCGCCGCAGGTGGGTAGCGACACCAGCTATACCGCTACGGTAACGGTCTCGGACAGTACCGATTCTGCCAGTGCCACCGTGACGGTCAATGTGACAGATTCAGGCGCTGGCGGCGGTAGCTGCGAGCTGAGCGATCCCAATGCGGGCAGCTACCCGGCCTGGACTTCCGGTTCCACCTACCTGGGTGGCGACCTGGTGAGCCACGATGACCTGGTCTGGGCGGCCAACTACTGGACCCAGGCCGAGCCGGGCCTCGACTCTGCCGACTGGTCGCTGGCCAGTGATGTGGAGGTGCCCTGGAGCGCATCCAAGGCCTACAACGGTGGCGATGAAGTAAACCACGCGGGACGCCGTTACCGTGCCAAGTGGTGGACCCGGGGCGAGGAGCCCGGCGTGGCCAGCGTCTGGGAGGATATCGGCGCGGCCAGCTGCAAGTGATCCCATTCTCACAGGATGGTGAAAAAAGGGCACCCGAGGGTGCCCTTTTTTCTTCGGGTCGTCCGCTGTTGCGGAGCCTGTATCTGGTTCAGTGTGGGTAGCAGGCGGACGCAGCAACCAGGCCCGCCTTACAGGGGGATCCGGATAACGACGCCACCCATGGTATCGCCGAGTTCGAAGTCGGTACGGGGACTGTCGATATGGTCGTTGTGGCAACTGACGCAAGCCGGCGAAACAGCGACGTCAGGATAGATCGCGGTGTAATACTCGGTGCCGCCCAGGTTTTCCGTGCCGTAGAAGTTCTGTCCGGGGTTATCCATCACGAATTCCAGGCCCTGTTTTTCCAGGTCGGTGCGCGGGGCGTTCTGCTTGTTGATGGCCCAGAGTGACAGTAGGGCATAATTAAATCCTGCTTCCTGTTCTGCAACCCGTTCAGCGCCCATGCGCAGCATCTGGGCGGGTAGCGGCAAGGCCTGCTTGTCTTTCCAGTGCTCTTCGGCCTTGATGACCTCCTCTTCGTTTTGCAGGCGGTTGACCACATTGTTGGTGTAACTGGCCCGGTCAGCTTCAATAACAGCGAAAATGGCATCAGCCATTCTCTGGGGCGCGATCCCTGATTTTTCGCCACAGGCGGTCAATAGTGTGGCTACGGCTAAGATGAAGGCAAAAATGCGCATGGTTTCCCTCCTAACGGGATGGCTCATTGGATTTGATCCGGGCGATACGCTCGCGAATCAGGCTGAAAGTCTCGTGGTCTGTCTTCGGTGATAAGCCAAAGTTGCTTTTCAGGACGCGCTCACTGGAGAGCGCGGACATGGCAAATTCAATGCCGTGACAATTCAGGCATACCGGCAACATCTTTTCATTCGGGCGGAGATTGTGATTCTGGTTGTGGTTGACGAGAATTTTCCCATCATGCTCCTCCCTGGGGAGGTGGCAGTTGGCACAACTGACCCCGCCGGGAGAGCCATCCTGCCAGTCCTGGAAATGGGCAGACTCCTTGTACGCAAGGCTGTGCTCGTCGTTGTGGCATCCGAGGCACGCTTCGACAGCGGCAAACCTGGTATCGGTCTGGTGAGCGCCATGACAGCTGACGCAGCTCAGCTCACCCTGGCTGTCCGTCCGCATCGGCAGGCGCGCTTCGGTCGGGGACATGGCGCCAACCCGCGCCGCGAAATCCTCTGGTAGTTTCGACGACAGGCGCATACCGTGTTTGCCACTGGTAAATGCCTCCTGTTGTTCGGCATGGCAACTCCCGCACTGCTCGACGATTTCGCGGCCGGAAAACTGCAATTGGCCGTTACTGTGGCAGCCACTGCAGTTCACCGACACCTGCGCGTGTGTGCTTTCGGCCCAGGCAGCGGATATGTCTTTGTGGGTATTGCCCAAGTCCAGGTCTGCCTGCTGCAGTCGCAGGGGATTCTTGTGCGGGTTGTCCTGAAGCCAGGATTGCATTGCCGTGCGTGCCGGTATCTGCCCATCCGGAAGCAGTGCCGGCTGGCCCACATGTGCTATCAGGAAATCCTCATAGAGAGTGCGGTTGTCGTGAAAATTGTGGCAACCGGAACTCGCACAGCTGTCAAAGCCCAGATCCTGGTGACTGCTGCGTTCTTCGGCGATGTCGTTATGACAGTGAAAACAGAAATCGCCGGCCAGGGTCACGCCCATGTCCCTGGTGGTCTCGGGCTGGTGCTCTGTATGGCAGGTAACACAGCGGCGGGCATCGAGCTCGGCTAACAGCGGTGCATTGCGCGGGTCGAGAAACTTCTTGCGCGGATGGGAGTCATTGGCCAGTTCGAGTTCGTCGGCGTGGCAGTTCAGGCAGGTCTGCTGCATGGCTTCAGGTCCGGCAAAGCCATCGTTATGGCAGCTTGTGCAGGCGAGTTCGATCTGGTGATGGCCGTGGCTCATTTCACCGCTGACAAACAGGGTCTTGTCTGAGTACTCCAGGTTGTAGGCTGCGGTCGTTCCAATGGCCAGGGTCACCAGCAGGCCGAAGTGCCAGAACTTGAATTGATAAGTTTTCATTTAAAAGTAATACACCGCCAATATGTGATACGCGAGCAGTACAGGGAGTGTCCATAGCAGGGCATAATGCACACGCGACCACCACTTGCGGTGTTCGCGCAGTTTGATATCCGTCCAATGATGATTGCGGGCCATAAACACGCCTACCAGGGCACCGGTTGTGGTGGCGGCGAGAAAAACCAGCATCAAGGCCAGGTTCAGGTTTTTTCCCAGCCGGAACCCGGTGTGGACAATCAGGACGATGAGGGCTGCGCAGCCGATCAGGCTGTGTGCGTAACGCCAGTGGTCCACATGCCCATGGGTGAATTTTCGCCAGCGTTTGCGCAGGCTCAGGGATGCCGTGAGCAGGCAGAATCCGAGCAGGCTGTACCCGCTGACCTGCTTCCAGAAATTGTCATACCAGAGTTTCTCCCAATACCAGTGCGACTGGACACTTTCCGATATTGGTGCTGGTGGCATGGCGACGGCCAGTGCAATCAGGATCAGGGATACAATCGAGGTGAGCAGTATCCCGCGCGCATGGCGCATTACCAGGTTGGGTGCGGGGACATCCAGCAATTCAGCAATCAGGGGGCGGCAGCTGCCGCACACCGAACCGGCTGTGGTTGCCTGTTGCAGGTCCATCAGGTTGCGCTTGCCTTGTGAGATGGCAGTGCATAACTCGCCCTTGTTGATGCCATTACACTGGCATACCAGATAGTGATCGGGCTGCTCCCGGATCCCCCTGGCGGCGGACTTCTGCCAGAGATGACCGTCCTGTTCGAAGCGCTTCAGGGCGCGGGGTGTGACCGCCTCCTCGGCGGCGACCGCCTGGCGTAACTGGCTGGCCTCGTCCCAGCTGCCGATATACACGGCGCCGCACAGGTGCCCATCCCGCACGAATAACTGGCGGTAAAGTCCTTTAAAGCGATTGCGATAGATATACTGCTCACCGCTCTCCACTGACCCAATAATCGCGCAGGGAATGTGAGCGATCTTCAGCTGGACATCCCGGCAACTGCCCCGGTAGGGCCCGGCCCGCAGCTGGTCATTGCGCTTTCGGCAGATGTGTTCGCAGCAGCTCTCTGCCTGTTCGTAGCCCGGGCGTACGAACTGATAGACCTCCTGTTCAAATTCGGCACACTCCCCTACCGCATAGATATCAGGGTCGGATGTCTGTAGCCATTCGTTCACGACAATGCCGCGGCCGGTGGCAAGTCCGCACTTTTGCGCCAGGGAGATTTCCGAATGAATACCGGTACAAAGGACTGCGGCATCAATTTGCAGGGTATCCCCGCTGGCGAACTCAATCTCACCTGCGGTTTCATCGCCCCTGATAGCAGTCAGTGCATCCCCGATTTTCAGCTCCACACCCAGTGCTGCAAGGGATGACTCCAGGTAGTTCCCGGCTTCATCGCTCAGCAACCCGCCGAGCAGATGTGTGCGGGATTGCAGGGTGACACGGTTGTTTTGTGTCTTTAATGCTGCGGCCGCTTCCAGCCCCAGCGCTCCGGCACCAATAACACACACATGCAGGTTGCTTTCGCGCAGCCGGATCAGATCCTCGGTGTTACGCAGGCTGCGGAAGGGGTAAACATTGGGGAAGTCCGTCCCGGGAACCTGCGGTATAGCGGGGTTGGAACCAGTGGCGAGGATTAATTTGTCGTAGGGCTGGATACTTCCCGCAGCGTCGGTGATCGTCTTGTTGACCCGGTCGATCGAGACAACCTTGCGGTCGATAAACTCAGCCAGCCTGCTGTCATTCCGGCCGAGCACCGGGTTGTCCAGGTCTTCGAGGGCCAGCTGGTCGGAAAGGTACTGCGAAAGCTTGACCCGGTTATAGGGAGAATCAGCCTCGGCACCAAAAATGACCACCTGTGCATCATCACTGTATTCAAGCAGCTTCTGCGCACAGCGCACACCGACCGGACCGGTACCCACGACGACATAAATCGGATAATCACTCTCTGCTGCCCCGGCGCGCTCCTGCGCCTGGTGCTGGAGAGGCAAATCCTCGAGCTCAGCCATACCATCCCCCGTATACCCAGATGCCCATGTGCAGTCCTGCCTTTTGTTATGCATTGTTGTCCTGGAGAACCTGACGTCCTGTCAGGTCTTTTATTCTAATTATTTTGTCTAATGGAGAATTTTGATGCCACCATATTTAAACAAAATTAAATGAAGGTCTATAGCTGTGTCGTTTCAAGCGGGGAGCACGGGGCAATTTCGCTGTGAAGGTGTGATATGGGTATCAATGTTGTCGGGAGGGGAGGGGGGGCGCTTCTTGGCTGCGAGACCGGCAGGGCCACGGGCCGGTGCCGGGATGCAGGTGCACGCTTTGGGGACAATTCAGGGCCGGGGGAGAGGTGACACAGGTACATGTGCCACCGCTTATGGCGATTCCTGCGCTGTCAGGAAGGCTGGTAAAGGGTGTAGAGCTCTTTCTCTTCCAGGCTGACCCGCCTGACCAGGGCCTCGCCAATCTTGTCATAATCGCGCTTGAAGTCCCGGAGCATTTCCTGCGTGAACGCCTCGTGCGAGTATCGCTTGCAGAACTGCACTACCGCGTTGGCGATGTCATTCATGTCTGTGCGGAAGTCCTTGACGATCTGCCGGGTGTGCAGGTCCTCGGAGAGGGACTGTTCAAGATATACGTAGAAGCTGACATTTTCCTTGATCAGGTGGGCCTGGAACCTGGATTTGAACGTGGTCAGCAGCTGGGCCAGCTTGCGAAAGTTCTGGCGTTCATACCCCTCTGACCAGATTCTCTGGAAGATGTCGACCAGCTCGCGATGGTCTCCTTTCAGCGTATTGATAAGTGCAGGGTCGTAGTTGATCGTTCGTCCCTGCCTTGCCCCGCCAGCCTTGTTCTGTGAATAGCTGTCATCCCCGGAGTCTGCGTCGTTGCGGGATTTGCTGGAAAAGATGCGAAACATGAATCTGAGCCTTTTGTTGGTCTTTTTAAAGTGTTGTTGAACCGGAGTGCCACTGAAATCTGTGGATTGCGAATTTTGCCGTGACTGGGTAGAGATGAAACAGTTTTTTAGAACAGTTTCCCATTTCGATGCGTAATGTGAGAACTGTGTCACAGCGGGAGCTGCTCGCAGTGCTCTTGCTCGAGGGGCTGTTCTGGTCGTGGTCGCAGTGAGGGAGGAAGAGGGGGCCCTGGAGACAGGGCGCGTGATGACGGGCGGTGGCATACGGGCACAGGCCGGCCCTGTTGGAAATAAAAAACCCGGCCAGTGGCCGGGTTTCTCGCTCATTGGCTGATGGGCATCAGCGCTGGTCCAGCGGCACGTAGTCGCGCTGGGTGTAGCCGGTGTACAGCTGGCGCGGACGACCGATCTTGTAGGGGTTGGAGATCATCTCGTTCCAGTGCGCGATCCAGCCGGCGGTGCGGCCGGTGGCAAAGATCACAGTGAACATGTCGGTGGGGATACCGATGGCCTTCATGATGATGCCGGAATAGAAGTCCACGTTCGGGTAGAGCTTCTTCTCAACGAAGTACTCGTCCTCCAGGGCAATCTTTTCCAGTTTCTTGGCGATACGCAGCAGCGGATCGTTTTCGGCGCCCATCGCGCTCAGGACTTCGTCGCAGATTCCCTGCATGACGCGGGAGCGCGGGTCGAAGTTCTTGTAGACACGGTGGCCGAAGCCCATCAGGCGGAATGGGTCGTTCTTGTCCTTGGCTTTCTTCACGTACTCGTCGATACGGCTCTCGTCGCCGATCTCCTGCAGCATGCTCAGGACCGCCTCGTTGGCACCACCGTGCGCAGGTCCCCACAGGGCGGCGATGCCGGAGGAGATGCAGGCGAAGGGGTTGGCACCGGAGGAGCCCGCCAGGCGCACCGTGGAGGTGGAGGCGTTCTGCTCGTGGTCGGCGTGCAGCAGGAAGATCACGTCCATGGCCTTGGCCACGATCGGGTCCACCTTGCTCGGCTCACACGGGTTTCCGAACATCATGTGCAGGAAGTTCTCTGCGTAGCCCAGGCTGTTGTCCGGGTACATGAACGGCTGGCCCTTGGAGTGCTTGTAGCACATTGCTGCCAGGGTGGGCATCTTGGCGATCAGGCGATGGGCCGAGATGCGGCGATGTTCCGGGTCATTGATATCGAGCGAGTCGTGGTAGAAGGAGGCGAGGGCGCCTACCACGCCACACATCATGGCCATGGGGTGGGCGTCGTAACGGAAGCCCTTGAAGAAGTTGACGATCGACTCGTGGACCATGGTGTGGTTCATGATAGTGTCGACGTACTGCTTCTTCTCTTCTGCTGAGGGCAGTTCGCCATTCATCAGCAGGTAGCAGGTTTCCAGGTAGTCGGACTGGTCCGCCAGTTGCTCAATGGGATATCCGCGGTGCAGCAGCTGTCCCTTGGCGCCATCAATATAGGTGATCTTGGACTCGCAGGAGGCGGTCGAGACAAAGCCAGGGTCATAGGTGAACAAGCCCTTGCCCGTCAGGCTGCTGACATCGACAACATCGGGGCCGAGGGTGCCGGAGAGCACCGGCATATCGATACCATCGTCGATACCGTCGACCTTGAGATGCGCTTTTTTATCGGACATTGCGGACTCCTAAAACTGTTCTTATGCCGCGTAATTCCCTGTCACACAGGGGCATAGCGGTCATTTCGGCGGGGCCAAACTTAAGTGGAGCCCCCCCATTTGTCAAACCAAAACGTGTGGACGGTTGGTCGCTTAGCGGCAGGATATTCGGTCAATCACCGGGTAAAGAGAGGAATCGGCTGCTTCGTAGGCGCGGTTTTCCCAATATCTTCGGTTAGAATAGCGCCGGCCTCGGGCCTGTACTGGCGGGGTATGCCTCCGGCCACAACTGGGGGCATGACTGGGGGCGGGGCGCAGTTTCATTGTGTTTTGACCATCGAATGCCTATAATCCGCGCGGCTTGCGCCATGGTGAGGCGGTTCTGGACAAGGCTTCACCAGTTTGGATGTGAAACGTTCAGCAAGCAGTTCGCCCCTCCATTGAAAAGCTAACGGGCGCCCGGTCGTTCAGGGCAACAAGGTGTTTTTCCTGTGAACAAAGACAGACCTGTCAATTTAGATATCTCCACTATCAAGCTTCCCGCTGCCGCACTGGTTTCCATTTTGCATCGTGTCTCCGGCGTGGTTCTCTTCGCTGTGGTTGCGTTGCTTCTCTATATGCTGGATGCCAGCCTGTCCTCCGAGCAGGGTTTCGCTGATACGGCGGCGTTGTTCAGCAGTGTTCCCGCCAAGCTCCTGCTGTGGGCTTCCCTGGCGGCATTGACTTACCACCTGATAGCGGGTGTGCGCCACCTGTTGATGGACCTGGGGATCGGTGAGTCCCTTGAGGGTGGCCGTCGCGGCGCCGTGCTGGTGCTGGTGGTCAGTGTAATTGTGATTCTGCTCACGGGGGTATGGTTATGGTAACCACAGTCACAAGTTTTGGCCGTAGCGGCGTTTTCGATTGGCTGTACCAGCGCGTTACTGCGGTGGTTTTGCTTGCTTATACCCTCTTTATTGTGGGTTTCATTTTCTTCAGTGACGACTTCGGCTATGAGAGCTGGTCGGCACTGTTTGCCCAGGGCTGGATGCGCATCTTCAGCCTGGTGGCGCTTCTGTCCACAATCGCGCACGCATGGATCGGTCTCTGGTCCGTGGTGACCGACTACATCACCAATCGCACCCTGGGCCCGAAGGCCACTGTGCTGCGGGTGGTCATCCAGCTGCTGCTGGGTGCGGTCGCGGTGTACTACGCGCTGTGGGGCATTGATATTTTGTGGGGTGTGTAATTTATGGCGAACATGCGAACCATTTCCTTTGACGGGATCGTAATCGGCGGCGGCGGCGCGGGAATGCGCGCGGCCCTGCAAATGGCCCAGTCAGGTTTCAAGACCGCGGTCATCACCAAGGTGTTCCCGACCCGTTCGCACACCGTGTCCGCCCAGGGGGGGATTACCTGCGCGATTGCCAGTTCCGACCCGCAAGACGACTGGCGCTGGCACATGTACGACACCGTCAAGGGCTCCGACTATATCGGTGACCAGGATGCCATTGAATACATGTGCTCCGTAGGCCCGGAAGCGGTATTTGAGCTCGAGCACATGGGCCTGCCGTTCTCACGTACAGAAGAGGGACGCATCTACCAGCGTCCGTTTGGCGGGCAGTCCAAGGACTTCGGCCGCGGCGGCCAGGCAGCCCGCACCTGTGCGGCGGCAGACCGTACCGGTCACGCGCTCCTGCACACCCTGTACCAGAACAACGTCAAGAACAACACTGTATTCCTGAACGAGTGGTTCGCAGTGGACCTGGTAAAGAACCAGGATGGTGTGGTTGTAGGCGTGATTGCCCTGTCCATTGAGGACGGTGAAGTAGTCTTCATCAAGTCCAAGGCCACTGTATTTGCCACCGGTGGTGCCGGCCGTATTTACGCCTCCACCACCAATGCCCACATCAATACCGGTGATGGTGTCGGCATGGCCCTGCGTGCCGGCTTCCCGGTGCAGGACATGGAAATGTGGCAGTTCCACCCCACCGGTATCCATGGTGCCGGCGTGCTGGTGACCGAGGGTTGCCGCGGTGAAGGTGGCTACCTGATCAATAAGGACGGCGAACGCTTTATGGAGCGCTATGCGCCCAACGCCAAGGACCTCGCTTCCCGCGACGTGGTAGCCCGTTCCATGGTGCTGGAAATCCTCGAAGGCCGCGGTGCCGGCCCCAACGGTGACCACGTTTTCCTGAAGCTCGACCACCTCGGCGAGGAAGTGCTGAACAGCCGCCTGCCGGGTATCTGTGAGCTGGCCAAGACCTTCGCCCATGTGGACCCGGTCAAGACCCCGATCCCCGTGGTGCCCACCTGTCACTATATGATGGGCGGTATCCCCACCAATGTGCACGGCCAGGCCCTGACCCAGGATGCCGCCGGTAACGACCAGGTTATCGATGGCTTCTATGCCTGTGGTGAGGTCGCCTGCGTATCCGTACACGGTGCCAACCGCCTGGGCGGCAACTCGCTGCTGGACCTGGTGGTCTTCGGCCGCGCTTCCGGCCTGTTTATCGAGAAGGCCCTGCGTGAAGGCATCGAAGCCCGCGAGGCGTCCGATTCCGATATCGAGGCTGCCATGTCGCGCCTCAACCGCCTGGAAGGCAGTAACGATGGCGAGAAAGCCTCTGACCTGCGCAACGAGCTGCAGGGCGTCATGCAGAATCACTTCGGCGTATTCCGCCGCGGCGACTACATGGCCGAGGGCGTTGAGAAACTGAAGGACCTGCGTAGTCGTATCGAGAATGTGCGCCTGGATGACAAGAGCCGCGCATTCAACACCGCGCGTGTTGAAGCGCTGGAGCTGCAGAACCTGCTGGAAGTGGCCGAGGCCACTGCGATCCCGGCAGAGGTGCGCACCGAGAGCCGCGGTGCCCATGCCCGCGAGGACTTCCAGGAGCGCGACGACGAGAACTGGCTGTGCCACTCAATGTTCTTCCCGGCAGAGAAGCGGGTTGGCAAGCGCGCGGTCAACTTTGCGCCCAACACCATGGAAGCTTTCGAGCCGAAGGCTCGGACTTACTGATTCGGGAGCGGAATAGAGTATGTTGAAAGTAAGCATTTACCGTTATAACCCGGAAACTGACAAAGCGCCTTACATGCAGGACTACGAGTTCGACACCCAGGGCAAGGACCTGATGGTGCTGGACGTACTGGAACTGCTGAAAGCTGAGGATCCGACGCTGTCTTTCCGCCGCTCCTGTCGCGAGGGTGTGTGCGGCTCCGATGGTATGAACATCTCCGGCCGCAACGGCCTTGCCTGTACCACCCCGCTGTCCGAGGCAGCGCCCAAGGGCAAGCTGGTACTGCGCCCGCTGCCGGGCCTGCCGGTGATCCGCGACCTGGTGGTGGACATGGAGCAGTTCTACGAGCAGTACAAGAAGATCGAGCCGTACCTGCAGAACGACACGCCGGCGCCGGCGATTGAGCGCCTGCAGTCACCGGAGGATCGGGAGAAGCTGGACGGCCTCTACGAGTGCATCCTGTGCGCCTGTTGCTCCACCGCATGCCCGTCCTTCTGGTGGAACCCGGACAAGTTCATCGGCCCCGCGGGCCTGCTGCAGGCTTACCGCTTCCTGGCCGACAGCCGTGATACCGCCACCGACGAGCGCCTGTCCAACCTGGATGACCCCTTCAGCGTTTTCCGCTGCCACGGCATCCAGAACTGCGTCAACGTCTGCCCGAAGGGGTTGAACCCCACGCGGGCAATCGGTCATATCCGCAATATGCTGCTGGCCCGCGCCGTGTAAGCGCGGGTGGCCGGCCGGACCGGTTGGCCGGCGCCAAAGATGGCGTCCATCCACGACAAGAAAGCTGGCCTGTGAGCCGGTACCAAGAAAAAAGGGGAGGTGACTTTCGGCGCCTCCCCTTTTGTGAGTGAAAGGAACGCGCAGCAATCAAGCCCCAGTGAGGGCGCTGCAATCGAGGTAGGCATCAACATGCACGATAGCACCATGGAGCAGCTGTGGCGCACCTCCCATATCTCGGGGGGCAACGCCGCTTATGTGGAGGAACTGTACGAGACCTATCTGCACGACCCCAGTGCCGTGCCGGAGGAGTGGCGCAGTTACTTCGACAGCCTGCCCCGGGTCCAGGGTGGCGGGGACGTATCCCACGCGGCGGTACGCGCCCACTTTGAGCTCCTGGCCAAGAACCGCACCCGCCCGCTGGCCGCTCCCGGTGCCGGCGCCGTCAATATTGAACACGAGCGCAAGCAGGTTAAAGTCCTGCAGCTGATCAGCTCATACCGCCATCGTGGCCACAAGAAGGCCACCCTGGACCCGCTGAGCCTGATGGCGCGCGAGCAGGTGCCCGACCTGCAACTGAATTACCACGGCCTGACCGAGGGGGATTTCGACACCACCTTCCAGACCGGTGACCTGTTCTTCGGTAATGGCGAGGCTACCCTGCGCGAGATTGTCGAGGGCCTGGAGCGGACCTACTGTGGCAACCTGGGTGCGGAAATCATGCACCTCTCCAACCTGGAGGAGCAGCAGTGGTTCCAGCAGCGCCTCGAGCGCAGCCAGAGCAAGCCCAATTTCGGCGCAGAAATCCAGACTGAGATCCTACAGCGGCTGTCCGCCGCTGAGGGCCTGGAGCGTCACCTGGACTCCAAATACCCGGGCACCAAGCGTTTCGGCGTTGAGGGTGGCGAGAGCCTGATCCCGATGCTGGACGCACTGATCCGCCGCTCCGGTACCTACGGGGTGAAGGAGGTGGTGATGGGCATGGCCCACCGCGGCCGCCTGAACACGCTGGTCAACATCCTGGGCAAGAACCCGACCGACCTGTTTGAGGAGTTCGAGGGCAAGAAGACCCTGGATACCTCCGGTGACGTCAAGTACCACCAGGGCTTTTCCTCAAACGTGATGACCCCGGGTGGCGAAGTTCATCTGGCGCTGGCTTTCAACCCGTCGCACCTGGAAATCTGTGCGCCGGTGGTGGTCGGTTCCGTGCGCGCCCGCCAGGATCGCCGTGGCGATACCACCGGCGAGAAGGTGATGCCGATCAATATTCACGGCGATGCCGCCTTTGCCGGCCAGGGCGTGGTGCAGGAAACCCTGCAGATGTCCCAGACCCGTGGCTACTACACCGGCGGCAGCGTGCATATCGTCCTCAATAACCAGGTGGGCTTCACCACCAGCAAGCGAGAGGATGCCCGCTCTACCGAGTACTGTACCGATGTGGCGAAAATGATCGACGCACCGGTGCTGCACGTAAACGGCGACGACCCGGAAATGGTCGTGCTGGCGGCGCTGCTGGCGGTCGATTACCGCTACGAATTCAAGAAAGACATCGTTATTGACCTGGTGTGCTATCGCCGCCGCGGCCATAACGAGACCGATGATCCGTCCGGCACCCAGCCGCTGATGTACCAGATCATCCGCAAGCACAAGACCACCCGCACCCTGTATGCGGAGAAGCTGGTTAACGACGGTGTGCTGGACAAGTCCGCCGCCGACAAGCTGGCCAGCGACTACCGCGACAAGCTCGACCGGGGTGAGGACGTGGCCACCGGCCTGGTGAAGCAGCCGGATGAATCCATGTTCGTGGACTGGAGCCCGTACCTGAACCACGACTGGCAGACGCCGGGCGACACTGCTTTCGAACTGCCCAAGCTGAAGGACGTGGCCCGCCGGATGACGGATATCCCCGACGGTATCGTCCTGCAGCGGCAGGTATCCAAGATCTACGAAGATCGCCGCAAGATGGCCGGTGGCGCCTCCCCGCTCAACTGGGGCATGGCCGAGACCCTGGCGTATGGCACCCTGCTGGAACAGGGATACATGATCCGCCTGACCGGTGAGGACGTGCGACGGGGCACCTTCTCCCACCGTCACGCGGTGGTACACAGCCAGAAAGACGGCTCCTGTTACGTGCCGCTGCAGAACATGTACGACGGGCAGCCGGAGTTCTATATCTATGACTCGCTGTTGTCTGAGGAAGGCGTGCTGGCGTTCGAGTACGGTTATGCCACCACCACGCCCAAGTCGCTGATCATCTGGGAAGCCCAGTTCGGTGACTTCGCCAACGGTGCCCAGGTAGTGATCGACCAGTTCATCACTTCCGGCGAGCACAAGTGGGGCCGGATGTGCGGCCTGGTGATGCTGTTGCCACATGGCTATGAGGGCCAGGGTCCGGAGCACTCCTCCGCGCGCCTGGAGCGCTTCATGCAGTTGTGCGCCGAGCACAATATCCAGGTGTGCAACGCCACCACCCCGGCACAGATTTTCCACCTGCTGCGTCGCCAGGCCATCCGCCCCATGCGCCGTCCGCTGGTGATCATGAGCCCGAAGTGGATCCTGCGCCACAAGCTGGCCACCTCCAGCCTGGATGAGCTGGCCAACGGCAAGTTCCATAACGTTATCCAGGACGATCATGTCGATCCGGCCAAGGTGAAGCGCCTGATCCTGTGTTCCGGCAAGGTCTACTACCATCTGCTGGAGGCGCGCATGGAGCGCGAACAGGAAGATGTGGCGCTGGTGCGTATCGAACAGCTGTATCCCTTCCCGGACGAGGAGTTCGTGGATGCGGTATCCGCGTACAAGAACCTGGAGAGCGTGGCCTGGTGCCAGGAAGAGCCGATGAACCAGGGCGCCTGGTATCACAGCCAGCATCACCTGCGCCGGCTGCTGGCTGAGGAGCATCCGAAGCTGGAGCTGGAATACGTGGGCCGTGCGGCTTCCGCCGCGCCGGCAGCGGGCTACATGTCCACGCACCTGGAAGAACAGAACCAGTTCATCAGTGAGGCGCTGACCGTCAAGTAAGGGGCGGCAGTAATTAGCAAATAATGGGCGTATCCTGACCGGGACGCCCAAGAGTCAATCTCAGGAAACAGGACCAATGACGATCGAGATTAAAGCGCCAACATTCCCGGAATCCGTTCAGGACGGCACCGTCGCCACCTGGCACAAGAAGCCCGGCGAGGCTGTATCCCGCGATGAGCTGATCGTGGATATCGAAACCGACAAAGTGGTGCTGGAAGTGGTTGCACCCGCCGACGGCGCCCTCAGCGAAATCATCAAGGACGAAGGCGACACCGTCGAGTCCAACGAAGTGATCGCCAAGTTCGAGGAAGGGGCGGGCGGCAGCGCCGGTGGCGAGGAGAAGAAGCCGGAAGCCCAGGAAGAGAAAGCTGAGGAGAAGGAAGCCGCAGAGCCGTCCTCCAAGGGTGGCGAGCAGCTGGTTAACCCGGCCGCGCGCAAGCTGGCCGACGAGAAAGGTATCGACCTGGGCTCGGTCAAGGGCACCGGCAAGGGTGGCCGCATCACCAAGGAAGACGTGCAGAAAGCCGAGAAGGCACCTGCCGCGGCGCCGGCGGCCGCCGCTGCCGAGGTGCCGGTTGCCGGCGGTGAACGCGTCGAGAAACGCGTTCCCATGACCCGCATGCGCAAGCGTATCGCCGAGCGCCTGCTGGATGCCTCCCAGTCCACGGCCATGCTCACCACCTTTAACGAGGTGAACATGAAGCCGATCATGGACCTGCGCAAGAACTACAAGGACCTGTTCGAGAAGACCCACAATGGCACCCGCCTGGGCTTTATGGGCTTCTTCGTCAAAGCGGCCGTAGAGGCCCTGAAGCGCTACTCCGCCGTGAACGCGTCCATCGATGGTGACGATATCGTCTACCACGGTTACCAGGATATCGGTGTGGCGGTTTCCTCGCCGAAGGGTCTGGTAGTGCCGATCCTGCGCAACGCCGAGAACATGGGCCTGGCGGATATGGAAAACAATATCCGCGACCTGGGTCTGCGTGCCCGCGACGGCAAGCTGTCCATCGAGGAAATGACCGGCGGTACTTTCACCATCACCAATGGCGGCGTATTCGGCTCCCTGCTGTCCACGCCGATCCTGAACCCGCCGCAGACCGCGATCCTGGGCATGCACAAGATCCAGGAGCGCCCGATGGCGGTAGATGGCAAGGTCGAGATCCTGCCGATGATGTATCTGGCTCTGTCCTACGATCACCGCCTGATCGATGGCAAGGAAGCGGTTGGCTTCCTGGTGGCGATCAAGGAGATGATCGAGGATCCGGCGCGCATCCTGCTGGAAGTATAAGAATCTGAGACTGTGGGCGCCTGTTCGCAGGCGATCGCGGCCCACCGGCCGCGCCCACAGGTTTGCCCAAGAGCGGGCTCCTACAAATTCACAAAATTTTGGAACTGATCATGTCGGATAAATTTGACGTAATCGTAATTGGCTCCGGCCCGGGGGGATACGTAGCTGCTATCCGTGCGGCGCAACTGGGCCTGAAGACTGCCTGTGTAGAGAAGTGGACCAACAAGGAAGGCAAGGTCGTCAACGGCGGTACCTGCCTGAACGTTGGCTGTATTCCTTCCAAGGCACTGCTGGACAGCTCCTGGAAATATCATGAGGCAAAAGACGGCCTGGATGTTCACGGTATCGAGACCAACAAGGTCAAGATCGACGTGTCCAAAATGCTTGGCCGCAAGGACGATATCGTCAAGAAGCTCACCGGCGGCGTGGCTGGCCTGTTCACTGCGAACAAGGTGACTTCCATCGAGGGTACCGGCAAGCTGCTGGCCAACAAGAAAGTGGAAGTGACCGATAACGACGGCAAGACCACCACTTACGAAGCCGACAATATTATTCTGGCTTCCGGTTCCGTGCCCATCAATATCCCGCCGGCTCCGGTGGATAACAAGATCATCGTGGATTCCACCGGCGCACTCGAGTTCGACAAGGTGCCGAAGCGCCTGGGTGTTATCGGTGCCGGTGTGATTGGCCTGGAACTGGGTTCTGTCTGGAGCCGCCTGGGTTCCGACGTGGTGGTCCTGGAAGCGCTGGACAAGTTCCTGTCGGTCATGGACCAGCAGATCGCCAAGGAATCCCAGAAAATTTTCAAGAAGCAGGGTCTGGATATCCGCCTGTCCTGTCGCGTGACCGGTACCGAGGTAAAAGGCGACGAAGTTGTTGTCACCTATGAGGACAAGGACGGCAATGAGCAGCAGGAAACCTTCGACAAGCTGATCGTGTGTGTCGGCCGTCGTCCCTATACCGAGGGCCTGCTGTCCGAAGACGCCGATGTAAAACTGGATGAGCGTGGCTTTATCTATGTCAACGACCTGTGCATGACTTCTGCCCCTGGTGTCTGGGCAGTTGGCGATGTGGTCCGCGGCCCGATGCTGGCACACAAGGCCTCTGAAGAAGGTGTGGTTGTGGCCGAGCGCATCGCGGGTCAGAAGCCGATGATGAACTACGACGTGATCCCCAACGTGATTTACACCCACCCGGAAGTTGCCGCCGTAGGCATGACCGAAGAGCAGGTGAAATCCGAGGGTGAGCCCTACAATGTGGGTGTCTTCCCGTTTGCGGCGTCCGGACGCGCGATGGCGGCCAACGACACCGGGGGCATGGTCAAGATCATCGCCCATGCCGAGACCGACCGGGTCCTCGGTGCGCATATCGTCGGTCCCTCTGCGGCTGACCTGGTGCAGCAGGTGGCGATTGCGATGGAGTTCGGCTCCAGCGCCGAGGATATTGGCATGACCGTATTCGGCCACCCGACCCTGTCCGAGGCGGTGAAAGAGGCGGCGCTGGCGGCGAATGGCCACGCCATTCACATCGCCAACCGCAAGAAGCGCAAGTAAGAGCGGCCTACGGTCGCGCAGGGTGGGGCGGTATTACCGCCCCACCGTCTTTCTGTCGTGGGTTTTTCCCCGACACAGTGCGGCAATACTTGCCGCGCAACATTGCTCCGGCAATGGACCCAGAATTTGAAATTTGCAACGACGGGAATTTCGAATTTTGTTCTTAGGTGCAGAGCAATCTGCAAATTGGTAAACACATTTCAAATGTGAATTGGTATTGACTATGAACTTGCATGAGTATCAGGGCAAACAACTGTTTGCGGAATACGGATTGCCGGTTTCCAAAGGTATTGCAGCGGAAACCCCGGCAGAAGCAGTGGCGGCAGCGAAAGAGATTGGCGGCGACAAGTGGGTGGTCAAGGCCCAGGTACACGCCGGTGGCCGCGGCAAGGCCGGCGGTGTAAAGCTGGTGGACTCCACTGCCGAGATCGAGGAGTTTTCCCGGAAGTGGCTGGGCAACAACCTGGTTACCTACCAGACAGACGAAAACGGCCAGCCTGTTTCCCGTATCCTGGTTGAGAGCTGCACAGATATCGACCAGGAACTGTACCTGGGCGCGGTAGTCGATCGCTCCACCCGTCGCATCGTTTTCATGGCCTCCACCGAGGGTGGCGTTGAGATCGAAAAGGTAGCGGAAGAGACTCCGGAAAAAATCCTCAAGGCCACCATCGACCCGCTGGTAGGCGCGCAGCCCTACCAGGCCCGTGAGCTGGCATTCCAGCTGGGTCTGGAAGGTGACCAGATCAAGCAGTTCACCAAGATCTTCCTGGGCCTCGCCAAGATGTTCGAGGAGAAGGACCTGGCGCTGCTGGAAATCAACCCGCTTGTCATCACTCCCGAAAAGAACCTGCACTGCCTTGACGCCAAGGTCGTAATCGACAGCAACGCACTGTACCGCCACGCTGACCTGCGTGAGATGCACGACCCCAGCCAGGAAGACCCCCGTGAAGCCCACGCTGCCAAGTGGGACCTCAACTACGTGGCCCTGGACGGTAACATCGGCTGCATGGTGAACGGTGCCGGCCTGGCCATGGGCACCATGGATATCGTCAACCTGCACGGCGGTAGCCCGGCCAACTTCCTGGATGTTGGTGGCGGTGCCACCAAAGAGCGCGTAGTTGAAGCGTTCAAGATCATTCTGTCCGACGAGAATGTTAAAGCCGTCCTGATCAATATTTTCGGCGGTATCGTGCGCTGTGACATGATTGCCGAAGGCGTGATTGGCGCAGTGAAAGAAGTCGGCGTAAAAGTGCCGGTTGTTGTACGCCTGGAAGGCAACAACGCCGAACTGGGTACGAAGGTTCTGAGCGACAGCGGCCTGAACATCATCGCTGCCACCAGCCTGACCGATGCGGCTCAGCAAGTGGTTAAAGCTGCGGAGGGTAAATAATCATGTCAGTACTGATTAACAAAGACACCAAAGTAATCTGCCAGGGCTTCACCGGCTCCCAGGGTACTTTCCACTCCGAGCAGGCGATTGAGTACGGTACAAAGATGGTCGGCGGTGTAACCCCGGGCAAGGGCGGCCAGACTCACCTGGGCCTGCCGGTATTCAACACCGTGAAAGAAGCTGTTGAGGCTACCGGCGCCGAAGCCTCCGTGATCTACGTGCCGGCCCCCTTCTGTAAGGATTCCATCCTGGAAGCGGCCAACGGCGGCATCAAGCTGATCGTGTGCATCACCGAAGGCATCCCCACCATGGACATGCTGGACGCCAAGGTGAAGTGTGACGAGCTGGGCGTACGCCTGATCGGCCCGA
Organism: Microbulbifer sediminum; assembly: GCF_021729035.1. GTDB lineage: Bacteria > Pseudomonadota > Gammaproteobacteria > Pseudomonadales > Cellvibrionaceae > Microbulbifer > Microbulbifer sediminum. Next base: position 70,425 of record NZ_JAJSAP010000004.1, on the reverse strand, counting down.
ACTGCCCGGGCGTGATCACTCCCGGTGAGTGCAAGATCGGCATTATGCCGGGCCACATCCACAAGCCGGGCAAGGTGGGCATCGTTTCCCGCTCCGGTACCCTGACCTACGAGGCGGTCAAGCAGACCACCGACCACGGCTTCGGCCAGTCCACCTGTGTGGGCATCGGTGGCGACCCCATCCCGGGCTCCAACTTCATCGACATCCTGGAGATGTTCGAGAAAGACCCGGCTACCGAGGCTATCGTGATGATCGGTGAGATCGGCGGTACCGCGGAAGAAGAGGCTGCCGCTTACATCAAGGAAAATGTCACCAAGCCGGTCGTTTCCTACATCGCTGGTGTAACCGCACCTCCCGGAAAGCGCATGGGTCACGCCGGTGCGATCATCTCCGGTGGTAAAGGTACCGCCGACGAGAAGTTCGCAGCGCTGGAAGACGCTGGCGTGAAAACTGTCCGCTCCCTGGCGGAAATCGGTAATGCACTGAAGGAAGTAACCGGCTGGTAATCAGTTGTTGCTTCTGAGCATAAAAAGGCCGCCTTCGGGCGGCTTTTTTTATGCCTGCGCAGCATGCTATAAAGTCCTGGATAAAAACAAACCTGCTGCATAGAGCAGCCAAGAGGACATCATGAAAATCTTCCCTCGAGCCTTATTGCTACTTGCCATCCTGTCATCACAGGCCTTCGCGGGCCCGTTTACTGACGAAATGTCCAAGTGCCTGGTCCGTGAAACCAGTGACTCGGACAAGACGCTGTTTATCCAGTGGTTGTATGCAGCCATGTCATCCCATCCGGATGTAAAAAATCTTGCAAACATTTCCCCGGCACAGGCGTCGCAGATGAATGAGGATGCCGCCGGTCTGGTAATGGATCTGCTCGCTGACCGCTGTAAGGACGAGACCGCCCAGGCAATCAAGTACGAGGGAAAGAATGCCTTCGAAACGAGCTTTGCTGTTCTGGGCCAGGTCGCGATGCAGGGCTTGATGGCTAACCAGGATGTGCAGGGCTATCTCAGTGGACTGGAGAAGCATTTTGATGGTGAACGCCTTGCCAGTGCCCTCGCTGTCGAATGACTCGCCGCCCTGGAACATGAAAGCGTATTTCTATTGTTCGTAGAGCTCCAGCGGCAGGCCGTCGGGATCACTGAAAAATGTGAAGCGCCTGCCGGTATATTCGTCTGTCCGCACCGGCTCGACCGCGATACCGCCCCTTTCCAGTTGCGCAATCGCCGGTTCCAGCTCTGACACCCGGAATGCCAGGTGCCTCAGGCCCTGTGCTTCCGGATAGCTTGGGCGCGGGGGCGCGCCCGGGAATGAGAAGAGCTCAACCTGGCTTCCGTCAGGCAGGGCCAGGTCCAGCTTCCAGGAATCACGCTCTGACCGGTAGTTCTCTGCGCGTATTTTGAGGCCCAGGACCTCGGTGTAGAAATGGCGGGACACGCTGTAATCCGAGCAGATAATGGCAGCGTGGTGTATACCTTCCAGCATCTTCCTGTTCCAGGCTTTTGGGATTTTCATTGGTGCCGGGTTCTATCGGCACTTACCCTGAACTGTAAGAATTCCAGAAACCCGGCGACAGATGCAAATCCGGTCCTGTTATGGATGGATGCCCTGGTGCCGGAAAGGGAAGGGTAATCCCCCTGACTCGGCCCGACGTAAAAGTATTCCTGGCATTTGATCCCGATTGGGGAAGCGTATTTTGACCAAGAAACTGCTCCTGATTGCCGTGCTGCTCACTGTGGGCATCGCCTTTTTCGCCTTTGACCTGAACCAGTACCTGACGCTGGAAAGCCTGAAACAGGGACAGGCCCAGTTTGCCCAGTGGCAGCGCCAGTCGCCGCTGCTGGTGGCGCTCCTCTTTGCAGCGCTCTACATCCTGGTTACCGCACTGTCCCTGCCCGGGGCGGCGATCATGTCGCTGGCGGCGGGGGCACTGTTTGGCCTGCTGTGGGGATCGGTCATTACTTCCTTTGCGTCCACAATCGGTGCGACCCTGGCATTCCTGGTCTCCCGTTACCTGCTGCACGACTGGGTGCAGGCACGTTTTGGCGATCGCCTGGAGGCTATCCATCGAGGGATGGAGCGGGAGGGGGCTTTTTACCTGTTTGCCCTGCGCCTGGTACCGGTGTTTCCTTTCTTCATCATCAATATCGTCATGGGGCTCACGCGGATCCCCACCTGGACTTTCTACTGGGTCAGCCAGCTGGGGATGCTGCCTGCGACGTTCGTATACGTGAATGCCGGTACCCAGCTGGCGCAGGTGGACAGTCCCGGCGATATCCTGTCCCCGGGGCTGGTACTGTCCTTTGTCCTGCTGGGGTTGTTCCCGCTGCTGGCGAAAAAAGTCCTGAACGCAATCGAGCGTTACCGCGCCCGTGAATCCTGAAGCAATCCACTGACAATTGAGGTAAGTGTGGCCAAGCCCAAGAAATTCGACCGCAACCTGATTGTGATCGGTGCCGGTTCTGCCGGACTGGTGAGCGCCTACATCGCTGCGGCAGTGAAGGCCAGCGTGACCCTGGTGGAGGCGGGCCCCATGGGAGGTGACTGCCTCAATACCGGCTGTGTGCCCAGCAAGGCCCTGATCAAGTGTGCACGGGTTGCCCAGGGCGCGCGCAAGGCAGCGGAGTTTGGCGTGAGGTTACCCGAGCCAGAAATCGATTTCCCCGCGGTGATGAATCATGTGCGCTCCTCCATCGGTGCGATCGAGCCCCACGACAGTGTGGAGCGTTACACCGGGCTGGGCGTGGATGTGGTGCAGGGGCGGGCGCAGCTGGTCGATCCCTGGACGGTGAAAATCCGGCTCAACAGCGGCGGTGAGCAAGTGCTCACCGCGCGGGCAATCGTGCTCGCCACTGGGGCTGAACCGGTGGTGCCACCGCTGCCGGGGCTGGAGCAGGTGGACTATGTCACCAGTGAAACGCTCTGGAGTCGTTTTGCCGAGCTGGAGCGGGCACCGGAAAAGCTCGTGGTGCTGGGGGGCGGGGCCATTGGTTGCGAGCTGGCCCAGTCCTTTGCAAGGCTCGGGTCCAGTGTCACCCTGGTGGAGATGGCCCCGCGATTGCTGCCGGCGGAAGACGCGGAGGTCTCCGAGGCGGTAGAGGAATCCCTGTCAACAGAGGGGGTCCGGGTACTGACCGGCTGTGAGGCAACCGGCTTCGCGCCGCTCGAGGGCGGTGGTGGCCGAGTGATGGTCTCAGACCGCAGCGGTGAAACCGGGCTGGAGTTCGACCAGTTGCTGCTGGCACTGGGGCGCCGGCCCCGCGTCAGCGGCTTCGGGCTGGAGGAGCTGGCCCTGGTAAAGAACGGCCGGATGCGCACCGATGATTTCCTGCGCACGGAAATCGGCCATATCCTCGCAGCGGGTGACCTGGTGGGTCCTTACCAGTTTACCCATATGGCATCGCACCAGGCCTGGTACGCCGCAGTGAACGGGCTGTTCGGCGACCTGAAGAAGTTCCGCGTGGATTACTCCCTGGTGCCGCGAGCGGTTTTTGTCGACCCGGAGGTGGCCAGCGTGGGTCTCAGTGAACACCAGGCCAGCGCCGATGGTGTCCCGTACACGGTGACCCGCTATGGGCTGGATGACCTGGACCGGGCAATCGTTGACGGTTCTGCCCGGGGCTTTGTCAAAGTCCTTACGGTACCGGGCAAGGACAAGATCCTGGGGGCGACCATTGTCGGGGAAAATGCCGGCGAGCTGATCGCCGAGTTCGTGCTGGCAATGAAACACGGCCTGGGACTTAACAAGCTGTTGGGGACCATCCATATCTATCCCACCATGATGGAGGCCAACCGCTTTGTGGCGGGCAACTGGAAGCGCGCCCATGCGCCACAGACGATACTGGGCTTGCTGGAGCGATTCCACCGCTGGCGGCGCGGCTAGGAGGAGAGTGAGGCAGGGCGGGCATAGCCCGCCGCCTCGGGTACAGCATCGGTCAGGGGAGGGGATTCAGAATGCCGGTAGGGCGCCGCTCTCGAGCGGGCCGTTGTCTGCCAGGGCCTCTTCATTGGCCGCATCATTGGCGGCCTCGGCCAGGCGCTGTTCCTCAATGCGACTGTTCCAGGTCAACAGCGCCTGGTAGTGGCGGATGTTCTGTACGTAAGTCACCGGTTCCCAGCCGCGGGCATACCCGTGCCTGGTGTCCTTGTAGTACTGGCGTTTGGCCAGCAGCGGAAGATGGTTGCGTACATCGGTCCAGCGGTCCGGGTTGCCACCCATTTTCTCGGTCAGTACCCGCGCATCCTCAAGGTGGCCATAGCCCACGTTATAGGCGGCCAGGGCCATCCAGGTGCGGTCCGGTTCGTGGATACGCTCGGGTATCTTGTCGCGCAGTTCCACGATGTAGCGAGCGCCACCCTCGATGCTCTCGTTCGGGTCCATCCGGTTGACACCCAGCTCCCGCGCAGTGCCGCGTGTCAGCATCATCAGGCCGCGGACGCCGGTGCGGGAGCGCGCCTTCGGGTTCCAGTGGGATTCCTGGTAGCTGAGCGCGGCCAGCAGGTGCCAGTCCAGCTCATACTGCGCGGCAACTTTCTCCATGGTCTCGCGCCACTGGGGCAGACGCTCGCGGGTGCTCCTGGCAAAGGCCTGGGCGCCGCCCACGTTCATCTCGCTGACATGCCCAAAGAACTTCTCACGCAGTTCTGCCACCAACCCGTTGGTGTTCGAGCGCAGCATGAAGTTCCGGGCCGCCCGGTAGAGGCTGTCGTCCTTGCCCCGGGGGAAGGCCCAGGCCACAGGCTGGAATTGTGTCAGGTTAAAGCCGATATGGGTGTTGGGGTACAGTCCGCGATGGACGGCATAGGCATTGGAGTCCACCACGGCATAGGGATACTCGCCTTCCTCGACCATCTCCACCAGTTCCATGGCATCCACGTCGGAGATCTCCTCCCACTGCAGGTCGGGATAGCGGGCTGACAGCTTCCGCAGTTGCTCCGCGTGGGCACTGCCGGCGATCACCGCCACCTTTTCGCCCTGAAGGTCGCCCACGGAGCGCGGGCGTTTCTCGCCCAGGCGGTAGATGACCTGCTGGCGGATCTCGAAGTAGGAGGGGGTGAAACGCACCTGGTCACGGCGCATCGGGGTAACAGTCAGGCCTGCAGCGGCCAGGTGGGCCCCTTCAGCCGGGGACTCGAGGCGAGTGAAGATCTCGTCCAGGTCGTGCACGTCGCGGATTTCCAGCTCCACGCCCAGGTCATCGGCGAAGGCCTGCAGCAGGCCGTACTCGAAGCCGGTATGGGTGCCGGTGGCATCTTCGTAATATGTGGTGGGGCCGTTCTGCGACAGGACCACCAGTTTGCCGGCAGCCTTGACCTGCTCCAGTGAGTCCGGGGCCTTGCTTGCCACGATCAGCGAGGCACAGCAGGCCAGCGCCAGGCCCTTGGCCAGGCGGCGACTGTAGCGCAACATGCGGCTTTTCATGATCATAAACAGTCCCCTCTAGTCCATTAGTTCTTATCGCTTTCATTGGTGCGCTTTCGCGCCAGCGGTTGCCGGTGGAGCTCTTCCTGAGCATGGCCGACCCGGCAAAAGGCCCGCGATTCTAACCCATCTGGCGAGAAATTGCTCGCTGGCGGGTTTTTGCTTTGTGATCTGGCTACTTGTACTGGTCTGGTAAGTCTAGTAGGGCGGACTGGGTCCCAGCGGCGGAGAGAACCGTATCACGCTGAAACAGCCGCCATTTTCCCTGCCTCGGGCCGCCGGGCCCTGCTGGCCCCCACCGGGATCCCTGTTCCCGGTGGGTTATCCATACTTGGACAGTGTTGGAGTCGCTGCGGTTCGGGTACAATTGCGGCCTTCCCAGCCCCGGGCGCTCTCCCGGGGGCACGGCACGACACCTGGCGTGCCGGTTCTCACATTCAGACAAGAGGCAAACTCCCGCAATGCTAGTTCTGCGTGGTGCTCCCGCACTGTCGAAATTCCGCCACCAAAAGTTACTCAGCCAACTACGCTCGATGCAGCCCGCCATCGAGGATGTCTATGCCGAGTTCGTGCATTTCGCCGATACCGGCAAGCTGGACAAGAAGGAAGAAGCGCTGCTGGAGCGCCTGCTGCAGTACGGCCCCACAGAGGAGAAGCACCAGCCCGAAGGTGAGCTGCTGCTGGTAGTGCCACGTCCCGGCACCATCTCCCCCTGGTCTTCCAAGGCTACCGATATCGCCCATAACGCGGGCCTCGAGCAGATCCACCGGCTCGAGCGCGGTGTTGCCTACTACCTTACCGGCATCAAGTTAACCGGCGCTGAACGGGAGGCGCTGGCCGCGGAGTTGCATGACCGCATGGTCGAGAGCGTGCTGCCCGACTTCGACCAGGCCGAGCAGCTGTTCCAGGTCGAGAAGCCGCGCCAGCTGGGCACGGTGGACCTGCTGGACGGCGGCCGCAATGCCCTGGAAGAGGCCAATGTGAGCCTGGGCCTGGCGCTGGCGGACGACGAAATCGACTACCTGCTGAAGAGCTTCGAGGAGCTGGAGCGCAACCCCACCGACGTGGAACTGATGATGTTCGCCCAGGCGAACTCGGAGCACTGCCGCCACAAGATCTTCAATGCCAGCTGGACCATCGACGGCGAGGACCAGGACCTGTCCCTGTTTGGCATGATCCGCAATACCTACCAGAAGGGCGGTGACAACGTGCTGTCCGCGTACGCGGACAACGCCGCGGTGGTCACCGGCTCAGAAGCCGGCCGCTTTTACCCGGACCCGGAATCCCGCGAGTACGGCTTCAGCCAGGAGCCGATTCATATGCTGATGAAGGTGGAGACCCACAACCACCCGACGGCGATCGCCCCCTTCCCGGGTGCCGGTACCGGTGCCGGCGGCGAGATCCGTGACGAGGGTGCGGTGGGCCGGGGCTCCAAGCCCAAGGTGGGCCTGACCGGCTTTACCGTCTCCAACCTGCAGATCCCCGGTTACCTGCAGCCGTGGGAAGTGGATTACGGCAAGCCCGAGCGTATCGTTACGGCCCTGGACATCATGGTCGAGGGGCCCATTGGTGGCGCCGCGTTCAACAACGAGTTTGGGCGCCCCAATATCTGTGGCTACTTCCGTACCTTCGAGGATGATTTCGACGGCGAGCGTCGCGGTTACCACAAGCCGATCATGATCGCCGGCGGCTACGGTAATATCCGCGAGGAACATATCGAGAAACCGGAATTCCAGCCCGGCGCCAGGCTGGTGGTGCTCGGCGGCCCGGCCATGCTGATCGGCCTGGGCGGGGGCGCCGCCTCCAGCATGGCCAGTGGCACCAGCTCCGAGGACCTGGATTTCGCCTCGGTGCAGCGCCAGAACCCGGAAATCGAGCGCCGCTGCCAGGAAGTGATCGACCAGTGCTGGCAGCTGGGCAACAAGAACCCCATCGCCTTCATCCACGACGTCGGCGCCGGCGGCCTGTCCAATGCCTTCCCGGAACTGGTGAAGGACGGTGGCACCGGCGGCAGGTTCGAGCTGCGTAACGTCCCCTGTGATGAACCGGGCATGAGCCCGCTGGAGATCTGGTGTAACGAATCCCAGGAGCGCTACGTGCTGGCGGTGATGCCGGACGACCTGGAGCGTTTTGAGAGTATCTGTGCACGTGAGCGCGCCCCTTACGCGGTGGTGGGCGAAGCCACCGAGGACAAGCACCTGCTGCTCAACGACAAGAAATTCGAGGCCAGGCCCGTCGACCTGCCCATGTCGGTACTGTTCGGCAAGCCGCCGAAGATGCACCGCAAGGCCGACAAGCGCACCGTCAGCACCACCCCGTTCGAGACCGATGGTATTGAGCTGGGCGATGCGGTGGACCGCGTGCTGCGCCTGCCTACCGTGGCCAGCAAGAGCTTCCTGATCACCATCGGCGACCGCACCGTAACCGGGCAGGTGGCCCGCGACCAGATGGTGGGCCCCTGGCAGGTGCCGGTGGCGGATTGCGCCGTTACCACCGTGGCCTATGACAGCTATGCCGGCGAGGCCATGGCCATGGGTGAGCGCACGCCGGTGGCCCTGCTGGATGCACCGGCATCCGGCCGCCTGGCCGTGGGTGAGGCGATCACCAATATCGCCGCCACCCGCATCGAAAAGCTGTCCGATATCAAGCTGTCGGCCAACTGGATGTGCGCCGCCGGCCACCCCGGAGAGGAAGAGAAGCTCTTCCGTACCGTGGAAGCGGTGGGCATGGAACTGTGCCCGGAGCTGGGTATCACCATCCCGGTGGGCAAGGACTCCATGTCCATGCGCACGGCCTGGAACGATGCCGGCCTGGACAAGGCGGTCACCGCACCGCTGTCCCTGGTGATCTCCGCATTCTCGCCGGTAGCGGACGTGCGCAAGACCGTGACCCCGCAGCTCAAGGTCGGGCGCGACAGCGAGTTGGTATTTGTCGACCTGGGAGCGGGCAAGAACCGCCTGGGTGGCTCCTGCCTGGCGCAGGTTTTCAACCAGCTGGGTGACAAGCCCGCGGACCTGGATGACGCGCGGCGCCTGAAAGGTTTCTTTGAAGTGGTCCAGCAGGCGCTGGAAGAAGACATGATCCTCGCCTATCACGACCGTTCTGATGGCGGCCTGTTCGTGACCCTGGCGGAGATGTGCTTCGCGGGCCGCACCGGTGTGGACGTGGATATCTACGAGCTGGGCGAGGACGTGATCGCGGCACTGTTCAGCGAGGAGCTGGGTGCGGTGCTGCAGGTGCCTGCCAACGATGCGGAAATGCTGGTGCAGCGCTTTGGCGCCGTGGGCGTCCCGGCGCACCAGATCGGCTACCTGAACCGCGACGACAAGGTGCGTTTCACCCGCGGTGGCCGTGAGTTTTTCAGCCGCTCCCGCACTGAGCTGCAACAGGCCTGGTCCGAAACCAGCTACCGGATCCAGTCCCTGCGCGACAATGCCGAGTGCGCGGAACAGGAATTTGCCGCGATTGGTAAGGACGATCCCGGCCTGTCCGTGAACCTGACCTATGACATCAACGAGGATATCAGCGCGCCCTATATCAAGAAGGGGGAGCGGCCGCGGGTGGCAATCCTGCGGGAGCAGGGCGTCAACAGCCAGGTGGAGATGGCGCACTCATTCCATCGCGCCGGCTTCAGCGCCGTGGACGTCCACATGAGCGATATCCTCGCCGGTCGGGTCACCCTGGATGACTTCAAGGGCCTGGTGGGCTGTGGCGGTTTCTCTTATGGCGACGTGCTGGGTGCCGGTGAGGGCTGGGCCAAGACCATCCTCTTCAACGACCGCGCCCGCGACCAGTTCGAGGCATTCTTCAATCGCCAGGATACCTTCGGCCTGGGCGTCTGTAACGGCTGCCAGATGTTCTCCGTGATTAAGGAGCTGATCCCGGGCGCCGACCACTGGCCGCGTTTCGTGCGTAATCTCTCCGAGCAGTACGAGGCGCGCTTTGCGCTGGTGGGCATCGAGGACTCCCCGTCGGTACTGTTCAATGGCATGGCCGGCTCCTACATGCCTGTTGCCGTTGCCCACGGTGAGGGACGGGTGGAATTCCCGGACCAGGAGGCGCTGGAAGCCTGCGAAAAATCCGGCACCATCGCCATGCGTTACCTGAACAACCACCGCCAGATCACCGAGACCTACCCGGCCAACCCGAACGGTTCGGCCAACGGTATCACCTCCCTGTGCTCCGAGGATGGCCGCGTCACCATCATGATGCCGCACCCGGAGCGTGTCGCCCGCGCCGTCAGCAACAGCTGGCACCCGGATGACTGGGAAGAGGACTCCGGCTGGATGCGACTGTTCCGCAATGCGCGCGTGTTTGTCGATTAAAACGATCGCCGCATTGGCAACCCGAAAGCCCGCTCAACGAGCGGGCTTTTTTGTGCCCGGCACATGGTTTGTGGATTATTGCGCCGCATGGCCTGGGCCGGAAAGGGTGCAGGTTGTGGGTCGGTTGCCGTCTTCTGGCCAGAAAGTCCCGCGTTGACCGGAAAAATCCATATTTCCTGCTACACTTAGACTGTCACTCCAAAATAATTTTTTACATATGGTGCAATTTCTGCAATCAGTCGCTGAATTCACCAGCCTGCGCTCACCGCCCCGGGAGCCTTGTTGCAGGCAGATATTTCCACTTTTTATCGCTAACCACTGCCTGCTGCAGGTGCCAGCGGGGCATTTACGTGTTGGCGCGGGACCACCGGTGTCCCACCACCTACTAAATCGTTGATTCCGCTTGCGGCAAGAAACTCCGAGGAGGTTGCTATGGCTTACAACGAAGAGCTTGCAGAAAAGGTGCGTGAGCTTTTACAGGAAAACGACGGGCTCACCGAAAAGCAGATGTTTGGTGGCCTGGCATTCATGCTGAACGGCAATATGGCCTGCGGTGTGGTCGGCGAGGAGCTGATGGTGCGTGTGGGCCCCGATAATTACCAGGAGGCCCTGGGCGAGCGCTATACCCGTCCGATGGATTACACCGGTCGGCCGCTGAAAGGCATGGTATACGTGGAGGAAGACGCGATCCTTGCGGACCTGGATGACTGGGTTACCCGCGGTGCCGAGTTCGCCGGCTCCCTGCCTCCGAAATAAATTAGCCGGCTGGGTGAGTAGCGAAATTTGGCCTCGTTACTATTTTCGCTGGCACTGATGGCGGGCAATGCATTTATCATTATTGATGCGGAAGTGCTCGACCAGAGCGGCCGGCAACCTACCTGGATAGGCCTTTGCACAATGGGCCTCTGCACTCATGTCCCAACTGGCCATACCTTGGTGCCAGTGGAGCCGGGAAGCTACTCGGTGGAGCATTTCGATTTCCAGCAATCACCAAAACTTTCGACGGGGACGCTGGTCGCGTCTGGCAAATTTATCCAGGTCAGCCCTGAGGAAGGTAAAATTCTGTTTGTTGGCAGGGTTGAGATTTCCTCAACGTCATCACGCACAACGGCGAGCCTGTCTCCATCCAGTGATCCGCTCGTTCGGGCGTGTCGCGCGAATCCCGCACTGTTTTCAAAGTACCCGGTTCGTTTCCTGTCTGGCCCGCTCGCGGGCAGGGATGTCCGTATTACCTGCTGAATTGGTCGGGGCACATTGCGGAAAGAGGCGGCCCCATGCCATTTCGAGGGCAGCCCGGGGAGCCCTGGCAAGCAAGGCTCCGACCGGGCCTGGACGTCAGCCGATACTGAGGTGCTTTTTCAGTGGCAACTCACGGTAGCGCTTACCGGTGGCCGCAAAAACCGCATTGGCAATACTGGGTGCCACCGGTGGCACGCCTGGCTCACCCACGCCGGCCGGAGCCTCCTGCGAATCCACCAGCTCCACTTCCAGTGGCGGGCTCTGGTGCATCCGCAGCAGCTGGTAGTCATGGAAATTGCTGTTGCTTACCGCACCGTCTTCCATGCGGATTTCCCCCAGCAGGGCCAGGCTCATGCCGAAAATCATCGAGCCTTCCATCTGCGATTTCACCCGGTCCGGGTTCACTGCCAGCCCCACATCGGCGACGGCGTGCATCTCCATTATCTCCAGCCTGTTGTCCTGCACGCGCACTCTGGTGGCAATGCCCACATAGGAGAGGAAGCTGCGGTGCACGGCGATGCCCCAGCCCTCGCCATTACCGCTTTGCTGGTCACCGCGCAGGGTGAGGTCGGCACGGGCCGCCGTACGGCGCAGGACTTCCTTGAGGCGGCCGGTATCGAGCGGGAACTTTTCCAGCGGCTCGCCGTAATTGCCGTACTTGTAGTCGCCCTGGCTGGGATCGACCAGGCGATCGGGGCCGATCAGTTCCAGCAGGAAGCGGTCTGCCGGTTTCCCCGCGGCATGGGCGAGTTCGTCGGCAAAGCTGCAGCGCCCGAAGGCGTTCTGGATATTGGCAACCGAGCGCAGCCAGCCGATACGGGCATGGTATTCCGCCTGCTGGGTTTCCGAGCGGTGGTTATCGACGGCAAAGGGCAGGTCGGCAAACCCCAGGTCCAGTTCGAACCCGGCCGGATGGTCCACGCCTGCGGAAAAGGTACCGCCAATGGAGGGGAAGGCGGCCCGCTGCAGCCAGCCGGTTACCCGGCCATCACTGTCCAGCCCGGCCCGGTAGTACTCGGCACTGGCCGCGTGGTAGTAGTCGTGGCGTATATCATCCTCGCGGCTCCAGACCACTTTTACCGGCCGCTTCATTTTCCGTGATAGCAGCGCCGCCTCAATCACGAAATCCGGCTTGGACTTACGCCCGAAGCCTCCACCCAGCAGGGTCACATTCACCCTTACCTGTTCCGGCTCCAGGCCCAGTGCGTTCCCGACATGCTGCTGCACAGACTGGGGGTCCTGTACGCAGGCCCAGATTTCACAGCTGCTGTCGGTGGTCATGGCAGTGGCACTGGGTGGCTCCATGGTGGCGTGGGCAAGGTACGGCACGGTGTAGACGGCTTCGTGGTCCCGGCTTGCCGAGGCCAGTGCCTTTTGTACGTCACCATGATCGGTGATTGTCTTGCCGGGCTCCCGCACCCGTTGTTGCATTTTTTCGAGGTAGGCATCGCTGTTGTGCCCCAGGTGGTCGCTGTCACTCCAGTCAATCTGCAGCTTCCTGCGCGCCTTGAGTGCGGTCCAGGTATTGGTGGCCAGTACCGCCACGCCACTCAGGGGGTGGAACAGTGGTGGCTCGGCGCCGCCGTCGAGGCGCTCGATGGCCACCACTCCCCTGACCTTGCGTGCGGCACTGTCATCGAGCTTTTTGATACTGCTGCCGAGGACGGGCGCCCGTTCGATACTGGCGATTAGCATATTGTCGATGCTGACATCCTGGCCAAAGTCCGCGGCGCCGGTGACCATCGCGGGTGTATCGACGGTATTGACCGGCTTGCCGATGTAACGGAAATCGTCGCTGCCTTTCAGTTGCAGGTCCTTGTCACCCGGGACCGGTTGTGAGGCGGCGGGCGCCGCCAGTTCGCCGAACCGGAAGCTGCGTCCAGTGGGGGTATGTACAACCCGGTGGCTGGTCGCCTTGCACTCACCGGCGGGAACCTGCCACTGCTGTGCCGCGGCATTCTCCAGCATGGTGCGGGCGCTGGCGCCCATCCGGCGCATGGTGTCATAGAAGCGCCGGATACTGCGTGAGCCGTCGGTATTCTGGCTGCCGTAGCGCTTGTCGCCGAGTCCCTGCACTACCTGCACTTTCTGCCAGTCGGCCTCCAGTTCATCGGCCACCACCTGGGGCAGTCCGGTGCGAATACCCTGGCCCATCTCAGAGCGGTGGCAGATGATCGATACCGTATCGTCCGGGGCGATGCTGATAAACAGGTTGAGTTCGCTGTTGCCACCGGTCGGCGACGCCCAGGGACGTTGCCAGCCGGGCAGGGCACTGCCAAGCACCAGGCCCCCGGCGGCGAGGCCGGTAAGCTTGAGGAAACTGCGGCGGCTGACATTCCGGATTTGCTTGCTGGAATCAGGCATCCTCGTTTCCTCCGGCTGCATTGACGAACTGGCCGGCGGACTTGATAGCCGCCTTGATCCGGGGGTAGGTGCCGCACCGGCACAGGTTACCGGTCATGGCGCGGTCAATTTCGCTGTCGGTGGGGTTCGGATTGTCCTGCAGTAAAGCTGCGGCGGACATCAACTGGCCACTCTGGCAGTAACCGCATTGGGGCACATTGTGTTTGATCCAGGCCTGTTGCAACGGGTGGTCGCTGTTCTTCGACAGACCCTCGATGGTGGTCACTGCCTTGCCCCGTGCGGCGCTTGCCGGCGTCAGGCAGGCGCGCACCGGCCGCCCGTCCAGGTGTATTGTGCAGGCGCCGCAGAGGCCGCGACCGCAGCCGAACTTGGTGCCGGTCATTTGCAGTTCGTCCCGCAATAGCCACAGCAGTGGCATATCCTCGTCCACGTCTGTTTCGTGCGTTGCGCCGTTAATGATCAGCTGCATTATTCTTCTCCGTACGCTTGCCAGTCTTCCGGGGTATCGATATCGATGGCGCCATTGGCGATGGGTACGCTGACGACATCGGCCTGTTGGTCGCGGAGCAGTCCGCGGGCACCGCGGTCATTGTCCAGGCCTTCCAGGTGGTGGAAGACCCGTCGCGGGAAAATAGCCGGAACGCCGCGGCGACCGGCGTAAAAACTGCAGACGATGCGCCGGTGCTTCCGCCATTCCTCCAGCAGGCACGCAATATCCGCCCCGCTGACGGCAAGCTGGTCCGCCAGTAATACCAGTGCCGCTTCGCATTGCGCCGGCAGCTGGCGTATGCCGAATGCCAGGGAGCTACCCATGCCACCGCGCCAGCCGCGATGCTCGCGCAAGTCCAGCTGCGGGTGAGTCTCTTCCAGTTGTCGGTGCCATGCGCCGCTGACAATAATCGGCTCTGGCAATTGCAGTGAGGCGGCTGTATCGACGCAGTGCTGTAGCAGGCTTTTATTCCGGTACCGCAGGAGGAGCTTGCAGGCCCCGAAACGGTTGGCGGCGCCTGCAGCGAGGATAATGGGCTGGACGTGCTGCATATGTGCGCCCCTGTCTCAGGCCGGGATCCGGGCCCGGTTGGTGCCAGCCACCTGCTCGTCTTCCTCGTCGAGGGTGGTGATAAATTTCCCGCTGCCACCGTGAAGGACGGCGTGTAGCTCGGCGCAGGTGGACAGGGCGATGCTCTCCGGTAGTTCGCCACCAATATCCAGCCCGATCGGAGCCCGCAGGGGAGTGCCCAGGCTGCGGTTCAACTGGTTGAGCGTAGTGCCGGCCAGCTCCAGTACGCGGTCGCGGCGACTGACAGGACCGAGCAGCCCCAGGTAGCGCAGTGGTTGCCCCTGCAGCAACCGCAGCGCCGCAGCGTCCAGCTCCAGGTTGTGGCTCATGGCGACGGCGGCATCAATGTGGGAAAGGTCCAGGTGTTGCCCGAGTTCATCGGGTGGACAGGCGTAGCAGTGGCAGCCGGGAAAGTAGGCGGGCCGTCCATTGGCCGGTCGCGGGTCGCACAGGCTTACCTGCCATCCCTGGGAGCGAAACAGCTGCGCCATTGGCCGGGCATCGACGCCCGCACCGACAATCAGGATATGGAGCACCGGCGTGACAGGGGTCTGTAGCCAGTTCCCGCCGGCGTGCTCGACGACTGTGGCGCGCTCCGACGGGACGTCTTCCCCTGACAGCTTTACATAGGCGCCGACTTCGCCGGAGACCGGGATTTTCTGCAGGAAATAGCAGGGGCGGCGTTGCTGCAGGCACTCCCGTAACTCACCCAGTTGCAGGTGATTGTTGTCGGTACGCACAGGCTGTAGCAGGATATGAACGGTTCCACCACAGCCGATCCCGAGCTGGAAGGCAAAGTCATCCTCATCGCTGCCGTCGTAACACAGGGTTTTGGCTGCGCCGGAATCGGCGACCTGGCGGGCGTGGCGCTGTATGTCCGCCTCCAGGCAGCCGCCACTAAGCAGCCCGTAGTGGCGGCCCAGGTCATCGAGCAGCATCATCGCTCCGGCCTTGCGGTAGCAGGGGCCGGCGGTGCGGTAAATGCTGCCCAGTACCCAGGTCCGGTCATCGCGGTGCTGGTACCAGAGATCGAGCAGGGCTGTCAGCTGGTTGGCCATGAGGTCGCCTGTTTGTCGTTCTGTTGTCGCCGCCTGCTGCCGATACTACCCGATCCCTTTTGTTGCTGCACCGGCGTTCATCGCATCGGCGCCGTCGGCAGGCCCGCATATGGCCGCCGATCCGGGTAGCGATGCTTCCCAGGGGGATAGTCGGGCAGTTTGGCGCGCATTAGCTCTTTTGTGGTGGTGCTTTGAGGCAAGAGGTACAGTTCCCGGCCTGTCACCGCACAATCATCCTTCTGTGCCGTTGAAACCTGTATGCGGCACATCGCTTCCGGATTAAAGTCGGTGTAATGTGTTGTGGTTTCACCCTGTCGAGCAGGGGCGCTATGATCGTCCGCTGCCTGTCCTCACATGATGTGCATGGGCATGGTCGGGTGCACTGTTGGCGCAGGGGAGCGCCGGGTGCGGTTGCCGGACAGTACGATGCAGTAGAAGCCTCCCGGCAGCTGCGGGATTGTGCGGGGAACCAGCTCAATTACTTAGGGAAGAGTATGACTGATGTTGCGGTGATCATCGTAAATTACAATACGGGTCACCTGGTAGCGGAAAATATCGAGCGGATTTTTTCCTCGGTAATCGATACCAGGCTGGGCCTGCGTCTGTTTATTGTCGATAACGCGTCCACTGACGATTCGTTGTCCATCCTGTCCCGGGCCCGGGCGGCGAGTCCCCATGCCGGGTCGATCAACCTGATCGAGAGCAAGCAGAATGGTGGCTTCTCATACGGCAACAATTTAGCCCTGCAATCCGTATCCCGCAGCGGCCTGAATCCCGATTACTACTACTTCCTCAATCCTGATGCCTATCCGGAAAAAGGCGCCATCGATGCGCTGGTGGCGTTTTCCCGTAACCAGGGCGATCTCTGTATTCTCGGGTCCACGTTACTGGATGAAAACCGGGTGCCCAGGCCCTCGGCTTTTCGTTTCCCGTCCCTGGTCTCCGAGCTGCAGCGGGCTGTCTCGCTTGCACTGATTGATCGTCTGTTTCCCCACCGGCGTGTCAGTATGGGAGTTCCGGAGCAACCGATCGAGGCGGATTGGGTGACCGGTGCCGGTTTCTTTTTAAGCGAGCAGGTATTGAGCCGGCTGGGCCATCTGGATAGCGGTTATTTCCTTTACTTCGAGGAAGTGGATTACATGCGTCGTGCACGGCGCATGGATATTACGATTTACTCCCTGCCCGATTCGAGGATTGTCCATCTGGCCGGTGCGGCCACCAAGATTGTCGGCAGCCAGTCAGCCACCCGGCCCATGCCGGACTACTGGTACGAATCCTGGAATCGTTACTTTTATAAGAACCATTCCCGAGGCTACGCCCTTGCCGCCGGCCTTGCCTGGCTGTCGGGGCGCGTGGCCAATCACCTGCTCGCAATATTTGTCCCGCGGCGCCGTCCCGCCGATGGGCACTCCATGGGACGATTCCTGAAAAAAGCCGTATTGGGGAACTGATATGAAAACAGGTCATTGCACCTCTGCCGCACCGTTGCCAAGAGGAGACCGTAACTGTAATCCGGAGGGCATCGGTTTCTGGGCACTGGTACGGGAGGACTTTGTCACCCACGACCGGGACTGGCTGAGCCAGGGGTTCTGGTCGGTTTTCTGCCACCGCTTCGGAAACTGGCGCATGGGGGTGCGGTCGCGGTTTCTGCGGGCACCACTGTCACTCCTCTACCGGGGCTGGAGGATCCTTTGCCAGTGGCTGTGCGGGATCAAGCTGGACTATACCGTCAGGCTGGGGCGGCGGGTGAAGATCGAGCACTTTGGTGGCATCGTGCTGGGCGCGCGCTCCATCGGCGATGATGTGGTGTTTCGCCAGAATACGACACTGGGAATTGCCAGCGCCAGTGACCGCAACGCCAAGCCCACGATCGGCTCACGCGTCAATGTGGGGGCCGGGGCCGTGATTGTGGGGGATATTGTGGTCGGTGATGATGTCTCCATCGGGGCCAATACTGTGGTCAGTTTTGATGTGCCCGACGGGGCCCGGGTGCGAGCGCCAAGGGCAAAGGTCCTGGTGGATCCGGTTTTGGCCCCGCGGGTGGCGGAGCCTGAAGAAAGCTGATCAATACAAGAGCCGGTTTGGGGCGGTACCTCTTTCCTGCCTGCCTTCAGGAAGGCTGGGTTGTTACCGTTGTTTGTTTTGTACTTGCATGGTGCCAACCTGCAAAACCGATTGTCATTCCTTGTGTTACCTGCGTCTAATAAACGGGTAGTCGGTGTCATTGGATGACGGGACCAACCTTATGGATATGGAACGCATTTCGCTGAACCCGGCCGGTTCGCCGGGGCGGTTTGGCCTGCAGCTGGTAAGACTGACCTGGAGCCAGGCGAGAAAGCTCGGCAAGAGCCTGGCAAAATTGTACCTGCCCGTTTTCCTCGGCCTGGTGGCGCTGGTGCTTTTGTCACGCCTGCTGGAAGTGCCATTGCAGAACCTGACCCGGGATCCGCTGGCAGTAGTCCGCGCCCCCTTCTATACAGGCATTTTGTCCAACCTCGGTATTCTGCTCTGGTGTGCCACCGCCGCAATCTGCCTGTTCAGTGCCGTGTTGCTGGGGCCTCTCGGCGGAGCGGGAGAAAAACGCTTGTTCCTGCTCTGGTCCGGCGCATTCACGACCGTGCTGTTGCTGGATGACCTGTTCCTTCTGCACGAAGTGGTGTTTCCCTATTACCTCAACCTGCGCGAACGCTATGTAATACTGCTTTACGGTTTCTGTATGGTGGTTTTCCTGCTGCGATTCTGGCGGCTGATACTGCAGACAGACTTTCTGATTTTCCTGTGTGCCTGCGGATTTTTCACCCTGTCGCTGGGGGTGGATAAATTGCCGGAAGATATTCTGCCGCTGCACCATATTTTCGAGGACGGCAGCAAGTTTATTGGTATCGTCAGTTGGCTGTTTTACCTGGGGCGAATGTCTTTCCTGTTTCTCCTTGAAGCCGTGCCTGCCACTGCGATGCGCGAAGACAGCTGATGCCTGCCCGTTTCCCCATACTGCTTTTTGCCCCCAATGCCTCTACCTCCTTTGGGGGCGAGGCGGCGCGGCCGTTGCGCTATTTTCTCGAGTTGCATCGCCGGGGTATTGCCGCCCACCTGCTGGTGCATGGGCGCAACCAACGTTGGCTGGAAGCGGGCTACCCGTCACTTTCCTGTTATATCCACTATGTTCCGGAAGCCCCGGTCGAGCGCTGGCTGGCAAAACTGGGGGACCGGCTGCCGGAGCGTATCCATACAATAACCACGGGCATGTTGTTGTGGATGGCCACCCAGTGGCGGGCCCGCCCGCTTATTCGCGATCTGGTGCGCAGAAAAGGCCTGCAGTTGATCCACCAGCCAATACCCATTTCACCCCGGGCGCCATCCCTGGTGTACGGGTTTGGTATCCCGGTGATTGTCGGCCCCCTGAACGGCGCCATCGACTATCCCCCGGCATTCCGGCACCGCGAAGCACTCTTGTCACGGTTGCTGGTAAGCGGTGCGCGAATGCTGGCGCGTCCCCTGGGGGCACTCTGCCGCGGTCTCCCGGAGGCCCGGGTTGTGCTGGTTTGCAATGGGCGGACCCGGGCTGCGTTGCCCCCGCGATTGCGGGGCCAGGTCGTTGAGCTGGTTGCCAACGGGGTGGATACACAGGATTACGCGCCGAGGGCGCCCGGGCAGCGGGCAGGTCCGGTGCGACTTTTGTTTTGCGGCCGCCTGGTGAAATTCAAGGGGATCGACCTGCTGTTGCTGGCGCTGGCGCGATTACCGACTGCCGTACCGGTAGCGCTGGAAATTGTCGGTGATGGTGCCGAGCGCAGGGCACTGGAAGCCCAGGCACGGTCGCTGGGATTGCAGGCGCGGGTCTCTTTCTCCGGTTGGGTGGATGCGTCGCGGCTGGCTGACTGCTATCGACGCGCGGATGTGTTCGTCCTGCCGAGCCTGCGTGAGGCTGGCGGTGCCGTGGTCATGGAGGCGATGGCGGTAGGGCTGCCGGTTGTGGCCGCAGCCTGGGGCGGTCCGGCGGACTACCTGCCCGCCGCTGCCGGAATCCGGGTGCCGGTGGGGAGCGAGAGTGGGTTCGTGGAGGGGCTGGCCGCGGCGATATCGCGGCTCGTGACGGATGACAGGCTGCGTGAGCGGATGGGGGCCGCGGGTCGCCGGGCGGCTGTGACCGGTATGGACTGGCGCGCGCGGGGTGATGCCCTGGAGGGGATTTATCGTGGGGTCGTGGCCGGGAACCGCCGGGCGTCAGTGCCGGCCCGCCGCTGCACGGGGTCACAGATGGGCTAGACTCAGGCCACATCATCACGACCATTGCCTGTCACGGAACACTTCCCCGGCCGGGTCCGCTGACGGCGCATCTGTCTCGCCTGAAAGGTAACTCCATGCGCACACTCACTCTCAATAATGGCGTTGAAATCCCCCAGATTGGCTTCGGTACCGCTGCTATCGGTGCCTGGCAGCAGGATGACAGCCGAGTCACCGATACCATCCTCAAGGCCATGGCGGTGGGCTACCGTCACTTCGATACCGCATCCGTATATGGCAATGAGCGTGCACTTGGGCGCGCCATACTGCAATCCGGTATTCCCCGGGACGAGCTGTTTGTTGTCAGTAAGGTATGGGATACAGAGCAGGGCAGCGAAACCCGGGCGGCATTCGAGCGCAGCCTCGAACGGCTCCAGCTTGAGCACCTGGATTTGTATCTGGTGCACTGGCCGGTACCCGCCTATACCCGGGAAACCTGGGAAAACCTAGAGGCGCTGTACGATGACAAGAAAGTCCGCGCCCTGGGCCTGTCCAATTTTCGCCAGTCCGATATCGAGCAGCTTGCCACTTTTGCCCGTATCAAGCCCACGTATAACCAGCTGGAGCTGCATCCCTACTTCACCCAGAAAAAGCTGGTGGAATATTGCCAGTTCCACCAGATGGCGGTGTCCTGCTGGTCCCCCCTGGGTACCGGGGGCTGGAGTGATGTCAAAGCCGAAGAGAAGCCCGTCAGTGACCCGGTGATCAGGGAAATTGCTGAAAAGCACGGCGTCAACACCGGGCAGGTCATCCTCAAATGGGATATCCAGCAGGGGCGGATAGTCATTCCCAAGGCCGAAAGCATCGAGCACATGACCGGTAACCTGGAACTGTGGGGCTTTGAGCTGAGCGATGAGGAGCTGGCGATGATCGATAACCTCAATCGCGGTCAGCGCTTCGGTGGAGATCCGGATACCGCACATGAGGCCAACCGGAAGGTGCAGGTGCCGGAATAGCAAAATACCGGGGGAATGTGATCGTTAACTTATGCGCCAGCGGTGCTAGCGGCGCAGGGCACCGGTTCCCCGCGCCAGGGTTTCCCCCAGCAGCGCGCCGAGTGCAATGCAGAGTGCCGCCACAACCCCGCAGAGCAGTCCCCACAAATGTGCCTCGTGCACCACGGGCGCCCCGATCCATTGCGAGACCAATGAACCCCCAGTGCCGTATTGCTCCGAGTAAACCTTCAGTGCCAGGATGGTCAGTAGCAGTCCTCCCCGCCACCTTGTTTCGCGCTCCAGGATCTCCAGGGTTGCGCTGAGTGCCAGCAGGCCATGAATAAGCCCGGAGAGACCCATATACCAGTGGACCTGCGGCTCGAACAGCACCAGCGCCAGCCCACATAGTGTTGCCAGTACGGCAACCTCTACCAGCAGGCGGGGCAGAGGCAGGCGGTTCGGGAAGAGGACCCAGTAAAGCAGCAGGGCCGCCAGGTTGAGCAACAGGTGGTTGAGGTTGGTATGGGCGAAGTGTCCGCTGGCAATCCGCCAGTATTCGCCCGAGAGGACCAGGCCCCGGTCGTAGCGCAGCAGCATATCGAGGTCCTGGGGGGAGAAGTGCACCACCAGGGCGAGGCCAACAAGGATTGCCGGACCGGTCCAGAGGCTGAGTTTTTCCAGCACCTTTTGCATGGTGGTTCTCCGGGGGGGCTGTTGTCAGGCCCCGCTGGCTGCGGGCTCCTGCTGCGCCTCCAGTTGGCCGCGACGCGCCTGCTCCACCAGGGAGGGTTCGCGCTCTGCCTTCCTGTTCTGGATTCGCAATGCCTCGCGGTAATCGGTATTGGACACGATAAACTCCTCGGCGCGCTGGTTGATATCGGAGTAGAGCGCATTCAGCTCCGCAATCTTTGCCGACAGGTGTTCCAGGTCGAGGATCCGGTCGAAATAAAGGGCGATCAGTCGCTCACACTCCCGCCCGACGGCCAGGTACTCATTACCGATCTCCCGGTGCCCCTCGTAATTCTTCTTGAAATTGAAAAACGTCTGCACGCCGCCAAGCAGCGCAGTGATCAGCGCCAGGGCTGCGCCCACCCACTTGGTCCAGTCCGGTAGTTCAGCGTTAATGAGTGAGAAAAACAGGGAGCCCAGGAACAGGTTGATGACCACGATGGGCACGCCGCACAGTACATGCAGGTTACGCCCGCGCATGGAGGCGCGGAAGTGACTGTGCTTGCACAGGTGGGCGTTCCAGCGGAGTTTTTCCAGGACTTCGACGGTATTGGGGATCGTGGACATGCCGGGACTTCTTTTACTTATCTGCTGGCAGTGTACAGTCTTTGCCGGCGATTTCGAATCGCCGGGCAGCATCAGATCGGTTTGAGGAAGCGCTCGCGTCGTGGCAGGTGGAAGTTGTCGTAATCGAGGGATAGCAACACCCTGTGTGCCCTGCCGACAATCTCGTTGCGGGGCACCAGGCCGATTACCCGGGAATCAGCACTATTGTCCCGGTTGTCGCCGAGCACCAGGTAAAAACCGGCAGGAACGCTGACCGCTGCAAAGCCGGGGCTGTGGCTGCTGTTGAGCAGGCGGATTGGGTGGTCCTGCCCGGGGAGCATCTCGACCAGCTGCTGTGAGGTACGACTGCCGGACTTGTGCAGGTATTGTACGGGGTGCCCGTTGATGGCCAGGCGATTGCCCTGCAGGGCTACGGTATCCCCCGGCACGCCGATCACGCGTTTGACGAGCCGGTTGCCAGTGACTGCCGAATCAAACACCACAATATCGCCCCGTGCGGGGCCGGCGAAGCGCACCAGGGAGTGGTGGGTGAATGGCACGCGCAGGTCATAGGCCATCTTGTCCACGAGAATATAGTCGCCCACCTGGATAGTGGGGCGCATCGACCCTGTGGGAACATGGTTCCAGTCGGCGAGGGCGCTGCGGAAGATGAGCATCAGCGCCACAAAGAGAAGTATTCCGCGGTGGTCCTTCAGCCTGAACCCCAATCCCTGGTCCATCATGCGATCCTTTTGTTTCCTGACCGCTGTTGGAGGCCTGCCGGCCGCTGGAGTTCCCGGCTACTGCCAGGGGCGGTCCGCCGGGAGCGCGCTCCCCACGCCCACTGGTCGCTGATTCCCTGTCAGCACTATACCGGCGACGGCGGCAATCGCCAGCAGCCAGCAGTACTGCACCTGGCCCACCAGGGCCAGCGGCGACACCGAGGCCAGGGAAGAGGCCAGCAGCAGCTGGGCGCCCCAGGGCAGCAGGCCCTGTACCACACAGGAGAATATATCCAGCAGGCTGGCGCTGCGGCGGGGATCGACGCCGTAGCGGTGGCTGATCTCTTTCGCCAGGTCCCCGTTCAGCAGGATCGCGACCGTATTGTTGGCGACACACAGGTTGGTGGCCGCCACCGCCGTGCCGATACCGAGTGCACCGGTACGGGATGAGGGCGGTGTACGACGTCCCAGCCGGCTCAGCCGGTCGATGGTGCGGGCCAGCCACTCCAGGCCGCCCTGCGACTTCATCAGGGCGCCGAGACCACCGATCAGCAGGGACAGGATCAGGATCTCCTGCATATTGACATAGCCCTGGTTAATGTCCTGCACCAGCACCGCCAGGCTGTAGCCGGGCTGTAGGGCCAGGCCAACAACCCCCGCCAGCAGGATGCCGATAAACAGTACCAGCAGCACATTGACCCCGAACACGGCCATGGCGAGCACCGCCACGTAGGGCAGGACGCGCAACAGTTCATAATCCCCGGGCACCTCCACAGCGGCAGAGTCACCCTGGAAATAGAGCCATGCCATGGTGGCCAGGGCTGCAGGCAGGGCGATGCGAAAATTCATGCGGAACTTGTCCCGCATCTCCACACCCTGGGTGCGGGTGGCGGCGATGGTGGTATCGGAAATAATCGAGAGATTGTCCCCGAACATGGCCCCACCCACCACGGTGCCCACGGTCAGCAGCAGCGGCAGGTCGGTGGCCGTGGCCACGCCGACGGCAATCGGCGCAATGGCCGCGACGGTGCCCATGGAGGTGCCCATGGCGGTGGCGACAAAAGCGGTGATTACAAACAGGCCCGGTAACACCAGTGCGGGCGGGATTACGCTCAGGCCGAAATTGACCGTGGCCTCCACCCCGCCCACGGCCCCGGCCACGCTGGCGAAGCCACCGGCCAGCAGGTAGATCAGCACCATGGTGACAATGGTCTGGTCGCCGACGCCACGTACGAAGATCTCGATGCGCTGGTCCAGCGGACCACGGCCCAGCAGCATGGCGAGCGCAATGGCGGGCAGGATCGCGACCGGTGCGGATACCTGGTAAAAGGCCATCCCCACTCCCTGTGACTGGAACCAGAGGCCGCTGCCGACAAACAGGGCAAGGAACAGGGCCAGGGGAAGGAGGGCAAGCGGGGATGCTTTGGTCATGGATACAACTTTGACGAACAGCAGGAAGGCCAGGAATTCCCCTGGCGCTAGCCGGCAGGAAATCCTGGGGCGCGCAGGACGTGTCCCCGCAGCGCGAATTTAATGGATCGCGAATTATAGCGGGCGGTCGGGAGTTGACCAATAACGGTTCTGTGTGGGGTAGGGCAACCTGGTTATAAGCGACGGCTCACTGGCTCGTGGATTTCCGGCATTGCATCGGCTCGGCGCCGGAGCCCCAGGTAATCGTGGCCTCGCCCCCGTGCTCCCGGAAACTTTCATTGCGACCCCGGTACTTCGTCCCGCTGGCGGCGGGCTGCCGATACATCAGCGAGACGCTGTCACCGCGCTCTGCGATCAGCGTTGGCGGTTGCGTCTTAAAATAGGTGACCACCACTTCATTGGCGGGGTTGTCGTCACAGGTGAATGCAACCGGGCCCTTGCCCGGCACCAGGCGGTAGCGCGCCTGCAACTCGGCGATACGCCGGCGGTAACTGTCCTCCACACACTGCCGCTGGTTGTCGGCTTTCCAGCACTCGTCGCGCCCCTTGATCCAGCCGCGCTGGCCGGCCATTAGCACCGGAGGATGCTCGTTGGAGGCTTTTGCAAGCGCCGCTGCGTAAACCCCGGCGAGTTGGCGATCCAGCGACGCCAGTACCTCATCCGCGCAGACCATCGCCTCGGTGCTGCCCTCGCGCACGCCCTCGCAGTCGAATGATGGGCCCCTCTCAGCGCCGGCGGCGGAGGTGGCCTGTAGTAAAAGAATGGTAATGAACGGGAGGGCTGCAAGTTGCCTGGGCGATAGCCGGTGCATGGAAGCTCCGTGATGCAAAGGTTACCTGTAAGCATAGACCTTGCTTTCCTGTTGTTATCCACCCAAGGGCAGTGGCCGGGCAACTTTTGCCGGAATTTGCGGTACCCTTGTCTTTCTCCAGGGAACCCCTGGCTGGGAGAAGCGCCTGGGGGAAAACTGGAAAAACAACAAAAATCATAACGAGCCGGTACAACCGGTAAGGGAGGGGACTCGCGATGGCATTGACGCGGCAGCACTTTATTATCTTCGGGCCAGTGCTGGCGGTGATTTTCTATGGTGTGCTCACCACGCTGGGCATGGCTTACCTGCCAGCGGTTACCGCTGCCATCACCCTCCTTACCGTTATCTGGTGGGTGACCGAGGCATTGCCGATTCCCGCCACCTCTCTGGCCCCGTTTGTGCTGCTGCCGCTGTTCGGGGTGACCGACCACAAGCTGGTGGCGTCTTCCCTCGGCAGCCATGTGATCCTGCTTTTAATGGGCGCCTTTATCCTGTCCAAGGCGCTGGAAAAGAGTGGTGCACACGAGCGCCTGGCCTTGTACATGCTGCAGGTGGTGGGGGTGTCCAGCGGCCGTCGGCTGGTGCTGGGTTTTATGCTGGCGGCGGGGCTGCTCAGTATGTGGATCTCCAATACCGCCACCACGCTGATGATGCTGCCCATCGCCCTGGCCGTGTTGTCACGGGCGGATAATCGCAAGCTTACCGTGGCGCTGGTACTGGGCATCGCTTACGCCGCCAGCCTGGGTGGGGTGGGCAGTCCCATCGGCACTCCGCCCAATGTGATTTTTATGGGCATCTACGAGGAGGTGACCGGCAGCGGCTTCAGTTTCCTGGAATGGATGTCCATCGGCCTGCCGGTGGTGCTGGTGACGCTGCCGCTGATGGCCCTGTGGCTGACCCGCAGCGTACGGCTGGAAAAACCCATCGAGCCGCCGCAGGTGGGCGAGTGGCGCCCGGAAGAGGTGCGGACACTGGCGGTATTCGGCCTGGCCATCCTGGCCTGGGTGACACGCAGCGAGCCATTTGGCGGCTGGAGCGGGCTGTTCGGGGTGGAAGGTGCCGGGGACAGCACGGTGGCGCTGGCCGCGGTGGTCGTGATGTTCATGGTGCCCAATGGCAAGGGCGGCCGCCTGCTGGACTGGCCCACCGCCGAGACCATCCCCTGGGGAATGCTGCTGCTTTTCGCCGGCGGCATCGCCATCGCCAAGGGTTTCTCGGCCTCCGGCCTGAGTGACATGCTGGGCAATGGCCTGTCGTTCCTGACGACACTCCCACTCTGGTTGATGCTGGTACTGCTGTGCCTGTCGGTGACTTTCCTGACCGAAATCACCAGCAACACTGCGACCGCCACGCTGCTGATGCCCATCCTGGCGGTAGCGGCGGAAACTGCCGGTTTCGATCCCAGGGTGCTGATGATTCCCGCGGCCATGTGTGCCAGCTGTGCCTTTATGCTGCCGGTGGCAACGGCCCCCAACGCCATTGCTTATGGCACTGGGGTGCTGCGGATGCAGGATATGGTGCGGGAGGGGGCGGTGCTGAGTGTATTGGCCTCGCTGATTATCGCGGGCATGAGCTGGTTATTGTTGCCGGGGTAGCAGCTGCCGTTGCTGGCGGATTGTTGGACGAGGGCGCCTGTTCCGGAGCGGCACTGTAATGGCCTGTAAGTGTCCTGCGGTTTGTTGCATAAGAACCTGGTATAGGATATCCAGACCCGCGGTATAACGATAATCACGCATCCGGAGCAACCATGAATACAAGAGTCGCCCTCCTGATCACCCTCGCCAGCCTGGCCACTGTCACCGGATGTGGCAAGCCCGAATCCGGGGAATCGCCGGCTGTTGCCAACGCGCTGTCTCCCGACGCCGTTCCTCCGGTGGCCAGGAAAGAACCCCATAAACTGTCGATCCATGGCCATGAGCGCATCGACGATTATTACTGGATGCGCGATGACTCGCGACAGGATCCCGAGGTTATCGCGCACCTGGAGGCGGAGAACAAATACACCGAGAGTGTGATGGCGCATACCGAGGCGCTGCAGAGGGTCCTCTACGAAGAGATGACCGGGCGGTTGGAGCAGGACAAGTCCACGGTCCCGGTAAAGGTGCGCGGCTACTGGTACTACCGCCGCTACCAGCCGGGCCAGGAATACCCTGTCCATGCGCGCCGCAAGGGTGACCTGGATGCGCCGGAAGAGGTAATGCTGGACGTCAATGCGCTGGCGGACGGCAAGTCGTATTTTAACGTGGGTGAGACCGCGGTCTCACCGGACAACCGGTTGCTGGCCTATGCCGAGGATAGTGTCGGCCGCAGGATTTACACCCTCCGTTTCAAGGACCTGGAGACCGGCAAGCTGCTGGATGACCGCCTCGAGAACGCAGAGGCGATGGCGGTCTGGGCCAACGATAACCAGACGGTTTTCTATATCAACAAGGATCCGCAAACCCTGCTCGGTTACCAGGTCATGCGCCACAAACTGGGTACGCCGCAGAGCGAAGACCAGCTGGTGTACGAGGAAAACGACAAGTCGTTTTATACCGCAATTTCCAAATCCCGCGACGGTGAGCTGGTTTATATCCACCACTATTCCACGCTGGTGAAGGGAATGTCCATGCTGGATGCGGACAAGCCGGAAGGGGAATTCAAACCCGTCTACCCACGTGAAGAAAAGCACGAGTACTTTGCCAAGAAGCTCGGTGATGAGTTCTATATCAAGACCAACTGGGATGCGGAGAACTTCCGCCTGATGAAAGCGCCCGTGGCAGGCGCAGGCGACAAGTCCAACTGGCAGGAGGTGATCCCCCATCGGGACGATGTATTCCTGGTTGACTTTACCACCTTCACCGACAGGCTGGCGGTAATCGAGCGTCGGGAGGGGCAGAAGGCCCTGCGCATCCTGGGCCTGGACAGGGATGATGATATCGAGGTCGGTTTCAATGATCCTGTTTACCAACTCTCCCTCGGCAATAATCCCGATCCGGAAGCGGGCGCGGTGCGTGTTGCCTATTCCAGCCTGACCACGCCCGACACGATTTACGATGCCAGCCTTTCCTCTGGCGATCTGCAGTTGATGAAGCGGGACCGGGTACCCGGCGACTTCGACCCGGCGCGCTACCAGAGCGAGGGTATTACCATAGCGGCCGGTGACGGTGAGGAGATCCCGGTTTCCCTCGTGTACCGCAAAGACCGTTTTAACCGTGATGGCACCAATCCCCTGCTGCAGTATGGTTACGGTTCCTATGGATACACCATCGACCCGGCGTTTCGTCCGGACGTAATTTCACTGCTGGACCGGGGCTTTGTGTTTGCCATTGCCCATATCCGCGGTAGCCAGAAGCTGGGTCGCGCCTGGTATGAAGATGGCAAGATGTTCAACAAGATCAATACCTTCACTGACTTTATCGACGTCACCAAAGGGCTGGCGGAGAAAAAATATGCTGCTCCCGATAAGGTCTTTGCCGCAGGCGGTAGTGCCGGCGGTTTGCTGATGGGGGCTGTCGTCAATATGGCACCAGAGTTGTACCGCGGGATTACCGCCCAGGTGCCATTCGTGGATGTGGTCACCACCATGCTCGATGAGTCCATCCCCCTGACGGTTAACGAGTACGACGAGTGGGGCAACCCCAACAACAGGGACAGCTACGAGTACATGCTGTCCTATTCCCCCTACGACCAGGTCAGTGCCCAGGACTACCCCAATATGCTGGTGACCACCGGCCTGCACGATTCCCAGGTACAGTACTTTGAACCCATGAAATGGGTGGCCAAGCTCCGGGAACTGAAGACCGATGACAACCGGCTGGTATTCCATGTCAATATGGACGCCGGCCACGGCGGCGCATCCGGGCGCTACCGGCGCTACGAGGAGCGGGCGTTGCAATACGCCTTCTACCTCGACCTGCTCGGCAAGACCCCAATGGCCGGCAGCGGCGAGTAAGCCGCGACGGCGGACATTCCTTACACACTGTCCCGGCGCCGGTGTCCATTGCCCGGCGCCGGGAACATCCCAAGTCCAGGTGGTGACGACTAGGATTAGCGGGTAACCGTTATCTGTGATCCAGACCGGATTATCATTCCCATGGACCTTTTGCGTCGCGTTGACCGCAATCAGCGGGGCAGAGATTTTGTTGTCGGCGACCTCCACGGCCACCTGCAGCAACTGAAGCTTCAACTCGAAAACATCGGGTTTGATGCCACCTGTGACCGGCTCTTCTTCGTCGGCGACCTGGTCGACCGTGGCCCGGACAGCGAGCAGCTGCTGGCCATGGTGGACCAGCACACCTATATCAGCATCGTCGGCAACCACGAGGCGATGATGCTGGCCGGCTTTGCCGACCCGGCGGAGTCTGCCCTGCACCAGCTGAATGGTGGCGACTGGTTTTATTGCCTGCCTGAAGATCGCCGGCGACGCTGGGTGGAAAAAGTACAGCAGTGGCCGTGGGCAATCGAGATAGACACCGGGGAGGGGCGTGTCGGCCTGGTGCACGCCAACCTGCCGGGTGGCGACTGGGGAAAAATGATTCGTGCGCTTGCCGGAGTGGACGCCGTGTGGCGGGCCGGGGAATCCCCGGCACGGGAGCCGCTGGCGGGCGTGGCCCGGGGAATACTGTGGGAACGGACCCTGGTCGAGCAGTTCTATGGCGACTTCCTCGCCGGCGAGGCGATCGCGCGGGAAATTGCCGCCTTCAAAAATCGCGAGATGCAGCGTGCCGGCGACACAGGTGCGGGGCAGTGCACGGAATGGGTTGCTGAGGGCTCAAAAGATCGGCTGGCGCCATTCCGGGTTTCCGGAATCGACGCCGTCTATATGGGCCACAGCTTCGTGCCGGTGCCGACGCAGGTGGGCGACTGCCATTTCCTCGATACCTACCGCGGGGAACCGGGGCAGGCGCTGGGGATTGTCTGTATCGGCGCTGCCTGAAGCCGGTTCAGGCCCCGATCAGTCCCTGGCCGCACACGCGAATGGTATTCCCGGTGAGGCCACAGGCGCCCGGCAACGACAGGAAGCACACCAGCTCTGCCACGTCCCGCGGTTGTCCACCCTGCTTGAGGGAGTTCAGGCGCCGGCCCGCCTCGCGGGTGAAAAAGGGCATCCTGTCGGTCATGGCGGTCTCGATAAAGCCGGGTGCCACGGCATTGGCGCAGATACCGCGATCTGCCAGCACCTGTCCCAGCGCGCGCACGTAACCGATCAGGGCAGCCTTGGTGGTGGCATAGTTGGTCTGCCCGAAGTTGCCCGCGATACCGCTCATGGAAGAGAGGTACACCAGGCGTCCATTGTCGCGCACCAGTCCGGCATCCAGCAGGGCCCGGTCGATCGCTATGATGGCCTCGAGGTTCACGTCTATCACCTGTTGCCAGTACTCGGCCGGCATCTTGCCCAGGGTCTTGTCGCGGGTGATACCGGCGTTGTGCACCAGGATATCCAGGCCGCCGAACTCCCCCTGGATAAACGCCGCCAGTTCTTCCGGGGCGTTTTCCGCGGTGATATCCATGGCCAGCGGCGTGGCCCCTGTCTGTTCGCAGGATCGTTCCAGCTCTGCAGATGCGCCCGGTACATCCACGCAGACCACGGTGGCGCCCTCCTGGCGCAGGCGCTGCGCCGTTGCCAGCCCAATGCCGCGGGCGGCGCCGGTCACCAGTGCCACCTTGCCGGCCAGTAACTGCTTTTCGGGTGTGGCTTCCGGTGCCTGCACAGAGCCCCGGATGGTGATGGCCTGGCCGGAGACATAGGCGCCCTGGGGGCCGCAGAAGAAGCGCAGGGGCATCTCGAGTCGGTTGCCGGCATCGCGTGCCACATAGGCCAGGTTGACGGTGATCCCTTTGGCTCCCAGCTCCTTGCCCAGGGAACGGCCGAACCCTTCCAGGCCCCGGGCCACCCCGGCGCCCACCGGGTCTGCCGCTTCCTCCGGTAGTGGCGCAAGCAGTAATACGCGGCCATTGCGGGCGATCCTGCGGGCCAGGGGATGCAATTGCCCGTGCAGAGTCGTGTAATCCGCGGGGGAGCGGATACCGCTGGCGTCCACCACGAGGATATCGATCCGTTCGTCCCCGGCCAGGTCATCGGGGGCATGGCGATTCGCGCCCCCGCGCTCGAGGATTTCGGCCAGTGGCTGTTCCAGCATGCCATCGCCCGGGATCACCAGGAGGGCGGTCTTGCCGGCAAACGGACGGGCGGCATAGGGTCCGTCCTCGCGCGCCAGCGTGACGGGGTTGGGCAGGCCGAGCGATCGCGCCAGCCAGCCGGACAGGGGATTGCTGTGAAGCTGTTGCAGCAGGTCGGGCATGGTAAAGGTTTCTTCAGTGTTATTTTTCCAGGATGGCGGTCACCGCCTGGCCACCGGCGGCACAGACCGAAATCAGGCCGCGGCCGGAACCCTTCTGGTCGAGCAGTTTGGCCAGGCTGGCGACAATGCGCCCACCGGTAGCGGCGAAGGGATGGCCGGTGGCGATGGAACTGCCGTTGACGTTGAGGCGGCTGCGGTCGATGCTGCCCAGTGCCTCCGGCAGGCCCAGCTTGTCACGGCAGAATTCAGTTGAGTCCAGTGCCGCCAGGGTACAGAGCACCACCGCCGCAAAGGCCTCGTGGATTTCATAAAAGTCGAAATCCTGCAGTGACAGGCCGCGCTGCTGCAGCATATGCGGTATGGCATAGGCGCCCCCCATCAGCAGTCCCTCATTACCCTTGACGTAATCCACGGCGGCAGCCTGGCCGGCGGTGATATAGGCCAGTATCGGCAGGCCGCGCTGCTGTGCCCATTCCTCGCTGGCCAGCAGTACCGCGGACGCGCCATCGGTAAACGGCGTGGCATTGGCGGCAGTGATTGTGCCGTTCTCCCGGTCGAAGGCGGGCTTTAATTTGGCCATCTTTTCCAGGGTGGCATCCGGGCGCAGGTTATTGTCCCGCTCCAGGCCGTGGTAGGGCATTACCAGATCGTCGAAGAAACCCTCGTCATAGGCCCGGGCCAGGTTTTTATGGCTGGCCAGGGCCAGCGCGTCCTGCGCCTCGCGGGTAATCCCCCACTGGGTGGCGGTAACCTGGGCGTGCTGCCCCATGGTCATGCCGGTGCGGGGTTCGGCACCGGTGGGAACCTCCGGCAGCAGGTGGCGGGGATTGAGCAGCCCCGCCGCGGCCTTGAGGCGCTCGCCGGTGGTTTTCGCGTTATTGAGTCGCAGTAATGCCCTGCGCATGCCGGAGTGAGCCCCCATGGGGATATCCGACGTGGTGTCGGTGCCACAGGCAATGGCGCAGTCGATCTGGCCCAGGGCGATCTTGTTGGCCACCAGAATCGTTGCTTCCAGGCTGGTACCGCAGGCCTGCTGGATATCGTACGCAGGCGTGTGGGGATCCAGGCCGCAACCGAGCACCGATTCCCGCACCAGGTTCCAGTCCTTGGCATGTTTCTGTACGGCGCCACCGGCCACCTCGTCGAGCTTCTCACCGGTGAGGGAGTATTTCTCGACCAGCCCGCGCAGGGTATCGGTCAGCATATTCTGGTTACTGAGCCCGTCGTAGGCGGTGTGGGAGCGTGCAAAGGGGATGCGGTTGGCGCCGACGATGGCCACCCGGCGCGGATTGCCTGTAAGCATAAGAGGGTCTCCAGAATTGTGTGTCAGTGGACTGTCGGCTATCGGAGCCTAAGCTATATCGTTGGCAAGGGTACGCTACCTGCCCCTGGTTGGGGAGGTTAAAGTGAGCCAGCAGTTTCCAGTAGCTCCCGGGACGAATGGCTTATGACCTGCGCCAGCGAAGGATAGGGGCGGCACAAGCAGGTTCCCGCCCCGGTGCCAAAACCTGGGCCGAAAAAATGTATTAGTTCGCAATATTTAAATAAAGTCGAGCTGTCGCGGGGCTGAAACCTTCGTACCAGCCGGATTATTTTTAGCAAGCTGCCGCGCTGGAAATTTCAAAAAAATGCGCAGGATGACAGCAAATAACTGAATTATTTCCCGCCGGAAAAGCCGGGCGCATTAATGACAGTTTGGACTGTTCTGTCTGGCGCTGTAATTTACCTTGACGAGCACTGGGAGGGCTGCAACGCTGCAGTCACCACCAGCAGTTGGCTTCTCCAGCCAGTATTTGGACCGGTGAATCGCGCCGGGTGGTTTTTCCGGAAGAGCCGTAACCCTGTCAAGCTGCCAGGCGCTACTTTGGAAGCGGTGTAAATTTCTGGAGACAATAATGAAAAAGCACTTTCTAGCGGTACTGCTAGCGGCGGGGTTGCCGGTTACAGCCTCGGCCGACCACTCATGGGCTGATTACCACTGGGCCAGAACGACCAGTTCCTTTGACCTGGTGGTGATCAACAGCACCACCAGCGACTGGGACCCCTACGTGACCCAGGCGATTGCCGACTGGTCAAAGTCGTCCAAACTCAACATGGTCGAGGACCCGGCCGGGGATACTGCCTCGAAGACTCGTCGCCAGTGCAGCGCACCGGATGGCATGGTGCGGATCTGTAACCTCGATTATGGTAACAATGGCTGGCTGGGGATCGCCGGTATTTCACTGGACCCTCAGGGTCATATCATGACCGGCTACACCAAGTTGAATGATACCTATTTCAGCCAGTCTTATTACAACAACTTCAGCTGGAAGCAGAGTGTCACCTGCCAGGAACTGGGCCATGATGTCGGCCTGGGTCACCAGGACGAGAACTTCAACAACCAGTCGCTGTTCTCCTGCATGGATTACCAGGACCCGCCTTACGAGTATCCCAATAATCACGATATGGAGCAGCTGGATACCATCTACGGTCATGTGGACAGTTACGACTCCTACGCCAGCGGCGGCTCCGGCGGTGGTGGCGGTGGTGGTGACTGTAACTCCCCGCCCGGAAAGGGCTGCAACAAGGCAGATATCGGCTGGCAGAACAGTAATACCGGCTGGGGTATGTCCCTGGGACGGCGCGGACAGCACGAGACCTTTATCCGTATCGACCCGCAGGGTATTCGCCATATCACCCACGTAACCTGGGCGAAAGGCCACTGACAGGCTGCCTTCCTGGGAAACGAACAAGGCCCGCCACTGGCGGGCCTTTTTAATTGCATGTAATTCCCGCTCAAGCGGTCCGTCTGCAGTCCAGTGAATATCAGGTCCGATGCGGGTATATTCCCGGTGACAGCGGTAAATAGCGGAGGAAAGATGGACGCAGAATTCTGGCACCGGAAGTGGAAAGAGCGCGATATCGGTTTTCATGCGCCCAAAGCCAATGAATTGCTGGTGCGC
This sequence comes from Microbulbifer sediminum, assembly GCF_021729035.1. Classification (GTDB taxonomy): domain Bacteria; phylum Pseudomonadota; class Gammaproteobacteria; order Pseudomonadales; family Cellvibrionaceae; genus Microbulbifer; species Microbulbifer sediminum. Next base: position 36,273 of record NZ_JAJSAP010000004.1, on the reverse strand, counting down.
TACTTCGGCGAACTGGCACCCACAGGGCGGGTATTCCTGCCGTTGTGTGGCAAGACACTGGATATTCAATGGCTGCTGGCACAGGGATACAGCGTTGCGGGCGCCGAGCTCAATGAGACCGCGGTACGCGAACTGTTCGGGGAGCTGGGGATTGATCCGGTGGTGACAGAGGCCGGCAAATTGCGCCTGTACAGTGACGGGGGCACGGGAGAACAGCCCGGTATCGATATCTTCGTGGGCGATATCTTCGACCTGTCCCCGGCACAGCTGGGTCCGGTCGATGCGGTCTACGATCGCGCGGCCCTGGTGGCCCTGCCCGGATCCATGCGCGGGCGCTATACGGCCCACCTCCTGGCACTGACACACCAGGTCCCACAACTGCTGATCACCTTCGAGTACGACCAGCGCCTGATCGACGGGCCTCCCTTCTCGATTACACCGGCCGAGGTTGAGCGCCATTACGGGGACAGCCACCGGGTAACGCTGGCAGAGCGCCGCACGCTGCCCGGCGGCCTGAAAGGCATGCATGCGGCAGACGAGAGCGCCTGGATCCTGGAGCGTAAATAGGGCGGTCGTCTTCAAGGCTTTCATGTTCCGGTTTCCATGCCCCGCACAGCTCCGTGGGGCATGGGCCCGCCCCGGCAAATATCCCCGGCATTCACGGCCCTGCCTTTCTTAACAGTGTTTAACCCCGGTTAGCCCTCCATTACACCGGCCTGGGCAGGGTAAAAATCCGCCAGATGGCACTGCGCCGGGATCATCACGAGCAGTTGCTGGCGATCCTGACCGACGAGCAGAAGGCGACCCTGGAGGCGCTCAAGGAAGAGCGCCTGGAACACCGGCGGAAGCTTCGCCAGCAGCGCAATGGCTGACAGGCGCCCAACCAGGTCCGATAAGTGAATGGGCAGATGCGCAGTGACGCGCGCCGCCGGGATTGCGCTGGAAAAGGTCCGGTGGTAGTGGTCGCCGGGAATCGGGCGTGGTTTAGCGGCGGTAATCCAGCGGCGGCTCACGATCGCCCAGCAAGGGCGCATATTCGAAGTCTTTGCCGCGTTTGGCCTCGAATTCCTCCGTAGCCCGGGTTACCAGCTCCGGCTCCCGCAACAACTGGATGCCGGCCAGCGTGAGGGTCTCGGCAGCGAGCAGCATTCCCTTGTGGCCGATACTGGTGCCGCCGGCGGCCACCGCCTGCCAGGTGTGGGCGGAAGTGCCCGGTACCCAGGTGGCGGTACCGAATCCCCCGGTGGGGACATTCCAGCTCACGTCTCCCACGTCGGTGGAACCGGGCATGGTTTTCTCAGCGGGATCGTAGGGCTGGATTCGCTCCTGGTCCCCCAGTCGGCGCCCCGGCTTGTCTGCCAGCCCGTCGAGTTTCTCGGCGAATGCCTGTTCCGCGGGGCTGTATTCAATGCCGCCGAACTGCCGCATGCTGGCATCCAGCAGGCGGTTCAGCACCTGGTTGGGCAGCAGGCTGTGGTTACCGTGAATTATCTCCCACTCCACGCTGGTGCCGGTGCCCCGCGCGGCCGCCCTGGCGATCTCCTCGACGCGCTCCCATACCGGCTCCAGTTGCGCCGCAGAGGTGTCGCGCACGTAGTAAAACACTTCCGCCCTGGCCGGAACCACGTTGGGTGCCAGGCCACCATCGGTAATCACATAGTGGATCCGGGTGCTGTCGGGCACATGTTCGCGCAGCATATTCACCATAAAGTTCATCGCCTCGACCCCGTCCAGTGCCGAGCGGCCCCGTTCCGGCGCACCAGCGGCATGGCTGGCGATGCCCTTGAAGCGGAACTTGGCGGAACGGTTGGCCAGGCTGGAATGGGGCAGGGCGGCATTCTGGTCCCCCGGGTGCCATTGCAACACGACATCGGTGCCGTTAAAGGCGCCGTCGCGCACCATATATACCTTGCCGGAGCCGCCCTCCTCTGCGGGGGTGCCATACAGGCGGATTTCACCGGGCGTGCCGGTTTCCTCCAGCCAGCGGCTCAGCATGATGGCCGCGGCAGTGGAACCGGCCCCGAACAGGTGGTGACCGCAGGCGTGTCCCGCGGCCTGCCCCTGGATCGGATTGTGCTCCGGCACTGCCGCCTGCGCGACGCCGGGCAGGGCATCCATTTCTGCCAGCAGGCCGATCACCGGCCCGCCACGCCCCTGCCTGTAGCTGGCAACAAAAGCCGTGGGGATGTCGGCGATGCCGGTCTTGACGGTAAATCCCGCCTCCCGCAGGTGATCCTGGATGGCACCGGCGCTGCGGGTTTCCTGGTAGCCCATCTCCGCCCAGTTCCACAGCTTGTCGGCAAGGCCGGTGGCCCGGGGTGCGATGCGCTCCGACTGGCTTTCCACCCAGGCGGCGTCACCGCTGAGGGACTGCTCGTCATAGGCATGGGCCGTGGAGGCGGCTCCGGCCAGGGTGAGCGCGGAGGTGGTGGCGAGAGTGGCGACAACAGAGATGGAGCTTCGGATCATGGCGGTTCCCCTTCTTATGATTCTTTCCGGCACCAGTGGCACCCGGGATCGGCTTTACCACATTGTGCCGAATATCCCGGTGGCTTGCACCGGTACGGGCGGGTATGGCCGGCGCGGCCGGCCCCTGTTATAAACAGCGGACTACCAGGCAGCGATGGCGAGGTAAAAGCAGTGCGGGATTTCAGGGATATAGAGGCCGTTGTGGTCGAGCGTTTCGGTGGGATGGCGGGGCTGGAGAAGCAGCTGGTCAAACCCAAACCGGCGGGGACCCTGAAGAAAATCCCTGACAGCGAGTGGCTGTCTGCAGCCTCGCGCGCTGTATTCCAGGCCGGTTTCAACTGGACGGTGGTGCGCAACAAGTGGCCGCGTATCGAAGAGATCTTCCACGGTTTCGACCTGCACCACTGCAGTTTTATGCCCGACGATGAGCTGGAAAGTGTCATGAAGCAGGATGGCATGATCCGCCACTGGGCCAAGACCAAAGCCATCCGTGACAACGCCACTTTCTTTCTGGAACTCTCCCGTGCCCACAATGGCCTGGGCAACTATTTCGCCGGCTGGCGGGCGGCGGATTACGGGGACAACCTGCGCTACCTGCAGAAAGGCGGCTCTCGCCTGGGCGGGCGCACCGGCCAGGTCTTCCTGCGCCGCATGGGGGTGGATACGCTGATCTTTTCCCCGGACATGGTGCAGGCGCTGGTCCGGGAAGGCGTGGTCCAGAAGACCCCGTCGTCGAAAAAAGACTGGGCCGCGTTGCAGCGGGCCATCGCCACCTGGCAGGAGCAGGGCGGGCGCAGCCTCAATGAGATCAGCCAGATCCTGGCGTACTCGGTGGGCTGATTGCGGGTAGCGGGTGTATGTCCGTGAGTGGAGGTGGTGGCGGCCCGCGTGACCGCAGGTAAGTACGCAGATAACAGCGCTGCTACCTGTGATGGGACAGGCGGAACCGGTTGTGGAGAACCATATCACTGTCGCGATACCCGATGGCGAGGCTGAGTGTTATGTCGCGCATCCGGTCAGCGGCAGGCAGGCCGCGGTGGTCATCTGGCCCGAGATTTTCGGCAAGTGGCCGGCCTTCCGGCAGGTGTACAACCCGGCACACCAGGGCGGCAATGCCGGCCGGATCCAGCCATTGCCCGGGAGGAAACCTGCGCTGGAAATTTCCCAGTCCAACCGGTTGTGCTTCCTCAAAAAGGAAAAGCTGCCAATTTTTTTCGAAAATGCCGCCTGCTGCAGGTATGGGAATAGATTGCCTGGCCGGCGATTGGCAGTATAGGGAGGAAATGCCGCGAGCCAGCAGAGATCGAAGACCAGAGTGGAGGAGGTACCATGAGCGAACTCTATGGTCAGCCGGGCGTGTTTGTTGAAGAAGTCCCGGCGCCGTTCCAGCAGGTGAGTGCAGTGGATACTGCAGTTCCTGTATTCATTGGATACTCCGAGAGAACCACCTACCTCGGCCAGTCACTGCTCAATCGCGTTGTGGAAATCAGGTCCCTGGCCGATTTTGCCATGATGTTCGGGCAGCCCCCGGCTGTCGGTGATTTCCGGATTCAGCTGGACGCCGACGGCAATCCCGTCGACGGTATACCCGATCCCAATGACAGCGCGCTGGCGAGGTTCCGGCTGGCTTATGCGCTGAAGCATTACTTCCTCAACGGCGGTGGCCGCTGCTATGTCGTCAGTGTCGGAAGTTTCGACTGCACCGGTGTCATGTTGGCAGTGGCCGCTGATCACCTGCGGGCGCTGTCTCTACTGGCCCGGACAGAGGGCCCCACGCTGATCGTGATGCCTGACCTCAGTGGTATCCGGCCGGCTGCGCCGGATGACGCCCTGTCGATCGCCTCCATACGGTCCCAGTATTACGATGTGCTGCGTGTCGCATTGGAGCAGTGTGCGGAAACCGGTGATCGTTTCCTGATAGCGGACCCCTGGGACGGGACCGACCCGGACGAGGCTTCCCTGACTGCCTTCCGCGATGGCATCAGCACGTCCTGTCTCGAATATGGTGCCGCTTACTTTCCCTCTATCCACACCACTTTGCCGTGGCGCTGGGATGAGCAGGCAATTCAGGTGTCGCAGCCTGCGGAACCATCTAGTGGCGATAGCCGTACACTTGCGGACCTGAAGGGCCGTGGCAGAAACGCCAACCCGGAAATTTACCGCAAAGTCCGTTTCGCCCTGGACCGGTTTTCGGTAACGCTGCCGCCATCACCGGCCCTGGCTGGAATCTACTGTAGCGTGGACCGTGAGCGCGGTGTATGGGAAGCCCCGGCCAATATCGCGCTGTCAGGTGTCAGGTCTCTGGCGGTGGATATTGACTTGCGGCTGGGCCAGCGGCTGACTGCGCACAGCAGTGGTAAAGCCATCAATCCACTGCGCTACTTCACGGACAAGGGCAACCGTGTCTGGGGCGCACGCACCCTGGCGGGAGATAGTAATGAATGGCGATATATCAACGTCAGGCGCTACTGCAATATGGTGCGGGCATCCGTGCGAAGATTTCTCGCTACCCAGGGTGAGATTACTGACAGCAGATATTCCCGGCATATGGTAGAGGCAGCAGTGGGGGATTTCCTCACGGCGCAGTGGCGAGCTGGCGCCTTGCAGGGCACCAAGCCTGAGGCGGCCTTTTTTGTCAGGTGTTACCTCTCGGAAACCGCCGCGGATGGGGGCCGACTGGAGCCGGCCCTGAAAGTCTCTATCGGCCTGGCCACAGTGAAGCCGGCGGAGTTCACCATTATCAATGTCTGACGCACCCGTGTGGCCGCTCCTGGCGATTTACTTGCCCGGCCTCGTTGCTAATTTCACCGATTCACCTGAATTCCCCGATGCCCTTTTCGGCCGGCAGTGAGGGCAAGTTGCCCACCTGTGCCGGGAAGGGGCAGGAGTGAGAAGGGCTCTGCCCGGCCGGGATAGATCCCTCTGGCCAGCGGCGAGCCTGCCCCCTGCGATCCCAATAATAAATCGGGGATTCCCACCGCAAGGCCTGGCCGGCTCAGTGTCCCGCTGAGGCCTCACGCCGAGCTGCCTGTCGACGGGCAGTCTCGATTTCCTCCCTGAAAATCTGACGCAGGCCATACCGGTAGATATCCGGGCTGTTGGCGGCATGGGTGCCAGTCTCCATGCGGTTGAAGTGGATATCCCAGGGGGCGTTGGGGCGGTCCCGCCAGTATTCGTGCCAGGCGCGGGCGCGCTCGGGTTTTTGCCGGAAACGATCTGCCTGGGCACTGGACAGCACCAGCAGCAGGTCATCACGTGCCGCCTCTGCCGGTGTGGCAAAGAACTGCTCCATATCCGGCTGGAAACTGGGGTTGCCCGCGATTCGGCCCCAGAACAGGTCGGGATGGTTGAAGGCCGAGTAGAGCACCATAAAGCCCCCGAGGCTCTGGCCGTAGAGGATGCGGTGCCGGGCATCCGCCCGGTAGCGGCTTTCCACCGCCGGCAACAGTTCCCGCTCCAGGAAAAGGTGAAAGTTTGCGGCACCGCCGCTCCTGTCACGACTCTCCGTGGGGGTGGAAAAGTCCACATCGCGCCAGTTGATGCTGGGGTCAAAGCCGCCATAGGCAATGCCCACAACGATCGCGTCGGGGACCAGGTCGTCGTAGTGGAGGAACAGGTGGTTGGCAGCCAGGATGGGAAACAGGGAGTCGCCATCCAGCAGGTAGATCACCGGATACTGCCGATCGGGATGATCCTCGTAGCCCTCTGGATAGCGGACATAAATATGATAGGGGCGGCCCACAATTTCTGAGTCCAGCCGGAAATAATCCCCCTTCAGCGCCGGCAGGAAGTCAAGCGGCGTTACTGTGGGGCTTTCCTCCCGGGTCCGGGGTTTGTTGTCGCTATGGCAGCCGGTAAGGGCCGCGGCGAGCACAATGGTGACCAGTGCTCCCAATAGATAATGTTTCAATCGTTACTCCATTGATGGGCCAGGGAGGGTTCATTATCGGAGTGTTTCGTTAAGTGTCAAAATGGTGCTGCTGTGGCCAGGCTCCAATGGATGTAATCCACCGTGATTGCTTGTGGTCTGGTGTGCCTGTATAAATTTGTTGAACCAAGCAAAAACATAAACACAAACAGCCTTGTATTCTCCCCGTCACTCCGGCGCCCCGGGGCGCCCGATTGTATTTTTAGCAGTGCGGACAGTTGCTGTTGCAGGGCAAATGCATAAGGGGTGATTCCATGACCGAGCTTCATCGACGTCTCTACCGAACGATAACCAAGGGGGCAGTGTTTACTGCCGCCCTGGGGGCTTCAGTGGCTATTGTTGCTGACGAGGTGACAATTGTGCAGCCCGGCGCGCCGGGAGAAGCGGTGCGCGAGCTGAGTGCGGAAGAGGCAATACAGGTTGCCGTTACCAGTTACTCGCCGGCGGATGTGCAGTTTATGCAGGACATGATCCCGCATCACCACCAGGCACTGCAGATGGCGGCGCTGGTGGGCGAGCGCACCAATAATCCGGAAATCGTCGACCTGGCCGGGCGCATCGATGTGTCCCAGGAGGACGAAATCCGTTTTATGCAGGAATGGCTGCGGGAGCGCGGGGAAAAGGTGCCTGATCCCAAGCACCATCAGGCCATGCAGACCGACCACAAGATGGCCGGCATGGCGACGCCGGAGCAGATGGCCGCGCTGGCAGATTCCACCGGCAAGGCATTCGACCGTCTGTTCCTGGAGCTGATGATCGCCCACCACGAGGGCGCGGTCACCATGGTGGAAGAGCTGCACGAGGCGCCCGGTTCGGCCTACGACCCGGTACTGTTCGAGTTCACCACGGATATCACCAATGACCAGTCGGCAGAGGTGGAACGGATGAGCGGGCTGCTGGCCGGTCTCTCGGATGATCCGCGAGCAGGGCTCGCCGCCGGTTACGCCGATGCCGGCGAGGCCATCCTTAACCTGCGGCACGAAGGCCGCCTGCCCAAGCCCGCCGGGTTCTATGACCCGGAAAACCTGGCCGGGCTGCCACCGGAAATGCCGGAGAAAGAGGGCAAGGATAAGGCGGGCAAGAAAGGCAGGGACGGGAAGGAAGACGGGGAAGAGTGGGATCGCTTCCCGTTTATGAGCTTTGCCAATACCGATATCGCCTTTTCCGGGGATATCATGGTTGCCGGAAGTTACCACGGCTTCAATATATACCGCCTGCAGGAAGACGGCCTGCCACAACAGGTGACTTCAGTGGTCTGCCCGGGCGGGCAGGGCGATGTGTCAGTGGTGGGCGACCTGCTGATTATGTCGGTGGAGCAGAGTCGTGGCCGCGTCGACTGTGGCCTGCAGGGTGTCAATGACGATGCCAGCCCCGAGCGCTTCCGCGGCCTGCGCATTTTCGATATCAGTGAGCTGGAGCGCCCGAAGCAGGTGGGCGCGGTACAGACCTGTCGTGGTTCCCATACCCATTCCGTGGTGTCCGGTCCGGGCGAGGACGGCAGGATCATTGTCTATAACTCGGGGATCGCCCCGGTACGTGAAGAGGACGAGATGCCCGGATGTGTCGACGATACACCTGGTGACAAGCGCACCGCACTGTTCCGTATCGACGTGATCGAAATTCCCGTCGCCGACCCGTCAAAGTCACGTATTGTCGACAGCCCAGCGGTTTTTGCCGATCCTGACTCCGATACCCTGGCGGGCCTCTGGCGTGGTGGTGACCATGGCGACGATACCCAGGACACCAGCCGCACCGACCACTGCCACGACATCACCGTGTTCCCCGAACGCAACATGGCTGCCGGAGCCTGCTCGGGTAATGGCATCCTGTTTGATATTAGCGATCCGCTGAAGCCCCGGCGGATTGACGTGGTAAAGGACACCGGTTTTGCCTACTGGCATTCCGCCACGTTCAACAATGATGGCACCAAGGTGATTTTCACCGATGAGTGGGGTGGCGGTAGCCGGCCGCGGTGCCGTGCGTTCGACCCGCTGGACTGGGGCGCCAATGCCATTTACGACATCGTCGACGGCAAGCTGGAATTCCGCAGCCATTACAAGATGCCCGCCCCGCAGAGCGAGCAGGAAAACTGCGTGGCCCACAATGGCTCCATCGTACCGGTGCCGGGCCGGGATATCTTTGTGCAGGCCTGGTACCAGGGCGGTATCTCCCTGATGGATTTCACCGACTCCGCTAACCCGGTGGAAATCGCCTACTTCGACCGCGGTCCCATCGACGAGGAGCACATGGTCCTGGGGGGATACTGGTCCGCCTACTGGTATAACGGCAAGGTTTACGGCACGGAGATTGCGCGGGGTATTGATGTCTTCTCCCTGTTGCCAAGCCAGTACCTGACCGCCAGTGAGGTGGGCGCGGCACAGGTCGCCGACCAGCACGGGAGCTTCAACCCGCAGCAGCAGTTCCCGGTGCAGTGGCCGGCCAGGCCCGTGGTAGCGCGTGCCTACCTGGACCAGCTGCAGCGCAGCCAGTCGGTACCGGACACCATGGCCGCGAACCTGCTGGAAGCGCTGGATAGTTCTGAATCCCTGCTGCAGCAACGTGCCAAGGACCGCAAGGTGGCCGGCAGGCTGGTGATGCTGGCCTCACTGGCGACGGTCAACAACGAGGATGAGCAGGCGGAGAAAAAGACCAGGGCACTGACCAGGTCCCTGGAGGGAATAGCGCGGGAACTGCGCTGAAACCTGATCCGGAGGACGCGATCCGCAGGCAGCTGCGGACCGCGTCCCGGTCAATGCAGCAAGGGGCTACTGCAGCTCCCAGTTGCCCTGTAAATACCCCAGTACTGACATGCGCCCCTGGTCCAGGAACTGCACGCTGCGCACCTGGTAGGGTGCCCGCAGGCCGGATGCAGCAAGCTTGGCGTTATCGATGGGCACGGTCATTTCCCGCTGTCCTGCATCCAGCCACTCGGCCTGGTAGGCCAGCAGTACCGGCTGGTACTCGCCGTTGCCGTCCAGGCCGTAGACCAGTGCACGGGCCTCGTAGCGCCCGGCCTCCCGCACATCCACCGACAGGGCCAGGCCCCGCGCGTCACTGCCGCCGACGCTGGCCGTGGCAGTCTCGGTGAAGATGTCAGCGGCCACCACGGCCACGCGCTCCACCGGCTCCTTGCGGGCATTGCGCAGGGTGGAACGGACCTCGATACGCCACAGCTCTCCCGGTACCGAGGGCGCATCCACATTCACCGGCCAGCTGACGGTATAGCGGTTTCCTGAGCGGTTTCCCTGCAGGTCGTAGCGATCGCCCCGCGGTGCGATCAGGGTGGCGGAGACCGACTCCAGTGAGGCGTTAGCCTTGCCGGCCGGCTTCGCCTCCAGCGCCAGGGTGCCGGAGCGGCTGAAGCGCTTGCTCGGGGTCTCCACCGCCAGCTCGATATCGCTACGCTTGTCCAGCACGTAGAGGATGTACTCGGCATTTGCACGGGCGTTACCGTTGGCTTTCAGCGTGAACCGGCCACGCCCCATATCCTCGGGTACCTTCATCACGTGGGCACGGCCATAAAAGCCGGGGAACTCCTGTCGCAGGCCCTGGCTCTTGCGGTGCAGCGCGATGCTGTCATCGTCCACCGGGCGGCGCTCGGTGCCGTTGGACAGGGTCATGCCGCGGGGAATCTCGGTATCCACCACCCGCTTGCCATTGCTGGCGCGGTCGAGCGGTGAGACCTGGATGACGGCCTGCTCGCCGTCGACAAAGAATTCTGCACCGCGATTCAGTTCGGCGCCGGTCACCCGGCGGTAGAAGGCCCGGCTCTGCTCCCGGGCGCCGGTGTCGGCAAGCTGCTGCTTTTTCCCCGGTTCCACCAGCTGGGAGAAACTGACCCGCTCGCGGCTGTCGTTGAGGACCTGCTGAGCACTCGCGGCAGGGCCGGGCAGGGTGACGCCCAGTACTGTGGCGCCGAGCACAAGGAACAGTGGTACTGCTTTTTTCGGTATGGTTTTCATGGCGGCACCTTAAATATCGTTTCTCAGGATTACGTCGAGGTTGAAGCACTTGCGCCGGCTCTGGTTGTGGCTCAGCGGCTCGCCACCAGCGGTGGCGGAAGTGTCGTAAAACCACAGGCTGCCGGCGGCGTTCTGCGAACTGCAGTTCAGGAAACCATCCGAGCAGCTGTCCAGCCACTCCTGGGTGATTTCCAGACCGACGTTTTCCGTGTAGCCGCCGCAATAGCTGTCAGGGTCCCAGACCGCGCTTTCCACATCACTGCCCACCACATTCCAGAAACCCACCGGCAGGGAGGGGCGGCCGGAGGTGCCCAGTAGCCAGGTATCGTTGTAGTGAGCCATCCAGCTGGTCTGCTGCATACGGACGGCGTCGTTCTGGTAGCCCAGCAACCAGCCCACAGAGGCCTCGAACACATTGCCCGCCATCACGGCATCGGCCAGCGGGGTGCCGGCACTGGATGCCGCCAGTACATCCACCCAGCGGATACTGTCGATAATGGCCGGGTAGCGGCTGTCCCAGGTGGGGTTGGACAGGATCCAGCGCATTACATTGCCACCGTTGGAGTGGGTGATAACGACCAGGTCATCAATATTCATCGAGTTGATAAAGTTGTGGAGCTGCGTCGCCAGGCAACCGGCGGCGGCGTCGTCCCACATGTACTGCTCGAAATCACAGTTGACCACCAGCATGTTACTGGAGCTTGGCAGCCCCTGGCGGATGGATTCCACCATGCCGGATTTCCAGTAGTCATTGTAGGCGTCCGACTGGTTACCGGTGCCATGTACCAGCGCCACACCGGTGGCGGCGAACGCCGGCAATGGTGCGCAGAGCACTACCAGTAACGCAGCCAGTAATGGGATATTTCTCGTCTTCATCGATGATTCACCTTTTTATTGCTTTGATTTTTTAGCGGTGGAATATGAAGCTGCAGGAGAAACGGAAATGCCTTGATCGCTTCCTTTCACATTCCGGCGGCAGCGGGATTTTATTATTCGGGTATCCGCTGTCCGCCCGGTACGTCGGGCACGACTCCTTGCCTGCGCCCGTTTTCATACTACAGCCGCGGGTGTTACCGAGAAGTGTGTTCCGGTGAAAGGCACCGGAAAGATTGAATATTTGTGCGCTAGCGCAAGAAAAAATTTGAACAGTTATCTGGCTACTCAGATCGGGGAGGCGGCTGTGGCGGGCTGTTCATTTTTGACTGGCAAGTCTGTGAATAATCCTGCAAGGAGTGACTGGAAAGTCGGTCCAGAAATAAGAATAAGGCGGGTCCGGACAAGAGAAAAAGTGCGATCGTTTTCCGTCGGCATTGCAGTGAGGCCGCAGTGCTTTACAAATCTTACGGATCACTTAATTCGGCTTTGCCGATGGCTGCTGGGAGTCCTCCCATCGAATTTTCCCACCGGCCGCCGCGGGCCGCTGAAAAAAGGAACCCTTTAATACCGAAGCTGAAAAAATATATTGAAGGGGATGGCACGGACCGCGCTGGTCCTGTCCGGCACCGTTGCCGCATTGCCGGCCGACGCGGGTCACTCCATCAGTACAGGCACGGCAAAAAGTATGTGCGTGAAAAGGCCCGCAAAGAGTTTCGTCAGGAAGTTCGCAGTGGTGCGCGGGTGAAAGTGCTGTCGGTCCGCTACAGCACTTTCACCACTGGTTCGCAGCATTGCTACCACGTCAATGGCACCTGCTGCCGCCAGGTACCGGAATCCGTGACCTGTATCGTGGTGAAAACGCCGCACCTCTAGCGACGGCGTTGCGCCAGTCGCCAGGCCCCGCCGCTAGAAACGGGACAACTCCTCACGCAGGTCCTTCTCCAGCTCGCGGGGCTCCATGACCCAGACACTCTTGTCCGGGCCCGGTAATATCCCCACTTCGATACCGTCGCCGTCCAGCCCGGGCAGCCACTTCTTCAGGAACTGGGGCAGGGCAATGCTCTTCGGGGCGAGGTCGGCGTCATCACCGGCATAGGCGGCGGCGAATGCCTCTGCAGGCCACACCGGCAGGTATTCGAAGCCGCCGTGCTCGTCCGAGTGCAGCTTCAGGAAGTGCTCCTGGCTGTTGACCAGTATCCAGACCTCACGCTCTTCACCGACCACATCCAGGAAATAGTCGTAGCGATCTTCGGTTTCCAGGCCCAGGATGGCATCCAGGTCTTCTTTGCTCATAGTTCGTTAACTTCTGCTTCTGCTGTTGGGAGCGGCCGATTCCGCATCGCCACTAGAACACAAACGGCTTACAAGTGCACTCTTCGCGAGTGCCAGTACCTGTCCCGCCAGTAGTAGTCGCTCAGCCTGGAAATGGTGACGCCGCGGGAGGTGGAAGCGTGGAAGAACTTGCCGTCCTCGATATAGATGCCCACATGCCGGACCTTGTGCCCGGTCTTGAAAAACACCAGGTCGCCGGCGCGGAGGTCGCTGCGCTTGATGGCCCGGCCAATCCGGGACTGGTGCCTTGTGGTCCGGGGAATCTCAATACCCAGGTGGTCGCGGTAGGTGGCATAGACCAGCCCGGAACAGTCGATGCCCCGCTTGCTCATGCCGCCCAGTGCATAACGGGTGCCTTTCCACTCCCGGTATTGGGCGTAGATTTTGTCCCTGACCGCCCCGGTGTCAGACAGGTGCTGCCCCTGCGTGTTGGCTTGGGCGGCTTGCTGCGGTGCGTCGCGATAGGGGGAAAGGCTACAGCCCGTTGCCAGGGCGGCCAGGCAAAGGATCTGTATCAGCAGCAGTTTCTTACGCATCGGTTATCTCGTGGCGAACGGGCGCACGACGCCTGCGCTCGGCTGGAGCGGCCTGGCACAGGGCCTCCATAGGCACCGGCGAGGCGGCAATGGGGCCAGGGAAAGGGCGGTCCAGGAGGCGGCGTTGCAATCAGCCCGGGTTACAGTTGTGCCACTCCCTGGCCTCCGGTCGGTGGAAGCCTGTGACACCCCGGCCCGGCAGGGCCATGGCACAATCGTATCAGAACGAAATCCCACCCGATGCCTCTCTGAAAAGCTGGGCGCCAGATTGTTCCGCACCCACTCCGGATTGTTCAAAATTTGACCGGCATTGCGGTTGCCGGCGCCAGTGGCACCTTCTGTGGCTGGCCGGGAGACGCACCCGGAGGGGACGAGTCGTCGGTGACGGCGGCTCGCGCATTCCTGGGGGCGCGACAGCGAAGCGCCATCTCCCCGCGCCGTGGGCCAGGGCTCTCAGAGGCCGGCACCGCAATAGAGACACCGCACATGCCGGCTGGCGGAGATACGGGCACAGGAAGGGCAGGTTTTCTTCGGCTGGTGCCTGCCATCGAGCCGGCCGTCACGGAGATCGATTTCCTGGATCTTCTTTTCCAGCATTGCGCGGGAGAATCCCATTTCCTGCATCAGCTCAGACATTGCCTCGCAGACCACGGACAGGTGATCAACCTGGTCTTGCAGCGCCTGGATATCGAGTCGATTGTCGCTGGATTTGCGTGCGGCGCCATCCGCCGTGAGTTGCGCGTCCCTGAGGCGGAAATGCCCGAACAGGCCGTAATTCGTCATGCTCTCTATCTCTGCTTTATCGTTATCGAGAGTGAACAGGTTGCCATGTTGATGGCAGTGACGGAAGTACTCCTGTCCTGTCAAGATCCTAACAGGCTTGCCTGCCAACCGTTCCAGGTGCACGCAGGACTGTCCCCAGACACGAACACTCACCGACCGGCACGGCGAGGAATATCGGGCCCGGTAGCCGAAGCCGGCCGGTACCACGGTGGCCCCTGTCCGGGGTAAAGGGCAACCGCCTCGGCGATACCTCATCACCGGGCAGGCTGCCCGAGTATGCCATACAGGCCGGTTCCCGCATGCTCGAACAGGGTTAGGTGTGGCGGGTAGAACGTGAAGAGGGGAAAAGCGATCAGGAGGAATGCCAGGCCGGCCCGGCTCGGCAGCCGCCAGGCCCTGGCTTCGCGTGGGCGGACAAGCAGCGAATAACTGAGCCGCTGGCCAACCAGGATCGACAGCATAAAAATCAGGATATCGAGCGCCAGGGAATTGTCGCCAAGGATATGGGTATAGGCATAAAAGCCCGCAATGATGACCAGGGGCATACAGCAGAGGCTGAGGCCCTTGGCCGTGGTGAAGCTGGTGGCTTCCTGCGCGAGAAACCGGGACTCCAGCAGGGCAAACACTACACCGGGCCAGAACACCAGCTTGAGATGCTCCCACACACTTTCATTGACCGGGACGAACGCCGCTATTGGCCGCCAGTGCCCGCTCCATTCATACGCGGAATGCAGCAGGAACCCGGCAGCCAGGATCCACAGGCCGCCCAGAATCTCCCAGGTACGCAGCCGCTGGTACCGGCGGCCCGGTGCTCGATGGGGGGACTGGGGTATCTGCTGCATAAACCTTGCTCCGGGACCGGCTGAACAGCCGCTGTGATAGGCGGCCTAAGACCTCCGGAACTGTGAACGCACGCTCAGGGCGGTCACCGTGACCAGTATCAGTACCATGCCGAGGATTTGCGCGCCAGCCAGGTTTTCATTCAGAACCACCACACCGAACAGTGCGGCGGTAACCGGTTCGACCATGGCCACAATCGAAGCCACAGTCGGGGCAATGTGATGCAGGCCAATAACATACAGGGCGAACGACAGCCCGGCACCAAAGACACCGAGTGTCACGAACAGCTGCAAATCGGCTGGGCCCGGGACGGCAGTGGCCCAACCGACACCGGCGGGCCAGATAAGGAGCACTGCAACCATTGCGAATGCCACTGAAAGAACTGCCTGCGGGCTGCCGTGCGGCGCGGCATACTTGAAGCCGAAGATGAATACCGCATAAGAAACCCCGGCCAGCAGACCTGCCGCCACGCCGGTCAGGGTGATACCGCTGGCGCTGGTTTTGTAAACCTGTGTCAGCAAGATGATGCCCAGCATCGCCAGGACAATCGCGGCCAGCTTGAGCGGCGTCGGCCTTTCGAGCCTGCAGGCGAATGAGACGAGATAAACGAATACCGGGGCGCTGTACATCAAAGTGGCAGCAACCGCGACACTCCCCTGCGCGATGCTGACGAAATAAAATGCAAAGTTACCTGCCACACCCAGGCCGGCGAGCGCTGACCAGAACCATAAGCGCGAACTCCCCAGGCCACTGCCACGGGGTCGCAGTAGCAGCCAGGCGAGGACGAACAGGAACCCGATCGCGCCCCGGCAGAAGGAAACGACAAAAGGGTCCCAGCCGCCGGCGATAAGAACGCCGGCGATACCGCCGGATAAGCCCCAGCACAGTGCTGCCAGGGCCACGAGCACTAAACCCGTGCCAGCCGCATGGTTTCTTGTGGGCAACAAACTGATACGTGGTTCCCTCCTCGACTGCCTGACACCCCGGGCACGAGTGTGGCACTCGCTGCGAACCCCCGCAAAAAAAGCCGGGGCTGGCCGCGAGAGGGCGGATATATCACTATTGCAGTGCGGGGTTACCCCTAGACGTTCAGCAGCAGGTGTTCCCGTTCCCACGGTGAGATTTCCCGGTGGAACTGGCGCAGCTCTTCCCTCTTGACCGCCGTAAACAGCTGGCAGAAATCCCTGCCCAGTATTTCGTGTACCTCGTCCGCCTCGGCAAAGATACGCAGTGCCTCGTCGAAGGTGGTGGGAATATAGGATTCCGCCTGTTGCGCGTCGTCGAGCTCACCTTCCGCCGCGGCGCCGGGCCCGATGTGGTTCTGCATGCCCAGGTAACCGCAGGCCAGGCTGGCGG
The DNA here is from genome assembly GCF_021729035.1 of Microbulbifer sediminum. Lineage (GTDB taxonomy): Bacteria > Pseudomonadota > Gammaproteobacteria > Pseudomonadales > Cellvibrionaceae > Microbulbifer > Microbulbifer sediminum. Next base: position 20,191 of record NZ_JAJSAP010000004.1, on the reverse strand, counting down.
CTATCGACAGGTAGGGATTGGTATCGACACCAATCACCCGGTTCTCCAGCCGGCGGTCCTGGGGACCGGAGTGGGGCACCCGCAAACCGGTGGCGCGGTTGTCGTAGCCCCACGCCGTATTGGTGGGCGCGCTGGAGTTGGCCTCCGACTCGAACCGCCGGTAGGAATTCACATTGGGGGCGATAAACGGCATCACCTCAACCAGGTGTTTCTGGGTGCCGCCGACAAAGTAGCGGAACAGGTCGGTGGGCTGGCCCTGCGCATCGGAGAAGATATTCTGCCCCGTGGCAATGTCGACCACGCTCTGGTGTACATGCATGGCGCTGCCGGGCTGGTCCCGCATGGGCTTGGCCATAAAGGTGGCGAACATGCCGTTGTTGAGGGCGGCTTCCTTGATGATGCGCTTGAAGTAGAACACCTGGTCCGCCAGCAACAGCGGGTCGCCGTGGGTGAGGTTGAATTCCACCTGGCCCGCGCCGTCCTCCTGGATTACCGAGTCGATATACAGGCCGGCTGCCTCGGCATAATCATAGATGGTATCGATCACCGGGCCGTATTCATCCACCGCCGACATGGAATAGGACTGCAGCGCCGTGCCCGAGCGGCCGTTGCGGCCGACCGGGGGCTGTATCGGCTCGTTCGGGTCGACATTCGGCCGGGTCAGGTAGAACTCCAGCTCCGGCGCAATCACCGGCATCCAGCCACGTTGCCGGTACAGGCCGATCACATGCTTGAGGACATTGCGCGGCGCACAGAAAATCGGCTTGCCGTCCAGGTCCTGCAGATCGTGGATGACCTGCAGTGCGGCCTGCTTGGCCCAGGGTACCGCCACCGCCGTTGACATATCCGGTACCAGCAGCATATCGCTCTCGGCCCACTGGTTCACAATGTCCATCTCCACGTCCTGGCCGGTGATGGTCTGGTAGAAAATGGAGATGGGCAGGAAGATGGGGGTGTCCGGCGAGAATTTCTTCAGCGGCATCGCCTTGCCGCGGGACATGCCGTTCAGGTCCGGAATGATGCACTCCACCTCATCCAGCCTGCGGCCATTGCGGTAGGCCTGGAAGGCTGCGGGTAATTCGTCCAGCCAGGAGTGGCTATCAAGCTGGGGCATTGTGACTCCGATGACAAGAAGGATTGATGTCCGGCCTGGCCCGCCAGGGGGCGGGCTTGAGTCAGCCTACCGGGTTTTGGTGCCGATGCCCATGACAACATCCATGCTGCCGCCCCCCGCGTCCAGGGAGAACGGCACGGTTACCCTGATATCCGCAAGGCCGGCTTGCCCGAAGGCATTGGCGATGTCCTCCCTGGAAAACCCGCTGCCGCCGTCGTCGGCTTCCTTCAGCCAGTCCCACTGCACCAGCCTGCCGTTGTCAGTCAGCAGCTCCGTTAACAGCTGCAGTGTCTCACGGTAATCGGGCACAAACGCCAGGGCAGAGGATGCGACAATAACGTCGAACCGGGTCTGGAGATGCTCATTCCGCTCAATCAGTTCCCGGGTTAACTCGGACTGGATTGTTGCGACATTATCCAGCTGCTTGGCATTCAGGACCGAGATCATTTTCTCCGACGGGTCGAGCGCGACGATACTGCCTGCCCGGGCGGAGAGCCTCTCTGTTAGCAAGCCGGTTCCGCAACCGAAATCCAAAATGCGGGCATCCGTGCAGTCGATGGCCTCATTAAGCGCTTGAAGTGCCCGCTCTGCATAGGTAACAACGTCACTGTTGCTGTCCCATCCCTCGGCATAATCATCCCAGCTGTTAGCACTCATACGGGTAATTCTCCGGCTGTCTGTGTATGCCCGGGCCGATTTCGGTGGGCAAGGCCAAGTCTCGTTTGTAATGACAGGGGAATATATTGATTGTGTAAAAGGTATGCAATTCATCTCGCCATCGACCAGGTGTCCTGAATCGCTGGAGTTACTGCCTGGGCGAGGATTGAACTCTTGTGTTCAATGGATAGACTGCTCTCTCAGCAATGTCCTTAAACTGCAGCGGGTGTCGCCGGGCGAGTCTCCGTAGGCACGCTGTCTGCACGTATTTTGCGCGTAGGAACGCTACCTTTTCGCTCTCCAATTCACCAACCTGGGTGCTGATTCAGCGGGCCGGCAATTCAAAAAATTTTGCTTTACCGGCACTTCCCGTTTTCGATAAGCTGCGCGACCGAAGTTTTACCTGTCAGCAGGATACGGATCGATGGATTTTACCGGCTACCTCCGCGTGCTCGCCAAGAATGATGGCTCGGACCTTTACCTCAGTACCGGCGCTCCGCCCTGTGCCAAGTTCCAGGGCGTACTGAAACCGCTGAGCAAGGAACCGCTTGTCCCCGGCCAGATCGAGAAGATCGCCATGGAGATCATGGACGAGGCCCAGCAGGCAGAGTTCAAGCGCGACCTGGAGATGAACCTGGCCATGACCATCCCCGGTGTGGGGCGTTTCCGGATCAACATCTTCTGGCAGCGCAACCAGGTCTCCATTGTTGCCCGTAATATCGTCACCGAGATCCCCAAGTTCGATGACCTGAAACTGCCACCTATCCTCAAGGATGTGGTGATGGCAAAGCGGGGGCTGGTGCTTTTTGTGGGCGGCACCGGCTCCGGCAAGTCCACCTCGCTGGCGGCGCTGATCGACCATCGCAACACCAACAGTGGTGGCCACATCATCACCATCGAGGACCCGGTCGAGTATGTGCACAAGCACAAGAAAAGCGTGATCAACCAGCGCGAGGTTGGGGTGGATACCCGCAGCTTCCACGCCGCCCTGAAGAACACCCTGCGCCAGGCACCGGATGTGATCCTGATCGGGGAAATCCGCGACCGGGAGACCATGGAGCATGCGCTGGCCTTTGCCGAAACCGGTCACCTGGCGATCTCCACCCTGCACGCCAACAATGCCAACCAGGCACTCGACCGGATCGTGAACTTCTTCCCCGAGGAGCGCCGGCCCCAGTTGTTAATGAGCCTGTCACAGAATATCCGCGCCTTTGTGTCCCAGCGCCTGGTGCCCACCGTGGACGGCAAGCGCTGCGCCGCAGTGGAGATCCTGCTGGGCACCCAGACCATCAACGAGCTGATCCTGAAAGGGGAATTCCACTCCATCAAGGAGATGATGGAGAAATCCGAGAACCTCGGCATGCAGACTTTCGATGGGGCGCTGTTCAAGCTCTATGTCGAGGGCCGCATCAGCCACGAGGATGCCATCCGCAACGCCGACTCTGCCAACAACCTGCGTCTGCGCATCAAGCTCTATGAGCAGGGCAAGAAGCCCAAGGCTGCAGCTCCAGCAAAAGCTGGTGAGAGCAGCCAGAGCCAGAAGGCCGGCTCTGGCCTCGAATTGTCCCTGGAAGCACTTGACGAGGAAGGGGAGCCGGAAAGCGAGCAGTTTTAGCGCCGCAGAGCTAATCTGGCCGCCATTTATTCCAGCCACTACTTTTCTCATGCCCGGCCGGTCGCTGTCTATACTTCGCGCTAAGTCGAATTGGTGCGAAGTGTTTAAGGTTGCAGAGCCTTCTTTCTGGCGGGCAATCCCGCTGTGCCCCAGTGAATATGGGCAGAATGCCTGCGGACGGAGAGGGTGAGGCACGGGTGACGAAGGAGAAAACTACCATGGCGCAACTTAGCCGGCGCGAGCTTGAGCTCGTCGCAATCGGCGCTGCACTGGGCAGCAATTGCGTGCCCTGCATCGAGTATCATATCCCCGAGGCGAAGAAAGCAGGCGTGTCAGACGAAGAGATACGCGAGGCGGTCCTGCTCGCTGACAAGGTGCGTAAGGTGCCCGCCCGTAAAGTGCTCGAGGCGGCGAATCGCATGCTGGGCGGCGACACACCAGACGGATAGAGCGCCGGGGCTTGATGCCCCTGGATGATAGCCTTTCCCTCCCCGTAGTGCCGGTAAACGCCCGTTTACACCGCTGTCAGGTCTTCTTGCTTCTCCTGATATCCCTTACCAGGTAGGACTTACCCTGGCCGCGCTTCAGCTCGAACAGGTCAATGGCCCTGAACAGGCTGCTCAGGTTCTTGAAGCCATAGTTGCGGCAGTCGAATGATGTCCGGTTGGAGATGTTCGATCCAACAGCGCCAAGCTCAGCCCAGCCATCGTCATCTTCTGTGGCTTCGATGGCATGGCGTAACAGGGTAATCAGTTTCGTATCTGACTTTATGTTCTTTCGTTTTTCACCGCTTTTCTCTTTGGCGGTTTCCGACTGATCAAGGAAGAGGAACTTGGAGCAGGCGTTCACAAAAGGCGGCGGCGTCTTGCGCTCGCCGAAGCCGAGCACCACCTTGCCCTCGGCCAGCGCCCGGGTAACCATCGGGGTAAAGTCACAATCCGATGAGATGAAGCACATCACATCAATATCCTTTGTGTACATCACATCCATTGCATCGATAACCAGGGCGATGTCGGAAGCATTCTTGCCTTTGGTCAAATCGTATTGCTGCACCGGCTGGATCGCGTGTTCATGCAGCAAATCCTCCCATGCCCTGAGGGTCGGGGATTTCCAGTTACCATAGGCCTTGCGAATCGTAACCACGCCGTACTTCGCCACCTCGCTGAGCACATCCTCAAACTTGCCCGCAGGTGCGTTATCCGCATCGATAAAAAGCGCGATCTTCTGTTTTATTTCGTCCATTTAGTATCCACCGCTTTGCCAAACAGGTTTGTATCAGTCACAGATCAAAAGCCCGGTACGGTACACCCATTAATTACCAGGCATTCTACGCCATAAATGTGGCGCTTGCTTAGACCGTGGGCAGAGTGCTGTGCATGGTTCCAGTTAATGAGCAATCTCTACCACGTGGTCCCGGCCATTAATAGGACGCGGGCGGTGGGCGGAAGTCTGTGCAAGGTGGCAGAGCCCTGGTCCTGGTGGCCTGCGAGGATTATATGTGCCTGAACCCGGCCCGGGCCAGAATGGCTGTTACACCGGACCATACGTGGCAGGGGTTGCCATGTGTCGCCGCAGGGTGCCTGGAGGTTCCTGTGTTTCAAGAGCCCGAGCATGACCTGGCTCCGCGGGACCGATCGGCCCCTGCACAGAAGCCGCTGCGCCGTGTTTACTGTCGACGTAGGTGCACTAGCGGAAAGGCAGGGTGAAAACCATGAGGCCGGAAAAGTAAATGGGGCCAGATCAACACTCAAGGTGCCACTTGCACCGTTAAGCACCATATCGATCTAACCCCATTCAGTTGAATGTTTTACCAGGAGATGACTGCGCCCGACGCGGCACTGATATCAAGCTCGCCGATGAAACGGGAGCCTACGCCGCTGAAGTAGGCGTGATCGCTTGCCTTTCCCCTGGCCAGCCCGCCCAGGTCGTCACCTGCAGCAATCCCGTTGATATGCACCTGCTCAAGGGTTTCACTGCCTATGTCGAATCGATAAAGACGAGAGCTCGCCAGCAGAATCGAGTTGTCCGGCTTGCTGTACAGAATCGACCAGGGGGAAAGTATGTTCAGGGTCAGGTTCGGGTTCAGCACGGTTCTTTTCCCTGTCTCCAGGTCTACCTGGAACAATTTAAAGTTCCCCGAAACATTGCCAAAGACATAGGCAACTCTGGATTCCTTGTCGACATCCATATGGATGATTCCGGACCAGTTGTCGCCACCCGAGTAAGTTCCGGTACCATCGGTGAGGACTGTTCCTGAACCAGTCAGCATATCTACGGCAACGATGGTGTCGCCACTGTCAAGATACCAGGCAGTATTTTCGTCAGAGGAAATGCTGATCTGGCTTCCTCCAGTCATTGTGAGTCCAAGGCTGGTATCTTCGCTGGTGATCACATCGCGATCACCCGTGGCGGGATCAACTGCAATAATGGCGCCACCCTCGACGGTCGAATCGATGACATAGGCAGTTCCAGAGGGACCGACGTCCACTCCAGCGATATTATCAAACAGGGGGCCACTGCCCCGGGTCGGCCCGGAGTGCTCTTCACGGTTACCTGTCTGCTGGTCTGCGGCGATCAGTTTGGGTGATTCTGTAGAGCTGCCGCCATCATAGGCGTCGACATAGCTTGAGCTGGCGACAAGGACGCGGTTGCCCTGTTCATCGAGCGCCAGGGGCCGGAGTGTATTTTCACCGGCGATGGGAATGCCCGAACCGCGATGGGTCATCGTAAACCAGCTTGCAGAGGAATCTGTCAGGCTAATCCGAATCAGGTGGTTCGACCTGCTGGCACTAATCAGGAGGCGGTTGTTGGTCTCATCCACCACCATGTCGGCGGACTGCAGGTTGAAATTGGCTAGCTCCCCGGCACTGCTTGTAGGCCCCAGGTGCGCAAAGGTCGAAGTATCCGGGTTTATCCGGTAAACAGTGGGGTATGGGTGGCTCGTTGCACCGTCGGCAATCACATAGAGCATGTCACCGCTCTCCGAGGCCGTCATAGTCTCGACGTGATCCCAGTCAACGCTGTTGAACATAAAGCGCTTGGTGCCGGAGTTGGCATCTATCTCGTATACCCACTCATTGCCCTTGTCACTCACGAACACCCGGCCGCCGGCGGCTGCCACCCTGGAATCCCTGCCCAGGATGCCCCCGTCGTTCGAGAGAACGGTTTCAGTGTTGCTGTTCAAGTCGTAATAGCGCAGCGAAAAGTCAGCTATCCAGTAAATTCGGCCCAGTGAGGCATCCAGTGCGGTGTCATGGATATTGCTGCTCTGCGTTTCCCGGACGAGCCCCAGGGATTCACCAGTATTGCGATTGAACTCAAAAATCTGCGTACCTTTAAAGCCAAAAAGGCGGGCATTGATATTGTCATACATGACAAAACGCGCCCACTCCGCCGGCCCCTGCCCGACCAGGGGCATGTCCGAACGGATACCGGTGTTTGGATCAAAAATTCCCAGGTAACCGCTGGTGTACAGTTTCCCGCGCGCAAAATCCCAGGCGATACTGTCCATGCGTTGGCTCTCGACCTTGCCGGGAACCTTCACCCGCAGGTTGTCCAGGTCCAGGATGTTTCCATAGATATCTTTTACGGTGATGGATAGGTCGGTCAGGCTATCGGGGGCTAAATAGGCCTGTGCCTGCCAGTTGGCAAAGTTGTCGCTGGTGGTCGCCAGAATGTCATTGACATAGACAGCGGCGACACCGGAGTCATCACTGGCCGTGCCTCTAATCACGATGGAGTCCCCTGTAGCCACGAATTCCCGGTTGCTTGGGAAGGTTATGGCTCCCTGGGGAGGTTGACCATCGTAACCTGTGGTCACGGAAAATTCAGCCGTCACGCCCCCGGCGGTAAACGTGGCCGATTCCGTCACCTGTGAATTGGGTGCGGACATCACACGTACGATGACGACATCACCGTTGCTGACAGAGCCATTGGCGCTGGTAAAGGCGCCGTCGTTCACAGCGTATTCACCATTCGATACCGAAACACTGGTCGCAGTGTTGATTCCGGATATGGTGATGCTGTTTGACGATATCCAGGCACTGACCGGGACCCCGGATTGCGCCTCGAACGAGAAAGAATCCGGAACCGAATCCTGGCTGGTGCCAGGAACATTCCCGCCGTCGCTGCCGCCGCCACCACCACCGCCGCATGCGATACTGGCGGATAGAAAGAGGAGCAGGAATAACTTGGTGTAATAGCGTGTAATCACAGCGCAAAACCCTTATTTTTTTGTTATGACGCCTAATAATATAAGGGGGCGAGGACTTATTGAATGAATATTTAAAAGAAGTCAGTTTTGATGGGGATGCCCTGAGTAAAGTGGGGTTGCCCTGAGTATATTAATGCGGGGACTAATAGAGGAGGGGGGCTACATCATGATACAGCAGGAAGCCCCGGAAATATAAAGTGACCTGTGCTACAGCACTGGATTTGTCGTATTCCAGGCAAACTATGGTGAACCTCCATGGCTTCTGCCAGCCGGCCAGGCCGTGTGCAGTCCCCGCCGGCCCGGAGTTCACTCCCCAGTATCACTGCGTTTCCCGATATCCATGGGGGGCTGCTCTACGAGCGGTACGAACGGAGTACACGCTGTTTTGACCGTCGACCGAAATGATAAAGGGCTGGTTCCTCGCGCTCTCGCACACCTGTGTCCGTCTATAACGGTAATGAGCACTCACTATCGTGCGGCAGTTCACATCGATACAGCGTAGCTGACGGACTGCAGGGGATGGGTGCACCTGAAGCTGATCCTGGCCTGCAAACCAGAGGTGCCGGGGATGCGTGACAGCGAGCCCCATGTGTCTCAGCCGCGCAAGCAGCCGTTCCCAGCCTCAAAGCTGCCGGCGCACCCTGGTTGCGGGGCCTGCCCTCACTTGGAAAACACGCTTTAGTGACCTGGGTCTCAGTATCAAAGGTTATAAGGAGTTGGGCGCTGCACTGATTCCGGATTGCCGTGGCCACCGCTTTCCAGTGGACGCCGTCTATCTTAATGCCCTGCCGCCTCCATGTGATCGGCCAGCAATTGGCTGCGGTTGTCACAATACTGAAGGAAGGCCTCGTCAGGGGCCTCAAATCCATCATTCGCGTGTCGCTCGAGTTCACCTGGGCGCACCCGACGCGCACCGCGATCGGTGGGCGGGTCGCCAGAGCCTAACATCGCATTCGCCTGTTCGACAATCGATGTGCGGGGACTTCACTAAGTTATACTTTCGTGCTCAGGTACATATCGTAAGCGGGCGATCAGCACTATGGAACAGATCATCACCAATCCAATGGCCCTGCTGGTGATGGTGGGTATCGTCTCGATTGCGTGCCAGTACCTGGCCTACAAGCTCAAGCTGCCGGCGATCCTGCCCCTGCTGCTGGCCGGTCTGGCGCTGGGACCGGTCACTGGCGTGCTCGACCCCGATGCCCTGTTCGGCGACCTGCTTTTCCCCGTCGTATCCCTGGCGGTGGCGATTATCCTGTTTGAAGGGGCCCTGACCCTCAAGCTGTCGGACCTCGGCGGGCACGGCTCTATGGTGCGCAACCTGTGTACGGTGGGCGTCCTGGTAACCTGGCTGGTCGCCGCACTCGCCGCCGGCTACGCACTCGGCATGCCCATGCAGCTGGCCGCACTCTTCGGTGCCATTGTCACGGTTACCGGCCCGACGGTCATTGTGCCAATGCTGCGTTCCGTGCGGCCCAATAGCCGTATATCCAACATCCTGCGCTGGGAGGGCATCGTCATAGACCCTATCGGCGCGCTGCTGGCGGTGCTGGTGTACGAGTACGTTGCTGTCTCGCAAGACGCGCTCGAGCATACCCTGGTCACGTTCCTGAAGGTGCTGGCTATCGGTTTTGGCCTGGGCTCGCTGATGGGGTACTTCATTGGTGCGCTGCTCAGGAAAAACCTGGTGCCGCACTACCTGCGTAATACCGCGGTACTCACCCTGATGCTCGGCGCCTACGCCGCATCCGACCTGATGACCCATGAATCGGGCCTGCTCACGGTCACGGTGATGGGTGTCTGGATGGCCAACATGAAAGGCCTGGATGTGGACGATATTATCGAATTCAAGGAAACCCTCAGCGTACTGTTGATTTCGGCGCTGTTTATCCTGCTGGCAGCACGGCTGGAGCTGTCCACGCTTACCCAGCTGGGGTGGGGGGCGCTGGTGGTGCTGGCGGCAATCATGTTTGTCGCCCGGCCGCTGGGCGTGGTCCTGTCTTCGCCCGGGTCAGGTTTGAGCTGGCGCGAGCTGGCACTGCTGAGCTGGATTGCACCACGGGGTATCGTGGCTGCCGCGGTATCCGCACTGTTCGCCCTAAAGCTGGAGCAGTTCGGGCTGCCAAAATCCGAACTGCTGGTACCGATGGTATTCCTGGTGATCATCGTCACCGTCGTCCTGCAGAGCCTGACGGCCAAGGGCTGCGCCAAACTGCTGGGTGTGCGCGCCCCCTATCCCGGCGGTTACCTGATCTTCGGTGGCAGCAGGTTCGCACGTATGCTGGCGAAAGACCTGATGGAGAAGGACATTCCCGTCCTGCTGGCGGATACCAACTGGGACGCCATACGCGAGGCGCGGATGGAAAACATCCCCTCCTATTACGGTAACCCAATCTCGGAGCACGCCAGCTTGACCCTGGATCTGTCCGCAGTTGGCAAGGTGCTGGTGCTGTCTCCCTACAGGCAGCTGAATCCACTGGTCACCTATCACTTCGAGCATGTGCTCGGCCAGGGCTCGGTGGTGGGGCTTGGCTACGGCCAGCAGGAGGGGCGGCCCAGCCACCGGGTATCGGAACAATACGCAAAGACACTGGAACTCTTTTCGGAGAAGGCAACCTTTGGCCGCCTTGCCAGCCTGGTGGCGCGAGGAGCAACGATCAGGACCACGGGACTCACGGAAGACTTCACCGTCGACGATTACCGGGAAACCTACGGCAACCGTGCCACGCCACTCTATGCCGTGGATCCAGACGGCAGGGTCCATCTCTATACGGTTTCACAGGAAGTTGATGTGGGGGAGGGCTGGCAGATTGCCAGCCTGGTCGCGCCAGAGGAGGGGGCGGAAGCGCCTGCACGGGGCTCGCCGGCGGCAGGCGGCCGCCTGCCAAACGGCTAGGGCGACATTACAAGCAGCGTTGCTGATCGCCAAAGCGGCGAGGCTTTATGCTACATTGCGCGCCGTATCCCCGTCCTCCCACCGCGAGCACACGCTATGAAACCCTGGATCGAACTCGGTACCGCCCGGATTCCCAATAATGGTGGCATACTCACGCTGCGCCAGCGCGACCAGGAGTTCTCCATCTCCCTGTCCGGCCCCCGTGGTGAACTGATGAACAGCCGCCGCTTCAACAGTGAGCGTGAGCTGTCGCTGCTGGGCTGCGCCCACCTGAAGAACCGCGAGAGCGCCCGGGTGGTAGTGGGCGGCATGGGCATGGGCTACACCCTCGCCGCCGCCCTCGAGGTGCTGTCATCCAGCGCCGAGGTGATCGTTGCCGACCTGATCCCCGAAGTGGTGGAGTGGAACCGTGGCCCACTGGGGGAATGCGCCGGCCGGCCCCTGAACGACAGCCGAACCAGGGTGCATATCGGCGATGTGCGGGAACTGCTGGACACGCATGACAGTGACTACGACGCCGTGCTGCTGGATGTCGACAACGGCCCTGAAGGGCTGACGCACAGCGACAACAACTGGCTGTACTCCCTCGAGGGCACCAGCTGTATCTACGAGAGCCTGCGGCCGGGCGGTATGCTGGCAGTGTGGTCGGCGGGGCCCGACAGCATGTATGTCAACCGGTTGAAAAAGGCAGGCTTCAGAGTCGAGGTCAAGACCGTGCGCGAGCGTCCCGGGAAGGGGGCGCGGCATACCATTTTTCTGGCAAAGAAAACGTCAATGTGACGCGCTGGAACGCAGGTTCGGCCAATTTATTGCTAGCCGGAGGCTAGGGATCCCGTATATTTATTTTATACCCTGATTTTTCACGGCGCTCAGGCCGTGCCAGTCTTCCAGCTCCTGGTCAGGGTTTTCAGACCTGAAGCGCGCATAAAGCGATATACCATTCCGGTCCTGCAGGATGTCCACTGGAATACCTTTTTCCTCCAAAAAATTTTCATTGCCGCCAGCATTGGTGACATCGCCTATGACCACACGACTGAACCCTCTCATATAAATCAACGTCGCGCAGATGTCACATGGACTCAGGCTCGTAAAAAGAGTCGTTGTACTAAAATCAATTCGACCGGCATCACGGATAGCGCAGGTTTCACCGTGGTTATAGGGGTGGTTCTCCTGAACAAGCGTGTTATGGCCTTTTCCCAGGATTTTTCTTGTCGAGTTATCAATGATAACCGCACCAATCGGGCAGCCTCCTTCGGCATAGCTCTTTTCTGCCAGGAATACAGCAATTCGCATGAAGTCCGTATCTGACAGCCCCAGTGTAAACTCCTCGGCCATCAAAACATGCAGGCTCTTGGTCGGCATGTGCGCTATAGCCCTTAATACTGCATCACTGTTCTCTGTCTGCTTATTGAAAAGGCTCATCATATTGGATTCTCAGGAAGTCGACCTGTAGCGCGGTTACTAGCCAGCGGATTTATTAGGCTAGTCGCCCGCAGCTGTATCAGCCACGTCAGGACAGGCAGTAACCCGCTCATACACGCAAGCCCTGGAAGAAGGAAGCGACAATCGGGGCCCAGTCCCCGGCGCTCGGGATGACGATTATGCCACTGGACGAGCATTGGCACAGCGCTGCCAGGGCCTCTGGACAACAGTCGCTGCGGGGTTTATTTCGGCGATGTGTGTGCGCTTCTGGACTGGCGCGGCAGTGCCTGGGACGCTGTATTAATGGATGTGGACAACGGCCCCGAGGGCCTGCCCCACAGCGACAACAACTGGCTGTACTCCCTCGAGAGCACCAGCTGTATCTAAGAGAGCCTGACTGCGGGCGGCATGCTGGCGGTGTGGTCGGCAGGGCCCGACACTATGTATGTCAACCGGCTGAGGAAGACCGGCTTTGACGTCGAGATCAAGACGGTGCGCGAACGGCCGGGCAAGGGGGCGCGGCATACCATTTTTCTGGCAAAGAAAACGTCCGTGTAAGATGCCGGGACAGATTAAGTCAGATTAATCCTTAGAGAACTCTTTGGCCGATTCAAGCTTGTATTTCCACCTGTCCACTTCACGATGAGCTGATACTCTTTCGTGATTGATTGGGGGATCATAATGTTGATCTGACCCATCTATCATTTCAATTCTGGATGGCCTCCCCAGATATTCATGAATTCCAGCCAGAGTGGCCTGCTGTCTTCCCCCGCTTCAATGTAAGTATCCAGCATCGCCCCAACTTGCTTAGCTTCACGGATTCTGTTATCAAAAATCATAAACACGTCTGGTCCGGAAACGTTATGCTAAAAATATACTTTCAATCGATAAGTGCGCTTTCCCGGTGCTGCAGGGCGTTTTGCTTCGTATTGCTAAGCCTGGTGGTCATGGTAAGTGCGCAGGCGGAGCAAAGGGAGCGCCCTATAGACGACTGTGCAGACTTGACTGCCTGTATGGCCAAGCTGTTTGAGGTGGCTGAACCCGCTGAGGCCAGCTACCTGACGGTCTCCGAGCGCGAATGGGAAGTTGCCCGGCGCCTGAGCCAGTTTGGTGATGCGGCAGCCAGGGAGTTGGTTCCGTTAATGGCACAAACCGATATTGATGTCGCGCAGGTCGCAGCCGTAGCACTGCGGGAAATGGATTCAATTGACCCGCGATACTTGCCCGATATTGTGGCTGCGCTGGATAGTGGCAGGGACCTGGGGTGGCTGCCAGTGGCTTTGGGTAAGATAGACGATCCCGAGGCTGCCAGGGAGGCGGTGAAGCGATACCTGAAGGAGGGGGATGCGGGAGGTAATCAGATCTCCTTTGCCGTTGAGCATAGTGGGGAACGCGCATTGCCCTTCCTGATCGACGCATCGTTGTGTAAGGACGGCTGCCCAGCAAATCGACATTATCTTGTCGGATATATCCTGGGAGAAATGGACGCCCAGACACGGGCACACGCAGCTCGTGAAATCATCAATACGCTTCCAGATGTCGCGCTTGCCGAAACCAGGGCGGGCATGGTTTGTATGATCGGCAGTCTCGGTCAGCCAGCTATCAACGTAGAGCGTGACCTGCTCCGGTTGAGGAGGGAGGATCCTCCTGTTCGCAACTGCGCAGACCGGGCACTAATCGGTATTCACTCAGAGTTTGCCGGCGAAGTTTTCGCTAAGGCGCTAGGTGAACAGCCGAATATTCTAGTCTTGCGAGATTTGTCTGAACTAAAAACCAGAGGAAAGAGTGCTGGTCCCGTAGTTGCACGCCTCCTGAAATCCCACGATAGAGAATTGCGAATTGGCGCAGCGCGCACGATAGGCTATCTAGAGTACAAGCCCGCAGTCCCGAAGCTGGTTGAACTGTTGAATGATGATTCCGATGTTGTGATGAATCTCGTGGCTGCAGAGGCTCTAGCTCGTATAGGGGGTGTTCAAGCTGGCGAGGCACTCAGAGAAGCTGCGGCCAGCCACTGGCATCCACATGTAAGGCAGGCTGCCTTACCTACCAGTAAAAAGCAGGGTGGTACGGAGCTTGGCGAAGACAGAAATTTCCCTGGTCGCTTCTTTGCCTATCAGCATTTTGCGACAGATTCCTGTGAATCGATAAGCGGAAATATGGTAGAGGAGCCCCGGGATGCCAAGCTATATTCCCGTTACGCGGCTAAAGAGTTGGACCGTTTGGCATATAAAGTTGAGAGAATCAGCTATATAGCAGCGGATGAAGCCGAGCAGCGAGCGGAAAACCCAGATGGCGTCATCGAGATTCATCAGGACAATATCAAGGAGATTCGCGAACAGGTTCGGCAAGTGCCTGCGAAAGGGCTCAAGGTAAATGGCGGCTGGCTTGTGGGAAGTGATCGCGGAGAATGGGGTGGGGAGCTGGTGTTTATTGACAACTCAGCTCAAGCAGAAGTGATTCTCAAGGCCAACGTGGAGGATATATACCGCCTGGGTCAAAGGTATATTGCGGTCACCGGCCTTGCCCACATGTTTTCCAATGAAGGTGCGGTTTATGAACTTAAGGAGGGGGTAGGGGGCGACTGGCAGGCTGAACTTTGGCGTTCTCTGCCCGGCGCACCTGGCAGGTCGTATTTTGTTGATACCGGTGAGCTATTTATTGATACTTATTCCGGCGGCTCTATTTTACTTGCAGCCGATGGCAGTATGCGTATGGCTGAATGTGCAAAGTAATTGAGCGAGGCCGGCTAACAGTTGATCCTTTTTCCTGTATCCCACTTATTGCTTTGAGGCCCTGGCGTATCAGGTTTGCTCGCAGCTCATTGGAGTGATAGAACAGATCCGCCACACCAATCCTGGTGATTTCCCGGTCGTGAACCGCTAACGTACGGGGAATCAGGGAGATGGGGTTAAATCGGGATTTTTCCGTGTTTGCTTAGAGTAATCCAATGCCAAAATCTTGATCTGACACCCACCCGTTCATTTTCTTCTAATTATTTAGTGAAGGAGACTTTGAGCAGGTGTCCCACCCCTCCCACTCGAGAGTATGAATGCCGGGCCATTCAGACCATGCGCATTTCCTCTTTTGGTCCAGTAGCAGTACGACATAATTAAATGCTGACTTGTCGAGATTGAAGAAATAGACCAAGTTCATTTCGTCATTGATGCCTGCCTTAAGGTCGTCAGCGAAGCTGTCCTGATATGTGTCCTGCCCCTTGAGTATTTTCTGGATTCTTCCATCCTCGTGGTAGAAGGAAACCGACTGAAATCCCTCCAGCAATTCACTGCCTGATTCCTGCACTCTAACGAATTCTGCCGGATTTATAGAAAATGCGTATTCACCCGGATTGCGGATATACTTGAACGGTACACCCGCAGCAAAATCCAATACGTTTACTCTCCCCGAATCAAGCGGCTTCTCCAGGCATAAGAAGTCGCTGGAAGGAAGCGAAATTTGATGAGATTCTCCAGATTCGATTTGGGTTGCAATAACTGAGCTTTCGGCTCTAGACGAGCTATAACAGACCCACTCCTCCGCCTGTGCATATGGGATGGCCATCCAGGGAAGAAGGGCGAGAAAGAGGTTAGTTTTTTGCATTTTTTATGATCCGCTATCTTGGTGTGACATGGTCAGCTGAATAATTTGGAAAGAACAGGCCTATGGTTCGCCGAATTTTTGAGTCTTGCAATGTCGAAAGTTTGATCTGAACCCGTTTATTGCTGTTATGCAGGTTCTTCTACCCTGGATGCAGTCGGCTGGCGTCTGGCCTGGGATTTCATGCGCTTCACTCGATAGGCGATCTGGTTGCCATTCCCCTTCCTCTTTGTGATTTCGAGTTTGCCTTTCAGGCTCTCTAATAACTGTGAGAACTTGGCCGCTCCGTAGGAGCGGGGATCGAAATCCGGCATCGATCTCTTCAGGAAGCTCCCTGCCGCAGAGGCGTTGGCCCAGCCGCTGTCATCCTGGAACTGCTCCCAGGCCTTGGTCAGCAAAGGGATAAGCTCTTCTGGATCACTCTGGCTCTTCCTGGCTGCCGGTGCTTTCGGTTTGTCCGCTGCCCTGGACTCTGCGGACTCGTCATCACCACCCAGGTTTTCGGTGAAGATGAAATCATCGCAGGAGTTGCGGAACGAGATGGGCGTCTTGCGTTCGCCAACGCCGAACACGAACAGCTCGTCCTCACGCAGGCGGGCGGCCAGCTTGGTGAAGTCGCTATCGCTGGAGACCAGGGCGAAGGCATCAAAGCGCTTGGAGTAGAGTAGGTCCATGGCGTCGATGATCATCGAGGCATCGGTGGAGTTCTTGCCGGTGGTGTAGGCGAATTGCTGCACCGGCTGGATGGCCAGCTCGTTGAGGGATTTCTTCCAGTTCTTCAGGTTGTCGCTGGACCAGTCGCCATAGGCACGCTTGATGACGATATGGCCGTGTGCCGAAATCTCGTCGAGGATCGCCTTGACCTTGGAGTACTGGGCGTTGTCCGCATCGATCAAAACAGCGATTTTCTTGTGGTCATCGAGG
This sequence comes from Microbulbifer sediminum, assembly GCF_021729035.1. Lineage (GTDB taxonomy): Bacteria > Pseudomonadota > Gammaproteobacteria > Pseudomonadales > Cellvibrionaceae > Microbulbifer > Microbulbifer sediminum. The sequence goes on along the minus strand of NZ_JAJSAP010000004.1, from coordinate 3,756 downwards.
TCTTTCATTGCCTTCCTTGCTCTTGTTATTTCCGGTACTCAATTATTAGGGGTTGGCAGATGATTCCTAACCTGCCAAAATTCAACTCTTACCCCAACTATTCCTGACCCCAATTATTCAGGACTGTATTCAGTAAATGAAAACGTCCCCCAGGTCGACTTATCGCTGTCTTCTGCTTTTTCTGGATAGAAGGAATCAGTCCACTCACCATCACGTTTAATACTTACGCCAAACATCATATTCCAGCTGTTGCCTGGGAATTTTTTACGTAACACTTGCACTTGCCTGTGTAATCCTCTAAAGAATTTAGGGCGCTTTCCATCTTCGGTATCTTCATAACCAAAATAGGGTACCCAGAATCCAGTCCAATCCTTGAGAATCCACGTCTCGGGTTCACTCCACCCTTCGTCTGTGAGTACTCGTTCCCCCATTTGAGCGGAGAGATGAAACTTGTGGAGATGGCCAGTTGCTGCATTTTCTATGTAGAGATCCAGGACCGTGGTGTCTTCTGCTTTCCCTTTGGCGCAAACATATAAGGAGTCTTTATCGTGCATTAGATAAATGGCAGCCTCTGCGGGAAGCTCGATCTTTGTTGCTGCTTGCCATTCATCTTTCCCACAGTGGCCGTCTAATAGTGCAGCTTTGTTGGTTGGGTTGATAGCGATGGTTTCGGAAGCATTGGCTTCGCTGGTTACGAATGAAAGGGCGAAGCTCAACAACAGCAGTTTTGACATATTTTGCATGGGATGCCTCGGGTTGTTTCGGGTTTTGGGTCCTATAACGCTCGCAGCAATGCCGACCAGTGATGTTCATATTTTGTGCGAATCTTGGGGCGCAGTGACCCGCAAAAATCTGCATAGTGTTGGGTGTCCCGCGGAGGCCCAAAGGGCTGGAGCCTCGCTGCCTGTGATTCTTATATATGTATTAAAGCGCCCTTGGGCTACGATTACTACCGTATAAAAAGCAAATTGCCATTCCGGTGACCGTAATAACTTAGGTCAGATCACACTTTAGGCGCGTTCTTATTTTGAGTAATTCGGCGCCAAAATGCTGATCTGACCCCATTTGTTTTGCTGGTCGTGCCTGGAATAGGTTCAAGTTTCTCCACTGGCCGTGGCAATGATCTCGGGCACCAAATCGGCAGGAAACAGCGATTTGGACAAGTACTGCCGGCCGCCGGATTTGGCCACCAGAATCAGTCCCAAATCGGTTTCAATGACGCGCTCTATATCAGACCACAATAGCGCTGTTTGCGTATGGGCTGTCTGGGTCTGGATACCGTCATCATCTACAGTTAATTTCACTTCGCCGCCGGCACCCTTGCCCCACATCTGCCGTGTCAACCACCAGGCGCGCCGGAATCGAATATGCAGCAGCTCCAGAATCGCTAAAGCGATCAACATGTAACCGGCGACCTTGGGCTGCTCAGTGAACGTTAGTAAGCCTGCACCGGCAGCAAACAGTAATAGCGGGAACAGGTAGTTTGGCTTGGCACCTTTACCGTGGGGTAAAGACTGGTCGAAACACTCGGCAAGATATTCGCGGGATAGCGTAAATTGGGTATTAAACGGTTGCACGGGAGCCACGGGTTGTTTTGGGTTGCCTGTCATGTCTCAAGTTATACCTTGCCCCAGGGATTGTAGAAAGGTGTTTTGGGACTTCTCCAATCCTGGTCGGCGAGGAACAGACCCGCGAGGAACGACACTCCCAGCATGGCCCCAGCGCCAGGCATCGCCCACAGACCCCAGCGAATCATCATTAAAGAAACCACATTTCCCCAGGTTTTATAAATTAAACACGTGAGCGGGATTTTACCGATTGTGTGATGCGGTCGCCATTCTGCTGGGAGGAGGTTGGCTGTTAAAAAGCCAATGCGCACAACATTTGCCCTGCAGATATTGCAGGCGGCTCATCAAGTTCAGCGGTTCAGCTGTGAGCGGTAAAGAAGGGGGGACAATCAATGGATGTCCTTTTTATTGGCTCTATCTGTTACCACCGCCACACAGCGTGCCTACGCCATGAATCCCTGGGTCGAATTCGGTACCGCCGAGATTCCCAATAACGGCGGTATACCCAGGCTGCGCCAGCGCGGGCAGGAGTATTCTTATTGATTGGTGCCTGTGCCCATTACAACGTCCATCTGGTTTTCACCCGTGCCTATGGAGAAGGGGACGGTTACCTGGATGTGGGACAGGCCTGCGTCCCTGAAGGCGGCAGCGATGCCTTCGCGGGTAAATCCGGTATCTTCGCCACTGTCTTCCTTCAGCCAATCCCACTGCACCAGCCGGCCATTCCTGTTCAGCAGCTTGGCCAACAGTCGTATTGTGTCCCTGTAGTCCGGAACAAACGCCAGTGCGGAGGAGGCGACGATCAGGTCGAACCCTTCCTGGAGCTGCCTGCTCTCGTCGACCAGCTCCCGAGTCAGGCTGGATTGTATGGTTGTGACATTGCCCAGTTGCTTGGCGTCCAGTACGGCAAGCATTTTCTCTGATGGGTCGAGGGCGACGATACTGCTTGCCAGGGGAGAGAGGCGTTCAGTCAGCAGGCCCGTGCCCGAGCCGAAATCCAGAATCCGGGCGCATTTGCAATCCAGGGTTTCGGTCAGCGACCGGAAGGCGCGCTCTGAATAGGTGATTACATCGCTATTGCTGTCCCACCCCTCGGCGTAACTATCCCAGCTGTTGTCGGTCATTGCGGGTTACTTCTCCAATTATCAGTGCGAGCCAGGGTCGTCGGTAGTCGGTAAAATGTGGTCAGACGGAGCTTTTGGAGAGTCTTTATCCTGGGTGGTTCAACGCCAAAAAATTGATCTGACCCCATTTATTCTTGGCGCGTCTCGGGTTTGTTCTCGCCTCCACCTAGGTGATCAGAATCAACACCAAAAAGAAGGCCTGTTTTATCGGGTTCAGATGCGCAAGCGAACCAGAGAGCAGCCATAATGTTCCTTGAACAGTCTATTAGCCTTGTTGCAGCACCGTGATGTTGCAGTTTGGCCAAGAGTTCAAAATCTGATAACTCCCGCCCTGATTCAAACCGATAGCCCTGATGAGTTGCATGCCTCAGCAAATATTCTTCGTAGTATTGCATGCTACTTTCATTTACAACTCGATTGGTTCTAATGAGTCTTCTGTAGGCTGAGCTATGAATTGGCCAAGCAATATTGCTTTGTCCCCTCCATAAGTGGACGTTTCGCCTATCAGAAGAATGCTCCCTCGCCAAATCAAGAATCTCGGTCATTGAATTAGGCAAGGGTACAGAACCAAAAATGTCGGTGTCGCAGCATCCCATCGAAGATATTCCTAACAGCTGATTAGGCCACTTACATGTATGGCTTTGTGACCGCAAATATGACCGCTCCCACGAGACCCGCTACACAAAGACTTACCAGGGTTATCCTTGCCGTGATAACAGGAAGTTGCTCATTCTTGAAACCACTCCATGCAAATAGCTGTTTATTGATCTTCCACACAATTGCCGATGCAATGACGGACAGCACCGATAGGAGGAGAAACCGTTTTACGGCCAGCTCCCACCAATCCAGCTCGCTTGCAGAATACGCAAAGGCATCGCTCTCCATCCAACTGCACATCAGAAATGCTATCAGCATGGCATTGCCAAGCAGGAAGAGTTCCAGAAGCATTACGACAACCCGGGCACTCTGCTTCATCATTCCTCTTGGCTGGTCTTACCCACAAAAAGTAGACACTCTAACTACGCGCATTTGCGCTCATACTCTGCCGGGCTTACATACCCAAT